>JAXMBZ010000003.1:0-546886 GCA_046349615.1 Planctomycetota bacterium
AGCGCGTCGCTCTCGACTCCGAACCACGGGTTCGTGAAGGTCTCGACGCCGCCAGGTCGGCGCGCGCCGAGCACGCCGAACGCGAGCGCGCGACGACGTGCGGCTCGGCTCCGCACCTGCACGGCATCGTCCGACGGACCGGGAATCGTCATGGACCTACTCTAGAGGGACTGCCGAGGAACACCATCGGAGCCGCGACCGGCGCGAGCCTTCCGGACGGTCGCCGCGCTCGGCGGTTCCTGCATCCCGGCGTACTCCGTCGAACTTCCCGTGCCGGATCGCGCCATGGAGCCTTAAGGTGGCGCGGATGGACGACACCCTCCGCACCTTCGGCGCGGCGCTCGGTGCGCTCGACCTCGAGCTCGACTGGGAGCTCCTCGGGCAGAGCTACTGCGAGGGCGACGGTGCCACGTTCTTCGACGACGAGTTGCGCGAGCACACGCTCGACACGGGCCTCCGCTTCGCCGAGGACGTCGCGCAGGAGCTCGAGGAGCGGCCCGGGCGGAGCGTGTACCTCGGCGCGGACGTCGCGGAGCTCCCGGTGATCCTGTCGGAGCACCTCCTGCTCGGCCGGCGCGTCGAGTGGCTCAACCTCGACGGTCCGGCGACGAAGGAGCTGCGGCGCGCGCTCGCGGTCGTGAGCGCGAAGGTCGGCGTCGAGCTCCCCGCGCCGAGCGCGCGCGCTCTCTCGACGATCGAGCCCGCGAGCTGCGACCATTTGTGGATGGTCAGCGTGCTCACCGACCCCGACGCGTTCCCCGCGCTGCACGACGCGCTCTACCGCCGAACGGGCGGACCGCTCGCGACGGGCCGCGGCGTGCTCGAAGAGGATCGCGCGCGCGCCGACGCGCTCGTCGAGGAGCTGCTCGACCGCGCCGCGCCGCGTTGTCTGCTCGCGACGAGCGACGAAGAACGCCGCGTGATCGCGCCGCTCGTCGAACGCCGCGGTTGGAAGCTCTCGTTCGCGCGCGGCGGACGGACGACGGCGATCGTCGGCGATCGCGTGCGCCTCGGGACGCTCACGCACGCCGGCGGAGCGTGATGCGCGGGAGAGTCCGCGGAGGCGTCTGAGCCGCGCCACCCCGCGGATCGGCCGGAACTCGAAACGGAGAGGGCCCCGACTTCGCGGCGGGCGACGCGACCTCGTGACGAGCGCAGGTCCGACGCCCACAAATCGGAGCTGCACTCGGGGAATCCGGCGAAGCCGCGGACTCCGAGCGTGGGTTCCAGTCCCCTCGACCGGGTCGGAGCGCGCGATCCGCACTCTACGTAATGGTGCGACCCAATTCGGGCACCGGCATTCGAGGGAGACGCATCGGAACGGAGTTGGGCTCAGGGGTACCCAGCGGGGCTTCGATACCACCCGTGTCGCCGCCCGTTCTCCCCGCGGAACCACCATGTCCAACTCGACCGTCGCCGTCCACCGCCCCTGGTGGATCCTCGCTCTGTTTCCCGTCCTGGTCGCGGGAGTCGGATTCAAGTACCGCTCCGACTCGTCCATGGCGCGGGAGCACTTCGTGGCGGACGCGCAAGCACGCGCCAGGCAGGTCGGAGGCGGCGTCGAGGGCGCCTTCACGCAGCTCTACCAAGGCCTGCGCACGATCGCGCGACTCCCCGGAGTGCGCGACATCGATCGACGCGGCGAACACTTCGACGCCGACGCGCGCACGAGCGTGCAGGAGATCTACAACAACCTCGCGGTGAACGTCGCGATGAGCGAGGTCTACATCGTCCCGCTCGACCTCGATCCCGACGCGATCGACCCGGCCACGGGCCAGCCGGGCGCGCCGATCATCACGTACGACGAGCTGATCGTCGGGCGACATGCGGACGAAGAGCAGAGCGTGCAGTCCTCCGAGCCCAAGGTCGAAGAGATCGAGATCTTCGAGTACCGGTTGATGAAGGAGCAGCTCGCCTGGCTGCGCGAGCACTGCCCGGACGAAGGCACGGTGAGTGGGCTGGACTTCCCCGCGCTTTGCGGCCGCGAGGTCGTGACGTGCGACAACTCGCGTTACTCGCCCGCCAAGGCCGACGACTCCGACCGTTCGGGGCTCGTCTACTCCGTGCCGTTCTTCGGGACGGACGGGAAGCTCAAGGGCTGCATCAGCGGCGTGATCCTGACACACGCGCTGCGCGATCTGCTACCCGACGGCAGCTACGCCCTCGCTTGCCCGACGCACGCCTACGTCGCGGGCGCGAACCAGGAGGACACGTGGAAGTCGAGCCTCGCACGCGTGCGAGCCGGCGAGCCGGATCCCTCCCTGGCTTGGTCGGAGACGGTCGAGCTCCCCGTGCGCGACGAAGGCGCGAGCTGGCGCTTGTGGGCTGGACGGACGCAGGCCGAACTCGTCGGCTCCGCCGAGATGCGCGCCGCACGACAGTTCGCGCTCTGCGGCCTCCTGCTCTCCCTGCTGGTGACGGGAGGCCTGTTCGGGTTCTTCCACTCCGCGCGTCGCCACCGCGCCCAGGTCGAGCAGCAGAACGCTTCGCTCGAGACGCGCGTGCTGGAGCGCACGAGCGAGCTCGAAGCCGCCCAGCGACGCCAGCGCGAAGCGGCCGAGGCCGAGGCGCACCGCGCGCGCGAACTCGAGGCGCAGATCGAGGCGTTCCTTCCCGTCGTCAGCGCGATCGAGTCGGGTGACTTCACGCGGCGCTTCCGGAGCGCGGGAACCGACGGCCTCGCTCGGATCGCGCGCGCCCTCGACCAGGCCTTCGAGTCACTCGAAGTGTCCCGCGCGCACGAGCGCGAGGTCAACGAGCGCGAGGCCCGGCACGCGCGGGAGCTGAAGGCACAGATCGAGCAACTGCTCGATGTCGTCCACGCCGCCGAGCGCGGCGATTTCTCCCGGCGCGCGCCCGGGCTCGCGGATGCGCAGATGCAGCGCATCGGCCTGGCGCTCAACTCGGCCTTCGCGGCCGTCGAGCGCGCCGCGGCCGAGCGCGCCGCGGTCGAAGAGGAGCGCGAGCGGCGCGAGCGGGAGCGGGCGCTGGCCGAGAAGCGTCTGGCGGAGGCCGACGAGGAGCGCGAGCACGCGCTCGAACTCGAGCGCCGCGTCGAGCGCTTGCTCGAGATCGTCGGCCGCGCGGCGGAAGGCCAACTCAAGCAACAGGTCGAGATCAGCGGCACAGATGGCGTCGGACGCATCGGCGAGGGACTGCAACAGCTCCTGGCGGACCTGTGCGTCGGCATCGAGCGCATCGCGAGCACGTCGCGCGCACTCTCGGGTTCCTCGGACACCTGCGCGAGCGTCAGCCGCTCGATGACGCAGTCCGCGCAGCACAGCTCCGACCGTGCGCGCTTCGTTTCGACCTCGGCGCGCGAACTCGCCGCACGGATGGAGCGCGTCGCCGACGTCTCGCAAACGCTCCATCAGCGGCTCTCCGAGACCGCTGCGCGCATCGAAGAAGGCCGCCGCGTCGGTATCGAGGCCTCGGAGGCCGCGCGGCGTACGGACGCTACCGTGCAATCGCTGAGCTCGAGCTCGAGCGAGATCCGCAAGGTCGTCGAGCTGATCACGGGCATCGCGGAGCAGACGAATCTGCTCGCGCTCAACGCCACGATCGAGGCCGCGCGAGCGGGCGAGAGCGGCAAGGGTTTCGCCGTCGTCGCCCACGAGGTCAAGGAGCTCGCGCGCCAGACAGCCCAGGCGACAGGTGACATTCAGCGGCGCATCGAGGCGATCCGCCAGGACGCCGCGAGCGCCGTCGAGGCGATCACCGGAATCGCCGGCGTGATCGACCGCATCGTCGAACTGCAGGCCGCGGTCGGCAGCTCGATCGGCGAGCAGGTCTCGACCAGCGTCGCGATCGGTGCGGACGTCGCGGAGGCAGCTCAGGGAGCCGTCGGGATCGACCAGGGCATCGCGGACGTCGCGAACAGCGCGCAAAGCGCCTCGGCGGGCGCCGAGCAGGTGCGCAACGCCGCCGACTCGCTGGCGCACCTCTCGCAGGAGCTCGAGAGCTTCGTCGGAGCGTTCCGCTACGCTTGAGCGCGCCGGACGCGCAGCTCTCGGACCGAGCCGGCCGACGAAGCTCCTCGGAGAACGCCTCGACCGTGAGCCTTCGACCGCTGCGCTGGGGAATACGGGCGACGATGCCCGGAGCGCCTTCGTCCCCCGCCCCGAGCCCGCCTCGCGAGGCCTGGGATCCGCTCACGTCGCGCGCGGTTCCGTTCGACTCGACCGCCGGCGCAGGACGTGCACCGTGAACGCGTCCGTCCCGTGCACGTGCGGCAGGAGACGGAGCACCGTGCTCGAGCGATCGGGAGCGAGCGCGTGGAGCTCCGCGGGCAGCCACGCGCTCATCGGCAGCGCCTCGATTCCCTCTTCCGCGCACAGCCGCTCGACGACGCCCTCGTTCTCCTCGCGGAGCGGCGTGCACGTCGCGTAGATCAACCGCCCATCGGGCCGCAGCCAGGAGAGCGCGCCGCGCGCGATCTCGAGCTGCTGTTCGGGCAGTCGGCGCAGCACGTCGAGATCGACCCGCCGCGCGAGGTCCGGCTTGCGCGCGAGGACGCCGAGCCCGCTGCACGGCGCATCGACGAGCACGCGCGCGGCGCGGCCCACGAGCGGACACAGCGGCGCCGGGAGCTCGGCCCCCGCGCGCGGCATCTCGTGCACGAGCAGGTTGAAGGCCTGCGCTCGCGCCGCGCGTGAGCGCAATTCGCGCAGACGACGCCGACTCACGTCGAGCGCCACCACGCGGCCCTTCTTGCCGAGCCGCGCGCACAACGCGAGCGTCTTTCCGCCCGCTCCCGCGCACACGTCGACGGTGGGAGCGCCGGGGAGCGGATCGACGACGAGCGCCACGAGCTGGCTCGCTTCGTCCTGGACCTCGAAGAGCCCTTCCTCCTGCGCGCGCGTGCGCGGGAGCGGTCCGTCGCCGACGACGCGCAGCGCCCACGGAGAGAGCGCGCCCGGGCGCGTCGCGACGCCTTCGCTCCGCAGTCGCTCCGCGAGTTCGTCGCGCGTCGTGCGCGCGACGTTCACGCGCAGACACAGCCCGGCGCCGCGCCAGCTCGCGTCGAGGAAGGCCTGCGCGCCTTCGCCGAGCGTGCGGTGGAGCGCCGCCGCCACGGCGTCCGACACGGAACCGCGCTGCGCGAGCCGCAGCACCGGATCCGCGCTCGAGAGGAGCTCGGCCTCGCGCGCTCGCAGCGCGTGCGCGTCGAACGGAGCGCGCCGATCTCCGCCGGTTCGCGGAGCGGGATCGTCGAGCGCGTCGAGCGCCGCGAGCCGAGCGCGCGCGGACGCGAGGCCGGGCTGGAGACGCTCGAGCCGCGCCTCGCCGGCGAGGATCCGGCGCAACTCGCCGATCAAGCGCTCGCGGCCGCGGCCTTCGACGCCCGCCGCGACGCAGGCTTCGGAGAGCGACGCTCCGTCCTCGATCGCGCGCCAGGCGAGCTCGAGCGGGTCGTCGGTCACGTGCAGGGGTCCTCGATCATCCCGCGATTGTGGCGGCGGGAGCGTGCGAGATCCATCGCGCGGAGAGAGTGAGCGAGGCAGCGTCGTGGAGCTTGTTCTGGACGATCTGGAAGAAGGCCTGGGTCTCCTTGTCCTTCGACGAGTCGTCGGCGGCGAGGAGGCTGCGAGACGGTCGTGGCGCAGCGTACGGGGCGACCTCCCGGCGGCCCTCGCGTCGAACCTGTAAGCAGTCCTGACAGGTTGCCTCCTCGACGAGCTCTCCCTCTTCGAAGATGGCCTGCAGGTGCATGGTCACGTTCTGGGGCGTGGTCTGGAAGAGCTCCGCGATCAGGGCCTGCGACAGCCAGATCGTCTGGTCCTCGAACCGGGACTGGATGCGGGTGCGCCCGTCCTCGGTCTGGTAGAGGACGAAGCTCGACGGCGGCGGCGTTTGGTCGCTCACGCGAACCGCAACATACCCGGCGCGTCGAGCGCCGCCGAGCGATGCGGCCTGCCGCGATCGGAATGCTCTGAGGGGCGTCGTGGAGGTGCCGACGTCCCCACTTCGAGCAGCGACCGAGGATGGTACGGAGTGTGGAGAACACGACGACGAGGGTGCCCCGGATCCTCGCCCCAACCGACGGTCCCGCGTCTTCTGCACACTTCGGCGGCCGCGGCCGCGAGCGCGACTTCGCGCAGTTCGCCCTTGGAATCGAACGGGGGCTTCGCGGCGGCGGTGGACCACTCGATGCCGGAATCCACCGCGAGGTCGTCGTTCGGACTCCACTGGAGCACGTCCTCGCTCCTTGACGTCCGGCCCGTCACTCATCGCACCCTGTCTTGACGGGCGCGCACCAATCGCCCTGAAACGGTATCCCAGCGCGACGCGCACATTCACCAAGTCACGAGGAGTGCGCTCGACGCATTCCAGGGTTGGATGCCGCATGCAGTCGTCCCCGGATCGCGATAGAGCACTTGGTAGGTGCTCACCGTACCGGCACCGAGCGGAACTCCGAGCCCTGAGGATGTGTCGTGGATGGTGCCCTCGCCCGGCGAGGGGAACATCGCACCGGAACCCATAATGGAACGAGCTGCGAGCCGGAGCAGGATGCCGCCTGCGCACCGCAGTCCGACGCCGAAAGGCACCCCACTAGCCTCGACGGCGTCGCCCTGGACGAAGAGCGCGACGCTCCCCGCGGGAAGGCCCGTCACCGTAAGGCGCAACTGATCGGGCGCGACGCTCCCGAAGCAGCCGAGCACCGCGCCAGCGGTGCTGGAGTTCGCGCAACCGCGACGCGCTCCCCCCGGGTTCGAACATGGACAAAGCCCCACGGCATCCGGCTCGGAGTCCGCAAAGCACAGTGGAGTCACTGCATTCCGGCGCGCGACGACATAGACGCTCTTGCCCATCTCGTTGAAGAAACCGGCTTGGCCCGCGAACCCGAACGCACGTCCATCCCCACTGACGGACGGAGCTTCGTACCCGACCGTGGGGTGCTCTCCATTGGGGCCGACGCTCAAGCGGGTCGTCGTGGACATCCACAGGTCGCGCACGAACACGTCGGAGTACGGGTCCGTGTCGCGGGCGAGGTTTCGCGCACTGCTCAGGAAGACGACAAAGCGACCGTCGCCGGAGATGCGCGCATCGATGGAGTGGTTGTCCGCCAGATCGCCCGCCGTGTTCACAGACACACAGGTCGTCCGCTGGGTGACGCGGTCGCGAACGAAGACCCGGAAGCGTCCACCCACGGGGTTCGGTCCACCCGGGACGAAGGCCGGCGATCCGCTGATGAACAGGACGTACCGGCCATCGTCGGACACGCCTGCAGCACGCTGGTCGTACTCCCCGATGCCGCCCGCGTCGGTCAGGCTCGCAAGCTCGAGCTGGTCGAGCACTCGATCGTACAGATAGGTGTCTTCGCGACCATTGGTGTCTCCCGGCACCAGCGTGCTCGACGTGGTCCGCACGAGGACGTACCGGCCGTCAGGCGTGATCGCCACGACCACACTCGTCCCCGTCCACTGCGCGCCGACCATCGGGCGATCGACGACCGTGGTCGCGCCGAGCAAGCGATCCCGGAGATAGACATGTCCTGTGCTGCTTTGTGGAACGCCCGGAACGACGAGGTTGCTGAACATCGAACCGAACGCGACGAACCGACCGTCGCCGGAGGTGACTCCCCACTCGGCTCCCTGGTTCAGCGGCGTTCCAGCTGAGGTGAGGGCGGCCAGTTCCGTCGTGCCAGCGACACGATCCCGGAGGAAGACGTTCTTCTGAGCACCCGACGGGAGCGGCCAGAAGTTGGTGGAGCTCGTGACGAACGTCACGTAGCGCCCGTCCGGTGAGATCGAGCAGGGATGGCTCTGTGACGGGCTCGACGACTGCTGTCCGGCGGGGCCGACGCTGACCCGTTCGTACACGCCGGTCGAGCGGTCGAGCACGAAGACGTCACGCGCCGAGTTCGTGTCGTTCGCAACGAACACGGCGGAGAAGCTCTCGAAGGCAACGATGCGGCCATCGCCGTTGAGGGTCGGCGCCGTCGAGTCGTCGCTGGGACCAGCAAGGCCCGGAGGGGCGCTGACGAGCGTCAGCACCTGAGAACCCTGCCAGGCCTTCCCGGGTGCGGCGATGCAGCTGGAGAGCGCAAGGAGGACCAGCAAGCGGCGCGAGAGCGGCATCGAGTGAACCTCGTCGTGGAAGGTTGGGGCCGTCATCTCGACGGATGTCCCAGGTTCCACGATAGCATCCGGCTCGCCCGGTGACCGCAGTTCGGGTTCGCTGGTGTGAGCCCTGCCTGAAGTGGGGCCTTTCGCACTCGATCCCTCGGGTGTTCCAGGGGACGACGGTGGCTTCTCCTGGGACGCAGCGAATGGGGCTCGCGGAGAAATCCGATGGACGAGCCCGCGAAGCGGAATCGAGCGCCCTACGAGGCGCGCTCCGCGGCGCTCAACACAATTCGGCGGCGAGCGCCGCTTCGCGCAGCTCGGCGACCGGCTCTGCGGCAGCGGTGGACCACTCGATGCCGGACTCCTCGGCGCCGTCGTCGTCCGAGCGCACACCCATGAACTTATTGTAGCGGATCGCGTAGTGGAGCTCGTTCGCCTGCGTGCACGCGCTCGCGAGCTCGCGATCGACGTCCTTCACACGCGGCTTGAAGGCTTCCCACTCGTCGCGCGTCATGCGCAGCACGTCGGCGACGAGCGCGTGGTACCGCTTCGACGCGGGCGAGTCGTGAAAGCGCTCCATCCGGCTGTTCACGAACCACGGCATGACCGTGCCGAGCTTGTCGATGAACAGATTCTCCTCCGCGCCGAAGTCGAGCGCACTGCCGTCGGTGAACGTCGTGAAGTCCGCCGCGGGGTCGTGCTTCAAGTAGCCGCCCTCGATCGTCATGCGGTAGCTGTCCGTCCCTGGGAACGGGAAGAACCACGTCGTGCGTAAGCGGCCGATGCGCGACCGCGCCAGGATGTCGACCGTCTCCCAGCGCTCCACGTGAGTCTCCGTCGGCAGGCCGATCATCAGGAAGCCCGAGCTGTGCAGGCGGTGGCGCTCCGCGCCCGCGACCGTCTCGAGGATGTCCTTCTGCGACCTGTGGCGCTCGAGAGGGACGTGCCCAGAGAAATGCACCGACTCCACTTCCCGCAGGACGTCCCCGCGCATGCTCGAAGAGCGACGCCGAGCCATTGCGCTCAGGTCAGGGCAAGGGGCGGATGCGAATGCGCGTGTCGTCGATCACGACGAATCGACCGGCCCAGTCTTCCTGACTCGTCACCGCCTCGAGAGCCCGCTCGTTGTCGATGTCCGGGGTCGGGCCGGTGAGACGCAATAGGACGACACCGCACGCAGCAGGCAAGCCTGCCCGAAACGCGAGCATGCCGAAGTCCTTGTCGAACGTGACGACCGTTCGAAGCTCGAACTGGGCTCGATGCAAGACCTCTTCGTCGGACGCGCCAGGCTCGAGCTCCAGGACCCAGGCGACGTCATGCCCCCGCCGCCGCAGCTCGCGCACGACGGGGCCGGGGAAGTTCTCGTTCGCGAGCAGACGGAGCGTCATGCCGGCTTGCGAATCGTGCGCTCCATCGAGACGACGTCCGCGGCATAGGCGAGGCAGGCGTGCAAGTCCTCGAGCGTCAGGTGCTCGTACTGACGGAGGACGTCCTCCATCGTGTAGCCGCGCCCGAGGAGATCGAGGACGAGTTCGACGCTGATGCGCGTGTCCCGGATGACCGGCTTCCCGACCAGCACCTTGGGGTCCGCGACGATGCGCTCGCGCCAGTTCGTGCGCTGCTCCATGGCTGTCAGTCTAACCGGGCCGAGGCCGGGCGTCCTCGGGCGCGGGCGAGGGGCTTGGGTCGGCCCTGCGGGGCGATGAGCCGCGAACAAGTCAGCAGACCGCGGCGGCGAGGGCGTGGTAGCGCTTCGACGCAGGCGACTCGTGGAAGCGCTCCATCCGGCTGTTCGCGAACCACGGCACCGCCATGTGGAACACCTCGTCGGCGGAGCGGCTCTCGTGCGTGCAGCGTTCTGCGAGGACCCTACGTGTGCGGCGGATCGTGCGGGCCCCCGGGCGGCCTTCGCAGACGCTTCGCTTCGTCCTCGAGGCTCTGCAGCGCGTCGAGTTCGCCCTGCTCCTCGAGCTCGGCGCGACGGCGTTCGGCGAAGTGCTCGTAGGCTTCCTCGGCGATCGCGTCCGCATCCTCGCGCGTCACGGCGCCGGCGCTCGCGAGCACGCCGCGCTCGTGGAAGCGCAGGAACTCGTCGAGTCGCTCGCGCCAGTCGCGCAGGAAGACCTGCTTGCGCCGGCGCGCCTGGTCCTCGGCGAAGTCGAGGAACAGGACGAGATCCGGTTGAGCTCGTCGATCTCCTCCGGGCGCAGGGAATTCTTGGCGACGGTGACGTCGTGCTTGCGCACGGCGCCGCCCTTCCACGTCGTGAGCCCCATGTTCGGGAGGTCCGCGTTCGCGCGTTCGGCGATCAACTCGGGCGCGGTCTTGCCCGTCGCAGCGAAGTGGAGCTTGTTCTGGACGACTTGGAAGAACGCGTGGGTCTCCTTGTCCTTCGACGAGTAGTCGGCCGCGAGCGAGAGGAGCTCGCGCACGCGCAGGTAGACGCGCCGCTCGCTCGCACGGATATCGCGGATGCGCGCGAGGAGCTCGTCGAAGTAGTCGACCTGACCCGGACCCGGCGGGTTCTTCAGTGTGGTGTTCACGCCTGACTTTCCGATCTTGGCTGCGACCATGGCCGTCCGCCTCGGGTTCTTCTGACCAGGCCGTGTTTCTCGAGCGTGCACAGGATGGCGTTGCGCCGCGCACGGCGCCGAGCACGCTTGTCTTTCGCGCCCAGCTCGGCCAGTTCGACGTTCCTGCACACCGTTCGGTGGAAGCTCTCACGGCAGACCCAATGGTCCCCCCGAGGTAGCACAGCGTCGTACGCGTATCGGTTCAGCCCGGCTCCGACGAGCACGACGACGACCACGCACAGCGCCACGAGCTTCTTGTTCATCAGTGACACCCCTGCGAGCACACCCGTGGACGCTGCGGCCGGCGCCGAGTTCCTGGCCGTGGTCAACACGACCTCGCGCACTCCCGAGATCCCGCGCGCCTTCGCGGTCGTGGCGAGCACCCCGAGCGCGAATCCCGCTGGCAAGAGGCGACGCAGGTGCGCGAGGCCACGGTGCAACTGCACGCGCACGGTCCCGGGCGCACGATCGAGTCGGCGCGCGATCTCCTCCGGCGAGCGACCGTTCGCAAGGTGCTCGCGCAGCACGGCTCGGTACGTTTCCGGCACGCGTGCGAACGCCCGGTCGAGCTCCGCGACGAATTCGGCGAGCACGGCGTCCTGCGCCGGGTCGACCACGGAGCGCGGCGGCAAACGCTCCGGGTCGAGCGAACGCGCTCCACGCGCGTGCATCTGCCGAGCCTTGTTCGTCAGGATGCCGACCAGCCAGGCCTCGAAGTCGCGCCCGCGCTCGAAGCGCTCGGCCTGCTCGATCGCGACGAGGAAGGTGGCCTGGACGAGGTCCTCCGCGTTCGCTTCGTCGCGCGCAAGGTGGCGTGCGACCCCGAGGAGCCGCTCCGCGCAGGCGTCGAACACGCACGCCAGGGCGGCGAGGTCGTGGCGCTCGCGGAAGCGCTGGAAGAGTCGACCGAGCTCGTTCGCGTCCATCGCTCAGGTTCCACGCGGACGACGATACGTTACAGGCTTTGTGTTCCGTCGACGGGCTCTCGTCGCGATCCCTTGGCCGGCCGGTTCGATCCTCGCCCCCCCTACCGATCTCCAGCCTCCTCCGCCCACTGCGTCAGCTTGCGCCGCAGCACGGCCTTGCTCGGCAGGTAGAGCTGATACTCCCGCGCGTGGATGTTCGCGCCGCGCGGCAGCGTGATCTCCACCAGGGCTTCGTTCTTCTTCTTGCACAGCACGATGCCGACCGTCGCGCGCTCGTCCTTCGCCGCGACATGCCGGTCGAAGTAGTTCACGTACATCTGCATCTGCCCGAGGTCCTGATGCGTGAGCCGTCCGAGCTTGAGGTCGATCAGGACGTAGCAGCGCAGCAGTCGGTTGTAGAAGACGAGATCGACGAAGAAGTGCTCGCCGTCGAACGTGAAACGCCTCTGCCGGGCCTCGAACAGGAAGCCCTTCCCGAGCTCCAAGAGAAAGCTCTCGATCCGTCCGATGATGGCGGCCTCGAGTTCGGACTCCGAGTAGCGCGATTCCTCGCCGAGCCCGAGGAACTCGAGCACCAGGGGTTCCTTGAGCACGTCACGCGGTTCGCTCACGACTTGGCCATCTCGGGCCAACCGTCGAACGCCCTTCTTATCGCGGCTCAGCGCCAGTCGCTCGTAGAGGCTGGCATCGAACTGGCGCTTGAGCTCGCGAAGGGTCCAATTCTGCTGAGCAGCTTCGATCTCGTAGAAGTTGCGCTCCCCGACGTCCTTGATGCCGAGCAGGAACACGTAGTGGGACCAGCTCAGAGGCTGTGAGTAAATCGCCGATGACGCAGAGCCGCCCCTCCAAGGGAGCGTCTCGATCACGTTCGGCGTAGCGAGTCGATCACGGCGAGCCCTGCGGCGCCGGCTGCGCACGTCCACCGCCCGCGAGCTTCCCGAACTTGAATGGGCAGAGATCCGGGCTCACGTCAGCACTCCCAGCTCGAAGCATCTCAACAGGTTCAGTGCCATCGCCGACCAAAGCACCACGCTCAGCACCTTCGAAGCGCCGCGTACCGGCAGTCGATCCAGGCCGCGCCACGTTCGCAGGTCTGCGTTGGTCGTCTCCGCGGTCGCTGCTCTGTCCCTGTAGATCCGCCGCGCGCGTTCGGTCGTCATTCGTCGGCGCCACGCCTTCACGCCTGGGCCGTCGTTCTTCTTCGGCTGGCTTGGATCGATGTCCGAGCGGCGCGGCTCCGGCAGCGGCGCGTAGACCTTCACGTTCGCCGCTTCGGCGGCCTCGATCGAGCTCAGCTTCAAGTAGCCGCCGTCCACCAGCAGTTCCTTGGGGAGCTTCTCCGTCCGGCGGCCGATCTCCTCGAGCATCGGCTCGACCTGGCCTTGGTCGTTGCCTTTGTTCGTCACCGTCACGCCCACGATCACACGGCTCTCCACGTCGGTCGCAAGCTGCACGTTGTAGGCCGGGCGCCAGCCTCCGTCGCCCATCTTCATCACGCGCGCCTCTGGGTCGGTCGTCGAGGCGCGTGCTTCCGTCTTCTCTTCCACGCTCTCCTTGCTCTCGCGCACCTTGTGGAGCTCGTTCATGGCCTTCTTCACGCGCGAAACACGCTGCTGCGCAGCACGCAAGCGTGCTGCCTGTAGGCGAGCCGTGGCGCCGCCGCTCTCGCTGTGGAGCTGACCCTTCACGTTGCGCACTTGCTCGCGAGCATCGCGCAGGCACTCCTTCAAGCTCGCATGTCGGCGGAAGGACGCCGCGCCCGCGCTCGCACGGATCTTCGTCCCGTCCTGAGCGACTCGGCGCATCCCGATTAGACCTTCGTGGACCAACGCTCCGAGGATCTGCGTCATCAGGTCGTCGAGCTGCTCCTCATGACCGACCCGGAAGTCGCTCAGCGTGTGGTGATTCACGCTCACGCCGCCGCACAGCCAGCGGTAGGCATCGTGCGACTCGCACAGCCGAGCGAGTTCACGCGCGCTGCCCATGCCGTCCATCGTCGCGTACAGCCACAGCGCGATCAGGATCCTCGGATCGATCGCAGGACGTCCGGCCGAGCCTTCGCGTGCGTCGATGCTCTCGTAGAAACCGCTCAGGTCCAGCTGCTCCAGCGCGTCCCAGATCGAACGCGCTCGATGGTCGTCCGGCAGCAGGTCCTCGAGGCAGCTCGGACGAAACTCGACTTGGTGACGCTCTGCGCGCTGCACACGTGCTCGACCATCGCGAGATGAAACGGACGCCTTGCGAGGCGGTTCGGAATCACCAAACAGGCCGCGTGTGCTCATGCCTCCAGAAACAACACTCCGCACCCCGAGTCCAGTTCGAACTCGGAGCGCGGAGGGATTTCTTCACGCGCTCTCAGACGAAAGGACGCAGTCTGGATCGCGTCGGCGGATGCAACCGCCCGGTTCTTTGTCTTCGATTGCCCAGACGTCGTCTGGGCAATGCGCGCCCGGTCCTGGTGGACCAAATAGAACCGTCGCATGTACTCGAGGTTGCTCTTCGAGAATCCGGTGCCGAACTCGACGGAAAGCCGCGCGGCAAGAATCTTGATCACCTCCTTGCCGTACGTCGCTCGGTTCTGGCCTCGCTGTTCCTGCTGGACGATGCGCCGTCCGATTTCGAAGTTGGTGTGGACCTGCACGAGGTCTACGCCGCGCGCCACCGAGGCTCGCGCCGAGACGATCAGCTCGCGGATGTCGTCGACGAAGGCCTTGGTCAGCTTCATGGGAGGTCCCGGATGCTCGGCCGTGCCTTCGCGCTCTCCAAATCGAGCGCCGCCTTCTCGTCCGGGATCGTCCGCAAGTGCATCGATGTGACATGCGGCGCGGTCTGGAGCACGCCAGCGATGAGCGCCTGCGTGAGCCAGGGCAGCTGATCTTCGAACCGGCACTGGATGCGGGTGCGCCCGTCCTCGGTCTGATCGAGGAAGATGCTCGACTGCGGCGAAGTGGAATCGTTCATGCGAGCCGAAAGGTACTCGACAGCTCTTGTCTCGCCGAGCCATGCGGCATCGCGCGCTCAGGGGGCCGGTGGCGCCTTCGTCGAGGTACCGGATTCCCCACTTCCGTTGGCAGAGTCACACGGCGTCGCAGGTGGAGGTCCGGGTCGAAGGTGTGGACAACGAGCCTCGGCACGAGTTGGTTGCCGGCTTCAGCACACCTCGGCTGCCGCGGCGGCGAGCGCGGCTTCGCGCAGCTCGCCCGGTGCGACGGCCGGCTTCGCGGCGGCGGTGTACCACTCGATGCCCGACTCTTCGGCGAGGTAGTAGTCCGACCGCACGCCCATGAACTTGTTGTAGCGGATCGCGTAGTGGAGCTCGTTCGCCTTCGTGCACGCGCTCGCGAGCTCGCGGTCGACGTCCTTCACGCGCGGCTTGAAGGCCTCCCACTCGTCGCGCGTCATCCGCAGCACGTCGGCGACGAGCGCGTGATACCGCTTCGACGCGGGCGACTCGTGGAAGCGCTCCATGCGGCTGTTCACGAACCACGGCATCACCGTGCCGAGCTTGTCGATGAACAAGTTCTCTTCCGCGCCGAAGTCGAGCGGGCTCCCGTCCGTGAACGTCGTGAAGTCCGCCGCGGGGTCGTGCTTCAGGTAGCCGCCCTCGATCGTCATGCGGTAGCTGTCGGTACCTGGGAACGGAAAGAACCACGACGTGCGGAAGCGTCCGATGCGCGACTGCGCCAGGATGTCGACCGTCTCCCACCGCTCCGCGTGCGTCTCCGTCGGCAGGCCGATCATCAGGAAGCCCGAGCTGTGCAGGCGGTGCTTCTCCGCGCCCGCGACCGTCTCGAGGATGTCCTTCTGCGTCATGTGGCGCTTCAAGACGTCGCGCCGCACGCGCAAGCTCCCCGACTCGATCCCGAGCTTCAGGATGCGGCAGCCCGCGCGCGCCAGCGCTTCGGCGACGCGCTCGTCGAGCTGCTTCACGTGGCTATTGACGACCCACGGCACGCCGATGCCCGCCTCGATGTACTTCTCGCAGAACTCGAGCGCGTGCGGCACGTTCTGCGTGAACAGGTCGTCGTCGAGGATGAACGTCCCGATGTTCCGGTAGCGCGCGAGCACGTTCCGGATCTCCGCGATCATCTTGTCCGCCGGCCGGAAGCGAAAGAACCCGATGTTCTTCACGTTGCGGCCCAACTCCTCTTTGTAGCGGTCGACGATCTTGTGGTTCAGGCAGTACGTGCACCGATACGGACACCCGCGCGAGCTCATCAATCCGAACCAACCCTGCTTCTGATCCGTGATGCGCTGCGTGTCGAAGAGCTCGTAGTCGGGCTCGGGCAGATTGGCGAAGTCGGGGAACTCGCCGACGGGGTTGTGCACCCAATGCTCCTCCGCGTGCGAGCCGCGCGCCGCGTTCGCGGGGCGCTTCCCGTGCTTCCACGACACGAAGTTGCGCACGTCGTCGGGCTGCTCGCCGCGCTCGAGGCGCGTCACGAGTTCCAAGAGCGCGTCCTCGCACTCCCCCACGCCGACGTGGTCCCACGCGCCGTCCTTCATCACGTCGAGCGGCACCATCGTCGGGTGGATCCCGCCGACGACGAGCTGCGGGAGCACGACTCGTTCTTCACGCGCACGCGCACGCAGCCATTCCGCGAGCTCGAGGCCCGCGGCGTATTGCTGCGTCAGGCACGAGAAGCCGATCACGCCCGGCCCCCACTCGCGCACGAGCTGCCACAGCTCGTCCTTCGTCGGCACGGGCGGCAGGTTCTCGTTCAGGTTGACGAGGCGCGTCGCGTGCCCGTGCTCCTTCAAGCGCGACGACAAGGACGCGAGCCCGTGGTTGAACCCCATCTGCGTGTAGAGGTTCGGGTAGACGAAGAGGACGCGCATGGCGGGGCGCCACCCTACCGGAGGCGCTCGAGGACCGGAAGCCGCGCATGCGCGATGCGCGCGGCGGTCCGCGCGCGCCGTACGTGCCGTGCACGCGCAGCGCGGGGCGCCGTTCCGGTGCGACGAAACGGCACGCCGAGGCCGAGCCCGGTCGATCCGCTTCGCTGCGCCGGGCCGGTGCGGCGCGAACGACCGCCGCGCCGACCTCCGGATGGCGGGCCCCGCGCTCCCCCGCTACCCTGCTCGCCCGCTTTCTCCGGAGAAACCCCGCATGAACCTCCTTCGAATCCTGCCGGTGTTCGCGCTCGTCGCGAGCACGGCCTGCACGTCCATGAACGCATCGCACGACACCCAAGCGTCGGCAGGCACCGCGCCCTCCGCGGCGGTGCGCGCGAAGCCCGCCCCGGTCTTCCCCTACACGATCGAGCGTCACGCGCTCGACAACGGCGTCCAAGTGCGCCTGATCCCGATGCCGTCGGGCGGACTCGTCTCCTACTGGACGATCGTGCGCACGGGCTCGCGCGACGAGGTCGAGCAAGGCGTCACCGGCTTCGCGCACTTCTTCGAACACATGATGTTCCGCGGGAGCAAGCGCTTCCCCGACTTCGACAAGATCGTCAACGGCATCGGCGCGGACTCGAACGCGTACACGACCGACGACTACACCGCGTACCACCTCGGCTTCGCGCGCGAGGACCTGAACACCGTGATCGAGGTCGAAGCAGACCGCTTCCAGAACCTCGACTACTCGGTCGACCAGTTCAAAACGGAGTCGGGCGCCGTGTACGGCGAATATCGCAAGGGCCGCACGTCGCCGTTCGACGTGCTCTTCGAGAGCGTGCAGAACGCCGCCTTCGACCAGCACACGTACAAGCACACGACGATCGGCTTCGAGGCCGACATCAAGCGGATGCCGGAGCAGTACGACTACTCGAAGTCGTTCTTCCAGCGCTTCTACCGCCCCGAGAACGTCGTGATCGTCGTCGCGGGCGACTTCGACACGAAGGCCGCGCTCGCGAAGATCCAGAAGGAATACGCCGGCTGGAAGAAGGGCTACACCGCGCCCGCCGTGCCGAAGGAACCCGCGCAGACCGCGCAGCGCCGCCTCACGGTCGAGTTCGAAGGCCAGACGCTGCCGATGCTCGCCGTGAACTGGAAGGGCGACGCGCTCAAGCCGACGGACAAGACGATGATGGCCGCGACGCTCTTCGGCGAGCTCGCGTTCGGCGAGACGTCCGCCATCTACAAGAAGCTCGTGCTCGACGAACAGAAGGTCGAGACGCTCTTCGCGAGCTTCGGCTACAACCGCGATCCGGGCCTCTGGTCGGTGATCGCGATGGTCAAGGACCCGAAGGACGTCGCGAGCGTCGAAGCGGAGATCTGGAAGACCGTCGAGAAGCTCCAGAAGGAGCCCGTGAACGCGCAGCGGCTCGCCGACGTGCGTTCGCGGCTCAAGTACGGGTTCTTGACGGGCCTCTCGACGCCGAACGGCGTGTGCAGCTCGCTCGCGCAGCTCGTCGCGATCACGGGCGACTTGAACTGCGTCGAGGAGATGGACAAGACGCTCGAGCAGGTCACGCCGTTCGACGTGCAGAGCGCCGCGAGCCTCTACTTGAAGCCCGAGCGCAGCACGGTCGCGCTGCTCCACACGAAGGGGCAGGCGGTGCCGAGCTTCTCGACGCTCGCTCCCAACGCGCAGCCCGCCCTCGCGGCGCTCGCGCCGAGCGGCGCGCGCTTCGCGTTCGCCGACGCCGCGACGCCGACGCTGCCGGCGGCGCCCGCCGAGTTCGCGCCGGAGAGCCTCGCGCAGAAGCCCGTGCTCCTGCCCGTCGCGCAGGACCCGAACGTCGCGTTCAAGCTCTGGTTCCAGGTCGGCGCGCAGGACGATCCTCCCGGCAAGGAAGGCCTCGCCGCGCTGACCGCCGCGATGATCACGGAAGCGGGTACCGCGTCGCGCGAGTACCAGGCGATCCTCGAGGCGCTCTTCCCGCTCGCCGCGGGCTACGGCAACTCGGTCGACAAGGAGATGACGATCGTCTCCGGTCTCGCGCACCGCGACGTCGCCGATCGCTTCGCGGAGCTCTTCCTCGACGCGGTCGTGCACCCCGGCTTCCGCGAGAGCGACTTCACGCGTCTGCGCGACCAGATGGTGTCGGGCATCGAGAACGAGCTGCGCTACAGCTCCGACGAGGAGCTCGGCAAGGCGACGCTCGTGCAGTCCGTGTTCGCGGGCACGCGCTACGCGCACATCGACGAAGGCACGGTCGCGTCGCTGAAGGCGCTCACCGTCGACGACGTGAAGGCGTTCTACGCGAGCCACTTCACGCGCGACAACGTCGTGATGGGCCTCGGCGGCGCGTACTCGAAGGAGCTGCAACAGAAGGTCGAGCGCGCGCTCCTCTCGCTCCCCGCGGGCAAGCCCGCGCCGGTCGCGAAGCCCGCCGTCGCGCGTCCGAGCGGCCGCCACGTGACGCTCGTCGAGAAGGACGGCCCCTCGACCGCGATCTCGTTCGGCTACCCGATCGACGTGAAGCGCGGCAGCCGCGAGTTCTACGCGCTCTGGATCGCGAACTCGTGGCTCGGCGAGCACCGCAACTCCGTCAGCCACCTCTACCAGGTCATCCGCGAAGCGCGCGGCATGAACTACGGCGACTACTCCTACATCGAGGCCTACACGAACGGCGGACGGCGCAACACGCCGCCCGCGGGTGTCGCGCGCCGCCAGCAGATGTTCGAGGTCTGGGTGCGCCCCGTCCCGCGCGATCAGGCGCTCTTCGCGCTGCGCGCCGCGCTGCGCGAGGTCGACAAGCTCGCGAAGAACGGCCTCACGAAGGAGCAGTTCGACTACCAGCGCAAGTTCTTGAAGAACTACTGCCTGCACTTCGCCGAGACGACATCGGACCGCCTCGGCTGGGCGCTCGACGACCGCTTCTACGGCACGGAGGCGAACGGCGGCCACCTCGCGACGTTCCGCAAGATGATGGACGAGATCACGCTCGACGAGGTGAACGCCGCGGTGAAGAAGCACCTTCAGGCGGACGACCTCGAGATCGCGCTCGTCACGGCGGGCGCGAAGGAGCTCGCGGAGAAGATCGTCGCCGACGCGCCGAGCCCGATCACGTACCCCGCGGGCGTCACGAAGCCCGCGGAGATCCTCGAAGAGGACCACGTGATCCAGGCCTTCCCGTTGAAGGTCCCGGCCGAGAACGTGCGCATCGTGCCCGTCGACCAGATGTTCGCGGGGACGAAGGCGAACGGCTGAGCCCGAGTATCGGAGAGGCATCACGCGGGCCGCGCTTCCACCGGAGGCGCGGCCCGCACGCCGTCTTGGCCCGCGCCCAGTGGACGGAGTCCGGCCGGAAATCGACCGTGACCGACTCCAGCATCCAGGGAGGTCGGCGTGCAGCCGGGGCGCAGTGCGCGGGAACTCCGCGTCCGTGAACCGCGAGCCTGCGAAGCAAGGAACGACGGCCAGGCTCCTGGCGAACGGGGGGAACTCCCTTGGTGCGGACCGCGAAGGGCGTGACCACGACGACCTCGATGCTCGGCGGAACGCGCTCCACGGTCCTCTTGCTCGTGAAGCGGTGAGGCGGGGTCCGTGGGGAGCATGGCCGCGGCGAGTCGTGGTGAAATGCTGGAACGACTCGATCGCGACCGGCCACAAGGGCTCCAGTCCCCCCTACCCTCGGAGACCTGCATGCAACACCGCCCCGTACTCTCCACCGGATTCGCGCTCTTCCTCATGACGGCGGGGTCCATTCGTGCAGAGGCGCAACTCTGCGCACCGGATTGGATCGGGTTCCCCGTCAGCGGCCCGCGCGGGCCCGTGTTCGCGCTGCAGGAGCACGACGACGGCTCCGGAAACGCGCTCTTCCTCGGGGGCTCGAACCTGACGAACGGCGGCGCGGTGCCGACCTACGTGGGAGTCATGCGTTGGCGCGGCGCCGCGCTCGAGCCGCTCTACCCCGGGACAACCAACGCGATGACGAGCTTCGATTTCGGCGCGGGACCGGAGCTGTTCGCCGCCGGAGCTTACCCGACCGTCCCGATCGTGCCGCAGACCATCGATCAGGTCCTGCGTTGGAACGGCGCGACCTTCACACCGCTGGGCTCGTCGAGCCCCAGCACCACGAGCTTCCAACCGAACTCCGTGTACGCGCTCGCGGCGCACGACGACGGCGGCGGGAGCGCGCTGTACGCCGGCGGCAACTTCCAAGTGCTCGGCGGCGCGAGTTGCCAACGCATCGGACGTTGGAACGGAAGCGCATGGACGCAGGTGGGAGCCGGCCTCAACGCCGCCGTGAATTCGCTCTGCGTCTTCGACGATGGCGGCGGCGCGCGACTCTACGCGGGCGGCAGCTTCACGGCTTCGGGCAGTTCGGCCGTCGCGCGCGTGGCGAGGTGGGACGGCGCGAGCTGGCTGCCCGTCGGAGCCGGACTGCCCTCACCCGTGCAGAGCCTCGCCGTGTTCGATGCGGGCACGGGTGCGCGGCTCTACGCCGGGTTGCAGGGCACGACGAACTCGGTTTGGCGGCTCGACGGAGGAGTGTGGAGCATCGTCGGTGCGACGAACGGCGGCGTGCTCGACCTGCGAGTCGACACGATCCAAAGCGTCACGCGCCTCTACGCCTCGGGAACGTTCACGACGATCGGGGGGACCCCCGCGGAACGCGTCGCCGCGTACGACGGCGCGACATGGAGCGCGCTCGCCGCGGGGTTGAGGTCTTCCTCGAGCTCGGCGGACGCGTATGCGCTCCACGGGTTCGACCGCGGGAACGGCCGCGAACTCTTCGCCGGAGGCGGGTTCCGCTCGGCGGGCACGCAGACGGCGTACTCGCTCGCCGGCTGGAACGGGAGCGCGTGGAGCGGCGTCGCCCCGTCGCTCGCGCCGGGCGGCTCCGTGAGTGCGCTCGCCGACGTGCCCTTCGGCGCAGGGCGCATGCTCGCCGTGGGCGGCACGTTCCACACGGTCGGGACGAAGGAAGCGCGCCACATCGCGCTCTGGAACGGAACGAACTGGACCACGCTAGGCGGCGGACTCGGCCTCGCTCCGCTTGCGATCACCGCGTTCGACGACGGCGCGGGAACGACGCTCTTCGCCGGCGGAGGTTACGACGGCGCGGGCGGGCCCACGAACAGCTTCGCCGAGCGTTGGGACGGGACAGCGTGGGTCTCGATCAGCGCGGGACTCAACTCGTTCGTCCGCACGCTCGCCGTGCACGACGACGGCACCGGCAGCGCGCTCTACGCCGCGGGCAACGCTTCTCCCGGCGGCGGCGGCCAGCACGTCATGCGCTGGAATGGGACGTCGTGGACTCCGGTCGGGGCCGTCTTGGACGGCGTGATTCGCGGCCTCGCGTCCTACGACGACGGAACGGGTGCCAAGCTCTACGCGGTAGGCGAGTTCTCGCATTCGATCGCCGCATGGGACGGATCGAGCTGGTCGCCCGTCGGCGGCGGACTGACGGATGGAACGGGTGGATTCCCGCCGCTCGCGTTCGCCGTCCGCGTGCACGATGACGGCGGCGGTCCGCGTCTGTTCGTCTGCGGACAATTCACCCGTGCCGGCGGCGTCTTCACGAATGGGGTCGCGGCGTGGAACGGCACGACGTGGAGCGCGACCGCGCCCGGTGCGCCGGCCGAGGTGTACACGATGGGAGCCTACTCCACGTCGAGTGGTCCCGCGCTCGTCGTGTCCGGGTACGTCGGCCTGAATGCGCAGCACACTTGGCGCCTCCTGAACGGGACGTGGAGCCCCTTCCTGGCGGGCCAGCCGAGCGCGCTCGCGGCGTACGACTCGGGCTCGAGCGGCGGAGAAGCGCTCTACATGAACATCGACGCGCCCGACTTCTTCGGCGGCGCGCTCGCGGCGTATCGCGGTTGCGCGCTCGACGGCGCACCGTACTGCGCAGGAGACGGAGCCGACGCATCGGTCACGATCGCGTGCCCATGCGGCAACTCGGGCGACGCGGGTCGCGGCTGCGCGAACTCGGTGCAGCCGCTCGGCGCCCTTCTCTCCGTGTACGGCGCGTCGGCGGCGGACGACGTGCGCCTCCTCGGCACCGGGATGCCGCTCACGGCGCCGTGTGTCTTCTTGAAGGGCGACGACGACGTCGCGGGGGGCGTCGTGTTCGGCGACGGCGTGCGCTGTGTCGGCGGGAACCTCATCCGGCTCGGCACGCTACTCTCCTCCGCCGGAAGCGCGACCTATCCGGGCCCCACGAACCCGAGCGTCTCGACGCGCGGCCAGACGCCGCCCGGGAGCGGGCTCCTCGCGCGCTACCAGGTCTACTTCCGCAACGCCGCGGCCGCGTTCTGTCCGCCGTCCTTGTTCAACGTGTCGAACGGCTGGCGGCTCGTTTGGTAGCGGCACCGCGGTCCACGGCATCGCACGGTTCCGACACGCCCGCGGGCCGCGCCTCTCGTCGAGACGCGGCCCGCGCCGTTTCCATCGCGTTCCACCGGACGCGTCGCGCGTCCGGCGGCGGATCAGAACATGCTCCAGAGGTACTGGTTCGTCACCTCGTGGTGGTACTGGATCTCGCTCGTCTTGATCTGCGCGCCGAGCGCCTTGGGCGAGCGCTCCGCCGCCGCGAGCTTGATCTCCGCGAACTTCGTGTGGACGTCCTCGCCGAACACGTCCATCGCGAAGCGGCTCGCCTTGAACATGCGGATCGCGTCGTAGATGTTGTCGGGCAGGAAGCGCGTGCGCGAGCGCTTCGTCTCGGTGTCCGCCGTGTCCTGCGGGCCTTCGAGGCCGGTCTTGATCAGCGTGTACATGACCATGTACGGGTTCGCGTCGGGCGCCACCGAGCGGACCTCGATGCGCGCGCTCTTCTCGTTGCCGTACGGGATGCGCACCATCGCGCCGCGGTTGACCGCGGAGCACTTGATCTGGTTCGGCGCTTCGTAGTGCGGGTCGAGGCGGCGGTACGCGTTGACGCTCGGGTTGAGCACGAGGCAGATGTCCTGCGCGCTCGTCAGGATGCGGTCGATGAAGTCCCAGCCCGACGCCGAGAGCTTCTCCTCGCCCTTCGGGTCCCAGAACGCGTTCTTGCCGTTCTTGTTGAGCGACAGGTTCGTGTGCATCCCGTTGCCGTTGACGCCGGTGACGGGCTTCGGGAGGAAGCTCGCCGTCATGTCCATGCGCTGCGCGATCTGGCGGCAGAGCAGCTTGTAGAGCTGCACCTGGTCCGCGGCGATCATCACCTCCGCGTACGAGTAGTTCATCTCGAACTGCGACGGCGCGACCTCGGGGTGGTCCTTCTCGTTCGCGAAGCCCATCGCGCGCTGCGCTTCGGCGGCGGCGTCGATGAAGTTGCGGAGCGAGTCGCCGGGCAGCGAGTGGTAGTACCCGCCGGTCGAGATGAACTCGAACTTGCCGGTCTCGTGGTAGTGGCGCTCGGCGTCGCGGCCCTTGAAGAGGAAGCCCTCGATCTCGTTCGCCGCGTGGACGACCGTGCCGCTCTTCTCGAAGAGCTTCTGCGTCGTGCGCTTGAGCGCCGAGCGCATGTCCGCGGGGTACGGCGAACCGTCGCGCGCGAGGACTTCGCCGAAGACGAGCACCTTGCCGGGCCCGAAGACGTCGGAGGGCAGCCAGTAGAAGGCGCTCCAGTCGAGGCCGAGGCGCAGGTCCGACTCGGACTGCTGGCTGAAGCCGCGCACGGACGAGCCGTCGAAGGTGAGGTTCTCCAGGGAGCCCAGGAGGAACTTCTTGTCGTAGTCGAGCATGTGCATCCGGCCCTCGAGGTCGGTGAAGCACACGGTGACGGCCTTGATGCGCTTCTCGCTCTGGAGGTACTTGACGCGCTCCGCCTTGATCTTGTCGACGGGCACGCGGTCGATGCGCTGCTGCTTCGCCTCGAGGTTCATCGCCTCGAGCTGCTCGTACGGGATCTCGAGGAAGGTGCGGAGCGCGGGGTTGGAAGCCGCCGGCGTCGAGTCGGTCGCCGGGGTCGAGGCCGCCGAACGGGCGGCGGAGCGGGTCGGGGTCGTGGCCATGGTTCGATCTCGGGGTGCGTTGCCTGAGGAAGCGGCCGGTGGGCCGTTAGGCTAAATCTATCGGCCTCGAGACTAAAATCCAGGAGCTGAAGCCCTGATTCCTGGACTTTGATTTCAATTTCCTAGGCGCCAAGGCCAACCTCCGGGGATGCGCGCCGCCCCCCCCCGCCCCCCCTCGACCGCTCGCGACGGCTTTTCGCGAGAAACTCCGGCGGATCACGGGCGGCGCTTCGCCAGCCAGGAGGAGCCCCCGACGGAGCTCGTCCTCGAAATGGTCTTCCGAGTTACGCTCTCCCCCGTGACCGATCCCGCGCAGTTCCTCCGCGACCTGGAGCGCGCGCGCGCCGGCGAGCGAGACGCGTTGGAAGAGCTCACCCGGCGCTTCTATCCCGCGGTGCAGGAGCTCGTCCACCACCGCCTCGCCTCGGACCTGCGCCGGGGCCGCTCGTGGTTGAACGCCCACTTCAGCACCGGCGACGTCGTCCAGTCGGTCTTCGAGAGCGTCCTGCAGGACCTGCGCGCGTTCCAGGGCCGGACCGAGGAGGCGTTCATCGGCTACCTCGCCGCGGTCGTGCACCACCGGCTGATCGACGCGCTTCGATTCCACGAGGCCGCGCAGCGCGACGCGCGCCGCAGCCTTCGGCTCGACACCGACTTCGACGCCGAGGGCGCCGAGCCCGACCCCGCCGAGGCGGCCCAGCGCGCGGACGAGACCGCCGTCCTGCAGGCCGCGCTCGAGCGCTTCGAGCCGCGCGAGCAGCACCTGATCCGCGCACGGATGGACGACCTCGCTTCCTTCCGCGAGCTCGCGGAGCAGCTCGGCTACGGCTCGGAGTCCGCGGCGCGGCGGGCGTTCTTCGACGCGCAGGCACGGCTCCTCATCTGGCTCAAGAGGTCGTCGTGAGCCGCGCGCCCGCCGAGGATCCGGGTCGGAACGTGGACGAGCTGCGCGAGCTCGTGTCGTCCGCGCTCGAGCTCCGCGAGGCGGGGCGCGAGGACTGGCTCCAGGCCGCGTGCCGGAAGCAACCGGAGCGCCTGGACGAAGTGCGCGCGCTCGTCGAGCAGGTCGCCGACCTGCCGGGGCTCCTCGCCGACGCCCCCGTCGCCGACCCGATGCTGGGCCGCGTGCTCGACCGCCGTTTCCGACTCGTCGAGCGCGTCGGAGCGGGCGCGATGGGCGTCGTCTACCTCGCGGAGGACCTCGAGCTCCGCCGGCGCGTCGCGTGCAAGCTCGTGCAGCACGGCCTGATGGCGCCCGACCAGGCGTTCGAGCGCTTCGGCCGCGAGGCGCGCTCGATGGCGGCCGTCCAGCACGAGTCCGTGGCCGCCCTCCACGACCGTGGACGCACGGAGGACGACCAGGTCTACCTCGTGATGGAGTTCGTCGACGGCACGTCGCTGTCCGACCTGCTCGAGTTCGCAGGGAAGCGCGCGCAGGAAACGCCCGCCGACTCGAACGCGTGGCTCGAGGAGCGCTTCGGCCTCGCGCGGCGCGGCGAGACGAGCTGGCTGCGCACCGCCGTGCGTTGGACCGCGGAGCTCGCGAGCGGGCTCGACGCCGTGCACCGCGCGGGCGTGCTGCACCGCGACGTGAAGCCCTCGAACATCCGCGTGCGACGCGACGGACGCCCCGCGCTGCTCGACTTCGGCATCGCGTTGCTCGACGACGGTGGGACGATCACGCGCGCGGCGACGAGCGTCGGCACGCCGTGCTACCTCCCCCCGGAGGCGCTCACCCGCGAACGGAAGCGAACGCCCGCGAGCGACGTCTACAGTCTCGCCGCGACGCTCTACCATCTCCTCACGCTGCATGCGCCCTACGAAGGCACGCCGACGCAGATCCTGACGGCGCTCGCGCTGCACGACCCGGTCCCGGCCGTCGAGTTGCGCCCCGGACTCCCGCGCGACCTGCAGGCGATCCTCGACAAGGGCCTCGAGCGGCGGCCGAGCGCGCGCTACGCGACCGCCGCGGAGTTCGAGGCCGATCTGCGCGCGTTCCTCGAGTTCCGCCCGGTCGCGGCGCGGCCGATCACGCGGCTCGAACGCGCCGGGCGGCGCCTCGTCCGATCGCGAGCGGCGCTCGGAGCGCTGCTCATGCTCGTCGTGCTCTCGGGGGCGTGGGGCGCGGCCGTGGGAGCCCGGGCTTGGAACGACCACGAGCGCGCGCGACGGGCCGCGCTGCAGGCCGAGCTCGAACGCCGCCTGCCGCCGAGCCTCGGCGTCGTGGGCGTCGCGAACCGCCGCTTCGTCGACGAAGCGGACCGCGCCGCCCTGGCCCGCCTGCTCGACGAGGACGCCGACGTCGCGCTCGAGCCGCTCCCGATCCGGCTCCTCCGGGCCGCGTTCCGCTTCGACCACGGCGACGCGCGCGGCGCCGCGGAGGACTGGGAGGTGATCGCCGGCTCCGTCGCGAGCCCGTTCACCCGCGCGCTCGCGACGCGCTACGCGGACGCGGCGGCGAAGAACGCGTCCAGCATCGACCTGACCGGACTGCCCGAGCCCGAGGGACCGGTCGACCGCTACCTGCTCGGTTACCACCTGATCCGCGCGGGACGCACGGCCGAGGCGCTGCAACGCCTCGGCGACCCCGACGTCCGACGGATCCCGCACGCGGAGTTGCTCTTCCTCGGTTCGACGAACTTCGACGGGCTCGCGATCCCAGAACGTCGTGCGCTCGCGCTCGATCGTTACGCAGCGCTCGTGCGCCTCGAAGCCCGAGTCGGCGCGCGGACCGCGGCGACGGCCCACGTCGCCGGTCGCATGCTCGCGCTCCAGGGGCGCTTCGAGGAAGCTCTGCAGGTGTGCGAGGAGGGCATCGCTCTCGCGCCGCGCGCGTACGTGCTTCGCATCAACGCGGGGTACTCCGCCTTCGCCCTGCGCAGACTCGACGAAGCTCGCGCTCACCTCGAGATCGCTCGGCAGATCCGGCCGAACTACAAGAAGATCGCGGAGGACCTCCTCTGGGTCGAGATCGCCGCGCAACGCTTCGATGCGGCACGCGCGATCGTGCGCGAGACGGCCCCCGCGCTCGTCCCGAAGGACGACACGTGGGGAGAGTACTGGCGCGCCGTCGTCGCCACTCACGCCGCGCTCGATGCACGTGATCGCGGCGACGCGGCGACCGAGACCGCCGAGCTCGAGCACGCACGCGCGGCCTTCGCGCTCGTCCCCGGCCGGAC
Organism: Planctomycetota bacterium; assembly: GCA_046349615.1. Lineage (GTDB taxonomy): Bacteria > Planctomycetota > UBA1135 > UBA1135 > JADJNY01. Next base: position 27,588 of record JAXMBZ010000003.1, read on the forward strand.
GCACGTCGACGACGAGCCGAAGGACGGGTCCTTCCTCCTCGCGCAGGCGTTGGAGGCTCCCGAGGAGGGAGCCCTCGTCCTCGCTCTCGCCGCGCTCGTCGAGGAGGAGCCTGAGAACTGGTGGCGCCGTGAACAGCTCGTGGCGCACCTCCCCGAGGATCTCGACGCCGCGAGCACGCGCGCCCTGCGCAACGTGCTCGAAGCGCTCGACGCCCCGGCTCGCGCGCGCAACGCGAAGTGATTCGCGCGCCTCGTACTCGCATCGCCCCACTGCCGTGCCGCTTCGCAAAGGATGACCGCATGCAACGCTCCTCTCGACTCCGACTCGATCTCGTCCTCGTCCTCGCCGTGACGGTCTCGGGCGCCGCCCGAGCCCAGCTGGCCCCGCAGGTCCCGCCGAGCCAATCCCAGGGACAGATGTCCACGTGGGCGTTCGGACTCACGACGATCGCCACGACCGGCTCGGTGTCGACCGCGGCCCAGTCGGCGCAGTTGCTCCTCCGCTCGCTGAGCGTGAACAGCGGGCTCCCGACCACCTGGAGCGTGCGCAAGTTCGGCGCCCCGTCGCAGAACCACCCGAACCACTCGATCGAAGCGATCACGCAGGGCTTGGGCATCACGCTCTCGCCGAACGACGCTCCGCTCTTCGGTGGGATCTCCACGGGCGGCGACGTGACTCCGCCCGTCGACACGGCGGGCGTGCTGCAGCAGACGTTGATGCCCAACTGGTACGGGCTCACGATCACGGTGGACCGCACGGCGCAGGGCGTGACCGGGAGCTTGATCGCCCAACGCAAGCTGGCCGTCGGTGATCCCTCGGGCGACGTGTTCTCCTACTACCCGGCCGGCTCGTCGATGCTCGATCCGATCCTCCGGGACGTCGTGCGCGTCGAGACGCGGCGCGAGGAGCTCAACCTCGCCTCGAACGCGTCGATCTCGAACCTCGACTACGGGATGGGGCTCATCGCCGCGACCCCGAACGATCCTCCGAACTGGCTCACTCCGAATCGGACGAGCTTCTACTTCACGCTGACCGGCGACTGGCTCCAGCTGCACGCCGCGCCGCAATGGGTCGACCCGTCCACGTCGTCCTCGCGGCCCGTGACCCCGGCGGACATCTGCTGCTCGACGTGGAACGGCACGGCGTGGTCGACGCCCGTGATCGCGTATCCCTGGACGGAGCTCTTCCCGCCGTCTCTGTATCCGAACGCAGCGCAGTACGAGCTCGACGCGCTCTCGGTCTACAACGTGCCCGCCGGACTCGGACTCCCAGCCCAGGATCGCGTCGTGTTCTCGCTGAAGGTCGCCGCGACCCCGCTCGAGACGCCCGAGTTCGATCAACTGCTCGTCTACCAGCGCAGCGTCGGCGGCGTGCCGGCTTGCCCGACGACGGCGCTGCAAGTCACCGTGCCGAATGCGAGCGGAGCGCCGCAGGTCCACCGCGTCTCGACGCGCATCGGACTCCGTCAGCGGGTCAACGGCGGCCTGCCGGACGACGTCAAGGGAACCTGCGGCGAGGATCCGCGGCACGAGGCGCCCGTCCAGCTCTCGCTGCGCACCGTCGGCATCGGCTTGGGCGGCACGCGCCCCGAGGGCGGGAAGCTCGGGCTCTCCACGATGCACACCCTGCTGCCCGATCCTTCGTCGGACGCGAACGGGATCGTCCCGGTCGATGCCATCGACCTCCAGGTGTCCGGCCTCGACCTCGAAGGCTGCTGGGTCGGAGGTGTGCAGCTCTTCACGCTGCCGGACGACCAGGGGACGCTCGCGGAGTTCGGCCCCACGTTCCTCGTCTGGCCGGGCCAGACGGAGGTCCCGCTCTCCCTGCACTTCCCCGTGCCTCCGACCTCGAACAGACCGACGCGACTGCTCGGGCAATACTGGGGGCTCTCCGCCACATCCGCGGTCCCGGTCCTGCTCGGCGAGAGTTGGGTGATCACGTTCTTCCTCTGAGCGCCTGCGAAGAAACCGGAGCCGCGCGGCTCGGTCGATGCGCGGCGGCTCGACTCGCTCGAGCCGCCGCGCCGCGTTTCGGCACGCACGGACGCGCGTGATGCCGTCCAGGTCGCGCGCTCACTTCGCGAGCGGCGCGATCGTCTCCGCGAGCGCGCGCGCGAGGCGGGCGTGCCCTTCCGCGGTCGGGTGGTAGTAGTCGAGGAAGAGCGCGTCGTACGCGGCGCCCGTCTCGCCGAGCGCGGCGCGTCCGTCGACGATCGGGAGCGCGAGCTCACGCGCGGCGTCGACGGTCGCGCGCGTGTATTCGAGGAGGACCGGCTTCTCGACCTCGACGACGTCCTGCCGCCCCGGCGCGAGCAGCACGACGCGCGCGCCGTCGCCGCGAACGCGCTGCACGAGCTCGCGCAGGAAGCGCGCGTACTCCGCGACGGAGACGCGCCGCTCGCCCTTCCAGTCCGCGCGCCCGATGTCCGCCTGCGTCTTCGCGATCCACGCGCGCGCCTCGCGACGGTCCTGCTCGAGCTTCGCGCGCCCGCCCCGCGATTCGTCGACCCACCACGCGACGAGCTGCGCGAGCCGACTCTGCGCGCGCAGCCGCTCCGCGAACCGTCCGAACGCGCCGCGCTGGAACGCGAGCTCGCGCACGAGCACGTCGTCGGCCGCGCCGATCGACGCCGCGTGCTCGTTGACCGCGCCGTACGCGAGGACGACGACGTCGGGCTCGTACGCACGCACGCGCGCGGCCCAGCGTTCGAGCCCCATCCGCACCGTCGAGCCGATCACGCCGGCGTCGAGCACCTCCGCGCGCACGCCGCGCTCGCCGAGCTCGCGTGCGAGGCGCCCCGACCAGCACTCCTCGTAACGCACGCCGAAGCCGAACGTCGAGCTGTCGCCGAGCGTCGCGACGCGCAGCGTGCCCGGCGTCTTCGCGCGCTCGAGCTCGGGCCCGCGGAAGCCGTCCGCGCCGATCACGTCGCGTCCCCACGGGACGAGTGCGCCGGGCGATGGACGCCAGAGCTCGCGCGCGTCGCGCTCGTGGAGCTTGCGCCCCTCGACCTCGCCTTCGGGCACGAACACGCTGATCGGGCTCGTGTCGGGCGGGTACTCGAAACCCGACGCGACGACGACGAGCTCCGCGAACCCAGCGAACGCGAGCGGCGCGACGAGCGCGAGCGCCGCGCGCGCGAGTCCGCGCCTCGTCCTTCGCGTCGCGGCGCGGATCGGCGCTCCTTCTCCAGCGGCGGCGCTCATCGACGCTCCTTCACCGAGCGCGCGAGTCGCTCCTGCAATCGCTCCGCGATCGCACGGCCGAGGCGCGCGTGTCCGAGTTGCGCGGGCTCCGTCGGGCCCGCGAAGAGGTCCTGGTACGTCGCTCCGCCCGCGACGGCCGCGGCGAAGACCGCGCGCCCGTCGACGCGCTCGATCGCGAGCTCCGTCGCCGCCGCTTCCGCCGCCTTCGTGTAGCGTTCGAGCACCGGCGCCGCGCGCGCGGCCGGCGGACGCGCGGGCACGGCGACGAGCACGAGCTCCGCCCCGTCCGCGCGCACGACGCGCGCGAACTCCTCGAGCTCCGCGCGCACGCTCTCGATCGGAACGCGCCGCGCGCCGGGCCAATTCGGATCCCCCGCGGGATCGGCCGCGCTCTCGGCGGAGTTCTCCGCCGACACCGCCGCAGCGCCTGGGAGGATCCACGCGACGAACCCGGCGAGCTTCGAATCGTGCGCGATGCGGCCGAGCGGCCCCGGCGCCGACGGCGGACCGGCGAGCGCGAGCTCCGCGTCGCTCGGACCGAGCGCGGGAGCGTGCTCCTCGAAGCCGCTGAACGCGAGGAGCACGACGTCGGGCCGCCACGCGCGCACGGACGCGCTCCAACGCGCGCGCGCCTGCACGAGCGTCGCGTTCGGCACGCCCGCGTCGACGACCTCGCAGGCGACGCCGTGGTCGGCGAGCTCGCGCGACGCGACGCGCCCGAACGTCTCCTCCGCGCCGACGCCGCGGCCGATCGCCGCCGATCCGCCGAGCACCGCGAGCCGCGCGATGCCGGGCGCGCGCGCCTGCGCCGGCACGGAGCCGCGGAAGCCGTGCGCGTCGAGCCCGTCCCCGCTCCAAGGCACGCGCGCGCCGGGGAGCGTGCGCCAGAGCTCGCGCGCGTCGCGTTCGAGGAACAGGTACCCGTCGACGCGTCCGCCGGCGAACGCGCGCTCGAACGGCTCGGGCGGACGCGCGCGGTCGAAGCCCACGAGCAGCAGCAGCGCCTCCAGCACGCCCGCGCAAACGACCACGCCGCACGTCGCGAGGACCGTGCGGCGCAGGAGGTTCTTCATCGAACGCGCTCGGGTTCCGTGCGCGAGTTGCTCAACGTCCCGACGACGCAGGCACCGTCTCGCCCGCGGCGGAGCGGCACCAGCGATCGATCCAATCGAGCACGGTCTCGTGCCACAAGATCGAGTTCTGCGGCTTGAGCACCCAGTGGTTCTCGTCGGGGAACCAGAGCAGCTTCGACGGCACGCCCCTGCGCTGCAGCGCGGTGAACGTGCTCATCCCCTGCGTGTCGACGACGCGGAAGTCGTTCGCCGAGTGGACCACGAGCGTCGGCGTCGTCCACTTCGCGATGTGGTCGATCGGGTTGTGCTTCACGTAGCCCGCTTCGTTCTCCCACGGCGTGCCGCCGTGCTCCCACTCGGGGAACCAGAGCTCCTCCGTGTCGAAGTAGGCCATGCGCTCGTCGAGGTTGCCGTCGTGGCACACGAGCGCCTTGAAGCGATCCGTCTGGCCGTGGAGCCAGTTGATCATGTAGCCGCCGTAGCTCGCGCCGAGCGCCGCCATGCGCGCGCCGTCCATCCACTCGTACTTGCCGAGCGCGTAGTCGAGGCCCTTCATCAGGTCCTCGTACGGCTTGCCGCCCCAGTCGCCGCGGATCGAGTCGGTGAACGCCTGGCCGTAGCCCGTCGAGCCGTGGAAGTCGATGAACACGACCGCGAAGCCCGCGCCCGCGTACGCCTGCGGGTTCCAGCGGTAGTGGAAGTGGTCGCCGAAGCTGCCCTGCGGTCCGCCGTGGATCAGGAACGCGACCGGGTACTTGCGCCCCGGCGTGAAGTCCGCGGGCCGCATCGCGAAGCCGTAGACCGTCTCGCGGTTCCAACCGGGGAACTGGAACGGCTCGTAGTCGCCCATGCGCGCGAGCGCGACGCGGTCCTTGTTGATCGCGGTGACCGTCTTCGGCATCCCGCCCTCGGGGCCGACCGAGTAGAGCTCCGCCGGCGACTTGAGCGAGTCCTGCAGGAAGAGCACGCGCCCGCCCGCGAGCTCGCGCGGCGCGTCGTTCGTGCCGCGCTCGACGAGCGTCTTCACCTTGCCGCCCGCGACGTCGATCGCGAAGAGCGCCTTGTTGCCGAAGTGGTCGGCGGTCGTCCAGATCGTCTTCGCGTCCTTCGACCACGTGATCCCGCCGGCCGAGCGATCCCACGCGTCGGCGAGCACGCGCTTCGCGCCGCTCGCGCGGTCCTGGAGCACGATCCTCAGGCGGTCGGACTCGTAGCCGGGCCGCGCCATCGCGAGCCACGCGAGCGTCTTGCCGTCGGGCGAGTACGACGGCTGGGTGTCCGTCGCCAGATTGTCCGCGGTGACGTTCTTGGGCGGGACGCCGCCCTTCGACGGCACCGTCCACACGTTGACGTCCGTCGACCACGCGGCGTCGCGCGTCATGCGCTGCGCGGCGAACGCGACCTCGTTGCCGTCGGGCGAGATCGAGAGCTCCTCGCCGCCGCCGAACGGCTTCGTCGGGGCGTCCGCGTCCAGCCCGGGCATCAGGTCGAGCGGCGCTCCGCCGCCGATTTCCCACGCGAAGACGTGACTGCGCTTGCCGTCCTCCCACGTGTCCCAGTGGCGGAAGAAGAGGCTCTCGTAGACCTTCGCCTTGACCTTCTTCGCGTCCTTCTCGGCGTCGCGGCGCGCGGTCTCCTGGAGCGCGGCGTCGCCGGTGAGCTCGGGGTAGACCTCCATCGTGAGCAAGAGGCGCTTCCCGTCGGGGAACACGACGAGGTTGTCGACGTCGACCGGGAGCTTCGTGAGCTGCTCGGCCTTCGCGTCCGATTCGTCCTCGATCGACTGGCGCCAGACCTGCGAGCTGCCGCTCCTCGTCGCGAGGTAGACGAACGATTTCCCGTCGGGCATCCAGCGCGCGTTCGACTCGTTCCCCTCGTGCTGCGTGACGCGGCGCAGGTTCGAGCCGTCGGCGCCGCACAGCCACAGGTCCGTGCGGCCTTTGTTCGCCTCGACGTCGGTCGTGCGCAGGGCGAACAGCACCCACAGCCCGTCGGGCGAGACCTGCGGATCGCTCAGCCGCTGCATCGCGAGCATGTCGTGGACGGTGAACGGATGCGTGCCCTGCGCGGGGGCGGGGACGAGCGCGGCGGCGGACAACACGAACGGGGCGAAGAACATCGAGGAGCCTCCAGTTGGGGGCGCACAGCGTAGGCGAAACGCGCGCGAGCGGCCACGGGGCGGCAAGGGGCTCGACAACGGCGCGGTTTCCGGAGAATCTGCGTCCCTCGCCGCGCTCGCCGCGCGCTCGGAGGTTTCGCATGTTCCCGATCACGCTCGCCGTGTGGACGTCTCTGTCCACGTTCCTCCCCCCGCTCCCCTGCGCACCCGCGGCGTGCACCGCCGCGCTTTCCGCGCCGCAGTCCCCGCCGCGGACGCAGAGCACCGCGCTCCGCCGCCGGGTCCACGTGCCGTGGACCGGCCCCGCGAGCCAGATGGACGTGCCCTACGCTCCGTTCGGACCGCGCAACGTGTTCGACTTCCACGCGCCGCCGCACTCGGTCGCGGGACAGAGCGCGGCGCCGGTCGTCGTGTTCGTCCACGGCGGCGGCTTCGACGAGCTCAACACCGAGTTCGTCGACCTCACCGCCGCGCCGTGGGCCGAGCTCCAGGACCGCGGCTACGCGATCGTCGCGGTGCGCTACCGCCAGCGGCCGTCGGGCGTGTACGGCGCCGACATGGCGCGCGACGCGGGCTACGTCGTGCAGCTCCTGCGCACGAACGCGGCCGCGTGGAACATCGACCCGAACGCGATCGTCGGCTACGGCACGTCGTCGGGCGCGTTCGTGCTCGGACTGCTCGCGTACGGGCGCGATCGCGCGAACCCGGCGAGCTTGGACCCGACCGAGCACGCGTCGAGCCGCTTGAACGCGTTCCTGAACGACCGCTGCGAGAGCGACTGGCGCAACTTCGTCGACAGCGCGATCACGATCCATCCGTTCAACTCCGCGACGCTCGTCGGCGTGCCGCAAGCCGAGCGCGAGGCGGCGTCCGCGCTGTGGTGGCTCGAGCGGCCCAACGCGCACACCGTGCCGACGATCTCCTTCTACAAGGTGCCCGTGAACGTGCCGCCGCTCGTCAACCTGCACGACGGATGGCTCGGGTGGCAGCTCACGCAGGACCTGCTCGCGCACGGCGAGACGCAGAGCACGTTCCACCTCTACCTCGGAACGACGCCGCTGCCTTGGTCGCTCGCGTACGACTTCCTGTACGACGTGATCGGGTGGTGAGCGGCCGCGGCGCGGGGCCGCGTGGACGACGCCGCGGTCCGCGCGCGGCCGCGGAGCGAGGTCGCGGGGCCGAGCTCACGCGCGGCGCCGCTCGAGCAGCGCGACGCGCCACGAAAAGCGCGTCTCGAACGGGCCGGAGCGCGCGAGTTCCTCGACGCGTTCGGCGCGACCGGCGCGCGCGCCGCGGTAGGTCGCGAGGAGCACGTCGGCGAGCCGTTCGGGCGGCACGTGCGCGCGGAACGCGAACTCGCGCGACTCGGTGAGCGTGAACTCACCCTGGAATTCGCGCGCCAACGCCTCGAACGGCGCCGCTCCGCCCGCGAGGTCGACGGACTCGCCGAGCACCGCCGCGCGCAGCTCCGCGAGGTCGTCCGCGCCCGGCAACGCGACGAGCGCGAGCCCGCCGGGACGGAGCACGCGCGCGAACTCGCCGGGGGAACGACGCGCGGTGATCGACAAGACGAGGTCGAGGGCTCCGTCGACGATCGGCAGCCTTCGATCGCCGTTCGCGACGACCCACGTGAGCGAAGGATGCGCGCGCGCCGCGAGCTCCGCCGCGCGCGTCGAGAGGTCGAGGCCGCACGCATCGAGCGCGAAACGCGGCGCGAGCGCGCCGAGGATCGAGCCTTCGCCGCAGCCGACGTCGAGCGTGCGCGCGCCGCGCTCGACGCCCGCGCGCTCGAGCACGAGCGCGAGCTCCGCGATCCACGGCGCGAAGAGCCCGCGCTCGAAGAGGCGCCGACGCGCCTCGACGGCGTCCTTCGAGTCGCCCGCGTCGAGCGAACGCCGGTCCTGCGGCTGGAGCAGGTTCCAATAACCGCTCTTCGCGCGATCGAACGCGTGCCCGCGCGCGCACGCGAGCACGCGCGCCGACTCCGCGGGGAGCGCGAGCGGCGCGCCGCAGCCGCGCACGGTGCAGGAAAGCTGGACCATCCGAGGCAGCCTAGGACGTCCGGGCGACTCGTGCACGCGCTGCGCGACGCGCACCGAGCGCTCTCGTAGAATCCCCGCCATGAGTACCCCGAACGCGAAGCCGAACCGACGCCGTCCTCCCACGCCACGAACGCACGAGCGCACGAAGATGCGCGGGAAGAACGCACCGGAGGTTCGATCCGATGCGCGCTGGGCGCTCGAGCTCCCGACCGTGCTCTCGGTCCTGAACCGGATCCTCGAGCTCGAGCTCGCGGGCACGGTGCGGTACATGCACTACTCCTTCATGATCTTCGGGCATCATCGGCTGCCGTTGATCGCCTGGCTGCGCGGACAGGCCAACGAATCGCTGCTCCACGCGCAGCTCGCCGGGGAGCACATCACGGGACTGGGCGGGCACCCCTCGCTCGAGATCGGTCCCTTGCTCGAAACGCACCGCCATTCGATCGAGCAGATCCTGGAGGAGTCCCTCGAGCACGAATCGAGCGCCCTCGCCTGCTACCGAGAGCTCCTCGACCTCGTCCGCGACCGGAGCGTGCTGCTCGAGGAGTACGCGCGGACGCAGATCGCCTCCGAGGAAACGCACCTCGCCGAGCTCGCGAAGATGATGCGGGTCGACTGACGCGGTGCAGCGGGCTTCACCGCGCTGAGGACGGGACCAGCTCGACGGCGACGGCCGCGTCGTCACCGGAGCGCTCGAGCAGCGGGGAGCCGCGCCCGAGCTCGATCACGGCGCGCGAAGGTCGAGCGCGCGGGGCACGTGAGCACGCATCGTCCGCGCGTCACCGCGGCGGCGCGACGACGATCCGCACGGGCGCCCCCTCGGCCTCGGTCGGGCGCTCGAGGAGCGTGCTCCCGCGGCCGAACCCGGGCACGGACGCCGTGAACTCGTAGATCCCCGCGTCGAGCGGCGCGGGGAGGCGCTCGAAGGTCGCGTTGCCCGCGCCGTCCGTCCGCGCGCGGAAGAGCGCGAGCACGCGGTCGTCGGGCTCGAAGCCGGGCTCCTCCGCGTCGAAGAGCCCCGCGAGCGGGAAGAACCGCGCGCGCGCCTCGACGTCCGCGCCGCCGAGCACGTGCCCCGCCTCGTCTTGGACGCGGGCGACGATCGTGCGCGTGCGCGCGACGCGGAAGTCCCCGAGACGAAGCGTGGTCGTCGACTCCCCGATCCGGAGTCTCGTCCATGCGAGCCCGTCCCGCGTCAGCGCGAAGAGGTGCTGCGCGACGTTTCGATCGCTCGCCTCGACGGGCGCTTCGAGCACGAGCTCGCCGTGCTCGTCCGTGCGCCCGATCGGCCGCGCGTCCGCAAGCGGGTAGAGCGCGTCGACGCCGAGGAGGAGCACGGCGCCCGCGCTCGGCGCTCCGTCCGCGCCGAGCACGCGTCCCGTGGCGTGCACGCCGCTCGTGGATCGCTCCTCGGCGACGCTCTCGATCGAGACGATCGGCGCCGTGGCCGCGCGTGCGTCCGGCGTCGGTCGCTCGAGCACGGCGACGGAACTCGACGGCGCGGGCGCCGCCGCGGGGACGGGCTCGGGCACGCGCGGTCCGAGAGTGCGTCCGTACTCGACGAGCAGGAAGGCCCCGAGGACGACGAGCACGCCGATCACGGGGAAGAGGATGCGACGCGGCAAGCGGTTCCCAGCCTACCGCGGTGGGCTCGCCCGCGTGTACGGGTGCGGTTCGGAGAGCGCTCCTCGACGCGCAAGGGTGGAGAGAGACGGGACGCGCGGTCCGAAAACGAAGGCGCGCCCTCTCGGGCGCGCCAAGCGACGGCTCGCGCCGCCTTCGATCAGAGGATCGCGTTGACGAGGTCGGCGACGCGGGCGCCGATGCCCGACACGCCGGCGGCGATCAGGCCGGAGACGCCGATCATGATGCCGGCGTAGACCACGCCGATCGCGATGTTGTTGTTCCGGAACTCGTCCTTCTCGTTGATGTCCGTCGTCAGCTTGTCCATGACGCGGAAGGTGACCGTGATCGCGAAGCTCGCGACGAGGAGCGCGATGACGAGGCTGAAGACGCCGCCGACGATCGCGGAGAGGCCCGCGCTCCAGTCGAGGTTGGCGAGGTTGCCCACGCCCTTCGTCATCGCCTCGATGCCCGAGCCGATGACGTTCGTGTAGCTGATCACGACGCCGGCGCCGAGGGCCGCGACGGCGATGTTCTTCTTCTTGACCTCCGCCCAGATGTTGATGCCTTCGAGCATCTTGCCGACGATCGCGAAGCCCTTGTTGATGGCGAAGGCGGCGATGGAGAGGCCGATGATGAGCTGGATCACGCCGAGCAGGAGCCCCATCAGAGCTCCGACGAGCTCGTTCGACGCGCCGCTGCTGGCGGGCGCGGGCGGGGTCTGGAGGGCGAGGGCGAGGACGGGGTGGAGGGCGAGGTTGAGCATGGCGGTGTAGGAATTCGTTATCCCGGTGATGCGGGTTTGGAGGGCCGAATGGTGTAGCGGCGAGGCCTCGCCCCCGCAACGGGCGCGCTCCAAGCCCTTGGGGCCGCGCCGGTTCGGGGCAGGCCTCGGCCGGAGCGATCCGTCCGCGCCGCCCCGACGATTCCGTCCCGTCGCCGCGCTCCGGGGGCGAAACGCGGCCGCCGGCCGGGGGGACCGGTGGTCGCGGGGCGGCCGGGGCCCGTGGGCTCAGCAGCGTGGGAAGGCGCACCCCCCGAGCGAGAGCAGCGCCGCTCCGGCGGCGACGAGGAGGACGAGGCGGGTCAGGTGCGCGAAGTTCGTGTCGTTCATCGTGGTTCTCCGTTCGGGGTTCACGGAGAGCTGCAGCGCGCGCGCGCGGAGGTTTCACGCGCGACGCAGGCGAACTCGCGGCGAGCACGGGCGGCACCGGCCGCTATCCTGCGCCGCGAGGTCCCCCATGCCGTCGATCCCGCCCCGCGCCCTCCTCCTGCTCTCCCTCGCGCTCCCCGCCGCCTGCACCACCGCGCCCGAAGCGGTGAAGGGCGCGCGCCCCCCCGGCGCGAAGCCGATCACGTTCGAAGCGCTCTACGGCACGAAGGCCGACGGCTCGGACAAGGTCGATTTCGCGAGTCAGGCGCCGACGAACCTCGCGTGGCTCGACGACGCGCGCTACCTGTGGCCGCGCACGGACCCCGAGACGAAGGTGCTGACGTGGCTCGCGGTCGACGCCGTGAGCGGGAAGAGCGCGCCGTTCCTCGACGCGGCGAGGGCGGAGGCGGCGCTCGCGGAACTCCCCGGCATGAAGAAGGAAGCGGCGCTCGCGACGCTCTTCAAGGACGCGGGGCACATGGATCGCGCGCGCGCCGCGACCGTGTTCGCGTGGAAGGACGACCTGTGGCGCTACGCGTTCGGCGCGGCGAAAGCGACGCGGCTCACGAACACGCCCGACGCGGAGGAGACGGACTACGGCTTCAGCCCCGACGGGAAGCACGTCTCGTTCGTGCGCGGGAACGACCTCTACGTCGTCGACGTCGAGCCGGTCGTCGAGCACCGCTTGACGACGGACGGCGGCGAAAAAGTGCTCAACGGCAAGCTCGACTGGCTCTACCAGGAGGAGATCTACGGCCGCGGCAACTTCGGCGCGCACTGGTGGAGCCCGGACTCGAAGTCGGTCGCGTTCCTGCGCCTCGACGAGACCGGCGTGCCCATCTACACGCTCGTCGACGACGTGAAGGAGCCGATCGTCGTCGAGAACTGGCCCTACCCGCGCGCGGGCGAGACGAACCCGCTCGTGCAGCTCGGCGTCGCGCGCGCGGACGGGTCGGGCACGACGTGGGTCGATCTCGCGGCGTGGAAGGACGCCGAACCGCTCGTCGTCGACGTCGGCTGGTCGCCGAAGAACGCGCTCACGTTCTCCGTGCAGGACCGCGAGCAGACGTGGCTCGAGCTCTGCACCGCCGACGCGACGGGCAAGCCGACGAAGCTCGTGCGCGAGACGACGCCCGCGTGGGTCGACAACCACGGCAGCCCGACGTGGCTCGCGGACGGCACGTTCCTGTGGTTCAGCGAGCGCGACGGGTGGAAGCACCTCTACCGCTACGACGCGAGCGGCAAACAGCTCGCGCAGGTGACGAAGGGCGCGTTCGAGGTGCGCACGCTGCACGGCGTCGACGAGGCGCACGGCTGGATCTACTGGTCGGGCACCGAGCACTCGGCGATCGGCGGCGACGTGTACCGCGTGAAGCTCGACGGGAGCGGGCTGCAACGGCTCACGCAGAAGGAGGGCACGCACGCCGCGAGCTTCAGCCCCGGCTTCGCGCGCTTCCTCGACACGTGGAGCGACGTCGCGACGCCGCCGCAGGTGCGCGTGCACGCCGCGGACGGCAAGGAGGAGCGCGTCGTCGACGCGACCGGCATCCCGAGGCTCGCCGAGTTCACGTACTCGCGCCCCGAGTTCCTCGAGGTCCCGACGCGCGACGGTTTCCGGATGCCCGCGATGCTCGTGAAGCCGCCGGACTTCGATCCCTCCAAGAAGTACCCGGTCTTCCAACACACCTACGCCGGCCCGCACTCGCCGCAGGTCGCGAACAAGTGGGGCCGCGACCTCCTCTTCTTCCAGCTGCTCGCGCAGAAGGGCGTCGTCGTCTGGGTCTGCGACAACCGCACCGCGAGCGGGCGCGGCGCCGTGTCGACGTGGCCGTGCTACCAGAAGCTCGGCGTGACGGAGCTCGCGGACATCGAAGACGGGCTCGATGGGCTCGCGAAGCAGGGCTTCGTCGACACGTCGCGCGTCGCGCTCTCCGGCTGGAGCTTCGGCGGCTTCATCACGAGCTACGCGCTGACGCACTCGAAGCGCTTCTGCCTCGGGCTCGCGGGCGGCTCCGTCACGGAGTGGGACGAGTACGACTCGATCTACACCGAGCGCTTCATGAAGACGCCCAAGCACAACGCCGAGGGCTACGCGAAGACGTCCGTGCAGAAGGCCGCGAAGGACCTCAGCGGCGCGCTCGTGCTCGCGCACGGCGCCATCGACGACAACGTGCACCCCGGGAACACGCTGCGCCTCGTGAACGAGCTGCAGAAGGCCGGCAAGGCGTTCGACTTCATGCTCTACCCGCGCTCGCGCCACGGCCTGGGCTCGTTCGAGCAGAACCGCCACTGGCGCGCGACGATGGTGCGCGCGGTGGACGAGCACCTGCTCGGCGCGCGCCGCTGAGCTCCCGTCCGTCCCCCGATCGAAGCACGCGCCGCGCGGCTCCCGCGCGCGTGGAGGAGCCCCCATCATGCCCACGAACCTGCTCGTGATCGTGCTCGACGACGTCGGCGCGGAGACGTTCGGAATCTACGGACTCGCGCAGTCGTTCCCCGCGACGCCGCGCTTCGACGCGCTCGCGGCGCGCGGCGTGCGCTTCACGCGCGCGTACGCGTCGCCGATCTGCGGACCGACGCGCTCGGCGATCCAGAGCGGAAGGTACGCGTTCCGCACGGGCTTCGGAACGAACGTCGCGGACTCGGACGGACCGCGCGGGTATCGCCTGCCGGACACGGAGGTGCTCCTCCCCGAGCTGCTGCGCGGCGCGGGCTACACGAGCGGCGCGTTCGGCAAGTGGCACATGACGTGGGGCAACGGTGACGACCTCCACCCCAATCGCAACGGCTACCGCCACTTCGCGGGCACCATGGGGAACACGCTCGGCTTCGGCAACGGAACCGGGCACTTCGATTGGCGCCGCGTCGTCGACGGCGCGTCGAACTTCGTCGCCGGACCGCCGTTCGACACGACGCAGTGGCAGGCGAGCGTCGCGCGCACGGACGCGGTCGCCTGGATCCGCGCGCAGCGCTCCCCTTGGTTCGCGTACGTCGCGTTCAACCCGCCGCACGCGCCGTACTCCGTGCCGCCGTTCGAGCGCGTGCCGGCGCGAAGGAGGTCCGCGCTCGAGGCGCTCGGCCTCTTCCCGGGCCACACGCTGACGAACGCGGACGCGCCGGAGATTCGGCGGCTCGTGTTCGAGGCGAACGTCGAGGCCGTCGACGCGGAGCTCGGGCTCCTGCTCGACGCCGTCGCGGGCCCCGACGTGTTCGTCGTCGTGCTCGGCGACAACGGGACGCCGGGCGAGGTGATCCAGCCGCCGTACGTGCCGCAGCACGGGAAGCGCTCGATCTACGAGCAAGGGATCCGCGTGCCGATGGTCGCGGCGGGCGCGGGCGTCGCGGCGCCGGGGCGGAAGAGCGACGCGCTCGTGCACGCGGTCGATCTGTGGAGCACGCTCGGGGAGATCGCGGGAGCGAACGCGTCGACGCCGGGCGCGGGCCGCGACTCGATCTCGTTCCGACCGGTGCTCACGAGCCCGGGTGCTGCGCCGCGCACGCGCGTGTTCTCGCAGAGCTTCAAGCCGAACGGCTTCGGTCCGCGCGACGTCGAGTTGTTCGCGTTCCTCGACGGCGCGTACAAGCTCCTGCGCATCGCGGGACGCGAGGAGTTCTATCGGATCGAGCTCGATCCGCGCGAGACGAACGATCTGATCGTCAATGGGATGACGGCGGGCGAGGAGGCGCGGCTCGTCGCGCTGCGGGAAGAGCTCGAGCAGTTGCTCGCGAGTTGAACGTCACGGAGCGCGAGGCGGACGCGGAGTTCGATCGCGGTCCGTTTCGCGCTCCCGGGCGGGCTGGACACGCCCCGAACCCTCTTTCAGACTTGGACGCATGACCAAGCGCGAGGACTTCGAGTCCCTGTCGATCCCGCTCCAACGCTCCGAGCACGCGGGTCTGCGCGAAGCAGCTGCGTACGACGACATGGCGCGCCGAATCGTCGAGGGCATCGAGAGCGGTCCCGCCGAGTCGTTCGCGCCCGACTTCTTCGAGCGGCTGCGAGAGCGCGTGAGAGCGGCTCAGAGAAACTCCGCGCGCGCCGAGTGACGCGCCCAGGAAACGGTCGTCGGCATTCGAGCGTCGAGCGAGGCGGAGGAGGCTCCTGGCGGGCGTACGAACGAAAGCGCGAGAAAACGCCTTCACGATGCGCGCCACTCGGCGACGGCGATCAGGAAAGGTCCGGTCTCGTCGTTGCGCACGGTGAGGGTCACGAGCGTCCCCGGCGTGAACTCCCATTCCTCGTCGACCGAGTCGTAGTCGGGGGTCGCATCCAAGCGCACCACTCCAGGAGCGGCCACGAGGCCCGTCGTCGGACGAAAGCAGAGGGTGCCCTCGTTCAAGAGGCGCACATAGACCCTGATGCGCCGCCCCGGTGTACTCGCCTCCTCGAGGTGGGTCATCGCCGCCTCAACAACTCGTCGCCTGCCCGCCCTTCGCGCGCTCGAGGATGCTCGTCGTCGAACGCCCCGGCACGATCGGCGCGAGCACGACGCGTCCGCCGTGCGCTTCGACCCACTCGCGCCCGACGACGCCCTTGTCGGCCCAGTCCTGGCCCTTCACCAAGACGTCCGGCGTCACGCGCTCGACGATCTTCGCGGGCGTGTCCTCGCCGAAACTCGTCACCGCGTCGACCATCTCGAGCGCCGCGAGCATCGTCATGCGGTCGTCGAGCGGGTTCACCGGCCGCGTCGGGCCCTTGAGCCGCCGCACGCTCGCGTCGTCGTTGATCCCGACGAGGAGCACGTCGAAGCACCCGTTCGTGAACACGATGCGCTTCCCAGCCGATACGGTTTCGTTCGCCTGTCCTTCGGCGGTGCCGCGGAACTACTTCCCCTCCTCACGGTTCGACTCTTTTTCATCCAAGAGCTTTGAGTGAAGCCACCACACCTCGAGCTCGAGTGCACGATAGTCCGGATACTCAGCGGCACTGATCGTCGCGCTCCTCATGACTGGAGCGCCATTCTCCACGTCGAATACTTGAACGACCGTGGAGACTGGACTCCCGTCTGCACCCGACTTCAGAGTCGGAACCGTAGACTCGTCCCGCTGCAGATTGGTGGTTATAAGTCGATCATTCGCCAACATTTCCTTGGCGATTCGCTGGCGCTCACAGTCCCGCTTCTCTTCTAGGAGACTCGCCGCAGCCAGGAGTTGACCTCGTGTTGCTCCAGCATATTTGCTCTCGAGCGTTCTATCATCCTGCTCAAACACCCTCTCCGACTCGAGCACACGCGCGGCTGCCTCGAGAGCGGCAACGGCCGGGTTCCTGACTGGGTCGATCGGCCTCTCAAGAGCGACGGACCCGTGAGCCGCGAGCCTAGTCTCCGATTCAACTTGAGGATGACTGAGATCGACCATCCTGCCTGGCTCAGGGCGGGGCATCTGCTCATCGGGCCTGGTGATGAAATAGGAAAACAGTCCAAAGACTGCCACAGTGGACAGAACGTAGAACAGTCGAGCACGCATGCTATCGCCTCCCTGCTGATTCACCACACAAAGTCAGGCCAAATGGAAACGACACCTCGAGATCGGAGGAGAAACCGGGCTATACTGCCATGGTCGAATAAGGAGCACAGTGAGCGCACACCTCAACTACGGGCAACTACCGCACACGATCTTCACGGGGGTGTACGTTGAGAGGTTACACGGACAGTCCAATGTGAAATAGGCAGTCTTGCCACAGATAAGGCGCCCACTCTGATTGAATGGCGTGGAGGAGCTTCCTCCACCGGGCAGGGCACAGTTGTAGTCGCCTATTGTACTGTAGGAGCATCCGCGACAGGGAGAGTAGGTCTCAAGTGTTGTCGTGATCGCAAGAATGCACAAGCAACCATTGCTCGGCTTTGCACACATCTGGCCGGTAGACTCTTCACTGATTGGGCAATACTCCGGCGCTTGACTTGCCGAGAGGCCAACAATCGAGAGAACCGAAACAGCGAGTCCGAGTGCGATCGTGAAGGGAGAATTCATGGGACCGAAACCTCGTTGAAGCAAAGTGGAGTGCGGCGGGATGCCCACTCGTCGCCTGCGAAGCTACCCCCCCCCCGTCATTAGCGCAAGCCGCTCATCGTGATTTTGCCTTCCATCCGCGGTTCCAGAGCGGCTTCGTTCCTAGATCTGGGTATCGACGCGAACATGGCGGGCGCCTCCACCGCTCTCCGGCCTCTGCCCACTCACGTAGGCTCAGCCGATGTCGAGCGGGGTTGTCGGTCCACTTGGCTCTCTCCCCTCACAGTTTTCAACCAGCGCGAAGGTTGTGGCTCTGAGTCCGCCAAATCGCCCCCCCGATCTCCTGGTCGTAGACTGGTCGGCGCACGCTCACTGCCCGCGGGCCTCGGCGACGGCGACGAGGCACTCGCCCCCGCTCCACGTCTGCAGCTCGACGGTGACGAGCGTCCCCGGCGCGAACTCCCACTCTTCGTCGTCCGGGTCGTACTCGGCTGTCGCGAGCAAACGCACGACGCCCGGAGCGACGACGGCCCCCTGAGTCGGTCGAATGCACGGCGTGCCTTCGTTCAGGAGGCGGACGTGCACCTCGATCCTGAGCCCGGGCGAGTTCACGTCCTCCATCTCACCCGCCCCCGCCTCAACAACTCGTCGCCTGCCCGCCCTTCGCGCGCTCCAGGATGCTCGTCGTCGAGCGTCCCGGCACGAGCGGCGCGAGCACGACGCGTCCGCCGTGCGCTTCGACCCACTCCCTGCCGACGACGCCCTTGTCGGCCCAGTCCTGGCCTTTCACCAGCACATCCGGCGTCACGCGCTCGACGATCTTCGCGGGCGTGTCCTCGCCGAAGCTCGTGACCGCGTCGACCATCTCGAGCGCCGCGAGCATCGTCATGCGGTCGTCGAGCGGGTTGACGGGCCGCGTCGGGCCTTTCAGCCGCCGCACGCTCGCGTCGTCGTTGATCCCGACGAGCAGCACGTCGCCGTGGCTCTTCGCGAAGCGCAAGTACGTCGCGTGCCCGACGTGGAGCACGTCGAAGCACCCGTTCGTGAACACGATGCGCTTCCCCGCCTTGCGCCACGACGCGAGCAGCTCGTCGAGCTCGTGCGGCCGCACGACCTTGCCGACGTGCTGATTGCGCTCGCGCAGCTCGGCGAGCAGCTCGCTGCGCGTCACCGCGTGCGTGCCGAGGCGCGCGACGACGATGCCCGCCGCGTGGTTCGCGAGCTCGACCGCGGTGCCGAGCGGGAGCCCGCACGCGAGGTAGAAGCCCATCTGCGCGATCACGGTGTCGCCGGCGCCCGTGACGTCGAACACCTGGCGCGCGCGCGCGGGCACGTGGCCCGACACGCCGGCCTTCGTCTCGTGGTAGATGCCGTCGGCGCCGAGCGTGATCACCGCGGCGTCGAGCTCCGCGACCGCCATCAGGTCCTTCGCGGCCTTGGGCATGTCCTCGATGCGCGCGAGCTTGCGGCCGAGCGCTTGCTCCGCTTCCTTGCGGTTCGGTGTCACGAGCGTCGCGCCCGCGTAGCGTTTGTAGTCGTCGCCCTTGGGGTCGACGAGCACGGGGATGCCGTGCTTCCGCGCCTCGAGGATCGCGCAGCGGATCACGGCCGGCGCGAGCACGCCCTTGCCGTAGTCGCTGAGCACGACGGCCTGCGCGCGCTTCACGCGGTCGGGGAGCACACGCAGGAGCGCGTCGAGCGCGGGGCCGCCGGCGGTGCGCGCGTCCTCCTGGTCGACGCGCAGCATCTGGTACTGCCCGCTCATCATGCGCGTCTTCAAGATCGTCGGCCGCGACGCGTCGACGACGCACGCGGTCGTGTCGATGCCTTCCTTCTCGAACAGTTGGCGCATCGCGCGCCCCCACCCGTCGTCGCCGACGAGGCCGACGACGTCGACCTCCGCCCCCATCGCGACGACGTTCGCCGCGACGTTGCCGGCGCCGCCGAGGCGCTCCTCGGAGTTCTTCACCGTGAGGATCGGGATCGGCGCTTCGGGCGAGATGCGCGAGACGTCGCCGGTGACGTAGCGGTCGAGGATCAGGTCGCCGACGATGAGGACGCGCGGACGACCGAGCTGTTCGAGAGTGGCTTCGAGCTCGAAGGTGTTCACGGCGCGAGTGTCTCGCGCCTCGCGCGGGGAAACAAGCCCGCGCGGCTCCGCCGAAACGCGACGCGGGGCGCCCTCCCCTCGGGAGGACGCCCCGCGCTCGAGCGGATGATGCCGCTCTCGCTCACCAGTCGATGCCCCACCCGTTCGTCACGTTGAACGTCTCCGGCGGGCAGAACGCCGCCGCCGAGTTGCGATAGTACGTCTGGTAGTACCGCCGCACGCCGCTGCCGACCGTGACGCCGCCGCGCTGCGACAGCGTGACGGTCTCGACCGAGTCGGGGAACGAGGAGGCCCCACCGACGTTGGACTTCGTGCGCAAACGCAGCAGCGTCCCGCCCGTGCAGCGCGCGCCGTCACCGAACACGACGTCGTCCGTCGCCGTGCCCTGCAGGTAGATGCACGACACCGAGAGCGGCATGCCCGAGCCGTTCAGCACGACGTTGTCGAGCGCCGCCGTGCCCGTCGCCGTCAGATTGCCGCCGCTCGCGTTGACCGAGTTCGCGCAGCCGTTCCCCGCCGCGCCGTTGTTCCCGCACGGGCACGGCGTCGTGTGATCGGTCAGCGTGCCGTCGCCGGCGCAGAACGCATGGAACGCGGGCGGCGTCCCGACCGTGAAGCGCACCCACACGACCTCCTGGAGCGCCGCCGTGCTCGCCGTGATCGGCGTCGTCGTCACGCCGTCGCTGATCGTGAAGTTGACGGAGAGCGTGCCGACGGTCGTATTGCTGTTCGCCAGGACGTTGGGGAAGTCGAGCACGTTGTCGTTGAGGAAGTCCTCGTCCGCGTTCGCGTCCGCCTGGTCGTTCGCGAGGTTGTAGCGGCTGATCGCGACGTAGTACGTCCCCGCCGCGAGCGTGCGCGCGACGCGCGACTGCGAGGTCGGCCCCGCCGGACCCTCGTCGTCGTTGTGCGCGGTCGGCACCGGGTTCAGCGCGCCGTCGTACACGTAGATCTCCGTGTCCGTCGTCGTCTGGCCGACGCTCGACACCGTGATCAGGCCGGGCGTGAAGACGCCGCCCGCGACGATCGGCGTCACGGGGGTGCGGGTGAAGGCGACGATGTAGGGCAAGGTCGTCGTCGCCGTGCCGGTCACCTGGAGGTAGATCTGCTCCTGGCGGCCGAACCCGTAGTACGAGAGCGCGCGCGGCGGCGTCGTGGTGGCCAACGACGTCGCGAAGGTCGCGTCCGTGCCCGGAGTGATGATGCCCGGCGAGACCTGCGTGAGACCGCGGAACGTCATGGTGTGGCCGGCGACACCCGTGGTCGTCACCTTCAGCGACTGCGCGTAGATGCCGAGCGGCGCGGCGCAGGACTGCACGAGGAAGCTGTCGAGCGACGTCAGGCCGGCCGCCGTCCCCGACCCCGTGGTGGTGCCGGTGATCTGGTCGCCGGACGCCATGCATCCGATCGGGTTGGAGGCCGCTTTCGAGTCGTTGGGCTCGACCTCGGGGAAGCTCGTCTGAGCGGAAGCGGCGACGGCGAGGCCGCCGATCGCGAGCGCGATGCGTAAGGACATGGTTCTCTCCTGAGTGGGGTCCGTGGCCGCGCGGTCCGTCCGTGCGGCGTGGAGTCGAGCCTAGTCGAAGCCGACGAGTTCAGGGGGGACGCGCTCGGCCGGGAAATCGAAAGCCCTGGTGCCGCGAGCCTCACGCGAGCTTCAACCGAGAGGGCGAGGCTTCCAGCCTGCTTCCGCGAGCTTGCACAGGACCGCCATCCTCAGGAGCGGCAGCATCAGCTCGTGCTGTCCGAGGATCGAGATCCCGCGGCCCGGCGGCCGCTGCACGACGTTCGTCTCCGCGCGGTACTGCCGCAGCATGTCGAGGTTCGCGGTCGTCATCGCGTCGAGCTTCGCGCCGAGGTTGAGCGCGACGCTGACGGCCTTCAAGAACACCTCGGGCAGGATCACCGCGCACCCGACGTTGATCCACACGCCGCCGTCGAGCCCGTGGACGAACTTGCAGACGTGGCGGAAGTCGTGCATCGACGCCTCGCCGATGTCCGCGCCCGACGCGGCCGGGTGCATGTGCACGATGTCCGCGCCGATGGCACCGTGCACCGTGACGCCGAGCCCCAGACGCACGGCCTCGGCGGTGACCGAGAGCCCGCGGTGCGGCGCGCCGCGCTCGAGCAACATGCGCCCCAGGCCGCGGCCGAAGCCCGCCGGATCGCCGACCTTCGGCGCGCAGCCGCGCCGCGCGGCTTCGGCGAGCGCACGCCCGGTCTCGTCCGCGAAGCCGAACGCGCCCTGCGGCAGCTGCTTCGCGACGTCCTCGCTCGTCCGCCCGACCGTCGCGATCTCGAAGTCGTGGATCGCGCCCGCGCTGTTCATCGCGACGTGGTCGATCACGCCGCGCCGCATCAGGTCGATCAGGAGCGGCGCGAGCCCGACCTTGAGCACGTGCGCGCCGAGCGCCACCGCGACGGGCTTCCCGTTCGTCTTCGCGGTCACGATGCGCGCGACGAGCTCCTTGAAGTGCTTGCCCACGTAGATGTCGGGCAGCGAATCGACGAAGCGCGCGAACTCGGGGAACGGCTCCGGCGTCTGGCAGAAGTCGCGCAGGTCGACGAGGCTCTCGCGCGTCGCGAGCGGGTACGTGCGCACGCCCCGCATCGCCGGGAACGGATGGAGCGCGTCGCTTTGGCTCTGGCTCATGCCGCTCCTCTAGCAACTGCGCGGGAGCGTTGGAAACGCTTTTCGCGCTACGCGCCCGCCGCGGGTGCGTCGGCGCCGCGGTAGCGGTCGTGCAGCCAGAAGTACTGCTCCGGCGCCGCGCGGATCATGCGCTCGAGCTCGCGGTTCACGGCAAGGACGAGCGCCTCGACGGAGAGCGCCTTCGCTTCCTCGGGCCAGAGCACCTTGTCCGCCTCGAAGCGCCAGCGGAAGCGCGTCTCCGTGCGCACGCACGCCGCGAACACGATCGGCGCGTTCAGGCGTTTCAAGAGCACGCCCGCGCCGCGATCGCACCGCGCGGGGTGGCCGAAGAAGCTCGCCATCACGGGCCGCGAACGCGCGCGCTGGTCGAGCATCATCGCGAACGCGCCGCCCGCGCGCACGACGGCGCCCGCGTGCTGCATCGCGCCGCGCCGCGGCAGGAGTCGGATCCCGCGCGCCTCGCGCACGGCTTGGAAGCGCACGGAGAGCGGGCGGTTCTTCGGCGGCCGCGACACGACGTAGAGCGGATCGAAGCCGATCCACGGCAGCGCCATCGCGCACGTCTCCCAGTCGCCGACGTGCGCGCCGGCGAGGAGGCAGCCCTTCTTCTCCGCGAGCACGCGCTTCACGTCGTCCGAGAGGCGCACCTCGACGTGCTCGAGCACGCGCTCGGGCGGAACGGTACGCGCGAACGCCGTCGAATCGAGCGTGACGCGCAGGAGGTGTCTCCAACTCGCGCGCACGAGCGCGTCGACGCGCGCCGCGTCGGTCTCGCCGAACGCCTGGCGCACGTACGCGCGCGCCGCATCCGTGTGCCTTCGATCGACCGCGTGCGCGAGGCCCGCGAGCGCGTTCACGCACGCCGACTGCAGCGGCGCGGGGAGCCGCGACACGCCGCCGATCGCACCGGTGACGAGCGCCGCTTCGAGCGACGCGAGCACTCCCGTCCGCCGCCCGTACACGCCGACGCGCGGCGCGGGCCAATCCGCGCGCAGTCCGCGCGGCAGCGCGAGCGGGGTCTCGGGCGGCGTGCCGTCCTCGTCCGCGTCGTCGTCGCGCGCGTCAGTCACGCAGCTTCCTCCGCGACGGGAGCTTCACGACGTCTTCGCCCGCGCGCGGGAGCGCGTCGAGCAGCGCCTCGAGCACGCCCGCGTCGCGCGCGAACTCCGTCTCGATCGCGAGCGCCTGGAAGCGCGCGCCGAGCGGCGCGAGCTTGACCGCGTCCTTCTGCGTCGTGACGAGCACGCGCCCGTCCGCGCCGAGGCCCCCGAGACCATCGAGGTCCGCCGCCACGTACCGGTGGTGGTCGGGAAAGCGCCGCACCTCCGCGAGCTCGACCCCGAGCCCGCGCAGCGTGCGCTCGAACGCCGCGGGGTTCCCGATCGCGCTGACGACGTCGACGCGTTTCCCGCGCAGCGTCGCGAGCTCGGTGCGCGCGCCGCGCTCGTCGACCCACGCGCGCGGAGCGTGCCGCGCGAGGGCGACCCCGCGCCCCGGCGCGAATCCAGCGAGCTCGCGCTCGAGCGCGTCGAGCTCCGTCGCGCCGATCGCGTCGCAGCGCGTGATCACGAGCGCGTGCGCGCGGGCGAGCGAGCTCGGCGGCTCGCGCAGGAGCCCGCGCGGCAGGAGCGCCTTCACCGCGCGCCCGCGCTCGTCCGCGGGCAGTCCCCACGGCCGCGTCGCGTCGACGAGCACGAGGTCGACGTCGCGCGCGAGCTTGCGATGCTGGAAGCCGTCGTCGAGCACGACCGCGTCGCAGCCGAGTTCCACGAGCTTCGCTCCACCGCGCGCGCGCTCCGCGTCCTGCACGTGCGGCACGCCGGGGCAGAGCTCGGCGAGCAGTCGCGCTTCGTCGTTCTCCTCGCCCGCCGCGGCGCCGTAGCCGCGCGACAGGATCCCGGGCCGGAAGCCGCGCGCCTGGAGCCCGCGCACGACCCACGCGACGGTCGGCGTCTTGCCCGTGCCGCCCGCCGTCAGGTTGCCGACGCACACGACGGGCACGGAGAGGCGCGTCGTCGAGAGCCACCCGCGGTCGTACGCCGCGCGGCGCGCGCGCACCGCGACGCCGAAGAGCGCCGCGGGAATGCGCAGGAGCTCGAGCGCGCCGCCCGTGCGCGCGAGCCGGTCTTCGATGCGCGCGGGAGCGCGGCTTGTCGCCGGAGCCGCCGACGAAGGGCTCGGTGCGGCCGAAACACGCGCGGGCGACGCACCGCTGTCGCCCACGCCGGTCCCATGCGGGTTCGCGCTCACGCGCGCGTCGATCGCGGCCTCAGAGCTGGGCCTGCGATTCCTCGTCGGGGATGAGCTCGATCAGGCCGCGCTCCATCTCGAGGAACGCGATCTTGATCGGATTCACTTCGCGCGTCTCGACGAGCGGCGCCGCGCCGCGGATCAGCTCGCGCACGCGCTTCTGCAGGAGCGCGGTCTTGTGGAAGGAGCCGGAGACGGACTTCTGCAGGCGTTGGGGCAGGGAGAGTTCCATGGGGAGCGCGTGACCGGCGGGAGGGGGTCGTCCGGGTCTCGTCGAGACCGCAGGAACGGCGCAGTGTACGGGCAGGGGGCCTCGGAACTCAAGCCCGGGGGGCGTTCGCGTGGGTCGGCGCGCCCGTCGAGCGCCCCCGGAGCGCGCCGAAGCCGCTCAGCCCTTCGAACCGCGCGGCCCCGGCCGGCCGCTCCCCTGCGCCTCGCGCCGGCGGACGTCCGCGAGGTACCGGCCGAGGTCCCCGCCGAATTCACGGGCGAGCGTCCGGCGGGCGCGACGAGCCTCGGCCACGACCGGAGTGTCGGACGTGCGCCGCGTCGAACGCTTGCGGTCGGGCTTCTTCGTCATGGATGGGCTCCCTGTCCCTCGATCGGCGTCACGAACGTGGGGAGCGGCGTCGTGCTCTCGGTCTCCCACGCGCCGCTCATCCACGCGAGCGTGTCGACGGTGAGCGCGGGCGAAGGTTCGGGCTTCGGCGCGGTCTGCGCTCCGAGGACGAACGGCAGCGCGAGCGCGACGAGGAAGCGAGGGAGGCGGTGCGGCATGCGAGGGGCTCCGAGGGTCGTGGACGTCTCGTCGATCAACGCTTGCGACCGCGCGGTTTCCGCGACTTCCGCGGCGACGAGTGCTGCGCTTCGAGTTTGCGCAGCTCGGCTGCGTGCCGAGCGAGGCCTCGGTGCTTCCGCTCGATGGACGCGCGCGCGCGACGCACCTCCGCGACGACGGGCGTGTCGAGGTCGCGGACCGACTTGGTTCGGGGCTTCTTGTTCATGGGTCCAACTCCGGCCAGCAGTCCGGCGCGAGGAACCGCGGCGACCTCCGTCCCCGGCTGCGACAGAACGCCTCCAGGCGCCAGCGCTTGTTCGGATTGGCGAGGTGCCGTCGATCCCACGTCAGGACGACGTCCACAGCATGACAGATGGCGAGCGCGGCGTGGAGGGCATCCCCCGTCATGCGACGAGGCATGAGCCGCGCCTGGATCAACTCCTCGGCCAGCCCCTCGACCTCGTTCGTGATCGACAACCAAGGCACGTCTTTCACAAGCGCGAGTGCGCGCTCTCGCGCGACGAAGCCGGAAACGGAGAGCTCCGCCCAGACCTCGGCGGACACGAAGACGTCGTGCCGATCCCGCCGGCGACACCACCACGTGAGGCTCTGCCAGCGTTGATACAGGCTCGCCTCGTCCTCCTTCGTCGTGACGCACGCGCTCACGAAGCTCGTCTCCAAGTACACCCGCAGCATCCGGCGTCGCCCTTCCGCAACGGAGGACGCCGGCCGATCCGCTCGGGCACCGGAAATCCGTCGGGCTTCGTCGGAGCCCCCCTCGAGCGAGAACCGAGAGCGGGGAAATCGAGCTCACGTGCGACGCCGCGCGACGAGCTCGGCGGGGAACACGCGGGGTCGACGCCGCGCTCGGAAGCTCACCACGCCGGGTTCACGTCGTGCAGGTCGCGCGCTGCGAGCGGGCCCGCGTCCGCAGGACGCAGCTCGACGATCGTCGCGTTCAGCACGATCCCGTCGTCGTCCGGGGGGAGCTCGCCGTCGAGCAGGTTCTGGAGCCGACAGCGGTCGAACACGATGGTCACGCCGCGCCGCCAGTACCTCGGCTGCAGCTTCAGCCCATCGATCGTGCAGTCCTGGAAGTGCGCGAGCAGCGCGCTCGTGCGCACGTCGAAGAGGCACCCGTCGCCGGGATTCCGGCCGTAGCCGCCCTCGATCCTGCACCCGACGAGTTCGAGCACCGCGCCGCGCATCACGCTGAAGACGCCGCAGCCGCCCGCGCCGCAGTCGAACCCGACGAAGCGCACGCGCTCGGCGCGCCACACGCCGGTGTTCAGATCGATCGCGTCGCACGACGAGCGGAACGTGCAGTCGCGCAGCTCGAAGCGATCGAGCCGCGCGTTGGGGCTGAACGAGCGCGCGCGGAGCTGCGTGCGGTCCATCCCTGCGCCGACGATCGCGACGCACGCCACGTCCTTGCGCAGGAGCTGCGCGATCGGATCGACGTCGTGCACGCCGGGCGGGAAGACGATCGTGCTGCCGGGTTGGAGCACGCCCGCCGCGTCCTCGGGCTCCATCGCGAGCAGTGCGAGCCCGTCGATGCGCGCGCCGCCCGAACACGCGAAGAAGCGCGCGAAGCGCTGCGCGTCCTGCACGAGCGCGAGCTGCGGGCCGAGATCTCCCGCGTTCAACGCCTCGAGCACCTCGAACGGATCGTCGCTCGCGAGCTTCTCCCTCTGCGTCGCGTCGCCCGCGAGGTCGCGCCCGATCGCGCGCGGGAGCGCCTGCAGCTCGACGTCGAAGCGCGCGAAGCCCGCGTCGACGACGGCGGGCGGCATCGCGTCCTTGCGCACTTCGCTCCAGCCCGCCTGCAGCTCGTCGCGAGCGTAGCGCGCGAGCGCCTCGGAGATCAGCCCTTCCGCCGTGCGCGCGGCGCGCGGCTCGACCGGCTTCGAGTCGTGTTCGGAGGCCGGATTCGAGGCCGCGCTCGGCCCGGGAGGATCGGAAACGACCTCGGTGAGCGCAGGCCGCTTCCCAGGAGCGTTCGACGGTCCCGGGCCTTCGCGCGCGGGTGCGAAGTCGACGGTCGTGCCGAGGACGAACCCGACGACCAGGGCGAGCAGGACGGGGAGCGTGATGCGCATCGAGAATCACCACCTTCGATGGGAACGCGCGGGACGACGCGCCGCGCCGCATCTTCCACGAACTCGAGGACGTGCGCGAGCTACTCCGCGTCCTCCCCGATCAGCGCGTCGTCCGCGCGCAGCACGAGGTCGGCGTGCCGCGCGGGCGGACGACGCTCGTCGAACGCGCGCTGCGCGGGCAGGAGCTGCCGACGCACGCGGAGCACGCTCTCGGGCCCCTGCGTCCAGCCGTCGCGACCCGCCGTTCGGCGCAGGAGCACCGCTTCGTCGCACGCGAGGTGCACGGCGCGGTCGAAGTGCGGACGGAGCTCGGGGTGGAGCAGGTAGAGCCCCTCGACGACGAGCAAATCGTCCGGCTCGACGCGCACGCGCTCCCCGTCGACCTCGAAGTCGATCCGTTCGCGGCGCGCGTGCGGCGCCAGGACGAGCTCGACGAGCGCGCCGAGCTCGAACGCGTCGCGCGCGAGGTCGAGCGCGTGCTCGGCGGACACGAACGCCGTGCGCGCGAGGTCGGGCTCCGCCTGGGCCCGCTTCGCGAAGAGCTCGAGCCCGACGACCGCGGCCGAGCGACCGAGCGACCGCGCCCGCGCCGCGAGGTCGCGCGCGAACAGCGTCTTGCCCGCGAGCGAGGGCCCCGTGACCGCGAGCGCGCGCACGGCGCTCGCCTTCGAAGCGACGTCGAGGCGCTCGAGCACGGCGTCGAGCGCGCGCCGGCGGCGCTCGAGCACGCGCACGAGCGTCCCCATGTCCTCGATCACGACCTCGGCCTCGACGGTCTCGTCGCGCCGCGCGAAGCCGCGCGCGTAGTGCACGTGCGGCAGGCCGTTCTCCCACGCCGCGTCGCGGTCGGTGACGCGGTCCCCCACCATCACGGCGGAGCGCGTGCCGAACGTCTCGAGCAGATCGCGCACCATGCCCGCCTTGCTCTTGATGCGCGGCGTGTCGAGGCAGCGGCCCTCGCGGATCCAGCGCGCGAGGCCGAGCTCGTGCAGCATCGAGTCGAGGTAGCCCTGCCCGCAGTTGCTCGCGATGCCGAGCTTCACTCCGCGCTCGACGAGCGCGTCGAGCGTCTCGCGCACGCCGGGCAGGAGCGCCGCGCGTCCGGCGCGCAGCGCAGCCTCTTCTTCCTCGACGCAGCGCGCGAGCACGACCGCGCGCTGCGCGGGATCGAGGTCGGGGAAGACGCGCTCGAAGCCGACCGCGAGCGGGAGCCCGACCATGCTCATCCACGCGTCCGCGTCGGGCATCGCGCGCGCGAGCCGGAGCTCGTCGAACGCCCGCCGCGCCCCGGCGCGCGCCGCGTCGACCCAGAACCGGTCGGTCGCGACGAGCGTGCCGTCGAGGTCGAAGATCACGGCGTCGAACGGGAAAGGCGCGGGCATCGAAGGAACTCTAGCAAGCGCCCGAAGCGCGCGCGCGGACGCCGTACCGCGGGCGAGCCGCGTGCGCGCTTTCGCGAGCCGCGAGAGCGACGAACTCGCGCCGATCCTCTATCCTGCGCGCTTCGAACGCCCCCATGCTGCTCACGACCCTCCTCACCGCGTCCGCGCTCCTCGTGCCCCACGAACCGAACGACGCGGCGCCCGCGGCGCGCGCGGTATCGCCCGGTGGCGACGCGCCGCCGTCGCGCGAGCTCCTGCACGAGCTCACCGCGCAGCCGCGCCTCGCGGGCACGATCGGTTCGAAAGTCGGCGCCGCGATCGTCACGAAGCACCTCATGGACGCGGGCTGGAAGGTCGAGCAGGACGAGCGCGAGGTGCTCCTCTCCTACCCGCGCCGGATCGAGTTCGAGAGCTTCGCCGACGCGCGCACGACGGAGCCGCTCGCGCGCCGCATCGAGCGCTTCGACCCCGACGCGATCCCGCCCGGCGACGTGCCCAAGTACAACGCGTGGTCCGCGAGCGGCGACGTGCGCGCGGAGCTCGTCGACGCGGGCTTCGGCACGCGCGCGGACTTCGAGCGGTTGAAGTCGCTCGGCGTCGACGTGCGCGGCAAGATCGCGCTCGTGCGCTACGGGCGCTGCTACCGCGGCATCAAGGTCGACCTCGCCGCGCGCAACGGCTGCGCCGCGGTGCTGCTCTTCAGCGAATCGAGCTCCGACGGCGCCGCGAAAGGCCCGACGTGGCCCGCGGGCCCGTGGAAACCAGGTTGGGACGCGCAGCGCGGCTCGATCCTCCCGATCGAGCACGTGCCCGGCGATCCGACGACGCCGGGCTTCGGTTCGCCGCGGCCGGGCGAGACGCCGGCGCGCGCGCGCATCGCGGGCGCGGAGCTCGACCGAGCGCTGCCGACGATCCCGTGCCTCCCGATCGGCGCGGACGAAGCCGAAGCGCTGCTCGCGCGCCTCGCGGTCGTGCGCACGACCGCGAAGGAGACGAAGGACGGCGTCGAGCGCGAGGTCGCGAAGGAAGAACGGCTCGGCCCCGGCCCCGCGCTCGCGCGCGTCGCGATCGACGCGCCGCGCTCGTTCCGCACGATCGTCAACGTGATCGCGACGCTGCCGGGGAAGAGCGAGCGCTTCGTCCTCGCGGGCGCGCACCGCGACGCGTGGGTGCGCGGCGCGAACGACGACGGCGCGGGCACGGTGTCGCTCTTGCGCGCCGCGCAGCGCCTGGGCGAGCGCGCGAAGACGGGCTGGCGTCCGGAGAACACGCTGAAGCTCGCGTTCTGGGACGCGGAGGAGTTCGGGCTCGTCGGCAGCACCGAATGGGGCGAAGCGAACGCGGACCGCGTGCGCGCGCTCGGGCTCGCGTACTTGAACGCCGACGTCGGCGTGCACGGCACGCGCTTCTCCGGCGCGAGCGGGACGCCCGGCATGCTCGCGCGCTTGAAGCCCGTGCTCGAGCGCGTGCCGTCCGCGCCGCGCACCGACGGCCCGACGCCCGCGAACTTGTGGGACGAGTGGGCGCTCGCGCGCAACGCGAAGCGCGACGCGTCGAAGCCCGAGGTCCCGCCGTCGCTCGGGCTCCCGGGCTCGGGCTCCGACTTCGCGGTGTTCGTGCACCACCTCTCGCTGCCTTCGCTCGAACTCGGCTTCGGCGGTTCCGGCGGCGGGCAGTACCACACGACGTTCGACGACTTCGAGCTGGTCGACCGTTTCATCGACCCGGGCTTCGTCGGGCACGAACTCCTCGGCCGCCTCTTCGCGGAGCTGCTCGGCGACCTCGGCGACGCGGGCCCGCTCGTGCACGATCCGGTCGAGGCCGCGCGCGCTCTTTCCGACGTCGCGCTCGCCGAACGCGACGCCGCGAAGGACGACACGGCGCTCGCGGGCGCGCTCCACCAGACCGCGAACGCGCTGCGCCAGCTCGCGAGCGCGCTCGAGTCGCCGCTCCCGCGCAACGGCGAGCTCGTCGATCCGGGGAACACGCCGCGTTGGAAGAGCTCGCCTTCGTACCGCTTCTACCGCGCGCTCGAGAAGAAGGACGGGCTCGACGGCCGACCGTGGTTCGTGAACGCGCTCTGGGCGCCGGGCCTCGAGGACGGCTACGGCTCGGAGAGCTTCCCGACGCTGCGCGCGGCGGCGAAGCAGGGTCCCGAGGCGCTCCAGGCGGAGCTCGAACGGCTGCAGGCCGCGTTCGCGGCCGCGGTGCCGCAGGATTGAACGTGCGTCCGGGGGCCCCGAGATCTGCGCGAGGAGCGCGCGCGCGTTGAAGCGCCTTTGGAGCTACTTCCGCCGCTTCCTGAAGCACAAGCGCGAGCTCGTTCCGGGCTTCCTCTGCATCCCGCTCGCGCAGCTCGGCGACGTCATGGTCACGATCGTGATCGGGAACACGCTCGACCAGCTGCGCCAGGGCTCCGACACGGAGTTCCTGCAGGGCGTCTTCTGGACGATCCTCGGCTGGGCCGTCTTCAAGGGCGTGTTCCGCTACCTGCAGCGCTGGTGGATCGTCGCGGTGTCGCGCTACGTCGAGAACGAGCTCAAGCAGGAGCTCTTCGAGCAGCTGACGCGCCTCTCGTTCCGCTTCCACGCGCGCTCGCGCTCGGGCGACGTCGTCTCGCGCCTCACGAGCGACGTCGAGAACATCCGCATGTTCCTCGGGCCGGGCGTCATGTACACGCTCGGCGCGCTCGTGATGGTGCCGGCGTCGATGGCGCTGCTCTTCACGCTGAACGCCCCGCTCGCGGCGACGATGGCGCTGCCCTTGATCGTGATGGGCGTCGGCATGAAGGCGTTCACGCCGCGCCTCCACAAGTGGTCGGAGGCCGTCCAGGAGTCGATCGCGGACCTCTCGAGCCGCGCGCAGGAGAACTTCTCCGGCATCCGCGTCGTCAAGGGCTACGGCCGCGAGGACCAACAGATCGCGCGCTTCGAGGCGGCCGCGCAGCGCAACAAGGAGAACCAGATCCAACTCGGGCACGCGCGCGGCCTGACGAACGCGCTCACGCACGCCGCGAACGACTCGACCTTCGTGGTGATCCTGATCGTCGGCGGGCTCGCGCTGATCGACCGCACGCTCGCCGTCGGCGACCTGTTCAAGTTCATCGACCTCACCTTCAAGGTCTTCTGGCCGATCATCGCGCTCGGGTGGATCGCGGGCATGTACCCGCGCGCCGCGGCGAGCGCGAAGCGCATCGACGACCTGCTCGCGGAGCGCTCCGAGATCGTCGAGCGCGCCGCGCCGGTGGAACTCGCCGACGTGCGCGGCGCCCTGCGACTCGTCGACGCCTCGTTCACCTACGACGGCGCGGCCCGGCCCGCGTTCCAAGGCGTCACGGTCGACGTGCCCGCGGGCACGGTGCTCGGCGTCGTCGGACCGACGGGCTCGGGCAAGAGCACGCTGCTCCTCTGCCTCGGGCGGCTCTTCGACGCGGAGGGCACGCTCGAACTCGACGGGGTCTCGATCCGCGACCTCTCGCTCGACCGCCTGCGCGGCGCGCTCGGGTACGTGCCGCAGGACAGCTTCCTCTTCTCGGCGACGTGGCGCGAGAACGTCGGGTTCGGCGTCGACGGCGAGCTCGACGACGAGCGCCTCGCCGAGCTCGCGCGCGTCGCGTGCATGACGAACGAGGTCGCGACCTTCCCCAAGGGCTGGGACCAGTTGATCGGCGAGCGCGGCGTCACGCTGTCCGGCGGACAACGCCAGCGCACGTGCATCGCGCGCGCGCTCGCGCGCGATCCGCGCGTCTTGATCCTCGACGACGCGCTGTCCGCCGTCGACACGGAGACGGAGGCGCAGCTGATCGAGAACCTGCGCCATGCCGGCCGCGGCCGCACCGTGATCATCGCGGCGCACCGTCTGTCGAGCGTCATGCGCGCGGAGCGCATCCTCGTGCTCGGCGCCGACGGGAAGGTCGAGGCGCAGGGCACGCACGCCGAGCTCGCGGCGCGCCCGGGTTGGTACAAGGACACGTGGCGCCGCCAGCAGAAGAGCCAGGAGCTCTCGGTGCTCGGATGAGCGCATCCTCCACGAACACCGCGCGGAAGGACGCGAAGGCGAAGAAGCAGGCCGACGCCGAGCTCGACGACGACCTCGTCGCGTCGAAGGCGTGGGACGCGTCGATCCTGAAGCGCCTCGCGACGTACGCGCGGCCCCACGCGCGTCACTTCGTGCTGAGCTTCGCCGTGTTGATCGTGCTCTTCGGGCTCGACCTGCTCGGGCCGTGGATCTGGCGGCACGCCCTGGACGGTCCGGTGCAGTCCGCTCGCGCCGCGCGCGAGGCCGACCCCGCGGCGGACGTGAGCGCCTTCACGCACTCGTTCTGGATGTGGGTCGGGCTCTACCTCGCGATCCTCGTCGTGTCCGTGTTCTTCCGCTACCTCGAGGTCGCGCAGTTGAACAAGACGGGCCAGGTCGTCATCGCGGACCTGCGCTCGAAGCTCTTCGGGCACATGCAGCGCCTCGACCTGTCGTTCTTCGACAAGCGGCCGACCGGCGCCTTGGTCACGCGCGTCACGAGCGACGTCGAGAACCTGAACGAGATGTTCACGAGCGGCCTGATCACGCTGCTCTTCGACTTCGTGAAGGTCGCGGGCGTGCTCGCGTTCTTGTTCTGGCTGAACTGGAGGCTCGCGCTCGTCGTGCTCGCGGGCACGCCGTTCCTGATCGGCGTCAGCCTCGTCTTCCGCGGCGGCGCACGGCGCGCGCACCGCGCCGTGCGAGCGCGGCTCTCGCGCATGAACGGCTACCTGCAGGAGGTCCTTCAGGGGATGCGCGTCGTGCAGATGTTCCGCCGCGAGCGCCGCGTCTCGGCGCGCTTCGGCGACCACCTCGCGGGCTATCTCGAGGCGAACCTGCGCACGATCTTCCTCTTCGCGCTCTTCTTCCCCGTGATCGACTTCGTCGTGAGCGCGATCCAAGGCTCGACGCTCTGGACGGGCGGGATCTGGATCTCACGCGGCGGCCTCACGTACGGCGAGTTCGTGCAGTTCTGGTTCTACGTCGCGATGCTCGTCGCGCCGATCCGCGAGCTCGGCGAACGCTACAACGTGCTCCAGAGCGCGTTCGCGTCCGCCGAGCGCATCTTCGACATCCTCGACACGAAGAGCCGCGTGCAACCCCCCGGCGCCGACGACGAGGCGCTGCGCGCGCCGCTCGCGCTGATGCCCGACGAACTCGCCGCGCGCGACCTCGTCGCGGGCCACGTGCGGTTCGAGCACGTCTCGTTCTCCTACGACGCGGGCGTCGAGGTGCTGACCGACGTCGGCTTCGAGATCCGCCCCGGCGAGACGGTCGCCGTCGTCGGCGCGACGGGCTCGGGGAAGACGACGCTCGTGAACCTGCTCCTGCGCTTCTACGACCCGTCCGCGGGGCGCATCACGATCGACGGCGTCGAGCTCGGCCGCTATCCGCTCTCGCGCCTGCGCCGCCACTTCGGCCTCGTGCTGCAGGAGGACTTCCTCTTCGCGGGCACCGTGCGCGAGAACCTCGTCATGGACCGGCCCGAGGTCGACGACGAGTCGCTCGCCGAAGCGCTGGAGACGAGCCGCGCCGCGGACGTGATCGGGCGCCTTCCGGGCGGACTCGAGGCGAAGGTCGCCGAACGCGGCGCGACGTTCTCGACCGGCGAGCGACAGCTCCTCGCGATGGCGCGCGCGCTCGCGGGCGATCCGCGCATCGTGATCCTCGACGAAGCGACGGCGAGCATCGACTCGAACACGGAGGCGCGCATCGAGGCGGCGACGCGCGAGCTCCTGCAAGGCCGCTCCGCGCTCGTGATCGCGCACCGCTTGTCGACCGTGCGCCGCGCGGACCGGATCCTCGTCCTGCACAAGGGCAAGCTGCGCGAGTCGGGGACGCACGACGAGCTCCTCGCGGCCAACGGGATCTACGCGCGGCTCTACGCGCTCCAGTTCGCCGAGGCGGAACCGGCCGTCTGACGAGCCCCACCGCGGCCGCGATCGTCGACTAGACTTGGGGGCATGCCCCGCGCGCTCCAGAGCGTCTTCTTGCCCCTCGCTCCGCTCGTGCTGGGCGCCGCCGCGCGCGCGCAGGCGGGCTGCGGGCAGCCCGGCGTCGACCTCGCCATCGAGCTCTCCGCGCCGCTGAACGCGACCGCGACCGGCGGCGTCGACGCGCTCGCGTTCGCGTTCCAGCCGGTGAACCTCGGCACGGCGCCCGCGAGTTGGGTCACGACGACCGCGCAGCACCCGGTGATCGGGCTCGGGCTCGCGCGCTTCCGCGTCGTGAACGGCGCGTCGCGCATGGAGCAGGTCGGGATGTCCTGGGTGCGGCACGTCACGATCCCTGCGCTCTCGCAGGGGAGCTTCTGCACCTGCACGCCGAGCGCGGGCGCGACGCTCGGTCCCGGCTGCAACGACACGCTCTCCGCGACGGGGAACACGCTGGCCGCGAACCTCGGTCCGCGGCACGAGGTCGAACCGCACACCGGACAGCACGTCCACCCGCACACGCCGGCCGCGATCGGTCCGTTCCCCGGACAGCTGCGCTTCGCACCCGCGGACGTGACGACGGGCGCGGGCGAGCGCTACGTCGTCGAGGCGCACCTCGTTGCGCAGGACGACGCTGCGAGCGGCGCCGTGATGAACGACGCGACCTGGTGCGAGCTCGCGGCGGGCGGGACGCCGTCGGACCCGGCGTTCGCGCTCGTCGGCTCGACGCGCCGCGGCGCGACCGTGCTCGACGCGTGGAAGGAGTTCGACCCCGCGGTGCAGCTCCTCGACTGGGACTCGGTCGTCGACGGCCGCGTCCAGGTCGCGTGGTGCGTGACGCAGACCGGACCGTCGACGTGGCACTACGAGTACGCGCTCTACGCGCGCGATTACGCGCCCGGCGTGCGGCTCTTCGGCCTCTCGACGCCGCCGACGGCGGCGGTGACGAACCTCGCGTTCCACGACGTCGCGTACCACGGCGGCGACGGCGTGAACGGCGTCACGCAGTCGGGCGCGGACTGGAGCGCGTCGATCACGAGCGGCTTCCTCGCGTGGGAGACCGCGACCTTCGCGCAGAACCCGAACGCGAACGCGCTGCGCTGGGGCACGACGTACGCGTTCCGCTTCGACTGCGACCGGCCGCCGATGCCGGGCTACGTCCAACTCGAGGCGTTCGAGCCGCCGAGCGGACCGAGCGGCGTCGCGCTGCAGGCCGAGATCCCGCTCGACGTGGACGCGCTCGCGCACGGCTACTGCCTCGGCGACGGGCTCGGCGCGCCGTGCCCGTGCAGCAACACGTCGCCGGTCGGACACGGCGAGGGCTGCACGAACTCGATGGGCGTCGGCGGCTTCCTCCGCGTCGACGGATGGAGCTCCTTCGCGCACGAGAGCGCGGCGCTCGTCGCGACGCAGTTGCCGAACTCGACGGCGCTCTTCCTCCAAGGCACGGCGCAGGTCCCGGGCGGGCTCGGCGCGCCGCTCGGCGACGGCCTCCTGTGTCTCGGCGGCGCGCTCGTGCGCCTCGCGACGAAGGCGAACGCCGGCAACGCGGCGCGCTTCCCCGAAGCGGGCGATCCGACACTCTCCGCGCGCGGCGGCGTCTCCGTCGGCGCGACCTACACGTACCAGGTGTGGTACCGCAACGCCGCGGCGTTCTGCACGAGCGCCACGTACAACCTGTCGAACGGCGTCGAGCTCACCTGGGTCCCGTAGCGAGTCGCTCGAGCCGCGCGCGCAGCTCGAGCACGGCCGGGTTCGCCGCGTCGAGCAAGGCGAGCGCGTCCACGATCGACGTCGCCTCGCGCACGCGCTCGTCGCGTCCTTGCGCGGCACGTTCGGCGCGCGTGACGAGCACCTGCGCGAGGCCGAGCGTGCTCTCGGGCTCGTCGACGAGCGCGCGCGCCGCGCGGAAGTGGTTCTCGGCGCTCGCGAGCGCATCGTCGGTGCCGATCGCGAGCTGAACGCGGCCCGCGAGCCGCCGAGCGCGCGCGCGTTCGCCCGGCGGAGTCGTCTCGTCCTTCGCGATCGGTTGGAGCGCGCGCAGCGCGTTCGCGAACGCGGTCTGCGCCGACCGTACGGCGTCCGCTCCCCCGCGCGCGAGCTCGAGGCGGCCGCGCGCGAACTCCGCCGCGGACCACGCGAGCTCGACCGAGCGCGTGCGCTCGCTCGCGCTCGCCCCGCCGGCGTTCGTGCGCGGCGCGCCGGCCTCGCTCGCGCGCAGCGGCAACAAGAGCTCCTCCGCCGCACGGATTCGCGCGAGCGCCGCGTCCCGGTCCGTCTCGCCGTCGGCGAGACCGAGCTCCGCGAGCGCGCGTCCGAGCGCCGTCCCCTCGTCGTCGGGATCGAAGCGCGCGGCGTCCGCGTACGCGTCGCGCGCCGCCGCGTAGCCCCCGCGCAGGAGCTCCGCGTCGCCCGTGAGCCGCGCGAGCCGATGCGCTTCACGCGGCGTGAGCGCGCGCCCCGGGACGTCGCGCGCCTCGCGCGCGAGCTCCGCCAGCCGTCCCGCGACGCGCTCCGCCGCCGCGCGCGCGCCCGAGCGCGCCGAACGGCCGGGATCGCCGAGCATCGCGCGCGCGTTCTCGAGCTCGAGTCCGAGCGCGAGCAGCTCCGCGCGCCGGCTCTCGGGATGACGCTGCACGAGCCCCGCCGCGAGCGCGCGCGCCTCGCCGATCCGGGCCGGATCGCGCGCGAGCAGCCCCGCGAGGTTGAAGTCGCGCTCGTCGAGATCCTCCGCGCGCTCCGACGCGGGCAGCGCGGGCACGAGCACGAACGCCGCGCTCGCGCCGAGGAGCAGGACGAGTCCGCCGAGCCGCGACCACGCGAGCGCGCGCGCCGTCGACAGGAGCTCCAGCGCGAACGTCGCCGCGAACGGCGCGAGCATCGGCACGAGCGGGAGCCGCGCGCGGTCGCTCGTCACCGTGAGCACGATCGTCGCGAGGTAGAGGGCGAACACGATTCCGAGCTCGTCCGCCGCGGACGGCGGCCGCTTCCCGCGCGCGCGTTGGAGCGCGTGCCACGCGAGTCCCGCGAGCCCGAGCGCGCCGAGCATGCCGAACCCCGGCCACGGACCGTCGAGGAGCGGCACGTAGCGCACGTCCCACGCGAACGCGTGGTCGTCGGGCACCTCGTACGCGCCGAGCGTGAGCCGCAGCTTGTTCCACAGGATGCGCGCGTGGAGCGCGGGCGCTTCGAGCGCGCTCGCGAGCGTCGCATCGCGCCAGAACGCGCTCGTCTCGGCCGCGTCCAGCGGACGGCCCGCGCGCCGCTCCGCTTCGCGCCGCCAATCGTCCGCCTCGTGCTCGGGCACGCCGCGCACGAACCCGACCTCGTACGCGCGGCCGAACGGGTTCTCGGCGTTGTTGCCCGCGTAGAGATTCGTCCCCGTCTGCGCCGTCGTCAGCACCCACGCGCCGCCGATCGCGTGGTTGCGCCAGAGCACGGGCGCCAGCACGAGCACGACGCCGGCGGCGCACGCGAGCGCGCGCTTCCACGCGCCGCCCGCGCGCGAGCGCCACGCGCGCGCGAGAGGAAGGAACACGAGGAACGGCAGGAGCACGAGCACGTTGCCGCGCAGGAGCGCGCCGAGCCCGCCGAGGACGCCGAGCGCGATCCACGCCGCCGTGCTCTCGCGCTCGCGCGTACGCGCGAGGAGCACGAAGACGAGCGCGAGCAGCGGCACGAACACCGCTTCCTTCAGGAGGAAGCACGGGTAGAGCACGAGCGGCGCGTACACCGCGAGCAGCGCTCCGCTCGCGAGCCCCGCCGCGCGCCCGAAGAGCCGCTCCGCGAGCTTGCCGACGCCGAGGCACAGGAGCGCGCCGAGCGCCGCTTGGAGGAGGCGCACGAGGAGGTGCTCGGCGCCGAACACGCGGTACACGACGCCGAGCGCGTACGGGTAGAGCGGCTCCTGGAAGAAGACCTGCCCGCCGAGCCAGTCCCCCGCCGCGATGCGCTTCGCCCACGCGTCGTACGCGGCCTCGTCGATCGCGAGCAGCTCCGCGTTCGGGTGCGACGCCTCGTACGCGCGCACGACGAGCACGCGCAGCACGAACGCCGCGAGCACGAGCGCGATCCACGCGGCGCGCGGGGCGCGAGCGCGCGATGCGGTCTCCGAAGTCGGGTGCGTCGCGCTCATGCGCGCGGCGTCTCCCAGCTCGCCGCGATCGAACCGTCGCGCTCCGCGTCGCGCGCTTCCGCGATCAGGCGTACGAGCCCGATCCACCGCCAGCCCGGACCGCTCGTCGCGAGCGCGAGCCAGACGAGTCCAGCGACGATCGCCCACGCGCGCCCGCCGAACCACCCGGCGGCGACGATCGTCGCGAGCGGCACGAGGAACGTGAGGCGCGGCGCCATGGCGGGCGCGTGACGATAGAAGGCGACCTGCGCGGACTCCAGCGCGCTCCGCGCGACGACGGGCCGCGCCGCGAGCGCTTGGAACCACGCGCGCGCGCGGCGGACGGCCTGCGCGCGCGACGCGGCGCCCTTCGGCGGACGGACCTCGTGGAACACCGCGCGCTCGACGAGGCGGAGCGCGCGTGGACCGTGCTCGCGCGCCCGCACCTGGAACGCGAGGTCGAGGTCGTCCGCCGCGAGCGCGGGATCGGGCGCGAGGCCGAGCTCCGCGCGCCACGCGAGCCACTGACCGTGGACGCTGAACAGCACGCCGCGTTTCGACTCGAAGCGCCGCACGCGCGCGGTCCAGCGGTCGTACGCCGTGCGCGCGTCGACGAGCGGACCGAGCGCGCGCGAACGGGCCGTGCCGTCCTCGGCGAGGTCGGCGACGAACGACTGCGCGCCGCACGCGAGCGCGAGTTCCGGATCGCGCTCGAACGCGTCGACGAGCGCCTGGAGCGCGCCCTCCTCGGCGATCACGTCCGCGTCGGTGAGCAGGACGAGCGCGTGCTCGTTCGAGCGCTCCGCGAGCCCGCGCCGGATCGCGTTCGGTTTCCCCGGCGCGCCGTCGTTCGCGACGACGCGGAGGTCGACGAGCGTCGACGAATCCGGCCGCGCGCGGCGCGGGAAGAGCTCGGCGCCGACGACCTCGGCCACACGGCGCGTGTCGTCCGTCGAGTGGTCGTCGACGACGACGATCACGTGCGAACGGTCCGCGTCGGGCCATTGGAGCCGCGCGAAGTTCGCGAGCTTGCGCGCGAGCGTGCGCGCCTCGTCACGGCACGGCACGATCACGAGCACGGCTCCCTTCATGACCCCCGCACCAGCGCCCGCGCCGCGAGCCTCGGCCATCCCGCCGCGTCGAACAGCACGTTGTCCGCCTGCGCGCACTCCCACGTGCAGCGGCATTTCGTGGAACGGATCCGCGCGCGCAGTTCCCGCGCGCGTTCGCCGTCCCAGAGCTGCGCGAGGTCCCAACCGCAGTCGTTCAAGTTGCCGATCGACTCGCCGAGGATCTCGCACGGGTGCACGGAGCCGTCCTCGAACACGACGGCGGAGAGCGAGCCCGCGGTGCAATCGAGGTGCTTCGACGTGTCGCCGCGCGCGACGCGGGCGACGTGCGCGTACATCGCTTCGTCGCGTGCGCGCGCGAGCCGCGCGAACGGGATGTCGAAGTACGGGAGCTTCCCCGAGCGCGACAATCGGTGCTTCGTCTCGACGACCTCTTCGTAGCGCGCGACGTCGACGTCGAGGAGCGCGCGGTCGAGCGCGTCGCCGCGCGCGAGGTTGACCGTCACGTTGTCGGGGTGGAGCGCGTCGACGAGCTCCTCGACGTGCGCCGCGAGCACGGCCTGGTTCTCGCGCGTCACGCACACGAGGATCCCGACGCCGAGGTTCGCGTGCTCGCGCTGGAGCTCCTTCAACCGCCGCACGGTCGCCATCGAGCGCGCGTGACCGCCGTCGACTTGCCGAATCGCGTCGTGCACCGCGGGCGGGCCGTCGAACGAGACGGAAAGCGCGAGATGGAGCTTCGGATGCCGCGCGCAGACCTCCGCCGCGAACGCGAGCGCGCGCTCGGGCACGAGACCGTTCGTCGGGATCGTGAGGTGCGCGAGCCCGCGCTCCGCGAACGCATGCGCGACCTGCGCGAGGTCCGCGCGAAGGAACGGCTCGCCGCCGCCGAACGCGAGCCAGAGGAGCGGACCGGCGCTCGCCGCGAGGCGCTCGAGATCCGCGAGTTCGGGCCCGGGGCGCGACTCGGCGACCTCGCGCCAGTGGAAGCAGTGCCGACACCGCAGATTGCACGCGCCGGTCGGGTAGACCGTCAGGTGCAGCGGCGGTCCGCCGCGCACGAAACCGCGGCGCGCAACGGCGAGGGAGCGGAGGAGGTCCACGTCCGAGCGATTGTCCGCGCCGCGCGCGCGGGCCGCAATCGCGGCGGGCGTGCGATCACCCGACCCCGCTCACCAGACGAGGATCGTCCCGTTCGTGACGTTGAACGTCGCCGGCGGACAGAACGCGGCCGCGGCGTTGCGGTAGTACGTCTGGTAGTACCCGACGAGCCCGCTCCCCGGCGGCGTGGCGCCGCGCCCGCCGACCGTCAACGTGTCGGTGGAATCGGGGAACTGCGACGCGCCACCGACGCTCGTCTTCGTGCGCAACCGGATCAGCGCGCCGTCGACGCAGCGCACGCCGTCGCCGAACACGAGGCCGAGGCCGAGGCCCTGGTCGCCCTTCAGGAAGATCGCGCTCGCCGTCGCGGGCATCCCCGACGCGGAGAGCACGATCGAGTCGTTCGCCGTCGCACCGCTCGCCGCGAGCAGCGCTCCCGCGGCGTTCGACGAGTTCGCGCAGCCGTTCCCGCCGGCGCCGAGGTTGCCGCACGGACAGGGCCCGCCCGAACCGTCGCCGAGGCAGAACGGCACGCCCGCCGCGGGGTTCGACGCGGTGTAGCTCTTCTCCGCCGTCGTGCCGGTGTTGCCGTGCTCGTCGGTCGCGACGACGGAGTACGTCACGACGCCCGCGAGGCTCCCGGGGATCGTGCCGCGGAAGACCTGGCCGCCCGAACAGCGCAGCGGATACAGCGTCGGCACGCTGCCGTTGACGCGCACGACGAGCGTCGCGGTGAGGCCCGCCGTCACGTAGATGGGCGAGTTGTCCTGGATCTGCACGCGCACGACGGTCGGCGCGGGACCGACGAGGCGGTTCGGCGCTTGTTCGAGGTGGAAGAGCGCGGGTGCGGTGACGTCGATCGCGGCGGTCGTGTTGCGGAGGTACCACTCGTTCCCGAGCGTGCCCGTCCCGTCGTTCGCCACGATCAGGTCGAAGTCGCCGTCGTGGTCGACGTCCGCCGCGGCGGCGTCGAGCGACGTCGTCGAGTCGGCGGGGAGCACTGTGGTCGTCTGGCGGACGAGCGGTCCCGCGCCGTCGTTGCGGCACACGGCGTCCTGCCCCGAGTAGTTCGAGAGGAACGCGTCGACGTCGCCGTCGAGGTCGTAGTCGAAAACGTCGACCTCGTTCTCGTCCGACCCCGAGCCCGCGATCACGACGCCGGCGGCGAAGTGGCCCGCGCCGTCGTTCGCGTAGGTCGCGTCGTTGAACGACGAGAACGTGACGAGCCAGTTGAGCCCGTAGACGTCGAGGTCGCCGTCGAAGTCGAAGTCGCCGAACTCCTGCTCGTAGTGACCCTGCGCCGTCGAGTAGCCCGGGGAGAACGCGGCGCCGGTCACGTCGCGCCACGAGAAGGCGCCGGTCTCCTGCAACCGGTTCTGGAACAGGCGCGGGAATTCCTGGCGCGAGCCGAGCAGGAAGTCGAGGTCGAGATCGCCGTCGACGTCCGCCACGTCGACGTCGATCGCGCTCGTCGCGACGTCGCACTGCGCGCCGGTCGCGTTCGTGGTGTTCGCCGTCTGGATCCCCTCGCACCAGATGCCGAGGCTCCCGTTCGGGATCGTCTCGCCCGTGAGGTGCACGCCCGCCGGGTTGAACTCGACGAAGTGGCCCGCGCCGTCGTTCAGGAAGAGCCGCGTCGGCGTGTTGCCGACGAGCGCGTTCCCCGCCGTCGAATGCACGAGGTCGAGGTCGCCGTCGTCGTCGAGGTCGCCGAACTCCGTGTCCCAACCGAAATCGATGAACCCGCCGGAGCCGAGCACCAGCGCCGGGGCGATCGACGACCCCGGCCCACCGAGCCCCACCCACCGCGTGCTCGTTTCGTCGACGAAGAACCCGATCGAGCCCCCCTGGACCCCGCCCTGATTCACCCAGAAGCGGCTGGGCTGATTGACGAACTGCGCCGTGTTCGTCGAGTGGAGGTCGACGTCCCCGTCGCCGTCGATGTCGGCGAACTCGACCTCGCGGCTCTGATCGAGCACCGCCGGGAAGCGCGCGGCGGTCGCGTCGAGGAAGACGCCGAGCGTCCCGCCCTGCGCGAAGCCCTGGTTCACCCAGAGCGCGTTCTGGAGCGATCCGAAGTCGCCGCCGTTCGCGAACGCCGCGTCCCAGTCGCCGTCGTTGTCGACGTCGGCGAAATCGACGTCGCTCGTGTAGTTGCCGGCGTTCGCCGGAGAGCTGGCGACGTCGTGGACGAACTGCTGCGCGAGCGCCGCGGGGGCGAGCACGGGAAGGACGAGCGGGAGCATCGGGGAGCGCATCGGAACCTCCGGGACGAGGCCGGTTGTCTGCACGAGTGGGAAGGGCGTTGCACGAATCCCGAAAACGCGCGCGGGCGCCGCCCGTGCGACGCCCGCGCTGGATTCCGGTCCCGCGCCGAGATCACCAGGTCACGATGATCCCGTTGCTGACGTTGAACGTCTCCGGCGGGCAGAAGCCCGACGCGGCGTTGCGGTAGTAGACCTGGTAGTACGCCGTGAGCCCGCTGCCCGACGGCGTCGCGCCGCGCGTCGACAGGTTCACGGTGTCGGTCGAGTCGGGGAACTGGCTCGCGCCGCCGACGTTGTTCTTCGTGCGCAGGCGGATCAGCGCGCCGTCCGTGCAGCGGACGCCGTCGCCGAACACGAGGCCGGTGCCGTTGTTCGAGTCGCCCTTGAGGTAGATCGCGCTGACGGTCGCCGGCATGCCGGAGCCCGAGAGCACGCCCGTGTCGGGGGTCGTCGTGCCCGAGGCGGTGAGGAGCGCGCCCGCCGCGTTCGTCGAGTTCGCGCAACCGCGGCCCGCGGCGCCGTTGTTCGCGCACGGGCAGGGCGTCGTCTGCGTGCCGTCGCCGAAGCAGAACGCGGTCCCGAGGCTCGCCCCGGTCGCCGTGTAGTTCAGGACGGACGTGACGCCGGTGTTGCCGTACTTGTCGGTGGAAACGGCGCGGTAGGTGATCGTGCCGACCAGGTTGCCCGGGATCTCGCCGCGGAAGATCTGCCCCATCGACGGCTTCATCGGGTACTGGACGGTCGCCCCGCCGTTGACCTGCACCTCGAGGACGGTCGTGTTGTACCAGGTGATGTAGTAGGGGGCGTTGTCGTAGACCTGCACGCGAACGACGGTGGGCGCGACGCCGGCGACCCGGTTCGGTGCCTGCTCGAGGCGGCGCAGCGTGGGCGGCGTGACGTCGTTCGACGTCGTGCCGTTCTGGAGGTACCACTCGTTCGACGACGCGCCCGTGAGGTCGTTCGCGACGAAGACGTCGTAGTCGCCGTCGTTGTCGACGTCGCAGCAGTCGCTGTCGAGCGAGGTCGTCCCGTCCACCGGGAGGAGCCCCGAGGCGAGCGTCATCGTGCCGGCGCCGTTGCCGGTGTAGATGCGCTCCTGGCCGCTGAAGTTCGTGAGGAAGACGTCGAGGTTCCCGTCGAGGTTGTAGTCGAAGAAGTCGGTCTCGTTGTCGTCGCTGCTCGAGCCCGCCATCGTCACCGGCGCGGCGAACACGCCCGAGCCGTTGTTCTGGTACGTCGCGTCGTTGAAGCTCGCGCCGGCGACGAGCCAGTTCAGGCCGTAGATGTCGAGGTCGCCGTCGTTGTCGAAGTCCCCCATCTCCTGCTCGTAGTGGCCCTGGCCCGTCGAGTAGTTGGCGGGGAACGCGCTGCCCGTCACGTCGCGGAGGAACGTCATGACGCCGCCGTTGTCGGCGAGGCGGTTGACGAACATGCGCGGGAGCTCGTTGCGCGAGCCGAGGAGGATGTCGATGTCGAGGTCGCCGTCGATGTCGCCGACGTCGACGTCGAGCGGGCTCGCCGCGACGTCGCAGTTCACGCCGGTCGTGTTCGTCGTGTTCGCGCTCTGCGTGCCCTGGCACCAGATGCCGGGGTTGCCGTTGGCGATGTCGCGGCCCGCGAGTTGGAAGCCCGAGGGGTTGAACTCGCTGAAGTGGCCGGCGCCGTCGTTGAAGAAGAGGCGCGTCGGCACGTTGCCCTGGAGCGAGAAGCCGTAGCTCGAGTGGACGAGGTCGACGTCGCCGTCGTTGTCGAGGTCGCCGAAGTCGCAGTCGCAGGAGAAGTCGATGAACGTGCCGCTGATGATCTGCGAGGGGGCGATCGAGGAGCCGGCGCCGCCGAGGTTCACCCAGCGCGTGCTCGTCTGCTCCTGGTAGAAGCCCGAGGTTCCGCCCTGCAGCCCGCCCATGTTGGCCCACCAGCGATTGCCCTGGTTGACGATCTGGGCCGTGTTCGACACGTAGATGTCGACGTCGCCGTCCGCGTCGAAGTCGACGAACTCGAT
The DNA here is from genome assembly GCA_046349615.1 of Planctomycetota bacterium. Classification (GTDB taxonomy): domain Bacteria; phylum Planctomycetota; class UBA1135; order UBA1135; genus JADJNY01. The sequence goes on from JAXMBZ010000003.1 coordinate 72,531, forward strand.
GTCGCGGCTCTGGTCGAGGATCGCCGGCGCGCGCGCCGCGGTCGCGTCGAGGAAGCTGCCGAGCGTGCCGCCCTGGAGGAAGCCCTGGTTCACCCAGACCGCGTTCTGGAGCTGCGCCGCGTCGCCGCCGTTCGCGAAGACCGCGTCCCAGTCGCCGTCGTTGTCGATGTCCGCGAAGTCGACGTTCTCGGTGTAGTTGCCCGCGTTGGCGGGAACGCTCGTCGTGTTGTGCGTGAACTGCTGGGCGAAGGCCGGTGTGGTGGTGACGACCCCGAAGAGGATCGCGAAGCGCGCGATGCGGACGTTGCGGTGCAGCATGGAATGGGGCGGGGTGACGATCCGCGGCGGGATCGATGGACGTCGGACCGGGAGGCTGGAGACACCGGGCGAGCCGCGGCAATACGAAGCCGGGCCGGCGTCGAGGGGCCGGGGAAGTATACCGGCGCGTTCCGGGGCGGAAGGTCGGAAACCCCTTCCGGCGGCGGTTCGCGCGGGCCTCCAAGACGAAGCCGACGTGCTCCGGGTTCGGTCGAATCCAGGCACGATCCAGCCTGGAGCACGCTTCACGAGGGCCCGACCGGACCTTTGCAAGCCCTCCGCGAGTCCCGTCAGCGCCGCGCGCCGGTGCGCTCGAGCTGCCGCAACGCCGCGGCGAGGAGCCGCGGCACGGTGATCGAGGCGTTGTCCGCGTCGGGCTTGTAGGAGCAGTAGTCCGGCGCCGTGCTGACGACCTTCTCGCCGCGGCCGTACAGCTCGATCTCGGCCGCGGAGGTCGGCGCGAAGAACACGACGACGCGCACGCCGGCGGCGACCGCCATGTGGAGCGCGAGGCTGTCCGACGTGACGAGCAGGTCGAGCCCCGCGACGATCGCCGCGAACTCGAGCAGGGGGTTCCTCGTCCCGGCGTCCACGAACGCGACCCGCGCGCGCTCGAGCCCCGCGCGGATGCGGCCGTTGCGATCGGATTCCGCGTCGCCGCCGAGCAGGACGAAGGTCGCGCGGCCTCCGAGCGCGTCCGACAGCGCGCGGGCGAACTCGACGGTGCGCTCCTCCGAGAGCTGCTTCGAGACCCAGCGCCCGCCCGCGCCCGTGTTCAGCCCGACGAGCGGCCGGCGGTCCTCGAGGCGGTTTTTCGCGCGGAAATCCGCGGCAAACGCGCGCGCGGGCTCCGGGAGGTGGAGCGCGGGCCGGCCCATCTCGATGCCGAGCATCGCGGCGTAGATCGCGGGCTGGCTCCGCGTGTTGACGACCTTCAGGCGGTCGGCCTCGGCCTTGCCGAAGCGCGAGAGGAGCCCCATGTCGAACCAGGGCGCCGCGTCGTCCGTGTAGACCCGCCGGCCCTCCGCGTCGAGCGTCGCCCCCGTCAGCGCATCCGTCCGGAGCCCCGCGACGAGCCGGCAGAGCGGCTCCTCGTCGTCGAGCGACACGATCCGCGTCCATCGGGTGGCGCCGAGTTCGCGGGCCGCGGCCTCGAGCGAGCGCGCGTCCTTCGTGTCGACGGCGACGACGCGCTCGACGCGCGGATGCGTGCGCACGAGGTCGACGGCGCCGGGCGCGGTCGCCCACGCGACACGCGCGGGGGCGTGGCGGAGGTGCAGGCCTTCGAGGATCGACGTCGTGCGGAGCACGTCGCCGAGCGCGGCGGTCTTGACGATCAGGAGGTCGTGCACGGCGAGCGCGCGTTCGCGCGGGTTCCCTCCATCGACCGGGGCGCGCGCCGCGCTTGACTCCCCCACCCTAGCCGCCGCTCAGGACGACGACGAGGTCGAGCTCGTCCCCGTCGTGCACGGGCTCGTGCTCCGCGAGCCGCCTTCCCGCGCGGAGGACGACGGCGACGGGCCGCGGCGCGGCGCCGCGATCCTGGACCACGAGGAACGGCGCGGCGCGCGGCTCGACCGCGGCGAGCGCGACGAGGACCTCGGCGGCCGTCGCGGGCAGCGCGAGCTCGAGCGCGGTCCGCCCGCGAAGCTCCCGAGCGAGCGGGCCGCTGGAGCGGAGCCGGACGCGGCCGGGCCGCGGCGCCGCCGACGCCCCGGAGGCGACCGTTCCGGAAGACCGCTCGGACGGCGCGCGCGGCGCTCCGTCCGGCCCCCCGGTGGACGGCGGTGGCTCGCCGGGCTCCGTCTCCTCGCCGAGGCGCGCCCACGCGTCCGGCAGCACGCGCCCCTCGAGATCGAGCCCGCGACGGCGCGCGTACTCCGGCCAGGCGACGCGGGCGAGTTCGCGCGCCCACTCGGCGTCGAACGTGGGGGCGGACGGAGCACGCACGCCGGGCGCGCGCTCGGCCCGCGCGCCGCACGCGTCGGGCTCGCGCGACGCGAAGCCGGATGTGAGCGCGTGCTGGACGAGCGCGACGGAGGCGCCGAGCGCGAGCAGCGCGCGGCCGGGCTCGCGCGCGTCGGCGAGCGGCGGCGCGACGAGGCGCGCGAGCTCGTCGAGCGTCGCGACCCCGTCCGCGACGAGCCCCGCCGCGGAGAACGCGCAGAAGCCCGTCGCGTCGAGCGCGTTCGCCAGCGCTTCGCTCCAGGCGACGACGAGCGCGGCGTCGAGCTCCGGATCCCCGGAGAGCCGCGCCGGCGCGACGAGGCGCTCGAGCACCGCGCGCGACGGCACGTCCCCGGCGAGGAACGCGAGCGTGCGCATCGGATCGCCGCCGCGCGCCGACGCGAACGCGCCGAGCCGGCTCGCGAGCTCGCGCTCGACGCGCACGGCGCGGCCGCGCGCGACCGGCGCTTCGTCCTCCAGCCCGAACGCACGCGCGACCGCCGCCGCGCCGCGACCGAGCAGCGCACCGAGCGCGAGCGATTCGGCGGACGCGCCCGGCTCAACGAATGCGAGCGATTCGGCGGACGAGCCCGGCCCGCCGAGCGCGCAGGGCTCGGCGGACGCGCGCGGCTCAACGAATGCGAGCGATTCGGCGGACGCGCCGTCCTCGTCCGTGCGCGCGGCCGTTTGCGCCGTGCGACCGACGCCGCCGGCGGCGAGGTCGAGCTCGCGCGCGAGCGCCGCGACGTCTCCGCGCGCGCGCGGGCCCGGCGCGCGGCCGAGCTCGCGCGCGCGGTCGAGCAGCGCGAGCACGGCGCCGGCCTCCTTCGCGTCGAGCCCGAGCTCGTCGCAGCGCGCGAGCAACGCGAGCCCGTCCTCGACGCGCTCGATCCCGAGCGCGGGCCCGAACGGCGCGAGCGCGCCGTAGTGCGCGCGTTGCGAGCGCGCCTCCGTCGCGCCGCCGCCCGGGAGCACGCGCTCGAACACGAGCCCGCACGGCGTCGGGCAACCGCTGCAGCCCTTGCGCGCGAGCCCGCTCGCCGGCTCCGTCGCGCTCCAGCGCGGAGCGTCCGCGTCGCCGCGCGCGGCGGTGGCCGCCGCGATCTCGAGCGAACCGCCCTCGGCGCGCGCGCGCAGACGCGGCGAGCGCGCGCACAATTCACGCAGCGCCCGCGCGCGCTCGTCGTCCGCCGCCTCGACCGGCTCCGCGCGCACCACGAGCGCCTTCAACCCGAGCGCGCCGAACGCCGCGCCGAGCCCGTTGCGCCCGACGAAGCTCGGCGGCTCGCCGCCGCTCGCGAGCGACGCGTACGGGACGCCGCGCTCGCCCGCCGGACCGATCGCGAGCACCGCCGCGTCGCCGAACCGCGCGCGCAGTGCGCGCAGCGTCTCACGCACGGGGAGCGCCGCGAGCTCCGGCGCGGGCTCGAGGCGCGCGCGGCCGTCGGCCTCGAGCACGAGCACGGAGAGCTCCAGCGCGCGCCCGCTCAAGACGAGCGCGTCGCACACGCGCGCGAGTCGCCGCGCGAGGTCGCCGCCGACGAGCCCCTCCGAGTAGCCGCCGTCGAGCGGCGCGAGCGCCGCCACGCTCGCGCGCGCCGCGGTCGGCAATCCAGCGCGCACCGCGGGTCCGATCGCGACGACGAACGGCGACGAGCGCGCTCCGAGGACCGCGCCGGGCCGCGCCGCGCACGCAGCAGACGAACCACCGCGCGCGGCGAGGGCGCGGTGCACGAGCGCCGCCGCGAGCGCGGAGCCGCCGAACGCGCCGACGCGCTCGAGCGCCGGGTCCGGATCGCTCCACGCCCGCGGCGCGACGGAGCGCAGGCCCTCCGCCGTCGCCGAAGCGGCGCGAACGAGGTCGATCTCGAGGACGCGTTGCATCACGATGCGCGCGGGGCGGCGCGCGGACCGTTAGAATCGCCGCTTCGGCGCCCGCCGCCAACCTCCGCGTGTTCGGATCCCTCAAGATCGGCAGCGTGCTCGGCATCACGATCCGCCTGCACGTGCTCCTGCTCGTGCTCGCCGTGATGCTGTTCTTCGGCCAGGGTCCGGACGGCCTGCTCGAGTTCGGGATCCTCTTCGCGGTCGTCCTGCTCCACGAGCTCGGCCACAGCGTCGTCGCGCAGAGCCTCGGCGTGCAGGTCGTCGACATCACCCTCTGGCCGCTCGGCGGGATCGCCCGCATGAGCGCGATGCCCGAGTCGAGCCGCGTCGAGGGCCTCGTCGCGATCGCGGGCCCGCTCGTCAACTTCGTGCTCGCCGCGATCGCGTTCTCGGCGCTGCTGGTCGTCGGGGTCGATCCGGAGGAGCTCGGTTCGCGCGCTCTCTCGCTCTTCCTCTACTGCAACCTGGCCCTCGGGCTCTTCAACCTGATCCCCGCGTTCCCGAGCGACGGCGGGCGGATCCTGCGCGCGTTGATCGCGCTGCGGAAGGACTGGCTGCGCGCGACGGAGCTCGCGGTGAAGGTCGGAGGCTTCGTCGCGTTCCTGCTCGCGCTCGCGGGCTGCGTGCTCGTGTTCTCGTCGAGCGCGTTCTTCGGCCTCGGCGTCTCGCTCCTGCTCGTCGGCGCGTTCTTGTGGTGGACCGGACGCCAGGAGCTCGCCGCGGTGCGCCTGCGCCACGGGATCAGCCCGTTCGCCGCGCTCGCGGAGCTCCTGCGCCGCTCGATGGAGGGCCGCGCCGCCGAGTCCGCGTCCGCGCGCGAGCCGATGCCGACGGAAGGCCTCGACGACGGGGCGCTGCGCGAGCTCGAACGCTACCGCGGGAGCTTGAAGAGCTGGCGCGGGCGCCGCGACGACGCGCCGTGAGCGCGCGTCACGCCGAGGCTTCGGTGCGGAACTCGCGTGCGAAGAGGTAGAGCTCGCGCAGCACGATGCGCGCGTCGGCGAACGGACCGAGTTCGAGTCGCTCGGCGTAGTGGCGCGCGGCCTCGACGAGCAGGCGGCGGCGTTGCTCGGACTCGAGCGACGTGCGCGTGAGGAGCTGGCGCAGGAACTCGACGTCGCGCCCGTCGAGCCGTGCGAGCGAGAGCGGCGAGAGCGGAAGCGTGCGCTCCGCGAGCCCGCTCCACGTCTCCTTCGGCCACGGCTGGACCGGCGGACGCGCGTCGCGCACGTGCACGACCACGGTGCCCGCGACGAGGTCGCCGAGGCGCTGCCGCCGCGGCGTGAACGCGATGACGAAGATGCCGATCGGCATCACGAAGATCGGGAACACGTCGACCGGCCACAGGAGCGCGCGCAGGACGAGCGCGAGGAAGCTCGGCGGATAGCCGTCGTTCGCCACGACGCGGATCCCGAGCAGCATCTTCCCCGGCGTCTGCCCGTGCGCGAACTGGTGGAAGAGCGCGTCGTAGCCGAGCACGAGCAGGAGCACGCCGCCGAGCACGAGCCCCGCGAGGAAGCCGCCGAGGCCCGCGATGTCGACGCTGGCGATCAGCGTGACGACGACGATCAAGAACATCGCGAGCACGAAGACGACGACGAGGTCGACGATCCCCGCCGCGATCCGCGCGCCCGCGTCGGCGATCTCCTGGCGCAGCGTGACGCCCTCGGACGTGATCGTGACGAGTTCGGCCACGATGGGAGCGTACCGGCCCCCCTCCCCCCACGTCACGCCCCCTCCGGGATACCGGCCCCCATCACTGATTACGGAGGAGCACCGCCCAGGGCGCCCTCCAGCGCATCCAGGCCGGGAGGAGCCAGCGCTCCGGATCGACGCCGAGTGCCATCGCCGGCGTTTCGTGCTTGCGCGTGTTGCTCACGCCGCGCACGTAGTTCCGCCAGCCCACGTAGATCCAGAGGTGATGGAGCAAGCGCTCGCTCGTCTTCGCGTGCGCCCACGTCCGGCGCACGAGGCGCGACACGCCGTCGCGGAGCATCGCCAGCGTGTGGTTGATCGCGAAGAGCGGGTTCTTCGTGTCGCGCACGGCCTTCGAGCTCGTCGTCGCGTGAGCGAGCTCCCGCGCTCCGAACACCTCGCGCAGGATCGCCGGATACGTCCGCTTCTGGTCCGTGACGATCTCGAGCGCGCCCTTTTCTGCCGCGCTCGTCTTCAAGACTTCGAAGCAGCGTTTCACCGCGGCGCGTGAGCCGTTCGTGCGCTTGCCGTGCGCCAACTCGCGCGCCGCCTTGCGCCGCTCGAGCGCGGGCGAGCTCACCTTGCGCGCGGCCAGCGGCGCGCTCTCGACGTGGAACACGAAGCGCGTCTCGCGCTCGATCAGCACCGGCACCGTGAGCGGACACAAGCGCCGGTCCGTCTCGAACGTCTCCGCCTCGTCGAGCGAGAACGAGCCCGTCAACCGCGCCTTCGCTCCGGAGAGCAGGAGCGCGTGCAGCTCCTTCGAATGCGAACCGTAGCGCGCGATCCGGCGTTCGACCGTGCGGCGTTTGGTCCGGAGCACGCGCGCGATCTGGCGGTGCGAGACCTTCGACACGAACGACTCGAAGATGGGCTGGTCGAGTTCGGGCCGCCGCAGACGGTAGTCGAGACGGAAGGTCTGCTCGGAGAAGCTCAACTTGCAGGTCTTGCAGCGATAGCGCTGCACGACGCGGCCGTCGCACTTGCGCGCGTAGGTGCCCAGATGCACGTACGCGAAGCCCGCGCTCGGCGTGGACGCGGAACAACCGGAGTGAGGACAACAGGGCGGCATGAACGACATGGCGGGCGCTCCTCCCCCGCGTCGTCGCGCGGGGCTCGCATGCGCGTGACGCCGCTCCCGCGCGCCGGTCATCGAAAAAACTCCGAGAATCGAGTGGGGACGGCTGCGTGGTGCGCGCTCGAGCTCACGCCGCGGCCCCCCGGCCCCCCCTGCCCCCCAGTCGCCGAAGGGTGCTCACCAGTCCTGGGGGCCAGTATCCGAACCTGCACGGCCTTCTCGGTCGCTCGCGCGTTGCGCCGCCGCGCGCGCGCCTCCACAATCCGCGCTCGATGACGGCTCGCACGAACGCCCGCCTCGAGGCCGAGCACTTCGGGCGCCTGCGCCAGCTCCTCGCGCGGTCGCGCCTCGGCGTCGCCGCGCTCTCGGACGCGGAGCTCGTCGAGCTCGGCCGGCTGTACCGGTACACCGCGTCGCGCGTCGCGCTCCACGAGACGCGGCGCGAGAACCTCGCGGCGCTCGAGGAAGCGCGCGCGCTCGCGCGGGCCGCGCACGCGCTGCTCTACCGCGGGATCGACCGGCCGCGCGAGGGCTGGCTCCGCCGCGCGGTGCGCTTCTATCGAGACGACGTGCCGCGCGCGATCCGCGGTGAGTGGAAGCTGCTCCTCGCGAGCTTCCTGCTCGTGTACGGCCTCGCGGCGATCTCGTACGCCGCGGTGCGGCACGACCTCGAGCTCGCGTACGCGCTGCTCGACCCCGGCACCGTCGCGAATGAGATCGACCAACTCCAGCACACCGCCGACGGCGAGCCGTTCCGGGGCAACTTCACGTTCGGCTTCGGCGAATCGCCGTCGACCGCGGGCTGGATCATGGCGCACAACATCTGGGTCGCCATCCTGTTCTTCGCCGCGGGGCTCGTGCCGCCGCTCTTCGTGCTCGTGCTCGCGGGGAACGGTTTGATGCTCGGCACCTACATCGGCGTCGCGAGCCATTGGAATCAGGCGGGGAACATCAACTCGATCCTGTGGTGCCACGGGACGCTCGAGATCCAGGCGTTCGTGCTCGCGGCGGCCGCGGGGCTCGTCCTGATCCGCGCGTGGATCACGCCCGGGCCGTGGACGCGGCGCCACGCGATGGCGCTCGAGTCGCGCCGCGCTTGGAGGATCGTCGCGGCCGTGTTCCCGATGCTCGTCTGCGCCGGCACGATCGAGGGCTTCGTCAGTCCGCACGCGGAGCTCCCGGTTCGGATCGGCACCGCCGTGCTCTCGGGGCTCGTGCTCGTGGCGTGGATCGGCCTCGGGGGGCGCGAGCGAATCGGCGCGGACTCGGATCGGGCCTGAAGGAGCGCGGAGCCCGCTCGCCCGCGCGGTGGATCTCGGGGAATCCCCCTTGACCTTTCCTCGCGGTCGGGTCGCAATCGAAGGAAGCCGGGAGCGCGCCGCGCCCCCGCTCGACCCGTCGTTCCGCCGAATGACCCAGGCGAACGCCCTCCTTCTCAGGAATCCCATGAAGCTGACCCTCACGATCCTCTCGGTCATCGGCTGCGTCTCGGCGGCGAGCGCGCAGATCAAGGTGCCGTTCACCGGCGGCCAGACACCCGCCGCCCCGAAGCAGGCGATGAACGCGCCCGTGTACATCCCGCCGCCGCCGGGCACGCAGCTCCTCGTCGTCGGCGGCTCCGACGACTGCGCGAACGCGGCCGCGAACGACGCGATCTCCGGCGCGGGCACGTTCGCGATGACGAACGTCGGCGCGACGAACGGCCTGCCCGACTCCGCGGGCTGTCCGAGCACGCAGCTCGACGTCTGGTTCTTCTGGACCTCGACGCAGACCGGCACGGCGCGCCTCCAGTTCTGCACGCAGACGACGACGGACACCGTGATCACGGTCTGGGCCGACAACAACGGCGGCGCGTGCCCCACCGGCACGGAGGTCGTTTGCAACGACGATTCCTGCGGGCTCCAGTCGTTGGTCACGTGGCCGACGACCGCCGGTCAGACGTACTTCTTCCAGCTCGGCGCCTACGGGGTCGCGACGACGTACTCCGCGAACTTCGTCGTCGACTACCTGCCCCCGCCGCCGTCGAACGACGATTGCTCCGCGGCGGTCACGGTGGTCGGAACGGGGACGTTCGCGTTCGACAACACGTCGGCGACGACGAGCCCGGAGACTCCTTCCTGCGGCACGGTGAACAACGACGTCTGGTACTACTGGGTGGCGCCGCAGTCGGGTACGGCCCGCTTCTACACGTGCGGCGGCACGGCCGGGAACACGAAGCTCGCGGTTTGGGTCGACAACAACGGCGGTGCGTGCCCGACGGGCACCTCGCTCGCCTGTGACGACAACGGCTGCGGCAACCAGTCGACGGTCTCCTTCCCGATCACCGCGGGCCAGGGGTACTTCCTCCAGCTCGGCGCGTCCGTCGCCGGCGCCTTCATGTCCGGCACGTTCACGCTCGACTACCCGCCGCCGCCGCCGGCGAACGACGATTGTTCGACGCCGATGGCGATCTCCGGGACGATCACGCTGCCCTTCGACAACGCGCTCGCCACGACGGGGATCGAAGGGCAGGCCAACGCGGCGTGCCTCTTCTACACCACCACGGCGCTGAACAAGGACGTCTGGTTCACCTGGACCCCGACGCAGAGCGGCGTGGTCACGGTCTCGACGTGCGGTCTGCTCACGACCGCGCCGACGGGCTCGACGCTCGACTCGAGGATCGCGGTGTACGACGGCGCCGGCTGCCCGCCGCCTCGGCGATCGCCTGCAACGACGACGCGGCGCTCGTGATCGCTCCGACCGTGGCGATCCCGTGCCCGGCCCAGACGCTCGCGTCGACGCTGCAGTTCACGGCGGTCTGCGGTCAGGTGTACACGATCCAGCTCGGTCAATACCTGACGGCGGCGACGTCGAACCTCCAGGGCTCGATCTCGATCACGGAGACGCCGGGCACGCCGTGCGTGCCTCCGGCGACGCCGTTCTGCTTCGGCGACGGCACGTTGACGGACCACACGACGCCGTGCCCCTGCGCCAACAACGGCACGGCGGGCAACGGCTGCGCGAACTCGGCGAACGCGAACGGTGCGAACCTCGCGACGACGGGCTCGACGGCGACGGACGACGTCGTCCTCGTCGGCTCGGGCATGCCGCTGACCGTGTCGTGCATCTACCTCCAGGGCACGGCGCTCTCGGACACGGTGTTCGGTGACGGCGTGCGTTGCGCGGGCGGCACGCTGCTGCGGTTGCGCACGAAGGCCAACGTCGGCGGCGCGAGCTCGTTCCCCGACTCGGTCGAGACCGTCACGCTCTCGCAGCGCGGCGGCGTCACGGTCGGGAGCGGCGCGGTGCGCTACTACCAGACGTACTACCGCAACTCCGCGGCGCTCTTCTGCCCGCCGGAGACGTTCAACGTCACGAACGGCATGACGATCACCTGGTGATCCGTGACGAAGCGCGGCGCGCTCGCGCGCCGCATTCGTCGAACGTCGCGGCCGGTCCTTCGGGGCCGGCCGCGCGCGTTTCACGCGAGCTCGCGCTCAGCGAGTCGCCGCGGGCGCGGGTCGCGCGAGCGTCGGCTCTTCGAGGTCGCATCCGTGATCTCGTCGTGAAGGCCCGGCCCACGCGCGGGTCGTTCGTGGGTAGCATGGAGCGCCCGACTCCCTCCTCAGCCCCCCCGAATCCATGCAGAACACCGCTCGAATCCTCACCTGCGCGACCCTCGCCCTGACTCTGACCTCCTCCCTGGCGGCGGCCGACGTGCCGATCAACACGTGCACTGCGAACGGGCTCGCCCTCGCGATCCCGGACGACGCCTACAACGGCACGCTGGCCTCGATGGCGCACGCGAACCTGACGGTCTCCGGTCCGGCCGGATCGACGATCACGAGCGCGACGGTCGTCCTCAGCATGACGCACACCTGGGTCGGTGACCTCACGATCAAGTTGGTCGCGCCGGACGGCACGGTGATCACGCTGATGAGCCGGCCGGGCTTCGTCGAATCGGCCGACGACGGAACGGGAGGGGCCGGGGACTCGTCGAATCTCCTCAACGCGTTCCCGATCACCTTCCATGACGGCGCTGGGACCTCCGCTGAACTGATGGGCAACTCGATCGGCACGTCCGGCGTCGTCTGCCGCGACGACGCCACGTGCACGTTCGCCCCGGCGAACGGCGCCGCGCCCGCAGGAAACCTGGCGAGTCTGATCGGGAAGTCCCCGACCGGGACCTGGAACCTGTCGGTCGGAGACTCGGAGTCGGGCGACCTCGGCACCCTCGACCACTGGTGCTTGAACCTGACCGTGAGCGTCCCGAGCGTCGTGCCCTTCTGCGCAGGCGACGGAACGCAGACCGACCACACGACGGGCTGCCCGTGCGCGAACAACGGCGCGGCGGGACACGGCTGCGCGAACTCGGCGAACGCGAGCGGCGCGGTCCTCGGTCGGACCGGCGCCCCGGACACCGACGACCTCGTGCTCCTCGGTTCCGGCATGCCCGCGACGGTGTCGTGCATCTATCTCCAGGGCGACGCGCTCGCCGACGTCGTCTTCGGCGACGGCGTGCGCTGCACGGGCGGGAGCCTCGTGCGCCTGCGCACGAAGAACAACGTCGGCGGCGCGAGCTCGTTCCCCGACTCGGTCGAGACCGTCACGCTCTCGCAGCGCGGCGGCGTCACGGTCGGGAGCGGCGCGGTGCGCTACTACCAGACGTACTATCGCAACTCGTCGGCGACGTTCTGCCCGCCGGAGACGTTCAACGTGACGAACGGACTCACCGTCACGTGGTGACGAACGGCGGAGCGCCGTCGGCGCGCTCCGCTGTGCTCGAGACGTCGCGGCCGGTCCCTCGGGGCCGGCCGCGCGCGTTTCACGCGAGCTCGCGCCGCGCTTCGAGCCACGCCGCGAGGAGCGGAGCCGCCGCTTCCGCGGGCAGCGTGTCGAGCACGCGCACGCCGACGCCCGCGAGCTCCGCGAGCCCCTTCTCGCGCTCCGCGATCAGGCCGAACGCCGCCGCGCGCACGCCCGCGGGCACGCCGAGCCGTCCCTCCGCCGCGGCGCGCAGCGACGGATCGTCGAGGCTCGCGAACAGGATGCGGTGCGTCTTCGAGCCCGTCGCGAGCGCCGCGCGCTGACGCTCGACCGAGAGCGGATCGGCGACGTCCGACAAGAGCAGCACGAGCGCGCGCCGCCGGTGACGCAGCGCGAGCTCGCGCAGCGCGCGCTCGAGGTCCGACTCGCGCGTCGACGCCTCGAGCGCGAACACCGCCGTCTCGAGCCGCTCGAGCTGGTCCGCCGCCTTCCCGGGCGGCAGGAACACGCGCACCTTGTCGTCGAACGCCATCACGCCGACGCGGTCGCCCTCTTGCAGCGCGACCGCCGCGATCTGCAGGCCCGCGTCGAGCGCGTGGTCGAGCTTCGTCCAGCCGCGCACGGGCCGCCCCCACCGCGCGTCGACGCGCTCGGGGTCCTCGCTCGACGTCGCGGACATGCGCCGTCCGCAGTCGAAGACGAGGATGAGCTCCTGCCCGCGCTCTTCCTGGTACTCGCGCACGATCGGCTTGCCGCGGCGCGCGCTCGCCTTCCAATCGACGAGGCGCACGTCGTCGCCGCGCACGAGGTCGCGCAGCGATTCGAACTCCGTCATGCCGCCGCGCCGGCGCAGCCGCCGCACGCCGAGGTCGCGCCAGCGCTCGCTCGCCGCGAGCCGCAGCGTGCGCTTCAAATCGAGGAGCGGCGGCTCGACGCGCACGGGCTGCTCGCCGACGACGCGCGCCTGACGCTCGACGAGGCCGAGCCGTCCGCGCAGGCGGAGGCGCAGATCGCCGAACGCGTGCACGCCGCGCTTCGACGCGCGGTAGATGCGCACGAGGTCGATCGGGCCCGCCGAGGGGACGACGGTGACGTCGGGACCGCCCGACGGATCGTGCTCCGCCGGCGCGACGAGCCCGCGTTCGTCGCGCGGCGGCTGAGCGCGCTCCGCGGGATCGGCGACGCTGCGCGCGCGCACCTCGAACCACGCGGGGAAGCGCTCGTGCAGCTCGAGCCGCAGTCCGTGCGCCGCCGCGAGCTCGTCCGCGCGCACGCGCACGACGCGCGCGAAGTCCTGCGAGAGCCCCGCGCGCTCCGGCGCCTTCCGCTGGATCCCGAGGCGTCCCGGGCTCGGCGTGCGCAGGAAATCGAACACGAACGCCGCGGCGAAGACCCCGTCGAACGCGAACCCGACGACGCGGAGCGCGGGCACGAACGCGCCGGCGAGCGCGACGAGCCCGAGCGCTCCCGCGACGACGAGCGCGCGCCGCGTCGGGATCACCGCGGCACCTGGACCTGGTCGAGGATGCGCTGGAGCGCGTCGTCGCTCGTGCCGCCCTCGATCTCGACCGCGGGGTCGAGCACGACGCGGTGGCGCAGCGCCGGCAGGAACACGGCCTTGACGTCGTCGGGCGTGATGTAGTCGCGCTCCGCGAGCAGCGCGCGCGCCTTCGCGGCGAGCAGGACCATGACGCCCGCGCGCGGCGACGCACCGACGACGAGCTGTCCGTTCGAGCGCGTCGCGTTCAAGAGCTGCACGACGTACGCCGGCAGGTCGGGACGCACCGCGACCTTCAGGACCTCACGGCGCAGCTCGAGGATCTCCTCGGGGCTCGACACCGCGGTGACGCCGAGCTCGCGCGGCGACGCGAGCTGCGAACGGCGGTGCGCGGCGTCGAGCAAGCGCGCCTCGACCTCGGGCTTCGGGTAGCCGACGACGACCTTGAAGAGGAAGCGGTCGAGCTGCGCTTCGGGCAACGGGTACGTGCCCTCGTGCTCGATCGGGTTCATCGTCGCGAAGACGATGAACGGCTCGGGCAGAGCGTGTCGCTTGCCGTCGACCGTCACCGAGCACTCCTGCATCGCCTCGAGCAGCGCCGCCTGCGTCTTCGCGGGCGCGCGGTTGATCTCGTCGGCGAGCAACACCTGCGCGAAGATCGGTCCTTCCTGGAAGCGGAACTCACCTTCGTTCGGGCGGTAGATGCTCGTGCCCGTGACGTCGGCGGGCATCAGGTCCGGCGTGAACTGGATGCGGCCGAAGCGGCCGCCGAGCGCGGTCGCGAGCGTGCGCACGAGCAGCGTCTTCGCGACGCCGGGCGGACCTTCGAGCAGGAGGTGCCCGCCCGCGAGCAGTGCGATCAGGCAGTGCTCGACCTCGCGTTCGAGCCCGACGACGACGCGCGCGACTTCGCGCTGCACGCGTTCGGCGAGCGCGACGGCGGCGGGCGGACGGGCGGGAGCGGAGAGCGGCTCGTTGTGGGCGGGAAGCGGCGCGGCGAGGTCGGGCTCTTGGTCCATGTGGCCGCAGAGTATGGTGAGCGCGCGCGCGTCGCGAAAGTCGAACGCGCGCTCTCCGTGCGCCTCTTCGTCTCCGCCCTCGTCCTCGCCGCCGTCGTGATCGCGACGTTCCTCGCGTTCGGCGGGAGCTTCGAGGCCGAACTCACCCCCGCCGGAGCCGCCGAACGTCTGCGCTCGGCGGGCCCCTGGGGCGGGGCGCTCGTCGTGCTGCTGCTCGTGTCGGATCTCGTGCTGCCGATCCCCGCGACGCCGCTGATGTCGGCCGCGGGGTTCGTGTACGGCCCGATCGAAGGCGGCGCGCTCGCGGCGCTCGGCTCCGTCGCGAGCGGGCTCCTCGCGTGGACGCTGTGCCGCCGCCTCGGGCCGCGCACGGCGGAGCGGCTGGTCGGCGCACGGGACCTCGATCGTTCGCGGCGCGCGTTCGAGCGCGCGGGACCGTGGCTCGTCGCGTGCTCACGCTGGGCTCCCGTGCTGCCCGAAGTCGTCGCGTGCCTCGCGGGGCTGACGAAGATGCCTCCGCGAGTGTTCGTGCCGGCGCTCCTCGCGGGCTCGGTGCCGATGGGCTTCGCGTACGCGGCGATCGGCGCCGCGGGACGAGACGATCCGACGCTCGCGATCCTGATCTCGATCGGGCTGCCCGCGGTCTTCCTCGTCGCGACGCGGAGCTACGAACGCCGCGCGGGCGCGAACGAGCGGTCCGGCGGCGTCGCGCGCGACGACGCGGGCTCCGCGCGCGGCCCGAACGACGCTTAAGCGCGCTTCGCGACGCGCGCGCCCGTTCGCGCGCGCTCGACCGCGGCGTCGAGGTCGGCGGCGAGCGTCTCGAGTTCGGCGTCGTCCGCGACGCGGCGCTCGAAGAAGAGCGCGCGCCAGGCGGGGAGCTCGGCCTCGCACAGCGTGCGCGCGGCCGCGAGTTCGAGCTCGCGCTCCGCCGCCTCGCGATTCCCCGGCTCGACGCCCCGCCGAGCGAGGCGCGCCGCGCGGGCGAGCCGCGCGAGGTTGCCTCGGCGCAAGATCTGCGCGGCGAGCCCCGCACGCTCCGCGCGCTCGAGCACGTTCGCCTGTGCGCGAGCGCGCGAGAGCGGCGAGAGCTGCTCGATCGGCTCGGGATCGCGCGCGAACGCACGCGCCCACGCCGCGGCCCAGACGAACAACGCGAGCAGCACGAGGAGATGGACGCTCGTCGGAGCGAGCGCCGACGAGAACGCGAGACCGAGCGCGGTCTCGGGCTCCCAGCGTCCGAGCGCGTACTCGTCGAAGAGCACGCGCCCGCCGCGCAGCCGGTCCTCGAGCAGGCGCACGAACGCTTCCGCGTTGCCCTCCTCGCCGAGGTTCGCGTTGTCGCCGAACGCGGGGTCCGCGAGGACGAGGATCGCGCCCGCGCCCACGCGCAACACGGCGGCGGCGGCATCCTCGCCTCCGTCCGAGCGCGGCATCGACCAGTACGGATCGAGGCCCGCGCCGAGGAGCTCGACCGGGAGCGCGAGCTCCTTCGGCCACGTCACGGTGACGAGCGTCCCGTCCGGCATCCGCGCGACGCGCGGCGCGCGCTCGGCGCCCGCGTCGGGGACGGGAAGGAGCTCGAACTCCTCGAACTCGAGCTCCTTCGCGAGGAAGTCGCGCAGACGCGACGTCCACGGCGCGACGAGCGTCCCGCCGGCCTCGACGAACGCGCGGTAGTTCTCGTTCGCCTGCAGGTCGAAGCGACCGCTCGGCCGAACGACGTCCGGGTCCCCGTTCTTCTTGCGCCGCGTCGTACGCGTGCGCTCGCTCTCGACGGGCGCGTCCACGAGGAAGAGCACGTGTCCGCCGCGCGGGAGCGCGCCCGGGCTCTTGCGCCATTCCTCCGGCGCGAAGCCGAGCCGCCCGAGCGTTTCGCGCAGCGCGCGACGGCCGTCGGGCTCGACCGAGCTCGCGCCGTGCGGCGCGGGCTTCTGCTCCGCGCCGGGCAGGAACATCTGCACGACGACGGCGAGCACGATCAAGCCGAGGACGGCGATCGTCAAGCCGCGTTGGACCCGGTCGCCGCTCACGTCGCGAGCCCTCCCAGGTGTTCGCGACAGAGGCGTTCGAGGCGCTCGACGTCCGCCTCGAGCGCGGGCTCGTGGCCGAAGCTCTTCGCGTCGAGCTCGGGCACGAGCGGCGCGAGCACGCGCAAGGCCTCGGGCCGCGGACGGCCGCGCTCGACGAGCTCGCGGTTCGTCCACGCGTCGCGGTACTCGAGGTCGCCGCGCTCCGAGAGCCCGACGACGAGCGCCCACGCGTAGAAGCGCAGCGCGTCCGCGAACGTCCCCTTCGCGCGGGCCTCGCGCGCGCGAGCGAGGAGCTCCTGAACGCGCCGGGCGCGCGCGGCCGCGGGCGCTTCCTCCGCCGCGCCGCGACGCAGCGCAGCACGACGGACGAACGTGAAGAGGAGCCACAGGAGCAGGAGCGCGATCAGCCCGTAGAGCACGTAGACGAGCACCTGTCCGCCGCCGCCGCCGAACTCGAAGCCGAAGTGGTCCGAGAACCACTCCGAGATGCGCTCCCAGAGCCGCTCGAGCCACGAGGGCTCGCGCGGACCGGCGCGGCGGTAGTCCTCCTGCGCGAGCACGTCCTCGACGACGCGGTGGATCGTCGCGGGGTCGCGCCCGCTCGCGGCCTGCGCGATCACGCGGAGCGCTCCGGAGCCGCGCCTTCCGCGGACGCGGCCGGCCACGCCTCGCGCAGCGAACGCAGCGTGCGCGCGAGGTCGAGCCCGTCGCGCCGAACGCGGCAGTCGACGTAGTACGCGAGCGCGACGACGGCGTAGCACGCCGTGCCGACGCCGTTGAAGAGCGACGAGAGCACGAGCACGACGCCGTCGTACGTCCACTCGCCCATCCCCGTGCGGTCGAGGACGTCGCGCCGGACTTGCGGGTAGTCCGCGGCGCCGCTGAGCGAGGCGAACAGGAGCTGGACGAGGTACGCGGTCCCCATCACGGCGAACCAGCGGAGGAACCCGAGGAACGCCTCCGTGTCGAAGCGGTCGCGACTCGTCAGCTGGAAGGAGCGCGTCACGCAGCCGACGAGCCCCGCGCGCTCCACGACGTAGCAGACCGGCACGAGCGACGTCTTCCACGCGACGTAGAGGACGCCGACGCCGAGCGTGCAGCAGGTCGCCGCGAACGTGACCGAGCCGATGACCAGGTTCACGAGGAGGAGCGGGAACAGGGCGAGCAGCGCGCGACCGAGCGCCTCGCCGAAGGGGATCTTCTCCCCGGTCAGGCGCGGCCAGGCGAGCAGGGCGACGAGGACGAGCGCGAGCTGCTGGACGCACGACTGCACGAAGAGGTTGATCCCCATCGCCGCGAACGCGAGCCCGGCCTTGTCGCTCGCCATCCATTCCTCGGTGTGGTGCTGGCCGAGGAACGGCTGGAGCACGCGCGCGAAGACCCAGACCGCGCTCGACGCGAGCACGTAGAGCCCGAAGCGTCCGCGCGCGAGGTCGAGCGCGGCGTCGAGGATGCGCCCGCTCGAGCGCTCGACGAGCTCGACCGCCGCGAGGTCCGCGGCCGTCGCCGCGGCGTCCGCTCGGGGCGCGCGCTCCCCCGCCGGGCGCAGGTCCTGGAAGGTCCCGTTCTCCTCTCTCACCGCGGGAAGGGTATCGGGAGCGGTGCGCGCGCGCACGCCCTTCGCGGCGGCGAAGGAAGTTCGGAGAATCCGGCGACGTTCGACGCGCTCGCGCGTCCCGTCCCCCATGCCGCCCCCGCCGCGCTCCGGTTCGCTCGACCTGCTCCTCGCGGAGGCGCGGTGGCTCGAGGGCCTCGCGCGCGCCCTCGTCCGCGACCGCGAGGAGGCGCGCGACCTCGTGCAGGACGTCTGGACCGCGGCCGCGGAGGGCGCACCCGAGCGCGTCGACGCTCCGCGCGCGTGGCTCGCGGCCGTGCTGCGGAACGCGCTCGGTTCACGGCGGCGGAGAGCCGGCGTGCGGCGCGTGGAAGCGCGACTCGACTCGGCTTCGGACACGCGCGCTGCCGCGGCGAGTTCGGCCGGGGACGTCGTCGAGCGCGCGGAAGCGCAGCGCCTCCTCGTCGAGAGCGTGCTCGCGCTCGACGAGCCGTGGCGCTCGACGCTCCTCCAGCACCACTTCGACGGCGAGTCGTGCGAAGCGATCGCGCGGCGCACGGGCGTCCCCGCGTCGACCGTGCGCAACCGCCTCGTCGAAGCGCGCGCGCGGTTGCGCGAACGGCTCGCGCGCGGCCGCGACGACTGGATGTCCGCCCTGCTCCCGCTCACGCTGCCTCCGGGCGCAGCGAGCGCGGCGTCCACCGCCGGCCCGATCGGAGTGCTCCTCGCCGTGAACACGCTCACGAAGCTCGGTGTCGCCGCCGCGACCGTCCTCCTCGCTACCGGCGCCTGGTGGACGTGGAAGGAGCTCGCCGTCGCGGAGCCCGAGGCGCCGTCGAGCACGGCGTTCGCGCGCGGCTCGACGTCGACGGCGCCCGAGGAGCCCGCGGTCGCGGCGCGACAGGCTCCGTCCGCGCGCGCACCGATCACCGAGAGCACGCGCACGTCGCCCGCCACCGCGCCGACTCCGCGGACGACCGAGCCGTTGCCGCCGGGATCGCTCCTCGTGCGCGTGCTCGAGGACGATGCGCCCTACACGCGCGGAGGAACGGTGCGCGTCGGCCAAGGTCGAGGCGAGGACCTCGTCGCGCTGCGCGAGCTCGCGCTCGCGCCCGATGGGACCGCGCGGTTCGACGCGCTCGAGCACCCCCCCGGCGCGAGACTCCGGAGCTGCACGATCCGAGCGGAGTTCGAGAACGGCGCTGCGGTGGAATCCGCCGACGTCGTGCTGCCCGCGGAAGCGGGGCGCGAGGTCGTGCTCCACGTCGGGAGCGCGCGCGTCGTCGGGACGGTCTGGGACGAGCACGGGAACCCGGTCGAGGGCGCGCGAATCCTGCTCCTCCGCTCCGCGGCCGACGGACGCGGAGTGGACGAGCTCCGCGCCGCGCGCACCGACGGACGCGGCGCGTATCGCATCGAGCGCCTCCCGGCGGGGAAGACGCACGTGCAGCTCCACGTCGACGATCCCGAGAGCGTGGGTCGGATCGCGCGCGACGAGGTCGCCGAGACCGAACTCGCCGTCGGCGAGGAACGGCGCGTCGACTTCGGCCGGCCGAGCGCGTCGCCGGCGTGGACGGGCCGCGTGCTCACGCGGGCCGGTCCCGCGCCGGTCGAGCGCGTGTGGGTGCGGCTCCTGCGCGCGAAACCGTACGGGAGCTTCGGGCACCGCCGTGCCGGCCCCGACGGCGAGTTCGAGCTGCACGCGCCGCCCGGCACCTACCGCGCGGAGGTGCGCTTCGAGCGCGACTGGGAACGCGTCACGGCGTTCGACGACGTCGTGATCGGCGAGCCGGGGCTCGTGCGCGACCTCGTGCTGCCCGGCGTGCGGCTCCACGGCCGGATCGCCACCGTTTCCGGAGCCGCGCTCCCGAACGAGTTCGCGGAGCTCCAGGTCAGCGTCCGCCTCGAAGGGCACGACTACCCGGCCGCGTTCCTCAGCGCGGGCGTCGCGCGCACGGGCGAGTTCACGCTCGACGGCCTCCCGCCGGGGACGTACCGGTTCTCGACGCACCCCATCGAGCTCACGCCGGAGTCGGACGCGTTGCGCGTCGTGCTCACGGAGAGCGACGTCTTCGCCGAGTCGAACCTGCGCGTGCAGGCCCCCTGACCCGCGTCACAGGTTCCCGAGCGAGATCGCGTCCGTCGGACAGTTGCGCGCGCACGCGTGGTCGCGCGTGCACTCGTAGTTCGAGAGCTTGCGCACCGTCGCGCGCTCGCCGTGCGCCCAGAACGCGTCGGTCTCGCACACGACCTCGCACATGCCGCAGCCGATGCAGCGCGTCGGGTCGATGCGCACGCTGACGAAGTCGCGCGGCGTCACGGGACACGCGAGGCCTTCCACGATCACCGGCTGGACGAGGTCGCGCGTCGCGGAGTGGCTCGTCAGCACCTTGATCGCCTCTTCCTCGCCCGCCTGCACGACCTCGTTCACCTTGTCGAAGTCGAAGCGGCTCGTGTGCGACACCTTCGGCTGGATCAGCGCGACGCGGTAGTCGACGTGCATGTGGAGGGTCTGCTCGACGAGCACCTCCTCGACGATCTCGAACGTGCGGTAGAGCGTCGAGAGCATCTTGTTCTTGTAGTCGGGCGCCTTGAACGTGCCCTTCAAGGACAGGTCGACCGCGATGATCAGGTCGGGGTTCAGCGTCTTCGCGAAGCGGATCGGCACGGAATCGACCATGCCGCCGTCCATGTAGCTGAACCCGTCCTTCTCGAACGGCTCGAAGATGCCGGGCAGCGCGCACGAGCTGTACACCGCGTCGAGGATCGAGATGTCGTCGAGCCCCGGCGTGCCCCAGAACACCGTGCCGCCGGTCTCGAGCCGCACCGCGTTGCAGTAGAAGGGCACCTTCATCTCCGCGAAGGTCGTGTCGGGGAGCACGCGCTTCAGCGACTCGCGGAACGTGTCGCCGCGGTACATGCTCCGCGCGCGCGTGCCCTTGAGCAGGAACTTGACGAAGTTCAGGCGGAAGTAGTCGCCCTTCTGCACCGAGCCGACGAGCTGCTCGATCTTCTCGATGGAGTAGCCGCCCGCCGCCATCGCACCGACGAGCGAGCCGATCGACGTGCCGACGATCGCGTCGTACTCGATGCCGAGCGTGCGCATCGCGCGCAGGATCCCGACGTGCGCCATGCCGCGCATGCCGCCGCCGCCGAGCACGAGCACCGTGCGCGGACGGTGCTTCGAGTGCTGGCCGGGGTGCCGGAGCGAATACGACGTCTGGAAGAGCTCGCGCGGGGGAGAGGACATCGGGATCGGGAGGACGAGGGGATTTCGACCGCTCTCGCCGGGATCCTGACGGCGCGCGGCGGCGGAAGAAAGCTCCGTCCCGCGAACGGGAGCACGCGAGGGCCCGTGCCCGGGAAGCTCCGCGCGCCCAGCGGCGGGGAGAGCTGAGTCTTCCGGGAGAGTACGTCGAGCATCCCATTCAGTCGTACGGTTCGAATCGTCGAATCCGAACACGCACAGTCGCGCCCCCCCACGAGGTTCCATGGAACGAGTCGCCCCCACCGGCGTCGAGCGCACGTTCGGCGAAGAAGAGATCATCGTCAGCAAGACCGACCCGAAGGGCCGGATCACGTACGCGAACGACGTGTTCCTGCGCGTCGCCGGCTATCGCGCGGGCGAGGTCCTCGGGCAGCCGCACAGCATGATCCGGCACCCGGACATGCCGCGCTGCGTCTTCCAGCTGCTCTGGGACACGATCCAGCGCGGCGACGAGATCTTCGCGTACGTCGTCAACCTCGCGAAGAACGGCGACCACTACTGGGTGTTCGCCCACGTCACTCCGACGTTCGACATGAACGGGAGCATCCTCGGCTACCACTCGAACCGGCGCTCCCCCGATCGCGCCGCGGTCAAGCGCGTCGAGGCGCTCTACGGGAAGCTGCTGGCGGAGGAGCGGCGCCACACCGACCGCAAGGCGGGGATCCAGGCCGCGACGCGGCTGCTCGAGGCCGAGCTCGAGAAGAGCGGCATGTCGTACGGCGAGTTCGCGTTCCGCGTCTGATCCGGAGACCCACCATGTCCACGCTCCTCACCACGACTTCGGTCGAGACCGACACGAATGCCGCGGCCGAGCTCGCGCGCTACCGCGAGTGCATGCGCCGCGCGGTCGCCGCCGCGCGCTCCGCCGCGGAGGGCGACCTCGAGGGCCGCATCGCCTTCGACGACCTCGACGGCGAGTGCCTCGAGCTCGCGATCGCGATCAACCGGATGCTCGACGTCACGGACGCGTTCGTGCGCGAGTCGCGCGCGTCCCTCCGGCACGCGAGCCGCAAGAAGTACTGGCGGCGCGTGATCGAGCGCGGCCTCCCCGGCACGTTCCGGAACGCCGCCAAGGGCATCAACGTCGCGACGGCGGAGATGGAAGCCGCGTCCAAGCAGCTCGCGGACGCGGACAGCCACCGGCTCCAGCTCGCCGACGACTTCGAGCGTCAGATCCAGGGCGTCGTGGCGACCGTCGCGAGCTCCGCGACCGAGATGCAGGCGACGGCGACCACGCTCGCGACCACGGCGGAGGCCACGACGCAGCGCTCGACCGCGGTCGCCGCGGCGTCGGAGGAGACCTCCGCGAACGTCCAGACCGTCGCGTCCGCGACCGAGGAGCTCACCGCGAGCGCCGGCGAGATCGGGCGCGACGCGCGGAACTCGGCCCAGATCGCCGAGTCGGCCGTGCGCGAAGCCGCGAAGGCGGACGAGAGCGTGCGCGGCCTGCTCGACGCGTCGCAGAAGATCGGCCGCGTGCTCAAGCTCATCTCGCAGGTCGCCTCGCAGACGAAGCTCCTCGCGCTGAACGCGAACATCGAGGCCGCGCGCGCCGGAGAAGCCGGCAAGGGCTTCGCGGTGGTCGCGTCCGAGGTGAAGTCGCTCGCTCAGGAGACGAGCAAGGCGACCGAGGACATCGGCGAGCAGATCGCGTCGATGCAGGAAGCCTCCCAGAACGCGGCGAAGGTGATCCAGTCGGTCAGCGCCACGATCGGCAAGATGAACGGGATCGCCACGTCGATCGCCCAAGCGGTGGAGCAGCAGCAGCTCGCGACCGGCGAGATCAGCAAGAACGTCCAGCAGGCGGCGCTCGGCACGCAGGACGTCGCCCGCAACATCACGGACGTCACGCATGCGGCCCTGGAGACGAGCACGGCGACCGGGCAGATGCTCGAGGCGTCGAGCGCGCTCTCCGTGCAGGCCGAGCACCTGCAGCGCGCCGTGAAGGACTTCCTCGTCGAGGTGCGCGCCAAGCGGTGAGCGCTTCCCGGCTCGTTCGGGACCATCGCGCTTGAGTACGGGCCCTCCGGGCGGCAGCCTCTGCGTCCGCCGCCACGGCGAGCGGCGAACCCGAACCCCCGCGAGGCCTCGCTTGAACCGAACGATCCCCTGGTCGGCGCTCTGCCGCACGACGCCGACGGAGATGCGCGCCCTGCAGGACGCGCTCGTCGCGAAGCGCGTCCGTGAGGAGATTCTCCCGTTCTCGACGCACTACCAGCGCGTCTTCGCCGAGGCAGGACTGCGCGCGGAGGACGTGCGGAGCGTCGCCGACCTCGCGAAGCTGCCGTTCACGACGAAGTCGGATCTGCTCGCCGCGCAGAGCGATCCCGAGCGCCGCCTCGATTTCGTGCTGCGCCCCTCGCCCGAGTCGATCCGCGCGGCGTGGCCGCTCGGGAAGAAGCTCGGGCTCCTCCTCGGCGGCGCTGCAGCGCGCGAGAAGCTGCGCCGCGCGTACACTCCGAACTTCGTGACGTTCACGACGGGCCGCTCGAGCGATCCGGTCGCGTTCTACTACACGCCGCACGACCTCGAGCTCCTGTCGATCGTCGGCGCGCGCATGCTCGACGTGCACGGGATCACGGACACGTCGGCGCGCATCCTGAACCTGTTCCCGTACGCCCCGCACCTCGCCTTCTGGCAGACCGTGTTCGCGGGCTTCGAGACGGGCCGCTTCATGCTCTCGACCGGCGGCGGCAAGGTGATGGGCAGCGCCGCGAGCATCAAGGTCGCCGAGCGCATCCAGCCGACGGTGATCATCGGCGTGCCGGGCTTCGTCTACCACGTGCTGCGCGAAGCGCGCGAGAAGCCCGCGAACCTCTCCAAGGTGAAGCTCGTCATCCTCGGCGCCGAGAAGGTGACGCCCGGGCTCAAGGAGAAGATGGCGGAGTCGCTCGCCGCGTGCGGCGCGAAGGACGTCACCATCAGCGGCACGTACGGCTTCACCGAAGCGCGCATGGCGTTCAGCGAGTGCCCCGCGTCGCACGCGGAGTCGCCGGGCTACCACCTCTATCCCGACCTCGGCGTGTTCGAGGTCGTCGATCCGGAGAGCGGGAAGGTGCTCGGGCCCGGCGAGACGGGCGAGCTCGTCTACACGCCGCTCGAAGGCCACGGGACGGCGCTCCTGCGCTACCGCACCGGCGACGTCGCGGTCGGCGGGATCCGCTGGGAGCCGTGCCCCTACTGCAAGCGCAACGTGCCGCGCATCGGGAGCGAGCTCAAGCGCTCCTCCGAGCAGAAGGCGATGTCGCTGACGAAGATCAAGGGCACGCTCGTCGACCTGTCGGCGATCGGCGCGTTCCTGTCGAACCTGCACGAGGTCGAGGAGTGGCAGGTCGTGCTCAAGAAGAAGAACGACGACCCCTACGAGCTCGACGAGTTCGTCCTGCGCGTCGCGCTGCGCGTCGGGATCGAGTCCGCGTACTTCGAGAGCAAGATCAAGAAGGAGATGGCCGAGGCCGTCGAGGTCGCGCCGAGTCGCATCGAGTTCAAGACGACACGGGAGATGCTCGAGGTGCTCGGGATGGAGACGGAGATGAAGGAGAAGCGCTTCCTCGATCTCCGGCCGAAGTAGCCCGAGGTCGCCCGAGACGACCCGCCGTAGCCGCCCGTACGAACGAGGGCGTGGGAACGGCGACGCGTCGATGGACCGGACGCGCGGCGAGCGCCGGTGCAGTCCCCCGCGCGGGGAGGACGCCTCCCGCTCGTTCCCGAGTCCCGGGCGGCGCGCAGCGGTCGCCGCGTGACGCACGTAGCCAATGCGCGCCGCGCGCGCGCTCCACGCCGCCGGCGGCGCGCCATAAGCTCCAGTTTGGGTACGATCGGTTCGACTTACCGGTCCATCCCCATGACGAATCCCCCCACCCCTCCCCGGCCCGAATCCGTCCACATCCCCCGCCGCACCCTGCTCCAAGGCGCGCTCGCCGCGGGCCTGCTCGCGAGCCTTCCGCGCGCCTCCGCCGCGACCTCGTACGCGAGCGACGAACCCGAAGTGAAGGACGTGCGCCTCGGCATCATCGCCGTCGAGAGCTGCGCTCCGATCGTCGTCGCGCACGAGAAGGGCTTCTTCAAGAAGCACGGGCTCGTCTCCTCGCTCTCGAAGGAAGCGAGCTGGGCGACCGTGCGCGACAAGCTCATGAGCGGCGAGAACCAAGCGACGCACATGAAGTACGCGCAGCCGATCGGGAGCACGCTCGGAGTGCTCGGCGCGCAGAAGTCGGGCGTCGTGATCCCGTTCACGCTTTCGCGCAATGGATCGATCTTCCTCGTGGCCAAGGCGATCGGCAGCAAGCTGACGTTCGACCCGAAGGCGTGGAAGGCGCACGTCGAGGAGCTCAAGGCGAAGAGCGAGACGTTCACGCTCGCGCTCCCACTCCCGTTCGGCTGGCACGGCTTGATGTACCGTCACTTCCTCGCGAACGGCGGCATCAACGCGGACAAGGACCTCAAGGTCATCACGCTCCCGCCTGCGCAGATGCTCCAGAACATGCGCGTCGGCACGATGCAGGCGTGCGCTCTGGTCGAGCCCTGGGGCACGCGCGGTGTCGCCGACGGAGTCACGACGATCGCGATGTACGGCCACGAGCTATGGCCCGATCACCCGGTCAAGGCGCTCGGCGTCACGGCCGAGTTCGCGGACAAGAACCCGAAGACGGTGAAGGCGATGATCCGCGCGCTCCACGAAGCGGCCGCGTGGTGCGACGCCTTCGAGAACCGCGAGGAGCTCGCCCGCATGCTCGCGACGCCGAGCTACCTGAACTCGCCCGCGCCGACGATCCTCCCGAGCCTGATGGGCGACTTCGACTGGGGCGACGGCCGCAAGAAGTCGGACAAGTCGATGGCGATCGCGTTCAACCGCGACAACCACCCGCAGCCGCGCGAGATCCAGTGGTTCGCCGCGCAGTTCCGCCGGTGGGGCATGGTCACGGGCGAGCCCGACTACGCCGACGTCGTGAAGCGCGTCGCGCGCGCCGATCTGTACGAGGCGGCGCTCAAGGAACTCGGCGCGACGCCGCACGCGCGGAACGACGCACCGATCCGGCTGTGGGACGGGACCGTGTTCGACCCGTCGAAGCCGGCGGAGTACGGCCGCGCGTTCGCGATCCACAATCGGAAGGACTGATCATGAACCGGTCGGCGTGGAAGACGGTCCTCTTCCCCGTGCTCGGTGTGCTCGGCGCGCTCGTCCTGTGGGAGCTCCTCACCCGCGTCTTCGGGACGCGCCTGCCGGGCCCCTTGCAGACTTGGGAGGCGAGCAAGCTCTACGTCCTCGAGCCGCTGACGAAGCGCGGCGAGATGGACCAGGGCATCCTGCTCTTCGCGTGGGCGTCGTTGAAGCTCGTGTTCCAGGGCTACGGGCTCGCGCTCCTGCTCGGCGTGCCGCTCGGCTTCGCGCTCGGGCTCTCGAAGGGCTTCCAGGCGACCGTCGATCCGCTGATCCAACTCCTCCGGCCGGTGTCGCCGCTCGCGTGGCTGCCGCTCGGGCTCGTGTTGCTCGACCGTTCGCAGCCCGCGGCGCTCTTCACGATCGCGCTGTGCTCGATGTGGCCGACCGTGCTCAACATCGCGACGGGCGTGCGCGCGGTTCCGCAGGACTACCGGAACGTCGCGAAGGTGCTCCAGCTCTCCCCCGCGCAGACGTTCTTCCGCGTGCTCGTGCCGGCGACGATGCCGTACATGTTCACGGGCTTCCGCGTCAGCCTCGGCATCGCGTGGCTCGCCATCGTGGCGGCGGAGATGCTCACCGGCGCCGCGGGGCTCGGCGGGTTCCTGTGGCAGGAGTACAACGCGCTCGTCTACGAGCACATCCTGCTCTGCATCGTGGCGATCGGCACGATCGGCTTCGTGCTCGACCGCGGGATGATGCTGCTCGAGTCCCGTTTCAAGGCGAGCGCGTGACGTGGGCGCGTTCCTCGAACTGCGCGGCGTGACGAAGGCGTTCGGCGCCGGCGCCGCGCGACGAGTCGTGCTCGACGGCGTCGATCTCGACGTCGAGCGCGGCGAGTTCGTCGCGATCCTCGGGTGCTCGGGGGCCGGGAAGAGCACGCTCCTCGCGCTCCTCGCGGGGCTCGACCGACCGGACGCGGGCACGCTGCACCTCGACGGCGCGCGGGTCGAACGTCCGGGCCTCGACCGCGGCATCGTGTTCCAGCACCCGGCGCTGCTCCCGTGGCTCTCGGTCTCGGACAACGTGCGCCTCGCGGTCGACCAGGCGTTCCCGAAGGAGCCGACGGCGCGGCGTGCGGAGCGCGTCGAACGCGTGCTCGAACTCGTGCACTTGACACCCGCGGCGAGGAAGCTCCCCCGCGAGCTCTCGGGCGGCATGAAGCAGCGCGCGTCCGTCGCGCGCGCGCTCGCGATCGAGCCGCGCGTGCTCCTCCTCGACGAGCCGTTCAGCGCGCTCGACGCGTTGACGCGCGCGACGCTGCAGGTCGAGCTCGAGCGCATCTGGGAAGCGGAGCAGAAGACCGTCGTGATGATCACGAACGACGTCGACGAGGCGCTCCTGCTCGCCGATCGCATCCTGATCCTGCGCGCGGACGGCCGCCTCGACGCTCCGATCCGCGTCGTCGAGCCGCGCCCGCGCGACCCCGCGCGCTTCGAGCACGAACCGGCGCTCGTCGCGCTGCGGCTCGAGCTCGCGGATCGGCTGCGCGCCGTCGGACGACGCTCGGCGGGCACCGAGGCGCGGAGCGCGCGGCCGCACGCGGCGCCCGGCGGCGAGTTCCTCGCGCTCGACGGCGTCGCGAAGTCGATCCCGTCGCCGCGCGGCGAGCAGTCGATCGTGCGCGAGGTCGGGTTCTCCGTGCGCGCGGGCGAGTTCACGAGCCTGCTCGGTCACTCCGGGTGCGGCAAGACCACGGTGCTCTCGATGATCGCGGGGCTCTCGAAGCCGACCGCCGGAGTGATCACGCTCGGCGGAGCGAAGCTCGACGGCCCCGGTCCCGATCGCGCCATGGTGTTCCAAGCGCACGCGCTGCTCCCATGGCTGACGGCGCGCGAGAACGTGCTCCTCGGCCTCGACCGCGCGCTCCCCCGCGCCTCGAAGCGCGAACTCGACCACGTCGCCGACGCCTACCTCGACCGCGTGGGCCTCGCCGACTGGAAAGACGCGCGCCCCGGCGAGCTCTCCGCCGGGATGCGCCAGCGCGTCGGCGTCGCTCGCGCGTTCGCGCGTGCGCCGAAGCTGCTCTTGCTCGACGAGCCGTTCGGCAGCCTGGACTCGGTCACGCGCGAGGAACTCCAGGACGTGCTGCTCGACCTGTGGCAGGAGACGGGCGCGGCGGCGCTGCTCGTGACGCACGACGTCGACGAAGCGCTGCTCCTCTCCGATCGCGTGCTGCTGATGACGGACGGCCCCGCGGCCCGCATCGGTGAGACCGTCGACGTCCGGTTCGCGAGGCCGCGCGACCGGCACGCGCTCGCGCCGAGCGCGGAGTTCCAAGCGCTGCGCGACCGCGTCTTCGCGTTCCTCGAGCGCACGTCCGCGCACGCTCCGCGCCCCGATGCGCGCCGCGGCCGCGGTGCCTTGGAAGAGGCCGCGCGATGAGGAGCGGCATCGAGCTCCGGCACCTGCGCTACTTCCTCGCCGTCGTCGAGGCGCAGAACTTCACGCGCGCCGCCGCGCGCCTCGGCGTCACGCAGCCGAGCGTCTCGCAACAGCTCAAGGACCTCGAGAATCGGCTCGGCACCGCGCTGTTCTCGCGCCTCGGCAAGGAAGCGCGCCTCACGGACGCCGGGAGCGCGTTCCGCGTTCACGCCGAGCGCGTCCTGCGCCAGCTCGACGAGGCGTTCGATTCGGTGGGCACCGTCGCGGAGCTCCGGCACGGCCGCATCGAGGTCGGCGTGGTGCCCGCGCTGAACCATGCGTGGATCCCGCCCGTGATCGCGCGGCTCGCGCTGCGCCACCCGGGCCTCGTCGTGCTCGTCCACGAACGCCCGACGCGCGCCGTCGAACGCGGGGTCGAGCAGGGCGAGTTCGAGATCGGCGTCGGTCTGCAGTCGCGGCCCACGCCGCGCGTCCATGCGGAGCTCCTCCGCGAGGAACCGCTCGCGCTCGTCCTCCCGGAGGAGCACGCGCTCGCGCACCGCAGGACGATCGAGGCGCGCGACCTCGCGGAGCTCGAGCTCGTCCTGCTCCCCGAGTCCTACGACCTGCGGCGCGCGATCGACGCGGCGTTCGCGAGCGCGCGCCTGCGGCCCCGAATCGTGGGCGAGCTCGACGCGGTCGACGCGATCCTGCGCACCGTCGCGCTCACGGGCCGGCCGACGATCCTCCCGCGCGTGGTGCTCGAAGGCCGCCCGCCGCTCGGCCTCGTCGCCGTTCCCTTCGGCGCGAAGGCGCCGAGGGTGTCGTTCGGCGTGTTCACGCGCACGGAGCCCGCGCCGAGTCCCGCCGCGGCGGCGTTCCTCGCTGCGCTTCGCGCGCACGTCGGGAGCCCGCCCGACCGGAAGCGCCGCGCGGCGCGCTGAGCTCGCCCCGAGTCACGGAGTCCAGTCGATTCGCACGGCGCTCGTCGTGTTGAAGGTGTCGGACGTGCACCACGCGGCGCTGTTGCGGTAGCGCGCCTGGTAGTAGCGCGTGCCGCCCGCCGGCGGGACCTGACCGCGGTGGGCGATCGAGATCGCGCTCGGGACGTCCGCTCCGATCGCGATGGTCCCCTGGGGTCCGATCGTCCGCGAGCCGAGGCGGATGAACGTCCCGCCGAGGCAGAGCAGACCGTCTCCGAAGGTCGAACCGAAGCCGCCGGCGTCCTCGGTCGCCTGGAGGAAGAGGATCGTGCTGCCGCCGGGCATGTGGCCCGCGAAGAGCCGCAGCGAGTCGTTCGCGACGCTCGCGAGTCCGGTGCACGCGAGCGTCGACCCGACGGTGCGCGAGTTCACGCAGCCCGCGTTCTGTCCCGGCCGCGAGTAGTTCCCGCACGGGCACGTGCCGCCGTTCCCGTCGCCGAAGCAGTACGGCGTGCCGGGCTGCGCGATCCCGTACACGCCGAGCCGATCGCCCTCGAGCGACGCGACGACGACGTCGCCGAGCTCGTCGTAGTTCACGTCGCCGGCGCCGCTGACGGCGAGCCCGAAGCGGTCCGTCGGCGTGTCGCCCGCGACGGAGAAGAGGAGCTGCCCCGTGCGCCCGGACCACACCTCGACGACGCCTGCGCCGCCCGCGGCGTCGGGCCGACCCAGGACGAGGTCCGCGCGCCCGTCCCCGTCGACGTCGCCCGCGCCGTCGAGCCGGCCGCGATCGCCGAGTTGCTCGTTCGCGATCGAGCCTTCGATCGTGCGGAGCACGCTCCCGTTCGCCCCCGAGACCACGACGACGCGGCCGCAATCGTTCGCGACGCCGTCGAAGAGCGGTTCGCCGATCAAGAGGTCCGGGACGTGGTCGCCGTCGACGTCGCCCGCCACCGCGAGCGACCAGGCGAAGAGCCCGCCGCCCGGTCCCGGGTCCGCGACGAGGCGCAGGAACGCGCCGGTGGCGCCCGAGTAGAGGAGGACGCGACCGCTGGGGAACGCGAGCGCGATGCCGTAGTCGCAGACGCCGTCTCCGTTCAGGTCGCCGAGCCCCGCTACCTCGCCCGGGTCCTGGATCACGCGTCCGGTCGCGAGCGTCAATCCGTAGTGGATCGCGCGCGGACCGATCAGCGTGCTGCCCTGCGAGTAGACGAACACGTCCGAGTACGCGTCCGCGTTCACGTCGCCGACGGCGGCGAGGTCCGAACCGTCCGGCGCGGAGAGGAGGTCCATCAGGTCGAGCCCCGTTCCACCCGAGATCACGCGCACTTCGGAGGGAAGGAGCGGCGCGAGCCCGCTCGCGACGATTCCGAAGTCCATACGGCCGTCGCCGTCGACCTCGCCGAGCCCGACGACCTTCGCGCCGAAGTAGCCGACGCTCGTGTTCGTGAGCTGGTGCAGGAGCGCGCCCGTCCGGCTCGAGACGACGTAGACCGTCCCGCCCCCGCCGGCCGAGGTGACGCCGAGGATCACGTCGTCGACGTCGTCGTGGTCGACGTCGCCGCAGGCGTCGACGCTCATCCCGACCGTCGTCTGCGGGTAGACGACGTTGGGCCACGTCCGCAGGAGCACCTGCGCGGACGCCGGAGCGGTGAGGACGGCGAGCGTGAGCCAGGTGGGAGCGAGGGCGAGTTTGGGACGCATGAACGCGAGCCTCCGGAGGGCACGGCTCCCCTAGCCAGGTCCTCGTGGAAGGCTACAGGCAGGTCGGAAATCCGGCAACTCACCCACGAGGCGTTGCGCGCGGCCCGATTCGCCGCGGAATTCCGGGTTTCTCCGCGCTCGGCCGCCGCCCGCGCGCCGCGGCTGGGCCGAGCGCCCCGTTCCTGACGTCTACGGCCTTTGCTATGTCAAGGCGCGCAGGGGTCCTTCCGAGAAGGACTCCCCCGGAGTCGATCATGCCCGCCCCCCGCGTCGGAATCGTGCTCGCCGCGGGTCTGCGCACACCGCAGGCCCGAGCCGGAGGCGTCTTCGCGCAGGAAGACGCGGCGCACCTCGGCGCGTCCGTCGCGCGCGAACTGCTCGCGCGAACCGGGATCGACCCGGCCGCGTTCGACGAGTTCACCGCCGGCTGCGCGGGCCCACCCCACGACCAGGCGAACGTCGGCCGCGTGATCGCGCTGCGCGCCGGGTTGCCGCGCTCGACGCCCGCCCGCACCGTCGCGCGCAACTGCGCGAGCGGTATGGAGGCCGTCTCGAGCGCGATCGCCGAGATCGAGGCCGGTCACGGCGAGCTCCAGCTCACCGTCGGCGTCGAGGTCATGAGCAAGTTCCCACTGATCGTCTCCGAGACGATGACGCGGCTCTTCGCGGGTCTCGCCGCGGCGAAGAGCGCGCCGCAGCGCCTCGGCGTGCTCGCGGGCTTCCGCCCCGCGATGCTGAAGCCGCGCGTCGCGATCATGGAAGGCCTCACCGACCCGATCAGCGGCCTGATCATGGGCAAGACGGCCGAGCTGCTCGCGCGCGAGTGGAACGTCACGCGCGAGGACGCCGACCGCTACGCGCTCGAGAGCCACCGCCGCGCCGCCGCCGCGCGCGACGCGGGCGCGTTCGCGCGTGAGATCGTCCCGCACCTCCCGCTCGGCGCGAAGAGCGGCGCACGCGCGCTCGAGCACGACGACGGCATCCGCGACAACCAGACGATGGAGGGCCTCGCGAAGTTGAAGCCCTACTTCGAGAAGCCCGACGGCCGCGTCACCGTCGGCAACGCGTGCGGCCTCACCGACGCGGCGTGCGCGCTCGTCGTCACGACGGAAGCGCGCGCGCGCGCGCTCGGCCTCGCACCGCTCGCGAAGGTCCGCGCATGGGCGTGGGCCGCCTGCGATCCCGCGCGCATGGGTCTCGGACCGGTGTACGCGACGGCGAAGGCGCTCGACGCGGCGAAGCTCTCGCTCGCGGAGATCGGCGCGGTCGAGCTCAACGAAGCGTTCGCGGCGCAGGTGCTCGCGTGCGTGAAGGCCTTCGACAGCGACGAGTTCGCGAAGAAGGAGCTCGGCCGGAGCGCGAAGCTCGGCGAACTCGACCCCGATCGACTGAACAAGAACGGCGGCGCGATCGCGCTCGGCCATCCGGTCGGCTGCACGGGCGCGCGGCTCCTCCTCACGGCCGCGCACGAGCTCGCGCGCGGCGACCACGAATTCACGCTCGCGACGCTGTGCATCGGCGGCGGTCAAGGCGGAGCGTTCGTCCTCGAGAGGTGCGCATGATCGACCTCACGGGCTTCCCGCGACCCGACGACGCGCCGCCGCCGCGCTCGTGCGTCCGCGTCGAGCACCCCGAGCCCGGCGTCGTCGTCGTCGTGCTCGATCCGCCGCATCGCAAGCTCGCCGTCTTCGACGCGCCGCTCCTCGGCGACCTCGACCTCGCGCTCGACGAGGTGGAGCGCGAGAACGCGCTCGCGGGCCTCGTGATCACGGGCCGCACGCCGACGTCGTTCGCCGCGGGCGCGGACCTGGACGGGCTCGCAGCGCTCACCGATCCCGCGCTCGTCGCGCGCCTCGTCCACGCAGGCCAGGTGCTCTTCGAGCGCGTCGCGCGCCTCGCGCACGACCGCCACGTGCGCACGGTCGCCGCGGTCGGCGGTCCGGTGCCCGGCGGCGCGTTCGAGCTCGCGCTCGCGTGCAACTTGATCGTGTTCGCCGACGACAAGAGCTCGCGCATCGGCCTCCCCGAGACGCAGCTCGGCATCCTGCCCGGCTGGGGCGGCTGCAATCGGCTCCCGCGCCGCGTCGGCGTGCCCGTCGCGCTCGACGCGATCTTGACGGGGCGCCTCTACGCGCCGCGCGACGCGTACAAGCTCGGGCTCGTCGACCGCCTCGCGTTCCCGCAGGACCTGCGCCGCATCGCGCTCGAGCTCGCCGCGGGGCGCATGCGCATCGAGAAGCGCTCGCGCGGCCTCACCGGCCTGCTCGTCGACCGCGATCCGCTCGCGACCGCGCTGATCGCGAAGCAGGCGCGCAAGCAAGTGCTCGAGAAGACGCGCGGCAAGTACCCGGCACCGCTCGCCGCGCTCGAGATCGCCGCGCGCGCGCCGCACACGTCGTTCGAGAAGGGCTTCGAGGCGGAGCGCGAGGCCGTCGCGCACCTCGCCGTCGGCCCGGTCTGCAAGAACCTGATCGCGATCTTCCGCCTCTCCGAGGAGGCGAAGAAACTGAAGGAGCTCCCGAGCGGCGACTCCGCGCGCGCGCCGCAGCGCGCCGGCGTCCTCGGCGCGGGCGTGATGGGCCGCGGGATCGCGTCGTCGCTCGCCGAGAAAGGCGTGTGGACGCGGCTCTTCGACGTCGCGCCGCCCGCCCTCGACGTCGCGCTGCTCGAACACCGCGGCGAGGTCGCGGAGAAGCGCAGGAAACGCCGCCTGGAGCTCGCCGCCGCGAACGAGGCGATCGACAAGCTCGACGCGACGCGCGTGCTCGCGGGCTTCGCGCGCTGCGAGATCGTGATCGAGGCCGTCGCGGAGAAGCTCGAGGTGAAGCGCGAGGTCTTCGGGAAGCTCGCGCGCGAACTCGCCGCGGACGCGATCCTCGCGACGAACACGTCGTCGCTCTCGGTCGACGCGATCGCGGAGGGGCTGCCGAATCCCGAGCGCGTCGTCGGCCTCCACTTCTTCAACCCCGTGAAGAAGATGCCGCTCGTCGAGATCGTGCGCGGGACGAAGACGTCGCCCGAGACGATCGCGCGCTGCGCCGCGCTCTGCCTGCAGCTCGGCAAGACGCCCGTCGTCACGCGCGACGTCGCGGGGTTCCTCGTGAACCGATTGCTCGGACCGTACCTCGACGAAGCGCTGCGCTTGTTCGCGGGCGGCGTCGATCCGCGGATGCTCGACGAAGCGCTCCTCGACTTCGGCATGCCGATGGGGCCGCTCGAGTTGTGCGACGAGGTCGGCTTCGACATCGCGACGCACGCCGCGCGCTCGCTGCACGCCGCGTACGGCGCGCGCATGACGCCGAACTCCGTGCTCGACGGTCCCGTGAAGGACGGACGGCTCGGCAAGAAGACGGGCAAGGGCTTCTACGTGCACACGCCCGCCGAGAAGGGCGCGAAGAAGCCGAAGAAGGAGCTCGCCGACGACCTCGCGCGGCTCGTGCCCGGCGGTGCGCCGCGCGCGCCGCTGACGGCGCCGGAGCTCGTCGCCGAGCGCTGCGTGCTCGCGATGCTGAACGAAGCGGCGCGCGCGCTGCACGAAGAGGTCGTCGCCGGCCCGCGCGAGCTCGACCTCGCGACCGTGTTCGGCATGGGCTTCGCGCCGTTCCGCGGCGGACTCCTGCGCTGGGCGGACTCCGTCGGCGTGCAGGAGATCGTCGCGCGCCTCGAACGCCACCGAGCGATGAGCGACGTCCAGGCTCGCGGCGCCGCTGGCGACGAGCGCTTCGCTCCGTGCGAGCGCCTCGTGTGGATGGCGCGCAATCTGCGCACGTTCCACGGCTGACCGTTCGGAGCGCGCAGGTCGTCCTCGATGCACGCCGCTCGCACCTCCGCCGCCGCGTCGACGCGGGGGCCGAACCTGCTTGCCGGACGCGCCCGCCGTCCGCACGCTGTGTGGATGGTCCGCGAAGCCCCCCACCGCGCATGACCGAGGCCCGGAAGAAGTTCAGCGCGGACGTCGTGTGGAACGTCGGCAGCCTCGCGGTGCTCGGCGTCTCGGGGATCCTGCTGAACGTCCTGATCGGGCGCTGCTACGACGAAGCCGCGCTCGGCGTCTTCAACCAGGCGCTCGCGGCGTACATCTTCTTCTCGCAGCTCGCGGTCGGCGGCATCAACGCGTCGACGCTGCGCGCGATCGCGGAGGACCAGGCGAACTCGAAGCGCATCGCGAGCGTCGTGCTCGGCGCCTACGCGCCGACGCTCGTGATCGCGGCGCTGACGACGGCGTTCCTGTGGTTCGCGCGCTTCGCGATCGCCGATTGGCTCGACAGCCCCGCCACGGCGGAGGGCATCGCTGCGATCACGCCCGGACTCTTCTTCTTCGCGCTCAACAAGGTCGGCATGGCCATCGCGAACGGCCGTCAGCGCATGCGCGCGTTCGCCGTCTACACGGCGCTGCGCTACGCGCTGATCCTCGTGGCGCTCGTCGGCTTCGTCCAGTTCGACCCCGCGCGCGAGCACGGGAACCAGCTCGCGTTCGTCTTCTCGTTCTCGGAAGGCCTCCTGTTCCTCGTGCTCCTCTTCGAGGTCGTGCCCGTCCTGCGCGCGGGCGGGAGCGAGCCGTGGCGCGGCTGGGCGAAGGAACACTTGCGCTACGGCGTGAAGAGCGCGGCGTCGGGCGTGCTGCTCGAGCTCAACGCGCGCGTCGACGTGCTCATGATCGGCCACTTCCTGGCGGATCGCTTCGTCGGCATCTACACGGTCGCCGCGATGATCGCGGAGGGCGTGTACCAGCTGCTCGTCGTGCTCCAGAACCTCTACAACCCGATCCTCGCGCGCGAGCTCGCCGCCAAGCGCTTCGACGCGCTCCTCGTGACGGTGAAGAAGGGCCGGCGGCTCACCTACGCGGCGATGGTCGTCGTCGGCGCGGTCGCGGCCTTCGTGTACCCGTACGCGATCGAGTTCGTGTTCGCGCCGGCGCCGGGGTCCGCCGTGACGGCGGGCGATCCGGGCTTCGCGGCGAGCTGGGTCCCGTTCTGCTGGTTGATGCTCGGCATCGTGCTCGCGTCGGGCTACATCCCGTTCGCGCAGACGCTGCTCATGGCGAACCAGCCGGGGTGGCACACGGTCTACATGGTGCTCACGGTGCTGTTCAACGTGATCGGCAACTGGATCCTGATCCCGATCTGGGGCTTGCCGGGGGCCGCGATCTCGACGGCGAGCTCGATGTTCCTGTCGGTGTTCGTGCTGAAGGTGCTCGTGCGTCGCCGCACAGGCTTGAAGCTCTGACACGCGCGCCGCCGGGCGAATTCCTGGCAGTCCCACGGCAGGCGGATAGACTCCTCCGTCCCAGCCGGTGTCCATCCGCCTCCTCATCGCCTTCGTCCTGCTCGCGCTCGTCGCCGCGTTCGCGCTCGTCGACCGCTCGGCGACGCACGGAGCGCACGCGCATCCGACGTCGTGCGCGTGCGACGATCCCGACTGCGATTGCGTCGGCGTCTGCGATTGCAGCCGGTCGAGCTGTTGTTCGTCGAAGCACGCGAGCGAAGCCGCGAGTTCACGTGCTGCCGCGTCTCCGGACGAACGCTCGCTCCGCATCGCCATCGAGCGACGGACGAGCGCGGCGCACGTCGGCGCGGACACGCCGCCGGACGACTCGAGCTCCGCTCCACGTCGAAGCCTGAAGCGGGGCCGGTGCGGCACGCACGAGGCTCCCGCCGCGGCGAGTTCCAGCGGCGCGAGCGCGGGCTGGACCACGAGCGAGGAGTTCGCCGTCGAGCCTCGCGAGCGCATCCCCACGACGTCCGTCGTGGACGATTCGGCGCCGCCCACGCGGCGTCCCTCTCCGGCGACTCCGCCTCCGAAGACCTGCTAGGCGACCCCTGTCGCGGTGCGTGGTCGACGCGCACCGCATTCGTCGTCCTCCAGTTCCTTCGTCTTGGAGTCTGTCCATGCTTTCGCTTTTCGCGAGCGCGGGTGCGCTCGTTTCCGCTTCCGTTCCGTCCACACCCCTCCTCCCCGTTCCCACACCGCCGTTCCACTGTGGAGCGTGCGGCTTCAACTCGGGCGAGGCCTTCGTCCATACGCTTCCCGGTGGGACCTCGCCCGCGGGGCGCCTCGGGTTCACCTTGCGCGCGGACCTGCAGGATTTCGATGCGTTCTCGGACACCGAGCTGCTTTCGAGCGCGGGTTCCGGCGACTTCACGCACAGCATCGACCGAAGCCTCGTCTTGCGCGCGGGGTGCTCCTACGCCCCTTCCGACACTTGGTCGATCGGCGCCGACTTGCCGTTCGTCTCCAACCAGAACCTCCGCGAAGGCGTCGACGACGGGGGCACACCGGCGGTCGAATCCAACGGGGATCAGAAGGGGATCGGGGATCTCTCGCTCTTCGCGCAGTGGAAGTTCCACGACGATCCCGATGCCGGGCTCTACGCCTCGCTCTACTTCGGCGTGAAGGTCCCCACGGGACGCACCGACGTCGAGAGTCCGGGCGGCGAGCGACTCGAACCGGATCATCAGCCCGGCTCCGGCTCCCTCGATGGATTCGTCGGACTCGCCGCGACGAAGCGCGTCGGCGCGTCGACGATCGGAGTGAGCGCGCTCTACACGGTCGCGGGCGACGACTCGCAGGACTCCAACCTCGGCGACGTGCTGCGCATGAACTGCGGCCTGGGGTGGTCTCCGTCGCAGGTCGAGGAGGGGGCGCTCTGGCGCTGGATGCTCGAACTGAACGGCCAGTGGCACGAGTCGGGGACGACCGACGGCGCCGTCGAGGAGAACACGGGCGGCGTGCAGGTGTTCCTCTCGCCCGGGCTCCGCG
Source organism: Planctomycetota bacterium (assembly GCA_046349615.1). GTDB lineage: Bacteria > Planctomycetota > UBA1135 > UBA1135 > JADJNY01. The sequence goes on from JAXMBZ010000003.1 coordinate 110,486, forward strand.
TCACGACGAGCGCTCGCGTCTCGTGGTTCGCCTCCGTCGGCGTCCCGGTCTACCAGGACCTCGACGGCACGCAGTCCGAGACGGCGTTCCGCGCGTCGGTGGGCGTCGGATTCTCCCTCTAGGGCAGCCGTAGGAAAGGAGCCGTCGGCGCGGAGCACGCTCCGCGCCGACGCGCGACGCATGTCCCACCAGGCTCGACGCGACGATCGCTCGCAGAGCGACGACCGCGCACCCACGAAGTTCCGCCCGCGGTGGGTGGAAGGTCTGCTCGTGCTCGCGCTCGGCGCGTCCATCGCCCTCTTGGTCTACGGGTTCGTGCACGCGCTCCTGGGAACCCGCGCCGACGAACGACGCGCGGACGAACCGCAGCGTCGGATGGCCCCGGTCGAGTGGCCGACGTTCGAGCTCGTGGACCCGGAAGGACGAACGTGTTCGCGCGCGGAGTTCGCGGGACACGTGTGGATCGCGGACGTCCTCTCGCTGCAGTGCACGGACTGTCCGCCGCTGACGGGGCGGATCGCCGACGTCCAAGCGCTCCTCCGCGATCGATCCATCCGCTTCGTGAGCTTCTCGATCGACCGCACGACGACCTCCGGAGCGCTCGCGCAACGGAGAGCGATGTTCCGACGCATCGATCCCGCGCGATGGACGCTCCTGCAGTCGGACGACGAGGACGTCCCTCGAATGCTCGTGGAACTCGGGTTGGCGGCCGACCTCCGGCTCGCACGCGCGCGCATCTGTTCGCTGCGCCCCCACTTCTACTTGATCGACGCGCAAGGACGGTTGCGCGGGACCTACTCCGGCGTCGATTCGCGACAACTCGAATGGCTGGCCGAGGACGCGGATGCACTCGCATCCGCCGCGGCCGGTGATGGACCTCGTGGAGGAGAGCGATGAAGAACCTGCGTTGGGCGGCGTCTGGGATCGTCTTGATCTTGCTCGCGTTGGCTGCATACCGAACGTGGAGTTCGTCGGGCACGACGCCCGCGGTCGCGGCGAACGAAACGTCGGCGGAGCCCTTCGACGCGCCTCTGTTCTCGTTCGTGGACCAGGACGGCGGGCATGTCACGAACGAATCGCTCCGCGGGAAGGTCTGGATCGCGGACTTCTTCTTCACGCGCTGCACGTCGATCTGCCCGGGGATGACGGCGCGATTCGTGCTCCTGCAGGCTCAGCTCGCACGCGATCCGGTCACCTTCGTTTCGTTCTCGGTGGATCCGGAGCACGACACGCCGGCCGTCCTCGCGGAGTACGCTCGGGCTTGGAACCCCGAGGAAACGCGCTGGCGCCTGCTCGCCACGACGCCCGACGGACTCGCGCGAACGGCGAATGGGATGCGCGTGGCGGTGCGCGCGACCGGCGACGAGCGCGACCCGATCTTCCACACGAACCGATTCCTGCTCGTCGACGCCGAAGGACGAGTGCGCGGCTCGTACGACAGCGACGACGATGCCGCCCTCGGCCGACTGCGCGACGATGCGCGCCGCCTCGCGTCCGGTGCGTCGGCCGGTGTCGCCTCCGCGTCCGCGGAGCGCGACGGGAAGGCGCTCTTCGTCTCCCTCGGCTGCGCCGCGTGCCACTCCGATGCTCGGCTCGCCCCCGCGCTCGGCGGTCTGGGCGGCCGAGACGTGCAGCTCGACGGCGGCACCGTCGTCGTGGCCGATCCGGCGTACGTGGAGGAGTCGATCGTCGATCCGTGGGCGAAGCTCGTCGCGGGCTACGGTCCGACGATGCCGAGCTACCGGGCGCTGCTCGACGCTCGGGGCCTGCGCGCCATCGTCGAGTACGTCCTCTCCGACGCGATGCCCGCGCGCACGGACGCGCCCGCTCCTCGGCAGGAGATCGATCCCGTGTGCAAGATGAGGGTCGCCGCGACGACGGGGACGCCGTCCGCGGAGTTCGCCGGGCGAACCTACTTCTTCTGCTGCGAGCCCTGTCGCGCGCGCTTCGCGGCCCACCCCGAGGGCTACGTCGAATCGGCGGCGCCCGCGGCCGCCCCGAAGTCGGAAGCGAAGGACGGTTCGAGTTCCGACGTGCGATCGTCCCGTCTCCGGGCTCCATCCGCCGGCGACGAGCCCCCGCCGCTGGCCGCAGGAGAAGCGCTCCCCGCGAGCCGCGCGCCCGACGGAACCCTGCTCGCGCGCGAACCGTGGCGGCTCACGACGCCCTACGACGAAGCCGGTGAACTCACGAAGTTCCGGTTCACCCGCGAAGCGTATGAGGAAGCGCGCGTGCAGGAGGACTGCGAGAGCTTCCGCCTCCGCTACGCGAGCGACGGCCTGTCGATCGTCGGCTTCCTCGTGCAGCCGCGCGCATCGAGCCCGAGTCCGCGGCCGGCGATCCTCTTCTGTCGCGGCGGCACGGCGGACTTCGGCGCGATCGAGCCCGACGACCTCGTCGACTTCCAGCGCTGGGCGCGCGCCGGCTTCGCGGTGCTCGCGACGAACTACCGCGGAGGCGGCGGCAGCGAGGGCGTCGACACGTGGTGCGGCGCGGACGTCGACGACGTCATGAACCTGGTCGCCCTCGCGAGGAACCTGGGCGGGATCGACGTCGACCGGCTCTATCTCTTGGGGCGCTCGCGCGGTGGGGTGACCGCGTACGTCGCGCTGCGCCGCGGACTCCGCGTGCGCGCAGCAGCGGTCATCGCGGGCCCCTCCGACCTCACCACCCAGGACATGCAGCGCGCCGAGTTCATCGACGGCGATGCACCGGAGTTCCGCGCGATCGGTTGGCCCGGCTGGAGGAAGCTCTGGCCCGACTTCGACGTGCGACGCGAGGAGCACTTGCGCGCGCGCTCCGCGGTCGCCTGGGCGCAGGAGCTCGAGGTGCCGATCCTCCTCTTGCATTCACGCGCGGATCCCCGGGTGCCCGTCGAGCACTCGCTGCGCCTCGCCGAGGAGCTGCAGAAGGCCGGGAAGGAGTTCGAGCTCGTCGTCTACTCCGACGACGGCCACTCGCTCCCTCTGCGTTGGGAGGATCGCGACGCACACGTCGTCGGGTGGTTTCGAGCGCACGGTGCGCGCTAGCGCGCCCTTCGCTGTGGATGCCCCACATCCAGGCCTCCGTTCGCGGACTGCGAACGTGGCCACCGACTCCTGTCCCGGCACCGCTCACCGGATCCGCCACACCTCGACGACCTCGACCGAGATCGGGTCGCGCGCGAGCAAGCTCCACGTCCAGTGCGGACGCGCGGACTCGACGCGGTCTTCGTAGCCGAGCACGACGTCCGTCTCGCCGTCGGCGCGCGCGGGGAAACGCGCCGCGAGCTCGCCGTGCTCGCGGCACGCGCGGCGCAGCGCGCGGCCGAGCTCGGGGCCTTCGCGCAGCGCCTGGAGCGGCAGAACGACGTACCGCGCGCCGCTCGCCGCGAGCCACGCCGCGGGATCGCGCTCGAACGCGGCCTGGTCCTCGGGGCGCACGAGCGCAGCGGGACGCACGTCGAACCGCGCGTCGCGCGCCACGTCGTCCGCGACGCGCGCTTGGTAGCGCCGCCACGGAGTGTAGCCGCGGTGCGGCATCGTGAAGCGCCGCGCGTCGCTCGCGAGCGCGTCCGGCGTGCGGAGGAGCGGGACGTCGACGAGACGGTGGAGCAGGATGCGCTCGTCCTTCCGCGCGTGGGCCGCGAGCCACGCACCCGCTTCGTCCTGCGCGATTCCGCCCGCGCGCAACAGGGTGAAGCGCGCGGCGGGAACGAGCGCGAACACGATCCACGCTCCCGCGACGACGAAGCGCGCGCGCGGCGCCCGCTCGACGATTCGCTCGGCGCCGAACGCGGCGAGCACGGCGACGAGCGGGACGAGCTGGAGGCAGAACCGCTCGTACGAGCGCGCGTACATCCCGATCGCCACGAGATGCAGCACGAAGTACGCGACGAGCAGGAAGAGCCGCGGATCCCCGAACCAATCGTGGTCGAGCACGCGCCCGCGCACGCGGACGAGCCACGCGCCGAGCCCGACGAGCGCGAGCACGCACGCGAGCGGCTCGAACGACCACAGGCTCCAGAACGCGATGGCGAAGCCGCTTCCGTCGAACTCGCCGAGCACGACGTTGTGCCCGAAGAAGCGCAGCGTCTTGTGCACGGCGTCGACGGCGACGATCGGTCCCGCGTGCGCGTCTCCGCCGCGCGGATAGAGCACCCACGCGCACGCGGCGGCGAGCGCGAGAGCGACGATCGCACCGAGCATCGTCCTCGCGATCGGCGCGCGTTCCGCGGTGCCGCGCGGCCGCCCCGCGAACACGCACGCGAGCCCGAGCGGCACGAGGACGAGCACGTCGTCCTGCAGCGTCCCCACCGCGAGCCCCGCGGCGAGCCCGGCCCACGAGAACGCGCCGAGCGTCCCGCGCTCGACGAGCACCAGGCAGGCGTGCAGCGCGACGAGCATCACCGCCGCGGCGGCGGCGTGGGGCCGCGCCTCTTGTGCGAACGTCTGGAAGAGCAGGCTCGTCGCGACGAGCGCCGACGCGAGGACTGCGCCGCGCGCGCGCACGAAACGCCGCGCGACGAGGTACGCGAACGGCACCGCGAGGAGCGAGAGCAGGAGTACGGTCCAGCGCACGTGACGATGGACGAGCCCCGCGCGCGTGAGCAGCTCCTCCACCGTGTCGTCCTCCGCCCGCGGCGCGTCGTCGGGCGCGAACGGCGCCGCGAGGTGCGCGACGAGGTGCGGGTAGCTGCCCCAGTTCTCGTCGCGCTCCGCCGCGGGCGTCGCGTCGCGGAGCATCTCGACCTGGCGCACGAGCACGCCCGAGTCGTCCTCGATCGCCGCGGGCAGCGCGAAGCCGACGCCCCACGCGCGCAAGGCGAATGCGAGCACGAGCGCGAGCACCGCGCACACGAGCGCGCCGCGCGCCGAACCCGGACCGGAGGAGCCTCGGTCGCTCATGCGTCAGTCGAGCTCCCACAGCTCGAGCACGTCGCCGACGGTCGCCTCGCCGCGCGCGAGCGCGAGCGTCCAGTTCCGCTGCCCCCACGCCGACGTGTCGCCGACGTCGAGCGGGAAGCGGCCGAGATCGGCGGGCCCCTTCTTCACGCGCGGCGTCGAGAAGATCGCGGCGCAGCGCGCATGCTCGACGAGCGCACGGCGCAACGCGCGGAACGACTCGTCGTTCGCCTCCGCGCCCGCGACGGGCACGAGGACGTAGCGTGCGCCGCTCTCGCGCAAGTACCCCATCGGGTCGGCGAGCGCGCGGTCGCGGTGCTTCTTGCGCCCGAGCGGCAGCGTGCGCACGTCGCGGCGATCCGCGGGGAGCCGCGCGCGCTCGCGCAGTTGGTAGTCGAGCCAAGGCGAGCGCCAGCCGAGCTTCGCCGCGTCGTCGAGCGCCGCGTCCGAGCGTGCGATCGGCACGTCGAGGAACGGGACGATCGCGACGCGCTGGTCCGCGGGGACGTGCTCCGCGATCCACGCGGCCGCGCGCTCGGCGGTGTCGGGCGCGGCGCGCTTCGTCACGAACACGAGCGCGAGCGCGAGCATCGGCAGCACGGCGACGACGGCAACCGCGGTCGCGACGATGGCCCGGAAGCGCGCGCGCGCCGAGCCCTTCCCCGCGGCCAGCTCGAACGGATACGCGGCCGCGCACGCGAGGAACGGGACGAGCTGGAGCACGAAGCGCTCGTACGTGCGCTCGTAGAGCCCGATGACGACGAGGTACGGGACGACGTACGCGAGCACGACGCGAAGTTCGGGCGAGAAGCGCCGCACGCGCGCGCACCACAGCACGAACCCGAGCAGCGCGAGCGCCGTGAGCAGCGGTTCGAAGCCCGTGAGCGTCCCCGCGACCTGAAGGAAGCCGCGGCCGTTGAACATCCCCAGGAACACCGTGTGCCCGAAGAACTGCACGTTGCCGTCGCCGCGCACGTAGAACTCGGGCGCGTCCGCGGCCTGCGCAGTCGGCGCTCCGCCGAACGTGAACGGGTAGAAGACGAGGAACGCGAGGAGGATCGGCGCGAGCGCGAACGCGAGCAGGAGGTGCTGTCGCGGACGCCGTTCGCCCGCGCGCGAAAGATGCGCCGCCGCGAGCGGCAGGAACGTCGCGACGCCGCTCTGGAGCGCGCCGAGCGCGAGCCCGCACCCGCATCCGGCGAGCACGTAGGCCCACACCGTCGGGCTCGCGCGCAAGCGCAGGCACGCCGCGACCGCGAGCGCCGCGAGCGCGGCCGCCGGCGCGTGCGCGCGCGCTTCCTGCGCGAAGGCGACCTCGAGCTGCGAGAGCGCGACGAACGCCGCCGCCAGGAACGCCGCGGGACGATCGAGGAAGCGCCGTGCGATCCACCACGTCGCGGGCAAGGCGAGGAGCGAGAGCCAGGCGACGACGCGCCGCACGGCGAGGTTCGGCTCCGCCGCCGCGGCGAGGTGCGCCTCCAACGGCGCGCCCACGGGCGCCGCTTCCGGCGCGCGCGTGGTGAGCTGCACGGCGCGCGCGACGACGTGCGGGTAGTAGGACCAGTTGTCCTCGCGTGAAGGATTCGCAGAGCCTTCGCGAAGCAGCGCCACCTGCCGCATGATCACGCCGCCGTCGGACTCGGTGTTCTGCGGGAGCAGCGCGCCGATGCTCGCGAGGCGCAGCGCGAGCGCCGCGACGACGAGCAGCACGAGCGCGACCGTCCACGCGAGCGCTCCGGCGCTGGAAGGGGCCCGTGCGCCGCCCGCGGGGCGCGCGCCTTCGTCGCGCGACGCGGTGGAGCCCGCGACCGCGGGCGCCGCGCCGCCCGCCTGCGCTTTCCTCGACTCCACGCGCGCAGTGTAGCCGTCCGTTCTCCAAGCCTTCCACGTCCGCGGCGCGCCGAGCGGGGCCTCGGCGCGAAAACCCTGCGGTTTGCGGGCCTTTTCCGTCGAGGATAGACTTCTTCGCCCGCGCTCCGCCCCGCCCCCGCGATGATCTCGAAAGCCCGCTCCACCGATCTCTCGGTGCTCTTCCTCGAGGTCAACGAGGCCGAGCAGTACTTCCTCGACAAGTTCGTCGCGGAGGGGAAGCTCCCCAACCTGAAGCGGATGCTCGACGGCGGCGTTTTCTTCCGCACGCGCGTCCCGAGCTGGGACGCGGGCCGCGAGAAGGCGTGGCGCCACATCAGCCCGTGGATCATCTGGCCGTCCGTCTACACGGGGATGAGCCCGGAGAACCACGGCCTCGTCGGCTTCGGCCAGGACCCCGCGAACGTCGTCGGACGCTGCGTGTGGGACGCGCTCGACGAAGAGGGCATTTCGACCGGCATCCTCGGCTGCTTGATGAGCTACCCGCCGCGCACGCGCGGCGCGGCGCGCTACTACGTGCCCGAGTCGCTCGCCGACGACCCCGACTGCTTCCCCGAGGAAGCGCGCGCGCTGCAGGAGTTCTGCGTGTTCAGCGCGCGCAACTACTCGGAGAGCTTCAGCGTGAAGGCGCTCGAGGCCGTGCGTCTGCTCCTGAAGACGAGAGAGAGCGGCGTTCGGCTCTCGACCGTGATGAAGACGCTCTCGCAGGTGCCGGCTGAGGTCGTCAAGGGCCCCTCGAGCCAGCCCGAGCGCGCGATGCTCCACTCCTACCTCGTGTGGGACGCGTTCGAGAAGCTCTACCCCGCGCACCGTCCGTCCTACGCGGCGATGCACATGAACCACGTCGCGTACATGCAGCACCGCTACTGGCGCGCGGCGGAACCCGAGCGCTTCGCGGACGCGCTCTCCGCGACGGACCAGCGCTTCTTCGCGACCGTCGAGGAGCGCAAGGCGTACGAGCTCAAGTTCTCGCGGTGGATCGAGAAGAGCTTCCTCTACACGGACGAGGTCGTCGGCCGCATCCTCGCGATGGTCGACCCGAACACGGTGCTCCTCGTCGGCACGGCCCTCGGCCAGCGGCCGTTCGATCCCACGAAGGAGATCCACAACCCGGTCGTGCGCCTCGTGCACGAGCGCGAGCTCTTCGGCGCGCTCGGGCTCGACGAGCACGTCGTGCTCCACCAGATGAACCCCGACGTCACGCTGAACTTCCAGTCGGAAGCGGCGGCGGCGCGCGCGGAGGAGCTCGTGCGCGGGCTCCAGGTGAACGGGAGCGCGCTCTTCGTCGTGCAGCGCAAGAAGACGCAGCTCTTCCTCGAGCTCGAGATGCCGATGCGCGCCAAGAAGGACGAGCGCTTCACGGTCCGGCACGCGACGAAGAAGGAGCTCGCGCTCGACTTCCATCGGTTCATCCACGAGCACCCGACCGCGGACCAGTCGACCGCGCACCACAAGGACTCGGGGTGGCTGCTCGCGTACTCGCCGGGGCTCGCGCTCGAGTCGCGCGCCAAGGTGATCTCGGTCACGGACGTCGCGCCGACGATCCTCTCCCTCTTCGGCCTCCCCGCGAAGCCCTGGATGGAAGTGCGCGAAGCGCCCGTGTTCGCGGTGAAGCGTTGAGCGTGCGCGGGCCGGCCGCGTCCCGCGACTGGGCCGCTCGTCCCCCGATCGACGGGCCCGGATCGGAAGGGATTTCCCGCGGTTCAACCCGCCGCGCGCGCCGTCCGATCCAGGCTCGCTGGACCCCTTCGACTCCCTCGCCTAACGTGGCGGGACTCGAACCATGGACCCGGCCTCCCTCGGACTCCCCGCCGACGCGATCCGAGCGAGCCCGGCCTCGGTGCGAGCTCCCGGTCCCGTGCCGATCCTGGACGCCCCCCCTCCCGTGACCGACGCGCCTTCGACTCCGAATGCGATCCCGCGCCCCGCCGCCCTCGGCGCGACGCGCGTGGGCGTCGTCATCCCCGCCTATCGGGTCGCGGGGCAGATCGAGCGCGTGATCCGCGGCATCCCGCCGTGGATCGAGGCGATCCTCGTCGTCGAGGACAAGAGCCCCGACGACACCGCGGCGGTCGTCGAGCGCCTGCGCGACCCGCGCGTCACGCTCCTGCGCCACGCGGTGAACCAGGGCGTCGGCGGCGCGATGGCGACCGGTTTCGCCGAGGCCGTCCGGCAGAAGCTCGACATCGCCGTGAAGATGGACGGCGACGATCAGATGGACCCCGCGCACCTGCCGTCGATCCTCGCGCCGCTGCTCGCGAACGAAGCGGACATGGTCAAGTGCAACCGCTACGCGTCGCTGCAGTCGCTGCAGCAGATGCCGCTCGTGCGCGTCGTCGGCAACGCGGGTCTCACGTTCCTCGTCAAGCTCGCGTCGGGCTACTGGAACACCTTCGACCCGGCGAACGGGTACGTCGCGATCCGGACGAGCGTGCTCGAGAAGATCGAGCTCCAGCGGCTCCCGAAGCGCTACTACTTCGAGTCGGGCTTCCTGGTCGAGCTCGGCATCCTGCGCGCCGTCGTGCGCGACGTGCCGATCCCCGCGCGCTACGGCGACGAAGTGTCGAACCTCTCGCCCGCGAAGGTGCTGCTCGAGTTCCCGCCGAAGCTCATGTACGGCTTCCTGCGGCGGCTCTTCTGGCGCTACTTCGTGCACGACTTCACGGCGCTCTCCGTGTTCGTGCTGATCGGCGTGCCGATGCTCCTCTTCGGCATCGCGAACGCCGCGTACTACTACGCGACCCGCCCCGAGAACGCTCCGCCGGCCGCGGCCGGCGACGTCATGGCGGTCGCGCTCCCGGTCATCCTGGGCGTGCAGTTCGTACTGCAGGCCGTCGTGCTGGACGTCTCCCTCGTCCCGCGCACGCCCGTCTCTCCCCCGCTCGTGCGCAACGAACGCGACGCGCGCTGAGCTCCACTCGCCTCGCCCCCCAACACGCGCCATGTGCGGAATCTTCGGAGTCGTCTTCGGCAAGGACACCGCGATCACCTCGCAATTCGCGGGGAGCGTCATCGAGGCGCTCTACCAGTACTCGAAGACGCGCGGCAGCGAGGCCGCGGGTTTCACGAGCTTCAACGGCGAGAACATCGACGTGTTGAAGCAGGCGGGCTCGGTCGAGGCGTTCCTCGGGAGCGACGTGTTCGCGAAGCTCTTCCGGCGCGCGCTCGAGCTCTACGCGAAGAACCTCCAGCAGAACGCGCCGACGGGGCTCGCCATCACGGGGCACACGCGCCTCGTGACGAACGGCTTCCAGTCGAACGCCGACAACAACCAGCCCGTGATCGCGCGCGGCACGGTCGGCGTCCACAACGGGATCATCGTCAACGACGCGGCGCTGTGGGCGAAGCACACGGACCTCGTCCGCACGAGCGACGTCGACACCGAGGTGCTCGTCAGCATCCTGCGCAAGCACTGGGACACGTCGGGCGACCTCGCGGGCGCCACCGTGAAGACGTTCGGCGAGATCCAGGGCGCGGCGTCGATCGGCGTGCTCTTCGACGAACTCGACGACCTGCTCCTCGCGACGAACACGGGCTCGCTGCACTTCGTGCGCAACGAGAAGGGCACGTTCTTCGCGTTCGCGTCCGAGCGCTTCATCCTGCAGGAGTTGATCGACCGCACGCAGCTCGAGCGCGTCGTCGGGAAGATCGAGATCCAGCAGGTGCCCGCGTTCAGCGGCATGGTCGTGTCGCTGCGGGACCTGTCGCTGCAGAAGTTCGCGCTCCAGCCGAAACCCGGCGCGGCCCCGAAGGTCGAGGCGCACCGGCGCGCGAAGGCGCTCGCGATCACGAACCACCAGCGCACGCCCGATCAATTGCGGCGCTGCACGAAGTGCATCCTGCCCGAGAGCTACCCGTTCATGCGCTTCGACGCGGACGGCGTGTGCTCGTACTGCCGCCGCTGGAAGAAGATCGCGGTGAAAGGGCCGGAGGCACTCGAGAAGTTCGTCGAGCCGTATCGATCGAAGGACGGCTCGCCCGACGTGATCGTCGCGTTCAGCGGCGGCCGCGACTCGTGCTACGGGCTCCACTACATGAAGAAGGTGCTCGGGATGAACCCCGTCGCCTTCACGTACGACTGGGGCATGGTCACCGACCTCGCGCGGCGCAACCAGGCGCGCGTGTGCGGCAAGCTCGGCGTCGAGCACATCCTGCGCAGCGCGGACATCCAGGCGAAGCGGCGCTACATCCGGAAGAACGTCGAGGCGTGGCTGAGGAAGCCCGAGCTCGGCATGGTCACGTTGTTCACCGCGGGCGACAAGCAGTTCTATCACTACGCGCGACAGCTCCGGAAAGAGACGGGCATCAAGCTCGTCGTCTTCTGCACGGGCAACATGATCGAGGACACGCCCTACAAGACGGGCCTGTGCGGGATCCTCGAGGACGACCACGGCATGACGCTGACGGGCCTCTCGTTCCGGAACGAGATGGCGCTGCTCTGGTACTACTTCAAGAACTACGTGAAGAACCCGGGCTACTGGAACGAGTCCGTGTGGGACACGCTGTGGGCCTACTACTGCACGTTCGTGCAGAAGGACGACTTCCTCTACCTCTTCCACTACCTGCCGTGGACCGAGGAGGAGATCGTCGGGACGATCCAGCGCGAGTACGACTGGGAAGTCGCGACGGACACGAAGAGCACGTGGCGCATCGGAGACGGCTCGGCGGCCTGGTACAACTTCATCTACCAGACGATCGCGGGCTGGGCCGAGGACGAGGTCATGATCAGCAACATGATCCGCGAGGGCCAGATGACGCGCGCGCAGGGATTGCAACGCGCGAAGGACTTCAGCCCGCCGCGGTGGCACTCGATCCGCGAGTACTTCCAGTTGATCGGCGTCAACTGCGAGGAAGCGCTGACGAAGCTCAACGCGGTGCCGAAGCAGTATTGAGCGGGGCTGCCCGACCTCGAGCCGTCGACTCCGGCGGCCGTGATCGAAACCCGATCCACACCCGCTTCTCCACTTCTGTCTCCGTTTCCGGCGCGACGAGTTCGTCGAGCAGCGCGCGGCGATCGCGCCCGAGGCTCTGGCGCCGGAGTTGGAGACAAGGAAACGCGCATCGAACCTGGGACACGCCATCGCGCCGTCTCGACACTCGAGATGACTGGGACCGGTCGTCATCCCCCCGACTCGCGTCTCCAAACCCCGGGTCGGAAACGAGTTGTTTGAGGTCACGAACTGTGACCTCAAACCCGCGCCGAGTTCGCCCGCGTGCTTTCCCACCAGGACGAAGTTCCCCCCCGGCCTCTCCGGTGCCACCGCCGCGGCCAGGCCGACCCGACGTAGGAACGGGTCGTCCGGCGATGAGACCCGACGCCCCGCGTGCTCCCGGCGCTCCGTGCGCCTAGCCTCTCGCGCATGCACCGACTCGCGCTCCTGGTCGCCCTCCTCGCCTGCGCGGCGTGCCGCACGACCGACGCGCGCGTCGCGCACGTCACGTCGCGCGACGCCGCCCACGGCCCGCGCGTCCTCGCCGTCGTCGCGCACCCCGACGACGAGACCGCGTTCGCCGCCGCGCTCTACCAGATCACGACGCGCCTCGACGGCGTGTGCGACCTCGCCGTGATCACGAACGGCGAGGGCGGCTTCAAGTACGCGACGCTCGCCGAGCGCACCTACGGCCTCGAGCTCACCGACGAAGCCGTCGGGCGAGCGGAGCTGCCCACGATCCGCCGACGCGAACTCGAGGACAGCGCCCGCGTCCTCGCCGTGCGCGACGTCTGGTTCCTCGGCGAGCAGGACCACCGCTACACGACCGACCTCGCGGAGGTGCTCGGTCCCGCCGCGCGCGTCTGGGATCTCGCGCGCGTTCGCGCGGAGCTCGACGAGCTCCTCGCGCGGGGCCGCTACGACCTCGTCTTCACGCTCGCGCCGACCGCGGACACGCACGCGCACCACAAGGCCGCGACCGTGCTCGCACTCGAGGCCGCTCTTCGCCGCCCGGAACGCGAGCGACCCGTCGTGCTCTGCACGCGCGTCGTCGACGCGGACGACTCGAAACCGCTCGTCGTCGAAGCCGGCGTCCCCGCGATCGAGCTCGCGAGCGGCGCGGCGCCGTTCGAGGTCGATCGGCGGCAGACGTTCGGCTTCAAGCAGAGCCTCGACTGGCGCGTCGTCGTCAATTGGGCCATCGCCGCGCACAAGTCGCAGGGAACGATGCAGCTCGCGATGAACCGCGGCGATCGCGAGCAGTTCTACCTGTTCCGAGCGGACGCGCCCGACGCGACCACGCGCGCGCGGCCCGTGTTCGACGCGCTGCGCGCGGCCGCGTTCCCGCTGAGGACGTACGGGCCGACCGCCGGCACGAACACGAAGCCGTAGCCGTTCGAGCGCGCGGGCTCGCGACGCGCGCTAGGCCCCGTTCCGCCCGCGCTCGGCGGCAGGCAGCGTGTGCGACTGCACTTTGTGCAGCTTGCGCCAGCTCTCGTGGTCGGCGAACGCGAAGCCGTTCACGTGCACGTCCGCCTTCAGCTCGTCGAGCGTCCACACGTGCGGCGACAGGTCGTCGAGCGCGACGCCCTCGTACTCGCCGAGGAGCTTCACGAGGAACATCCGAAGCGGTTTGTGCGCCGGATGCCGCGCGCCCGCGTCGAACTGCACCGTGAGCGCGGGCTCGGCTCCGAGCTTCTCGACGACGTGCTGCTTGTTCTCGGCGTCGCGGAACTCGGAGTTCCCGTGCGGGAAGCGGATCGTGAAGTCGGGGTCGGCGCGATTCGGCGAGTACCAGTGCTCGCGCAGCCCGCGCTCGGCGAGCGAGTCGAAGTAGTCGCTGATCTCGTCTCGGGAGACATCGAGCAGATGCACGAAGATCGAATGCATGGAGAGCCTCTCTTCTTCGAGGACCGAGGGACGCCGGAAAGAGCGCGGCGGGGGCCGCACCTCCAGGATAACCGCCGGCGCGGGTGGGCCAAGGTGCCGCGAACTCTTGCGAGTACCGCCCAGTGCGGATTCCTTTTTCGAGCCGGCCGTGCTGGGCGGAGTCCCCGGGCTCCACGGCCGGAGGCGCGCCTCCGAGAAACACGCCGTCGCGGAGGACGACGAACGCGAACGAACCGGCGTCCGTCGGTCGGGAGTCCGCGGCGTCGCGAATGCGGACGTGCTCGAGCGCGGCGCGCTACCGCCGCGCTAGGATCCCGCGCTCCGCGTCGCCGAGCCGCATGCAGCACAGTCGCCTCCTCGCCATCCTCCTGACGCTTCAGACGCGCGGCCGGGTGTCGGCGCAGTCGCTCGCGGCGACGTTCGAGGTCTCGGTGCGCACGATCTACCGCGACATCGACGCGCTGAGCGCCGCAGGCGTGCCGGTGCACGCCGAGACCGGCCGCAACGGCGGGTTCCAACTGCGCCACGGCTACCGGACGCGGCTCACGGGCCTCGATCGCCCCGAAGCGGAGGCGCTGTTCCTCGCGGGCGTCCCCTTCGCCGCTGCGCAGCTCGGACTCGGCCGAACCGTCGAACGCGCGCGCATGAAGCTGCTCGCCTCGCTGCCCGACGACGCAGCGCACGACGCGGCGCGCGTCGCAGCGCGCTTCCACCTCGATCCGGTCGCGTGGTTCCAGGGACCGGAAACGCCGGAGTTCCTCCCGGTCCTCGCCGCCGCCGTGTGGACGGGGCGTCGAATCGCGATGCGCTACGCGAGTTGGAAGGGCGTCGTCGAACGCCGCGCGAGTCCGCTCGGACTCGTCCTCAAATCGGGGCTCTGGTACCTCGTCGCGGCCGTGGACGGAGAGGCGCGCACGTACCGCGTCGGGTCGATCGAGACACTGAGCGTCGAGGCGGAGCTCGGCGACGTTCCGCACGGCTTCGAACTCCGGCGCTACTGGGAGTCGTTCACCGACGACTACGAGCGCCGCATGCAGTCGGCCCGCGCGGTCGTGCGAGCGCGACCGGAGGCCCTCGCCCCGCTGGCGCGCATCAGCGCCGCCATGGCGCGGGCCGTGGCGAGCCCGCCGCCGTGCACGGCCGACGGATGGCACGTGCTCACCCTCCCCGTCGAGTCGATCGACGTCGCCGTCGGCGAGTTCCTGCGCTTGGGGGCGTCGGTCGAGGCCCTGGAGCCGCCGGCGTTGCGCGCCGCACTGCGCACCGCCGTCGAGGCGCTGAACGCGCTCTACGCGCCCGTTCACGAGCGCTCCCCGCGCGGGAACTCGCGCCGCTCGCGGAAACGCTGACGCTCCGCGTCAGGGTTTCTCCGGCAGAGTCTCCCGTTCGGACCCGCGCTCCATCGCGGAGCGCCCTTTCGGGAGATCGAGACGATGAACGACGAGACGACGAACGTGGAACGACGCACGGTGCTGCAACTCGCCGCCAGCATCGCGGGAGTCGCGGCGATCGGCGCGCGCCCCGCGCGTGCGGACGCGGTGCCCCCGAAGCCCACGGGGAAGCCGGGCGACTTCGACTTCCTCACCGGCAAGTGGAAGATCGCGAACAAGCAGCCGAAGGCCGGAGGCTTCGACGAGTTCGAGGGCGAAGCGACGGTGTACGGGCTCCTCGCGGGCATCGCGAGCATCGAGGAGTTGCGCATCCCGGCGCGGAAGTTCAGCGGCCTGGGCCTGCGACTGCTCGACGTCGAGAAGAAGCTCTGGGCGGACTACTGGATCCCGTCGAGGACCGGCTTGCTCACGCCGCCGCCCGCCTGGGGCAGCTTCGTCGACGGAGTCGGCACGTGGGACGGCGACGACGTGGACGGTGAAGCTCCGATCATCGTCCGCGGCGCCTGGGACGAGATCACGCCGAAGTCGTGCCGCTGGCGTCAAGCCGTCTCGCGCGACGACGGCAAGACCTGGGTCGACAACTGGATCATGCACTGGACGCGCGTTTGACGCCCAGCGCGCACCGGAGCAGCGCTCACGAGCCGTGGAGGAGGGCGGGAATCCCGAAGGACTCGTCGGACCGCGCCGGCACGAGGACCGCGGACCACGCGCGGTTGCAGGGCAACACTCGGAGGAGGCGCGACGCCGTGATGACGGCGGGCCAGCGCGCCGGGCGGGTGCGCGGCGTTCCATCCCGGCCCATCACTGGTACCGCAGCGCCCCGATCGGGTCCATCGCCGCCGCGCGGCGCGCGGGATAGAGCCCCGCGAGCACCGCGACACCCGCGGAGATCGACAGCGCGACGATCACGAAGTGCGGCTCGATCACGGCCTGCCAACCCGTGTAGAGGACGACCGCGCGCACCGCGACGAGCCCGAAGAGACACCCGAAGAGCCCGCCGACGACGCCGATCGTCGCGGTCTCGGTCAGGAATTGGAGCAGGATGTCGCCGCGCCGCGCGCCGAGCGCGCGCCGCACGCCGATCTCGCGCGTCCGCTCCGTGATCGTCGCGAGCATGATGTTCGCGATCCCGATGCCGCCGACGAGCAGCGAGATCGCCGCGATCACGAGCATGACCGCGTTGAAGACGGCCTGCGTGCGCTCCGACTGCTGCAGGAGCTCGAGCGGCACGACGATCTCCCAGTCCTTGCGCTTGTGGTTGCGCTGGAGCACGTTCGCGACGATCCGCGCCGTCGGACGGACGAGCTCGGGGCTCTTCGCGACGACGATCATCTGGTCGAGCTCGACCAGCGTGCGCTCCTCGCTCCCCGCCTTGCGCACGAAGGTCATCGTCCCGAACGTGCGCATCGAGGTCGAGTACGGCACGTAGACCTCCTGCGTCCGTCCGTCGATCGCGAGCGCCTTCTGCGTGTGCGATCGGAACGCTTCGTCGGCGAGCACGCCGACGATCTCGAAGCTCTCGCTGCCGACGTAGACCTTCGAACCGATCGGGTCCTCGAGGAGTTGGAGCTCGTCGACGAGCCCTTGGCGCACGAGACACACCTGCTTGCACTCCGCCGCGTCGAGCGCGGTGAACGCGCGGCCGCGGCCCGCCTCGAGGTGGAACATCGCGAGGTGCTCGGGGAGCACGCCGAGGACGGACGCCTCGACGCGCCGGCTCCCGCGCCACACGGGCTTCTTGACGAGGTTGACCGGCAGCACGCGCTCGACGGACGGCGTCGTCGCCTCGAGCAACTCGCGGTCGTCGAACGTGAGCCCGTAGCGGTCGATCCAGCGTCCGCTGTTGCGCGTCTCGGTCTTCGTCTCCTCGGGCGGCTTCACCGAGTTCACGATGATGTTCGTGATGCCGAGCGACTGGATGCGCTCGAGGATCTCCTTCCGCGCGCCCGCGCCGACGCTGAGCATCGCGATCACCGAGCCCACGCCGAAGATCATGCCGAGCATCGTCAGGAACGAGCGCAGCTTGTTGCGCAGCAGGTTCTCGAAGCCCAGGCGCAGGAGGTCGAGGAGCGCGTCGAGCCGCATCGTCAGCGCGCCTCTCCCGCCGCGGCGGCGACGAACGAACTCGCGCGCGTCGGCGCGCCGTCTCGCAGGACTCGTCCGTCGCGCATCTCGACGACGCGCGGCAGGCGCGCGGCGATCTCCGGGTTGTGCGTGACCATCACGATCGTCCGGCCGGCGGCGTGGAGGCCGAAGAGGAGCTGCATCACGTCCTCGCCGCTCTTCGTGTCGAGGTTGCCCGTCGGCTCGTCGGCGAGGATGAGCGCGGGCTCGTTCGCGAGCGCGCGCGCGATCGCGACGCGCTGGCACTCGCCGCCCGAGAGCTGCGCGGGCTTGTGCTCGAGCCGATGTCCGAGCCCGACGGACGCGAGCAATTCCTCCGCGCGCACGCGGCGTTCGTGCCGGCTCTTGCGCGCGCCGCGCACGTAGCCGAGCGGGAGCTCGACGTTCTCGCGCACCGTGAGCTCGGGGATGAGCTGGAAGGACTGGAACACGAACCCGATCGAACGATTGCGCACGTCGGAGAGCCGGTCGTCGTCGAGCGTCGACACGTCCTCGCCCGCGAGCGCGTAGTGCCCCGTCGTCGGACGGTCGAGGCAGCCGAGGATGTTCATCATCGTCGTCTTGCCCGAGCCGGACGCGCCGACGATGCCGACGAACTCGCCGCGCTCGATCGCGAGGTCGACCCCGCGGAGCACGACGACGCCCGCGTCGCCGAACCCGTAGGTCTTCTCGACGCCAGCGAGCCGCACGATCGTCGTGGCGCTCATGCTCGCTCGATCCTCACGGCTTCGCGCTCGAGGCGGGCGCGCCGAGCGCCTCGGCGGCGGACTGGCTCGAGCCCGACTTCGATTCGCCGCCGCCGAGTCCCGCCTCGCGCGGATCGTAGAGGAGCACGCGCTCGCCCGCGGCGAGGCCCGACTCCACCGCGACGACGTGGTTGTTGTTCTTGCCGATCTTCACGGCGCGCTTCTCCCACGCGTCGCCACGCGCGACGAAAGCGAAGTGCTCCGCGCCTTCGGAGAAGACGGCGTGGATCGGGACCTGGAGCGCCTTCGGCACGGTCTCGACTTGGATCTCGACGCGCGCCGTGGTGCCGGAGCGCAGCTCGACGTCGAGCGGCAGGAGCGTGATCTCGACCTCGAACGTCTTGTTCTCGGGGTTGCCCCAGTTCGAGTTCGCGACGGTGCCGATCTTCGAGACCTTGCCTTGGAACGTGCGGCCCTTGATCGCCTCGAGCGTGACGACGACGTCCTGCTCGAGCTTCACGAGGTCGATGTCGGCCTCGTGCACCTGGATCAAGACCTGCATCTCCTTCAGGTCGGGAAGCGAGATCAGCGTGTTCCCCTGCCCGACGTGGTTGCCGATCTTGACCTCGTCGTGCATCCACGGCTCGGACGGGTCGCCGTAGTGGACGAGGCCCGCGCGCGGCGCGCGGATCGTCATGAAGCCGAGCTCCTTCTCGAGCTTCGCGAGCCGCGCCTCGGTCGACTTCACGCGACCTTCGGTGCTCTGCACGCGCGCTTCCTTCTCGCGCACGCCGATGTCCGCCTTCTCCTTCGCGTTCGCGAGCTCGCGCTCGCCGTCCTTGACGCCGTTCTTCCGCTCGGCGAGGTCCATCGGCTGTGTGTACGTCTGCCAGAGCTCGAGGTCCTTGTCCGCGTTCTCGACCTCGATCTCCTTCTCGCGCAGCGAGATGCGCTCCTCTTCCTCTTGGATCTTGGTGAGGAAGCCCTGCGCGCGCAGCTCGGGCACCTTGTCGAAGCGCTCCTTCGCGCGCGCGAGCTCGGAGTGCGCTTTTTCGGCCGCGAGGCGCTTCTTGCGCAGCTCGTTCGGGCCCTCGCCCTTCTCGTAGAGCTCGAGCTTCTTCTTCGCGACGTCGAGCGTGAACTCGGCCTTCTCGACGGTCGCCGCGCTCTCGCGCTTCTGGATCTCGAAGTCCGCGCGCGCGGAGTCGAGCTCGGTCTGGTACTGGATCAGCTCGTTCGCGATCTCGTCGTGTTGCGTCGTGAGCTCGGTCTTGTCGAACTCGACGAGCACCTCGTCCGTCTCGACCTGCTTTCCCTCCTTGACGAGCCACGTGATCGCGGCGGCGCCCTCGAACTTGGGCTGGATGTTGAGCGAGTTCTTCGCCTTCAAGTAGCCCGACTCGGCGACGGTGATCGGGAGCGCGTCCTCGCGCACGACCGCGGTCGCCTCCGCGGCGATCACGGGCGCGCCACCGGGCGCGAGCCCGCCGTTCGCGCCGCCGAGGAGCTTCATCGCGCCGAATGCGAGCAGTCCGCCCGCGAGGAGGAAGACGACGACCTTCATTCCTTCCACATGCCTTTCTCGTCGATGAAGAGGATCCCGAGATCCTTCAGGAGCCCGAGGCGCGCGATCTCGTACGCCACCTTCTCCTGGATGAGCGCGTTGCGCGCCTCGAGCAGCGCCTCCTGCGCTTCGACGAGGTCGCGGTTGCTGAAGTCGCCCTGCTCGAAGCGCAGTTGCGCGATCTTCGCGTTGCGCACCTGGTCGGCGATCAATTGTTCCTGGATCGCGAGGCTCTGCTCGCGGCGCGCGAGCTCGCGGAACGTGCTGCGCACGGACGCGACGAGGTCGTCCTGGAACTGCGCGACGGCGCGCTCGGCGCTCGCGAGCCCGAGCTGCGACGAGCGATACGCATTGCGCTCGTTCGTGCGCTGCAGGGGAATGTCGA
This sequence comes from Planctomycetota bacterium, assembly GCA_046349615.1. Taxonomy (GTDB): domain Bacteria; phylum Planctomycetota; class UBA1135; order UBA1135; genus JADJNY01. The sequence continues at coordinate 130,209 of JAXMBZ010000003.1, forward strand.
GCGACAGTCCCGCCGAATACGAGCCGTCGTCGAGCGGCCGACCGCCGAACTCGGCGCTCGAGCCCGTGCCGAGCGAGTAGTCGAGCGACAGCGCGAGGTCCGGCAGGAGTCCGTTCTTCGCGATCCGCACGCCGCGGCGCGCGTCCTCGAGCTGCTCCTTCTGGTTGAGCCAGTCGAGCCGGTTCTCGAGCGCGACCGCGACCGCGGACTCGACTTCGAAGTCGATCTTCACGAACGCGGGCTCCTCGTCCTTCACATCGACCTGCTCGCCTTCGCCGAGGCCGAGGAAGATGCGGAAGCGGTCGAGCGCGAGGCGCAGGCCCTCCTCCGCTTCGATCAAGCTGTTCTGCGACGTGAGCTCGCTGCGCCGCGCGCGCAGGACCTCGAGCTCGTTCGTGCGCCCGACGCTGAAGAGCGCCTCGGCCTGCTTGCGGCCGAACACGAAGCCCTCGAGGTTGCGGCGCTGGTTCTCGAGCGCCTGCTTCTGCTGCACGAGCTCGTAGAAGCGGCGCGCGACGTCGATGCTGAAGCCCTCGCGGAAGAGCTCGAAGTCGCGGATCGCGTACACGAGGCTGCGCTCGGCCTGCGTCAGCCCTTCCCACGCGACGTCGCGCCCCGCGCCGCGCAGGAGCGGCTGGGTCAGGTGGATCGCGACGCTCGCGTCGTAGGCGTTGCCCGACGCGCTCGAGAAGCCGGTCGAGCCCGTGACCGACACGTCGCCGCCCCACGGGAGCTTCTGCGCGACCGACGCGCTCCAGTTCGCGCCGTGGTGTTGGTCGCCGGGGTCCGCGCCGGAGAACACGTACGAGAGCGCCGACGCGACGCGCGGCGAGAACGCGTAGCGCGTCCCCGTCAGCGAGAGCGCGGATTGGTAGAGCCCGTCCTTCCGCCCGATCATCTCGCGGTTCTTCGTGACGGCGAGGTCGAGCGCGTCGGCGAGCGACACGACGCGCGGCGGCGCGGCGTTCGCGGGCGCCGCGTGCACGGGCGCCGCGGGCGGCGCGTCCGCGGCCGGCGCGGGCTCGGGCGCCTTCACCGCGGGCCGGCGGGCGGTCGCTTCCCGGTCGCCGAGCGTCTTCCGCGACCCGTCGTCGAGGATGCGGGCGACGTCGCGGTCGGCGTCGCGCTCCCAGTCCGGCGTCGAGCACGCGGCGAACCCGACGAGGGCGAGCGACGCGAGCACACGCAGGGAACGACGACGCGAGGGTTGGGGCATGCGGGGGAGCGCGGGCATGGACGGCGCGCTCCGCCCCGCGTTCGTACGAGGCGCGTTCGACCTCCTGCCGGGCGCATCCTACCCGCGCACGTCCAGCGGTCGACCGACGGCGACGCTCGACGCGTGTACGACTCGCGTCCGGCGAGCGCGGGACCGCGCGCGGCGCCGACGCGTGAGCGTGGGCCGTCCCCGCGGCCGCGCGACCGCGCCTTGGACCGCGCGCATCGAAAAAGGGCCCGCCACGCCGTCCCAGGGCGCCCGGCCCGGGTCGGGCGAGATTCCTCCTCGCGCTCCGGCGCGCGGCATGCGACGCTGTTCGGTTCTCCGCTCGCCACGAAGACCTCCATGACCGATCCGATCCCGACCCAAGCCGAGCCCGTGTCGCCGTTCGGCACCCCCACCCCGCTCCCGCCCCGCCGGGAAGACCGCGCCGCCGCCGAGTCCCAGGCCGCCGAGACCGCCTCCGTCGAGGACGAGGTCGCGGACGCCGAGGGCGCGCTCGACCCCGCCGGCGAGGCCGCGCCCGCCGCGGCGTTCGCCGCGCTCGGGCTGCAGGCGGAGCTCGTGCGCGCGCTCGCCGGGCTCGGGTACGAGGAACCGACGCCGATCCAGAAGGAGTCGATCCCCGCGCTGCTCGCCGGGAGGGACCTCCTCGGTCAGGCCGCGACCGGCACGGGCAAGACGGCCGCGTTCGCGCTCCCGATGCTCCAGCGCGTCCTCGCGGAAGGCCGCGCGCGGCGCAACGCGCCGAAGGCGCTCGTGCTCGTCCCGACGCGCGAGCTCGCGATGCAGGTCGCCGAGGCGGTGCACAAGTACGGGAAGGAGCTCGAGCACCGCGTGCTCCCCATCTACGGCGGCCAGTCGATCGTGCAGCAACTGCGCGCGCTCGACCGCGGGGTCGACATCGTCGTCGCGACGCCGGGGCGCGCGCTCGACCACCTCGAGCGCGGCACGCTCGAGCTCTCCGACGTGAAGCTCGTCGTGCTCGACGAGGCGGACGAGATGCTCGACATGGGCTTCGCGGAGGACCTCGAGGCGATCCTCGGACGCCTCCCGGAACGGCACCAGACGGCGCTCTTCTCCGCGACGCTCGCGCCGCGCATCCTCGCGATCGCGGAGCAGCACCTCGAGAACCCCGTGCGCATCTCGATCGCGCGCGAGCGTGCGGCGCCCGGCGCGCTGCCGCGCGTGCGCCAGGTCGCGTACGTCGTGCCGCGCGCGGTGAAGCCCGCGGCGCTCGCGCGCGTGCTCGACGCGGAGTCGCCCGCGTCGACGATCGTGTTCTGTCGGACGCGCGTCGAGGTCGACGAGCTCACCGAGGCGATGAACGCGCACGGCTGGCGCGCGGAGGCGCTCCACGGCGGCTTCTCGCAAGACCACCGCGACCGCGTGATGAAGCGCTTCCGCGGAGGCACGACGGACCTGCTCGTCGCGACGGACGTCGCGGCGCGCGGCCTCGACATCGACCACGTGACGCACGTCGTGAACTACGACGTGCCGACCGAGCCCGACGCGTACGTGCACCGGATCGGTCGCACGGGCCGCGCGGGGCGCGACGGCGTCGCGATCACGCTGCTCGAGCCGCGCGAGCAGCGGCTCTTGAAGCTCTTCCAGCGCGCGACGCAGCAGCCGATCCCGATCGAGCCGATGCCGACGCAGGACGACGTGCGCACGCGGCGCATGGAGGAGCTCAAGAAGCGCATCCGCGGCGCGGTGCTCGAGGGCGGCCTCGACGCGTTCCGCTCGATCGCGAAGGAGCTCTCGAGCGAGCTCGATCCGCTCGACGTCGCCGCGGCGGCCGCGAAGCTCGTGCACCAGGCCGAGCACGCGACGGAGGACGAGGACGCGGGCCTCGACGTGCTGCTCCAACCGCAGCCGCGCCGCGACGAGCGCGGGAACGACCGGCGCTTCGAAGGCCGCGGCCGGTTCGACGGCGAACGCGCGGGCCCCGGGCGCTTCGACGCGCGCGGCGGCTTCGACGGCGGCGGCCGCGGACCGCGCCGCGAGTTCCACGACCGCGGCCCCGGCGGCCGCCCGCCGTTCGAGCGCGGACCGGACAACCGTCCGCCGCGCGAGCGCGGACCGATGGAGCGCGAGGCCTTCGAGCTCGGCGGCGGCCGCGAGCGCGGGCCGGACGCGGGCCGCGACTTCCGGGGCGGCGGCTTCGACCGGCGCGGAGGCGACGAGCGCGGCGGCTTCCGCCGCGGACGCGACTCCGGTCGCGGACCCGAGGCGCACGGCTTCGACAAAGCGCGCCTCTTCCTCGCGGCGGGCCGCATCGACAACATCCGCCCCGGCGACCTCGTCGGCGCGATCGCGAACGAGGCGGGCATCCCGGGCGAAGCGATCGGCGCGATCGAGATCCAGGACCGGTTCTCGATCGTCGAGGTGCCCGAGGACTTCGCCGACGACATCATCCAGGCGCTGCGGAACACGAAGATCCGCGGCCGCAAGGTGAACGTGCGCCGCGATCAGTTCGGGCGCTGAGCGGCGGCGAACGGGCCGCGATCCGATCGCGGCGCCAAACGCCTGCGAGCGTGCGCTGCGCTCCGCCCGGGCGCAAAGCGCGCGCGAACCTGCGTCGCGAGCCGTTCGGAGGCGGAGCGAGTGCGAACGCGCGTGGCGATCCACTCGGGCACCCGGCGGCGCCCCGATTGAGCGCCGCGGGAAGGCGAGCGCTGCGCCCGGCCGGCCGGGCGCAGTAGACTCGGCACCATGGAGCCGCGACCTCCGCTCAAGGTGCACGAGCCCGAAGTCCTGCCGCCCGCGCGCGACGCGGCGGAAGAGCCGGGCTCGTCGCGACCGCCGACGAGCGCTCCGCCGTCCGCCGCGCAGGGCCCGCCGTCGCTCCTCCACGCCGCGACCGCCGGCTTCGCGATCACGAAGCAGAAGAAGCTCGCGGCGCTCGTGATCGCCGGCATCTCCGACGCGATCTCGGTGTTCGCCGAGTTCGCGCCGCCGATCCAGTGGGCCGTCGACCTCGCGACCGCGCTCCTCCTGTTCGCGCTGCTCGGCTTCCGCTGGCAACTGCTCCCCGTGCTCGTGATGGAAGCGATCCCCGGCCTCGCGGCGTTCCCGACGTGGGTGCTCGTCGTCGGCCTGCTCGCGACGACGACGCCGACGCGCAAGGAATGAGCGGCACGCGCTCGACGCTCGCACGTGAACGGAGCGCGTGTCATCCTGCGCCGGATCGCCCGTCCCCGACGCCACCGAACTCCATGCACCGCACGCTCAAGCCCGAGAACGAACGCAAGCTCACCGAGCTCCTCACCACGATGATCGGCGAGCTGCGGGGCAAGGCCTCGATCGGCCCCGCCGACGTCGCGCGTCGCTTCGACGCGGAGAACTGGAAGCGGTGGATGGAGGACGTGAAGGCGCTCGCGCACCGTCTCTCCGAAGCGGGCGCGCTCGAGGTGACGCGCCACGGCAAACCGATCACGACGTGGCCGTGGCGCGGGGTGATTCGGTTCCGGCGGGTGCAGCCCAAGGCGAGCGCGAGCCCGTCCGAATCGCCGAGAGCCGAGTGAAGCGCTCGCGCCGCTGCACGCGGCGCGTCTTCACCGCAACGCGTCCTCGAGCGCCGTCGCGCGGTCGGTCTTCTCGTCGCGGTACTTCACGATGAGCGCGCACGCGACGTGCAGACCGTGCGTCGCGCCCCAGACGTCGGTGAGGCCCTTCCGCGGCACGGGTCTCGACCCCGGCACGACGACCGCGCGCTCGGGGATCTCGAGCGGCGCCTCGCGCGTGCCGCGCAGCTCACGTTGGTTCACGACGTCGTACACGACCGTCCCCGACGCGAGGATCGTCCCCGCCGCGAGCACGGCGCCCTTGCGCAGGAGCACGCCCTCGTACACGCCGCAGTTCCCGCCGACGAAGCAGTCGTCCTCGACGATCACGGGCCGCGCGTTCGCGGGCTCGAGCACGCCGCCGATCTGCGCGGCGGCGGAGACGTGCACGCGCTCGCCGATCTGCGCGCACGAACCGACGAGCGCGTGGCTGTCGATCATCGTGCCCGCGCCGATCGACGCGCCGACGTTGACGTAGCACGGCGGCATGAGCACGCAGGTCGGCGCCACGAACGCGCCGCGGCGCACGGCGGAGCCGCCGGGGACGACGCGCACGTTCTGCTCGGCGGTCCAGCGGCGCACGTCGAAGGGCTCCTTGTCGCGGAAGACGCTCGGCCCGGAGCTCGGCGCGCACTCGAGGCCCTTCGCGACGACGCCGCTCGCGCGGAAGAGCGCCAGGATCTCCTCCTTCACCCAGCCGTGGACGCGCCAAACGCCGTCCGCGCCGCGTTCGGCGACGCGCACCGCGCCCGACTCGAGCGCGTCGAGCAGCGCCGTGCCCGTGATCCTGGTTTCGCTCGATGTGCTGCCCGCCATGCTGCGTGCTCCCTCCGCGTCCGAACGCGGGCGCGCAGTCTAGGGAGCCGTAGGAGCGCGCGCCAAGCTCGACGCGTGGCGCGTCGACGGGCTCGGAGCTCGACCTCGCCGCGGGCGAACGCGAGCACCGCGCTCGGTCGCCGACGTCGGAGCGTTCCATCCCGCCGACGCCCGCGGCGCGCTGTCCGTGCCGCGCGCGACAGCCTAGAATCCGCGCCCCATGCCCACCGCCGCGCCGAGCTCCTCGTCCTCCGAACGCGCTGCGGGACCGCGCACGTGGCGCATGCTCGTCGGTCTCGCCGCGCTCGCGACGATCGGCTTCATCGTGTTCTCCGTGCTGCGCGACCCGCGCACGGCGGATGCGCGTCCCGGCCCGTTCGCGATCGAGTGCTTCGCGCCGAAGGGCGCTGTCGCTCGCTTCTCGGAGTTCCGCGGCCGCGGCGCGAAGCCGCCGGGCGGCTGGTTCCGCTTCGAGTGCTTCGACGCGACGAAGCCGCCGGACGCGCCCGCGGTGCTCGTGAACGACCATCGCCTCGAAACGGTGTGGACGCCGACGCAGACGGAGCTCCTGACGCTCCCCACGCACGTGCGCTGGCGCATCAGCGCGGTGAGCGCGGACGGGAAGGTGCTCGACTCGAAGGAGTGCGAGGCGACGCGGGCGCAGTGACGCGGGGAATCGCTCCGCGCGAGGCGCTCCGCGCGCTCACGACCGCGCCGACGGACACTCGCTCGACCGAACGCGCACGGCGTTCCCGAACTTGATTCGGGAACCTTCCTGAGCCGAGTGTTCCGAGACCCGTGACGGGTGGAGCTCGCGACGAAGGCGAACCGCGTCCTGTGTTCCATGCCGGCGAGCCTCGAGCGCGAGTTCGAGGGCAGGTCTTGCACCAACGCGCTCGACGCGCAGGAGCAGCGAGGGGTCACGGGCGAGCGGAGTTCACGCTCGGCTCCGCGACTCACCGAGCGGGTGGACCTGTCCGCGTCGCGATGAGCGCGGACGGGAAGGGACTCGATCGGAATGCGTGCGAGGCGCGAGGGCGCCGGACGGTGACGGCCAATCGCACGGCCGACTACTTCTCCGCGGGACCCACGAATTGAAGGAGATCCATCACGTGGGTCGGCAAGCAAATGGGCGCACCAACGATCGGAGGTTCACAAGCCAACTGGATCTTGCGGAAGTACACGATTGCCTGGGGATCCAAGCCAGAATCGGTCCCACGCGCATAGATTTCACCCTCGGGGATGATGGCGAGAACCCTCTGCTTCGCACTCGTGACGACTCCGCACATACCGGGCGGCATGGCTTCTCTCTCGATCAGGGGCCTGCATTCCTTGCGGTAGACGACGACACAACCAGGGCACTCTGTGTGCTGTCGAATCCAGTCGAGGTGAGCACGATCCGAGTCCTCGTCGAGCACCAGCCTCGAGTCCAACCACAACGTGCACGTGTCGAACGTGACTCGATAGAGCGATTCATATTCGCGAACGTAGCGTTCGTCGTCATCGCAGGCGCCGACGACCAGCAGGCAAGAGCAGAACAAGGCCGTTCGGCCGATGGTGAGAAGACGAAGGCGAGGCCAGTGGTGATGCGCCGAACGCAGGAGAATCCCCCCGCGGCGAAAGAGCTCATGCCCGTCCAGCACCATGTTCTCCATCCTCATTCCTCGCCACGCGTTCCCTCCGTAGGCCACGCATCTTCCAACACTAAGGAATGCCCCTCGCGGATGAAAGGAGAGAAGGGCACGCGGCGAACGTCACGCGGTGCCGACGGTGTGAGGCTAGGTCGCACGACGCACTGCGACGCGCGGACGAGCGTGCCCGACGCGTCGTTCACTTCGCATCCACCCGCGCCAACGCCCACCGCGCCGCGCGTTCGTACTCCGCCGCCGCGCGCTCGAGGTCCTGCTTCTCGACCTTCTCGTGGTCCGTGTGCGCGTCGAGGATCGAGCCCGGGCCGATCAGCAGCGGCCGGCCCCACCGCGACAGATGCGGCACGTCCGTGCCGAACGCGATCGCGATGCCTTCGTCGCCCTCGGGCACGACGAACTCGATCGGAGGGTAGGCCTTCGCATGCAGCGCGAGCTTCACGTGCGGGCCGAGGCAGCGCTCGATGCGCGCCTGCACGCGCTCCACCGGCTCGACCGTGCGCACGAAGATCTCCGCTTCCGCCTCCGCCGCGACGACGTTCGCCGCGACGCCGCCGTGGATCTGTCCGACGTTGACCGTGCCCGCGCCGAGCACCGGGTGGCTCCCCCACGACTCGCTGAGCAACCGGTGCGCGCAGTGCACGAGCTCGTGCACCGCCGACGGTCCGACGTTCTGCGAGCTGTGCCCCGCGACGCCCTTCGCCGCGAGCTTCGCCTTGAACGTCCCCTTCCCCGCCGCGACGTAGCGCAGGTCCGTCGGCTCGCCGACGATCGTGAACGCCGGGTCCCACGGCTCCGCGAGTCGCGCGTTCGCGAGCGTCGCCCCCGCGCTGTCCGTCTCCTCGCCCGCCGTGAAGAGCAGCCCGACGCGGTCCTCGCCGCTCGCGAGCAAGCGCTCGACCGCCGCGAGCATCGCGACCGCCGGCCCCTTCGCGTCGCACGCGCCGCGTCCGTGGATCGTCGTCCGCTCCTCGCGCACGCCGAAGTAGGGCGGCACCGTGTCGAGGTGCGTGCAGAACACGACGCGCGGCTTCCCGGCGCGCGCGAGCACGTTGGAACGGCCGGGCGAGAGCTCCTGGCGCTCGACGCCGAGGCCCATCTGCGACAAACGTCGTTGGAGGGCGTCGCCGTAGCTCCCCTCGTCGCCGGTGATGGAAGGGATCGCGATCCAATCGCACAACGTTCGGAACCAGGGCTGCATGTTCGGCGTCTCGGGTTCTGCGTAGTCTAGGCGCCCGCCGCGCTCGGGAGCACGCTCCCGTGCGAGGTTCTCCGCCGCACGCCGCGACCCGCGACTCGAACGCCTCGAGCTCGATTCCACGAGCCTCGGGCGGCGGGCTCGAGCGCGCGCACCGCCCTCACCCGCGAAACGAAACCATGCTCCTCCCGATCGTCCTCGCCCTCACGCCCGTCCAGGACCCGAGCCCCTTCGCCGCGCTCCGCGCGCGCTACGAAAAGGCGTACGAAGCGCGCGACCGCGCCGCGTGCCTCGCGCTGTGGAAGGAGGTCGGCGAGCTCGTCCTCCCGCTGATCGACGCGGACCTCGAAGGCAGCTTGAAGCTGATCGAGACGAGCGCGACCCCCGACCTCGCGCGCGTGAAGGCGATGCGCGCGCGGGCGCTCTGGGGCGCGGAGCTCGCGAGCGAGGCGACGGGGTCGCCGCTGTTCGCCGACTACGCGTCCGCGTTCGTCGGGTGGAAGGCCGAGGAAGCGCAGACGTTCCGCGCGGGCCAGAAGGCGTACCACGACGCGGGCCAGCTCCTGAAGAAGGGCGACGCGCGCGCCGCGCTCGATCAGGCGGAGTCGTGCGCGCTGCGCGCCGAGTCGCTCGGCGACTGGTGGGGCGCCGCGATGGGCCACGAGGCGCGCGGGCGCGCATTGCAGGCGCTCGCACGCGTCGACGAGGCGCTCGACGCGTGGTCGAAGGCGCGCTGGATCCAACACGGGATCGGGCTCCTCTCCGACGAGCTCGACTCCGTGCACCACGTCGCCGACCTCTGCTACGCGAAGAACTGGAACGAGCGCGCGCTCGTCGCGGCGAAGCAGGGCGTGCGGCTCGCGAGAGAGCTCGGAGCGAAGGACGCGCTCGTCGCGCTGCTCGAACGCGAAGCCCAGGTCGAGGAACGCCTCGGCGACGCCGACGCCGCGAAGGCGACGAAGCACGCGCTCGAGCAGGCGCGGTGATACGGAGTCAGGCCGTTTTTTCAACCGATTCGCGCCGGGTGCGACGCTGCGAATCGGTTGAAAAAACGGCCTGACTCCGTACTAGTCGACGGTGAAGCTCGCGACGTTCGTCACGTGGGGGACGACCCCAGGTGGGTTGCGCACGAGCGCGCACCAGTCGATGCGGCCGCCGACGAACGGGTCGAGCAGGTGCGCCGGCGCGGAGAAGCGGGCTTGCGCGCGGCCGTCCGCGTCGAGGAACGCGCTCGTGTCCTGGAAGCGGCCCGTGTTCGCTGCGCGGAAGCTCGAGCGGAAGACGTAGTCGCTGTTCAGCGGGAGCGCGGCCCCTTCGAAGACGACGCCCGGCGTCGTGCCCGACGCGCTCGCGAGCAGGAGGTACGACGCGCCCGCGCGAGCCGCGCCGAGGTCGAGCGTGAACGGCACGACCGTGTCGGCGCCCGCGCTCACGCTCGAGAAGCCCGCGAAGAGCTCGGCCGCGGGCTCGATCGCGAGCTCGAGGTCGACGAGGCGCACCGTCGCGCCGTCGTGGAGCGCTTCGAGCTTCCATCGCGCGCTCCCCGGCTGCGTGCCCGCCGTGACGGGGAAGCGCAGCACGCCCGGCCGCACGACGTAGGGCTCGCCCACGACGGCGTTCGCCGCGGTCCCGCCGGTCTGCGTGATGCGCAGTGCGGTGCGGATGTCGACGAGCCGCACGCCTTCGATGTTGCGCACGTCGACCTCGACCTCCGTGCTCGTCGTGCCGTCCGCGGGGAGCCGCCGCGCGAACGGCGTCACCGTCGTCTCGATTTGATCCGCGCGCGTCGCCAGCCCCGCTCGCCAGCCCGCGTAGTTCGACTCGAGCCGCAGCACGGGCTCGACGCCGCCGACCCCCGAGATCGCGGTGATGTTGCAGAAGTACTGTCCGTTCGCGCAGCCCTGCGCGAGGTTGCAGACGCCGTCGACGTCGCCGATCCGCGCGACGGTGATGTACGCGGTGAACGCGGAGTACGTGAACGAGGGCGGCGGAGCGCCGCACGCCGTGGGATCGGGTTGGTTGCACGAGCAACGTCCGTCGCCGCCCGTCGCGCGCGCGGCCTCCATGGCGGCCATCACCTTGAGCGAGAGATCGCCCGGCGTCGCGATCAGCGCCGCTTCCGCGTTCGCGACGACCGCGTCACCCGCGAGGATGTTGCCCTGGATCGCGTAGCGCAGGTCGCCGACCTCACCCGCGACCATCGGGTTCGCGTCGAGCGTCTGCGAGCCCGAGAACGTCGCCGGAGCGTCGTAGAGCACCGCGATGCCGATCTGCCGCGCCTCGTGTCCGGGGTCGAGCGTCGCGAGGTCCGCGATCATCTGCTCCGGCACGAGGCCGCTCTGCATCCCGTTCCAGAGGTAGAAGCGATTGACGCCGTTCTCGTCGATCGCCGCCTGCGACGCCGCCGCGCCGACGCCGACGCGCACGACGGCCTGCCGCGGACGCAGGTTGAAGTTCGTGAGGCAGGTCGCCGACGCGACCGCGACCTCCTTCGTCCGTGTGTTCACGACGACGATCGACCACGTTGCGGAGCTCGCGGGCGCGAGCGCGAGACCGGCGACGAGCGACAGCGCGGGGACGCGGAGGAGTCGGTGGAGCGGAGCCATCGACTCGATCGTACTCGCCGTTCGACGCGGCGGGTCGACGGCCCGGCGGTCAGGACGGGGTTTCGACCGATGCCGCCGACGTCCCACCGTGGGGTGCCGTCCGCGGAGCCGTCGGGGGCTCGGCGGACGTCGGAGTCCAGCGCCGCAGGATCGCGACGACGGCGTCGCAGAACGCGCCGTACTCGACCGGCTTGCTGACGAAATCGCTCGCCCCGAGTGCGAGGCTCGTGCGCCGATCCTGCTCCTCGGACGACGACGTGAAGACGACCACGGGCAGGTCGCGCAGCGCCGGATTCGCGCGGAGCGAAGCGAGCACCTCGCTTCCCGACAGGCGCGGCATCTTCAGGTCGAGCAGGACCAGATCGGGCCGGCGTGGGAGGCGCCGCACGGGCTCGAGGTCGTTCAGGAGGTCGAGCGCGGCGCGTCCGTCGCGAGCGACGACGACCTCGATCGAGCACTCCTCCACGCGGCGCAGCGCGCGGCGCGTCAGCGCTTCGTCGTCCGAGTTGTCGTCGACGAGGAGGAGCAGGCGGGGAAGCATGGACGCGATGGACGCTTTGCGCGGATCACGATGCCAAGCGCGGGACCGGGTGTCGACGGTTCGCTGCCGGCAAGGAGCCCGGCGAGTGGAGCCGGTCCGCCGGCGAGCCCGAGGCGCCCTCGGAGCCGCGTCTCCGGCGCGGCGCGGCTGCTCTCGGAAGGAGGAGCTCAGCACGGCCCGAGCGTGAAGCAGACTCGCGCCCCGGCCGAGGGCGCGCCCTCGATCCGCACGTCCCCGCCGTGCCGGCGCACGATGCGCTGCACCGTGGCGAGACCGATCCCCGAACCCGGGAACTCCGCCTGGGAATGCAGCCGCTCGAAGGGTTGGAAGAGCCGGCGGGAGTGCTCGGACTCGAACCCCGCACCGTCGTCGCGGACGCAGAAGGTCCGCTCGCCCGTGGGGCCGGGAACGGAGTAGAACTCGATGTGGGCGCGCGGCTTGCGCGCCGTGAACTTCCACGCGTTGCCGAGGAGGTTCTCGACCAGCGTGCGCGCGAGGCGCGGATCGGCGTGCGCGTGCAGGTCGCCGCTGAGCAGGAACTCGACCTCGCGCTCCGGCTCGGCGGCGCGCAGGCGTTCGATGATCTCGCGCGCGATCGGAGCGAGGTCGACGCGCTCGGGCGCGATCTCGTCGCGCGAGAGCCGCGACAGCGCGAGGAGTCCGTCGATCAGTCGGCTCATCGACGAGCAATTGGCGCGGATCCGCTGCAGGATCTCGCGCCCCGCCGGGTCGAGGCTCGCGGAGTGTTCCTCGAGCAGGACCTGGCTCCACCCGTCCATCCCGCGCAACGGCGCGCGCAGGTCGTGCGAAACGGAGTAGCTGAAGCTCTCGAGTTCGCTCAAGGTCGAGCGCAGCTCGGTCGTGCGTTCCTGGACGCGGCGCTCGAGCTCCTGGTTCAGCTCGCGGAGCGCACGCTCGGCTTCCTTGCGCTCGGTGACGTCCTCGATGACGGCGAAGAAGCACTCCGGTCGGCCGGCCGCGTCGCGCACGAGGGTCACGTTGAGCCGCGCCCAGAACCAGGAGCCGTGCTTCCGACGGTACCGCTTTTCGATCTGGAAGCCGCCGAGGCGGCCCTCGACCACCGCGCGGCGCAGCGCGAGGTTCTCCGGCCAGTCGTCGGGGTGGGTCAGGTCCTCGACGGTCGAGGACGTGAGTTCGTCGCGCGTGTAGCCGAGCATCGCCGAGAACGCGGGGTTCGCGTCGAGCACGCGGCCGTCGAGCGTCGTGCGGGCCATCGCGACGAGCGCCTGCTCGTACACCGAGCGGAACCGCGCCTCGCTCGCGCGAAGGGCCGACGCGGACTCGCGCTCGCGCGTCACGTCCTGCAGCGCGCCGATCATGCGCCTCGCGCGCCCGTCCGCGTCGCGGAGCACGAAGCCGCGGTCGTGGACGTGGCGCCACGAGCCGTCGGCGGCGCGGTAGCGGTAGTCGTGCGTCCAGTACTCCGCGCCGCCTTCGATCGCGGCGCGGAGGCTCGCGTCGAGCGCCGGCCGATCGTCCGGATGCACGCGGTGATCGCACTCGGCGACGCTCATCCCGAGATCGGCGAGCGGATACCCGAAGAGCTCCGCGTAGCGGACGCTCCACAGGAGTTCGCCGCGCGCGAGATCCCAATCCCAGACGACGTCGTTCGTCGCGCGAAGCACGGAGCGCAGGCGCTCTTCCGACGCGCGCAGGTTCTCCTCCGCGGCGCGACGGCGCGCCTCGGCCGAGTGGGCGTCGAGCCGGCGCGCGCACGCCGTCGTCATCGGCTCGAGCCAACCGACGAACTCGGGCTCGAAGCCGCCCTCGCGACCGGCGAAACCGAGGACACCGACGAGCGCGCCTCCGACGCAGAGAGGCACGCCGAGGAGTCCGGGCGACGCGCAACCGGGTACGGTCTCGGCCTCGATGCGCGGCAGACGGTGCGCGATCGGGAACGCGAACGACCGCGCGAGCAGCTCGGGGTCGAGCGAGGCCGGCGCGTGCGGCCCCTTCGCGCGCTGAGTCCAGAGGAACTCCGGCGCGGCGGCGGAGCCCGGGACGAGCCGCCCGAGGACGACCCGTTCGCAATCCGCGAGCGCGAGCAGGTCCTCGAGCCAGCGCTCCGCGGCGTGTTCGAGCTCCTCCGTCGCGAGCGAGTTCTGGACGCGGTTCACCGCGGCCAGCAGCGCGTTCGCCTGGACGAGGCGGGCCTCCTTCGCGCGGAGCTCGTCTTCGTGCCGGCGGCGATCGGTGATGTCGACGACGACTCCCGTGACCCGCTCGACTCGGCCCACGGCGTCGCGCCGACCGCGGCCGCGCACGAGCACCCAACGCACGCCCCCGTCGGCGAGCACGACGCGCAGCTCGAGTTCGAGCGTGCGCTCGTCCGCCAACCCGGCGCGCGCAGCCGCGACGAGGACCGTCCGGTCCTCGGGATGGAGCCGCTCGAGGAACCGCTCCGGAGAGCCGCTTCCCGGCGCGGCCTCGAAACCGAAGAGGCTCGCACAACCCGCCGACCACGAAAGCCGCGCGGCGACGAGGTCGTACTCCCACGCCCCCATGCGCTCGGCGTCGAAGGCGAACCGCAGCGAGTCGAGCTCGCGCTCGGGCGTCGTCGGTCTCGGGAGCTCGAACTCCGCGGAGCGGGCGGACGAATCGAGCGCGGGACGCGCCAGGAAGCTTGGGGTGTGCGGGACGGACATCGAGAAACTCGACGCGGACGCGTGGAGTCTAGGGATGCCCAAACCCGGAGGCTCGGAACGGTTTCGTTATGAAACGCGGGCGGAGCGCGGAGCGCCCCCCCATGCGTCACGGATCCGCGGTCAGAGCGAGCAGCTTCGCTCCCCCCGCGACGGCCTGACCGGGGGCGACGAAGACCTCCTTCACGACCCCGTCGACCGGCGCCGCGATCTCGTTCTGCATCTTCATCGCGGAGAGGATCAGGAGCGGCGCGCCCTTCGCGACGCGCGCGCCGGGCTTCACGAGCAGCTCGACGACCACGCCGGGCATGACCGCCGTGACGACGCCGCCGCCCTTCGAGTGCGCGCGGTCCGCGGCGTGCGCTGCGCGCTCGCGCTCGTCCTCGAGCGTGATCGCGTGGAAGTGGCCGGCGAGCGTGATCTGCACCTTCTGCTCGTCGCCCTCGATCGAGAGCGCGTAGCTCTTCCCGTCGCGCAGCAGGACGACCTGGCCGAGGTCGTCGACCTCTTCGTACGAGAGGTCGAGCGTCTTCCCGTCGACCGCGACGACGAGCGCGCCGAGGCGTTCGACGAGCTCGACCTCGTGCGGCCGGCCGTTGACCGTGACGAAGTACTTCACGCGTCCCCTCCCTGGCGCTTCACGCCGTGCGCGACGTGCGCCGTGAGCCCGCTCCGGCCGCGCGCGAGCCACGCGTCGCGCTCCGCCGACGAGGTCGAGAGCGTGCGCCGGCGCGCGATGCCGTGCCGGTAGATCGCAGCGGCCGCGGCGACGAGCTCGTCGTAATCGGCGCGCTGCGCGGAGAGGTCGAGCTTCTCGAGGAAGTGCGTGTCGAAGTCGCCCTTCTGGAAGCGCTCGTCCTCGAGCACCGCGAGCGCCGCGGGCGCGGAGGTGCGCACGCCGCCGACGTTGAGCTCCTGGAGCGCACGCCGCATGCGCTGGATCGCCTGCATGCGGTCCGCGCCCCAGACGATCACCTTCGCGAGCATCGGGTCGTAGTTCACGCCCACTTCCATGTTGCGGTAGAGCCCGAGGTCGAGCCGCACCCACGGACCGCCGGGCATGCGCAGGTTCCGGATCGTGCCCGTCGACGGGAGGAACTTGTTGAACGGGTCCTCGGCGTTGAGGCGCACCTCGATCGCCCAGCCGCGCCACTGGATCGCCTTCTGGTCGTAGCCGAGCGGCTCGCCCGCGGCGACGCGGAGCTGCTCGCGCACGAGGTCGGAGCCGGTGACCATCTCCGTCACGGGGTGCTCGACCTGGAGGCGCGTGTTCATCTCGAGGAAGTAGAAGTTGCCGTCGGGGCGGCCGTCGGGCTTCGTCTTGCCGTTCGGCGACCAGAGGAACTCGACCGTGCCCGCGTTCTGGTACCCGACGGCCTTGCCGGCGCGGATCGCGACCTCGCCCATCGCCTCGCGCGTCGCGTCGTCGATCACGACGCTCGGGCACTCCTCGAGCAGCTTCTGGTGGCGGCGCTGGATCGAGCACTCGCGCACGCCGTAGTGCACGCCGTTGCCGTGCGTGTCGAAGAGGAGTTGGACCTCGATGTGACGCGGTCGGTCGAGGTAGCGCTCGAGGTACACGCGTCCGTCGCCGAAGGAGGCCTTCGCCTCGCCGCTCGCCGTACGGAACGCGCTCTCCATCGACGCGGCGTCGCGCACGATGCGGATGCCCTTGCCGCCGCCGCCCGCCGCGGCCTTGATCGCGATCGGGTAGCCGATCGTCTCGGCGGCCGTCAGCGCGCTCTTCACGTCCTCGACGGGCTCGGTGAGGCCCGGCACGACCGGCACGCCGGCGGCCTTCATCCGCTGGCGGCTCTTGATCTTGTCCCCCATCGCCTCGATCGCCTCGGGCGGCGGGCCGATCCACACGAGGCCCGCGTCGCGGACCTTGCGCGCGAACGACGCGTTCTCGGAGAGGAAGCCGTAGCCCGGGTGGATCGCCTGCGCGCCGGTCGCCTTCGCGGCGGCGATGATCTTCTCGGCGACGAGGTAGCTCTCGGAGGGCAGGTTGCCGCCGAGGGGCACCGCGACGTGGGCCATGCGCGTGTGGAGCGCCGCCTTGTCGAAGTCGCTGTACACGGCGACGCACTCGATGCCCATTTCGCGCGCGGTGCGGATCACGCGCAGGGCGATTTCGCCGCGGTTGGCGATGAGGATGCGCTGGAACATGCTGGGGGGCGCGGAGGATACCCGCGCCTCCCCCGGCCCGCCATGCGACCCGCGGCGTTCCACGATCGATCCGCGCGCGCCTGCGCGCTCCGACGACCTCAGGGGCGCTTCGGAGCGAGTTCGAGCTTCGTCGTCGCGCCCGCGCGACCCTCGAGGACGTGCGTCTCGGCCTTCCCCTCCGCCTCGAACGCGGGCGGGGGCGGCGAGTCGTCCTCGGCGCCGCCGAGGAGCGCGTTCGTGCCCTGCACGGAGCCCGCGTCGGAGCCCGGAGCGCGGTCCGGGGTCGGCGGCGGCGACGCGAGCGCAGCGCGGCGCGTCCACTCGAGACGGAACTCACCGGTGGGGATGCCGAATTCGCCCGGCAACTCGAGGTCGAACGATCGCGAGCGGACGATCGCGCCCCGGCGCCGCGCGAAGAAGCGCGCGTCGGCGCGTTCGCGCGCGGAGGGCGCCTCGGCCGACCCGTCCGCCGCGTGCACGTCGCGCGCGCTCGCACGCGCGCGGTCGGTCGACGCGCTCGGAGCGGCGGGTTCCGCGTCCGCTGCGAACACGACCGCGGCGCGTGCGCGCGGCGCGAAGCGGCGCTCGCCGAGCGCGAGCGCATCCCCGGCGCGCAGTTCGATCGGTCCGAGGTCCGTCCACGCCTCGCCGGGCGCGCCCGCGACGAGGCGGTAGCTCCCCGGCACGAGGCCGGCGAGGCTCCACACCCTGCGCGCGGCGGCGCCTTCGCCCTCGTCGCGTGCGCGGACCGGCACGGCCGCGACGCCGTCGCCGCGCTCGAGGCGCACGACGCCCTCGTCCGCGACGCGCCCCGTCGCCGACGCGAGCACGAGCTCGACGCGCGCGAGGTGCTTGCCGCCCTCGACCACGATCGCGAGTTCGTCCTTCTGCGCCCAGACGCGCTCCGCCACGCGCTTCGCGGGGAGGATCGGGCCGGTCTCGCTCTCGGGCCGCGCCTCGAGCGCGAGCGGCGCCGCGCCGACGCCGTAGAGGAGCGCGCGTCCGTCCTCGCCCGTCTTCGCGCTGCGCACGAAGTCGTGCGCGCGCTCGTCCGCCCACGCCTCGACACGCCAGCCCGAGAGCGGCGCGCCCGTCTCGTCGACGAGGCGCACGAACAGGTTGCCGCGCTCCTCGAGCGCGAGGTCGAGCGCGGGGCTCGTCGCCGTGAGCGCGAGCTCGCGCACGACGAACCCCGCGCCCGGGCCGCCCGCGCACACGACCGCGGGTCCGGCTCTGCACCCTTCGAACGCGTACTCGCCCGACTCGTCCGTCGTCGCGCGCAGACGCCGCGACCCTTCCTTCGCGAGCAGCGTGACCTGTACGTTCGCCGCCGCGGCGCCGCTCGGAGTCCGCACGCGGCCGTGCACCGTGAACGTCTCGGGCTCCGCGGCGCGCGCGCCCTCGGCGCCGACGCCGTCCTGCCTGTCGAGCGCGAGCCCTTCGATCTGGATCCTCTCCCCGCTCAGTCGGATCGTCCCGCTGCTCTGGAAAAGCCGGCCGAGCACCGGCACGTCGCCGAGGAGGGGCACCTTCGGCTCGGGCGCCCAGAGGAACGGATCCTCCCACACGCCGTTCCCGTGCGCGTCGAGCTCGAACTCGCTCGACTCGCCGCTTCCAAGCGCGCGGAACACCACCGACGACGATCCGCCCGAGCCGAGGACGGCGGTGAGCACGAGCGACGACGACGCATCGACGCCGTCCTCGAGCACGACGTCGAGCGCGAGCGTCGCGCGCTCCGCGGTCCCCGCCGCGACGCGCACGTGTCGCAGGTCCGTGTTCCCGCCGCGCCCCTGCGCCCGCACGACGAGGTCGAGCGCGGGCTCGAACCCGCGCCATTTCCGCAGGAGCTTCCCGTTCCAACCCGAGAGCCCGAAGTCGGCGAGCGGTTGTCCATCCGGCGCCGCGTCGATCTGGACGCCGGGCGCAGGGAAGCCGAACGCGTCGACGACGGCTAGCTCGAGCTCGAACTCGAACGGCCCCGGGCCGTCGGACGCGAGCGGCGCCGATGCCGACGTCGCGCTCGGACGCGCCGCGGTCGCGACGGCCGCGGCGCGCGCGGGTCCCGCGGGGAGGGCGACCTCGGGAGGTGCGTCCTCGACGCGCGCGCTCGGCGCCGCAGCGCGCGGCGCGGACTCGTTCACCGGCGCGCTCGCGAGCGGCGCGTCGCCGCTGGGCGCGAGGAGCCACCAACAGAGGAGCGCGAGGACGAGCGCCCCCGCCGCGACGAGCGACTTCGTGCCCATGAGGACGATTCCCTTCCCGATCGACGTGCCCGCGGCGTCGCCGACGCGCACCGCACGCTCGGCCGCCGCGAGCGGTCCCGCGTGCTTCGCCGTCCACGCGGCGCCGAGCAGCGGCGCGAGCGCGTGGACGAGCCCGCTCCCGCCGCGCTCGAGCTCCGCGCGCAGCTTCTGGTGCGCGCGCAGGAGCCGGCTCGCGACCGTCGCGAGCGGAGCGTTCGTGCGCTCGGCGATCTCCGCGGGCCCGAGCCCTTCGAAGTAGCGCAGCAGCACGGCGGTCTTGTACGGCTCCTCGAGCGCGAGCACGGCCGCGACGACGCGCTGGAGCACCTCACCGCGCGCGTGCGCGTCGAACGGCGTCGTCGCGCGCTCGTCCGAGCGGCGATCGCGCGCGTAGGCGGCCTCGCGCTCCGCGCGATGCGCCGCGTCGCGGCGGTGGTTCGACGCGAGCCCCCGCACGATCGTCCGCAGGAACGCGCGCGCGCCGCCCGCGCTCGCCGCCCGCGCGTCGCTCTTCGACAGCACGCGCACGAACGCGTCCTGGAGCACGTCCTCCGCCGCGTGCGGGTCGCCGACGAGGTCGAACGCCAGCGCGCGGAGTCCGCCGGCGTGGCTCGCGAGCAGGTCGTGCGGGTTCTCGGGTTCGGAGCGCATCGCGAGGTCTTCGAGGATCGCATGCACGTCCCCCGTGCGCGGACCGAGCACGGCGGGAAACTCCGAAAAAGCTCGGCGACGGCTCAGAGCCCAGGCTCTCAGCGGCGCGGGAGCTCCGCCCCCGTGCCGCGCGGAGCGCCGGTGGCTCGCTCGCGGTCGACCGCGGGCGAAGTCGGCTCGGCACTCGGGGGCGTCGACGCGACCTCGAGCCGCTCGAGCCCGCCGCGCTCGAGTTCGAACCGGAACACGTCCACGTCGGTCGAGGCGTTCGAGGCCGAGGATGGAGCGCTCGTCGCCGCAGGTTCCACCGCTTCCGGAGGAGTGAAGCGCACGGTGACGGTCCACGCGCCCGGCGCGGCCGCGAGCTTCGTCGGGAGCTCGACCTCGAACGCAGGGAGCGTGAGCCGAGCTCCGTCGCGCACGACGCCGACGTCGACCGAAACTCGCGCGCCCGCCGAGAGTCGGCCGGAGTCGAGCACGATCGTCCCGTTCTCGCGGAACGGCACGACTCCGAGGTCGAGCATCCCGCGCGCAGGCACGCGCACCTCGCCGAACGACGACCAGTCCTCACCGGTGCCGCCCGCCGCGAGGACGAACACTCCGTTGCGCGTCCCTTGCAGGAGGAACGGCACGCCGGAGAGCGGAGCCGACGGCAGGCGCGGGAGGATCAGGCCCTGCTCCGTCTGCGGATCCCAGAGTCGCGCGCATGCATCCGCGAGCTCCGCGCCCCGCGTCGGCGCGAACCGCACGGCGAACGAGGCCTCGCGCGTCGGCTCGGAGCGCAGCGCGAACGTGTGCTCGCTCGAACCGCACCACACGGCGGAGTGCAGGAGCTCGGCGATCTCGACCGGCGCTTCGTCGATGCGCGCAAGGAGCCGCCAGGGTCCGCCCTTCGCGAGCCGCAGCGTCGCGCGTCCGTCGACGGCGGTGCGCGCGGAGCCCGCGAACGACGCGCCGCTCCAGGCCTCGACCGCGACGCCCTCCAACGCGGCGCCGCCCGCGTCGGTGATCCGCACGGAGAGCGGCTCGCCCTCCTCGAGTTCGCGCTCGAAGCGCGCGCCGAGCGGCGGAATCTCCAACTCCTCGACGTGCGTCTTCGCGAGCGGCGACAGGATCGCGAGCCGCGCTCGTCCGGGACGCGAGAGGCGCGTGCTCGCGCGCCCCTCGTCGTCCGTCGTGAGCACGAGGCGCGTTCCCGACGCCTCGAGCACGAGTACGGCGACGGCGGAGCGCGCGGGCCGACCGCGGGCGTCGCGCACCTCGAGCGCGAACTCGACCTGGCCGCCGCCGCGGCGTGATTTCGAGGTCGGACGCGTGGACGCACGCTCGCGGACCGCCGACGACACCGGACGCGTGACGCCCGGCACCGAGAGGAGCATCGGCTCGGTGAACACGCCGTTCCCGCGCGCGTCGAGCGCGAAACGCGGCGCTTCGCCCGCGCCGTCGAGACCGAACCCGTCCGCCGATTCCGTGCGCTTCGATCTCGCGCGGTCGCGTCGCTCGAGCTTGCCCTCTCGCAACCGCTCGAAACCGACGACGGCCTCCTCGTCCTCCTCCTCGGCCGCGCGCCGCGCGACGCGCAACGGCAGGCGCGCCGTCGTCGTCGCGTCGTGCGCGAGCTCGACGCGCACGAGCGGTGAACAGCCTTCCGCCGGATGGCGCACGAGGAGCTCGAGCTCCTGCACGGGCTCGAACCCGCGCCACGTGCGGTCGAGCGTACCCGAGTCGTCCGTGCGTCCGAGCTCGTTCAACGTTCCGCCGCCGACCGACGCGAGCACGGTCGCCTCCGAGCACGGCAGCGTGAAATCGTCGACGGCCTCGACGACGAGGTGGAACACGTAGGGGCCCGCCTCGAGCTTCGGTTCGGACGGAGAGCGGCGCACGCGCGACGGAGGCTTGCGTTCGGTCGCGCTCGCGAGCGAGGACCGCGCCGTGCCGCCCGGCGCGGCTTCCTCGCCCGTGGAATCCGGGCGCGAATCCGCCCCGCCGCGCTGCGTCGCCGGCGCGACGTCCCTCCGGGCTTCGGATCGGTCCCTGCCGACGAACGCGGCCTCTCCGCTCCCGGGCTCGTCCACCGCGTCGTTCGCGGTCGGGAGCACGAAGAACACCGCCGCCGCGAGCGCGATCACCGCGCACGAGGCGAGCGCGGCCTGGGTCGGGAACGAGGCCGTCGGACCCGCACCGCCGACCGTGCGCGGATCGAGCCCGGCGACGAGCGCGAGCGCGGCCGAGCCGGGGCCGAAGCGCGGACCGAGGCGCTCGCGCAACCGCTCTCTCGCGCGCTTGAGCCGCGTCGCGACCGTCGCCACCGGCACGCCGAGTCGCGCGGCGATCTCCGCAGGCTCGTGGCCGTCGAAGTAGCGCGCGAGCACGACGCGCCGGTACGGCTCGTCGAGCGCGAGCACGGCGTCGACGACCGCGCGCAGCCCCTCGGCGCGAAGGTCGTCCTCCTCCGCTTCGTTCGCGCCGCGCGCGCGCACCGCGGCGGTTTCGCGCTCGCGCCGCCGGCGCTCGTCGCGCAGCCGGTTCAGCGCGAGCCCGCGCGCGACGACGCGCAGCCATCCGCCGAGGCCCGAACGGTCCGCCGGCGGTGCGACGAGCGCGCGCGCCCACGTTTCCTGCACGACGTCCTCCGCGGCTTCGCGGTCGCGCAGGATCGACAGCGCGAGCGCGCGCAATCCCGCGGCATGGGCGGAGAGCAGCGAATCGTCGAACGGCGGCGGCACGGGAGAGCGCATGATCGCACCTCCACCCCCGCCGCGCGGCGGATCGGGTCACGATTCCCGCGGATCTCCGCGGACGGCGCTCAGAGGCTCCGCAGCTTGCGCAGCAGGAAGAGCGCCCCGACGACGAGCGCGAACCCCGCGCCGAGGACCCAACGGGACGTACCCGTCTCCATCGGCTGAGTCCCGGCCTTCGCGGCGCGCGTGCGAGCGCCGGTTCCTCCGGGAGACGCATCGTCCTCCTGCGCGTCCGCGAGCGGGGTCGAGAACGTCGCCCGGTCGCCGTAGAGGCTCAACGCGCGCTGGCGCGCCGCCTCCGGATCGACGCGCGCGAGCGCCGTCTTCCCCTGAGCGAGCGCCGGCGTCGCAGAGCGATCGACGACGCCGTCCGGCGCCGTGCCGTGGAGCTCGAGCGGATCGCCGGGGTGCAGCGTCGCGCGGCTGCGCCCGTTCAGGAGCGACTCGACCTGGGCTCGACTCGGCTCCCCGCTGGAAGACGCGGGCGTCGATTTCGTCTGGCCGAACGCGCCCGCCGCGCACACGACGAACGCGAGCGCGGCGAACGGGAGTCGCTTCGAGGAGCGCAGGCTCACGGCGCCACCGCCGCGTGGTTCGGATCCTGGTCGAGCTTCTTCCAGGAGATCGTGCGCACCGGCAGGAGCTCGCGCGGCAGGAGCGGCGCGGCCTTGCCCGACGAACCGCCGAGGAGGCGCGGGTCGTGGTTGAAGTTCAAGCTCGGCGTGCCGTAGATGATGTTCTCGTTGCGGCTGACGAGCGCGCCGTTGACGTCCGCGGGTGCGCCGCCGAGCACGAGCCAGCAGAACGAGTGGTTCGTGTAGAAGACCGCGTCCATGTGGTTCGCGTAGAGCGAGGCGACCGTCGAGTAGGACGAGATCCCCGCCGCGGGCATGTTGCCCCCCCAGTTCGCCGTGTTCAGCGGCACGGTCAGGTTGACGCTCGAGAGCGTCGTCGAGCCGTCCTGCAGCCCGTCGCCGTCGATGTCCTCGCCCGTGCCCGGGATCGGATCCCCGACGCTGTGACCCGCCGGGATCAAGCCCGCGGCGGCATCGGCCTCGGTGTAGTGCTCGATCGTGAAGACGCCGTCGCCCTCGAGCACGTCGTCGTCCGCCGTGCCGAGGATCCCGTCGCGGCCCGCGCGCGTGTTCGGGATGCGGTCGGCGCCCGAGTCCTCCGCGGACTGGTTCATCGCGTCGCCCATCCACCACCCGACGTAGTACTGCCACCACGCGTCCGTGAAGTCGCCGACGACGACGTTCTCGCGGGCGAACAGCCCCAGGAAGTCCTTGTTCCAGTTCGCGGAGAGCCACGCCTCCGTCGACGCCTGCGTGTTGTCCGCGGGTCGGGGCGTCGCGGGCCCGTTCGCGTAGCGGATCGAGTTCGGGCAGTACACGTTGCCCCCCGAGTAGATCGCGCCCTGCCCCGTGACCGTCCCCGAGATGATCACGTGGCCGCGCACCACGACGGGCCCGTTGAGCACGATCGGATCGGCCGGCGTGCCGACGAGGTAGAGGTTCTGCTGTTCGCCCGCGTCGTCGCCGAGCACGCCGTTGACCACCGTCGTGCCGCCGACCGAGATCGTCGCGTGCTCGCTGATCGCCGTCGCCTCGTACCGACTCAGGTCGGTCAGGTTCGGCATCTCGACGCGGTCCTCGAAGTCGTGCTGGTTCGACGCCTGCGTGCCTTGGCCGTGCATGTGCTCCGCGTGGACGATGTCCCACGCCGAGAACGTACCGCCGTCGAGGCCGTTCTGGAGCCCGTCCTCGTTGTCGTCCTGGTACCCCGAGAGCGACGCATGCGTGCCGTTCCATGCGACCTCGTCGTAGAGCGGCTGGCCGGTGATCGTGGCCGCGTACCCGCCGCCGTCGAACTGGCCGTTCGAGCGCACGTTTCCGTTGCCGAAGATCGTGTCGCCGTAGAACCAGCCCCAGTTGTTGATGAAGTAGGCGTAGTCGAACACCTTGCTCGGCGCGAGGTCGTAGCGGACGGTGCGCTGCACCGCGCTCCACGCTTCGGGTGCACGACCGGCCGGGAGCGCGCTCGGCGCGTCGGGTAGGTAGCCCGTGGCCTGGATCGCGATCGTGATGCTCGTGGGCGTGCTGTCGATGCGCTGGAGCGTCACCGAGTACGACCCGAGGCGTCGCGCGCCGTCGAGCAGCGGCTCGCCGACGAACGGCGTCGAGGTCGGGCCGCTCGCGAACAGGTTCCCGAGCCCGCCGAGCGGGTCGTGCACGTTCGTGTTCTTGACGGTTTGAGAGAGGAGCGCGAGCGCGCGCTCCACGCCGGCCTCCGCAACGTACTGCGCACCGACCGCGTCGAGGCCGCGTTTCGCGTCGCGGACCTCCACCGTCGAGTTCTGCGTCGCAGCGACGATCAACCCGAAGAGACAGAAGCCGACGATGACCACGCCCACGAGCGCGGTTCCGCGGCGAGCCTTCGCGGCCCGACGCACATGCCTATTCGTTCCGACTACGCGCATGGAATACCACCACCATTCCCGGTTCACCCGTTCCCCCACCCACCGTCGAGAGGGTCGCCTCCCAGACGGAGCCCGACTGGACGAGCCCGAATCCGCGGCTCGCCCCCGAACCGTTGCGAAGCCCGCGCGCGAGCACGCGCGACCGCTGCAACACGCCCGCGTCGTCGTAGATCTCGCGCACGAGTTCGCGCCCGTTCCCCCCGACGACGACGGCGTACCTCACGAACCACCCCGCGCGGTCTTGCTCGGCCGAGGTCGGGCCGAGCTCGCGCTCGTGCACACCCCACGTGGTCGCGCCGGCCGTATCGATCCCGATCTGAAGCCGGACCGCGTGGTTCCCGTCCGCCTGGACATCGATCGAGACGTGCGCGGCGTTCGTCGAGCGCAGATCGTCGAGCAGCGCAGCGCTCGCCTCGCGCAGCATCTGGTCTTCCGTGACGACCCGCTCGACGACGGCGTTCGAGCTGCGACCGGCACCGAGCGTGAGCATCACGACGTACCCGAGCGCCGTGAAGAGCGTGAGCCCGATCACGAGCTCGATCAGCGTGAAACCGCGCCTGGAACGCGAGGATCGCGAGCGTCGCTTCACGGGCGGCTCCTCAGGGTCGCGATGCGGCCGAGTTCCCGGTTCGAGCGCGCGTCGCGGACGATCGCGCGCACCTGGATCAGGTCGACGGCCGCGGGAAACGCCGCGACGTCGACGACGAAGGCCGAACGCGCGAGCGTCGCCTGGTCGTGGAACGAGTTCCCGTTCAGAGAAAGGAGGGAGTCGTAGGGCGTCGCCTGCACGTCCTCCATCACGGTCGCGAGGTACACGCTCGCACGGCTCGTGCGACGCGCGTCGCGGGCGCCGTTCATGGCGCCGAGGAATGCGCTCGCCGAACTGAGCATCAACATCGCGAGCACCGCGATGGCAATCGTCACCTCGAGCACGGTCATCCCGCTCCGGGAGCGGGAGCGTGCGGCTCGTCCCTGCCTGGAACTCAAGCTGCCTGCCCTTCGGCGTCCTGCCGGACGCGCTGCTGCCTCGCTTCCCTTCGGTCGCGGAGACCGCCGAACCGAAGCCGATCTCGGATCTTCGCGTCGTCGAACCGCGGACGCCCGCTACCCTTCCGCCTCCGGAGGAGTCCACATGCCGTCCGCCCGCCGTTCGTCTCTGCTCGTCGGCTCGTCCGTCGTCCTCGCGTCGCTCGTCCCCGGCGCGCCGCAGGAGCGCCCCGCCGACACTCCCGCCGCTGCGGTGAAGAACGTCGCCGAGAAACCGGCGCCCGACCGGGTCGCGCCCGTCGACCGCGAGGTGCCGACGCAGCACGAACTCGCGCTCGACGGAAAGAAGCTCGCGTACACCGCGACCGCGGGCACGCTCGTTCTGCGCGAGGAAGACGGCAAGGAGAAGGCGTCCGTCTTCTACGTCGCCTACTCGCGGAACGGGACGGCCGATCCCGCGCAGCGCGCCGTCACGTTCGCGTTCAACGGAGGGCCGGGCTCGTCGTCGGTCTGGCTGCACCTCGGCGCGCTCGGCCCGAAGCGCGTCGACCTCGGGCCCGACGGGCTCGGATCCTCGCCGCCGTTCCGGCTCGTCGACAACCCGTCGACGTGGCTCGAGTTCACCGACCTCGTGTTCGTCGATCCCGTGACGACGGGCTTCTCGCGCGCTGCGCCCGGCGAGAAGGACGACGCGTACCACGGCGTCGACGGCGACGTGAAGAGCGTCGCGGAGTTCATCCGCCTCTGGACGACGCGCAACGCGCGTTGGGCGAGCCCGAAGTTCCTCGCGGGCGAGAGCTACGGCACGACGCGCGCGGCGGCGCTCGCGGAACGACTCTCGGACGCGCACGGGCTCTACGTGAACGGGATCGTGCTCGTCAGCGCGGTGCTCGATTTCCAGACGCTCGGGATGGACGTCGGGAACGACCTCCCCTACCCGCTCTACGTCCCGACGATGTGTGCGACCGCGTTCTACCATCACGCGCTCGCGCCCGAGCTCTCGAAGGATCTGCGGGCGACGCTCGACGAAGCGGAGCGGTTCGCCGGCGGCGAGTACCGGCAGGCGCTCGCGCGCGGCGCGACGCTCTCCGAGGCGGAGCGCGCGGACGTCGCGGCGAAGCTCGCGCGTCTGATCGGAGTGTCGCCGCGGTTCGTGCTCGACTGCGACCTGCGCGTCGGCGACGGGCGCTTCTACAAGGAGCTCCTGCGCTCGCAGCGCAAGACGGTCGGGCGCCTCGATGCGCGCTTCACCGGCCTCGACCGCGACGCCGCGGGCGAGAACGCCGAGTACGACCCGAGCTACGCCGCGATCCAGGGTCCGTACACCGCGGCGCTGAACGACTACGTGCGGCGCGAGCTGCGTTGGGAGTCGGACCTCGAGTACGAGATCCTCACGGGCCGCGTGCACCCGTGGAAGTTCGACGGTGCGGAGAACCGCTACCTGAACGTCGCGGAACGATTGCGCCGCGCGATGACGCAGAACCCCGCGCTGCGCGTGTTCGTCGGCTGCGGGTACTTCGACCTCGCGACGCCGTACGCGGCGGCGCACTGGACGATCGAGCACATGACGATGGAGCCGTCCGTGCGCGAGCGCGTCGAGTTCGGTCACTACGAGGCGGGGCACATGTTCTACGTGCGCCCGCAGGACCTCGCGCAGTTCGGGAGAGACGTCGCGGGGTTCTACGCGAAGGCCCTGAAACGCTGAGCGGGAGCTCACGCCCCCGCTCGACGGTGCTCCGCGTGGCCCCCGCGGATCAGAGCGGGATGTTCCCGTGCTTGCGCACCGGCTTCTCCTCGTGCTTCGTCTTCAGGAGCTCGAGCGAGCGGATGAGCATCGGTCGCGTGCGCGACGCCTCGATCACGTCGTCGACGAACCCGCGCGCCGCGGCCTTGTAGGGGTTGTTGAAGGTCGTCTCGTACTCGGCGGCCTTCTGCGCTTCCGTCGCCTTGGGATCGGCGGACTTGTCGATCTCGCGCTTGTGGATGATCTTCGCGGCGCCGGCGGCGCCCATCACGGCGATCATCGCGCCGGGCCACGCGAGGTTGACGTCCGCGCGGATGTGCTTGCTCGCCATGACGTCGTACGCGCCGCCGTAGGCCTTGCGCGTGATCACCGTCAGCTTCGGCACCGTCGCCTCGCAGTACGCGTAGAGCAGCTTCGCGCCGTGGCGGATGATGCCGCCGTACTCCTGCGCGGTCCCCGGGAGGAAGCCCGGCACGTCCTCGAAGGTGACGAGCGGGATGTTGAACGCGTCGCAGAAGCGGATGAAGCGCGCGCCCTTCACGGAGGCGTCGATGTCGAGGCAGCCCGCGAGCACCGCCGGCTGGTTCGCGACGACGCCGACGACGCGCCCGCCGAGGCGCGCGAAGCCGACGATCAAGTTCATCGCCCAATCGGGCTGCACCTCGAGCCACGAGCCCTGGTCGACGACCTTCTCGATCACGCGCTTCATGTCGTACGGCTTCTGCGGGTCGGCCGGGACGAGCGTGTCGAGCTCCGGATCCATGCGGTCGTGCCGGTCGTCGGTCGGCACGAAGGGCGGATCCTCCGCGTTGTTCAGCGGGAGGTACGAGACGAGCCGGCGCAGGAGCATCATGGCGCTCTTGTCCGTCGGCGACGTGAAGTGCGCGACGCCCGATTTCGAGGCGTGCACCCCGCTGCCCCCGAGGTCCTCGCTCGTCACTTCCTCGTGCGTCACCGACTTCACGACGTCGGGGCCGGTGATGTGCATGTAGCTCGTGCCGTCGACCATGCAGATGAAGTCGGTGATCGCGGGCGAGTACACCGCGCCGCCCGCGCACGGCCCGAGGATCGCGCTGATCTGCGGGATGACGCCGGACGCGCGCGTGTTGCGCCAGAAGATCTCGGCGTAGCCGCCGAGCGAGCTGACGCCTTCTTGGATGCGCGCGCCGCCCGAGTCGTTGAGGCCGAGCACGGGCACGCCGACCTTCATCGCCATGTCCATGACCTTGCAGATCTTCTCGGCGTGCGTCTCGCTGAGCGAGCCGCCGAAGACCGTGAAGTCCTGGCTGAAGAGGTAGAACGGCCGCCCGTCGATCAGCGCGTGCCCCGTGATCACGCCGTCGCCGAGGATCTGCTGCGACTGCATGTCGAAGTCGGTGCAGCGGTGCGTCACGAAGCGGTCGAGCTCGACGAAGCTCCCCTCGTCCACGAGGAAGTCGATGCGCTCGCGCGCGGTGAGCTTGCCCTTCTTGTGCTGCGCCGCGATGCGCTCGGGGCCGCCGCCCTGGAGCGTCCTCTCGCGCATCTCGCGCAGGCGCTGGAGCGCGGGGTCGACGGGCTTGGCGGGGGTCTTCGGATCGGTCGGGCGGGTCGAGGTCATGTGGCGCATTGTGTGCGCGACTCCCGTTCGCGGTCCATCGCCCTCCCCGAGGAACCCCTGCCGTACGTCACCCGGTCCGAGGGGAAGGCCGGTTCCCTCGGGACGGATTCGGCGAACTCCAGTACCTTCTCGTACGGAGGTCGTCATGAACCCGCTCGCATTCGCCCGCGCGTCCCTGTGTGCTGCCGTCGTCCTCGCCGCCCGGCCCGCGTCGGCCGACGAGATCACCCACACGATCCCGTTCCAGTCGCCGCTGCTCACGGCGACCGGCCCGACGTGGCAGACGTCGCTGAGCGTGCCGCGGTTCGACCCGAACCTCGGGCACCTCGAAGCCGTGAGCGTGGCGCTCGCAGCGACGATGACGGGCTCGCTCGCGGTCGAGAACACGTCGGGGAACGCGACGAGCTCGAACACGCACGTGCGGGCGCACGTCACCGCCTCGTCGCCCGCGGGCCTCGTCTACACGACGCCGTGGTTCCTCGATCTGTTCTCGGCTCCCGTGCTCGCCCCGTTCGACGGAGTGCTCGACAGCGCGGGAACCTCGGGCGCGACGGCGAACTTCGTCGGTCTCGCCGGCACGCCGGGCGCGAACACGCAGACCGTCGCTTCCTCCGTGGTCGAGTTCCTCGGCCCCGCGGGAGCTCCGGGCACGACCGCGATCGCGCTCACCGTGGGCCGGTACATGCAGACGCTGCCGCTCTCACTCACGCTCGTGTCGGCGTCCGAGCTCGTCGCGGAGGGCGCGGTCACGTTGACCTACCACTACACGACCGCGACGACGCGCATCTGCTCCGGCGACCCGCAACTCGGCTGGGGCGTGTGCCCGTGCGGCTGGGGCGGTGGTGCGAGCTGCGGCAACTCCGTGAACACGCTGGGTGCGTCGCTCCACCTCAGCGGCACGCCGTCGATCGCGAGCGACACGGTGGCGTTCCAGACCTTCGGGCTCCCGAACTCGAGCGCGATCTTCCTCCAGGGCGACGCGCTCACGACGCAGACGGCGTTCGGTGACGGGATTCGCTGCGTCGACGGCAACCTGATCCGCCTCGGAACGGCCACGATCCAGGGCGGGCAGGCGGGCTATCCCGGACCGGGACAGCTCCTCGTGTCGGTCCGCGGACAAGTCGTCGCGCCGTGCACGCGCTACTACCAGACCTACTACCGCAACGCGGCGGCCTACTGCACGCCCGCGACGGCGAACCTCTCGGACGGGCTCGCGGTGCACTGGACGCTTTGATCGACGCGCGGGCTCGGCGCGCCGCCGCGCGACGGGACCGAGCTCACGGCGCGTAGAAGAGCACGAGCGCGCACCGCGGGCAGCGGCAGGCGTAGACCTTCTTGCGCCGCCCCCCCATGGTGAGGTTGCCCGTCATCCCGCTCTTCGGCGTGCCGGCGACCCACTCCGGGAGCGTCGCGCCGCCGTAGTCGCCGCGGTCCGCGACGAAGCCCTCCTCCAGGGCGATGGAGCACGTCGGGCACGTCGCCCCGAATCGATTCGCCGGCTCCTGGGATCCGTCCTTCTTGGGGTTGCTCATCTCGGTCTCCTTCGCGGGTACACGTCGTCCCTTCACACCGAAGTGCGCGCAACGAGCCACGCGACGAACACGGCGCGCGCGCTCCACGCGAGCGTGCGCACCCAGTTCGTCGCGACGAGGCGGCGGATCGCGTCGGGGTCGTGCGCTCGCTCCAGGCGGCGGTGCAGCGGCACCTGGAAGAGCGCGGTCGAGAGCCAGAGCACGAAGAGGAGCGCCATGCCCGTCCACGCCGCGCTCTGCGGCACCCACGCGGGCGTGCCGTACACGAGCAGCACGCCGGTCGCGGTCTCGACGACCATCGCGGGACCGACGACGAACGTGACGCGGCGCAGGTACGCGTCGTGGTACGCGCGGAACGCCTCGGGCGGGATGCGCGCGAAGAGCGGGTATTGCGCGAGCTGCACGAGCCAGATCACGCCCGCCATGTAGAGCGTCGACGCGGCGTGGAGCGCGAACACGACGCCGTCGAGGTCGAGCTGCATGCTCGCCGCGTCAGTGCGCGGCCCAGTTCGGGTCTTCGACGAGCTCCATCAGCACGCCGCCCGTCGCCTTGGGATGCACGAACGCGATCTTCGTCCCGTGCGAGCCCGGACGCGGCGCATCGTGGATCATCTGGAGCCCCGCGCCCTTCAGCTTCGCGATCGCAGCCACGAGGTCCTCGACGCGCCACGCGATGTGGTGGATGCCGGGCCCGCGCTTCGCGAGGAAGTTCGTGATCGGCGAGTCCTCGCCGACGGGCTCGACGAGCTCGACGCGCTGCCCGCCCGTGAAGAGCACGAGGACGTTGACCTTCTGGTCGGGCACGAACTCGACCGGCAGCGCGCGCATGTCGAGGGCCCCTTCGTACGTCTTGCGCGCCTCGGCGAGGCTCGTCGTCGCGATCGCGACGTGGTGGATGCCGCGCAGGAGCCCGCCGAGCTCGCGCGCAACGCGTTCGGTCACCATCACAGGACCTCCGGCGGCTTGTAGCGGCCGAACACGCGCTCGAGGCGCGCGCAAAGCTCGCCGAGCGTCGCGTACGCCTCGACCGCGGCGAGGATCGGCGGCATCACGTTCTCCGTGCCGCGCGCCGCGCGCTCCACCGCGTCGAGCGCGGCCTCGACGCGCGCCGCGTCGCGCTCGCGCCGCACCTGTTCGAGGTCCGCGAGCACCTCGCGCTCCGAATCGCCGCCCGGGCGGAAGATCGCGGGGCGCGTCTCCTCGATCTGGTACGTGTTGACGCCGACGACCGGCTGCTCACCCTTCTCGACGGCGCGCTGCCACGCGAGCGCGCTGCGCAGGATCTCGCGCTGCACGAAGCCCGACTCGATCGCGGCGACGGGGCCGCCCTTCTCCTCGACCTCGGCCATCAGCGCCTTCGCGCGCGCCTCGAGCTCGTCCGTCAACGCCTCGACGTACGGTGCGCCGCCGAGCGGGTCGATCACGTCCGCGACGCCCGATTCGGTCGCGAGGATCTGCTGCGTGCGCAGCGCGATGCGCGCGGAGGTCTCGGTCGGCAGCGACAGCGCCTCGTCCATGCCGTTCGTGTGCAAGGACTGCGTGCCGCCGAGCACGGCGGCCAGCGCCTGCAGCGTCACGCGCACGACGTTGTTCTCGGGCTGCTGGCTCGTGAGCATCGAGCCCGCGGTCTGCGTGTGGAAGCGCAGCATCCAGCTCTTCTCGTCCTTCGCGCCGAACTCGTCCCGCATGATGCGCGCCCACATGCGGCGCGCGGCGCGGAACTTCGCGACCTCCTCGAAGAGGTTGTTGTGCGCGTTGAAGAAGAACGAGAGCCGCGGCGCGAACGAATCGATCGCGAGGCCCGACGCGAGCGCCGCGCGCACGTATGCACGGCCGTTCCCGAGCGTGAACGCGAGCTCCTGCACCGCCGTCGAGCCCGCCTCGCGGATGTGGTAGCCGCTGATCGAGATCGTGTTCCACTGCGGCACGTGCGTCTCGCAGAACGCCATCAGGTCCGTCGTCAGGCGCATCGACGGCCCGGCGGGGAAGCGGTAGTTCCCGCGCGCGGCGTACTCCTTCAAGATGTCGTTCTGCACGGTGCCGCGCAGCTTCGACGGCTCGACGCCCTGCTTCTTCGCGAGCGCGCAGTAGAGCGCGAGCAGCACGCACGCCGTCGCGTTGATCGTCATCGACGTCGACACCTCGCCGAGCGGGATCCGGTCGAAGAGCCGTTCGACGTCGCGCAGGCTGTTCACCGGCACGCCGACGAGTCCGATCTCGTTCCGCGCGAGCTCGTGGTCGCTGTCGTAGCCGATCTGCGTCGGCAGGTCGAAGGCGGTCGAGAGGCCGGTCTGCCCGCTCTCGAGCAGCACATGGAACCGGCGGTTCGTCTCGCGCGCGCTGGAGAAGCCCGCGTACTGGCGCATCGTCCAGAACTGGCCGCGGTACATGCTCGGGCGCAGGCCGCGGGTGTACGGGTACTCGGCCGGGAAGCCGCCGTCCGGAGCACCGCCGTAGAGCGGTTCGAGCTCGATCCCCGACGTCGTCGCGAAGCGCTCGCGACGCTCCGGAAAGCGGGCGCGGGCCTTGCGCCAGGTGCGCGCCTTCCACGCGGCCGCGTCGCCGTCCGGCGCGCGGGGGTCGGGGGCGCGCGCGGGTTGCTGCGCTCGCTCGTCGGGCGTCGTCGGATCCATCGGCGCGTCGGCGCTCGGGCGCCGGGGGGGGCCGGATTCTACCGCCGCACCGTGGAGGCGCAACGCGCTCCGCCTCGCACGGGAGCGGCGAGCGCGTCCGCGGCACGCTTGCCCAGCTTTTTCGGCGCAGTTCACGGTGCGCGGCGGAATGCGTTGCCGCGGACCTGCGTACACGCGAACAATGTCCCTGCGCGAGCATCCCCGCTCGCGCTCCCCCCTCCGCGCGGGCTCCTCCGCTCGCGTCCCCCCTTCGATGAAGAAGTTCGTCCTCGCGAGCGTCCTGCTCGTCGTCGCATCGTTGATCGCGGTGCTCGTGTGGTGGAGCGTCGCGCCCTCCGCTTCGGCGCCGACCCCCTCGGGGAGCGAGCTCGCGAGGGCCTCGAAGGCCGGCACGCAGCCCGAAGCGCCCGCGCCGATCGCGGCGGAGCTCGAAGGACACTCCGGCCCCGACGTGCCCGCGCGCGCCGAGGTCGTCCGCGACACGCACGCCCCGGCCGAAGGCTCGATCGTCGTGCGCGGCCGCGTCGAAGCGCCGGTCGGCTGCGACGACTCGGAGCGCACGGTCTACGCGCTCGCGCGCGCGAGCACGTGGGGCGAGCTCGCGCGCGAGCTCGATCCGAAGGAGCCGAAGACCGACACCGAGGAGATCGAGGGCGCGTTCGCGTCGCTCGGAAACGACGGACGCGACGACGGCGAACCGGAGAAGCGCGTCGTCGCGAGCGCGAAGGTGGGCGCGGACGGGACGTTCTCGGTTGCGTTCCCCGCGGGGACGAAGCGCGGCTGGCTCGCGGTCGGCGGCACCTACCAGTTCCTGCAGGAGGCGCGCGAGCTCGACCTCGCGCGCGTCGCGGAGGCGATCGTGCTCCGCCCCGAGTGCGGCGCGGCCGTGCGGGTCCGCGTCGAGCTGCCGGCGGACGGCGACGTGCCCGAGCTCGAGGACGACGCCGTCGCGGTGCTGCGGCCCGCGGTGCAGAACCCGATGGCCGGCGGCTTCGATCCCGCGCGGCTCGTGACGCGCTCCGCGAAGCGCGCGGAGGGCGTGTTCGAGTTCCGCGCGTTGCCCGCCGGCGGGCGGATGACGTTCGCGGTGGAGCCCGAGCACCTCGCCGCGCTCGAGCAGCCCGTCGAGAACGCGCGCGCGGGGAGCTGGACCGAGGTCACCGCCACGCTGCGGCGGGGCGCGATCGTGCGCGGCCGCGTGGTCGGCCCCGACGCGAAGCCGGTCGAGGGCGCCGTGGTGCGCGCGAAGCTGCCGGGGCAGTGGTTCGGCTTCGACGACCGCTCCGTGCGGCGCGCGACGACGGACGTGGAGGGCGCGTTCGAGCTCGCGGGCGTGCCCGGAGGCCGCGTGAACCTGACCGCGACGGCGCAGCGCTTCCTGGCGAGCAAGAAGGTCGAGCTCGACCTCGTCGACGGCGGTGCGAAGTCCGGCGTCGAGCTCGCGCTCGAAGCGGGCAGCGTCGTCGCGGGCCGCGTCGCCTGGGACGACGGCACCCCGGCGCGAGACGTCGAGGTGCGCGTCAGCTTCGACCTCTCGCAGATGTACGGCATGGGTGCGATGAACGCGCTCCGCGGCGGCGCCGGCAAGGCGCGCACCGACGACGCCGGCGCGTTCTCCGTCTCGGGTCTCGGAGCAGGACCGTTCACCGTCGTCGCGCACGCCGAACCGCGCGGGATGCCGCCGCCCCCGCCGCCGACGAAGTCCGACGACGGCGCGGCCGCGGAGTCCGAGGCGAAGACGAAGCCCGACGAGTGGCGCGCACGCGCCGACGGCGTCGCTCCGGGGACGAAGGACGTGACGCTCGTGCTTCGCGCGCCGATCGGCGTGAAGGGCTTCGTCACCGACGAGGCGAGCGCGCCGCTCGCGAAGTTCACGTTGTTCGCGCAGCGCACCGCGACCGGTCCCCTCGCGACGTTCGGCCAGGACGCCGTGAGCGAGACCTTCGAGAGCCCCGACGGGTCGTTCACGTTCTCGAAGCTCTCGAGCGGCACGTGGAAGCTCTCCGCCGCCGCCGAGGGCTTCGCGCCGATCGAGCCGATCGTGCTCGAGCTCCCGCGCGACGAGGAGCGCGACGACCTGCACTTCGCGCTGCCGCGCGCGGCGCTCGTGCGCGGCTTCGTGCGCGACGCGCGCGGCGCGCCGGTCGGCGGCGCGGACGTCGAGGTCGACACGGGCGGCCCGAACTGGCAACGGATGATGGAGCGCGGGCCGAAGCCGCCCAAGGCGCGCTCCAGCGACGACGGCGCGTTCGTGCTGGAGGGCTTGAAGCCCGCCGCGCAGAAGCTCGTCGCTCGCGCGCGCGGCTACGCGCAGAGCGAACCGACGCCGGTCGACCTCGCCGCGACGCGCGAGCTCGCGGACGTCGTCGTCGTGCTCCGTGTCGGCGCGACGCTCACGGGCGAGGTGTTCGACGACCTGGGCAAGCCGGCGCGCGGGTGGATGATCCAGGCGACGAACACGCAGACCTTCGACCAGCGGATGGACTTCACCGACGGCGAGGGGAAGTTCCGCGTCGAGCACCTCGAGCCCGGCTCGCGCCAGATCGTCGCGATGCCCGTGGGCGCGGGCGGCGGAGCACAGGACGCGGGCGCGCGCGCCGACGCGTCGAGCGACTCCAAGCTGGCGGACGACATGGCGGGCTTCGTCTCGAAGATGAAGATGACGACCGCGGACCTCGTCGACGGCGAGGAAACGCACGTCGTCCTCGGCGCTCCGCCGAAGGACCCCGTACGCGTGACCGGTCGCGTCACCCACGCGGGCGCCGCCTACTCCGGCGCGATGGTCTCGTTCATGCGGCAGGGAGGCGCCGGGTTGAACGGGTTCAAGAGCGCGACGACCGACGGACAAGGCGCGTACTCGCTGACGCTGAACGAGCCGGGCGACTACACCGTGTCCGTGCAGAAGTTCCAGGGCTCGGGCATGCAGCAGAACGTCGTCGAGTTCACGCGCAGCGTGCCGCAGGCGAAGGAGGCGACGCTCGACTTCGAGCTCCCGACCGGCCGCATCAGCGGCAGCGTCGTCGACGACGACCGCAAGCCGGTCTCCGGCGCGCGCATCACGATCACGACGGAAGGCCCGGGGCAGCCGGGAACGCTCTGGGGCGGTCAGTACACCGAGACCCTGACCGACTCGGAGGGCCGCTACGACGTGCAGGCGCTGCGGCCCGCGCGCTACACGGTCTTCGCGGGCGGCATGACGATGGGCGGAGCGTTCGGGAACGACGCCGCGAACGGGCGCGAGGAGCTCGCAGGCGTCGCGGTCGCGGAAGGCGAGTGGCGCAAGAACGTCGACTTCCGTCTGCGGCGTCCCGGCACGATCGACGTCACGGTCGTCGACGAAGCGGGCCAGCCCGTCGCCGGCGCGAACGTGTTCGTGCGCACGAAGTCCGGCGCGCTCGTCGACCGCTTCACGATGCTCGCGAGCGGGCCCGACGGTCTCGTGAAGTACGGCGGGCTCGCGCCCGGCCGCTACACGGTCAGCGCGCGGGAAGGCGGACGCGCCGCGGGCGACGGCGCCGAGGTCGAGGTTCGCTCGGGCGAGCACGTCCCCGCGCGGGTCGTCCTCCTCGGCGGCACGTACCTCCTCGTCAGCGTCGTCGACGCGGAGCAGAAGCCGCTGCTCGCGTCGCTCTCCGTCAAGGACGAACAAGGGCACGAGGTCGCGGGGCTCGTCTCGCTCCAAGACCTGATGAAGTTGATGGCGCAGGGCGCGTCGCCCGGCGGCGAGCGCCGCGTCGGCCCGCTGCCGCCCGGCAAGTACAAGGTCGTCGCGACGCTCGCCGACGGCCGCACGACGACGAAGCCCGTCAGTCTCTCCGGGCAGGGCGAGCGCAAGCTCATCGTCCGCTTCTGATCCCCTCGCGTCCGAGCGGGCGGCTCGCGCGCCCCGGCCTCGCCCGCGTACCGTAGCCACCGCCCCCACCGCGCGACCGCGCGCGGAGCTTCCCGCTCGAGGAACCCGATGCAATCCCGCCGCACCCTGCTCTTCGTCCTCCTGTTCGCCCTCCTGGTCACGGGCCTGATCGGCCTGTGGAAGTTGCTCGACACGAAGACGACGACCCCCACGCCGGTCGAGAAGACCGCGGCGGCCTCGCCGAGCTCGTCCTCGACGAAGAGCGAACTCGCGACGCCCGTCGGCGAGCCCGCGCCGACGCCCGTCGCGGAAACGCGCACCGAGGCCGCGCCGATCGCCGCCGGTACGGAGCAGAACTTCGACCTGACCAACGCGCACGAGGTCGCGGGCCGCGTGAACGTGCCCGCCGGAGCGCCCGCGGACGAGACGCTGTGCGTCTGGGTCGTCGACCGGCACGGCACGGAGCCGACGGGCCGCCTTTCCTTCGGCGACGGCGACGATCCGGGCAGTCTCGTCGTCGGACTCGAGACGAAGACGGGCGTGCGCTGGGCGCGCCGCCTCGTCGCGGTGGACGGGACGTTCCGCGTGCCGGCTCCCTCGGACGCGACGGTCGTGCAGGTCGTGCTCGACGGGCGCTACCTCCACACCGCGGAGTCGGTGAGCGCGAACCTCGCCGAGCCGAAGGGCCCGCTCGTCCTCGATGCGGTGCTCGGCGCGTGGCTCGTCGGCCGCTGCACGACGCCCGCGACGGCGCGAGCGGAGGACCTCGCCGCGGGCGCCGTGGCACGCGCCAGCGGCTTCAGCATGGGCGGGCGCCGCGGAGGCCGCGGCGTGCGGCGCGAGGTGCCCGTGGCCGCCGACTGGACGTTCGAGATGCGCGGGCTCCCCGTCCTATCGCGCTACGGGCTCACGGTGCAGCCGGAGCGCCTCGCCGTCTTCAGCAACACGAAGCTCGAGCTCGGCCCCGGACGTCGCACGGACGTGACCTGCGAGCTCGCGCTCGGCGCGCGGATCAGCGGCCGCGTCGTCGACGACGAGGCGAAGCCCATCGCGTTCGCGGCCATCGGCCTCGAGCGCGCCAAGGAGCAGAAGCGCAACTTCCGCGACATGGCGATGATGTTCGGCGGCGCGGAACCGCGCTCGGCGACCACGGACGTGGAAGGGCGCTTCACGCTCCACGGCGTCGACCCCGGCGTGTGGCGCGTCACGGCGGCGCGCGAAGGCTACCTCTCCGCGGAGAGCGCGGACACGACGCTCGTCGAGGGCGGCGTCGTCGCCGACCTCGAGCTGCGCATGGGTTCGGGCGCGATCGTCGCGGGCATCGTCACGTACGCCGACGGCCGTCCGGCAGAGGGAGCGGGCATCGTCGTGCGCCAGACCGCGAAGAAGGACGGCGAGGCGGGCCGTCCTTTCCGCTTCGGGCCTTCGAGCGGCGATGCACGCTCCGGCGCATCCGACGCGGAAGGGCGTTTCCGCGTGTCGGGGCTCGAGGGCGGTCCATTCGAGGTGCGCGCCACGCTCGCGTCGCCGTTCCCGATCGATCCGAACGCTCCCGCGGCCGCCGTCGACGACGAGCACGAGGCCGAGGTCGTGAGCACCTCCACCTCCCGCACGCGACGCGCGTTCCAACGCTTCGGCGGCGGCGGCGACACGAACCGAATCCTCGCGCCCGGCGAACGAGCGGGCGCGATCATCCGCATCGCGCGCATCGAAGGCGTCGCCGCGAACACGCAGGACGCGAAGCTCGTGCTCCAGGAACCGCCGGGCCTGCGCGGACGCGTCGTCGACGGCGGCGGCGCGCCGATCACGCGCTTCTCGATCTCGCTCGAAGCCGACTGGAAGAGCGAGGCACCGCTCGACACGTCGCTCCACGCGCAGGGTTTCGAGAGCGCGGACGGCCGGTTCTTCCTCGAGGGCGTGCCCGCGGGTCCTTGGAGCGTGCATGCGTTCGCGGAGAACTCCGTGCAGACGGGCGATGCGCCCGTCGTCGTGCTGCCGGCCGCGGACGAGCTCGTCATCGCGCTGCAGCGCTCGGCGCGGATCGCGGGCGTCGTGCTCGATCCGCTCGGGGCTCCCGTGCCGAAGGCCAGCGTCCAGCGGCGCGTGCAGGGCGACTCGAATCCGTTCGCCGGCATGGGCATGAACGACGCGGACTGCGACGAGAAGGGTGCGTTCGTCGTCGAGGACCTCGCACCCGGCGCGTACGAATTCACCGCGTCCGCCGAGGGCTGGGCGAAGAGCGAGCCCGTCGCGATCACCATCGCGGGCGGAGAGCAGAAGGAGGGCGTCGTGATCGCGCTGCGACGCGGCGGCACGCTCGAGGGCGAGGTCTACGACGCGCGCGGCGAGCACGCCGGCGGCCGCAACGTCCAGCTCTTCACGATGAGCGGCGACATGCGCCAGTCCGAGGTCGGCGGCGACGGGCGCTTCCGCGAGGAGCACCTCACGCCGGGCACGTACCAGGTGATGCTCCAGCCCGACCTCTCGAAGATCGAGGAGATGGTCAACCAGGCGGGCGAGGATCCGGATCCGTCCGCGTTCCTCTCGCAGATGAAGATGACGAGCGCCGAGATCAAGGAGGGCGAGGTCACGCACGTCGTGCTCGGCGCGCCGCCCAAGGCGCCCGTGCGCGTCTTCGGCAAGCTGACGCGCGGCGACCAGCCGGTCACGAAGGGCATGGTCATGGTGCTCAACGAGGGCGGCGCGCTGATGCAGAACATGAAGTTCGGCAAGGTGACGGCCGACGGACGCTACGAGGTCACGCTCGACCAGCCCGGCGACGTCGTGCTCGTCGTGTCGAAGGAGATGGGCCGCAGCGACGGCATCGAGTTCTACCTCTCCGTGCCCGAGGTCGCGGAGTACGAGCACGACTTGGCGCTCCCGCTGTGCGGACTGCGCGGCACCGTGCGCGGCCCCGACGGCAAGCCGCTCTCGAACGTGACCGTGGACTTCGCGCGGACGGACGGACCGACGAGCCTGATGATGTTCGGCGGCGCGAACACACGCACGACCGACGAATCGGGCCGCTACTCGATCGACGACCTGAACCCGGGCACGTACTCCGTCGCGGCGGGCGGCGAGAGCGCAGGACAGTTCGGCTTCGGCGAATCGTCGGCCTACGGCCGCGCCGTGCGCGGTGGGCTCAAGCTCGAGGGCGACAAGGTGCTCGAGGGCATCGACCTGAAGCTCGATGCGCCGTGCATCGTGACGGGCATCGTGCGCGACGCGCAGCAGAACCCCGTCAGCGGCGCCACGGTCTACGCGCGGTCGAAGGACGGCGAGCTCGTGCACCGCTTCGGCGTCGTGAGCAGCGACGCGGCGGGCAAGTACACGTACAAGGGCCTGTCGCCGGGGGCGTACACGTTCTCGGCGCGCACGAAGACGCTCGCCGCGCGCGACGGAGCGGCGGTGACGGTGCGCGAGGGCGAGACCGCCACGTGCGACCTGGCGCTCGAGCCCGGGACGATGCTGCGGCTCACGATCACCGACAAGGACGACAAGCCCGTGCGCGCGACCGTGTCGATCACGGACGACCGCGGCCACGAGGTCTCCGGCATGATCGCGATGGACGCGATGATGGAGGTGATGTCGAAGGGCGTGTCGAGCACCGAGCGCACGTTCGGCCCGCTCGCGCCGGGGAAGTACGTGGTCAGCGCGACGACGACCGACGGCAAGAAGGTGAAGAAGCCCGTGACGCTCAGCGGTCAGGACGAACGCAAGCTGCGGCTGCGGCCGGATTGAGCAGCCCACGCGCGACTCCGGACTGGAGCGCGCAACTGCGCCCCGATGCGCAGCGAGCCTCCGATCGACACGAGGACGATCGCCTCGGCGGAGGCGACTCCGTGGTTCTCAGCCGCCCGGGCGTTCCTTGCGCAACCAATCGAGCAGCGCCTGCATGTCCGCGGGCCACGGCGACTCGAAGTAGATGCGCTCCTTCGTCACCGGGTGCGTGATCTCGAGGCGTTCGGCGTGCAGCGCCTGGCGTCGGAGCGGCGGCGCCTCGGGCGGGAGCTTCGAGAGCTGCTTCCGCTTCGGCACGTACAGCGTCTCCCCCACGATCGAGAGCTCGATCGAGCCGAGGTGCACGCGCACCTGGTGCGTGCGGCCGGTCTTCGGGAACACCGAGAGGCGCGCGAAGCCCGCGAAGCGCTCCTTCACCTCGTAGTAGGTCGACGCGAAGCGGCCCTCGCCCTCCTTCACGACGGAGATGCGGTCGGGCGCCTGCTCCTTGCGGCCGAGGTAGCCCTCGATCCAGTCCGAGTCGAAGCGCGGATCGCCGTGGACGAGCGCCGCATACGTCTTCGCGACCTCGCGCGCCTGGAACTGGCGCTTCAGCTCGGCGAGCACCGCGTCCGTGCGCGCGACGAGCAGGACGCCGCTCGTGTCGCGGTCGAGGCGGTGCACGATGCCCGCGCGCAACGCTTCGTTCGCCTCCGCTTCGGCCTCCGCCTCGTCGTCTTCCTCGAGGCCCGGCATCCGCGGCGAGCGCGGCAGCTCGCCGTAGCGCGCCTGCGCCCAGCTCGCGGCGGAGGGCTCGCCGCCGGGCTGGTTCCCATGGGTCAGCGTGCCGGCCTGCTTGTCGAGCGCGACCAGGTATTCGTCCTCGTAGAGCACGACCGGCTCCTGGAAGCGCGCGTCGCGCGTCGCGACGAGGCGCACGAGGTCGACCTCGACGCGCCCACCCTCGAGCAGGATCAGGCCGGGCTTCGTGACCGCGACGCCGTCGATCCGGACATGGCCCGACTGGATCAGGTTCGAGAGGCGCGTGCGCGACCACCCGGAGACGTGTGCGACGAGCACCTGGTCCAGGCGGTGGCCGCGCTCCTCGGGTGCGAGGTCGAATCGGAGCGTCTCGGTCGCGTCGGGCTCGGCTTCCATGGTCGCGCGCAGCGTGGCAAGATCCGCCGCGGGTGTCCAGCACGACGCCCTCTCCCCCACGCCAAGAGCCGCCATGAGCGCACCCCGCCCCACGGTCCTCCTCGTCGACGACGAAGCGCGCACGCTCGACCTCCTCGGCGCCGTGCTCGAACACCAGGGGCTCGCCACGACGCTCGCGAAGTCGCCGCAGGACGCGATCCGCCTCCTGCGCACGATCGAGTTCGACGCCGTCGTCACCGACGTCGTGTTCGACGGCTTCGCGGAGGGCTCGCTCGTGCTCGCCGCCGCGCGCGACCTCCAACCGCGCGCCGTCGTCGTGCTCATGACGGGCTTCCCCGACGTCGAGGCCGCCGTCGCCGCGATGAAGGCCGGTGCCGTCGACTACCTGAAGAAGCCCGTCGACCCGATCGTGCTCGCCGCGTTCATCCACCGCGCGCTGCAGGAGCGAAAGGTCGAGAAGGACGACCTCGCGTTCGCGGACCTCGTCGAGATCCTCTCGTCGATGGTCGCGCACACGATCGAGCGCGTCGATCCGTACACCGCGGGCCACGGCTCGCGCACGCGCAAGTACTGCCGTCTGCTCGCGCAGTCGCTGGGCCTCGAAGCGAAGCGCATCGAGCGCCTCGAGCTCGCCGCGATCGCGCACGACTACGGCAAGATCTACCTCGAGGACCTCTCGTTCCTCACGAAGAACGGCCCGCTCACCGACGCGGAGTTCCTGGCCGTGCAGCGCCACCCCGTGCTCGGCGCGAAGAAGCTCGGGCACCACCCGCAGCTCGCGGAGGTGCGCCGCGTGATCGCCGAGCACCACGAGAAATGGAACGGCACGGGCTACCCGCACAAGCTCGCGGGCGCGGACATCTCGCAACCCGGCCGCATCCTCGCCGTCGCGGAGGTGTTCGACAGCCTCGCCACGAAGCGCTCGTACAAGGACGTCTGGCCGCTCGAGCGCGTCGTCGAACTCTTCGTGAACGGCCGCGGCACGCACTTCGACCCCGACGTGATCGACGCGTGGCTCCCGATGCTCGCGGAGCACGGCGCGCGTTGGATCCGCCAGCCGCTCGCGGACCTCGAAGCGGCTGGAGTGTCCGTCCAGGCGTAGACCGACGCCGGGGTGTCGGCCGAAGCCTCGCTCTCGATGCTCTACCGGATCGACGCGACCGCGCCGACGGACTCGACCTGGTCGAAACTCCCGCGGCGCATGAGGTAGGCTCTGCGGCATCGCTCGAGAGCGTCCATGGCCGCCACCAACTTCAAGACCGAGAACAACACGTTCCGCAAGCTCCTCGGAAACGGGCTCTCCTACCGAGTGCCTCGCTTCCAGCGCGATTACAGCTGGACGGAGACGGAGTGGGACGACCTGTGGCAGGACCTGCTCGACACGATGCAGCCCGGAGGCGAGCCCTCGCACTACATGGGGTACCTCGTGCTGCAGTCGTCGGACGACAAGACCTTCGACGTGATCGACGGGCAGCAGCGCCTCACCACGTTGAGCTTGATCGTGCTGGCCGGACTCAAATGCCTCCGCGATCTGATCGCCGAGGGAGTCGATCCGGATCCGAACGCCAAGCGGTTGGAGCAGCTTCGGCAGACGTACGTGGGATACCTCGATCCCGTCACGCTGGTGGCGCGCTCCAAGCTGGCCCTGAATCGGAACAACGACCTCTACTACCAGAACTACATCGTCCCGCTCGTGACCCCGCTCCCGCAGCGCGGCTTCAAGGCGTCCGAGAACGCGCTGCGCCGTGCCTTCGAGTGGTTCGACAAGCGCGTCACGGCGCACGTCAGGACGAAGGACCCGCTCGAGCGCGGCAGGGCGGTCGCTCAGCTGATCGATGGGATGAGCGACAAACTGTTCTTCACGGTGATCACGGTCTCCGACGAGCTGAACGCGTACAAGGTCTTCGAGACGCTGAACGCGCGCGGCGTCCGACTCTCGGCGACGGACCTGCTCAAGAACTACTTGTTCTCTGTGCTCCATCGCGTGGAGCAACACGCGGCGGAGCTCGAGGTCCTCGAGGAGCGTTGGGAGACGCTGGTGGGCCGGCTGGGCTCGGAGAGTCTGCCCGAGTTCCTTCGCGCCC
Organism: Planctomycetota bacterium; assembly: GCA_046349615.1. Classification (GTDB taxonomy): domain Bacteria; phylum Planctomycetota; class UBA1135; order UBA1135; genus JADJNY01. The sequence goes on from JAXMBZ010000003.1 coordinate 174,055, forward strand.
ACTGGAACAGTCGCCACGCGCCCGCGCGTCAGTCGGAGCTCTTCAAGGTCATCCGCAACCGCGTCACCTCGCGCGAGCAGGTCTTCGCTCTGCTTCGGGAGATGGACGAGGACGTCGAAACCTACCTCGCGCTCACGCAACCCGACACTCCAGGCTGGCCTCAGCGGTGGCGACAACTCGCGACCACGCTGCGGACGTTTGGCGTCCGCCAGCCACTTTCACTGCTTCTCTCTGCACGCCGTCGCTTCGACGACTCGGACTTCGAGACGCTGCTCTCGGCCTGCGTGACGCTCTCTTTCCGGTACAACGTGATCACGGGCCTGCACACCTCCGAGCAGGAGAGCGCGTACAACGCGGCCGCGAAGCGGATTGCGAGCGGCGAGCTCTCCGACGCGCGAGGCGTGTTGGAGTCGCTGCGCGGCGTCTATGTCTCCGACGAGGCCTTTCGGGCCGCATTCGCCGACCGGTCGTTCCGCCTGTCGAGCGGACGCAACCGCAAGCTCGTGCGCTACGTCTTGGGTGAGCTGGAGCGCCACGTCTCGGGAACTCCGCCGGATCCCGAGGACGCCTCGGTGACGATCGAGCACGTCCTCCCCGAACATCCTGGGGAGGGCTGGCCCGCGTTCCGCGACGAGCAGATCGAGGCCTTCGTCCACCGGTTGGGGAACTTCGCCCTGCTCGCGGACTCCGCGAACCGCGACGTCGGCAACGGGGACTTCGCCGGCAAGCGAGCGGCCTACCGGGAGAGCCGGTTCGAGCTCACGAAGCGCATTGCGGCCGAGCACGCGGAGTGGTCTCCGGAGTCGATCTCTCGACGCCAGGCGACGCTCGCGAAGTACGCCGCAGCGACGTGGCGCATCGATCAACTGTCGTGACGGACGGCGAAGCGCACCGTCCATCGCGGCGAAGGATGCCCGGCCGGCGGACGTAGACCGGACTCGCCCCGCCCACTAGAACGGTGCTGTGCGGACCGTCCTCGGCTTCTCCATCCTCTCCGCGCTCGCGGCATCGCTCCATGTCGGCGGCCCCGGCGCCGAGACGCTGCCGCCCGGCCTCGTGCTCGTGCCCGGCGGGCGCACGAAGATCGGGCTCGAGCGCGCCGACCTGAAGCGCCTGCTCGAGGCCGACCCGCGCTCGGCGGAGTACGCGGGCGCGCTCTCCGCGGAGACGCCGCAGCACGAGCTCGTCGTGCCCGGGTTCTTCCTGATGACGACCGAGGTCACCAACGAGCAGTACGCCGCGTTCCTCCGCGCGAGCGGACGCCGCGCGCCGTACACGTGGGGCGCGAAGGCGATCGCGAAGGCGCGCGAGGCGTACTTGGTCGAGCTCGATCGCGCGAAGGAAGCGGCGCTCGCGGAGGGCCGTCCCGTCCCCGACGCGGTGCCCTTCGACGACCGGCGTTGGTGGGAGGAGCACGGACGCGACGAAGCGTTCGAGGTACCCGCGGGCGACGAGCTCCGCCCCGTCGTGTTCGTCGACTGGAACGACGCGCGCGACTACGCGCGGTGGGCCGGGCTGCGGTTGATGACCGAGTTCGAGTACCAGCGCGCCGTGCGCGGCGACTCGACGCGCGCGTACCCGTGGGGCGACGCGTGGGACAGCGAGAAGTTCGCAGCGACGAGCCTCCTCAAGCGGAAGAGCGCGCCGTTCGCGGTCGGCAGCTTCCCCGCGGGCGCGAGCAAACAGGGCGTGTTCGACCTCGCGGGCAACGTGTGGGAGTGGACGTCGAGCCCGTTCGCGCCGTATCCGGGGTACGCGCTCGAGGTCTTCACGTTCGGCTTCGGCGCGAAGCAGCGCCTCGTCAACGCGGTCGCGGACTGGACGCCGGGCAAGAAGGTCGTCGTCGGCGGCTCCGTGCAGAACGGCTCGCTCATGGCGCGCGCCACCACGCGGCGCGCGACGGAACCCGAGCAGGCGAGCGACGCGCTCGGCTTCCGCTGCGCCGCGAGCCCGAGACCGGGGTTCGACCTCGCCGAGGGCTACCTCGCCGACGAGCTGACGCCGAACGCGCGCCCGCTCGAGGACGGTGCGACGGTCGTGTTCGCGTCCGAGGAGGTCGTCGCCGCGCAGCGTTGGGACGCGGCGCCGGCGCGGCGGAGCACGGAGCCCCCCGGCTACGCGGCGATCGTGCAGCACCGCTTCGTGCTCTTCACGCCGGTGAAGCAGGTTTCGTGCACGGACCTCGTCGGTTTCGAGCGCATGACGCTCGACCGCCTCGCCGCGAGCGGCCGACCGCTGTGCCTCGGGTTCCTCGCTACGAACGTGCGCCTCGTCGAGCCGGCGCTCGAGCCCGGGCTCTACCTCGTGGGCTACCGCGCGCAGGGTCCGCGGCGCGCGAACGCGAACGAGAAGGCGCCGCAGCTCGAGGACGTGCTCGGGCTCGATCCCGCGCTCGACTGGCTCGTGTTCCAGAAGGTCGACGGGACGCCGGTGCGCGCCGTGCGGCGCGCGCTCGCCTGGGGTCCGGCGCGCGACGGCCGCGCGGTGCTCGTCGACCCCGCGACCGCGCCGCGCACGGACGCGGGTCCGTCGAGTGAACCGATCCTGCGCTTCGAGCTCGGGCTCCCGACGAGGACGCGCGGGAAGGAGCTCGTGTTCGACCTGGATCTGCGCCTCGAGCCCGGCGTGCTCGGCGGTGCATGGCGCACGACGCCCTGAAGTGCGCGTGTCGCGGACGACGAACGCACCCGCGCGCGGCACGTCGCGACCGGGCGCGGCGCGTGAAGTCCCGCGCGATGCTGCAGGCTCGCGCGACGAGCGCGGACGTCTCGCGGAGCTCCGGACTCGCGCGCAGCGTGGCGAAAAAGAAGCGGCGGAGCGCGTCTTCACGCTCCGCCGCCGTTCGATGAGGCGAGGAGGTTCGCCCCTCGCGCTCGGGCGCGATCAATCGTCGTAGTCGCCGCCGCCACCACCGCCGCCGCCGCGACGACCGCCGCCGCCGAAGCCGCGACCGCCACCACCGCCGCCGCCGCGGTCGTAACCGCCGCCGCCGCCGCCGCCACCACCGTAGCCGCCGCGACCACCGCCGCCGCCGCCATAGCCGCCGCCGCCGCCACCGCGACCACCGCCGCCGCCGTAGCCGCCACCACCGCCGCCGCCGCCGAAGCTGCGACCGCCGCCGCCGCCGCCGAAGCTACGGCCGCCGCCGCCGCCCGCGCCGGCCGGACGATCTTCGGCTTCGTTCACGCGCAGACGACGGCCGTCGAGCTCCTGGCCGTCGAGCGCGGCGATCGCCGCCTTCGCGTCTTGTTCCGTTGCCATGCGCACGAACGCAAAGCCGCGCGGACGGCCCGTCGCGCGGTCCGAAACAACCGCAACTTCGGTCACTTGGCGGCCGTCCGCCTCGAAGGCAGCGCGGAGGTCCGCATCGGTCGTCTTGAAGTTCAGGTTTCCAACGTAGAGCTTGGTACCCACGAAAAATCTCTCACTGCAAACGTCAAACGGGCTCGGACGGCGCGGCCAAACGAGACAGCCTGTGCAAAACGTGCGAACCGACGGGGCCCGAGGGTAGCCGCACCTCCGCCGACTTGGCAAAGGAAAGGGTCGACTTCCCCGGCCCCGGCGACCCTTCCGTGCCGGGCAAGTCGAGCGCGAGGCCCGGCCCGCCCGGCGCCGCGCCGCCGCCTCAGAGCCCCGCGTGGTTGCGGGAGAGGAGTTCGAGCTCGACCTCGAGCTCCGCCCGGCGCCCCCGCTCCTCGGCGACGACCTCCGGGTCCGCCTTCGCGAGGAAGCCCGCGTTCGAGAGCTTCCCGTCGACCTGCCCGATGCCCGCGCGGACCTTCTCGATGCGGCGCGCGAGCACGTCCTTGAGCTTCGCCGTGTCGACCTCGCCGGGCAGCACGACGAAGGCCTCGATCGCGCCGCTGACGGCGGTCGAGGAGTTCGCGGGCCGGGCGACGCGTTCGCTCACGTCGTAGCGCTCGAGGAACGCAAGCGCGCGCACGGTCGCTTCGTGCTCGGTGAGCACCTGACGGTCCTCCGCGCGCCGCGCCGCGATCGTCGCGACGAGCGGCTTGCGCTCGCCGATCGTCGTGAGGTTGCGGACCTGGCGCACGGCCTTGACGAGGTCCTGGATGACACCCATCTCGGCTTCGGCCCGCGCGTCGCGCGCGATCCCCGCGCCGTCGGGCCAGCTCGCGTTCATCAACATCGGCGCGTCGACGCCGATCGTCTCGTGGAGCGATTTCCAGAGCACCTCGGTCACGTACGGCGTGAACGGGTGGAGCATCGCGAGCGAGTCCGCCATCACGCGCGCGAGCGTGCCGCGCGCCGCGGCGCCCGACGGATCGTTCGCGTCCTGGATGCGCGGCTTGACGATCTCGACGTACCAATCGCAGAAGTCGTTCCAGACGAACTGGTAGAGCAGCGTCGCCGCGTCGTTGAGCTGCGTCGCCTCGAGCTTCGCGGTGACGGCCTCGCGCACTTCCGCGAGGCGCGAGAGGATCCAGCGGTCCTCGAGGCGCGCCGCGCTCTTCGACGTGCCGTCCGTGCGCGGCCCCTTCATCGAGAGCAGCACGAAGCGCGTCGCGTTCCAGATCTTGTTCGCGAAGCGGTAGCCCTGCTCGAAGCGGTCGGGCGAGAGCTTGACGTCCTGCCCTTCCTTCGTGAGCAGCACGAGCGAGTAGCGCACGGCGTCCGCGCCGTACTTGTCGATCATCTCGATCGGGTCGATGCCGTTGCCGAGCGACTTCGACATGCGCCGGCCCTTCGCGTCGAGCACGGTCGCGTGCACGTTGCAGACCTCGAACGCGCAGCGCTTCTCCGGCGGGAGATGATCCATGAACTCGTACCCGGCCATGATCATGCGCGCGACCCAGAGATAGATGATCTCCTGCGCGGTCGAGAGGAACTGCGTCGGGTAGAACCGATCGAGGTCCACCGTGCGATCGGGCCAGCCGAGCGTCGCGAACGGCCAGAGCCACGAGCTCGCCCACGTGTCGAGGACGTCTTCGTCCTGCCGCACGATCGGCTTGCCGGTCTTCGGGTGCTTGCTCCCGATCGCGAGGTCCTCGCGCGACGCGACCGGCACGCCGTCCGCGTCGTACCACACGGGGATCTGGTGCCCCCACCACAGCTGGCGCGAGATGCACCAGTCGCGCACGTTCTCGAGCCACGCGAGGTAGACCTTCGTCCACCGCTCGGGCCGGAAGACGAGCTTGCCTTCCTTCACCGCCGCGATCGCGGGGCGCGCGAGCGGCTCCATCTTCACGAACCACTGCTCGCTGATCAGCGGCTCGATCACGCTCTTCGAACGGTCGCTGATCGCGACGTTGTGCACATAGTCCTCGACCTTGCCGAGGAAGCCGAGCTCCTCGAGCTTCGCGACGACCGCGGCGCGCGCCTTCTCGCGCGGGAGGCCCGCGAACGGACCGCCGTGCTCGTTGAGCACGCCCTTCTTGTCGTAGAGGTTGACGACGGGCAGGTTGAAACGCTTGCCGCGCTCGTAGTCCGCCGGATCGTGGCCCGGCGTCACCTTCACGGCGCCGGTGCCGAAGTCCATCTCGACGGTCTCGTCCTGGATCAGCGGGATCTCGCGCCCGACGATCGGGAGCACGAGCGTGCAGCCTCGTAGCGCCGCGTAGCGCTCGTCGTTGGGGTTCACCGCGACGCCCGTGTCGCCGAGCATCGTCTCGGGGCGCGTCGTCGCGACCGTGACGAACGTGTCCGGCTTGCCTTTCACGGGGTAGCGGAGCTGGTAGAGCTTGTCCTTCCTCTCGACGTAGTCGATCTCGTCGTCGCCGACCGCGGTCTCGAGCACGCAGTCCCAGTTGACGAGGCGCGGCCCGCGGTAGATCAGGCCCTTCTCGAAGAGCCGCACGAAGCTCTCGCGCACCGCGCGCGACAGCATCGGCTCCATCGTGAAGCGCGTGCGCGTCCAATCGCACGAGCAACCGAGACGGCGCGTCTGCTCGAGGATGTAGTTGCCGTGCTCTTCCTTCCACGCCCAGACGCGCTCGAGGAACGCGTCGCGACCGAGGTCGTTGCGCGTCTTCTTCTCCTCGGCGAAGAGCTTCTTCTCGACGACGGCCTGCGTCGCGATGCCCGCGTGGTCGGTGCCCGGCACCCAGAGCGTCGTCCACCCCTGCTGGCGGCGGAAGCGAATCACGATGTCCTGGATCGTGCCGTTGAGCGCATGACCCATGTGCAGCACGCCGGTGACGTTCGGCGGCGGGATCATGATCGTGAAGGTCTTCTCGCCGGGCTGTTGGGCCTTCGGCTGGAAGCCGCCGGAGCGGTCCCAGGCGGCGTAGATCTCCTTCTCGAACTCGGCGGGAGTGAAGCGCGTCGATAGTTCCATGGCGGTGCGGGCGGCCGCCGCGGAGGTCAGGCTCGGGCGAAACGCGCGGACACTTCACGCTCGCGCGTGGAGCGCGTCAAGGCGCGGGCGGCGCTCCTCGCGCTCGGCGGCGAGCCCGGCGAAGCGCTCCGCGGCCCCGTTCATGCGCCGCTGCGCGCGCGGTGCTCGCGTGCGAGACGCGCGAGCACCTGCGACGCGCCGGGGAGCGCGAGCCCGTGCTCCGTCCGCGCCTTCGTCGAGTCGAGGCACACGTCCGCGGGCCGCGTCGCCTCCATCCCGACGTCCGCGCGCTTCACGGCGGCGATGCGCCGACGGACCTCGGCCGGCGGCATCCCGCTCGCGATCGCGAGCGAGGTGCCGAGCTCGTGCCGCGTGATGCGCTCGGGCCCCGCGACGTGGAGCACGCCGCGCGCCGAACCGTGCGCGAGCTCGACCAGCGCGCGCGCCGCGTCGTCGACGAAGAGCGGCGTGCGCCACTCGTCGACGAAGAGCTTGGGCCGTCCGCCCTTCGCGAGCGCGTCGAGCAAGGGCTCGCTCGCTCCGCAGCCCGCGCCCCGCGCGTCCCAGAGGAGCGGCAGACGCACGACGAGCGCGGCGGGATCCGTCGCGAGCACGCGCCGCTCGCCCTCGAGCTTCTGCCGCCCGTAATTCGACGTCGGCGCGGGCGCGTCGGTCTCCGCGAACCCGGCGACCGGCGGCGCGGCCGCGCCGAACACGAGGTCCGTCGACACGTGGACGAGCCGCGCGCCGTGCTTCGCCGTCCACTGCGCGACGTCGCCGGGGAGCTCGACGTTCAGCGCGCGCGCGTAGCCGGGGTACGCGTCGCAGTCCGCGATGCGCGCCAGCGCCGTGAGCAGGACGATGCGGCGCGGCGCGAACGCGTCGAGGAGCTCCGCCGCGCCGCCGTGCTTCGCGACGTCGAACGTCGCGAGGACGAGGCCGGTCTCGCTGCCGTCGAGGCCGAGCGCGGGCTCGCGGCTCGCGCTGATCACGACGTCCTCGAGTTCCTCGTCGTCCGTCGGATCGGACGCGCTCCGCGCCGCGCGCGCGAGCGCCGAGCGTACGACGCGCCGGCCGACGAAACCGGAACCGCCGAGGACGAGCGTCGCGGGTTGGAGCGCGGACATGGCGTGCACAGGGAACGCGCGCGACGGCGCAGCGTCAAGCGCGCGCCGCGAGGAGCACGCACGAGATCCGCTCACGCCATCGGCGCTCCCGGCGTCGACGCGCAGCGCCCGGGCGCGGACTGCGCACGCGCGAGCGCCGCGCGGCCGGCGCGAACGCTCGGGGAGCGCTCACCAGAGCACGATCACGGCGTTCGTCGCGTTGAACGTCGCCGGCGGGCAGAACGCCGCCGCGGCGTTGCGGTAGTACGCCTGATACGCGCGCAACTCGCCCGATCCCGGCGCGACGCCGCCGCGCACGGAGAGCGACGGGTCGCCGGCCTCCGGCAGCGTCGCGACGCCGGCGGGCGCGGCCTTCGCGCCCAAGCGCACGAGCGTTCCCGCCGCGCAGCGGAGCCCGTCGCCGAACGGCACGCCGTCGGCGTCGACGACGTCGCCCTGGAAGAAGAGCACGCTCGCCGACGCGAGCGACGGGAGCCCGCTCGCGCCGAGCTCGAGCGTGTCGGGCGCGGGCGTCCCGTTCCAACCGAGCAGCGCGCCGAGCGGCTCGACGGAGTTCGCGCAGCCGCGTCCCGCTCCGCCGAAGTTCGCGCACGGACACGGCGTCGCGAGCGTCCCGTCGCCCGCGCACCCGGCGCGCACGCGCTCGACCGCGCACGCGGTCGACTCGAGCAGGTCCTGCGAGACGGCCTCGATCGTCCGCGCGTGCTCGCCGAGGTCCTCGACGAGCACGAGCGGCTCGGCGACGCCCGCGCGCGGCGCCATGACGGCCGCGAGCGCGAGGTCGTGCTCCGCGCAGCCGATGCGCCCGAGCGGATCCGTGCGCGCGACGAGCGCATCCGACGCGCCGCCCGCGGCTCCGCCCGCGTCGCCGACGAAGAAGAGGCCGCCGTCGGCGAGCGGCGCGACGCACACCGCGCGGCTCGCGCCCGGCGCCGGGTACGCGCGCGCCCAGCGCAGCGTCCCGTCCGCGCCGAGATCGACGAGCGCCGCGTCGCCGCCGGACGAACCCGCGAGCACGAGCTCGCCGCCGACGCGCTCCGCGAGGCCGCTCGTCGGCGCGAAACCCGGGAGCTCGACGCGCCAACGCACGCCGCCGAGCGGATCGAGCCGCGCGACGAACGCTCCGCCGCCCGCGATCGACGCATCGGCGCCCGCGACGACCACGTCGCCGTCGGCGCAGAGCTCGAGCGCGAGCGCGCGGTCCTCCACGCCGTCCGTCCCGAGGTTCACGACCCACGTCGGCACGCCGTTCGGCGCGAAGCGTCCGACGACGGCGTCGCGCGTCCACGGCTCGCCGTCCGCGCCGACGGAACCCGCCGCGAGCGCCGCGCCGCCCGTGAGCTCGACGTCGGCGAACTCGCCGCGCAGCGTCCCGGGGAAGCGCAAGTCGTCGTAGTCGCGCACGGTGCCGAGGTGGCCGGACCCGTCGAGCGCGAGCAGCTCCGGCGCGAGCGGGATCGACGGCGCGAGCGCGCGCGCGCCGGCGACGAACGCGCCCATCGGTCCGCCCGCGAAGCCGGGCCCGAGGCCGTTCGACGCGCCGGGCGTGCCGGGGAACTCGTGCGACTCCGCGGGCGCGCCCGCGAGGTCGACGCGCGTCCACGTGAGGCCGTACGCGGCGCCGAGGACGTTCGACTCCGCCGCGATCCAGAGCGCGCTCGCACCCGCGAGGACGCGCGCGGAGGACGTGCCCTGGAGCACGCGCGCCCACGCGACCGATCCGTCGGCGCCGAGGAGCGCGACGAGCGTGCCGTTCTGCGCCTCGCCGACGAGCGCGAAGCCGCCGCCCGCGAGCGGGACGCCCCACGTCGCGCGCTCGTCGGCGGTCGAGCCGAGCGTGCGCGCGAAGGTCTGCGCGCCCGCGCCCGCGACGAACGGCGACGCGAGCAGCACGGCGGCGAGGGACAGGGGGCGGGTGAACGGCATGGAACGCGGGCGAGTGTAGTCGAGCTCCCGGGGTGCGGCGACGCCGATCGGCGCGGCGAACCACCGCGCGCTCGGAAACCGGGTCCTGGAGCGCGCGCCGCGCGTGCGACATGCTCTCGCGATGCCCACGCCCTGGTCGCGCGTGCTCCTCGTGGCGAACCCGATCGCCGGGAGCGGTCGTGCCCGCGCCGCGGCGGAGGAGCTCGCGCGGAAGCTCCGCGACGGCGCGCTCGAGGTCGAACTCCTCTTCACCGGCGCGCGCGGCGACGGGCAGCGCTTCGTGCGCGAGCGCCACGGCCGCTTCGACGTCGTCGTCGCGGTCGGCGGCGATGGAACGGTGCGCGAGGTGCTCGCGGGGCTCGTCGACCCCGCGGTGCCCGTGATGATCTTCGCGCTCGGCACCGCGAACGTGATGAGCCTCGACCTCGCGCTCCCTCGCGACCCCGCGGGCGTCGCGCGCTGCGTGCTCGGCGGCCGCTCGACGGCGCTCGACGTCGCGCGCGTCAACGGCGAACACCTCTCCTTCCTCGTCACGGGCATCGGCTTCGACGCGCAGGTCGTCGCGGGCCTGGAGCGGCTGCGCAAAGGGCCGATCACGAAGGGCACGTGGGCGCGCGCCGGCGCGAGCGCGTTCTTCCTCGAGCCGCTCCCGCGCCTCGCCGTGACGGTCGACGGGAGCGCGCTCGCCGGCGAGTTCGCGATGGTGCTCGTGTCGAACGTCGTGCACTACGGCGGCTTCGACGTGCTCGCGAGGGACCGCGCGCTCGACGACGGACTGTGGGAGGTCTACCTGTTCCCCGCGCGGACGAAGCTCGGCCTCGTCGCGCACGCGGCGCGCGGCGCGTTCGGGCGTTTCCCAGGAGGCTCCGTGCGGCTCGAGCGCGGTCGCCGGGTCGAGGTGCGCTCGCTGCGCACGGGCGCGGCCGAAGTGCCCGTGCAGGTCGACGGCGACCTCGCGACGACGACGCCCGTGACGATCGAGCTCGAGCGCATCCAGCGCCGGCTCGTGCTACCTTGACCGCGCATGTCGAAGCGAACGCGAGCAACGGTGGAGGTGCGCGGGAAGGTCCTGGGCGGCGGCGAGCTCTTCCTCATCGCGGGGCCGTGCGTCCTGGAGTCGCGCGAGCTGACGATGCGGATCGCGGAGCGCCTCGCGACGATCACGCGCGAGCGGAAGCTCCCGTGGATCTTCAAGGCGAGCTTCGACAAGGCGAACCGCTCGAGCGGCTCGTCCGTGCGCGGACCGGGGATGGAGAGCCTCGAGTGGCTCGCGGAAGCGCGCGAGACGTTCGGCTGCCCCGTGATCACGGACGTGCACCTGCCCGAGCAGTGCGCGCCGGCCGCGGAGATCGTCGACGTGCTCCAGATCCCGGCGTTCCTGTGCCGGCAGACGGACCTGTTGCTCGCCGCGGCGGCGACGGGGAAGCCGCTCAACATCAAGAAGGGGCAGTTCCTGGCGCCCTGGGACATGAAGAACGTCGCGAAGAAGTGCGCGCAGGCCGGCAACGCGAAGCTGATGCTGTGCGAGCGCGGCGTGACGCACGGGTACGGGCGGCTCGTCGTCGACATGACGAGCTTCGAGTACCTCTCCGACACGGGCCACGTCGTCGTCTACGACGCGACGCACTCGGTGCAGCAACCGGGTGCCCTCGGCGAGAAGACCGGCGGCGAGCGCAAGTTCGTGCCCGCGCTCGCGCGCGCCGCGGTCGCGACGGGCAACGTCGACGGGCTCTTCTTCGAGGTTCACCCGAACCCGGACTCGTCGCCGAGCGACGGACCGAACATGGTCGTGCTCGACCAGTTCCCCGCGATCCTCGACGGGGTGCTCGCGGTGCATCGCGCGACGCGCGCGGCGCTCGCGAACTGAGCGGCGCGCGCCTCAGTGCCCGCCGCCCGCCTTCGGTCGCGCGTTCCACACGCGCGTGCAGAGGAGCAAGCCGAGCACGACCGCGGGCAGCATCCAGAGCGGCCACTTGGACCAGTTCGCGGCGCTCTTCGCCGCTTCGCCGCTCGGCAGCGCGGTCGAGTACACCCACGCCTGCGCCGAGCTCCCGAGGTACACGAACCCGTCGATCACGCCCGTGACGATGCCCGCGTTCTTCGAGCCGCCGAAGTCCGCGCTCGCCGTGCCGGAGAGCATCCCGTGCACGCCGATCACGCACAGCGACAGGAACACGATCGACCAACCGACTCCCGGCGTGCCGAGCATCGTCCAACAGCCGATCACGCCGACCAGCATCCCCGCGTACAGGATCGACGCGACCGGGCCGCGTCGCGAGCCGAACACGTGATCGGAGATCGTCCCCGCGAACACGCCGCCGAGGATGCCCGCGACGCAGAGGAGCATGCCCCAGTTCTCGTACACGAACGAGCCGCTCTCGCCGATCGCCTTCGCGTAGGGACGGTACTGCTTCATCGCGGCCTGCCGCAGGAACCCCGAGCAGAACTCGATCGCGACGAGCAGCCACACGATGCGCTGCGCGAGGAGCTTCCTCACGACGACGCCGAGCGGATCGGAGCGCGTCTCGCCGCTCGTCGCGTCGCCGGTGTCGAAGTCCGCGAACCCCGCGCGCCCGGGCGAGTCGCGCACGACGCTCCAGCACGCGACGAACATCGCGGCGAGCACGCACGCCGGCGTCCAGAACGACGCGGAGAAGCCGATGCCCTTCGTCAGGTAGAGCGACCAGTCGTAGGAGAAGTAGAGCCCGAGCGAGATCAGGATGCCGAAGAGCCCGCCGAGCACGCCGCGCTCGCGCACGTGGAACCAGTACGCGTTCACCTTGACGATCGACACGGCGCCGAACGACTGGAAGTACATGTTGCCCGCGTTGAGCACGAGCAGCGCGGAGCGGAGGTGCTCGCTCGACGCGGGATCCTGCGCCGCGGAGCTCCCCCACGCGCCCATCGCGACCGCCATCCCCGCGTTCATCAACGCCGAACCGCCCGCGGCGATCAGGATCGTCGCGCGTCCGCCCCAGCGATCGGTCAGCGGTCCGTTGAGGAGGAACGCGACGCCGTACACGGCGAGACCGACGGCGTCGAGCTCGTTGAACTGGTCCTTCGTCAGGACCTTCGCGGCCTCGAGCTCACCGACGATCGCCGAGAGGTTGTAGCGACCGAAGTAGAGGAACGAGTACGCGAGCCCGAGCACGATCCAGTTCCAGCGGCGGCGCCGCAGGAACTCCGGCGCGTGCCCGAGGTCGACGCGCGGCAGGCGCGACACGACGACCGAGACCGCGACGAGGAGCAGCACGATCGGCAGGAGCTTCTCGAGCCACGGGGGAAGGTCCGGAAGCAGCGCGAAGCAGGGGGCCATGCGCGCCGAAGGATACGGACGCCCTGGGCGCGCGGCGAGCCCGGGGCCCGCGGCGACGGGCCGCGCGGGTCACCCGAGGCCGCGCTCGGCGAGGAACGCCCGCATCGCGGGCCAGCGCGCGGCGAGGTGGAGGAGCTCGCGGCCCGCGTGCTCGCGCACGGGCGCGAGCACCCGCTCGACCTCCGCGCCGTCGGCGCCGTTCGACGCCGCGTGGATCGCGAACGCACGGAGGACGCGCAGCGGGCGGAGCACCTCCCCCGTCGCGGCGTCCTCGAGCGCGCGCCAGCGCTCCGCGAAACGCGCGCGCGCCTTCCCCGGCTCGTCCGCGCGGCACGCGACGACGGCCTCGGCCGCGGTCTCCCACGCCTCGATCACGGCGCGGTTCGCCGCGTCCTCCGCGCCGCGCTCGCGCGACGACGCGAGCCAGCGGCGCGCGTCGTCGAGGTTCCCGAGCAGCGCGTCGACGTAGGCGAGCCGGCACGGGAGCAGCGTGACGAACCCCGCGCGCGTCTTCAGGTCGAGCTCGACTTCGATCTGCGCCCAGCGCTCGCGTGCGTGCTCGAGCTCGCCCGCGAGCAGGTCCGTCCAGCCGAGGTTGAAGAGCGCGACGTGGTTCAGGTTGCGCGGCCGCGGCCACCGCTTCACGAGCGCCGCGAAGCGCTCGCGCGCCGCGTCGAGCTCGCCCGCGCGCAGCATCGCGAGCGCGGCCTCGTTCTCGGCGGAAAAACGCTTCGCGCGCCGGAGGGTCCACGCGATCCAAGCCGCGGAACCGACGGCGAAGAGGCCGGCGAGGATCCACCCCCACGGCAACGGCGCATCCACCTCCTGGTCCAGGAACTTCGTCGTGAGCAGCGTCGCGAACACGACGGCGAAGAAGCTCCAGGCCCAGCGATCGCTGCGCCGCTTGGGCAGGGGACGGATCGGAGGCGGAGGTTTCGACACGCCGCGGGAGTGTAGAGCGCGTCGCCGTCCCGTTCTGCCCCCCTGCGACGACGCGACGCGCGTCGAGCTCCGTTCAGGCGAGGCCGCTGCGAGCGAGGAACGCGCGCATCTCGGGCCAGGACGCGCCGAGGTGCGCGAGGTCGCGGCCGTGCGCCTCGCGCAGCACGAGCACTCGCGCTTCGCGCGCGACGTCGGGGGCGCCCGAGAGGAGCCTCGCGTGCGCCGCTTCGCTTTCGGCCGCGGAGCGCCGCCGTGCGCGGCGTCGGGATCGGCGCGCCGTTCCCCGCCGAACGAAGCCCGGGTATCGTCTCCGCCCCCATGGGCTCCCCCCGACTGCGAGAGGTCTTCACGCGCATCGACGAGGCACTCGGAAACGGCCGGCTGCCGATCTGCGTCTTCGACCTCGACTCGACGCTCTTCTCGACGGCGCCGCGCAACCTCGAGATCCTCCGCGAGTTCGCGCGCGCGCACTCCGCGCAGCACCCCGAGCTCGTCGCGATCGCCGCGCGCATGACCGACGCGGACATGGGTTGGAACGTGCACGACGACCTCGCGAAGGCGGGCGTGACCGATCCCGCGCTGCTCACGGCCGTGAAGCAGTTCTGGATGGAGCGGTTCTTCCGCGACGAGTACCTCCTCCACGACCACGAGGTCCCCGGCGCCGCAGCGTTCGTCGAGCAGTGCCACAGCCGCGGCGCGCTCATCTACTACCTGACCGGCCGGCACGTCGGCGGGATGGAGCTCGGTACGGTGCAGTCGCTGCGTCAGCGCGGCTTCCCGTTCTGGGTCGGGCGCTGCGTGCTCCACTTGAAGCCCGATTTCGAGATGAACGACCGCGCGTTCAAGGACGACGCGCTCGCCGACATCCGCTCGTACCAGGGCGAGGTCGTCGCGACGTTCGAGAACGAGCCCGGCAACGCGAACATGTTCCTCGCGGCGTTCCCGCGCGCGCTGCACGTGTTGCTCCTGACGATCCACGCGCCCGGCGCGGAGGCGCCGCGGCCCGAGCTCGTGCGCACGCCGGATTTCTTGCTCTGATTCGAGCGCGCCTGCGACCTCCGGCGGATGGCCTCGGGGCCCGAGGCCGGATGAGATGCGCGGCATGGGCGTCCTCTTCCGCATCGGCCGTACTCCCCTCCTCCGCGTCGACGGCGTCCATGCGCAGCTCGAGTGCGCGAACCCGGGCGGCAGCATCAAGGACCGCGTCGCGCGCTTCCTCGTCGAGGAGGCGGTCCGGCGCGGCGAGCTCGCGCTCGGCGACACGATCGTCGAGGCGACGACGGGCAACGCGGGCATCGCGTACGCGCTCGTCGGTCGCGAGCTCGGCTTCCGCGTGCGGATCTACCTCGCCGAACCCGCACGGGCGGAGAGCGCTCGCGCCCGGAAGCACCCGGAGACGGCGCACGATGCCGCGACGCACGAGCGCATGGAGATGATCCGCGCGCTCGGCGCGGAGGTCGTGCTCGTGCCGCGCGCCGGCGGGCTCGCGGAGGCACGGCGGCTGCGCGACGCGCACCGCGGCGAACGCGGCACGTGGATCCCCGTCGCGTCGAGCGCGGAACTCGAGCGCTGCCACGCCGAGACCACGGGGCGCGACCTCGTCGAAGCCCTCGTCGCCGCACGCGTCTCGCGCCTCGATGCGTTCGTCGCGGGCGTCGGCTCGGGCGGCACGCTGCGCGGCGTCGGCGTCGCGCTGCGCGCGCGCTGGCCGAAGGTCGAGCTCGTCGCCGTCGTCCCGTTCGAGGCCGAGTCGCGCGCGCCCACCGGCGTGGTCGAGCACGGGATCCTCGGGCTCGAGAGCATCCCGGAGCGCGCGCGCGCGGCCGCGGGCGACGTCGGCGCGCTCGAGCGCGTCACGACCGCCGAGGCCCACGCCGAGGCCGAGCGCCTGCACGCGCTCGGGTACTGCGTCGGCCGCAGCGCGGGCGCCAACCACGGGGTCGCGCGGCGGCGCGCGAAGGCGGGTGCGGTCGTCGCGACGCTCTGGCCCGAGGGCGGGGAGCGCTACGCCTCGGCCGGCCTCGGCGAGCGCCGCGCCGGCAGCGCCCGCTGCCCCCGACGGACCGAGTGCGCGACCCGCTGCGCGCTCCTCCTGCCCTCGGGATCCGCCTGACCAGAGGCGGACATCCGGAACGAATTTCCGGGGTCCGGCGGGCCTTGCACGTCTGGGCTACGACCGAGGAATGATGCCCGCATAGCTCGATATCTCGTAACGAGTTAGGGTCGCTCTTCGCCGGTCCGATCCGAAAGACGCCGACGCCGATTTGCCTGTTTGCGATTTCGTATGTATCCTTGCCCGCCTTTCGATGACGTGACAAGGGCAACCCAGCGGAGACGCTGGCGCGCAAAGCCACGGGTCCTCGCCGCGCGAGCGGACGGACAGCCGAGCCGCCGAAGTCATCAGTCCGTTTCCGGACGTCATCCGAGGGCAGACGGGTCATCGGACCCGCCTCGGGCTCTGACGATCGGGGAAACGGAGTGGGTTGACTCTTCTCCTCCCTCGTTCGCCGCCCTGTCCGCGCTTCCGGCGCGGACAGGGCGGGCCTCTCCCGAGGTGGTTCGCGCGGCCCGACTCGCGGCGACCCCCCAGGACGACGAGACGATGAAGCAAGATGCTCCCAAGACGTGCGCGCAGCGGTGGCGAAACGCCGCAGTCGCGAACGTCGTCGTCTCGCACCGGGGTCGCCTGCCTTCCAACGCCGCGGCGACAGCGCGCGCGGCGAGCGGGGTCGAGCCGACGGCAAGACCGGCAGATACGGCAGGGGGATCTTTGGGAGAGATCTCGTTCGAAGCTGGCGACGTCGTGTTCACGACGTCCCGAAACACGCGCGGGCCGGGTTGGGGAACCAGGCTCGCCGTGCGTGGAGGAGATGGGACGGCCGCCTCGTGGGGACTGGGCGTGTCGTCTCGCGAAGGAGGAGCTGCGCGGCGTCCGGGCCCGTGGGGACTGGCCCGGCGTTATGCGCCTTCCGGCGTTCGCGTCGCTTGCGACGCTCGCACCCGGCCATGGGGAGTACCGCGGCTCTGCTGCGGTACGGCTGGGGCTGGACCCGTCTGAAGCTGCGGGTCTTCGCCGGAAACGTGCGGGAGTCCGGGGTCGCGCCTCGGGCTCCCGCTTTTTTTCTTCCGGCGATCAGGCGCCGGCGTCGGCGCCGAGTCGCTCCGAGAGGCGCTCGAGGAGCTTCTGGTGCATCTTGCACACGCGCGACTCGGAGAGGTGCATGAGCGCGCCGATCTCGCGCATCGAGAGCTCCTCCCAGTACTTCAAGTAGACGAGGCGGTACTCCTGCACGGAGAGGCGCTGCGTGACGAGGCGCAGGATCTCCTCGCGCGTCAGCTTCTCCTCCGCGGAGCCGCTCGCGCGATCCGGCACGATCTCGAGGATCGGGAGCGACTCGTCGTCGTCCGAGGCGGGCGTGAGGCCGCTCGCCGCGGCGCCCGGGAGCCCGACCCCGAAGAACTGCCGGTACTCGGCGAGCGGGAGGTCCATCGCGCGCGCCACCTCGGCTTCGTCGGGATCGCGTGAGAGCTCCGAACGCAGGCGCTCGACGACGCGCTTGTGCTGTTCGATGCGCTGCCGCCAGGGACGCGGGAGCCAATCCTGGCTCCGCAGCTCGTCGAGCAGCGCCCCCTTCACGCGCAGCTCGCAGTACGACTCGAAGCGGACGCCGCGGGTCGGGTCGAAGCCCTCGATCGCGGCCATCAAACCCACGTTGGAGGCGGTCGCGAGGTCGCCGCGGTCGACGGTGCGCGGGAGGCGCAGCGCGAAGTGGTGGACGATCTCCCCGACGAGCACCTGGTAGCGCTCGACGAGCAGGTTGCGGGTCTCGGCGTCGCGGTGGAGGGCGTAGCGGCGCCAGAGCTCGTCGAGCGCCAGCGGTCGCGGCGCGCGCGCGGGCCGCGCCGCGCGGCGGCGACGCAGGACGCGCGGCGCGGCCGCCCCGGCACGAGCGGGGACCGCCGCGAGCGCGGGTGCGTCGAGCTTTGGGGTCGTGTCCGTCGAGAGTTGCGCGTCCATCGCCGAAGCGTCCGCCGCGGCGGGAAGAGCACCGCACGCGACGTCGCGTGCGCCTCTAGCTAGCGAAACGCACGACCGGATCAAGTTTCGAGGACGTCGCGGAGCGCGCACGACGTCGACGCGCGTCACACGATCGTGCACGCAGCGCGGAAACCACCGAAGAAACGCGCGCGTCTCGCACACTCCCACCTTCGGTACATTCGTCGACGTCGTGCGCGAAAAAAAATGCGTCGTGGTGCATGCGCGTCCGCTCGCGACGCGACGCGACGACGCGCGTCAGGGGTGCGGGAGCGGATCGTCGGGATATCCGAGCGCTCCGAGCACGCGCTTCTCCGCGGCGCGCATCCGCGCGCGGTCCCGCGGGGCGTGGTCGTCGTAGCCGCAGAGGTGCAGCGCGCCGTGCACGAGGTAGAGCGCGAGCTCGCGCTTCGCCGGGACGCCGCGCTCGCGAGCGACGCGCCGCGCGCACGCGACCGAACAGCAGATCTCCCCCGCCGCGCCGCCTTCGTCCCCGAGGTCGAACGCGATGACGTCGGTCGGCGACGGATCGCCGAGGAAGTCCGCGTGCAGCCGAGCGAGTTCGCGATCGCCGAGGAGCACGACGCTCACCCGCGCGCGCGGACGCCCGCCGAAGGCGAGCGCGGCGCGGACCACGCGACGGACCTCGCGGTCGGTCAGGGCGTCGAAGCGGGCGCGGCGGAGCACCGGGAGCGCGGGCAGCCGGCTCCGGGCGCCGGTGCGCCGCGGCGGCGATTTCACCGTCGTCCCCCACGGTTCGGACGATCGCGCCGATCCCCTCCGGGCGGACGATCGGTGCCCTCGGGCGGCTCCGCGCGGTCGAGGCGCTCGGGCCGCTCTCCGCGCTCCTGTGGTTCGGGGCCGCGCTCGCGCGCCGGAGCCTCGTACGCCCTGACGATGCGCTCGACGAGCGGGTGTCGAACGATGTCCTGGACGCCGAACTCGAGCACGCCGATCGAGTCGAAGCCGCGGAAACGGTGGAGCGCGTCGTTGAGCCCGCTCCGCACGTTCCCCTCGAGGTCGTTCTGCGTCGGATCGCCGGTGACGACCATGCGCGAGCCCTCGCCGAGGCGCGTCAGGAACATCTTCATCTGCGAGATGCTCGTGTTCTGACCTTCGTCGAGGATCGCGAACGAGTGCGCGAGCGTGCGGCCGCGCATGAACGCGAGCGGCGCGACCTCGATCACGCCGGTCTCCTCGAGGCGCTGGACCTCCTCGAAGTCGAGCAGATCGAACAGCGCGTCGTAGATCGGACGCATGTACGGGTTCAACTTCGCCTGCACGTCGCCGGGAAGGAACCCGAGCCGCTCGCCCGCCTCGACCACGGGGCGCGTGATGACGAGCCGCTTGCAGCGGCCCGCGCGCAGCGCCTGGATCGCCATCACGACCGCGAGGTACGTCTTGCCGGTGCCCGCGGGTCCGACGCCGAACACGAGCGGGTGCTTGTCGATCAGCTCGACGTAGCGCCGCTGGTTCTCGGTTCGCGGCGTGACGATCGGCATGCGCGCGATGCGCGGAGGCGGCGCGGAGGGATCGATGCGCGTCGACGCGGGCGAGGCGCCGTCGTGGTTCTCGCGCTGACGCTCCTCGGCCGCGGGCGGGCGCGAGCTCTGCCCGGGACGGAGCGCGCGGTACGGCGTCGCAGGCGCGCGGTTCGGCGCGGGGCGCGCGGCGGGCGTCGGCGGCGCGGGCTTGTGCTCGAGCCCGAGGAGGATCTCCTCGATCTCCTGCGTCGGGAGCTCGCGTCCCTTGCGCGCCTTGCCGAGCAGGTGCTCGATGCGGCGCCGCGCCTCCTGGACGCTCTCGTCCTCACCGGCGATGCGGAGGTTCCCGCGCCGCGTCGTGATCTCGATGTTCAGGTCCTGGCGCAGGAGCTTCGCGTAGCGGTCGTACGGCCCGAGCACGAGGATCGCCTCGTCGTGCGAGCGCAGCGGGATCGTGATCTCGGTCAAGCAGTTCCTCGTGCGGGGTGCGAGAGGATCGAGGGCGCGCCGGCGCCTGTCAAACCGCCCTTCTCATCGGGGGAAGAGCACCGGAAACAGGAGCACGGCGACGGGAATCGAGAAGAGGAGGCTGTCGAGTTGGTCGAGGAGCCCGCCGGAGGGCCCGAACCAGGTCGAGGAGTCCTTCACCTCGACGCGGCGCTTGATCCAGCTCTCGAAGAGGTCGCCGGCCTGCGCGGCGAGGTTGAGCGCCGCCCCCGCCGCAAGCCCCCCGAACACTCCATACGGACCGTCGGGGAGCAGTCCAGCGAGCACGCACCCGCCGCCGAGCGCGGTCGCCGCGACGAACGACGCGACGCAGCCGGCGGTCGTCTTGCCGGGACTGATCTTCGGGAACGGGTGCGTCTTCCCGAGCCAGCTCCCGAAGTAGTAGCCGGCCGTGTCGCCGATCTTCGAGAGAAGGAGGAGCGCGACGAGCCCCGTGCTCCCGTACCCGCGCCACGTCCCCCACAACCCGAGGAGCGGCGGCAGGAGCCAGAGCGCGAGCCCCCCGAGCGCGAACGCCTCGGCGCGCGCCGCGGTCGACGCGACGAGGCGCGGCACGCCCGCGAGCGCGACGACGCCCGAGGCGAGCAGCACGACGTTCGCGACGGGGCGCGCGTCGAGCGGCTCGCGCGTCACCGCGACGAGCGCCACGGCGAGCCCCGCGTACCCGAGCGCGAGCAGCGCGCGCCCGAGCGGGCTCGTGCGCACGGCGCCCTGCGCGTCGCGCGCGGAGAACGCACGGAAGAGCGCGAGGGCCGCGAGCGCGACGAGCCCCGCGAGCGCGTAGTCGAGCGCGAGGCTCTCGTTCCACGCGCCGGTGAGCGCCTCGGGCAGGAGCTCGTGCTTCAGCGCGCGCCGGTCCGCGCGCAGCTCCGCGAAGTGGAGCGCGAGCAGCATCGCGAGCGGCGCGCCGAAGACGGCGAGCACGGGGAAGCTCCGGCAGCGCCCCATGCGCGCGAGCTCCCAAACCGCGAGCACGAGCACCGCGGCCGCGGCGAAGAACACGGGCTCGCCGTCGTTCGAGCGCGACGTCAGCCACAGGATCGCCGCGAGCCCCGCGACGAGGCGCGCGCCGGAGAGCGTGCGACGCAGGATCTTCTGCGCCTTCGTGGGCGTCTTCACGGCCGCGGGCTGCATGCGCGGCTCGCCGTCAGCCTTCCTTCGCGCGCCGGGGCGGTGCGACGTCGGCGATCAGGCCGCCGAACTTGCGCTTGCGCTTCGCGAAGTCGCGCAGCGCGGCGTGGAGCGCGTCCTTGCGGAACTCCGGCCAGCAGACGTCCGTGACGTAGAACTCCGTGTAGGAGATCTGCCACAGGAGGAAGTTCGAGAGGCGCATCTCCCCCGCCGTGCGGATCAGGAGGTCGGGGTCGGGCGTCGTCGTGTCGTAGAGGTAGTCGCGGAGCGTCTCCTCGTCGACGTCCTCGACCGACAGCACGCCGTCCTTCGCGTCGCGCACGACGTGGCGCAGCGCGTCGGCGAGCTCGGTGCGACTGCCGTAGGAGAGCGCGAGCCGCAGCAGCATCCCAGAGTGGTCCTTCGTCAGCTCCTCGGTGCGCCGCAGCTCCTCGAGCACGCCGGCGGGCAGGTCGGAGATGCGCCCGATCGCGCGCAGACGCACGTCGTTCTCCATCAACGTGCGCCGCTCGTCGATCAGGAACTTCTTCAAGAGCGACATCAGGTAGCGCACCTCGGGCCCGGGGCGCTTCCAGTTCTCGACGGAGAAGGCATAGAGCGTGAGGCTCTTGACGCCCATCCGCGCGCACTCCGTCGTGATCTCGCGCACGGAGCCGATGCCCTCCTTGTGCCCGAAGACGCGGCGCAGACCCTGGCCTTCGGCCCAACGGCCGTTGCCGTCCATGATGATCGCGAGGTGCTCGGGGAACGGGCCGCCGAAGTCGGGCCGGGCGATCGGTTGACGGGCCATGCGCGTGCGATCAGAGCGGCTGGAAGCCGCGCGGGATGACCTGGTCGCGCTCGGGACCGACGCTGAGCATCACGATCGGCACGGAGAGCTCCTTCTCGAGCCACTCGACGTACGCGCGCGCCTCGCGGGGCAGATCCTCGAAGCGCCGCACGCCCGTGATGTCCTGCGACCAGCCCGGGAACGTCGTGTAGCGCGCCTGGACGCGGTCGAAGTGCGCGAGGTGCGCGGGCCACGTCGAGAAGCGCCGTCCGTCGAGCTCGTACTCGACCGCGGCGCGGATCTCGGGGAAGCCGCTGAGCACGTCCAAGTTCGTGACGATCAGCCCGTCCGCGCCCGAGAGCTCGAGCGCGAAGCGCGCCGCGACGACGTCGAACCAACCGCAGCGGCGCGGGCGGCCCGTGGTCGAGCCGTACTCGTGGCCCTGCTCGCGGATCCGATCGCCCGTCGCGTCCTTGAGCTCGGACGGGAACGGGCCCTCGCCGACGCGCGTGCAGTAGGCCTTCGCGATGCCGACGACGCGCTCGACCATCTTCGGCGGCACCTGCGCGCCCGCGGGGATGCCCGCCGCGCCCGTGTTCGACGACGTGACGAACGGATACGTGCCCGCGTCGAGGTCGAGCATCGCGCCTTGCGCGCCCTCGAAGAGGATGCGCTTCTTCGCGCGGAACGCGGCGCGCACTTCCGCGCCCGTGTCGCCGACGAACGGGCGCAGGCGCTCGGCGAGCGAGGTGTAGCGGTCGAGCTGGCCCTCGAGATCGAGCGGGCGCTCGCCGTGGACCTTCGTGATCAGCGCGTTCTTCTCCGCGAGGGCGGCCTTGAGGCGCGTGCGGCAGTGTCCGGGCTCGAGCAGATCGCCGACGCGCAGGCCGATGCGCGCCGCCTTGTCCGCGTAGGCGGGACCGATCCCGCGGCCGGTCGTGCCGATGCGGCCCTCGCCGCGCCAGCGCTCGGAGAACTGGTCGAGCAGCTTGTGGTGCTCGAAGATCACGTGCGCGCCGGCCGAGAGGCGCAGGTTCGCGCCGCTGACGGCGACGCCGCGCGCGCGCAGGCCTTCGATCTCCTCGAGCAACTTGAGCGGGTCGACGGCGACGCCGTTGCCGACCACGTTGACCTTGCCCGGGTGGAGGATGCCCGACGGCACGAGGTGCAGCACGTACTTCTCGCCGCCGACGACGACCGTGTGCCCCGCGTTCGCGCCGCCCTGATAGCGCACGACGTACTCCGCGTCGCGGGCGAGCAGGTCGATCAGCTTGCCCTTGCCTTCATCCCCCCATTGAGCACCGAAGACGCTGAGCGAAGGCATGCGGGAGGATTGGAGGAGCGGGGTTCTCGGGTCGGAGCGGAGCGCGCTCGAAGGTCGGGATTCTTGCTCCGGCCGCGGAGGGCGACAAGCGGAAAATGCCGGCGCAGCAGCGGCGCGCGGCGCGCGGATTCCTCCGCGGCCGCGGCGGGCGCGCGCTACGCTCTCGCGCCCCGAGAAGAGCCCATGGCGAACCCGAAGAACGACGCACCGTGCCCCTGCGGGAGCGGGACGCGCCTCGACGAATGCTGCGGACCGATCCGCTTCGCCCCGGCGGAGCGTCACACGCTCGCGGACGTCGAGCAGGCGATCCGCATGCTCTCGATCGAGTCTCAGAAGCCCGAACGACAGGCCGACGTCCACGCCGCGTACGAGGAGTTCTGGGGCGAGTGGGACGGACTCACCGAGGACCTCGAGGAACGAGACGAGCAAGACGCGCTCGAAGCGTGCGAGTTGCGCTTCGCCGCCTGGCTCTACTTCGATCGCGAGGTGCTCCCCGGCTGCACGCTCGCGGGCGACGTGCTCGCGCGTCGTGGTGCGAAGCTCACGCCGGGCGTGCAGGCCGCGCTGCGCAAGTTCGACGCGAGCTACCTCGTGCCCTACGAGGTCGTCGCGCTCCAAGCGAACGTCGGCTTCGTGCTCGCGCCGATCGAAGGCGGTCCGCGCCTGTGGATTCCCGAGGCGACGGCGGGAGAGATCGAAGAGCTCGGCGACGTCCTCGTGGCGCGCGTGATCCGCGGCGCGCGCGGCGAGCGCGAGCTCTTCCCCGACGCGTTCCAGCTCGTTTCGGAGGCGAAGGCCCCGTTGCTCGCGTACCTCGCGGGAGCGCGCGCCGCTCTGACCGCGGAGGGGATCGGATTCGACGAGCGCGGCTTGGCGAAGGCGGTCGCGCCCGGGCTCCATCAGGCCTGGTGCGCGTGGCTGACGGCCTCCGACGAAGCGCCGTCCGAAGACGCCGCGGAGCCGCCGAAGGCCTGAGGCTCGCGCGCGACTCGTGGTCTACGGCTCGCGCGCGAACTCGCGCGTCTCCGTGAGCTGCATCCGCCCCCGGCCCGCGTACTCGACGAGCGTCTCGCCCGCCTGCGCTGCGCCCGCGACGTCGACCGGACCCGACGCGTCGAAGCGCAGGACGCGCGCGCTCGCGCGATCGACGAGCACGTGTCCCGCGAGGTCGGCCGCGAGCTCCTGCCCCGGTTCGTCCGCGGTCCACGCGAGGTGCCACGCGAGCCGCAGCCGCGCCGCGTTCGACGGATCGCCGGCCTGCGGCGCAACGAGCGCGAGCACGAGCACGCTCGCCTGGTACGGCGTCTCGCCGCGCAGGAGCTCGAGCGAGACGAGGTCCGGCACCGCGACCGGCACGCCGACCTCGAGGCGCCGCCCGGAGAGCCAGCGGTCGAGCGCGCGCAGCCCGGTGTCGAGGTCCTGTGCGCGCGAGAGCTCGCGGTCGAACACGGCCTGCGTCGTGCCGCGGTCGAGCGGTGCGCCGTCCTCACGGCGCGCGACGGGGCCGCTCGGGTCGAGCGCGAGCTCCACCGCATGCCCCGCGAGAGCTCCGGGGGTTTCCTCGAGCGCATCGGGCGCGATGGCCGCGGGGTCCTCGACGCCCGGCTTCGACTCGGCGGGCACCATCGTGCGCTCGACGAGCACGTCGTAGCGCACGCCGACGCGTTCGATCCGTCCGTCGCGCACCGCGCCGACGCGCGTGCGCGTGCGCGCCTCGCTCTCCTCGGAGCGCACGAAGCGCTGCGTGAGCTTGCCGCCGACGAGGCAGGTGACCTCGAGGTCGTTCGAGAGCCGGCGCGCGGACTCGATCACGTCGCCGGCGCGCCAGGCGAGCGCGCCGAAGGTCGCGGAGCTCTCGTCGCGCACGGCGGGCGCGGTCGCCGCGGAGCGAACCGGAGGGACGGCGAGAGCGAGGGTGAGGACGAGCAGGGCGGACGAAGGGCGCATCCGCTCTCTTTCGGCCGCGGCGCGGCGCCGAGCGGAGGGCGCCCGAGACGAACGCGTCGGAATTCGTTTCCGCCTCGTCCGATCCGCGTCGCCGCGCGGACCTGCGCGCTCCTCCGTCGCAATCGTTCGCGCGGGAGCGGAGCTCCTCGCGGGCTCAGCGCTCTTCGTCGGGGAAGTCGATCACCTCGTGCGGAAGGTAGTCGAGCACCTCCCAGCGCACGATCGGCACGAGCACGACCTTGTCGTCCTTCTTCGTGCGCCAGACGACGGAGCGGACGACGCGCATCAGGCTGTCGCCCTTCTCCTCTTCGGCCCGCATTTCCTCGGCGCTCTCCGGGGGCTCGCTGGTGTCGCCTTCGACCGCGGTCGACTTGCGCGCGACGATGTAGATCGTGAAGACCTGGCTCTGCGTCGTGAGGAGCTGGTTGAGCTTCTCCTGCGCCGCGGGAAGGAGTCGATCCCAACCGTCGAGCTCCTGGAGCTCCGAGAGCTGCTCGAAGATGCGGCGCTTGATCACCGGCCGGCCGTACTCGTCGAGCGGGGCGTCCTCGGGGTTCTCCTCCTCCTCGGTCTTCGTCTCGCCCTCTTCCTTTTCCTCTTCGAGGTTGCGGTACTCGATCACCTTGTCCCAGAAGCGCCCGGGGACCTCGCGATCGTCGAACAGGCCCTTGAGCACGGCCGCGGGCGCCGTGTTGGGGTTCACCGCGAACCCGTTGGTCTCGCTCTTGTTCTTGACGCCGTTCGCCCCGCTCGCGCCGGTCTGAGCCTGCGTCTGCGCGCCCGTCTGCCCGCTCTTCGACTGCGTGTTCGTGTTCGACGTGTTCGTCTTCGAATTCGCCGCCCCCGAGGCCTGAGCGGTCGGCGTTTGGTTGCTCTGCATCTCCGCGACGGTCTCGAGCGAGCTCCACACCGTGAGGAACGACTCGATCGAGTGCACGACCTTGCCGTCTTCGTCGCGGAAGTCGCGGAACATGCTCTCGTCGAACGGCTTCAACACCGCGAACTCGCGCAGCGTCAGCGGCATGCAGCGGTCCTCCTCCTTCTCGACGTCCGTGAGCAGTCGAGGACGCGGGAACGACGACTGCTTGCGCTTGACCATGTAGTCGAGCATCGCGCGCGTCATGTCCTGCGCGACGCGCTCGTCGATGTCGGCGGTCGTGCCTTCGCGGCAGAGGTCGAGGATGCGCGCGACGCGGTTGAACGCCGCCTCCGCTTCCTTCTCGTCCGGGTTGAGGAGGTTCAGCACGTTGTACTTGCTGTCCTCGTCCTGGACGAAGATGCGCAGCTTGATCTCGTTGATCTCGGTGCGCTGAGGCGACGCCCACTCGTCGCGGCGCGAGTCGACGGCCTGTTGGTTCTGCGCGCCCGCTCCCCCCGCCGGGTTCTGCGCGCCGTCCTGCCCGGCGTTCGCTCCGGGCTGAGCGGTGGGGTCCGTCGCGGCGCCGGCTCCCGCGCCCGCGGCGTCGCTCCCGCCCTCGCCGTCCGTCGCGAGCTTCTCGCTGACCTCGAGCAGCGCGGACTCGCACGCGAGGTCCATCGTCGTCAGGTTCACGTCGTTGCGCGCCGTGCGCGCGTCGGTCGTCGCCGTGACGCTGATCTGGAACGCGAGCGCGGCGAGCACGAGCAGCACGAGCAGCGACATGAGCAGCGCGGCGCCGCTCTCGGAGGCGTGGGCTCGTTGCGGAGGACGGGTCTTCATCGGATCGGGTCGACGGGCGGAGGGGCGGGGCCTTCCCGGCATCCTAGGGAATCGGCCCGCGGAGGGCGCGGGGTCGAGCGCCGCGACCCGAAACCCCAAAGCAGGCTCCCCGGGGGAGCCGCCGCACGCGCGCGCGTCGCGACCACCGGGCGGCTTCCCAGGCTCCACGGCTTCCCTCGCGGGGCGGGGTCGCTACCTTCAGCGGCATGAAGCACCTCGTCGCGCCCGCCGTGCTCCTCCTCGGGGCCGTCTCCGCCCTCGCCGCCGCCCGCGTCCTCGCGCCGCAGGACCATCCGATCGGCTACAAGGACACGCCGCTCATCCCCGGCACGAATTGGCACGTGCACGACCCCGACCGCACGCCGCCGCCGGTCGTGACGCCGGGCGCCGCGAACGGCTTCGCGACGGCACCGTCGGACGCGATCGTGCTCTTCGACGGCAAGGACCTCTCGCACTGGCGCGCGGGCGGCAAGGCTGCGGGATGGAAGGTCGAGAACGGCTACATGGAGGTCAACGGCACGGGCTCGATCGAGACCACCGAGTCGTTCGGCGACGTCCAACTCCACCTCGAGTTCGCGACGCCCGCGAAGGTCGAGAGCGAGAGCCAGGGCCGCGGGAACAGCGGCGTCTTCTTCATGGGCCGGTACGAGGTGCAGGTGCTCGATTCGTTCGAGAACCGCACGTACGCGGACGGCCAGGCCGCGGCGCTGTACGGTCAGATGCCGCCGCTCGTCAACGCGTGCCGCAAGCCGGGCGAGTGGCAGAGCTACGACCTCGTGTTCCGCGCGCCGCGTTGGGACGGCGACACGCTCGTGTCGAACGCGCGCGTCACCGTGATCCAGAACGGGGTCGTCGTGCAGGACGCGCAGCCGTTCCTCGGCGCGACCGCGCACCGCGCCGTCGCGCAATACGCGAAGCACGAGTCCGCGCTGCCGCTCTCGCTGCAGGACCACGGCAACCCGGTGCGCTACCGCAACGTCTGGGTGCGCAAGCTCTGATCGAGTCGGGCGCCCGAGCGCGCACCGTTCGGGCGGCGTGCGCCCCTCGACGAACTCCGAGCGGCGCGCTCAGAACTCGCGGTTCAAGTCGCTGCCCGTGAGGATGCGCGGGCGGATGAAGAACAGGACGTTCGACTGCTCCTTGCGCTTGAGCGTCGACTTGAAGAAGTAGTTGAGCAGCGGGATCGAGCCGAGGATCGGCACCTTGTTCTCGGTGTCGACGGTGCGCTCGCTGACGAGCCCGCCGAGGATCACGGCCTGGCCGGGCTCGAGGTACACGACGGTCTGCGCGGCCCGGCGGCTGATGATCGGGTTCGAGATGACCTGGTTGTTCCCGAGCGTGAACGTCGCCGCATTGCCGGTCTGCGCCGACGCTTCGATGTCGATGTTGAGCGCGACGGTCTGCGTGCCGACGACGCGCGGCACGACGTAGAGCTTGATGCCGACCTCGTCGTACGTGAGGTTCGCGGACGCCTGTCCGTTCGCCTGCACGGCCTGCACGCTGTAGCTCGGCAGCTTCACCGTGTTGACGATGCGCGCGGTGCCGCCCTCGCGCACCGCGATCTTCGGGCGCGAGATGATCGAGACGTTGTCGTACGTCTGGAGCATCTGCAGGATCGCGTTGAACGTGATGCCGTCCTGCACCGCGGAGAGCCCGAGCAGCGAGTTCGCCGCCGACGCGCTGTTCGGGAGCGTGTAGGTCAGGCTCTGCACGAACGTGTGGTCGGGGAAGCCGAAGATCGGCGTGCTCGTGTCGATGGGCTTGACCCCGAGGTCGAGCGTGTCCGTCGTGGTGACCTCGACGATCTTCGCCTCGATCTCGATCTGCGGGACGCCCGCGGCGAACACGTTGATGAAGTTCTCGACTTCCTTCAGCCGCTCCGCGCCGCTCGTCACGATCAACCAGTCGGCGACCTTGAACGTCTTGTTGTCCTCCGGGACGGTGGCGCGGAGGTCGGCGAACTGCTCCTGGTCCCACTCCTTCAAGAGCTCGAGCCGCACCTGGTCGGCGGACTGAGCGCCCTCCTTGTAGAGCGGGAAGTTCCCGTACTGCTCGAGCAGCTTCTGGAGCTTCTCCCCCGTCCCGATGCGCAGCGGGAACGGCTTCATGATCAGGCCGTTCGGGTACACGACGATGCGCTTGCCGAAGGCGAGGTAGGGGTTCTCCTGCGGCACGACGTCGACGGGCTTCGCAGGCGGAGGCGCGGCCTCCTTCGCGCCCGCGGGCGTCGGTTCGCCCGTCGCTCCCTCGCCCGCCGGTTTCTCGCCGGACGGTTTGTCGCTCGGCGGCGTCGCGTTGGCCGCGTTCGCGGCGGGCGGCGTCGCGTTCGGCGTCGGCACGTTCGAGGGCGCGGGTGCGGCCCCCGCGTCGCCGCTCGAGTTGCGCGCCTCGACCAGCTTCCGCGCTGCCTCGTCGAACGGGTCCGGACCCTCGTCGGGATGCGGATCGCGGAACGCGGCGTCGTTCTCAACGCCGTCGACCGGCTTGAGCGCGCCCTGCGCGATCAGCTTGCGGATTTCCTCCGTCGTGAGTGCGTGATCGTCCTGCGGCGGCGGCGTGTCCTCCGGCGCGGTCGAGCGGCAGCCGGCGGCGAGGGCGAGCGCACCAACGAACGCGGCGCCCCAGTGCGGGCGCCGACGTGCAGGGAGAGCGAGCTTCGTGCGAATCGAACGCGCTCGGCGGATCATCGTGGCTGGGCGCTCAGAGCTGGTCCTTCACCGCGTCCGTGATGTCGGGAATCGAGCGACCGTCCTGGTGACTGATCGTCTTCCACACCGAGCAGTAGCTCTTCGCCGAGCGGACCTTCTCGCACGCGTCGCGCACGCGCTCCGCGGCCTTCTGCCGCAGTTGGATCCCCTCGGCCGAGTTCGCGTCGATCTTCTCGTCCTTGATCTTCTTGTACTCCGCGGTCGCCTCGAGGAGCTTCGGGTAGTCGACCTTCGCCGGGTTCGAGAGCGTCTTCGCGTCGTCGAGCCCGCAGATGTTGTCCGCGCGGTCGCAGATCCACGTGACCGCGACTTCCGCGGACGAGGTGGTCGACGGCAGAGCCGACTCCGGCAGACGAGCGCCCAGCGTGGCGAAGGCCACGGCGGAGAGCAGTCCGGCTCGGGACAGCAGGCGAAGTGCGTCGATCATGTTCACCCTCACGAACATCGTCGTCGAAACTACGGTCGGTCGTCTGGAAGCCGGCGGACGCGGGAGCACCTCACACGGGCCCGTCCGAGGACGGAGCCGGAGGCCGAGGGGGCGGCCCGCCGCAAACGCCGCGTCGGGCTCCTCATCGCACGCTCGGGATCCGAGTCCGGGTATAGCAAAGCGGTCTCGTCGCGGCTCGGGTTTCCAGGCTTTTTGTCGGATCGGAACTCGGGGTCCGAGGCCGCGTCCGGGCGAAGGTCGGGCCGGTGTTCGTACACCTGGACGCGCGCCGTGGAGTCGGGACCGGAAGCGATTTCCGAGGCTGCTCGCGCTCGAGCAGTCCCGCGCTCCTGATCGACGGACGCCGCTGGAAACTGAACGGGCCCGGGGCTCTTTCGAGACCCAGGCCCGTTCGATGGGAACGAGACGCGCTCAGCTCTGCGCGGCCGCCTTGTGGGAGAGCTTGATCTTGCCGCGATCGTCGACGTTGATGACGACGACCTCGAGCACATCCCCCATCTGCACGACGTCGGTGACGCGCTCGACGTAGCCCTCCGCGAGCTCGGAGATGTGGCAGAGCCCCTCGACGCCCGGGAGGATCTCGATGAAGGCTCCGAAGTCGCGGATCGACTTGATCGTGCCCTGGTAGCGCGAGCCGATCTTCGGCGTCTCGCACATCGCGCGGATCGCGTGGGCGCACTCGAGGACCTTCTTCGAGTCGTTGCCGAAGACCTGGACGTTGCCGAGGTCGTCGACGACCGAGATGCGGACCTTGTAGAGCTCCTGCATCGCCTTGATGTTCTTGCCGGCGGGCCCGATCAGGAAGCCGATCTTCTCCGCGGGGATCTGGACCGCCTCCATGCGCGGCGCGAACTCCGAGATGTCCCCGGCCGGACGCGGCACCGCGGTGAGCATCTTCCGCAGGATGAACTTGCGGCCCTGCGCGGCCTGGGCGAGCGCGCGCTTCAGCAGGTCGCGGCTGACGCTCTTGACCTTGATGTCCATCTGGAGCGCCGTGATGCCGAGGCCCGAGCCGGCGACCTTGAAGTCCATGTCGCCGTGGTGGTCTTCCGAACCGAGGATGTCGGAGAGCACGACCTCGCGCTTGCCGTCCGTGACGAGGCCCATCGCGATGCCCGCGACCGGCTGCGACAGCGGGACGCCGGCGAGCATCATCGCGAGGCAGCCGCCGCACACGGACGCCATCGACGACGAGCCGTTCGACTCGGTGATGTCGGACACGATGCGGAGCGTGTACGGGAAGCGCTCCTTCGCCGGGAGCACGGCCTGGAGCGCGCGCTCGGCGAGCATCCCGTGACCGATCTCGCGGCGGCCGGGACCGCCGAGGCGGCGCGTCTCGCCGACGGAGTACGGCGGGAAGTTGTAGTGGAGGTAGAAGCTCTTCTTGTACTCCTCCTCGAGGCCGTCGATGACCTGCTCGTCGTCGGGCGTGCCGAGCGTGACGGAGACCATCGCCTGCGTCTCGCCGCGCGTGAAGAGCACGCTGCCGTGCTGGCGCGGGATGAAGTTCGGGACGATCGTGATCTCGCGGATCTCGTCGAGCTTGCGGCCGTCGACGCGGCGTTCCTGGAGGATCAGCTCGCGCTCGACGTCGTTGACGAAGTCGCCGAAGTACGCCTTGACGGTCTTCGTGCGGGCCGCGAGCGCCTTGTCGTCGGTGATCCCGGACGTGAACTTCGCCACGACCTCGGCCTTGATCGCGTCGATCGCCTCGGCGCGGTCGTGCTTGCCCTGGGTGAGCAGCGCGTCGACCATCGGACGTTCCCACGCCTTCATCGCGCGGGCGAGCTCCTCGTCCTTCACCGGCGCCTTCCAGGCCATCGCCGGCTTGCCGGCGCGCTCCTGGAGCTCGTTCACGAGCTTGACGATCTCGGCGATGACCTGCTGCGCGAGCTCGAGCGCGTCGATCATCTCGTCTTCGCTGAGCTCCTTCGCGCCGCACTCGACCATGGCGATGCCCTGGTCGTGGCCGGCGACGACGAGGTCGAGTCGCGATTCCTCGCGGCGGCGATCGTCGGTCGGGAACGGCACGAGGCGGCCGTCGAGGTGACCGATGCGCACGGCGCCCATCGTCGCGTCGAACGGCACGCCCGAGATGCGGCACGCGGCGAAGCTCGCGATCATCGCGACGATGTCGGGGTTGACCAGGTTGTCGTAGCAGAGCGCGTGGCTCATCACCTGGACTTCGTTCTTGAAGCCGTCCGGGAACATGGGCCGGATCGAGCGGTCGATCAGGCGCATGGTCAGGATCTCCTTCGTGGTGGGACGGCCTTCGCGCTTGAAGAAGCCGCCGGGGATCTTGCCCGCGGCTTCGGTCTTCTCGCGGTAGTCGACGGTGAGCGGGAAGAAGTCCTGCTCGTCCTTCGCGGGGCCGATGGCGATCGCGGCGAAGCACATCGTGCCTCCGAGCGTCGCGATCACCGCGCCGTGGGCTTGGCGTGCCACTTGGCCCGTCTCCAGGACGAGCGTGAGGCCGCCGACGGTGCCCTCGACGCGAACGTGATTCATCTTCATGAAAAGAACTCTCTTGCTTCTAGCGGTTGGAAAATCGAATTGGGTTGTGCGGGAGCGTGGGACGGAGCGCGGGCTCGACGTCCCTCGGCGGCCGGGCTCAGCGGCCGTGGACGGGGCCCGCGGGCGCGACGAGCGCGTGACGCGGGCGGGAAACGCGGCGACCCGCGCCGGAGCGCGGGTCGTCGTGAGGACGAGCGAGCCCGCGAGCGCGCGTGACGCGCGGATCTCGGCGGGAGAGCAGGCTCGGGCTCGGCATCGGGTGGATCAGCGGCGCAGACCGAGCTTGTCGATCAGGGTCTGGTAGCGCTCGGGAGCGCGCGTGCGCAGGTACTTCAGGAGCTTGCTGCGCTGACCGACCATCATCAGGAGACCGCGGCGCGAGGTGTAGTCCTTGCGGTGCGTCTTCAGGTGCTCGGTGAGTTCCTTGACCTGTTCGGTCAGGATCGCGATCTGGACTTCGGGCGAGCCGTTGTCGCCTTTCACGCGCGCGAACTCGCGCACGATCTCCGCCTTGCGGGCCGCAGTGAGGGCCATGGTTTCGTTCCTTTGGAGGTTGCGGGAGGTCGACTTGCCCGCGCCCCAGGGAAAGGAACCCCGGGGCGGGGTGCACCGAAGCCGGGCGGTGTGCCCGGGCTCGGTCCGGAGCCGGCGGCGCCCCCGCTGGGCGGTCGCCGGACGTTTCGAGGGCGGAGAGTCTACCGGCGGGAGCGCGCGGGGCCAAGCCCCAGCGCGGCCGCGGTTTCCCCGTCGATGGGCCTCAGCTCCCGCGGCCGGGCTTCGCCGTGCGCGCCGGGAGCGCCGAGAGCAGCTCGCCGACCACGGATTCGCAGAGGAGCTTCTTCAGCGGCGCGTCCGTGCTGAACCGGTCACGATCCTTGCCGAGGTCGAAGCGCCGATCGAGCTTGCCCGACCAGAGCTCGGCGCCGGTGCGCGAGTCGACGATGCGCGCCGTGAGCTCGAGCGTCACCGCGGTGTGCGTGGCCCAGAGCGAGTCGTCCCAGTTCCCGATCGTCACCTGGAGCGTGGCGTCCTCGCGCAGGCTCCCCGGCCGGAAGGCGGCATCGGTGACCTGCGCGTCGACGAATTCGGTCGCGAGCGGCGTGTAGCGGCGCTGCACGAGCCCGGCCTCGAGCGCCTCGCGGAGCTCCTTCGACGGCACCTTCTTCGAGCCGGTCGCGTTGACGATCGGCAGCACGGCGACGTCGACCGGGCTCGCGGTTTCGATCTTCGAGTTCGCCGGCGACTCGACCGTGTTGCCCTTGCGGGTCGGGAGCTGATTGCAGGCGGCCGCGACGAGCGCGGCGCAGGCGACGAGCGCGGCGAAACGAGACGTGGAGCGGATCACAGGAGACTCCTTGGCGTGACCGGGCGCGGCCCGGGCGGAACCGGGTCGAAGGGGCGGCGCTTCGCGAGCGGCGCGCAGGTGCGCGTCCTGCCGCGACGGTTCCCCTCCGCACGCCGGCCTGGCGCGGCGGATTCTAGGGAGCGCGAGGCGCCGGAGCAACGCGCGAGCGCGCGCTCTTCTCGGCGATTCGATGCGTTCACGGAGGCGTGAGGGTCTGGCTCGCGGTCACGGAGCGGAGCTCGAACTCGCGCTCGAGGTCCGTCCACGCGAGGTTCGCGACGTCGAGCGTGGGCCAGGCGAAGGCCTCGACGACGCACTCGAGGTCCCCCGCCGCGAGGGGAAGGGTCGTCCCCGTTCCGATCAGCGGGAGGTGGACGACGACGTTCGGGCCCGAGGCGTCGTCGAGATCCGGCCGGAGCACGGTCCAGCGGCGTCCCGCGGTGTCCGTGAACGTCGCGCGGTAGACCCCGGGCTCGGAGAGCGCGTCCGGGAGCACGTCGACGAACTGGACGTCGAGCGCGACTCCGCCTCCGTTGGCCGCGATCGGCGTCGTCGCGTCGAGCAGCGGCGGGGCGGGCGGGGTGACCGTGACGGGGCTCGAGGAGAAGCGCGGGCGGCTCGCGCCGCGGTTCCCGTCCGCGTCGACGACCTCGACGCGCACCATCAGGTCCGCGTCGATCGCGCGGCTCCTCACGAACCGGCCGAGTTGGTCCGTCGGCACGTCCTGGATCCCGTCGACGGCGCCCGGATACGCCGCGCGCACGCCCCAGTTCGTCGACGGCGGCGCGAGGTCGAACGCGACGCCCTGTCCGACGACCGCGGTGCCGTGGACGCCGGCCGCGATCGCTTCGATCGTCACGCGCGGCGAGCCGGTGATGCCGAGGTAGTTGACCGTCGAGAGCGCGAGCGGCGGACCGTCGATCGCGCGCTCCTCGGGGTCCGTGTCGGGATCCGAGAGGAGGAACGGCACGTCGAGCTCCGTCGTCCCCGTGGCGCCGGGGTTGACCGGCCCGACGGGCAGCGAGAACGAGAAGCCGTGGAGGAACGTCAGCGGCGAATAGAGGAAGAGGCTCGTCGGCACCTGCACGCCGAACAGG
This sequence comes from Planctomycetota bacterium, assembly GCA_046349615.1. Classification (GTDB taxonomy): domain Bacteria; phylum Planctomycetota; class UBA1135; order UBA1135; genus JADJNY01. The sequence goes on from JAXMBZ010000003.1 coordinate 208,673, forward strand.
CTCTGCGCGCCGATCTCGCGCGGCAGCACGACCGCGGGGCCGAACGGGCATTCGAAGCGCGACTGCGTGTTGTCGAACGAGCACGACGCGACGTTCGCGAGGCGGTCCGAGCCGCTCGGGAAGCGCGAGTCCGCCACGTTCTTCGTGAACACGTTGAAGGTCGACTCCGTCGTCGTCGCGAGCCCGCCCGCGCCGGCGTTCGAGAGCGACGTCGGACGCAGAGCGATCGAGAGGCGATCGCTGAGCACGCCCTCGATCGTGACGAGGTCGTACCCGGTCGCGAACACGGTGACGAGCGTGTCGCCGAACACGCTCGACGTGACCGCGGCGAAGCCCGAGGCGTCGGTGACGTCGGTCTCGAGCTCGGACACGCTGCCGCCGACGTCCTCGTGCGCGAACACGGTCGCGCCGGAGATCGGTGCGAGCGTCGTCGCGTCGACGACCTCGACCGCGATGTCGGTTCCGAGCGGCGTCGAGCCCGGCCCCTGCGCTCCGACCTGGCGGAACGTGCCCGACACGGAGCCGCCCGAGTTCAGGGCGCGGTCGAAGATCGTGACGGTGTACGGGATCGACGCGCCGGTGAGCCCGAGGTTCACGGGCCCCGCGACGAAGAGCCCGCTCGCGTTCGCGCCCGCGACCGGCGGCACGCCGTCGCCGTTGACGTCGTTGTCGCCGTCGGAGGGCGTCTCGACGAGCACGCTGCGGAGCGCCTCGTTCGCGCGCCCGGTGATCACGAGGTCGCGCAGGTCCGAGCGGAAGGTCGCGACGACCGTGCCCGACGTCCCGAGCCCGGTCAGCGTCGGCGCGACGGTGTCGAGCACCGCGTGCTGCACGCCGCTCGTCACGGGGTCGACGTCGAGCAATTTCACGGGCGAGAGCTTCGTCCCGCGCTTCAACTGGAACGCGAACGCGATGCTGCCGTCGGCGACGCGCGCCGTGAGCGGCGAGTTCGAGGCGACGAGGTCGAGCTCCGCCGCGGTGAACGTGAAGGTCGTGAACGGCGCCTCGAGCGCGACCGTGCGCTGCAGCGCGATCAGCGGCGGGTTCGGATCCGTCTGGACCTTCGTGCCGAAGAACGTGACGACCGCGGAGTCGCCGCTGACGCCGTCGGGGATCGCGAGCTCGATCGCGAGGTTCGCGGGCCCGGAGATCTGGTCGATGCCGATCGCATCCGAAGGCGCGGAGGTGATCGCCGCCGCGGCGGGCGGCGAGAACGCCGCGACGCGGTAGTCGAAGGTCGTCGCCGCGAGCGCGTTCGCCGACGAGTCGGTGATCGCGTGGCCCGTCGGCGAGAGCGACACCTGGACCTGTCCGGACGCGGCGAAGGCCTGCGGCGTGCCGCTGCCGTCGACGCTGCGGTAGCGGAACACGCGCGTGTCCGTCGTCAGGCCGTTGTTCACGGAGAGCGGCTGCGCGACGGGGTCGAACGCGGGCGCGGAGCCGTTGATCGTGACGACGAACGAAGCATCGGAGACGCTCGCGGCGTTCATCGGACGCGAGAAGACGGCGACGAGCTCGCCCGTGCGGCTCATGTCGGTCGCGCCGTCGGGCGGCCACGTCGTCAGCAGCGTTGGGAGCGTCGGGTCGGTCGCGCCCGTCGAGAACTCGGCGACCACGCGGTCGGAGGGCTGCGTGATGACCTGACCGGTCAGGTCCTGGAAGCTCGTGCCCTGGCGGTACTGCAGGGTGTAGTCCGTGCTCGGGAGCAGCGGCGTCAGCGGGACGAGCACGAGCATCCGCCCCTCGCCGACGAGCGCGTTCACGCCGAAGGGCACCGCGCCGCTCGCCGCGCCGCTCGCGACGAGCTCGAACGCGATGTTCAGGTTCGTCGGCGACATCGACTCGCTGAACGTGACGACGATCGGCGAGCGCGTGTCGACGCTCGTGCCGGTCGGGAAGACGCTCGTGACGGTCGGGTCGGCGGGGTCGATCCACACGCCGTCGGTCGGGAAGGTCGCGGGGTTGACGCCGATCCCGCCGGCGCCGGTGCCGTCGCAGTTCCCGCCGAAGACGCAGGCCGGGCTGTCGCAGCCCGGGAGCACGGCGAGCGGGAGCGCGGCGAGGAGCGCCGCGAGCGCGAGGAGACGCGTGGAGCGCGGGGACGAGTTCGGGATCGAAGGCATGGGCTCTCTGTTCGCTTCTCGAGGCGAGGGTCCGGCGCGGGCCCGACGAGTGCGGGCGGACGCGACCCTCCGCGCGGACGGATCGGCGGCGCCTGGACGTCCCTGGAGCCGGGTTCTTCCCCGCTCCACGCCGTCCCCGCGCCGCGCCGTCGCGGGCGGAGCATAAGGAGGAGGACGGCGGCGATCCATGCGCGAGCGCCGCGGACGCGCGCCGCGGCCCCGAGCGCGGGGAGCGCGCGCACGGACCTCGGCCCCCCGCCGCGCCGAGCCCGACGCCGCCGATCGGGCGGGTCCGAGGCGAACTCACCGTCCGCGCGCGGCCCGGCGGCGATATTCGGCGCGGGCGTGGTCGTACGCCGTCTGCGCGGCCGCGCGCTCCCCCGGGCCCTCGTACGTGCGCGCCTTCCGCTCCCAACAGCGCTCGACGCACGCGAGGAGGAACTCGCAGCTCGACTTCGACGGTTGGAGCGGCGCACCGCCGACGTCGATCCAGATCGGGTTCGTGTGGCACGACGGGAGCACGCGCAGCGCGACCCAGCACGAGCGCTCGACCGGGAGCTCGAACGCGACCTCGCGCTCCACGCCGTCGGCGACGAGCCGCTGCTTCGCGACCGCGAGTCCGTCGACGACGAGCTCGACCTCGACCTCGCGCGTGCCCGGGACGCGCGCGCGCTCGACGTGCCAGTACGGCGCCGCCTTCCACGAGCGGCGCGCGAGCTCGAGGTCCGGCTCGACGGGGAGCAGCGCCGCCGCGTTCGCGCGCACGCGCACCGCGCGCGGCGCCGGGAGCTCGACGTCGCGCGTGCCGACCTCGACGTCGTCGACGCGGAAGTCCATCAGGTGACTGCGCCCGTCGCCGACGTACGAACGCCCCGCGACGAGTCCCGCGAGCCACGCGTCCTGCGTGAGCTCCTTCGCCGCGACGGGCACCTTCACGTAGCTGCGTCCGCGCCCGATCGCGCTCTCGTCGAGGCACGGGAAATCGTCCTCGCCCGCGAGCCGCACGCGAAAACCCGCGCGCAGCACGTGGTAGACGAGGTTCAACTCCCACGGCCACGCCGTGTCCCCCACGCCGTAGAGATCGACGGCGGGCCGGAGCTTCCCGTCGGGCCCGGGGAGCTCGTGCGCGACGTCGACGACGAACTCGTTCGCGCCGATGCTGTCGAACGGCGGCACGACGACGTTCGGGACCTCGCGCGTGTCGACCGCGAGGCCGAGCCCGGAGTGCACCGTGCTCGTGAAGCCGCCCTGGCGCTTCGCCCACGCGAGCACGGTGAGCCCGAGGTCGGGCCAGTGCACGATGCCGGACTTCCCGTCGTACTCGTGCTGCTTCAAGCCGAGCAGGCACCAGTGCCCCGCGTGCTCGGAGCCGAAGCCCGAGATCTCGAGGTCGTACTGCAGGAGGTACGGCGGCGTGGAGCGCACGTCCTGCGCGCCCGTGAAGAAGCCCTGCTGCTCGTCCCAGCCGACGCCCCACACGAGGCAGCGCGCGACCTTCAAGTCCTCGCCGCGCGCGTGGCGCAGCATCGCCTCGGGCCCGACGCCGCCGTCGGGCGTCAAGTAGTGCATGCAGCCCGAGCCGTGGACGTGGTGATCGCCGCTCCACCACGACGACGCCGCGGGATCGATCCAGCGCTCGAGCACGACCTCGAGGCGCGGGGCGGCGGAGCCCGCGCCCGATCCATCGAGAGCTCCGTTTCGAGCTTCGTTTCCCGCTCCGTTCGCGGGTTCGGCCACGACGAGCGTGCGGCGCTGGGGCAGGAACTCCGGACCGCGACGGACCTCGACGGCATACGCGCCGGGCTGCAGGCGGAGCGCCTCGCCGTCGGCGCGATAGACCTGCTTTTGGAAGCGCAGGTCGGCGCCGCGGCGCAGCGCGGGCGAGGGGTGCAGCGCGCCGCGCGCGTCGCGCACGGTGAACGCGGCGGTCGCGGGCTCGCCGCGGTCGTCGCGCACGACGAGCGCGACGGGGACGGCGGGGCGCACGTCGAACGCGAGAACCTCCTCCACCGCTTGCGCGGCGCGCGCGCCCTCGGCCTCGAGCTCGAAACGCAGCGTCGCCTCGCGCGCCCCCGCGCGCGCGGCGCCGAGCGACACGACGCGGTACTCGCGCGGGAGCCCCGCGAGCTCGCGCCGCACGAACGGACCGACGAAGACGCGCAGCTCGAGCCAACGCGCGCCGTCCGGGGTTCCTCCTTCGTCGACCGCCTGCGCGGACGACAGCGTGAGCACGCTCGTCGCGCGCGCCGCGTTCTCGACGCGCACGAGGAACGTGACCGCGTCCCCTTCGTCGAGCGCGCGCGCCGCGGGCCCCTTCGTCGCGGTGAGCCGCCCGTCCGCGTCGATCGACACGACGGCGAGCACGCGCTCCTCGAGCCGCGCCGCGAGCGCGGCGGCGAGCTCCGCGGATTCCGGCGCCGCGCGGGCGGCCTCGAGCGCCTCCCGCTCCGCCGCGACGAGCGGAGCTCCGAGGTCGTCGAGCGCCGCGGCGACGCGCTCGACGTGCGCGGGGAACGACTGGAGCGCGAGCTCCGCCCGCGTCGGCGGACGGATGCGGCGCTGCGCGCGCCCGTCCTCCTGCGGGAGGGCCGCGAGCGCGAGCGCGAGGACGGCGAGGAGCGGCATGGGCACGGTCGCGCACGAGCCTAACGCCGGGAACTCGTGACCGCGCGCCCCCGAGCCCCTAGGGACGCCCTGCCCCGCGGGTAGAATCCCGCCCCCTCCGACTTCGGGCCATGTCGTCCGCACGCCGCCTCTCCGTCTCCCTGCCGATCGTCTTCGGCGGGCCGTTCGCGCTCCTCGCGTGCGCGGGCGCGCCGCCGAGCGCGCCCGCGGCCGTGCAGGCGCCCGCGACGCCCCCGCCGGCGCCCGCGCGCGACCGGCTGGCGGAGTGGTTCCCAGCGCTCGGTCCCGACGCGACGCGGGAGGACCTCGTGCGCGCGGTGCTCGCCGGCCTCGCGGAGGCCCCCGCCGCCGGCGCGCCGATCGACCCGAGCGCCGCCGCGGCCGCCGTGCGCGCTCGGATGCACGCAGCGATCGAGCGCGGCGACTTCGAGCGCGCGCGCGACCTGCTCTCCGAGCTCGTCGCGCGCGGCGAGATCGAGCGCGGTCGGGCCCTGCTCGGCAGCGGCGACGCGCGCGGGGCGCTCAGCGTGCTCGACCGCGGCGTCGCGCTGTTCGAAGCGCGGCCCGTGCCCGCCGATGCGCGCCTCCTGCACGGCGAAGCGGCGCTGCGCGTCGGCCTCGAGGGCGGCGAGCGCGACCTCTGCGCCCTCGCGCTCTCCGAATTCCAGGCCGTCGCCACGAGCGAGCCGTCGAGCGAGGCGTGGCTCGCCGCGAGCCGCGCCGCGCGCGCGCTCGGCAAGGGCGACGACGCGCTCGAGTACGCGCGCAACGCACAGTCGGTCGCGAAGGTCCTCCACGCGCCGCTCGCGGCCGTCGTCCTCCCCGCGTCGGGTCCCGGACAGCGCGTCGTCGCCGAAGCGAGCACCGCCGCCTACTTCTCCGCGCAGGCCGCCGATCCCGGCACGCCGTGGGCGCGCTCCTACTTCGTCGAGGCGCGTGCCGCGCTCGAAGCGCTCGCGGGCCGCACGCCCGACGATCCGTGGACCTGGAACGAGCTCGCGCGCGTGCACGAGGCGGCGGGCGAGCTCGCGGACGCCGAGCGCGTCGCACGCACCGGCTTGAAGCTCGCGCCGTGCGACGCGCCGCTCTGCGCGACGCTCGCGCGCGTCGTCGAGGCCCGCGCCGGCCGCGCGGAGCGCATCGCGGCGTTCGACGGCCTCTCCGAGTCCGATCCCGAGTGCGCGCTCGGACCGTGGTACGCCGCGGACGGCCGCTTCGCGGACGCGCTCGAGCGCAATGCGGCCGGCGAGGACGCACGCGCGCTCTTCAGCGCGGCCGAGCGCGGCTTCGCGCGAGCGCGGACGCTCGAGTCGGGCTACGACCGCGCCGCGCGCGAGCGCGAGGCCGCGTGCCGCGCGGGCGTCGGTTGGGCCGCGTTCCGCGCGGGCGACCTCGACGCGGCGCAGTCGGCGTTCCTCGCGATGGAGGACCTCTTTCCCGGCGCCGTCGCGACGGAGGTGCCGGAGAAGCTGGGCTCGGGCGTGCTCGGGCTCGACCTCGTCGGCGCGGCGTACGCGAAGCGCGGCGAAGACGTGTCGAAGGCCGGCGCGCTCGAGGACCTCGAGCGCGCGGGCCGCGTCTACGAGTTCCTCCGCCGCGCGCAGCCCGACGTCCCGCGCTGGGCGAACAACGCGGGCTTCTTCCGCCGCGACGCCGCGATCGCGCTGCACGATCGCGCGCGCGCGCTCGCCGCGGCCGATCCCGCGAAGCACGACGAAGCGACCCGCATGCTCGCGCGGGCCCAGGAGCTCGCCGAGGAGAGCTGGACCGCGTACGCCGAGGCCGCGCGCCTCGCGCCGGACGACGTGCGCGTCGTCAACGACGCGGCGCTCGTGCTCGTCTACTACCTCCAGCGCGACGTCGACCGCGCGAAGGCGCTGCTCGAGCACGCGCGCGCCGTCGGCGAGGAGCGCGTCGCGGCGCTGCGCGCACGCGCGGCGGAGCCGAACCTCGCGGAGAACGAACGCGAGCAACGCCGGAAGGAGCTCGAGGAGCTCGAGAGCGCGCTCGGCGACGTCTACCAGAACCTCGGCGTGATCGCGCTGACGCTCGACGGCGACGCGCGCGCGGCGCTGCCGTGGCTCGAACGCTGCCTCACCGCCGGCCCCGATCCGCGCGAGGAAGTCCGCGGAAAAGACGGCTACCTCGAGCGCTGCAAGCGCGCGATCGAGGACGGCCGCGACCCGAAACTCCGCCCGCAGGACCGCTGGGACGCGCCGCTCCCGGCGCGCGCGCGCTGACGCGCCCACGACGAACACGACCATGAAGCCCTCTCCCCTCCTCCTCGTCCCCGCCCTGCTCCTCTCCTGCGCCGCGAACGCCGCGGACGCGCCCTCGACCGTCGCCGTCGCGACCACGCCGCAGGAGTCCGTGGACTCGCTGCTCCTGCAAGGTCGCGCGAAGCTCGACGTCGGCGACGCCGCGGGCGCGCTCCCGCTGTTCGAGCAGGCGGCGCAGCTCGAGAAGGACTCGCTGCGCACGCGGATGTGGGTCCTGCGCGCGTGGATGGACCTCGGACGCACGAACGACGCCTACAACGCGATCGACGCGCTCGCGAAGACGAACCAAGGCCTCGAGCTCGACTACCTCTACGGGATGGCGTTCGCGACGGACGCGAAGCGCGGCATCGAGAACGGTCAGGCGGGGCCGATGACGGGCACGAAGATCGAGGACGCGCTCCAGTTCCTCGGCAAGGTCGCCGCGAAGGACGCCGCGCGCTTCCCCGACGCGCTCGCGATGCTCTGCTGGGCCGCGTGGGAGACGCGCAAGCTCGACGAGGGCCGCACCGCCGCCGAGACGTTCCTCCGCGTGGCTTCCCCTGCGCAGAAGTCGAACGCCGCGTACCAGCTCGGCCGCTTCGCGCTCGCGCAGTTCCAGCGCGACCAGGGCGACGAAGCGAAGAAGGCGGCCGCGGAGGGGCACGCGGAGGCCGCGAAGGTCGCGTTCGGCCTCGCGACGAGCGCGCTCGACGGGAAGAGCGAACCCGCCGCGCGCGCGCTGCTCGCGCGCGTGTCGATCGACCTCGGGCACCTCGCCGTGTGGAAGAAGGACCTCGACGGCGCGGTCGCCGCGTACGGCAAGGGGCTCGGCCTCGATCCGACGCTCGGCAACTACGCGCAGCTCCTGAACGCGCTCGGCCAGGAGAAGTTCCTGGCCGCGCTCGAGCTCGGCGAGCAGGAGTTCGTGCGCACGTGGGGCGCGGACAACCAAGCGGACGCGACGCTGCTCTGGTGGCTCGGCTGGGTGCGGCTGCAGCAGAAGCAGTACGAGCCCGCGGAGCAGGCGTTCACGCGCTGCGTCGCGAAGTTCCCCGAGTACGTGAACAGCTGGTTCTACGTCGCCGTGTGCCGCTTCAGCCGCCAGGACCAGAGCGGCGCCGTCGAGGCGCTCGAGAAGCACCAGAAGCTCAACGCCGCGGACCTCACCGCGACGATGCAGCAGAACCTCGCGTTCAACCTGCCGATGGTCGACGCCCTGATCGGCTTCTGCGCGGGCAAGAACCCGCCGCGCAACCTCGACGCCGCCGCGCTGTCGGAGATCCAGGCCGCGGCGAAGCCCGACGAAGTGCGCTACTGGAACAACGCGGGCCTCTTCTACCGCGACGGCGGCGAGCCGCTCGGCCGCAGCAAGGACGAAGCGAAGCAGAAGCAGGCGAAGGAGCTCTGGGACAAGGCCTACGTCTGCTACTCGAAGGCGCTCGAGCTCGCGCCCGACGATCCGAGCATCCTGAACGACACCGCGGTCATGCTGCACTACTACCTCGACCGCGACCTCGACAAGGCGAAGACGATGTACCAGCGCGCGAACCAGCGCGCGAAGGAGCTGCTCGACAAGGGCGGCCTCAAGCCGGACCTGATCGAGCTCTACCAGACCGCGCTGCGCGACTCGGGCAACAACCTCAAGAAGCTCGAGGCCGGCATCAAGACGAACGGATGACGCCGCTCCCGATCCGACTCGTCGACGCGCCGCTCGCCGAGCGCGTGATCGCCGTCGACGGCGCGTGGCCGCAGCCGGGCCTCAACCTCTCGCACTGGCCGGGCAACACGACGCCGCGCGAGCTGAAGCACGACCTCTCGACGGGGATCGCGCTCGCGTTCGTGAAGTTGCCGCGCGCGAAGCAGGCGGAGCTCGCGACGGGCTGCGTCGCGCTCGCGAACAACCACCACGACACGGACGGCGCGTGCGCGCTCTTCGTCCTCGCGCATCCGGAGGCGGCGCTCGCGCGCGAGGCGCTCCTGCTCGACGTGGCGGCGACGGGCGACTTCTTCCGCTTCCCTTCGGAGCGCGCGTTCGCGATCGACTGCGTCGTCAACGGGCTCGCCGACGAGGCGCTCTCGCCGCTGCGCGCGCGCTTCGCGGGCCTCGACGATCGCGCGCGGCGCGAGCTCGCGACGCGCGAGGCCGTGCGGCTCCTGCCCGAGCTCCTCGACGGCGCGCTCGAGCCGTTCGGCGAGCTCTGGAAGGCGCCGCTCGAGCGCGCGCTCCACGACCGGCGCGAGCTCGCCTCCGCCGTGCGCGACGAGCTCGTCCACCTCGACCTCACCGTCTGGACGTCGACGACGGCGCTCGCGCCCGGGCGCCACGCGCTCTTCGGCTCGACCACGGCCGACCGCGTGCTCGTGCTCGGCCGCGGCGCGCGCGGGACGACGGCGCGCTTCCTCGTGAACACGACGTCGTGGTTCGACCTCGTCTCGCCGCGCCCGCAGCCGCGGCCCGACCTCGCCGCGCTCGCGGCGCGCTTGAACGCGCTCGAAGGGACGCGGGACGGCGACGAACTCGCCTGGCGCGCGCAGCCGACGGACTCGCCGTCGCCCGAGGTCTGGTTCGGCCGCCGTCTTCATCCGTTCTTCGCGGAGCACTGCACGGCGCTCGGCGAGAGCCGCCTCGACGCCGTCGCGATCCGCGCGGAGATCGTCGAGGCCCTGCGCGCGGTCTGGGTCTTCCCCGACGGCGAGTGACCGCCCCCCCACGGCCGGCCGCGTTCGACGCAGCGATGCGCATTGAGGCCGCGCCGCGCGAGCGGTAGAAGAGCCGCGTGACGCCCCCCACGCACGTCGAGACCGTCGCCGCGGTCGACCTGGGCTCGAACAGCTTCCACATGGTCGTCGCGCGCTTCGCGCACGAGGAGCTGCGGCTCGTCGACCGGCTGCGCGAACGCGTCGCGCTCGCGGGCGGACTCGACGAGAAGAAGCTCCTGAAGCCCGACGTCGCGCAACGCGCGCTCGAGTGCATCGCGCGCTTCGGCGAGCGCGTGCGCTCCATGCCGAAGGGCAGCGTGCGCGCCGTCGGCACCAGCGCGCTTCGTCAGGCGAAGAACGCGCGCGCGTTCCTGCAGAAGGCGGAGGACGCGCTCGGCCACCCGATCGAGATCATCTCGGGCGCCGAGGAAGCGCGCCTGATCTACCTCGGCGTCGCGCACGACCTCTCCGACGACGCGCAGCGCCGGCTCGTCGTCGACATCGGCGGCGGTTCGACCGAGATCATCCTCGGCGAGCGCTTCGAGACGCTGCGCACGGACAGTCTGCACATGGGGTGCGTGAACTGGACGCTGCGCTTCTTCCCGGACGGCGAGCTCAAGGAGAAGGCGATGGAGCGAGCCGTGCTCGCCGCGCGCCGCGAGCTCACGGCGATCGAGCGCCACGCGAAGGCGCTCGCGTGGGAGGACTGCATCGGCAGCTCGGGCACGATCCTCGCGATCGAGTCGATCCTGCGCGCGAACCACTGGAGCGAGCGCGGGATCACGCCGCGCGGGCTGAAGAAGCTGCGCAAGGAGCTCGTCGACGCCGGACGCGTCGACCGCGTCGCGTTCGTCGGGCTGCAGCCCGAGCGCGCGCCCGTTCTCGCGGGCGGCGTCGCGATCCTCTCGGCGATTTTCGACGCGCTCGAGGTGCAGGAAATGCGCACGTCGGAAGGCGCGCTGCGCGAAGGCCTCCTCTACGACCTCGTCGGCCGCATTCGGCACGAAGACGTCCGCGACCGCACGATCAAGGGCTTCTGCGACCGGCATCGCGTCGACCTCGTGCAGGCGGGACGCGTGCAGCGCACGGCGCTCGAGCTCTTGAAGCAGGTGGAGCGCGACTGGGACCTCGGCGGTGAGGCGCCGCGCACGTTCCTCGCGTGGGCCGCGCGGCTGCACGAGGTCGGGCTCTCGATCGCGCACGGCGGCTACCACCACCACGGCGCGTACTTGGTCGAGCACGGCGACCTGCCGGGCTTCTCGCGCGACGACCAGCTCGTGCTCGCGGCGCTGATCGACGGGCATCGACGCAAGCTCCCCGCCGCGCGGCTCGCGGCGCTGCCGCCGGCGCTGCAGAAGGGCGCGCTGCGTCTGTGCCTCGTGCTGCGGCTCGCGGTCCTCTTGAACCGCAGCCGCGGTCCGATGCCGCCGCCGTCCGCGCGGCTCGTGCTCCGGAAAGGCGAGGCCCTGCTCGTGTTCCCCGAAGGCTGGCTCGACGCGAATCCCCTCTCGCGCGCGGACCTCGAGGAGGAGACGCAGCGCTGGAGGGAAGCGGGGATCGCGCTCGAGGCGCGGTGAGGGACGGGGACGCGCCGCGCGTCAGAGCGCGAACCGCTCGAGCAACTCGAGCTGCGCGGTGCGCGGCTTCGCGTTGCCGGGCTTCGCGCGGCGGTACTTGCCGTCCGCGCCGAGCAGCCACGCCTGCGTGTTGTCCGCGAGGTAGGCCTCGAGCCCCTCGCCGATCACGCGCGCCTTGACGCGCTCGTCGAGCACCGGGAACAGCGCTTCGACGCGCGAGAAGAAGTTCCGCTGCATCCAGTCCGCGCTCGCGAGGAAGACGAGCTTCTCCCCGCCCGCCTCGAAGTGGAACACGCGGCTGTGCTCGAGGAAGCGCCCGATCACCGAGCGCACGCGGATGTTCTCGCTGACGCGCGGCACGCCGGGCCGCAGGCAGCAGATCCCGCGCACGATCAGGTCGATCGAGACGCCCGCCTGCGACGCGCGGTAGAGCGCTTGGATGATGCGCGGCTCCGAGAGCGCGTTCATCTTCGCGACGATGCGCGCGGGCTTGCCCTTCCGCGCGTTCTCGGCCTCGGCGTCGATCAGCGCGATGAGCTGGCGTTGGAGCGTGAACGGCGACTGCCGGAGCTTCTTCAAGCGCGCGACGCGGCCGAGGCCGGTGAGCTGGAGGAAGAGCCGGTGCACGTCCTCGCCGATGTCCCGGTCGCACGTCAGAAGGCCGAAGTCCGTGTACGCGCGCGCGGTGCCTGCGTGGTAGTTGCCGGTGCCGAGGTGCACGTAGTGCCGCAGGTGCCCGTTCTCGCGCCGCACGATCAGGAGCAGCTTCGCGTGCGCCTTGTAGCCGACGACGCCGTACACGACCTTCGCGCCCGCTTCCTGCAGCTTCGTCGCGAGGTCGATGTTCGCGGCCTCGTCGAAGCGCGCGCGGAGCTCGACGACCGCGGCGACTTCCTTGCCGTTGCGCGCGGCCTGCACGAGCGCTTCGACGAGCGGCGACTCGTTGCCGGTGCGGTAGAGCGTCTGCTTGATCGCGAGCACGTCGGGGTCCTGCGCCGCGAGACGCACGAGCTCGACGAGCGGCGCGAACGACTCGTACGGATGGTGCAGCAGGACGTCGGCCTGCCGCACGACCTGGAACGGGTCGGGCTCCTGCTCGAAGCGTTTCGGATAGCGCGGCGTGAACGGCGGGTACTTCAGGTCGGGCCGGTCGACCATCTCGAGCATCGCGGCGAGGCGGTGCAGGTTCACCGGCCCGTTGACGCGATAGAGGTCGCCGCGCCCGAGGTGGAACTTGTCGAGCAGGAACTCGGCCGTCTCGTCGCTGCAGTCGGCCGCGACCTCGAGACGCACCGCGTCGCCGTAGTTGCGCGACGAGAGCTCGCCCTTGATCGCCTTGAGCAGGTCGTCGACTTCTTCCTCGTCGACCCACAAGTCGCTGTTGCGCGTCACGCGGAACTGGTGGCACGAGAGCACCTGCATCCCGGGGAAGAGGTCGCCGACCTGCGCGTGCACGATCGACGAGAGCAGGACGAAGTCGTACGGCCCGCCCGCGACGTCCTTCGGCAGACGGATGAGCCGCGGGAGCGAGCGCGGCACCTGGACGACCGCGGTGCCGCTCGAGCGTCCGAACGCGTCGGCGCCCTCGAGCGACACGACGAAGTTGAGGCTCTTGTTCAGGATGCGCGGGAACGGGTGCGCGGGGTCGAGCCCCATCGGCGTGAGCACGGGCAGGACCTCCTGCCCGAAGTAGCGCTTGATCCAGCGCTGCTGCGCCGTGTTCCACGCGGCGCGCTTCAGGATCCGGATCCCCTGCTGCTCGAGCGCGGGGAGCAGGACGTCGTTCAGGAGCTTGTACTGCTCGGAGACGAGCTCGCGCGCCGTCGCTCCGATGCGCGCGAGCGTCTCCTGCGCCGAGAGCCCGTCCGCGCCGGCCTGAGCGACGCGGAACGCGACCTGTTGCTTCAAGCCCGCGACGCGGATCTCGAAGAACTCGTCGAGGTTCGTGCTCGAGATCGTCATGAACCGCAGGCGCTCGAGCAGCGGCGTCGCCGGGTCCTTCGCCTGCTCCAGGACGCGCGCGTTGAACTCGAGGATCGACAGCTCGCGGTTCAGGTAGAGCGCGGGGTCGCGGACGTCCGGCGCCGGGACCTCGGGCGACGGCTCGGAGTCGGGCCTTCCTTGCGGGATGAGCATGTCGTGCGGGACCTTCTCCATCGGGCCGATCGGGCCCGAGCCATCCTGGATTCCAGCGGTGCTCGCGGCGAGGTCCATGGCGCGTCCGAGGGCGGGAATGCTGGCACACGCGTCGAACGACCGCCAGCGCGCCCGACACGCGCCCCACGCCGCGGCTCGCGGACCACGACGCCTTGATCGAGCCTTCACGAACCGCGGTCGGAAGAGCTTTCCGAGCTCGCCGCGCGCGCGAGCTAGACTGGAGCCCGGACTCCGCTCAGCTCCGCACCATGATCGACCCCGCCCGCCGGATCCGCGAGCTCCGCGAGCACGCGGCTGCGATCCGCCGCGTCCCCGACGCGGCGGCGGTGCACGGGTTGCGCGTCGCCGCGAGCCGACTCTCGGTGTGGGTCGAGCTCGGCGGACGGCGCCTCGTGCGCGACGATCTGCGTTGGATGCGGCGCGCGGTCGCCGCCGTGCGCGATCTCGACGTCGTCCGCGCCGCGGTGCCCGATCGCGGTGCCTTCGCGGATCGGCTCGACCGTGTGCGTGCGGCGGCGGAGCTCGAGCTCCGTGCGCGCTTCGATCTCGCGCGTGCCGAGGCCGTCGCCGCCGCGCTCGAGCGGTTCCCCAAGCCCGATCGACGCGCCGCGGCCCGCGGGCTGGTCGAACTCGCGCGTCGCGCGCGCGCCGCGGGCGATGCGTTCGCGAGCGAGCCGCCGACGCTCGAGAGCGCGCACGCGCTCCGCCGCCGTCTCCGCCGTCTGCGTCACGCGCTCGATTGGCTGGACGTCCCGTGCGAGCCCGTCCGCGTCGCGCAGGACGAGCTCGGCGCGCTCTGCGATCGCGCCCTCGTCGAGCGCGAGCTCGCGCGCGCGAGCGCCGACGGAGCGAGCCCGTCCGCGGCGCCGGCTCACTCGGAGTCGCTCGAGGACGAACTCGCGAAGTCGGTGCGACGGTGGGAGCGCATGCGCGCCCACGTCGCCGCGCTCGCCGCCGCCGACGAACCGCCGGGACGCCGCAGGAGGTCGTGAACGCGCCATGGAACTCTGGTTGATCCGCCACGTCGACGCTGGAGATCCCGTCCTCGACGGCGACGACGGCGCGCGCGCTCCGACCGAAGAGGGCCGGGCCCAGGCGCGCGTGCTCGAGCGCGCACTCGAGCGCCTCGGCGTGGAGTTCGACGTGCTCCTCCACTCGCCGCTCCTGCGTGCGATCGAGACGGGCGAAGCGCTCGTGCCGCGCCTCGCGCCGCGGGGTACGACGCGTACGAGCGCGCACCTCGCCGAAGCCCCATCGCTCGCGCTGCTCGAGGAACTCGTCGACGTACGCCGCGCGGCCGTGGTCGGTCACGAGCCCTGGCTCGGCGCGCTCGCGTTCTGGCTCGCGACGGGCTGGAGTTCGAGCGCGCCCGAGAAGCAGCCGACGTGGGTCCGGCTCGAGAAAGGCGGAGCGCTGCGTCTCTCGGGCGAGCCCGCGCCCGGACGCATGCGCGTCGAGGCCTTGTTCGATCGACGCGCGCTGCGGCGCACGGCGCGCCGGCGCTAGGCCGCGCGCTCGGCCGCGTCGTCGCCGCGCACGGTCGATTCCTCGTCGTCGGCGAGTCGCACGCGGATCGTCCCCGCGACGTCGGCGCGACGCAGGAAGGCCTCCGCGACGTCGGGCGCGAAATGCGATCCCGCCCGCTCTCCGATCCACTCGATCGCTTCGGAATGGCTCCACGCGCGCTTGTACGGACGCGACGTCGTCAACGCGTCGTACACGTCCGCCAGGGCGAGGATGCGCGCCGAGAGCGGGATGGCATCGCCGCTGAGACCGCGCGGGTAGCCGGAGCCGTCCCAGCGCTCGTGGTGGCAGAGACACACCTCGCGACCGAGCCGCAGCAGCCGGTGCTCGCCGCCGTCGCCGAGCACGCGCTCGAGCGTGCGCGCGCCGATCTCCGCGTGCCCCTTCATGACCTCCCACTCCTCCGCCGACAGCCGGCCGGGTTTGAGCAGGATCGAGTCGGGCACGCCGACCTTTCCGATGTCGTGCAGCGGGCTCGCGCGCACGAGGTCCTCGATCCACGCGTCGTCGAGCGTCTCCACGTGCACACCGTCTGCGCGCAAGCCCTCGGCGATCAAGCGGCAGTAGGCCGCGACGCGCTCGAGGTGCCGTCCCGTCCCCTGGTCGCGCGCCTCGGCGAGGCTCGCGAGCGAGAAGATCAGCGCCTCCTGCGTCCGATCGCGCTCCGTGCGCCGGAGTTCGTTGTTCGCGGCGACGG
Organism: Planctomycetota bacterium; assembly: GCA_046349615.1. GTDB lineage: Bacteria > Planctomycetota > UBA1135 > UBA1135 > JADJNY01. Next base: position 224,334 of record JAXMBZ010000003.1, read on the forward strand.
CTGCCGCGCCGGCCGCGGCGGCGACGATCGTGCGCTCGGAGCGCGAAAGCGCGCGCGCTGCGTCGATCGTGATCTCGCCGATCGTCCCGGCATGCGTCGCGACCGGGACGAGCACGAGGTCCGCGGACATCTCGCCGCCGACGCTCGCTTCGGCGCTCGGCCCGTCGCGGCGCGCGCTCCAGAGCTGCACGTGCACAGGGCGCCCGTCGAGGAGCTCGCGCACGCTCCGCGCCACGAGCCGCGCGATGTCGCCGAGCGAGCGCGCGTCGTTCAGCCCGATCGCGAGCGCGTTCAGCTGGAGCAGCGCGTGTGCCTGGAGCTCGACGCGTTCCTCGAGGAGGCTCGTGAGCCCGCGCAGCGCGTCGTGCTCGAAGCGCAGGCGCTCGGTCTCGAACGCCGTGCGCTCGGAATCGTCGTACCGCGCGAGCCCCGCCTCGATCGCGCCCGAGAGCGCCTCGAACGAACTCGGCTTCGTCAGCAGGCGGAACACGTGCCCGCCGTCGACGGCGCGCTTCGCGAGCGTCTCGTCGACCTCGCCGGTGAGCAGGATCCCGATCGTCTCGGGCCATTCGACGTGCACGCGCTCCAGGAGCTCGAGCCCCGTCCCGCCCGGCATGTGCTGGTCGCTGACGACGATCGGCAGGCCGCCGCGTGCTCGGAGGACGTCGAGCGCCTCGGAAGCACTGCGCGCGACGACGACCTCGTAGCGGGGCGCGAGCATGGAAGCGATCGCGGTGCGGACGGCGTCCGCGTCGTCGACGAGCAGGAGTCTTCGTTTCGTGGGCACGGGGTCTCCAGGGCTCGCGCGGCGTCCTTCAGCCGAACCTCACGTGAGCTCTGCCCCCGTCGGCCGCGTGGAATCCGCTTCTTGAGGTACGCACGGAGTTCCGTGCGAGACCTCGCACCAACGTGCAGCGGGCCCGCGCCAAGGGAGAAACCGATGCGCGAGACGGAAACGGATTTCCGCCGACGCGTCTTCAGTTCTTGTAGCTCTGCAGCGGCGCCGGGATGCGCCCGCCGCGGCCGAAGAGCACGTTCGCCGAGAAGCGCCCGGGGTCCTGCACGATCGCGGTGCCGAGCAGTCCGCCCCACTCGACCTTCTCGCCCGGCCCCTTGCCCGGCACGGGGATGATGCGCACGGCGGTCGTCTTGTGATTGACCATGCCGATCGCCATCTGGTCCGCGACGATGCCCGCGATCGTCGCGGCGCTCGTGTTCCCCGGCACGGCGACCATGTCGAGGCCGACCGAGCACACCGACGTCATCGCCTCGAGCTTCGCGAGCGAGAGCGCGCCTTCCTCCACCGCGCGGATCATGCCCGCGTCTTCCGACACCGGGATGAACGCGCCCGAGAGCCCGCCGACGGACGAGCTCGCCATCGCTCCGCCCTTCTTCACGGCGTCCGTGAGCAGCGCGAGCGCCGCCGTCGTGCCCGGGGCACCGGTGCGGTCGACGCCGATCAACTCGAGGATGTCCGCGACCGAGTCGCCGATCGCCGGCGTCGGCGCGAGCGACACGTCGACGATGCCGAACGTCGTGCCGAGGCGCTTCGCGGTCTCGCGCCCGACGAGCTCGCCCATGCGCGTGATCTTGAACGCGGTGCGTTTCACGACCTCGGCGACGGCGAGCAGGTCCGCCTCGGGCCCGAGGCGCGCGAGCGCGGAGCGCACGACGCCGGGCCCGGACACGCCGACGTTGATCACGGTCTCGGGCTCGCCGATGCCGATGTGCGCGCCGGCGACGAAGGGGTTGTCCTCGACCGCGTTGCAGAAGCAGACGAGCTTCGCGCAGCCGAGCGCGCCCGTCGACTCGGTCGCGCGCGCGGTCAGCAGCACGACCTCGGAGAACAGGTTGACCGCGTCCATGTTGATGCCGGCGCGCGAGCTCGCGAGCGACACGGAGCTGCACACGCGCTTCGTCTCCGCGAGCGCCGCCGGGATCGAACGGAAGAGCGCGCGGTCGGCGGGCGTGAAGCCCTTGTGCACGTACGCGGTGAAGCCCCCGATGAAGTCGACGCCGCACGCCTCCGCCGCCGCGTCCATCGCGCGCGCGAACGGCACGAGGTCGTCCGTCGCCGACGCCGCCGCGACGAGCGCGATCGGCGTCGTCGCGATGCGCTTGTTGACGATCGGCACGCCGTAGTCGGCCGAGACGGAGCCCGCGATGCGCACGAGGTCCTTCCCGTGGTGCACGATCTTCGCGTAGACCTTCTCGCACGCCTTGTCGACGTCCGGGTCGGCGCAGTCGAACAGGCTGATGCCGAGCGTGGTCGTGCGGATGTCGAGCGTCTCGAGCTCGATCATGCGCACCGTTTCGAGGATCTCTTGATCGGTGAAGGGCGCCATGGAGGGAGGGACAGTATCCGTCCGCGCCGAGCGCATACCAAGGACGGGGGGCCGTGGATTCCCACCCGCCCCCTTCCGCCGCGCCGCGCGCACCGGAGTAGCATCGGGGCGAGGTCGCGCCCCCCCGCGACGCGAACCCCGAGAGCCCTTCCGTCGCAGTGCTCGCACGCCGCGACCGACCACGAGGTGAGACCATGCGCTCGTTCCGCTCCCCCTTCGCCCCGTTCCTCGTCCTCGCCGCCGCGCTGATCGCCCCGCTCGCCGGAGCCCAGGTCGCGAAGCCCCAACCCGCGCCGAGGACGCCGCTCGACCTGCGGACGAACCCCGACCTCGACCAGGACCCGCCCGCACCGAGCGCGAGCTTCTCGCCGGGGACGGACACCTGCCTCAGCCAGACGTGGGAGCCGACGATCGCCGTCGATCCCAACGACGCGAACGTCGTCGCGGTCGCGCAGGGAAGCTCGATCTCGGTCTCGTTCGACGGCGGGAACTCGTTCACGCAGACGCTGAACGCGCCGCTCCCGGCCGCGGGCGGAGCGTCGCCCGGCTTCTGCTCGGCGGGCGACCCGAGCCTCGCGTTCGACAGCCAGGGCCGCCTGTTCCTGACCTACCTCGGGCGGCGCGTCAACGCGGGCTTCACGTGCACGACGTGTCCGTCGACGGCGACGGGGTGCGGTTCGGGACGCGACGTGTTCCTCTCGGGCTGGCAGCGCGCGGGCAACAGCTTCGTGCTGTTCGTCGGGCCCGTGAACGTGTCGACGGCGGCCGGAGTCGGCTCGCCCAACGTGACGGACAAGGAGTGGATCGCGGCCGACTTCCACCCCGGGAGCAGCCTCTACACCGATCGCTTGTACGTGACGTGGATCGACATCGATCAAGAGCCGTGGCAGGTGTACACGACGTTCTCGACCGACTCGGGAGCGACGTGGTCGCCGGCGATCCTGCTGTCGGTGGCGGGCGAGGGCAATCGGGTGTGGCCCGTGCACAACACCGTCGCGCCGAACCACGACGTGTACGTCGGCTACCACGCGCAGAGCGGCTTCCTCGATGGAACGGGGCGCAACGTCCCCGACGGCGTCACGGGCGGCGTCGTGCTCCACCGCTCGACGAACGGCGGCGCATCGTTCACGAAGACGGCGACCGACCCGTTCCCCGCCGGGACGGCGGACATGACGTGGAACGTGCAGCACCTCGCGAACGGCGTGATCCCGGGCGCGACGTACTGGCTCATCGGCTCCGTGCAGCCGTGGATCCTCGCCGATCCCTTCGTGCCGGGGCGGATCTACGTCGTCTGCAACGACGACCCCGACGACGACGTCGACTCGGGCGATGCGGCCGACGTCGTGTTCACGCGGTCGAACGACTTCGGGGCGACGTGGAGCGCGCCGGTCAAGATCGACGACGCGCCGGCAGGGACGCTGACGGTGCTCCCCACGGCCGCGATCGACCCGACGTCGGGTGCCATCGGCGTGATGTGGTACGACGCGCGCGGCAGCACGACGGGCAGCGGCACCGACTTCCTCCTGAACGTCCGCGCGCGCGTCAGCTGGGACGACGGCGTCTCGTGGCTGCCCTCGCTCGTCGTCAACGACAACCCGTTCGACCCCGCGGTGTCGACGAGCTGCCGCTTCTGCTGCGCGGTCGGTCAGTGCGCGGTCGGAGCTCCGATCACGCGCCGCATCGGCGAGTACAACGGGATCGCGTTCGGCGGCTGCACGGCGCACATGACGTGGGCCGGCAGCCAGACGTGCGGCACGGACACGGTCGGAACCGACATCTTCTACGACAACGACCCGGAGCTCGGCGGCGACTTCACGCCACCGCAGCTCGTCTGCCCGCCGAACACGCAGGTCGGTTGCACGGCCTCGATCGATCCCTCGGCGACGGGCACCGCCACGGCGACCGACAACTGCGACGCGAACCCCGAGATCGGCTACGTCGACGTCGTGCATCCGGGCAATTGCCCGCCGAGCATCACGCTCGTCACGATCGAGCGCATCTGGAACGCCGTGGACGAGGCCGGGAACCTGAACACGTGCTCGCAGTTCATCTCGCGCGTCGACGCCGACGCGCCGACGATCCACGTGCCGCCGCCGCTCGTGATCAACGGCGTGACGGACGGCTGCGTCCTGTCGAGCCACCCGGCGGTGCAGGCGTGGGCCGCGCAGATCTCCGCGACGGACGCGTGCTCGGCCGCGCAGGTGTCCTTCACGATCCCGCCGGTGCTCCCGGCCGATTGCGCGCCGGGGAAGACGACGCAGATCCTGATCTCCGCCGCCGACCAGTGCGGCAACGGCGACTTCGCGTTCGGGACGATCACGGTGGTGAGCGCGCCGAGCGCCGGGACGCCCTTCTGCTCCGGCGACGGCAGCATCACCCCGTGCCCGTGCGGCAACGTCGGGCTCGCGGGCCACGGCTGCGACATCGCGCAGGCGACGGGCGGCGTGTGTCTCGCCGCGCTGAACTTCGCGCCGAACGGCTCGGGCGGCGGCACGGTCGATCTCGTCGGGATGAACTTCCCCACCGGGACGTCTCCGCTCGTCTTCGCGCTGCGGGCGAACACCGCGAACCAGATCGCGAACGGCGTCGTGTTCGGCGACGGGCTCCTGTGCCTCGGCGGGACGATCCAGCGACTCACGAACACGCTCGCGCACGACGGCAAGGTGATCTTCCACCTGAACCACGCGGCGGGCACCGGCCGGTACGACTACCAGCTCTGGTTCCGCAACCTGCCGCAGGCGTTCTGCGACCCGCTCCTCGGGTACAACACGTCGAACGGGGTGACGCTGACCTGGTAGCACTCAGGGCCGGTGCCGAGGAGCGCTCGAGCTGAGCACCCGAGCGCGGAAGCGCTACATCTCGGCACCGGAAAGCCGTCTCGCTCCAACGCCGCACTGAAACGCGCGCGCATCCCCGCTGGGCCACGATCGAGTTTGTGCGGTCGTGTTCTGCTGCCCGAGCGTGCGCCCTGCGCCTCACTCGGGCGCGGCTTCGAGCCGCGGCACGGAACAGATCGTGACGACCAGGTCGCCGTAGCGGCGCTCGTACGCCTTCTCGATCCCCGGGGTGACGAGCAGGTTCCTCCCCGCCGGGTAGTGCTCGCGGAACACGCGCAGGCAGCGCGGATCGAACGCGTCCACGTTCCACTTGCACTCGATCGCATCGACCCGCTTCCGGCCGCGAGCGACGACGAAGTCCACCTCGCGCTGCTGCTTGTCGCGCCACGTCTGCACCCGCGTGATCGGGATCGAGAGCAGCTGATCCAGCACGAGGTGCTCCCACAGACCGCCGCGATCCTCGTCGCGCAACTCATCCCAGCCGCGCGCGTGACACACGAAGCCCGTGTCGAACGCATAGAGCTTCGGTTGTCCGAGGATCTCGCGACGGCCGCCGCCCGCGAAGGGCCGCACGAGGTGGGCGACGTGCGTGGCTTCGAGGACCTCGAGCCAGCTCATGATCGTCGGCCGACTCGCCCCCGCGTGCTTCGAGAGCGAGGTGATCTCGAGCAGGCCGCCGCTCTGCCGGAGCACGACCTCGACGAACTTGAGGAACCCCGTGCGAGCGCGGAGGTGGAAGAGCTCCTGCACGTCGCGCGCGAAGTAGGAGTCGAGCCACTCCGAGTAGAACTCGTCGTCGCGCACCTTCTCCAGGAGAGCCGGCGGGAGCCCGCCGCGGAGCAGTCGGTCGTCGAGCCGGCGGAGTCCGAAGGCCTGGAGTTCCTCCATCAGCACGGGGAGGATCTCGACGGTTCGCTTGCGACCGCTCAGCGTGTCGCTGAACTTGCGCGTGGCAGCCAGCGTCGAGGACCCCGTCGCGAGGATCCGCAGGTCGGGGAACGCGTCCGCGGCGATCTTGAGCATGCGACTCGGATCGGGGAGCTGATGGATCTCGTCGAAGACGATCGTCGCGGCGTCGACCGACTCGAGGAAGGACTCGGGATCCGCGAGTCGGCGCGCCGTGCGCGGGAGGTCGCAGTTCAGGAACTCCGTGTCGTCGAGGCTCTCGGCGAGCACGGTCTTGCCGACGCGCCGAACTCCGGCGAGCCACACGATCGGAGCCCGTTTCCAGGCTGTTTCCAGCCGTGAACGCCAATGCGGGCGGTCTCGGAGCATGCAACCGTACTTTACATTTAGACGTCTATATGTCAAGTACGGTTGCACGAGCGAGGCGTTCATCGGCCCCTCGTCCAGATGCTCCGGGCCGATCGATCCGGTCCCGGGCGCGTCGCGGGCCGGGGCCCCGGGCCGTACGCTTTCGCGGTCCCGACTCCCCCGCATCGCGCTCCCCGGCGCGGAGACTCGCATGTTCGATCGCTTCACGGATCACGCCAAGCTGCTCTTGAACCTCACTCGCATCGAGGCGCAGCGGCTCCATCACGCGCACATCGGCATCGAGCACCTCCTGCTCGGGCTCGCCGCGCTCGAGGGCGGCATCGCGGTGCGGATGCTGCGCGTGCACGGGATCGACGGCACGCGTCTGCGCGCCGCGGTCGAAGCGCGCGTCGGCCCGGGCCCGGCGGACTCGGCCGTCACGCAGCTCCCGTTCACGCCGGAGTTGAAGCGCGTGCTCGAGCGCTCGATGGCGGAGGCGTCGCGCCTTGGGCACCGCTACATCGGGACGGAGCACTTCCTCCTCGCCTTGCTCGGACACGAGGAAGGCCTCGCCGCCGAAGTCCTTCGAGCGCTCGGGATCGAAATCGAGGACGCACGCCGCGCGATCGAGGAGCTTCTCGACTCGGTCGGCGAAGAGGACGACCCGGCCTCCGCTCCGGCTCCCGAGTCGATTCACGCGATCGGGGATCCATCGTCGAAGAGCGAGGAGCAGTCGCGCGCGCGGGATCGAGCGGAGACGGAGTACCGACGCAGCTGGCCTGCGCGCGCGCTCACGCCGCTCCCAGCGGACTGGCGTCCGTTCGCCGGGCGGACGCACGATCTCGAGCGCCTCGCGGCGAGCGTCGAGCGCCGTGCCCGACCTTGCGTCGTCGTCGGCCGTCCGGGCGTGGGCAAGAGCGCGCTCCTCGGTGCGCTCGCGCGCCGCATGCAGCGCGGTCGCGGGGATTCGCAGGACGCAACGCGTTTCGTGCGCGTCGAGTGGGCTGAGCTCGCGCGCGACGCTCGTGGTACGGCGGAATTCGAGCGGCGCATCGCGCACGTCTTCGCGTCGGCGCGCAAGCTCGGCGACCTGACCCTCGTCCTCGATCCGATCCCGATGTTCGATGCGAAGTACGCCAAGGCCGCCCGCGCCGCATACGGTGCGCTGGTCCGCGAGCTCGAACGCGCGGAGGTGCCTTGCATCGCGACGACGACGCCGGAGCGGCTCGACGCGCTCACACGCGCCGCACCGGACTTCGCAGCGTGTTTCGAGCCCCTCCCGCTCGAGCCGCCGACGCTCGAGGAGGCCCGTGCGATCGTCGCGGAGTCCGCGGTCGAGCTCGGCCCGAAGTGGAAGGTCTTCTTCGCGCCCGACGCGCTCGACGCCGCGCTCGAGCTGCACGAGCGCGCGCTCCCGGAGCGTGTGCGTCCCGGCGCGGCGCTCGAACTCCTCGAGACCACCGCCGCGTTCGCGCTCGAGCGCGAGTTCCCCGAGCATCCCGAAGTCCGCGCGCTGCGCGATCACGTCGACGAACTCGATCTCGATCGTCGACTGCGACCGGAACCGGGAGCGGTGCGCGAATCACACGCGACCCGCATCGCCGCGAGCCACGCGCGCAGCGCCCTCGAGCACCTCGAACGCTCGCGCCACACGGCCCGCCCGATCCTCCGCATCACCGCCGGCGACGTGCGCGCCGCCGTCGACTCGTGGACGCCTCCGGCCGGAGCCTGATCTCGCGCGTCGCGCGCTCCGATTCCGGGCGCAACCTCGGCCCGAGTCGTCACCTCGGAGTCGAAGTGGAGTCCGCTCGCGATGCAACCGTACTTTCCATCTAGACGTCTATCTGTAAAGTACGGTTGCATCCTGGCCGCCGCGCCGTGACGACGAGCAGGAGCGGGAACCCGACGTAGCGGCGCGCGATCGGCAGGACGCGCGCGAGTTCCTCGTCGCCCGCGTGCTCTTCGAAGACCGTGTCGACGAACCCCGCGCGATCGAACGCCGCGCGGTAGTCGTCGAGCGAGTGCCGCACCGCGCCGAGGCGGTACTCGACGCCGTCCGCTTCGAAGTTCGCCTCCTTGCCCGACTCCGCCATCCGCGGGTGGTAGACGCTGAACACGAGCCGTCCTTCGGGTGCGAGCACGCGGCGGAACTCCGCGAGGCACGTGTCGACCTCGCGCAGGTGCTCCGCGACGAGCGCGCACAAGACGGCGTCGAAGCTCGCGTCCGCGAACGGGAGCGGCGCGTGCAGGTCCGCGACGGAGAGGTCGAGCGCCGGGAAGCGCTCGCGCGCGACGGCGAGCATGCCCTCCGAGAAGTCGACGCCCGTGCACCGCGCTCCCGATGGGACGAGCCGCGCGAGGTTGCGCCCGGTGCCGCAGCCCGCGTCGAGCACGCGCTCCCCGGCCTTCGGCGCGAGGCGTGCGATCGTCACGCGCGCGTCCATCGCGACCACCGGGTTCGGCGTCGCGTCGTAGGTCGGAGCCCACCGGTCGTATCCGGTCCGCGCGTCGACGCGCTCGATGCGATTCCCCGTGGACGTCGGGCCGCGCGTGGGATCAGGCTTGGACATGGAGGACGACTCCCGGCGTCAGCGGCCCCGCGAGCGTGCGTTGGAGCTCCGGGACCAGCGGCAGGAGCGCTTCGAGTCGGTTGCTGGCGGCCACGAGCACGATCACCGCGATCGGGCCGCCGCGCAGTCGTTGCTGGTACTCGAGGTTCGCGTCGATGGTCACGAACACGTCGAACTTCGCCGCGGCGAGACGGAGCAGCTCCCCGTTCGTCTTCCCTGCCCACCCCGCGCCGGGCCCGGTCTCCACCGCGTGCCCCGCGATCCACCGCGCCAGTCGGCGCGGCAGGCACTCGTCAAGAAGCACGCGGACGACCCCGGAGGATCTCGCGGAGGAGCTCCAACGCGCCGTCGGCCTGCTCCCGCGTCACGCTCGGGAAGTCCTCGAGGAAGTCCTCAAGCCGATCGCCCGCCTCGAGGTAGTCGAGCAAGGTCTGCACCTCGACGCGCGTGCCGTGGAAGACGAGTTCCCCCCCCAGCACGTCCGGCGAGCGCTCGACGAAGGTCTCCTTCGAACGGTCCATGACTCGAGTAGCGTACGAGGCTCGTCTCCGGGCGTCCACGGGCCGGACGACCCGGGACACCTGCACGGCGTCGTTGGTAGTCTCCGGGCGGTTCGCATTCCTCGGAGCCACCCATGAAGACCCTGATCACGAACGGAACGATCGTCACCGCCACGGACACCTACACGGCCGACGTGCTGATCGACGGCGAGACGATCTCCGCGATCGGGACGAAGCTCGCGACGCCCGTCGACCGCACGATCGACGCGACGGGCAAGTACGTGATCCCCGGCGGCATCGACGCGCACACGCACCTCGACATGCCGTTCGGCGGCACGTTCTCCGTCGACGACTTCCGCACGGGCACGATCGCGGCGGCGCACGGCGGCACGACGACGGTGATCGACTTCGCGATCCAAGAGCGCGGCGGCACGCTGCGCGCGGCCTTCGACACGTGGAGCAAGAAGGCCGAAGGCAAGGCCGTCATCGACTACGGCTTCCACATGATCCTGCGGGAGTCGACGCCGGCGCTGCGCGAGGAGATGGGCGCCCTGGTTCGCGAGGGCGTCACGAGCTTCAAGCTCTTCATGGCCTACCCCGGCGTCTTCCTCATGGACGACGCGAGCATCTTCCGCACGATGCAGCGCTCCGGCGAGATCGGCGCGACGATCTGCATGCACGCGGAAAACGGGCCCGTGATCGACGTGCTCGTCGAGCAGGCGCTGGCGAAGGGCCACACCGCGCCGAAGTGGCACGCGCTCACGCGTCCCGCGCGGCTCGAGGCGGAGGCCACGCACCGCGCGATCTGCCTCGCCGAGGTCGCCGACGTCCCCGTGTACATCGTGCACCTCTCCGCGGCGGAAGCGTTGGAGCAGGTGACGCTCGCGCGCGACCGCGGCCTGCCCGCGTTCGCCGAGACGTGCCCGCAGTACCTCTTCCTCTCCTACGACGACTACGAGCGACCCGGCTTCGAGGGCGCGAAGTACGTCATGAGCCCGCCGCTCCGCGCGAAGGAGAAGCAGAAGGAGCTGTGGCGCGGCCTGCGCTCGAACGACCTCCAAGCCGTCTCGACCGATCACTGTCCGTTCTGCATGAAGACGGAGAAGCAGCTCGGCAAGGACGACTTCTCGAAGATCCCGAACGGCGCGCCGGGCATCGAGACGCGCATGAGCCTCCTCTGGGACGGCGGCGTCGTCGCGAAGAACATCACGATGAACCGCTACGTCGAGATCACGTCGACGTCGCCCGCGAAGATCTTCGGGCTCTTCCCCAAGAAGGGCACGGTCGCCGTCGGCAGCGACGCGGACCTCGTCGTGTGGGATCCGAAGGGCGTCGTCACGTGGAGCGCCGCGACGCACCACATGAACGTCGACTACAACCCCTACGAAGGCCGCACCTGCCAGGGCGCGCCGAGCGTCGTGCTCTCGCGCGGCGAGGTGATCGTCGAGAAGGGCGCCTGCACGGCGAAGCCCGGCCGCGGGCGTTACTTGAAGCGCGCGCCGCGGGCGTGACGCAGGCGCGGAGCGCGCTCCCCTCCCCGTCGACGAACTCGCGCCCGAACTCTCGCGATCGAGGGCTCGGGCGCGATCGTCGAGCTGCGCTCAGAACGTCACGAGCAGCGCGAGGCTGACCGTCGTCTGCGTGTCCGCGAGGTGCGAATGGTCCTCGAACACGTCGTCGCTCGAGCCGTCGGTGCGGAGGTCGCCGCGGAGCAGCACGTGTTCGCCGGCGCGCCACTCGGGCGTGACGGTGAAGCTGCGCAGCGTCTGATCGACGCCCGTGCGCGCGCCGTCGGCGTCGGTGAACGTCTCGGCGCGGAACGCGAGCGCGAAGGTCTCGCTGAAGCGGTAGCGCGCGTAGGCGGCAGCTCCGTACCAGGACGCGTCGCCTCCGCCCGCTCCGGCGCCGTCCTCCGTGCCGTACAGGGAATCGAGGCTCAGCGTCAGCGCCTCCGTGGTCTTCCACGACGCCGTCGCGCCGTAGAGGAAGCGCTGGTCGTGTGAATCGTCCGCCTGTTCGGGGCCGCCGAGCGCGTTCAGGTAGACGGTCCAGTCGGGAGCCGGCGTCAGCGCGAGCTGCGCGCCGATCGACTTCGCCCCGTTGTTGTCGGTCCAATCGTCCCAACCCTGCACGACGTACAGCGAGCCGGCGACGTGCTCGTCGAACGTGTAGCCGGCGCGTACGCCGGTGTGTGTGAACGGCATGCCGTAGCCGAAGAGGAACCCGCGCGTCTGGTTGTCGTTCCAGCCGTCGTAGCCCTCGATGACCTCGTAGCCGAACGGCGTGACGAACTTGCCGACGTCGAGCTTCAGTCCGCTGCCCACGGGCGCGACCCAGCTCACGAAGAGCTGCTGGAGGTCGAAGTCGTGGGCCTCGCCGGTGTCGGAATCGCGGAAGAGCCCGCTCGCGGCGCTGACCTTCGGCACGTGCGTCCCGGTGACCGCGTCGACGCGGAAGCCGAACTCACCTGCGTCCGCGGCCGCGCGCTGCGCGACGAACTCCGCGACGTCGAGGGCGACCTCGTCGTCGTCGAGGTCGAAGACGCGCAGGGTGTTGCGGCCCGAGTCGGGGCGGTTGAAGCCGTGACTCCAGCTCGCCTCGGCGAAGGCGTTGAAGCGGATGGAATCGATCCAGCGCGTCGGCTTCTGCGCTTCGGTCTGGGCCGACGCGGCGAGCGCGAGGCTCGCCGCCGTCGTCGCGGCGAGCGCCGCGCGAGTCGTGCTCCGGTGCATCAGGTCGCTCCTTCTCCCAAGTACGCCCGCTCGCCGTGCAGCCCTTCGTCGAGTCCGACCTCTTCGGTACCCTCGGCCACCTTCACCGGCGTGATCAGGTCGATGACCTTCAGCATGCCGAGCGTGAACGTGAAAGCCCAGGCCGAGGAAAGCAGGACGGCGCCGCACTGCACGAGGAAGAAGTGGGTGTTGCCGCTCAGGAGCCCGTCGACCCCGGCCGGGTTGAAGGCCTTCGTCGCGAACACGCCGCACAGGATGATGCCGATGAACCCGCCGACGCCGTGCACGCCCCAGACGTCGAGCGCGTCGTCCCAGCCGAGCTTGTTCTTCAGCGCGACGGCATAGAAGCACACGATGCCTGCGATCACGCCGATCGCGCACGCGGTCGCCGGCGACACGTAGCCCGCGGCGGGCGTGATCGTGGCGAGGCCCGCGACCGCGCCGGTGAGCAGGCCGAGGAACTTGGGCTTCTTCGTCGTCATCCAGTCCATCACGAGCCAGGCGATCGCGGCGAAGGACGCGGCGATGTCCGTGTTCAGGAACGCGACCGCCGTGACGGAGTCGACGCGGAACTCGGAGCCTGCATTGAAGCCGTACCAGCCGAACCACAGGAGTCCGGTGCCGAGCGCCACGAGCGGAATGCTGTGCGGACCACGGTCCGCGACCTTGCGCTTGCCGACGTAGAGCACCGACGCGAGCGCCGCGATGCCCGCGATGTTGTGGACGACGATGCCGCCGGCGAAGTCGAGCACGCCCCAGCTCGCGAGCAATCCGCCGCCCCAGATCATGTGCACGAACGGGAAGTAGACGCACACGAGCCACGCCGTCAGGAACAGCATGTACGCCTTGAAGGTGACGCGGTTCGTGAACGCCCCGGTGATCAGCGCGGGCGTGATGATCGCGAACATCATCTGGTACGCGCAGAAGACGATCATCGGGATCGTGTCGTTGACCGGCGAGGGCATGTCGAGAGTGATCCCGCGCAGGAACGCCCAGTCGAAGTTGCCGATGACTCCGCCGTAGTCGGTGCCGTTCGCGCTCGTTCCCGAGAAGCACATCGAGAACCCGAACGCCCACCAGAGCACCGTCGTCCAGCCCATGGAGACGAAGCTCTGGATCATGATCGCCAGCACGTTCTTGCGACCGACGAGGCCCCCGTAGAAGAACGCGAGCCCCGGGGTCATCAACATCACCAAGCTGCAGCAGAGCAGCATGAAGCCCGTGTTGCCGGTATCGATCTTCATCACACGACTCCTCCGTGGGTGGATCCGCGAGCGCCGCGAGGGGCGCGAGGTCCTGCACTCTCCGCATCCGCGGCGCGGCGGTCCTCGGGTCGATGTGCGCAGCGCGAGCCCGAGCGGCGCGCAGTTCCCGCATCGCGGTCTACGAACGTGCGCCCGATCGATCCGGTCGTCGCGGAGCGCGCGGTCGATTCGGACGAACCCGACGCGGAGTCAGGGACCGCCGACGCGTTCACGCAGCGCGCGCGCGTCCTCCGCGCGGCCCGTGCGCTCGTAGAGCGTCGCGACGCGGCGCCAGGCGTCGCGCACGCGGAAGTCGCGCGCGCCGAGCGCCCGCTCGAGCGCCTCCGCCGCCGGCGCGAGCAACGTCTCCGCCTCCTCGTTCCGGTCGAGCCGCACGAGCGCGCCGCCGAGCACGCTCGCGCTGTTCGCGGTGAGCCAACCGTCGCCGAGCTTCGAGCGACGCAGCTCGTACGCCTCGCGCAGGAGCGGCTCCGCCTCCGCGGCGCGCTCGAGGTCGACGAGCGTGCTGCCGAGCAGCGTCAACGGCTGCGCGAGGTCGGCGTGTCCCTCGGGGAGCGCGGCGCGCAACCGCTGCACGCTCTCGCGCGCGGCGGCCTCCGCGCCGGTGAGTTCGCGCCGCTCGCGGAGCACGATGCCGAGCGTCAAGTGATCCTGGCCGAGGTCCGCTCCGTCGCACGCCGCGCCGGGGAGCGCGCACGCGCGCGCGTCGACGGCGATCGCCTCCCGCGCGTCGGCCTCGGCGCGCACGAGGTCCTTCACGCCGAGGCGCGCATGCGCCAGGTTCCGCAGCGTGGCCGCGACGCGCGGATGAGCGTCGCCGAGCGCCGCGCGCCGGGCCGCGAGCGCGCGCTCGTGCATCGCGATCGCTCCTTCGCGGTCCCCCGTGCGTTCGCGCGCGAGCGCGAGGTTGCCGAGCACCGTCGCGAGGTCGGGGTGCCCCGGGTCGAGCACGCGCTCGAACACCGCGAGCGCGCGCTCCCAGTGCTCGCGCGCCTCGGCGACGCGTCCGCGGTCGAAGAGGTCGCCCGCGAGGCTGTTCTCGAGCGACGCGAGGGCCGGGTGGAGCTCCGGCAGCCGTTCCGTGCCGATCGCGAGCGCCGCGCGGTGCAGCTCCTCCGCGCGCGCGAGGTCGCGCTCGCGGTACGCGATCGCGCCGAGTTGCTCGAGCGCCCGCGCGCGGAGCACGGTGCGCTCGTCGCCGCAGAGCGCGAGGCACTCGTCGAGGCGCGCGCGCGCCGCGACGGGGGCGCCGGAGAGCCGCTCGAGTTCGGAGGCGCGGTAGAGCGCGAGCCCGAGCTCCGCCCGCGCGGACGCGTCGGAGCGCAGCACCGGCAGCGCGAGGTCGAGCTCGCGCCGCGCGCCGTCGCGCTCGCCGAGGAGCAGGAGCGCGTACGCGAAGCTCGATCGCAACGAGGCGCGGACGCCGCCGTCGTCCCGCTCCGGCGCGAGCACGAGGGCGCGTTCGAAGAGCTCCCTCGCGCGTGCGAGGTCGCCGAGTTCCGTGCGCGTCGCCGCCAGCACGCCGAGCATCTCGGCCAGCGCTCGCGGATCGTCCGCGAGCTCGCGTTCGCACGCCGCGAGCGCGTCGTCGAGCACGGCGCGGACGTCGACCTCGCGCCCGAGCGCGTTGCGCGGCCGGTAGGCGGAGAGGATCCGCTCGTGCAGCGCGAGCACGCGCTCCGCGCGCATGCGGGCGCGCGTTTCGCCCGCGAGGGCGTCTCGCGCCTGCGACGCGGACACGAGCGCGGCCGTCCCGCCGCCGACGAGCGCGAGCACGGCGACCACCGCGGCCCCGACGAGCGCGCGCCGCCGCCGCGCGAGCAGCGCGAACGCGTGGACCGCGCTCGCGGGCCGCGCGCGCACGGGCTCGAACGCGCGAAAACGCCGCACGTCCTCCGCGAGCTCGCCGACCGCGGCGTAGCGGTCCTCCGGCCGGTGCGCGACCGACTTCGCGACGATCGCGGCGAGGTCCGCCGGCACGCTCGTCGGGAGCTCGAGCGCGACCGGCGCGCGCACGCGCCGCGCCGCCTCCTCGACGTCGAGGCCGTCGAGCGCGCGCAGCGGACGCCGCGCGACGAGCTCGACGAGCACCGCGCCGAGCCCGTGCACGTCCGCGCGCGCGTCGACGACGCCGTCGAGCTCGAGCTGCTCCGGCGCCATCGCGCCGAGCGTGCCCGCGCCGCCCGTCCCCGCCGCGTCCTGCGCGCCGCGCGCGCGACCGAGGCCGAAGTCGATCGCCTGGACGACGCCCGCGTCGCCGACGAGCAGGTTCGAGGGCTTGACGTCGAGGTGCAGCACGCCGCGCTGGTGCGCATGCGCGATCGCGGCGCAGGCCTCGAGGAAGAGCGCCAGCCGCGCGTCGAGTCCCAGGCCGTTTTCCTGCGCGAACCGCGTGATCGAGCGCGCGTTCGGCACGAGCTCCATCGCGAACCATGCGAAGACCCGCCCGCCGAGCTCGAGCGCCCCGGCCGCGTGCACGCGCGCGACGTTCGGGTGCGCGAGTCGCGCGAGGAAGGCCGCCTCGCGCTCGACCTCGGCGGCGCGTCCGTCCGCGACGCGCACGACCTTGACGGCGACGGTGCGCCGCGGGGCCGCCTGCTCCGCCTCGTACACGACGCCCATCCCGCCGCGTGCGAGCACGCGCCGCAGCGTGAACGCGCCGAGCGTGCGGCCGGCGAGGCCCTCCTCGTCGGTCGGCTCGAGGAACCCGGGCTCGAGCGCCGCGTGCCCGCGGATCAACTGCTCGAGCAGCGCCCCGAGCTCCGCGTCCTCCGCGCGCGCGTCGCGCACGAGCTCGTCGCGCTGCGCCGCCGGCGCGTCGAGCCACGCGAGGAAGCGCTCCTCCGCCGCTTGGAACCGCTCGCGCGCGCCGGCCATCGACGGTTCACCGATCGAGGACCGCGGTCAGCCGCTCGCGGAGGTAGGAGCGCGCGACCGCCCAGTCGCGCTCGGCCTGGCGCTCGGAGATCGCGAGGACCTCGGCCGACTCGCGCATGCCGAGCCCGGCGAAGAAGCGGAGCTCGACGAGCTGCGCCTTGCGCGCGTCGCGCGCGGCGAGTTCCTCGAGCGCGACCTCGAGCGCGAGCACGTCGCCGCAGCTCTCCTCGAGCGCCGCGATCGTGTCGTCGAGCGCTTCGTGCTCCACCGCGCCTCCGTGCTTCTCGCGCGAGCGGCGTCGCGCGCGATCGACGAGGATGCGGCGCATCGTGCTCGCCGCGGCGGCGAAGAACGTCGCGCGGTGCTCGAAGCCGAGCGTCTCCTGCCCGCCGAGCCGGAGCCACGCCTCGTGCACGAGCGCCGTCGGCTCGAGCGTGCTCGACGCGCGCTCACCGCGCAGCAGCCGGCGCGCCACGCCGCGCAACTCGTCGTAGACGAGCGGGAGCAACTCCTCGAACGCCCCGGGCGCGCCCGACCGCGCGGCGCGCAGGAGGCGGGTGACGTCGCTCGACTGCGGGGTGTCGACCATGCGGGCCAAGATCCTAGCGCCGCGCTCGGCGTCGGCGCGCCGCTCGCGGACCCCGCGCTCGATTTTCGCGGGAAAGGCGGCGGATCCCGCGCGCGCGCGACGCGGCGACTCCCGCACGACCCTCTCTCCAACGGAAGCCAAGCATGCGCACCTCGACCTCGATCCTCGTCCCGGTCCTCTCCCTCACCCTCCTCGGCGCCTGCGGCGGCGGCGGCTCGGGCGGTGGAGGCGGTGGAGGCGGCGACGCGGCCGCGAACCTCGCCGCGATCGGACTCGCCCCGAAGGACCTGACCGACGTCGCGGGCGCGACGATGCTGACGACGTTGACTTGGGCGCTCGACGACGCCGCGGTGCCGACGTTCGGCCCCGGATGTCCGACCTACGTCCAAGGCGCCGACAACGATTCGAGCGGGCACCCGGACACGGTCGAGATCGCGTTCGACTGCGCCGACGCGGAGGAAGACCTCGCCCTCGACGGGAGCATCTTCCTGCAGGAGTACCTCGACCCGACGCAGTTCCTGAGCGACGTCTCGCCCGACTGCAACACGCTGCTCGCCATCGACACGCTCGGCACTCCGACATGGGGCCTGCGCGGGAACGGCGACCTCACGGGGACGGAAGGCAAGGGCGTGCCCTTCGGCCTCTCCGTCGGCGTCTCGATGGCCGGCTTCCCGGAGGCGAACCAGGTCGTCGTCGAGGTGACGTTCAGCTTCACGAACTACGTCGTCGAGGGCGCGGGGACGTTCCTCGTGCAGGGCTCGACCTGCTTCACGCTCCCCGGCGACGACTCGAGCGACGTGCCGACGGGCTTCATCAACACCTACTTCTTCGACGGGGCCCCGCCCGCGGCGCTGTCCCTCGAGTGCGTCCTGCTCCCCGACGGCGGCGTCTCGTTCGAGGCCTGGGGCTCCGGCGACGACCTCGTCGCGGCGGGCACGATCGACGTCGCGGCGGACGCGGACGACGACGAGATCACGTTCGATTGACGCGGCGGGAGCGCGGCGGCTCGGAACTTCCTTCCGAGTCCGCCGCGCGACGCGGCGCTCGGCCGTCTTCGGCGCGGAAGCGGGGGTAGGCTTCGATGCCCGGGCACCCGCAAGGCCTGGGTCACCACATGCTCGACCGCCGCCTCGCCGTACCGCGTACCGCTACCGTTCCGTCGCTTCCGAACTCGATCCCGGGCCTCACGCTGCGCGGCCACGCCGTCGCCGGAGCCGGGTTCGTGCTGACCGAGGAAGCGCTGCGACTCCTGACCGACCTCGAGCGAACGTTCCGCGCGCGCCGCGCGGAGTTGCTCCAGCGCCGCGCGAGCGCGCAGGCCGAGTTCGACGCTGGACGTCGCCTCGACTTCCTCGCCGCGACTCGCGAGGTCCGCGAGAGCGAGTGGAGCGTCGCGCCGGCGCCCGTGGACCTGCGCGACCGACGCGTCGAACTGCGCGGTCCCGTCGATCGCGAGCCCTTGCTCGCGGCCTTGCGCAGCGAAGCGAGCGCGTTCGTCGCCGACCTCGAGGACGCGCTCGCGCCGAAGTGGCAGAACGTGATCGACGCGCAGGTGAACCTGCGCGACGCGGTGCGCCGCGAGCTCCGTCACGTCGATTCGGCCTCGCACGCGGCGCTCGAGCTGCCCGAAGGCCGGCTCCCGACCTTGATCGTGCGCCCGCGGGCCTGGCACCGCGTCGAGAAGCACGTCCTCGTCGACGGGACGCCGGTCTCCGCCGCGCTCTTCGACTTCGCGCTCTTCACGGCCCACTCGGCGCGCACGCTCGTCGCGCGCGGCGGCGGCGCGTACTTCGAGCTCCCGCGGCTCGAGAACCACCTCGAAGCGCGGCTCTGGAACGACGTCTTCGTGCACGCCGAGGACGCGCTCGGGCTGACGCGCGGCGCGCTGCGCGCGTCCGTGCGCATCGAGACGCTTCCCGCGGCGTTCGAGATGGAGGAAATCCTGTTCGAGCTGCGCGAGCACTCGGCCGGCCTCGGCGTCGGACGCGACGACTACTTGTGCTCGTTCGTGCGCACCTTCCGCGCCGTTCGCGGGCGCCTGCTCCCCGATCGAAGCGCGATGGGTCCGACGCAGCCGTTCCTGCGCGCGCTCGACGAGCTCCGCGTCCAGACGTGTCACCGTCGCGGCGCGCACGCGCTCGGCGGGACGATCGCGCGCCTGCCGCTCGACGGCGATCCGGACGAGACGCGCCGCGCGCTCGACGAGGTCGCGCTCGACGCGCGCCGCGAAGCGCGCGCCGGCCACGACGGCACGACGGTCGCGCACCCGCGGTTCGTCGGCGTCGCGCGCATGGAGTTCGACCCCGTGCTCACGGACGAGAACCAGCTCGCGCGGCTCCGCGAAGACGTGCGCGTCGGCGCGACCGAGCTGCTCGCGGCGCCCGCGGGCGCGATCACGGGCGCGGGGCTCGTCGCGAGCCTCGACCTCGGGCTCGAGAGGCTCGAGGCGCGCCTCGCCGGCGGCACGCGGCGCGCGCGTCCCGGTCGATTCGAGGACGCGGCTGCGTTCGAGCTCGCTCGTGCGCAGGTTTGGCAGTGGCTCCACCATCGCGCGCAGCTCGACGACGGCCGCGTCGTGGACCAGGAGCTCGTGCTCGAGCTGCTCGCGGAGGTCGTCGCGCTCGCGCGACTGCGCCTCGGCGAGCAGGCCTTCGCGGCGAGCCGCTATCCGCTCGCCGCGGACCTGTTCGGGCGCGCGCTGCTTTCGCGCGAGTTCGACGGCGCGCTCGCGGCCGCGGCCGACGCGCACCTCGACTGAAGCGCACGCGCCGAGCCGCCGAGAAGACCCCGTCCCCTCCCCCGGCACGAGCGGAGCCCAGGGCTCCGCTCGTCCGCTTTCCAGGCGCTTCACGCGCCGTCCACCCGCCGTTCGCACCCCGAGCTATCCTGGCGGCCGCGACGTCCGCGCGCGACGCGTCACCGGTCCTGGGAAGGAGCGGTTCGAGGGCGTCCGCCCGCTTCGGTCGAAACCGGCCCCCGGTCGAAAGGGTTTCCATGCCTCGTCCCGCGCCCCATCTCCCCCGCGACCAAGCGCTCCTCCTCTGGTTCTCCGACGTCGGCCGCGACGACGCGCACTTGGTCGGTGGGAAGGGCGCGAGCCTCGGCGAGCTCTACCGCGAGCTCGTCCCGAAGGGCGTGCGCGTGCCGAACGGCTTCACGACGACGGTGCACGCGTATCGTCGCTTCCTCGAGGCGTCCGTCCCCGCGGGGACGTGGGCCGAGCTCCCGACCGTCGAGGGGCTCGAGCGCGTGCGCTTCGCGGCCGCGCAGGCGTCGTCGCTCGCGGAGGCGCTCCAGATCCTCTCGCGCGGCGCGAACGTGCAGGATCACCTCGAGATGCACGGCCGCGCGCTGCTCGCGCGCGAGTTCGTCGTCGCGACGCCGGTCCCGCCGGACGTCGAGCGCGCGATCGTCGCCGGCTACGAGAAGCTCTGCGGCGGACCCGGGCTCGCGATCGACGTCGCCGTGCGCTCCTCCGCGACCGTCGAGGACGCCGAGGACGCATCGTTCGCCGGACAGTGCGAGTCGTATCTCAACGTCCACGGCGCGGACAACGTCGTGCGCAACTGGAAGCGCTGCTGCGCGAGCCTCTTCACGGAGCGCGCGGTCAGCTACCAGCTCAAGAAGGGGCTCTCACCGCTGCGCTCGTCGCTCGCGGTGGTCGTGATGAAGATGGTGCGCTCCGACCTCGCGACGTCGGGCGTCATGTTCACGATCGATCCGGACTCGGGTCACCGCGAGATCGTCCACATCTCGTCGTCGTACGGCCTCGGCGAGCTCGTCGTGCAGGGCAGCGTGTCGCCCGACCACTTCCTGCTCTGGAAGGACGGCCTGCGCCAGGGCAAGAGCGCGATCGTGCACCGCCATCTCGGCGCGAAGGACGTCGCGATGGTGTACGGCTCGCAGGGCGGGCACTCGACCGAGAGCGTCGACGTCTCCGCCGCGCGGCGCCGCGCGTGGTCGCTGACGCGCGAGGAGCTGCTCGAGCTCGCGCAGATGGGCTTGATCATCGAGCAGCACTACGGCCAGCCCATGGACATCGAATGGGCGAAGGACGGCCGCACGCAGGAGCTCTACGTCGTGCAGGCGCGGCCCGAGACGGTGCACTCGCGCCGCGAGGCCGCGCGCATGACGGCGTATCGCATGGAGCCCGAGCTCGTCACGCGCCTCAAGGCCGAGAAGCGCGTGCTCGCGACCGGCCAGGCGGTCGGAACGCGCATCGGCGCCGGGCGCGTGCGCCTCTACGAGAGCTACGAGGAAGTGATCCTCAAGAAGCGCGCGCTCCGGACGCGCCTCGCCGCGGGCGAGAAACTCGAGGCGATCCCGTGGGAGGAGCGCGTCTTCGACGCCGGCGACGTGCTCGTCACCGAGATGACGACGCCCGACTGGGAGCCGATGATGAAGGACGCGAGCCTCATCGTCACCGAGAAGGGCGGGCGCACGTCGCACGCCGCGATCATCGCGCGCGAGTTCGGCATCCCCGCGATCGTCGGATGCGAGGACGCGACGCGGAAGCTCGCCCACGCGGCCGAGGTCACGGGGACGTGCGCCGAAGGCGACATCGCGCTCGTGTTCGAGGGCCGGCATCCGTTCCAAGTCGTCGAGCACGAGTTCGACGCGAAGACGAAGCTCGCGACGAAGATCAAGCTCAACGTCGGCTTCCCGTCGAAGGCGCTCGTCGACTCCCAACTCCCCGTCGACGGCGTCGGGCTCGCGCGCCTCGAGTTCATCCTGACGAGCGAGGTCGGCGTGCACCCGCTCGCGCTGCTCTACTTCCGCGAGCTCAAGGACTGGCTCGAGGGCATGAAGCTCGCGCCCGAGCTCGAGCCCTATCGCGAAAAGCTCGAGAAAGAGCCCGCGGAAGAGCTGCGCGGCATGCTCGGCGCAATCGATCGCCGCACGGCGGCGTATGCGGACAAGCGGCAGTTCTTCGTCGACCGCGTGATGGAGGGCGTCGGGCTCATCTGCGCCGCGTTCCACCCGCGGCCGGTGCTCGTGCGCCTCTCCGACTTGAAGTCGAACGAGTACAAGGAGCTGCTCGGCGGCCGCATCTTCGAGCCCGTCGAGGAGAATCCGATGATCGCGTGGCGCGGAGCGTCGCGCTTCGTCGACCCCGCGTTCCTGCCCGCGTTCGAGATGGAGTGCGACGCGCTGCGGCTCGTGCGGCGACGGCTCGGGCTCGACAACCTCCAGTTGATGGTGCCGTTCTGCCGCACGCCGGAAGAAGGCGCCGAGGTGCGCGCGCTGCTCGCCGACCGCGGCCTCGGGAAGGAAGCGGGCGTGCCGCTGTTCCTGATGGTCGAGCTCCCGAGCAACGTGATCGAGGCCGACCGCTTCATCGACGCGATGCAGCTCGACGGCGGCTCGATCGGCTCGAACGACCTCGTGCAGACGGTGTACGCGGTGTCGCGCGACGACCTCGAGAACTACCGTCATCCCGTCGACGCGCGCTCGAGCGCGGTGAAGACGTTCCTGCGTCAGGCGGTGAAGTCGTTCCGCGAGCGCGGCCTCGAGATCGGGATCTGCGGCCAGGCGCCGAGCGACTACCCGAACGAAGTGCCCGCGTTCCTCGTCGAATGCGGGATCAGCTCGATCTCGGTCACGCCCGACACGGCGATCGCGGTGCGCGTCGCCGTCGCGAAGGCGGAGGCGGAGCTCGCGCGGCGCGCGGACGCGAAGCCGGCACGAAACGCGGGTTGAGAGCCGGACGAGTCCGCACTCCACCCGGGTGACCGGCCTCGGGACTCCCCCGTTGCATCCCACGCTCGACTGCGCGAAGCTCGGCGCCTCACCTCGACAGGAGACGCCATGCAGAAGCAATCGGTCCACGAGCTCGACGCCGCCGCCGTCCGCGCCAAAGAGAAGGAGTACCTCTGGCCGTCGCTCGTCCACTACTACCAAGAGCCGATCGTGCCCGTCTCCGCGTCGATGCGGCGCGTCAAGGACGTCACGGGCAAGGAGTACCTCGACTTCTTCGGCGGCATCCTCACCGTCAGCGTCGGTCACGCGCACCCCAAGGTGAACGCGGCACTGCACGCGCAGATCGACACGCTGGGCCACATCTCGACGCTCTACCCGACGATCCCCGCGGTCGAGCTCGCCGAGACGCTCGCGCGCATCACGCCGGGTCGCCTGCAGAAGAGCTACTTCCTCGCGTCGGGCACGGAAGCCGACGAGACTGCCGTGATGCTCGCGCAGGTGTTCACGGGCTCGATGGAGCTGATCGCGCTGCGCCACGGCTACTCGGGCCGCTCCGCGATGGCGCTGTCGCTCGTCGGCCACTCGAGCTACCGCGCGGTGCCGCAGCAGATCGCGGGCATCAAGCACGCGCTCGCGCCGTACTGCTACCGCTGCCCGCTCGGGCTCACGTATCCGAACTGCGGCGTGCGCTGCGCGACGGACCTCAAGGAGCTGATCCAGTCGACGACGACCGGCAAGGTCGCGGGCCTGCTCGCCGAGCCGATCCAAGGCGTCGGCGGCTTCGTCGTGCCGCCGCCGGAGTACTTCAAGATCGCCGTCGAGATCGTGAAGGAGCACGGCGGGCTCTTCATCTGCGACGAAGTGCAGACCGCGTTCGGCCGCACCGGCAAGCACTGGTTCGGCATCGAGCACTGGGGCGTCGAGCCCGACATCATGACGATGGCGAAGGGCGTCGCGAACGGGATGCCGCTCGCCGTCTGCATCGCGACGCCGGAGATCGCGGACAGCTTCAAGAAGAGCCAGATCTCGACCTTCGGCGGCAACCCGATGTCGTGCGCGGCCGCGAACGCGACGCTCGGCGTGATCGAGGACGAACGCCTCGCCGACAACGCCGAGAAGCAGGGCGCGAAGCTGATGGACGGCCTGAAGAAGCTGCAGAAGAAGTACGCGAAGGTCGTCGGCGACGTGCGCGGCAAGGGCCTGATGATCGGCGTCGAGTTCGTCGTCGACGAGCTCCACGGCGACCGCACGCCCAACGCGCCGATCTGCAACAAGGTCTTCGAGGAGACGAAGAAGCGCGGCCTGCTCGTCGGCAAGGGCGGCATGTTCGGCAACGTGTTCCGCGTCGCGCCGCCGCTCTCCGTGACGAGCGACGAGATCGACGAGGGCCTCGCGAAGATCGGCGAAGCGTTCGCGGCCGCGCTCGCGTGATCGAGGGCCCGCGATGAGCTCCGCGCCGCACCCGCTCCCCGCCGGACGCCTCGAGGAGCAGTTCGCCGACAAGGCGCCGCTCCTCACGTCCTCCGAGGCGCTCGCGGAGGCGTCGCGCTGTCTCTACTGCTTCGACGCGCCGTGCATGCGCGCGTGCCCGACGCACATCGACGTCGCGACGTTCATCCGCAAGCTCGGCAGCGGCAACGTGAAGGGCTCCGCGCGCACGATCCTCGACGCGAACCTGCTCGGCGCGTCGTGCTCGCGCGCGTGCCCCGTCGAGGTCCTGTGCGAAGGCGCGTGCGTCTACACGGGCTGGGGCCGCAAACCGATCGCGATCGGGCGGCTCCAACGCTTCGCGATGGCGCACGGCGCGTCGGCGGAGCTCCTCCCGCGCGCGCCGAAGAGCGGCAGGAGCGTCGGCCTCGTCGGCGCGGGCCCCGCGTCGCTCGCGTGCGCGGCGAAGCTCGTGCTGCTCGGCCACGACGCGGTCGTCTACGAGAAGGGCGCGCTCCCCGGCGGCCTCGACGTGACCGGCATCGCGCCGTACAAGCTCGACGCGAAGAGCGCGCTCGACGAAGTGCGCTTCCTGCTCGCACTCGGCGTCGAGTTGCGCACGCAGGTCGAGGTCGGCAAGGACGTGCAGGCCGCCGAACTCCTCGCGAAACACGACGCGCTCTTCCTCGGCCCCGGTCTCGGCGCGGACAGCCGCCTCGCGATCCCCGGCGCGAACGGCGCGGGCGTCTTCGGCGCGGTCGAATGGATCGCGCGCATGAAGCTCGATCCGAAGCACTCGCTCGACGGCGTGACGAGCGCGGCGGTGCTCGGCGGCGGCAACACGGCGCTCGACGTCGTGCGCGAGTTGGCGCAGCTCGGCGTCCCGCACGTGCGCCTCGTCTACCGGCGCGGCGAGACGGAGCTCCCCGCCTACGCGCACGAATGGAGCGCCGCGAAGAAGGAGGGCGTGCAGCTCGTCCCGAACGCCGTCGCGACGGAGATCGTGCTCGAAGGAGGCCGCGTGAAGGCGCTGAAGCTCGCGCGCGCGCAGGACGGCAAGCCGACGAACGCCGCGCTCGCGCCGATCGACGCCGACCTCGTCGTCTTCGCGATCGGACAAGCGCGCCTCGCCGAGTTCGCCGCGCGCTTCCCGAACGTCCGCACGACGAAGGAAGGCCGCATCGAGACCGACGCGACGGGCCGCACCGCGAACCCGCGCATCTGGGCCGGCGGCGACGCTCGCAACGGCGGCATGGAGGTCGTCAACGCCGTCGCCGAAGGCCAGGACGCCGCGCGCGCGATCGACGCGGAGCTGCGCGCGGGCCGCGTGGTGCGCCCGCGCTGACGCAGAGACCGCGCACGCGGCCGTGGTGAAGGACCCGCCTGCACCTCGGGAGCCGTGCGCCGTGCGGCTCTGGGGCGATGTCTGCTGTCCTGCCTGCATGGCCAAGAAAGCACGCAGACTCGCCCGCCCGAGCGAATTCGATGTCGTGATCGAGCGCGATGCCGCGGGGTGGTACGTCGGGTCTGTTCCGGCGCTGCGCGGATGCCACACCCAGGCTCGTTCGCTCGACGTCCTGAATGAAGCGGATCCAGGAAGCGATCACGGTGTGCCTCGAAGCGGAGGGAGCGCCGGTGACCCGCCTCGAATTCGTCGGCGTCCAGCGCGTGCGAGTGGCCTGATGCCCCGTGCGCCTCGCTGGACGGGAAGAGAGCTGATCGCGGCGCCGAATCGTCACGGTTTCCTCGTACTTCGCGTGCGCGGGAGTCATCACTTCCTGAAGCACTCGGATGGTCGGGCGACCGTCGTGCCCGTGCATGGTCGAGAGATCATCGGCCCAGGATTGCTGAATCGGATCCTTCGCGACTGCGACCTCGAGCTCGAGGACCTCGGAGGCCGACCCTGACCCGCCTCCGGGCGTACGGATCCCATCGCAGGGAGAATGGACGGGGAGAAGGCTCCTCGTCGCGCTTCAGCCCTTCCCGAGGAACTTCCCCGCGAGCCCCGCGAGGCCGCCGAAACCGCCGCCGCCCTGGCCGAGCAGCGCCTTCAGCATCCCCGCGCCGACGCCCTTCTTCTCGAGGACGTCGAGCAAGAGCGGCACGATCGTCTTCAAGCCCGCGGCGACCTTCTCCGCGTCGAGACCGCACTGCGCGCCGAGCGCCCCGAGGTCGAGCTTCTGCGTCAGCGCCGCGACGTCGCGTTTCCCGACGAGCGCGTCGAGGTCCACGGCACCGCTCTTCATCGCGGCGAAGCTCTTGTCCGCGGCCGCGGGCACGAACGCCTGCGCTTCGGCCGCGGCAAAGCCCGCCTTCTCCGTCAGCGCGCGGACGAGGGACGGGCCGTGTTCCTGGAGGAGCGTCTTGACGAGGTCCATGGAGCTTCCGAATCGGGGCGTGGCGTGACGAGGGGCGCGAGCGACGGCCGCGCGGCGCGAGAGCCTAACGCCTCGTGCTCCGGCGCGCGCGCCCGCGGTCGCTTCGCGTCGCGCGCGACCCTAGCATGGACGCCGCGCGCTCCCTCATCCGACGCGCGCGACGGAGCCCCGCATGCCCGACCTCTCCACGAACCTCGCCGGGATCAAGAGCCCCAACCCGTTCTGGCTCGCGAGCGCGCCGCCGACGAACTCGGGCGAGCAGGTGATGCGCGCCTTCGACGCGGGCTGGGGCGGCGCGGTGTGGAAGACGCTCGGCAACCCGATCGTGAACGTGTCGAGCCGCCTCGCGTCGATCGACCACGGCGACCGGCGCATGATCGGGCTCAACAACATCGAGCTCATCACGGACCGGCCGCTCGACGTCAACCTGCGCGAGATCGCGGAGACCAAGAAGCGCTATCCGAAGCACGCGGTCGTCGTCTCGCTCATGTTCGACACGCGCGAGGAGTGGCGCGAGGCGATCCGGCGCAGCGAGGACACGGGCTGCGACGGGCTCGAGCTCAACTTTGGCTGCCCCCACGGCATGTGCGAGCGCGGCATGGGCTCGGCGGTCGGTCAGGAACCCAAGGTGCTCGAGGAGCTCGTGCGCTGGGTGATGGACGTCGCGACGGTGCCCGTGATCGCGAAGCTCACGCCGAACGTGTCGCACATCGAGGACCCCGCGCTCGCCGCGGTGCGCGGCGGCGTGGACGCGCTCTCCCTGATCAACACCGTGCAGTCGGTGATGGGCGTCGACCTCGACCGCTTCGTCCCCTACCCGAACGTCGGCGGAGCGTCGACGCACGGCGGTTTCTGCGGCCCGGCGGTGAAGCCGATCGCGCTGCGCCTGGTCGGCGTGCTCGCGCGCGAGAAGCGCGTCACCGTGCCGATCAGCGGCATCGGCGGCATCTCGACGTGGCGCGACGCGGCGGAGTTCCTCGCGCTCGGCGCGACGAACGTGCAGGTCTGCACCGCGGTGATGCACCACGGCTACCGCATCGTCGAGGACCTGATCGACGGGCTCGACGCATACCTTGCGTCGAAGGGCATGAAGAGCGTGAGCGAGCTCGTCGGCCGCGCGACGCCCGCGTTCGTCGAGTGGGGCGAGCTCGACTTGAACCACCACGTCGTCGCGAAGATCGACGCCGCGACGTGCATCGGGTGCCAGCTCTGCCACGTCGCGTGCCACGACGGAGCGCACCAGTGCATCCACCTGCCGGGGACGAAGCCGCACGCGGGCCACGTGGCGCCGAGGGCGGAGTTCGCGGCCGAGAAGGCGCGCGCGGCGAGCCCGGAGCATCCGTACCGCGTGCCGTGGGTCGACGAGACGGAGTGCGTCGGCTGCAACCTGTGCGCGCTCGTCTGTCCCGTCGAGGGCTGCATCACGATGGTCGAGCAGCGCCGCGCGGCTGCGAAGGACACGTGGCACGCGCGCATGGCGAGCGGCCGCGACCGCGTGCCGGGCGGGCTCGCGGACCTGCGTTGACTCCGCGCGCGTCGCGCGACGGATCTCGATTCCAGACCGGCGGGCGTTCCGCGTCCACGATCGAGACACGCGCCCGGCATGCGCTTTCCCCGGCACTGCGATTCACGCTCGCGGACCGCGTTTCCCGTCGACGAGCCGCGGTCGCGTCCGGCGCTCGCGCCTTGGAACGCTTCGTGACGATGGGCCCGCCGCGGTCGATTCGGCCGGCACCCCGAGAACCCATGCGAAGACTCCTCTCCACCATCACGTTCCTCGCCCTCGCTCTCCTCCCGACGCTCCTCCCCGCCTGCGGCGGCGGCGGGAGCGGCGGAGGCGGCACCGCGGGCTTCACGAACTTCGACCTCCTGCTCACGGACACGCCGGCGGACGACCTGCTCTCGTTCCGCGCGACCGTCGACGAGGTCCACCTCGTGATCCAGGGCGGCGGCGAAACGGCGAACCTGCTCGCGGGTCCCGTGTCGCTCGACCTGCTGGCTCTCCAAGGTTCGTTCGCGTGGATCGCGAGCCAGGATCTTCCCGACGACACCTACACGGGCGTCCACCTCGTGTTCGCACCGGGCTCCTACGACGCGCGCCAGAACGACGGCACGACGGTGGCCGTGAACTCGACCGTCGACGACGTCACGTTCGAGTTCGTGACACCGCTCGTGCTCACGGTGAGCGGGTACAAGAAGGTGGTGGTCGACGTCGACCTCGCGAGCTCGCTCTCGGGCGCCGTGGGCTCGCCGCCGATCGTGTTCGACCCGCAGGGCAGCGCCGACGACGACTCGTCCACGTCCAGCCACGAGCTCGACGAGCTCAAAGGCCTCGTGAGCACGCACGACGCGGCCGCGAACACGCTCGTCGTCGACGGTTTCGCCGACCGCGACAGCACGGTGGCCCTGGGACAAGTCCTCGTGCGCGTGCCGTCGACCACGGTCCTGGTCGCCGACGACGGCAGCGAGTTCGCCTCGCGCACCGCGTTCTTCGACGCGCTCGTGGACGCGACGACGCGCCTCGAGGTGCACGGCACCCTCGTCAGCGGCGCCGTGACCGCGACGCGCATCGAAGTCGAGGACAACACGGCCGGCGGCGGCGAGGACAACCTCGTCAAGATGCGCGGCCTCGTGCTCGCGGTGAACGCGAACGACTTCGAGATGTCGATCGGCTCGGTCGACCAGGGCGAGGCGATCGTGATGGCCGCGAACGGCGGCTCGGTGCCGGCGACCCAGACCGTCGACTTCGACGAGACGACGATCTTCTACGGCTCGCAGAACACGATCACCACGTCGGCGGCCCTCGTCGTCGGCGCGCGAGTCCAGGCGAAGTTCTCGACGTACACGAACTCGCCCTTCCTCGCTTCGCGCGTCGAAGTCGAAGACGAAGGCTCGAGCGTCGAGAACCAAGGCACGATCACCTCGCTCTCGGGCCTCCCGAGCACGATCACGCTGCACCTCGACGCGACCTCGCCCGCCGTGCTCGCCGGACAGGTCTCGACGTCCTCGACCGACGTCGCCGTCACGATCACGGGCGCCGCGATCAAGCTCGACACGTCGGGCCGCCCGACGATCGCGAGCTCGGCGCTGCAGACGACGCTGAACGTCGGCGTGCAGGGCACGGTCGGCGGAACCGCGCTCTCCCCCACGATCAACGCGTCCGAACTCGAGATCCACGCCGGCGAATTGAGCGACGCGATCGTCGGCACGATCGACTCGAACGCAGCGACGTTCACGACCTCGGGCGGCTCGATCGAGGAACCGTTCGGTCCCGACGTGAGCGACGGCCCGCAGGACGTCCTCATCGCGTCGAACTGCGTGTTCACGGGCGACGCCACGACCCGCAGCGCGTTCTGGGCGCTCTTCGACGGCCTCGACGCCTTCCACGTGCTCGAGGTCCGCGTGAAGGGCCTCGGCACGGGCACGACGAACGAAATCCGCGCGTACGAGATCCGCGCGCGGGTCCTCACGCGCTTCTGATGCGTTCGCGCACGACCGCGGCGCGCGTCCCGGCGGCCGCGCGCCGCGGCGTCGTTTCCGGCGCCGTTTCGCGCGCGACGAGAGCTCGCGCGACGGGTTTCCTCCGCGCTAGCATCTCGCGATGCACCTGCGCATCGCGACCTGCACGCCGCTCCCCGAGCCCGACGCCGACGAAGAGCTCCTGCTCGACGCGCTGCGCGCGCGCGGTGTGGACGCTCGCATGGCGGCGTGGAACGACCCGCGCGAGGACTGGGACGCGCGCGTGCCGACGGTGATCCGCTCCACGTGGGACTACATCCACGACCTCGAACGCTTCCGTGCGTGGCTCGCTCGCGCCGAGCGCGCGGCGCCGCTCTGGAACCCGCGCCGCATCGTCGAACGCAACGTGCACAAGGGCTACCTGCTCGAGCTCGAAGCGCGCGGCGTGCGCATCGTGCCGACGGAGTTCCTCCGCCGCGGCTTCGACATGGACCTCGAACTCCTCCGCGCGAGCCGCGGCTTCGGCGCCGTCGTGATCAAGCCCGCCGTCGGCGCCGGCTCCTTCGCGACCCGGCGCTTCGAGGCGCACGACGGCGAGCGCGCGCAGCACTTCCTGCGCGAATCGCTGCGCGAGCGCGACGTGCTCGTCCAACCGTGGCTCCCCTCCGTCGACGGCCACGGCGAGCGCGCGTGCGTCTGGATCGACGGCGCGTTCACGCACGCGGTGCGCAAGACGCCGCGCTTCAGCGGAGAGGACGAGAGCGTCTCCGAAGCGGTCGCGATCGAGCCCGCGGAGCAGGCGCTCGCCGAACGCGCGCTCGCGCCGATCGCGAAAGACCTCCTCTACGCGCGCGTCGACGTCGCGCCGGGGCTCGACGGCCGTCCGTGCGTGATGGAGCTCGAGCTCGTCGAGCCGTCGCTCTTCCTGAAGCAGCATCCGCCGGCGCTCGAGCGGCTCGTCGCGGGGCTCGTGCGCAGGCTGGGTGCAGCGAACGCGAACCGACTCTGAACGCGTCCCCTGCTACGGCCGCCGACGGATCCACTCGACTGGATCGCGCGCGACGTGCGGCAACGCGAGGATGACCAGCACGTCGTCACGCACGCAGTAGACGACGTAGTAGGGAAACCTCCGCAGCCGCGCGCGACGCACGTCGCGATGCACGCACTCGTTCGCGTCCGGCCACTCCTCGAGATCGAGGAGCTTTTCCGACAGCGACAGCACGAAGCGCTGCTCGAGTCGAGCGCTGATGCGCCGATACCAGCGTCGGGCGCCGAGGAAGTCGAGTTCGGCTCCCGGATGGAAGCGAACGATCACGCGTCCCCGTGCGTGCGATCCCGGACTTCGCCCCAGGTCTTGAAGGAGCTGGGATCCCGCCCGTAGTCGTCGAGTCGCCGATCGATTTCCGCTCGCTCCGCATCCGTGAGCGCGGGCAAGTCGGCTTGCGAGTCCAAGCTGTCCCAGATCTCGCCGAGGAGCTCGAGGCGCTCGGCGACGGTGAGCTTCAACAGGTCCTCACGCCGGATCTTCATGGCCTCATCGTTTCGGAAGCCGGCGATCTCTGCAACCCCATCGAGCGGCTCGGGGGATCAAGAGGTCGTCGCCTGGTCGGCACCCCGCTCGCCCGACACGGCCGTGTACCTCGGCTTCGGTTCCGTTCCCCGCCCGACGACCTCCTCGAAGCGCGCGCGGTACTCGGGCAGGTTCGTGCCGCACCAGCGGTCCCAGTGCTGGAAGTAGAGCGAGTAATTGCCCGCGAAGCGCTCGTGGTGCAGCGCGTGGTGCGTCGTCGTGTTGAACACGCGGCCGCGCCAGTCGGCGAGGAAGCGGCGCGGGTAGAGCTCGTAGCCCTGGTGTCCGAGCACGTTGAACGCGATCTGCCAGATCATGAACGCCAGGAACGCGAGCGGGTGCACGGGCAGCGTGAACGCGACGAGCGGGAAGATGCCCGCCTGCACCGCGGCCTCCCACGGGCTGAACGCGTATGCGGCCCACGACGTCGGGTTCGTCGAGAGGTGGTGCGTGCGGTGGAAGACGCGGAAGAGCCGCGGATGGTGCATCGCGCGGTGCGTCCAATAGAACCACGCGTCGTGCACGACGATCACGAGCGCGATGCTCGCGACGAACCACGGCCAGCCGCGCTCGTCGAGCTTCCAGTACGTCCGCGTCCATCCCGCGCGCGCCGCGCCGATCGTCGCGGCGCCGACGACGCCGTAGACGAGCACGCTCGAGAGCGACCACAGGAGCTCACGCCGGATCTGCCCCGCGTCGGGCCCGCGCTGGAGGACCTTGCGCGACCAGAGCTTCTTCCCGAGCCACTTGTGCACGCCGAACCAGCCGATCGACGCCGCGATCGAGTAGCGCACCGCGTTCTCGACGGCGATCGTCGCGGCGACGACGAGGAGGCTCGGGCCCGAACTCATGCTCGCGCGGAGCGTACCCGCGCGCGCTCGACGCGACCATGGGGCGCGTCGAGCCGCTCGGGGGGTCAGTCCATGTGCGCGACGACGCGCTCGTCGCCCATCTGGAGCGCGACCTTCGCCTGCGTGCCGAAGTTCGAGAAGCGCTCGACGTGCTTCGCGAGCAGCACGTTGTAGGCGCGCAGCACGCCCTTCGTCGACAAGCGGTGCAGGTAGTCGACCCACGTCCAATAGCGCGGACCCGACAAGCCCTGCGCGTTCGCGTAGATCATCGCCTGCTCCGCGACAAGGTACTCCGCGTGCAGCATGAACAGGATCAGGTACGGCCGGTACATCCAGTGCAACCGGATGAGCCTCGGCAGCATCGGCACGAGCCACGGGTTGCGCACGGCGAGCGGGAAGAGCTTCTGCAGGTTCTCGATCTGCCGGCGGTTGTCGTAGAGCACCGGCTGCGTGCGGCGGAAGTTCACCGGGAACTCGTCGAGGCTCGCGATCGCGTAGCCCATCTCGCGCGTCGTCTCCTCGATCTCGAACATCGGGTACGGCTGCATCAGCGAGACCATCGGATGGTCGACCTCGCACTCGACGTTGAGGCGGAGCGTGTCGAGCTCGTCCTCGATCGTCCCGCCCGGCCCGCCGAGGATGTTCAGCGAGCCGAGCCGGATGCCGTGCTTCCGGATCCACCGCGAGGCGTCGACGAGCTGCTGCCGCGTCGTGTTCTTCTTGAAGATCGCGTTGCGCACGTGGTCGTTCGCCGCCTCGAAGGCGATGCGCGCGTAGACGCAGCCCGCCTTGCGCAGCTTCTCGACGTGGTCCTCCGTCGTCATGTTCGCCATCAAGATGACGTCGAACGGCAGGCCGATTTCCTTCGGGTAGCGCTCGCAGAACTCGTCGAGCCACTCGTTGCGCAGGTTGAAGATGTCGTCGACGAAGTGGACGAATTTCAGGTTGTACTTCGCGCGGACGGCCTGGATCTCCTGCAGGAGGTGCGTCACCGAACGCTTGCGCACGTAGGCGCTGTTGCGCGCGTTGTAGATCTTCTTCTTCATCGCGTGGTGGAAGCAGAAGGTGCAGGGCATCGGACAGCCGCGCTGGCTGACGAACACCTTGCGGTCCGTGTCGCGGTAGAGCGGAGCGGCCTCGTAGACGATCTCGCGGTCGGGGAACCCGAGCGTGTCGAGGTCCGAAACGAGCGGGCGCTGCTCGTTCTTCACGATCTCGCCCGTGTCGCGCCGCTTGAACCAGAAGTTGCGCACGTCGTGGTGGTCGACGCCGTCGCGAAGACGCCCGACGAGTTCGACGAGCGCGAGCTCGCCTTCGCCGCGGCAGACCGCGTCGACGCCCTCCGTCTCGACGTACTCGGGGCTGAACGTCGGGTGCGGACCGCCGAACACGCTGAAGACGTCGGGGAAGACGCGCTTCAACTTCTGGTTCACCTCCGCGAGGTAGAGGTGCATGCCCGTCGTCACGGAGTAGCACACGACGTCGGGCTCGAACTCGCGGACCTTGTCGATCCAGGTCCGGTCGGGAAGGAAGACGGCGCGCGTCGTGTGTCCCGCGTCCTTGAGCGCGCGGGAGAGCCACATGATCCCCAGCATCTCCTGGGGCAGGTATTCGCTGACGAAGAGGACGTTCACGGTGTCGGTTCCTTGGCGAGCGCGGCGGACCGAGAGTCTTCTTCGCGTCGGGAGGATCGCCTCCATGCGCCGCTCGCTCGTGCCTCGAACCGTATCGCCGGCGCTGCGCACGGAGTGGAATCGAATGGA
Source organism: Planctomycetota bacterium (assembly GCA_046349615.1). Taxonomy (GTDB): domain Bacteria; phylum Planctomycetota; class UBA1135; order UBA1135; genus JADJNY01. The sequence goes on from JAXMBZ010000003.1 coordinate 258,452, forward strand.
CGACGCGTAGCGAGAATGTACGCGCGTGATCCGTCCTCTCTACGCGCGGCGAGCCCACGTCGAGTCGGCTCGCAACGTCTACGCGCCGCGCAATTCCTTCGCGGTGGGGCGGCGCCTCACACCCGATGCATGAACCGGAACACGCGCTCGTGCATCACGCGCACGACGTAGTCGTCCTGGCCGCCGAGGCACTCCAAGTGCTGCTTGATGTGCGCGAAGTCCGCGCCCTGCGGCAGTTCGACCGTGATCACGAGGTGGAAGTAGCCCGCGACCATCTTCTGCGAGATGTCCATCACGTTGCCCTGCGCGTGCGCGACGGCGTTCGTGATCTCCGCGAGCACGCCCGCGCGGTTCTTCCCCACCGCGGTGACGACGATGCCCGGGCCGAGGTCGGGCTCGGGCTCGGGGAGGTGCGGGAGCGAACGCGCGGCGCGCTCGGCGTCGGGTCCGCGGTCGGGTACGGGCTCCGCGTAACCTCCGCCGCTCGTGCGCAGCGTGATCCCCTGCGCGCGCGCGTGGTCGAGCGCCTGCGGCGTCACGATCGTGTCCGCGTCGAGCACGACCTCGCGCGCGTTCAATCGCACGAGGTCGTCGACGGTGATGAAGCGGCGGGCCATGGCGGGCTCAGAGGTGGCGGACGAGGTCGGGGTGCGGTCGCGGGATGACGACGTCGCGCGCGAGGAGCCCGCGCTCCTGCGCATGGCGCGCGCCCGCGGCGGCCGCGCTGCGGACGTCGCTCACCTCGCCGGTCAGCGTGAAGAAGCTCTTCCCGCCGAGCCCGTTCGCGATGCGGATGTCGACGAGGTCGACGGTCGCCGTCTTGAGCGCGAGGTCGGCCGCGAGGATCGTGCTCGCGACGGTCGTCGTCTCGATCACGCCGATCGCGTCGAGGTGGCCCGTGATCGTGCCCCCCTTCCTGCGCAGCATCGGCACGATCTGCTCGTGCACCTGCGGGATCACGAGCTGGTCGACGAGGTCGCTTCCCGCGAGCTGCGCACCGCGCGCGATGCTCGCCTTGACGTCCTGCACGGCGCCGGTGACGAGCAGCACGTACTTGCCCGGATGCACGGGCGTCGCGAAGAGCATCTCGACGCGCGCTTCCTTGAGCACCGCGTCGGCCGCCTCGACGCCGCGCGCGACGCTGCAGAGCTCGAGCAACCCGATGCACGCTTCGAGCTCGACGTCGTCACGGAGATCGGGGTTCTTGTCGTTGCGGTTCATGCGTCACCTCGTGTTCGTTCGATGCTCGTCGTGCGCGCGTCACGGTCCCTGCGGCGGCTTCGCGCGCTGGATCGCGCGCGCGAGCTCGGCCGAAGGTCGGTCCTCGGACTCGGTCGGGCCGACGACGCTGCCGTCCTCGAGCTCCATCTTGTCGACGATCGCCGCGACGGCGCACTGGAAGCCGATGTCGTGGCCCTTGCCGATGACGTGGCGCGCGGAGCGGCCGAAGACGACGAGCACGCGCTCGCCGATGCCCGCGCCGATCGGATCGGCGGCGATCAGCGTCTCGGCGCTCTTGCGTCCGTCCGTCGTGAAGGGACGGATGACGAGGAAGCGCACGCCGACGAGCGTCGGGTCCTTCTTCGTCGCCCAGACGTTTCCGACGACGGTGCCGAGCAGCATCACGCGCCTCCCTTCGGGTTCGCGCGCGCGGCGCGCTTCGCCGCGATCTCGCGCACGTCGTCCATGCGCCACGAATCGGGCGCGCCGGGGATGTCGAAGTCGTCGACGATGCCGACGATCGCGGCCTCGAACGCGAAGTCGCCGTCGCCGCCGAGCGCGACGCGCGCGGCCTTGCCGAACGCGACCACGACGTGCTCGCCGACGTCCGCGCCGAGCGGGTCCGCGGCGACGACCGGCGTCACCTTCGGCGCGCCCGGGTCGCGGCGTTCGTCGAGCGCCTCGACGACGAGCAAGCGCAGGCCCTGCAGGTCCGCCGCCTTCTTCGTCGCCCAGATCTCGCCCACGACGCGCCCGAGGAACATCAGCGGAGCTCCTGGCGCGCGATGCGCGAAGGCGCTTCCAGCGCCGAGCGCGGACGCGACGCCGGTTCGACGGAGAGGTTCGTGCGCAAAGCCATCAGTCCGTCCCCTCGTTCGAACGCCCCGCGACGCCCGCGAGCGCGCGCTTGACGGCCTTGACGGCCTCGTCGATCTCCGCGTCGGTGCCCGCGAGACGCAGACGGCCGACCGCGCCTTCCGCGCCGAGGCCGACGATGCGGATCGGCGACGCCTTCTCCGCTTCGTTCGCCGCGAGCACGACGTAGATCGCGGGGTTGACCTCGAGCGTGTAGAGCGTGTCGTCGCCGAGCACGAGCATCCCCGCGCGCGTCTTGTTGATCATCATCGCGTGGTGATCGCTGATCTTGCGGATCACCTCGCTCGTCATCAGGTTCGGGGCCAGCGCGTCCTCGAGGCGCACGCCCGCCGCGCGCAGGATGAGCTCGCCCGCTTGCCGCACCATGCCTTGGTCGGGCGAGTGGACCTCGAGCGTGCCGTAGCTGCGCTCCGTGACGAGCGCGCCCGGCTTGACGTCGCAGCTCTTGAGCGCGACGTCCATCAGGCGGTTGATCACGATGCCCGGCTTCACCTCGAGCCAGAACGACGCCTCGCCCGTGACGGGGAAGAACCCGTCCGAGTTCGTGGCGATCGTCGCGGCGAACTGCGGCTGCATCTGATCGATGAAGACCGCGCCGCGCAGCTCGATGGCGGGAGTGGACATGCGGGGGATCCGATTCCGGACGCGGAGCGCGCGGGTCGAGCGCTCGACGCGGCACGCACGGGTGCCGCGGACGCTCGGCGTGCCGCGCTTTCGGCGCGGAGCACGCGCTCGTGAGCGCGACGCGCTCCGAGCGCGCCGCGTGCGCGTCACTTGCCTTCGGGCTTCTTCGGGAGGAAGCGCTCGACGTCGACCGCCGGACGCGGGATCACGTGCGTCGAGACGAGCTCGCCGACGCGCTTCGCCGCTGCGGCGCCGGCCTCGACGGCCGCCTTCACCGCGCCGACCTCGCCGCGCACCATGACGGTGACGAGCGCCGCGCCCGATTGCTCGCGGCCGATCAGCGTCACCTTCGCGGCCTTGCACATCGCGTCGGCGGCCTCGACGGCGCCGACGAGACCCTTCGTCTCGATCATGCCCAGAGCGATCATGCTGTCCATGTCGTGTCGTCCTTCGTGCGCGCTCCGCGGAGCGCGTCAGGGGTGGTTCGTCGTGGGGAGCGCGCGTTCGGCGCGCGGGAATCGTTCGCGGCGCGCGGCGCGAGGGTGCGCCGGCGAGTTCGGGTTCGAGAGCCGGCTCACGCGTGGCACGCTCCGCTCTTCGCTTCGTGGTGCGGGCAGCCCTTGCACGGCCCCATCGGGCAACCGGCGCCGGCGTGCGAGAGGATCACCTGGATCTCCTGCGGCGTGAACGCGGCGCCGACGTGCGACGTGCGCGTCGTCGTGCCCGAGCCGGGCGCGGGAGACGAAGCGGGACGCGCGGGCGCGGGAGTCGGCGCGGGCGCCGATGCGGGAGTCGGGGCACGCGCGAGCGGACGCGTGAAGCTCGCGGGCGCGCTCGGCGCGCTCGACGTCGCGAACGACGCAGCGGACGCGCTCGGCATCGCAGGCGTCGACTTCGCGGCGGGCTGCACCTTCGGCACGAGCGTCGCGGTCGGACGCGGCGCGCTCGGCGCGGACGCGGGCGGCGCTTCGACCTGGAACGCGGGGTTGCCGCGCCAGTTCGAGGTCGCGTCGGCGCTCGCGAGCGCGGACGAGCTCGGCCCCGCGACGCGCGACGACGCGAGCGCGGGATCGCCGGGGAGTCCCGAGCCGCGCGGGGCGGGATCGCCCGTCCACTGCGCGGCGCGCGCGTGGTCGCGGCGCTCGATGTCGGCCCAGTCGCGGCGCGGGAACGCGGCGCGCTTCACGTTGACGAGGTGGCGCGCGGTGATGTTGTCGCTCGTGATGTTGCCCGCGTGCGGACCGCAGCCGAGCGAGAACGAGGGCATGAGCTGCGTGCTGTAGCCGACCGCGCCCTGCGAGCTCGGCCCGTTGACGACGATGCGGCTCGCGGGCTTCTCGAGGAAGAACGCGTCGAGCACGCGGTCGTCCTTGCAGTGGATCGCGAGCGTGTGCCCGAGGCCGTCGGCTTCGAGCATCGCCATCGAGACGCGGCAGCCGTCCTGCCAACCGTCGACCGTGTGCACGGAGAGCACGGGCGCCAGGATCTCGATCGAGAGCGGCCACTCCTTGCCGACGCCGCCCTGGTGCGCGAGCAGCACCGACGTGTGCCGCGGCACGCTGAAGCCCGCGTTCTCCGCGATGCGCCAGGGATCGAGGCCGACGACGTCGGCGTTCATGTGCCCGCCGCGGTTGCAGTACTTCGCGAGGAGCTGCGTCTCGTGTTCGTTGCAGACGTGCGCGCCGCGCCGCTCGAGCTCCGCGAGCAGCGTCTTCGCGACCGGCCGGTCGACGACGATGCCCTGTTCGCTGCAGCAGAGCGTGCCGTTGTCGAAGCTCTGGCTCGCGACGATGCACTGCGCGGCGTACGCGACGTCGGCGCTGCGGTCGACGTAGACCGGCACGTTGCCCGGACCGACGCCGTACGCGGGCTTGCCCGAGCTGTAGGCCGCCTTGACGAGCCCCGTGCCGCCGGTCGCGAGCACGATCGCGACGTCCTTGTGCTTCATCAGGGCACCCGTCGACTCGAGCGTCGGGTTCGAGAGACAGCACACGAGGTCGGGCGGCGCGCCTGCGCGCTCGATCGCGCGGCGCAGCACGTCGACCGTCGCGCCGATGCAGCGGCGCGAGCGCGGGTGCGGGCTGATCACGGTCGCGTTCTTGCCCTTGACCGAGATCAGCGACTTGAAGAGCGCGGTCGAGGTCGGGTTCGTCGTCGGGATGATGCTCGCGACGACGCCGGACGCGGTCGCGATCTCGACGACGCCCGCGCGCTCGTCGCGGCGCACGATGCCGACCGTCTTCTCGTCGCGGATCGACGCCCACGTGCCCTCGGCGCCGAACAGGTTCTTGAGGACCTTGTAGTGGACGCGGCCGATGCCCGTCTCCTCGACCGCGAGCTTCGCGAGGTCGTACGCCGCGGCCGCGCCGGCGCGGGCCATCGCCTCGCACACGCGGTCGATGTCCGCCTGCGTGTAGTGGTGGATCGCCTCGCACGCGGCGTTCGCGCGCGCGACGAGCTCACGCACCTCCTGGAGCGCGACGAGATCGGGATCGAACTGCACCGGGAATCCCCGCCGGACGCGCTGCGGCGCGCGAACGCGCCGCCGTCCGGCTCAGCGGATCAGTCGGGGTTCTTGCCGCCGGTCTTCGCCGCGGGGCCGTCCTTCGGCTTCTCCATCGGCGGGAGGATGAGCTGGAGCTGCTCGTGCGGGCGCGGGATGACGTGCACGCTGACGAGCTCGCCGACGCGCCGCGCCGCCGCGGCCCCGGCGTCGGTCGCCGCCTTCACCGCGCCGACCTCGCCCATCACGAACATCGTGACGTAGCCCGCGGTCACCTTCTCCTTGCCGATCACATCCACCATGGCCGCCTTGACCATGGCGTCCGCGGCCTCGATCGCACCCACGAGACCCTTGGTCTCGACCATTCCCAACGCTGTCGGCTTCATAGAGGGGGCTCTTCCCAAGCCGCGGAATCACGCCAACCTCGGGCGCCGCGGAAGGGCGGGGAGTGTATCGCGCTCCCCCCCGATCTCAACGAGGAAGCAGCCCACCCCAACATCGAAGGAGCTTGAGCCCCGGACGACAGGAACATGCTCCGCTCCCTTCTTCCAACAGAACTCGTGGCTCGCTCGCGCCGGTTCCTCCGGTACGAGCGAGTCACGAGTCTGGGATGCGGAGCACCCACCTGTGCGCCTTTGCGCCCAGTCTCCGCCGCCGCCCATCTGCCTGCGCGCTCCCGACCGACGCCGAACTCCACGCCCCCAACCGACGAGCAGAGCCATGGAGTTCCCCCCACCCCGTCCCGTACCCTCCCCCGCACTCATGCGCGCCACCGTGACCCGCGTCCTCGCCCTGCGGATGTGGCTCACCGAGCGCTTCAGGCCCGGCGAATCCACGGTCATGCTCGCCTGGGCCGCGCTCGTCGGTCTCCTCGGCGGGCTCGCAGCCCCCGTCTTCCGCCGTGCGACGCTCGCCGTGCAGTGGCTCCTGACCCAGAACGCGACGAGCCTGCTCGACGCGGCGCAGTCGCTCCCGCCCTGGCAGCGCCTCGCCGTTCCGACGGTCGGCGGCGTGCTCGCCGGCCTCGTACTCCAGTACGGCATGCGCCTCGCGCGCGGCAACAAGGCGCGCGACTACATGGAGGCCGTCACCGTCGGCGACGGAGTCATCCGCGCGCGGCCGGCGCTCGTGCGCATCACCTCGTCGCTCCTCTCGGTCGCCTCGGGCGGCTCGATCGGCCGCGAGGGCGCGATCAGCCAGCTCGCCGCGCTCGTCGCGTCCCAAGTCGGCAAGTTCGCGCGCCTTCCGCGCGCGCGCCTGCGCCTGCTCGTCGCGTGCGGCGGCGCCGCCGGCATCGCGTCCGCGTACAACGCGCCGATCGGCGGCGCGCTCTTCATCGCGGAGATCGTGCTCGGCTCGATCGCGATGGAGAGCTTCGGCCCGCTCGTCGTCTCCTCCGTGCTCGCGACGATCGTGACGCGCGCTACGATCGGCGACCTCCCGCTGTTCCAGGTCCACGACTTCGAGTTCGTCTCCGCGTTCGAGATCGCGACCTACCTCGGCCTCGGCCTGGTCGCGGGCATCGCGGCGCCGCTCTTCTTGTGGCTGCTCGAGCAGAGCACGCGCTTCTTCCAGGCGTGGCCCGTCCCGCTGTGGGTCCGCCTCGCCGCGGGCGGCGCGATCGTCGGCGCGATCTCGATCCAGCATCCGTACGTGTGGGGCAACGGGTACGAAGCGCTGACCTTGATCCTGAAGACGGATTGGGTGTGGAGCGCGCTGCTCCTGCTCCTCGGGTTCAAGCTCGTGGCGACGCTCTCGACGGTCGGCTCGGGCGCGGTCGGCGGCGTGTTCACGCCGACGCTGCTCGTCGGCGCGGGGCTCGGAGCGGTGTACGGCGGACCCGTGCACGAGCTGCTGCCCAACGTGACCGGCGGCCCGCACTCGTACGCGGTCGTCGGCATGGGCGCGTTCCTCGCCGCGACGACGCACGCGCCGCTGATGGCGATGGTGATCCTCTTCGACATGACGCTGCAGCACGACGTCGTGCTCCCGCTGATGCTCGCGTGCGTCGCGGCGTACGGCGCGTCGAAGGCGCTGCGCAAGGAGTCGATCTACACCCACGTCCTGCACCAGGGAGAGCAGGAAGAAGCGGGCCGCAAGCTCACCGAGATGCGCGTGCGCGACCTCGTCAAACCCGACCCGCCGCGCGTGCGCGAGAACGACCGCTTCGACGTCGTCACCGCGACGTTCGCGCGGCACCAGCACCACAACCTCTACGTCGTCGACGACGCGGGCCGCTTCCGCGGCGTGATCCCGCTGCACGAGATCAAGCCGTACCTCGCGGACGACCGGCTCGCAGGCGTCGTCATCGCGCAGGATCTCCTGATCGAGCAGTTCCCGCGGGTCGGACTGGATTCGACGCTCGAGGAAGCGCTCGCGAAGTTCGCGAACCACCCGGGAGAGCGCCTGCCCGTCGTCGAGGTGCCGAGCGGCGCGCTCGTCGGGAGCCTCACGAAGACCGACTTGCTCCTGACGCTCGCGCACGAGGTGCGCGGAGCCGCGCCCGCGGGGGCCGGAGCGGCGTGACCCGCTCGTCCGAGCGCGGAGCGGCGGCGCTCCCGGCGCGCCGGCCGCTCGCGGTCGTGCTCGTGCTCGCGCTCCTCGCCCTCGCTCCGTTCCTCGCGAAGCCCTGGTTCACGGACGACCCGCTCGTCCTCCGGAGCGCGGAGGCGGTGCTCGCCGACCCGCTCCGTCCCTACGCCGCGACCACGAACTGGTTCGGCGAGACGCGCGCGCTCGCCGACACGACCTTCAACCCGCCGCTCCTCGCCTACGTCCTGGCGCCCGTCGTCGCGGCCTTCGGCGCGAGCGAGGTCGCGCTGCACACGGTGCTCCTCGCGCCGGCGCTGCTCGCGCTCGCGGCGACCTGGCGGCTCGCGCGCCGATGGTGCACGCGCCCGGCGCTCGCGGCGGTCCTGCTCCTCGCGAGTCCGGCGTTCCTCGTCTCGGCGACGTCGGTGATGCCCGACGTGACGTTCGTCGCGGCGCTGCTCTGGGCGCTCGAGCGGTGGATCGTCGCCGACGAGCTCGAGTCGGCGGGCGCGCGGAGCACGGGCGCGCGGCTCACGGCGTGCGCGTGCGCGCTCGTCGCGGCGCTCACGAAGCACTTCGGGCTGCTCGCGCTCCCGCTCTGCGCACTCGCGACGCTCGCGCACGCTTCGACCGCGCGCACGGACGCGGGCGGCCGCACGCCGCGGGACCTCGGAGCGCCGTTCGCCGCGCGCGTCGGGGCGACGCGGCTCCGCGCGCTCGCCTGGCTCGCGCTCCCGCTCGTCGGACTCGCGCTCGTCGAGGCGTGGAACGCGCACGCGTACGGCGAGGCGCTCCTCCTGCGCGCCGCGCGGGAGGACCGTGCGATCCGCGCGACGCTCGTGGAGCCCGCGTGGATGCGCGGGCTCGCGGCGCTCGCGTTCCTCGGCGGGAGCGCGGCTCCGCTCGCGTTCGTCGCGCCCTGGATGCTCGGGCGTGCGCGCCTCGTCGCCGCGGTCGGCGGAGCGGTGCTCGCGGGCCTCCTCCTCGCGTTCGTCCCGCTCGAAGCGCACGCGCACTTCGACCCGGGCGCGGGCGTCGGCGTGCGCGTCCAGGCAGCGCTCTGGATCGCGGTCGCGGCCGGCGCGCTCGCGCTCGCGGCGCGCGCGATCGCGCGCCCGCGCGACGGAGCGGACGTGCTGCTTGGCGCGTGGGTGCTCCTGGTCGCCGGGTTCGCGACGTTCGTGAACTGGGGCGTGAACGCGCGCACGCTGCTCCCGCTCGCGCCCGCCGTCGCGGTGCTCGCCGTGCGAGCGCTCGACGAGCGCAGCGCGGTCGGGACGATGCGCGCGGGAAGAAGCGGGCTGCGCGTCGCGGTCGGCGCCGCGCTCGCGCTCGCGCTGCTCGTGGCGCTCGGCGAGCTGGAGCTCGCGCGCTCGCAGCGCGACCACGCCGTCGAGCTCACCGCGCGCGCGCAGCGCGAAGGGCGCGCCGCGTTCGTGCAGGGTCACTGGGGCTTCCAGCGCTACGCGGAATCCGCGGGCGCGACGAGCCTCGAACGGAACGGAGCGCCGCCGCCGCCCGGTTCGGCCGAGCTCGTCCCCGCGCGCAACACGGGCGTGTGGCTCCCGCCCCCCGAGCGCATCGCCGCGGTCGACCGCGTGACGCACGCGCTCCACCTGCCGCTCACGACCTTCGGTTGGGAGGCGGGCGCGTCGTTCCACGCGCACACGATGGGGCTGCTCCCCTTCGCCTGGAACCGCGGCGCGCCGGACGAGGTCGCGTACGTCGTGACGCGTTGAGCGCAGCGGCGGCGGCGACTCCGTTCGACCGCGCGGGCTGCGTCGGCGGGGAAGCGGGCTGTGAACCGAACCGCCTCAATACCCGAGCTCCGCCCGCCCCTCGAAGATCGACGCGGCGAACCGCGCGCCGGTCTTCGGGTGGTGCAGCGTGCGCTTCAGCGCGAAGTCGAACACGAGCGGGTCGTAGTCGTAGAGCTCCTCGAGCGCGCGCGCTTCGTCCTCCGTCAACATCCCCGCGGCGACGAACCGCTGCGCCGACCAAACGACGCGGATCGCCGGCAGCGGATAGTCGCTCCCGTTGACGAGCCGCTCGTGCAGGTCCGTCCGCTCGAGCAGCGTCGCGACGACGCTCGTGTCGCGGTTGCGCAGCGTCACCGCGCTGATCTCGCCGAACAGCCGGCCCTTCCACTTCTCCTCCCCCATCATCCGCAGGAAGAGTTCGAAGTTCGCCACGCGCGGCGCGTCCGTCTCGCCGCGCGCCGCCGCGTCGAGGTCGACGCCGTCGCCGAGCGTCCCGCAGTGCGCGAGCACGACCGTCGCGCCGTGTTCGAGCGCGCGCCGCATCCTGAGCGGGTTCCCGAGGTCCTGCGCGCCCTCCGCGTCGACGGCGTGCTCGTCGCCCGTGTGCGCGAGGAGCGCGACGTGGAGCTCCGCCGCCTTCGCGTAGAACGCGTCGCACCTCGGGTCCATCGGATCGATGCCCATCGCGTTCGGGAGCCACTTGCAGAGCTTCGCCCCGCGCTTCGCGCACCGTTCGAGCTCGGCGAGCGCGTCCGCGCGATACGGATGCACCGAGCAGACGGGCACGAAGAGCGCGGGCTCGCGCGCGCACACGTCGAACACCCAGTCGTTCGGCACGTGCATCTCCGTGTGCGCGAGGTCGACCGTCCCGTCCGCGCGGTAGTGCTGGTCGAACGCGAGCAGTCCGTAGCGCGGCGTCGCGCCGTTCCAACCGCTCGCACGCGCGAGCGCCGTCAAGCGCTCGACGAACTGCTCGTCGCCGCGTTCGACGTCGGTGATCCGCGCCGCGTGCGCGTAGACGAGGAACTGCGCGTGTTTCCACGGGTGCGCCCACGAGAGCATCTCCGGGTTCACCGCGCAGCCCGAGCCGCCCGCGCCGAGGCCCGCGACGTGCGTGTGGACGTCGAGCACGCGCGCCGGATCGAGCCCGCTCCGCGCGCGCTCGAGCACCACGCGCGCGTTCGGCGAGAGCCCGCGCTCCAGCTCGTCCGGCGCGTGGCGCGACGCGCCCGCGATCTCGCCGAGCACGAGCGGCGCGCAGCCCCACGTCGCGAGCGCCGCACCGACGACGGCGAGCGCGCAGCCGAGCAGGACGCGCCGCCTTCGCGCGGGACGCGCGGACGGAGCACGCGCATCGGCGCTCACTTCGCGCCCTTCCCGCGCGCGCTCTCGAGCAGCGCGCGCTCCGCCTCGTACTCGGGTTGGTCGAACGGCTTGATGCCGAGCTCGCCCGCGCGCCGGAGCGCCGCCGCGGCCTCGTCGAGGCGCCCCTGCTTGCGCAACTGCACGGCGAGCCGGAGCTGCGCGCGCACGTAGCTCGGGAGCAGGAGGAGCGCGCGCCGCGACGCCGACTCCGCCTCCGCGAGCTTGCCCTGCTGCTCGAGCGCGAAGCCGAAGTTGTTCCAAGCCTGCTCGTTGCGCGGATCGACGTCGAGGGCGGTGCGGAACCACGTCTCGGCGTCGGCGAACTTGCCGAGCGCGACGGAGAGCCCGCCGAGATGGTTCAACACCTGCGAATGGCGCGGGGAGAGCGCGAGCGCGCGCTCGAGCAGCGGCTGCGCTTCGGCGTTCCGCCCGAGGCGCATGAACTGGTACGCGAGCCGGTCGAGATCGATCACGCTCTCCGGATTGCCCGCGATCGCGGCCCGGAATTCCGTGATCGCCTGCTCGTTCCAGCGTTCCGCTTCCGCGCGGTCGCGCGCCGCGGACGCGCGCTCGGACGCGACGTAGCCGAGCATCCCGTGGAACTTGTAGTTGCCGGGATCGACGTCGAGCCCGCGCCGCGCCATCGTCTCCGTGTCCTTCCAGTACGTGCACTGCTTCCAACCGAGGAAGGTCGCGAAGAGCACGAGCGCGACGCCGAGCACGACGCGCGCGTTCTCGGCGAGCTTCGCGCGCGCGCAGAGCTCCGCGCCGCCCCACGCGAGCGCGGCGAAGAAGCCGATCGACGGAAGGTACGTGTAACGGTCCGCCATCGCCTGGTCGCCGACCTGCACGAGCCCGATCACGGGCACGAGCGTGCCGACGAACCAGAACCACCCGCTGAAGAGGTGCGGCGCGCGCTTGCGGAGGAACCACGCCGCGCCGCAGACGAGCACGAAGAGCGCGGTCCACGCCGCGACGACGCCGAGCTCGCTCGTCCGATCGCGCCACGGCACGAACGGCACGAGGTCGTACGGAACGACGAGCTTCCACGCGTAGTTCGGCCACGCCCACAGCGCGTTCGCGACGCGCGCGCCGAGCCCGATGTGGTCGATCGACGACATCGCGCCCCACGCGTGCTGCGCCGTGCTCGTGAGCCACGCGGACGCGACCATCAGCGGCACGAACGGCAGCTTCTCCGTGATGCGCTGCGCGAGCGGCACGTTCGCGCGCCCGAGCGGCCACAGGTCGAGCAGGAAGAGCGCGCACGGCAGCGTCACGAGCATCGGCTTCGCGGCGAGCCCGAGCGCGAGCAGCCCCCACGCGAGCGCGTAGCGCGCGAGGCTCGGCGCGCGCGTCCAGCTCGTCCACGCGTGCAGGAAGAGGAGCCCGAAGACGGTCGAGAGCAGGTCCTTGCGCTCGACGATCCACGCGACGGACTCGACGTGCATCGGATGCACGCCGAACAGCGCCGCGACGAGCGCGCTCCGCCCGAGCTTCCCCGTCCACCGCACGAAGAGCGCGAACACGAGCAGCGTGTTCGCGAGGTGGAGCGCGAGGTTGTGCAGGTGGTGCCCCGGGTTCGTGCCCTGCAGGTCGAGCCCGAAGAGCGACACGTCGAGCATGTGCGACCACCACGTGAGCGGGTGCCAGTTCGCGGCGTGGAACGTCGTCAGCGCCCACGAGATCGACGCGGGCGTCAGGCCGCGCTGCACGTCGCCGTTGCGCGTCAGGTACTCCGCGGTGTCGTAGTCGAGGAAGCGGTGCGACGCGATCTGCGCGTAGACGGCGACGACGAGCGCCGCGAGCGCGCACGCGAGGAGCAGGGCGCGGGAGCGGGCGGGAGTCGAGGAGGTCGGGCTCGGGGACGGGCGCGCGGGCATGCGTGGGCGGGAGTCTAGCGGCGCGCGGGAGCGAGGCGAGCGCGGGCACGGCTCCGCGAGCGGATCGTGCGTCCCGCCCGGGTCAACGCGGGATCGACAGGTCCACGTTCTTCGCCTGGTAGGCGGCGAGACGTGCACGGATGCGCCGCGCCGCCTCGGGGTCGCCGAGCGCGTCCGCGCGCTTCGCCGCGGTCTCGGCGGCGGCGACCGCGAGGTCGAAACGCCCGGTCTGGGCGTAGGCGAGCGCGAGCGCGTCCGAGAGCCCGGGCGGGACGTTCGGCTGTGCCGCGGCGACCGCGCGCTCGGCGAGCACGACCGCGCGCTGGGCGTCGCGCAGCGCCGGATCGCGCGCGCTCGCGAGGAGCCACGCGAGGTCTCCCTGCGCGGGCAGGAGCGTCGGGAACTGCGCGACGAGCCCTTCGAGCTCCGCGCGCGCCTCCCGCTCTCGGCCGAGCGCCGTGAGGCAGCGCGCGCGCCCGCGCCGCGCCTCCATGTCGCCGGGGACGTAGCGGAGGACCTGCTCGATCTCCGTGAGCGCACCGGCGAAGTCGCCGCGCCGCGTGAGAAGGCGCGCGAGCTGGTTGCGCGCAGGCGTGAAGGACGGTTGCAGCTCGACCGCGCGACGGAACTCGCGCTCCGCCGACTCCAAGTCCCCGCCTTGCAGCAGCAGGAGCCGCGCGCGATTGGAATGCGCGCCCGCGTAGTCGTCGTCGAGCTCGAGCGCGCGCTGCACGAGCGGAGCGGCCTCTCCCGCGCGGCCGACGGTGAGGAGCAATTCGGCGAGGTGATTGAGGAAGGCCGGATTCGCCGGCTGCAGCGCGAGCGCGCGCCGGAACGCGACCTCCGCGCCGGCGTAGTCCTCGAGCACGAAGAGCGCCTTGCCGTACATGTGCCACGCGTGCGGATCGCCCGGCTGCACTTCGGTCGAGCGCGCGAGGTACGCGGCCGCGTCGCGGTAGCTCCCGCGCGTCAGCGCCTGCTGCCCGAGCAGGTTCCAGCCCCACGAACTCTCGGGCGTGACGCGCGAGACCTCGCCGCCGAGCGTCGCGGAGTCGCGCCACAGACCGACCTGCCGCCACGTGAGCGCGCACTGCGCGACGACCGCGAGCACCGCGGCGGCGAAGGCGAGCTTCGTGCGCGCGCGCGAGTTCCGCGCCCACGCTCCGACGGCCCACGCGAGCGCGAGGAACGGCCCGAGCAGCGGGACGTACGTGTAGCGGTCGGCCATCGCCTGCCCGCCGACCTGCACGAGCCCGATCACGGGCACGAGCGTGCCGAGGTAGAACGCGAGGCCGAACCAGAACCACGGCGCGCGGCGGCGCAGCACGAACGCGGCGACGAGTGCACCCGCGAGCGCGACGCCCGTGACCGCGACGAGCGCGAGCGAGATCGTCGGGCCCGGGTGCGGGTAGTACACGATCAGGTCGACCGGCCACACGGCGTGCGCGAGGTAGCGGCCGTACGAGAGCACGACGTTGAGCAGGCGCCACTCGAGCGGCGTGCGCTCGAGCGTCTGCACCGCGCCGCTCGACGACTGCGCCCACCACGTCAGCACCGCCGACGCCGCGGACAGCGCGAAGAACGGCGCTTTCTCGAGCACGAGCCGCCCCCATCCGCGTTCGGTCCGCGCGAACGGCCACGCGTCGAGGAGCAGGAGCACGCACGGCCACGTGACGAGCATCGGCTTCGCGCAGAGTCCGAGCGCGAGCGCGACGAACGCGAGCGCGTAGCCGATTCGCGAGCCGCCGCGCGCCCAGCGCTCCCACGCGAGCAGGCTCGCGAGCCCGAACGCGGTCGAGAGCACGTCCTTGCGCTCCGCGATCCACGCGACGGACTCGACGTGCAGCGGATGCGCGGCGAAGCACAGCGCGACGAAGAGCGCGCGCCACGGCGCCCCGAAGCACCGCACGACCAGGAAGAACACGAGCACCGAGTTCAGCGCGTGCCACCCCGCGTTCATCAGGTTGTGCCCCGCGGGGCCGAAACCGAACAGGCTCACGTCGAGCATGTGCGACATCCACGTCAGCGGATGCCAGTTCGACGCGTACTTCGCCGTCCAGGCCCACGCGACGCCGTCCCACGTGAGGCCCTTCTGCAGGTACGGGTTCTCGAGCAGGTACTCGGAGACGTCGATGCTCACGAACTCGAAGCGCGCGGTCCGCGCGTAGAGCGCGAAGACGACCACCACGAGGAGCAGGATCGCGCCGAGCGTGCCGCGAAGCGGGAATCCGGCGGCGGAAGCGTCCGCGGACGCCGCGGTCGGGCCGCGATCGACGATCTTCCGTTCCATGCGCGAAGGGGGCGCAAAGTGTAGCCGCTGCTTGCGCCGCGCGCCCCGCGGGCGGATGCTCTCCGCCGCTCCATGCGGCGCGAGCTCAACCTGTTCGACGCGACGATGTACGTCATGGGCGGCATCATCGGCGTCGGCATCTTCTACAACCCGGCGAGCATCGCGGCGAACGTGCCCCACACGGGCTGGTTCCTCGCGTTGTGGGTCCTCGGCGGGTTGATCGCGCTCGCCGGAGCGCTGACGTGCGCGGAGCTCGGCGGCAGCCTGCCGCGCTCGGGCGGTTTCTACGTCTTCCTGCAGGAGGCCTGGGGCTCCTTCGTCGCGTTCCTCTTCGCGTTCGTCGTGCTCGGCGTGATCACGACCGGCGCGTGCGCGGTCGTCGCGAGCATCTGCGTCGACAACGTGTGCGCGCTCGTGCCGTCGCTTTCCGGAGCGCGCACCGCGCTCGGCGCGACGCTGCTCGGCGGCGTGACGGTGTTCGCGCTGTTCGGCGCCAAGGCGGGCGCGTGGCTCTCGAACGCGTGCATGGTGCTCAAGCTCGGCGCGATCCTCGCGCTCGTCGTCGGCGCGCTCGTCGTGTTCACGCCGGACGTCGCGACGGCGCCCGCGCCCGTCGTCGGCGAAGTCCGTGCGGGCGCGCTCGGCGCCGCGCTGCTCCCGATCTTCTTCGCGTGCGGCGGTTGGCAGCAGGTCTGCTATCTCGCCGGCGAGGTCCGCGAGCCGCAGCGCACGGTGCCGCGTGCGATCGCGCTCGGCGTCGTGCTCTGCATCGCGGTGTACCTGCTCGTGAACTGGGCCTACCTGCGCGTGCTCGGCGTCGAGGGCCTCGCGGGCAACACCGGGTTCGCGCGCGAGGTCGCGGAGAAGGCGCTCGGCGGCCTCGGCGGGAAGCTGCTCACCGCGGCGATGGCCGTGTCCGCGCTCGGGATCACCGTCGTCCTGATCGTGACGACGCCGTGGATGTTCGTCGCGATGGCGCGCGAGGGGCTCTTCTTCCAGAGCTTCGCGCGCGTGCACCCGCGGACCGGCGCACCCGTGCTCGCGGTCGCGGCGCTCGGCGTCATGTGCCTCTTCTGGTGGTTCGAAGGCCAGGCCGGCGCGCTCGTCGACGCGACCGTGTTCGCGGAGTGGGTCTTCCACGCGCTGATCGCGCTCGGGCTGCTCAAGCTGCGCGCGCTGCGGAAGGACCTGCCGCGCCCGTTCCAGAGCCCGCTCTATCCGCTCGCGCCGCTCGCCTACCTCGTGATCGCGCTCGTCGTCGTATGGCAGAATGCGCCGCTGTCGCGCGAGGCGACGACGTTTCCGAGCCTCGTCGTGCTCGGGATCGGCGCCGCGGTCTACCTGCCGTGGCGCCGCCTCGTCGGCAGCGCGGGAGCAGGAGCATGAAGGTCGAACGCAGACGCGGGCTCGCGGAGGCGCCGCACGCGACGGGCGACGTCGTCGTGATCGACGTCCTGCGCGCGTTCACGACCGCGGCGTTCGCGTTCGGATCCGGGGCGAGCGAGATCGTGCTCGTGTCGACGCCCGAGGAGGCGCTCGAGCTCAAGCAGAAGTACCCGCGCGCGAAGCTCTGCGGCGAGATCGGCGGTCGGCCGATCGACGGGTTCGACTTCGGCAACTCGCCCGCGCAGATCGCGCGGGCGAACTTGAAGGGGCGCACGCTCATCCTGCGCTCGACGAACGGGACCCAGGGCGTCGTCCTGGCGACGAAGGCGGAGCGCGTCTGGCTCGGGAGTCTGCCGGTCGCGGGGGTGACGTGTGAGTTGCTCGCGGCGAAGGCGAAGCACGTGACGTTGCTCGCGCTCGGGTCGGCGTTCGGAAGCGGTGAACTCGACGGTCCCGAGGACGACGCCTGCGGCGATCTGATGGAGGAGCTGCTCGCGGGGCGCACGCCGGATCTCGCGCGGATTCGGGAGAAGATCCAGAACAGCCCGGCCGGGAAGCGCGCGATGGATCCGGCGGTCGACTGGATCACGCCCGAGGACCTCGAGTGCGCGCTCGACTACGACTTCTTCGGCTTCGCGATGGTGGTGACGCGGGAGAAGGGGGTTTGCGTGGCGAGGGTGGTTGGGGGGTGAGGTTGCTTGCGGCGCGCCGAGGCAGATGCAGGGCGCGGCGAGATGCAGGCCGAGGCGCACATGTGGGTGCTTCGCATCCCAGACTCCGCGCTCGATCAGGCCGGAGGAACCGGCCTGATCGAGCGCGGAGTTCTAGTTGGGAGAAGGAGAGGGAGAGCGGAGCGCGCGGAGGGTCAGGAGGTGGAGGGCGAGCGCGGTGAGGACGTGGATCGTCGGGATCCAGATGAAGGAGGTCGTCAGGAGGACGGCGTTGCCCGGGGGTTCGGGGAAGGCTTGCCAGGGGCCGGGCATCGTTCGGAGGCCGAGGTAGACGATGCGGGCGAGGGTCGCGAGGCCGAGGAGGTTCCAGGCGAGGACGAGCGCGCGCAGCTTGGGCCGGCCGGCGGCCCACCAGGCGATCGGGAGGGTCGCGAGCGTGAGGTACTCGGGGTTCGAGCCTTCGAAGGTCATGCGCTCCGTCACGAAGCCTTCACGCGCGAGCTCCCACAGGATCGCCTCGACGGGCGCGCGGAAGAGTTGGAGGGCGATCAGGGTGCGAAGGGGGGTCGTCTCGACGACGCGCGCGGCGAACGGCGTGACGGAGAGGGCGAGCACCGTGAGCACGGCGGGCCCCATCAGGAAGACGAAGCGCGGCGGGTTCGCCGCCGGAGCGTAGAGGACGCCCGCTTTCGCGAGCGACCACGTGCCCGCGGCCCAACCGAGCGCGAGGGCGAGGAACACGAGCCGGCGCGTCGGGCCGCGGGCGCCGAGCGGCATCGAGCGCGCGAAGGCGCGCGACCCGGCCCACACGAGGAAGAGGACGAGCGCGAGGTTCGCGAGAGCGACGGCGAGCGACGGAGCGTTCATGCTGGGGTCGGAGCATCGTTCCACGGAGCGGACCGGGCGCCAAGCGCGCGGGACTGGGCGGCTCGAGCGCCTCGGAGCCCCGCTCCGTCCCCCACCTCCCGTCCGCGTGCCCGGCGCCCCGGCTCGACGGCCCGACGCTCCTCGAACCGCCGGCGGGCGATCGGGACGGCGACGTGGGATTTCGGCGACCGATCCCGCTCTCTCCTTTCCACCACGGCCTCCCGCCGGTAGAACTCGGCGCTTCGCAGCCCCGTCATGGACCACGAGCGCCCGGCAGAATCGCTCTTCGAAGGTCGCGAGCCGCAGCCCCCAGCGTCGGGCGCGCCACTCCGCACCACGCGCACGACCGCGAGGTCCCGCGCGCGAGCACTCGTCGCGCTCGAGTCCACTCCCCCCCGGCGACGTGAGGCTCGCCTCGCGAACGCGCGCTCGGGAGGCGCCGCGTTCCGTGTTCGTACCGCTCCCGCGCCGCTGCGCGCGCCTTGAGCGCGGCTTCCCGGACCGCATCCATGGAACGCACCCTCGTGCCGCCCGTTTCCACTCCGCGCCGCACCGGCCGCGCGCACTACTACCCGGACGTCACCGACGCCGACTGGTCGGACTGGAAGTGGCAGTTCCGAAACCGCATCACGAAGCTCGAGGAACTCGAGACGTTCCTCCCGATCCCCGCGGCCGAGCGCGCGCTCCGCGCCGACGTCTTGCGCGACTTCCGCATGGGCATCACGCCCTACTACCTGTCGCTCGTCGACGCGGACGACCCGACGGATCCGATCCTGCGGCAGGTCGCGCCGATCGCGGAGGAGTACCTCTTCCGCGACGTCGGCGAGGAGGACCCGCTCGGCGAGGAGAAGTACTCGCCCGTCCCGGGCATCACGCACCGCTATCCCGACCGCGTGCTGATGGTGATCTCGAACTCGTGCGCGATCTACTGCCGCTACTGCACGCGCAAGCGGATCATGTACGAGGACGCCGTGCCCGACGTCGAGCTCGACCGCATGGTCGACTACATCGCGAAGACGCCGCAGGTGCGCGACGTCATCGTGTCGGGCGGCGACCCGCTGACGTACGGGACGAAGAAGCTCGAGTCGATCCTCTCGAAGCTGCGCGCCGTCCCCCACCTCGAGATCATCCGCATCGGGAGCCGCGTGCCCGTGTCGCTTCCGCAGCGCATCGACGACGAGCTCTGCGAGATGCTCGCGAAGTACCACCCGCTCTGGATCAACGTGCACTTCAACCACCCGCGCGAGCTGACGCCCGACGCGGCGCGAGCGTGCGACAAGTTGTCGCGCGCCGGGATACCGCTGAACAACCAGTCCGTGCTGCTCAAGGGCGTCAACGACGACGTGCCGACGATGCGCGCGCTCTGCACGGGGCTGATGAAGCTGCGCGTGCGGCCGTACTACCTCTACCAGTGCGACCAGATCCGCGGGGCCGAGCACTTCCGGACGCCCGTCGCGAAGGGCATCGAGATCCTCGAGGGTCTGCGCGGACACGTCAGCGGTCTCGCTGTGCCGACGTTCGTGATCGACGCGCCCGGCGGCGGCGGCAAGGTGCCGGTGATGCCGCAGTACCTGCTCCAGCACGACACGAAGAACCAGCGCGTCGTCCTGCGCAACTTCCAGGACCGCATCTTCGTCTACCACGAGCCCTCCGGCCGCGCGCGCCCGCTCGGCGAGCGCTCGGGCGAGCTCGAGGTCACGCCGAGCGCCGCGCACGAAGCGACGAACGGCAACGGCGCGGCGAAGCCGGCGGTCTCGAACGGAAACGGTTCGAACGGCAACGGCGCGAAGTCGAGCTCGAGCAAGTCGAACGGACGCTCGAGCAGCGCGCGCGTCGGCGCGGACGGCAAGCCCGTCGTCGGCAAGAGCCGCTGGGTGCACCGCGGCCACTCGCGCGAAGAGCGCGTGCGCAAGGCGAACGAGACGTGAGCGCACGCGGGAAGAGCCTGGACGTCGGGCTCGCCTTCGACCTGAAGCGCGAGCTCGAGCGCCGGCCCGAGCTCGCGGGCGGCCCCGACGATCGCTTCGAGGAGTACGACAGCGACGCGACCGTCGACGCGATCGCGTCGGCGCTCTCCGAGCTCGGCCACCGCCCGCGGCGCATGGGCGGCGGTCGCGCGTTCGTCGAAGCGGCGCTCGCGCGTCCGCCGGAGCTCGTCTTCAACTTCGCGGAGGGCCACGGCACGCGCTCGCGCGAGGCGCACGTGCCCGCCGTGTGCGAGATGCTCGGGATCCCGTTCACGCACAGCGACCCGCTGACGCTCGCCGCGACGCTCGACAAGGGCGTCGCGAAGACGATCGTCGCCGCCGCGGGGCTCCGCGTGCCGCGCGGCAGCGTCGTGCGCGACGCGCGCGAACTCGCGCGGCTCGACCTCGCGTGGCCGCGGATCGCGAAGCCGCTCTTCGAGGGCTCGAGCATGGGCGTCCGGAAGAGCTCGCGCGTCGAAGACGGCGCCGCGCTCGCGCGCGAGGTCGAGCGCCTCTCGAAGGACTACGGCGAGCCCGTGCTCGTCGAGGAGTTCCTCGAGGGCCCCGAGCTCACGGTCGGGATCCTCGGCAACGGCGCGAACGCGCGCGTCGTCGCCGCGATGGAGATCGCGCCGAAGGTCGATCGCCCAGAGCGCTTCGTCTACTCGCTCGAGGTGAAGCGCGACTGGGAGAACCAGGTCGAGTACCACGTGCCGCCGCGCCTCCCCGCGAGCGCGCTGCGCGCGGCGGAGGAGCTCGCGCTCGGCGCCTACCGCGCGCTCGAATGCCGCGACGTCGCGCGCGTCGACCTGCGCCTCGACCGCGACGGACGGCCCGCGTTCATCGAGGCGAACCCGCTCCCGGGGCTCAACCCGCGCACGGGCGATCTGTGCGTGCTCGCGGGGCGCGTCGGCGTCTCGTTCGTCGAGATCATCCGCGCCGTCGTCGACGGCGCGCGCGAGAGGCAGGGCCTGTGAACGGCGGACTGCGCGTGACGCTCCTCGAGAGCGGCGATGCGACGCTCGCGCACGGCACGAGCCAGGACGCGCTCGCCGTCGCCGCCGTCGGCGAGATGGCGACGGCGATCGAGCGCGCGCTCGGTGAACGCGGTCACGCCGTGCGGCGCGCGATCGCGACGCGGGACCCGCGCGCGACGCTCGAGGCGCTGCTCGCGACCGAGCCCGACGTCGTGTTCCACCTCGTCGAGTCGATCGACGGGGACGCCCGCGCCGAAGCGCGCGTCGCCGCGCTGCTCGAATGGGCGGACCTCCCCTACACGGGCCCCGGGCCGACGACGCTCGCGATCGCGCTCGACAAGCCGCTGACGCGCTCCGTGCTGCGCGCGAAGGGCGTCCCGATCCCGCGCGGCTTCGTGATGCGCGACGCGAACGACGCGGTGCCGCCGCTCGGCGTCGGCAAGCGCTGGATCGTGAAGCCCGCGCACGAGGACGCGAGCCACGGCATCGACGTCGGCTCCGTCGTCGCGGACGAGCCGGCGTTGCGCGAGCGCGTCGCGTGGCTCGTCGCGACGTACGCGCAACCCGCGCTCGTCGAGGAGTTCGTCGACGGCCGCGAGTTCAACGTCGGCCTCCTCGGGTCCGGCGCGTCGGCGCGCGTGCTGCCGCTCGCCGAGATCGACTACTCGGGCTTCCCGAAGGGCCGCCCGCGCCTGATCACCTACGCGGCGAAGTGGGTCGAGGACAGCGACGAGTACCAGGGCTCGATGCCCGTGCCCGTGAGGGACCTCCACCCCGCGCTCGACAAGGCGCTGCGCGAGACGGCGCTCGCGGCGTACGCGGAGCTCGGCCTCGCGGGCTACGGCCGCGTCGACCTGCGCGTGTGCCACGAGCGCGGTCCGCTCGTGCTCGACGTGAACCCGAACCCCGACCTCTCGCCCGGCGCGGGCTTCGCCAAGGCCGCGGCGCGCGCGGAGATTCCCTATGAAGAGCTCGTCGAACGCATCGTCCGCGACGCCGTCGACCGGCGGCGTCCGGCTGCGGCCGCTCTCGCCCGCTGACCGCGCGCCGATCGAGCGCATCCTGCGCGCGACGGGCGTCTTCCGCGACGACGAGATCGACGTCGCGCTCGAGCTCGTCGACGCGCGGCCCGAGGTCGGATACCGCTTCGTCGTGGCCGAGCTGTCGGGCGCCGTCGCGGGCTACGCGTGCTTCGGCGCGACGCCGATGACGCTCGGCACGTGGGATCTCTACTGGATCGCCGTCGACCCCGCGCTCCACGGCCGCGGCGTCGGCACGCAGCTCATGCACGCCGTCGAGGACGCGATCCGCGACGAAGGCGGACGGCTCGTGATGATCGAGACCGCCTCGAAGCCGTCGTACGACGCGACGCGGCGCTTCTACGAGCGCCATCCGCGCTGTCGCGAGGTCGCGCGCGTGCCCGACTTCTACGCGATCGGCGACGACAAGGTGATGTACGCGATCCAGCTCGGAGGAACTCGATGACGCGCCCGCAAGACGTGGAGCTCCCGATCGCCGGCGTCGACAAGGCGCGCTTCGACTGCGTGTTCCCGACGTGCGGCGGCATCTGCTGCAAGAACGGGCGGCCGCCGGTCGAGGAAGCGGAGAACGCGCGCATCGAGGCGAACCTCGCCAAGATCCTCCCCCACCTGCTGCCGAAAGCACGCGCCGTCGTCGAGACGAAGGGCTTCCGAACCGAGCGCAAGAAGGAAGGCCTGCGGGCGCTCGCCGTCGTCGACGGCTGGTGCGTCTTCCACAACGAGGGTTGTGTGCTGCACAAGGTCGGCGCGAGCGAGGGCGACCGCTGGAAGTACAAGCCGTGGCGCTGCATCGCGTTCCCGCTCGAGCGCTCGAAGTCGGGCCGCTGGCACGTGCGTCAATGGGGCGTCGCGGGCGAGGCGTGGGACCTCTTCTGCCTGAACCCCGACGAGTCTCCGAAGAAGGCGTCGAAGACGCTCGCGGCCGAGATGGCGTTCGCGCGCGAGCTCGACGGCGGCCGGGAAGCGTGGCGGTTCGCCGCGCCGCGCGCGACGAAGCGCGGCTCGAAGCCGCGCCGCGGTCCGAAGTCGCGCCGGTGAGCGCGCGGCGTGCTCGCGCTCACGCGAGCGAGTCGACGCACTCGCGATGCGCGCGTCTCCCCCACAGGAGCAGCGCGCCGCCGCCGAGCGCCGAGAGCCCGCCGACGAGCGCGAGCGCGAGCGGGAATGAGCTCTCGCCGCCGAGCGCGTGCTCCGCGAGCCACCCGACGAGCGGCACGCCGAGCCCGAGCCCCGCTGCGTTGATCACGAACAAGTAGACGGCCGACGCGCGGCCGCGCAACGTGGACGGGACGAGCTCGACCGCGCCCGCCGCCGCGACGCCGAAGCCCGCGGCGGTCGCGATCGAGAGCGGCGCGAGCAGCGCGAGCGCGAGCTCCGACGACCGCACGAGCGGGAACGCGAGCGCGAACGGCGCCGCGACGACGCCCGCGAGCGCGCCGACGCTCACATTCGCGTCGAGCGCGCCGCGCGCGCGCCTGCGGTCCGCGAGGAACCCGCCGAGGAGCACGCCGAGCGCGCCGCCGAGGCCGAGGACGAGGCCGTAGCTCGTGCTCGCCCGTGCTTTCTCGAGGGCGAAGTGGCGCTCGAGGAGGAACACGGTCCACACGTTGACCGCGTAGCCCGACATCGAGAGCAGCGCGAACCCGCCGTGGTGCGCGACGAACGCGCGCGGATGGCGCGCGATCCAGCGCGCGAGCTCGCCGAGCGGCGGCGTGCCCCACGCGCAGCCCGTGCGCTGCGGCTCCGGCAGCGTCCACGCGAGCGGCGCGAGCACGAGGCCCGCGAGCCCCGCGACGACGAGCGGCGCCTGCCACGCCTTCACGGCGCCGAGCACGGGCCACTCGCTCGCGCCCGCGCCGCCGGCGAACGCGACGATCTGTCCGCCGACGACGAACGCGAGTCCCGAGCCGAGGTAGATGCCGACCGAGTACGCGCTCATCGCGATCGAGCGGCGCTCGCGCGGGAACGCGTCCGCGATCCACGAATACGCCGCGGGCGAGAGCGCCGCCTCGCCGACGCCGACGCCGATGCGCGCGAGGAAGAGCTGCGCGAAGCTCGCCGCGCGTCCGCAGAGCACGGTCATCGCGCTCCACGCGACGACGCCGAGCGCGACGAGGCCGCGTCGGCTGCCGGCGTCCGCGACGCGGCCGAGCGGAACTCCGAGCAGCGTGTAGAAGAGCGCGAACGAGAGCCCGTGCAGGAGCCCGAACTGCGTCAGCGAGAGCCCGAGGTCGTCGCGGATCGGCTGCACGAGCAGCGCGAGCACTTGGCGATCGACGAACGCGAGCACGTAGAAGAGCATCAGCAGCAGGACGCCCCACCACGCGCGCGCGCTCGACCGCTCCTTCGTCATCGGCGGCGGGATTCTAGCGGCCGCGCGGCGCGCGCACTCAGGTGCGGAACGAATCGCGGTCGAGCGACGGCTCGTGGTGCGACGAGAGCCCCAGGAACAGGCCGATCGCGAGGAACGTCACGAGCATCGAGGAGCCGCCCGTCGAGAACAGCGGCAGCGTGATGCCGGTCATCGGGATGAGCCCGAGGTTCACGCTCACGTTGATGAAGAGTTGCGCGGCGAAGTAGAACGCGATGCCGCCCGCCGCGAGGCGCGAGAAGCGGTCGCGGATCGCGCTCGCGCTGCCCATCATGAGCGCGATCAACAGACCGTAGGCCGCGAGCACGCCGAGCGTACCGACGAGACCGAGCTCCTCCGCGACGACGGCGAAGATCGAATCGCAGTCGCGCTCCGGCAGGTAGCCCGTCTGGTTCGCGACGCCGCCGCCGATCCCCTGGCCGAAGAGGCCGCCGTTCCCGATCGCGACGCGCGCGTGGTAGCTGTGGAACGCCGGCCCGCCGCGCGCTTGGATCAGGTCCTGCGCGCGGAAGCCGTCGACCCACGTCTGGATGCGTTGCAACTGGTAGTCGTGCACGCCGATCTGGAACTGCCAGACGCACACGCCGACGACGAGCGCGCCGCCGAGGAAGCGCAGGAGCACGCTCGCGCGCGCACCGGCGACGTAGAGCATCCCGAGCGTCACCGGCACGATCGAGAGCGCGGTGCCGAGGTCCGGCTGCAGCGCGACGAGCGCCATCGGCAGGAGCGCGACCGCGATCGGCGGCCCCCAGTCCTTCGCGCGCTCGAGGCGATTCCGGTAGAGCACCCGTGCGAGCGCCACGATCACGCCGAGCTTCGCGAGCTCCGACGGCTGCAGGTCGAAGCCGATCGGGAGCGGGATCCACCGCTGGCTGCCGTTGCGGCTGCCGCCGACGAACATGACCGCCGCGAGCAGCGCGAGACACGCTCCATAGACGACCCACGCGTTGCGCCGCAGCCAGCGCGGGCGCAGCGCGAGCGCGACGACGACCGCGGGGAGCGTGACGAGGAGCTTCTGCAGGTGCCGCGCGAACGAGATCCCGTCGCGCTCCGCCGCGAGGTCCGCGTCCGCGATCGCGCGCAGGAACGCGAGCCCGAGCGCGAGCAGCCCGAGCGCGAGCAGGAGCACGTGCCAGTCGAGCTCGAACCAGCGCACCTCGCGCAGCGAGAACGCGCGCGAGGGGTCGAAGGTCGACGACAGTCGGCCGCCGCTCGGTTTCTCGTCGTCGCGCTCGCTCATCGCGCTTCCTCCGCTCTGCGCTCGGCCTCGATCGTCCGCGCGAGCCACGCTTTCACGGCTTCCTGCCCGAGGAACTGCGCGGTGACGTACACGGCGGTGTGCGTCGACGTGTAGAGCAGGTCGTGCAGGTACACGACGAACACGGCGCGCGGATGATCCGCCGGGAAGAAGCCCGCGACCCACGTGTGCTTGCGCACGCGGCCCTCGGACGCGAGCGCCATCTCGAGCTCGCTCGCCTCGAAGCCCTTGCGGATCGCGGCGTAGTCCGCGCTGCCCGTCTTCGCGGCGACCGTGAACCCGAGCGTCTGCGCCTGCAGCCCGTCGATGTGCGCGGAACCCTCGCGATCGTCGACGACGCGCTCCATCGCGCTGCGGACGAACGCGAGCGCGTCCGCCGAGATCGGGAGCTCGCGCCCCTGGCGCGGCACGGGAACGCCGTCGACCTTGCGCGCGATGCGGACGTCGGGGAGGAACCCCGTCGCGAGCCCCGCCATCGCGCGCGCGAGCTGCATCGGCGTCGCCTCGACGAACGAGAGCCCGTTCGCGAAGCGGCGCTTGCCGGAGGGCGCGTCGACGGCCTTGCGCCACGCGTCGCCGAGCGGGAGCCGCCAGTCCTCGCGCAGCCCGCTGCGTCCGCTCGAGCCGAACGTGCGGATCCCCGTCGGCTCGCCGAAGCCGAACGTGTGCGCCATCTCGAGCAGCTCCTCGGTCGTGTAGCACTCGCCGACGTGCGCGAAGAAGCAGTTGCAGCTCACGGTCAGCGCGCGCGTGAGGTCGCACTCGCCGTGGATGCCCGCGCAGTGGAGGTCGCCGTAGCCGCCCGAGCGGTCGCCCGCCTTGAGCGGGACGCAGCGGAAGCGCTGGTTCGTGTCGAACCCGAGCTTGTCGAGCGCGAACGACGCGACGAACGGCTTGAACACGGAGCCCGGCGGGTTGAACGTCGGCCGCGTCAACGTCCGCTCGCGCACGAACTCGCGCTCGCGATCGCGCCCGGGGATCGCGGTGCCCTTCTTCGACGGCGCGGACGCGGCGGCGAGCACCTCGCCGTCGACGGAGAGCAGCACGATCGCGCCGACGGGGTTCGCGAACCACGCTTCGTCCGTGCGCTCCGACGGGAGCCGCGGATGGTCGATCACGGCCTGCGCGGCCTTCTGCAGCTCGACGTCGAGCGTCAGCTCGAGGTCCTTCCCGTCGATCGGCGGCTCGCCGATCGTGAGCTCGTCGCGGCCAGCGAGCCCGCGCACCTCGCGCCAACCGAAGCGCCCGCGCAGCTCGGGGTCGAAGTAGTCCTCGATGCCCGTTCCTCCCGTCCATTCGTCGGCACGGAAGAGGCGCGCGGCGAGGTCCGCGAGCTCGTCGTCCTCCGCGGAGCTGCGCAGCACCTGGTACTGGAGCGCGTCGAAGCGCCGCTGGTCGCGGATCTGCGCGAAGAGTTCCTCGAGCGACGGCTTGCGCACGCCGCCGAGCAGCGCGCGCGCGAGCGGCTCGCCGTCCGCGTCGACGAGCGGGTGCACGCGCTTCGTCGTCTCGCGCACGGCGAAGCCGCGGAAGCGTTCGGGGTTGCGTTCGATCAGGTGGACGAGCGCGTACTCGGGCTCCGCGCGCAGGAGCACCGCGCGGCTCGCGAGGTCCTTCTGGATCGACTTCTCCTGCTGCAGCGCCGCGTCGAGCCGCGCGCGCGCGAACGAGAGCGGGCGTCCGCCGTTCTCCTCGCGCAGCACGAGCAGGGCGCGGTCGGACGCCGCGACGAACTTCGCTTCGAGCGCGCGCGCGAGCCGCCGCAGCTCCGCGACGCCGTCGGGGTCTTCGGCGGCGAGCCCTTTCTCCGCGATTTCGTTCCAGCGCGCGGACGCGTCGGCCGCGTTCACCGGCGCGGCGGGGTCGAGCGCGTGCGCGCCCGCGAGCTCGGTCGCGAGCGCGACGTACACCCACGGGTCGTCCTCGCCGGGCTGCGACTCCTGCAGCTCGGGGTCGTTCAGCGGGAGCACCGCGCGGAAGTCGCGCTCCTCGGCGGGCAGCCGCACGCCTTCGAACAACGGGTCGAGCTCGTCGAGCACCGCGAGCCGGTCGAGCTCGGTCCACGACGCGGGCGGATCGCTGGGCGCGCGCCGGAGCTCCGAACGCGGCGCGTAGAGCTCCGCGAGCCCGTCGAGCATGCGCGCGGGCGCGCGCTTGCGGCCCTGCTCCTCCTCGACGACGGCGCGCGCGAAGAGGCGCGGCACGAACAAGCCGTCGAGACGCTGCAGCCAGCGCTCGCGCCGGGTCGACGCCCACTCCGTCGCGCGCGCGGCGTCCCAGCGCACGAGCGCGGCGAGCCAACGCGTGTCGACGTCGAGGGCGAGCGCGCGCGACGAGAGCCGCCCCGGCGCGAAGCCCGCCGCGGCCTCGAAGATGGCGTCGGCGGAGCTCTCCTCCACCGCGCGCCGGCGGCGTTCGAGCGCGTCGACGAGGCGCGCGAGCGGCGTCGCGCCGTCGCCGCCGATCGACGCGAGGTCGTCCGCGAGTCGGGTGGCGAGCTCCTCGAGGTCGGCGCGCGCCACCGCGAGCGCGCGGTCGAGCTGAGCGAGCGCGCGCTCCTTCGTGCTGCCCGCGCGCGCCGCCGCGAGCTCGACCCACGGCCGCGAGCGCGCGGGGTCCTCGACGTCGGGACGCAGCGCGCGCGCCGCGCGGTCGTCGAGGCCGAGCAGCACCGACGCGTAGTAGCGCACGTCCGCGGCCCGTTGGGCGCGCTGTTCGAGTTCGGGATCCGCGCTCGCCGGGAGCTGGACGCCGCCGAGGAGGACCGCCTCGCCGCGCGCGAAGGCGGACAGTTCCTCGGGCGTGATCGCCACGAGCGAGCGCGCCCACTCCTCGAGGTGGTCGAGCGCCTCCGCGAGCGGCACGGCGCGCAGCTCGAGCGCCGAGCGCGCGTGCGCGACGACGCCGAGCGCGTGACCGCGGCGGAACGAGCGGTACTCGAACTCGACCTCGTACAGGTCCTCGTCCTTCGCGAGCACGACGCCGTTCCGATCGCGGATCACGCCGCGGTGGTACGGGATCACGTTCGAGGAGCGCACGAGGTTCGCGGCCTCGCGGCCCCACACGGCCGCCTCGACGACCTGGACCTGCACGAGCCGCGCGGCGAGCACGACGAGCCCGAGCACGAGCACCAGGACGAGCGGCAGGAAGCGGCGTTGAGCTACCACCGTCGGCTCCGCAGCGGCGAGAGGCCGGGCAGGTGCGCGAGCGCGGGCCCGAGCGCGAGCGAGACGAGCGCGGAGAGGATCGCCGCCGGCAGGAGCGCCGCGAGCACGAGCACGAACGGTTCCGGTCCCGCGCCGCCGCGCACCGCGTGGAGCAGCGCGAGCCACGCGTCGAACGCGAACACCATCACGCCCGCGAAGAGCGCGCGCCACGTGGGCGCGGTGAGCTCGAAGAGCCCGCGCGCCCAGAGCTCGAGGAAGACGAGCCCGAGGAGCCCCGCGCCGAGCGCGGCGCCCGGCTCGACCGCGAGCGCCGCGCGCGCGAGGAGCGCCACGATCACGACGCCGGGGCCGTCCTTCGGCTCGATGCGCGCGACGACGCTGAAGACGAGCACGAGCGCGAGGTCGGGCACCCAGATCGAGCCGCCGCGCGCGAGCCACGCCTGCAGCGCGTGCAGCCACACGAGCCACGCCGCGAGCACGATCCACGCGATCCAACGCTGCGCGTTCACGGCTCGTCGTCCTCCGCGCCGCTGCGCTCGAGCGCCGCGCGCCACACCTGCACGAGCCCGAGCGCGCGTCCGTCCGCCGGCTGCTTCACGCGCAGGACGTGCGTGCCCCGCGCGCGCGGCAGCGCCGTCGTGCCGAGCAGGAGCCCCGCGGGCACCGTGCGTTCGCCCGACGCCGTGAAGAGCTCGGCCGGCGTCGGCGGCGCGCCGGGCGCGGCCTCCGCGTCGATCGCGTTGCGCCACAGGAAGAGCAGCGCGCCGTCGCCGTCGCGACCGAGGGCGACGAGCTCGCCGAGCGCACGCGGCGCTTCGTCGCCCGCGAGCGCGGCCGCGACCTGCACGCGGAAGCCCGGATCCCCCGCGAGGCGCGCGCAGGAACTCCACGGGTTCGCGCGCTCGACGCGGCCGACGAGCGCGCCGCCGACGCAGAGCGCGGCGCCCGGCTCGACGCCGTCGCGCGTCCCCGCGAGCACGCGGCGCGCCTCGCGCAGGATCGATGCGTCACCCGGCGTCGCGGTGCGCGCCGTGGTCCAGCGCATCGCCGCGAACGGGTCGCGAGCGAGCGGTGCGCCGGCCTCGCCGCGCTCGGCGCGCGCGAGCACCGCGAGCTCGTACGGCTCGGCGCCGTAGTCGAGCTCCGCGCGCACCGCGAAGAGCACCACTCCGTCGACCTCGTACTGCACGAGTTCGCCGAGACGGAACCCGTCCGCGAGCGTGCCGAGTTCCGCGGGCACTCCGCTCGCGCTGCCGAGCGCCTCGCTCACGCGCACGACGCCGCTCGTGATCGAGCGGTCCTCGGGCGCGTGGACCGCGAGGAAGAGCCCGGGATCGGCGCGTTCGCGGCGCTCCTTCGCGTCGCTGCCCGTCGACGGGCGCGGCGCGACGCCGCCGACGACGAGCGCCGCCTTGCGACCGTCGGGCGCGAGCACCTCGGCGCCGACGCGGAACCCCTTCTCCGTGACGAGGCGCAACGTCGCCTCGCCCGCGCGGTCCTTCGAAAGCGCGTCGATGCGGCCGACGAAGTGGTCGCCGTGCGTGACGGGCGCGTCGAGCTCGACCGGCGCGCCCGGCGCGAACTGGATCGTCACGCAGTCCGCGCGCTTCGTGGTGCGCTCGACGACCTGCGCCTGGACCGTGCCGCGCCCGCGCGCGAGCGCCGGGTCGCGCGGCAGCGCATCGGCGGCCTGGCGCGCGAGCAGCGCGCGGCTCCGTTCCGCGAGCGCGGGCGCGCCGTCCGCGAGCCGCGCTTCCGCCGCGTGCACGCGCGCGCCCTCGAACCAGGCGAACGGCCGCGCGAGCTCGGCGAGGAAGCGTGATGGGAGCAGCGCGCGTTCGAGCCAGACGTCGACGAGCGTGCCGGGCTCCACCGCAGCGAAGACCAGCACGGACAGCACCGCGACGTAGGCAATGCGCGACCGCGACGAGGACATGGACGGCACCCCTCCGCCGTTCCGACGCGCCGATCTTCCCAGGCGCTCCGCGCGGATTCCAGCACGACGCGCGCGCGGCGCCGACGATCAGTCGTCCTCGTCCGAGGAGAGGACCTTCGAGAACACGTCGAGCTTGTCGAGGAAGACGCCCGTGCCGCGCGCGACGGCGGTCAGCGGGTCCTCGGCGACGCGCGCGGGGATCGAGAGCGTCTCGCTGATCGCCTTGTCGATGCCGTGCAGGAGCGCGCCGCCGCCGCAGAGCGTGACGCCCGAGTCGACGAGGTCGGCCGCGATTTCGGGCGGGGCTTCCTCGAGCACGCCGCGGACGGCCTCGCAGATCAGGCGCACGGGGTGCGAGAGCGCCTCGCGGATCTCGATCGACGTGACCTCGGCCTGGCGCGGAAGGCCCGTGACGCTGTCGCGGCCCTTCACGACCATCATCAGCTCCTGCTGCATCGGCCAGGCGGAGCCGATCGTGAGCTTGATCTTCTCCGCCGACTGCTCGCCGATGAGCAGGTTGTGGTGCCGGCGGAGGTGGTTGATGATCGACTCGTCGAGCTCGTCCCCCGCGATGCGCAGCGAGGTCGAGACGACCATGCCGGCGAGCGCGAGGACCGCGATCTCGGTCGTGCCGCCGCCGATGTCGACGATCAGCGAGCCGCGCGCCTCGGTCACCGGCAGCTCGACGCCGATGCCGGCCGCCATCGGCTCGTCGATCAGGTAGACGCGCCGCGCGCCCGCGCGTTCGGCGGAGTGGATCACGGCGCGGCGCTCGACCGCGGTGATGCCGACGGGCACGGCGATGACGACCTGCGGCTTCACCCACTTGCGGCCCTCGTGGACCTTCGTGATGAAGTAGCGCAGCATCTTCTCCGTCACGTCGAAGTCGGCGATGACGCCGTTGCGCAGCGGGCGGATCGCCTCGATGTTGCCCGGCGTCTTGCCGAGCATCGCCTTCGCGGCGTTGCCGACGGCCATGCCGTCGAGCAGCACCTCGCCCGTGTCCTTCTTCACGGCGACGACGCTGGGCTCGTTGAGCACGATCCCGCGGCCGCGCACGGACACGAGCGTGTTCGCCGTGCCGAGGTCGATGCCCATGTCGACCGAGAAGCGCCCGACGGCCCATTCCAGCGGCTTGAACACGTTGCTCATCGGGGGGGGCATTTCACGTTCCGCGGGGCTCACGGATCGAGCGCGGAGTCGGCGGGGCGAAGTCTACTTCCACCCCACTTCGAATCAAGCCACTCGTGTACGTCGGGGCGCTCCGCGCGTCCCCGCGATCGCGCTCGGATCCACGGTCCTTTCGTCGCAGAACAGGACCTCCCAATTCGGCGCACGCCGCGGGTGCTTCTCGCTCGTCGCGCGTGCTCCGGCCCGGCGCGCCCCGGACGACGCGCCGCGGCGAGCTCGAAAAACACCGCAGCCGGACTCGTCCGAGCCCGGCTGCGTGCACCGCTTGGATTTCGTCCACGCTCAGCTGTGCGTGAAGAACATCCCCGAGTTGAAGTGCTCGCCGAGGTACTTGTCCATCAGCACGATCGCCACGACCATCATCACGGTCGTCCCGATCGTCACGGCGTCGACGAAGCCCATGCCGCCTTCGGCCGGGGCCGCCGCCTGGGCCTTATCTTCGCCGCCGGCGCGCGAGCGGACCTTGCTGTCGCGCCCCGCCGCCGCACCAGTCGTCCTACGGGCTGCCATGATCGCGTCTCCTTGGGTGTTGGGGGGATGGGATCAGAGCTGCGTCGACGCGCTGTCACCCTGACGGATGGTCGCGCCCTCGACGACGTTGAGGAGGATGGCGGAGCACATCGAGTCGTGGACGAACTCGACGCGCGCGGTGCCCTTGAACTTGTTGCCCTCGTAGAGCTGGAAGGTGAAGCCGCGCGTGACGCCGTCGGCCTTGCCCTTGTTGATCGAGATCAGGCCCGGCTTGACGTCCATCGACACCGCGAGGACCTTGCCGTCGATCTTCGGGAGCGACATGACCTGCTCGAGCGTCGCGCCGGTGTAGGCCTGGAGCGCGGCGAGGTCGGTCTCGACCTTCTTCTTCTCCTTGCCGAGCGACGTCTTGTCCTTCTCGAGGTCGGCGATCATCGCTTCCTTCTTCGCGATGTCGGTCTGAGCGTCACCGAGCTGCTTCTCGGCTTCCATCTGCTTCGACTCGGCGGCCATCTTGGCGGCCTGAGCTTCGTTCATCGCCTGGACGGCCTTGTCCTTGTCGCTCTGGAGCTTCGCGTTCGCGTCGACGACCGACTGGTGCGTCGCGCTGAGCTTGTTGAAGTCGCTCGACCACTTCGCGAGGTTGTCGTTCTTCTCCTTGAGCTCGTCCTTCGTGCGGCGGAGCTCGGCGTCGAGGCCGTCCTTCTCCGAGCGGAGCGTGTTCTTCTCGGTCTCGAGCTGACCCTTCTGCGAGTTCGCCGTCGCGAGCTCCTTCTTGAGGCCGTCGACGGAGCTCTCGAGCTGCGTCTTCACGCTGTCGTGCTTCTGCTTCCAGTCCGAGTTCTCGTTGAGCGCGTGGACGGCCCAACCGCAGAAGAGACCAGCCAAGAGCAGGTTGACGAACGCCAGAATCTTGCCGAGGGAGCTCATGTACGTCTTGGGGGGGGCGAGGGGCGCGCGGGGAGCGGCCCGACGGGGGATCCTTGGGGGCGTGCGCTCCGCGGTGAGGAGCGCCCGAGGGAGTCGAACTCGTGGGTCCGTTCGAGGTCGCGAGCCGAGGGGAGGCGCGCGGCGCGGAGCGGACAGAACGTGGGGCGGGAGTCTATCGGGGGTGCCGGAGAGCTTCAAGCTCGGCCGGCGGCTCCCACCCCGGGTGCGCGGCCTCTACCGGGTCAGGACGGGACGGTAACCGCCCGGCGCCGGGGGAACCCGGCGAGCCCGAGCGCAAGCCCGATCCATAGAAGGAGGAAGGCGCGCTCCAGGCGGACGAACGGCGTGCGCTCGGCGGGGTCGGCGGGCACGGGGATCTCGGCCGCGAGCGTCCCGCGCACCATCCGATCCTTCCCCCCCACGACGAGGCGCGCCCGCTCCCTGCCGTCGGGGCCGAACACGGAGCTGATGCCCGCGTTCGTCGCGCGGACGATCGAGCGGCCGGTGGCGATCGCGGCGAGGCGGGTGAACGCGAGCATCTGGTCGTACTCGAAGCTCTCCTCGTACCAGGCCTCGTTGCTGCACACGAGGTGGAGGTCGACGCCTTCGTTCGTCCGCAGCGGCCGCGTGTAGACGTCCTCGAACGCGTTGTCGAAGCAGACCGAGATCCCGAGCCGCCACGCGCCGCCGCCGCGCTCGGACGGCCGCGGACAGACGAGCACGTTGGGCTCGTCCTGCGCCGCGAAGTCGGGGATGTAGCCCGCGAGGTCGTCGGCGAGCGAGCGGACGATCTCCAGCCGCTCGAGCCCGCACATCGTCTCGCCGCCGGGCACGAGGTGGGCCTTGCTGGTCCACCCGACGCGCTCGCCGCGCGCGTCCCAGAGGACCACCGCGTTCCAGCGCCGGATGACGCCGTCCTGGAGCGCGAAGAAGTCGCTGCCCGTCAGGAACGCCGTCCCCGGCGGGAGGAGGCGCTCCCCTCCGTCGCGGCCGAACAGCGCGCCGCCGACCGCGCGCACCTCGTTGCCGCGGAGGAGCTCGAGCTCGGCGCGGCCCACCTCGAACGCGGCCCAGGGCTGCGTCCGAGCGCCCGCCGCGATCGCGGCCTCGAGCCCCTCGTCGGCGAGCGAGAACGGGAACATCGCCTCCCCCCACGCGACGAGGTCGGGCGCGGGCTCGCCGCGCGCCGCGAGCTGGTCGAGCCCCTGCTTCGTCAGCGCGCACGACTCCTCGAAGAGCTCGCGCGCGGACGGCGGACGCATCTTGCGCTGCTGCTCGAACGCGGGCTGGACGAGGAGCACGCGCGGACCGGGCACCGTCGCGGGCGCGTGCGTCGCGAGCCCGAGCACGACGGCGAGCGCGAGGAGCAACGCGCCCGGGACGAGCGCGAGGAAGGAGCGCGCTCCCGGCGACGGCGCGCGCGCGCCCCCGGCGTCGACGGCCGCGCCGCGCGCCGCGATCACCGTCGCGACGCCGCCGGCGACCGCGGCGAGCACGAACGAGAGCCCGCCCGTGCCCCACACGCGCGCGGAGTTCGCGAGGAGCTCGACGTGGCTCGCGTGGTGGCCGAGGCGCAGCCATCCGAAGCCGAACGGCGGCTCGACGACGTAGCGCAGCGTCTCGAGCCCGGTCCACGCCGCCGCGGTCGCGAGCCAGAGCGGCGCGCGCGGCGCGATCCGCCGCAGGAGGACGCCCGCGAGCGCCATGTAGAGGCCGGGCACGATCGCGACGACGAGGAGCGTGATCCAGAGCACCTTCGTCGTCCAGAAACAGGCCGCGGAGAGCCCGACGCCCGCGCACAGCCACTCGACCCAGAACGCGCGCCGCCCCGGGTGGCGCGCGCCGAGCGCCCACGGCACGAGCGCGAGCGTCGCGAGGACGACGCTCCCGTCCGCGAACACGAGCCCCGGCGTCGCGACGACGAGCAGCGTCCACGCGAGGCCGACGAGCGCGAGCCGCGGGAGCGGCGCGAGGTCCGCCAGCGCTCCGTCCCCACCGCGCGACGCCCCGCCGCCGTGCGCCGGACCGCTTTCGCGCGACGCTCCGCTGCCGTGCGCCGAACCGCTTTCTTGCGACGTTCCGTTCTCGGGGGCCCCGCCGCGCTCGGAGGACGCGCGTGCCTCGTGCGGAGCCGGCGGCGTCATGCTCCGTCCCCGAGCGGCCGGTACCGCGCGAGCTCGCCCGTCCGGAGCACGGCCCCGGCCTCGACGACCGCGAGCCCCTGCGCGAGCGTCAACCCGACGATGTCCGCCGAGCTCCGCCAGCGCAGCGGCTCGAGCTCGTCGACGCCGTCCGCGCCCGCGCGCACGCGGACCGGGAGGTTCTGCTGCCGCGGGTTCTCGCTCGTCGGCGCCCCGAGCCAGCGTCCGATACGAAGGCGCGCCGCGGTCTCGTCCTCCGCGCCCTCGAGGCGCGCGAGCGCGGGCCGCACGAAGACCTCGAACCCGATCAGGCACGACACGGGGTTCCCGGGCAGCGCGAAGACCGGCACGGGCCCGCGCATCCCGAACCAGAGCGGTTTTCCGGGCTTGATCGCGACCTTGTGGAAGACGGGTTCGACGCCGAGGCGCTCGAGCACCGCTCCCACGAGGTCGTAGCGCCCCATGCTGACGCCGCCCGTCGTGATCACGACGTCGCTCGCCTCGAAGGCGCGGCCGATGCGCTCCGCGAGCGCGCGCTCGTCGTCGCGGACGACGCCGAGGTTCGTGACGACGGCGTGCGCACGGCGCGCGCGCGCGGCGAGGTAGCGCGTGTTCCCCTCGCGGATCTCGCCGGGCCCGGGGCGGACGGACGGCTCGACGAGCTCGTCGCCCGTCGTCAGGAGCGTCACCCGCGGCCGCGCGAAGACGGGCACCGGCTCGCACCCGACCGACGCGAGCACCGCGAGGTCGATCGGCGAGAGCCGCCGTCCCGCGCGGAGCACGACCGCGCCCTCGCGCAGGTCCTCGCCGCGGTGGCAGACGTTCTGTCCGGGCTGCGCGCCGCCGTCGAGGAGCACGCGCTCCCCCTCGCGCCGGCTGCGCTCGACCATCACGACCGCGTCGCAGTCGCGCGGGACCTCGGCGCCGGTGTAGAGCTCGATGCACGCGCCCGGCGGCACGGCGCCCGTGAACGGCGCGCCCGCGCGCGACTCGCCGACGAGCCGGAGCGCGACGGAGCCCGGAGCGCCGACGAAATCGGCCGAGCGGACTGCGAACCCGTCCATCGCGCTCTTCTCGAACGGCGGGAGGTCGAGGTCGGACGCGACGTCCCGCGCGAGCACGCGTCCGTCCGCCTCCGCGATCGGTACGAGCTCGGTTCGAAGGGTCGCGGGCGCAGGACAGTCGCGCCCGACGCGCCGTAGAATCTGAAGAATGGCTTCGTCGGGTGTGCGCATCGCCGCGGCGAGAGTCTAGCGACCGAGTCGCCTCCGTTCCCCACCCCCGGCGTGCGTCCGCCCCAGCGCGCGCCCCGCATCGAGTCCCCCATGAGCGCGTCCCCCCGCGGAGCCTCCGCTCTGCTCGTCCTCGTCGCCTCCCTCCTCCCGCTGTCGAGCGCATGCAGCGGCAGCGACCCCGCAGCCGCGACCAAGAAGGAGGACCAGGGCCTCAAGAAGCGCGAGCCGACCCGCGTCCGCGTCGCGAAGGTCGAGAAGCGCGCGATGAACCGCGTCCTCTCGACGACGACGACGGTCGAGTCCGAGAAGGAGGTCAAGCTCGTCCCGCGCGCGAGCGGCATGGTCGTGCAGGTCCTCGTCGAGGAGGGCAGCATCGTCGCGGAAGGCGCGGTCCTCGCCACGCTGGACGCGCGCGACAAGGAGGCCCAGATCGCCGAGGCCGCCGTGTCCGTCCGCGAGGCCGAGGACGCGATCCAGAAGGCCGCGATCGCCGAGCGCGAGGCCGCGGCGCGCGTCGAAGGCTCGCGCCTCGCGATGGAGCAGGCCACGAAGGACTACGAGCGCAACGAGAAGGCGAACCTGATCTCGCAGGCCGCGCTCGACGGGCTGCGCCTCGCACGCGACACGAAGACCTCGGAGCACGAATCCGCGCGGCTCGCGCTCGAGCGCAGCGTGGTCGACTCGAAAGCGGCGGCGACCGCGCTCGAGAAGGCGAAGCTCGCGAAGGCGGCGCGCGAGCTCGAGTTCTCCTACACGCGCATCACGGCCCCGTTCTCGGGCGTGATCGCGGAACGCTCCGTCAAGGTCGGCGACTCGGTCGGCGGCGCCGCGCCGGT
This sequence comes from Planctomycetota bacterium, assembly GCA_046349615.1. GTDB lineage: Bacteria > Planctomycetota > UBA1135 > UBA1135 > JADJNY01. The sequence continues at coordinate 295,947 of JAXMBZ010000003.1, forward strand.
CTTCGTGCTGACGGACATCCAGAACCTGCGGGCGGTGCTGCACCGTCCGCAGCGCGAGTTCGACCTCTTCCTCACGGGGATGAGCAAGCGCTCCGACGGTGCGACGGACGCGCTCGAGATCCGCGCCGCCGCCGAAGCGCTCCCCGGGGCCGTCTTCCACGGCGAGCTCCTGCGCGTGAGCCCCTCGATCGAGGCGAACTCGGGCTCGTTCCGCGTCACGGTCCGCCTGGACTCGACCGCGGTCGGAGCGCCCGAGAAACGCCTCCTCCCCGGCATGCTCGTGCGCGTCGAGATCGTGACGGACCGCCATCCCGACGCGCTCGCCGTGCCGAAGCGCGCGCTGCGCCGCGAGGGCGACGCGAGCCTGCTGTTCGTCGCGCGCGAAGGCCGCGCTCGGCGCGTCGAGGTCGAGGAAGGCTACTCCGACGACCAGCTCGTCGAGGTGTTCCCGCGCGATGGAGTGCTCGCGGCGGACGAGCTCGTGATCGTCGTCGGCAACCGCGAGCTCGAGGACGGCGGCGAGATCGAGCTCGAGGACCCCGCGAAGCCCGCGGCCCCCGCCTCCTCGGCACCGCCCGCCGCGGACTCGACGCCGGCCGCTTCGACGACTCCCCCGGCGAAGCAGGGCTGATCCGTGGACGCACCGCAGTCGTCCCCGCGCGCGACGCGTTCGCCGCTGCTCGAGTTCGTCACCGGCCGCCCCGTGGCCGTGTGCATGATCATGGTCGCGGTCGCCGTGTTCGGCTGGGTGTCGTTCACGAAGCTCCCCGTCGACCTGCTCCCCGACATCAGCTACCCGACGCTGACCGTGCGCACGTCGTGGAAGGGCGCCGCGCCCGAGGACGTCGAGGAGCGCGTGTCCGAGCGCATCCAGGAGACGCTCTCGACGCTCCCCCACCTCGTCCGCGCGACGTCCGTGTCGCGCGCGGAGACGAGCGACGTCGTGCTCGACTTCGAGTGGGGCACGCCGATGACGTACGCGGTGCAGGACGTGCGCGACAAGCTCGACGGCGTGTTCCTGCCGCAGGGCGCCGAGCGGCCGATCATCCTGCGCTACGACCCGAACCTCGACCCGATCCTGCGCATCGGCGTCACGCTCCCCGAGAAGAAGGGCGCGCTCGAGGAGCACGGCGCGAAGGCGCGCGAGAAGGAGCTCGTGCACCTGCGCTGGCTCGCCGAGGAGCGCATCAAGCGCGAGCTCGAGTCCATTCCAGGCCTCGCCGCCGTGCAGGTGCGCGGCGGACTCGAGGAGGAGATCCGCGTCCGCGTCGACCCGTTCAAGATGGCGGCGCAGAACCTCGACCCCGCGCTGCTCGCGCAGCGCCTCGCGCAGGAGAACGTGAACGCGTCGGGCGGGCTGATCCGCGAGGGCTCGACGGAGTACCTCGTCCGCACGCTCAACGAGTTCCGCGACGTCGACGAGATCGGCGAGCTCGCGATCGTGCGCCGCGGCAACGCCGTCATCCGCGTCAAGGACGTCGCGACCGTCGAACGCACGCACGCCGAACGCCAGGTCGTCACGCGCGTCGACGGCCGCGAGGCGGTCGAGGTCGCGATCTTCCGAGAAGCGGGAGCGAACATCGTCGACCTCGCCGACCGCGTCCAAGAGCGAGTCTTCGGCACGAAGGCCCAACAGAAGTGGGCGAACGAGCACGGCGGCGCAGGCGGGCAGGACGCAACGTTCGGCGAGCGTGAGCAGAGCGACTACCTCGCGTGGCGCCTGCGCGACGAGGCGAAGCTCGCGGTCCTCTCGGACCAGTCGACCTTCATCCGCTCCGCGATCGACGACGTGAAGAGCGCCGGCTGGATGGGCGCGCTCCTCAGCGTGATCGTGATCTGGTTCGCGCTGCGGAACCTGCCCTCGACGGTGATCATCGCGATCTCGATCCCGATGTCGGTGATCGTCACGTTCGCGCCGATGTACCTCTGGGGCGCCTCGCTCAACATCATGTCGCTCGGCGGCCTCGCGCTCGGCGTCGGCATGGTCGTCGACAACTCGATCGTCGTGCTCGAGTCGATCACGAGCTGCCGCGAGGAAGGCGACGACCTCGTCACGGCGGCGATCCGCGGGACGAAGGAGGTCATGGGCGCCGTGACGGGCTCCACGCTGACGAGCGTCGCCGTCTTCGCCCCGATCGTGTTCGTGCACGGCGTCGCGGGCCGCATCTTCGGCGATCAGGCGCTGACCGTCGTGGGTTCGCTGCTCGTGTCGCTCGCCGTCGCGGTGCTCTTCATCCCGATGCTCGCGTCCCGGAAGTTCCTCGCCGGCGGCGCCCGCACCTCCGCGGCGACTCCGCCGCCGAAGCTCCGCGCGGGGCTCGCGTTCGAGGAGGATTCGAAGGTCCAGGACGCGCTCGTCGTCGCGGGACGCGCGGGCCTGCGGACGGCCGGCACCGCCGCGTTCCTCGGCGGCGGGCTGTTCGTCGTGCTCGGCAAGGCGATCGGCCTCGTGCTCCGGCCGCTGCACTTCGTGCACGACCGAGTGTGGGGCCGGATCGAGCGCGTCTACCCGCGGGTCCTCGCCGCGGCGCTCGATCGCGCGTGGCTCGTGGTCGTCGTCGCGATCGCGCTCTTCGCGTTCAGCCTGACGCGCGTGAAGGACCTCGGCCTCGACCTCCTGCCCGACGTCCACCAAGGCGAGTTCACGCTCCACGTCGGCCTCCCCGTCGGCACGCCGCTCGCGAGCACCGACGCCGTGCTCGCGGAGCTCGACCAGCGCGTGCGCGCGATCCCGGACGTCGAGTCGACCGCGCTCGTCGTCGGCGTCGAGCCCGACACGCTCTCGCGCGACATCGAGGGCAAGCACACGGCACGCCTCACGGTGCGCATGAAGACGAACTCGATCACGTTCGAGAACGAGGAGCGCGTGCTCGCGGCCGCGCGCGACCTCGTCGCCGCGCATCCGTCCGTGCGCTCGATCGAGGTGACGCGCGCGACGCCGTTCGAGATCGAGGCGCCGATCGTCGTCGAGGTGCTCGGGTACGACCTCGAGAAGATCAAGGACGTCGCGCGCGAGGTCGAGAGCCACCTCGCGCGCGTCCCCGGCCTCGCCGACGTGCGCACGACGATCCGTCCGGGCCATCCCGAGGTGCGCATCACCTTCGACCGCGACAAGACGCTCGAGTACGGGCTCGACCTCAACGCCATCTCGACGCTCGTGCGCGACCAGGTGCTCGGCAACGTCAGCACGCGCTTCAACCAAGGCGACCAGCGCATCGACGTGCGCGTGCTCGGCGACGAGATCGAGCTCTCGACGCTCCAGCGCGTGCTCGACCTCGTCGTCAACCCCACGTCGCCGACGCCTGTGCCGCTCTCCGCCGTGGCCTCCGCCGACACGGTCGAGGGCCCGGCCGAGATCCGGCGCGCCGGCAACACGCGCGCGATCCTCGTCACCGCGGCGACGGCCGGCGTCGACCTCGGCGGGTCGAGCGATGCCGTCGAGGAGGAGCTCCGCTCCCTGCGCACGCCCGACGACGTCGTCGTGCAGCTCGGCGGCCAGAAGCGCGAGATGGACGAGGCGCAGAGCTCGATGCGCTTCGCGCTCCTGCTCGCGCTGTTCCTCGTCTACGCGGTCATGGCCGCGCAGTTCGAGTCGCTGCTCCAGCCGTTGATCATCCTCGTCACCGTGCCGCTCGCGACGGTCGGCGTCGTGCTCGTCAACGACGCACTCGGGATCCCGCTCTCGGTGGTCGTGTTCATCGGCTTGATCCTGCTCGCGGGCATCGTCGTGAACAACGCGATCGTGCTCGTCGACCGCGTCAACCAGACGCGCGCGCGCGGCCTCACCGTGCGCGACGCGCTGCTCGAGGCGGCCGCGACGCGCCTCCGTCCCATCTACATGACGACGGCGACGACGGTGCTCGGCCTGCTCCCGATGACGGGTTGGCTCGAGTGGATCCCGGGCGTCGGCGCGTTCGGCTCGGGCCAGGGCGCGGAGCTGCGCGTGCCGATGGCGGTCACGGTGTGCGCCGGGCTCACGAGCTCCACGCTGCTCACGCTGATCGTGATCCCGTGCGTCTACCGCCTCGTGTATCGGAGGAGCGATGCGGCGCGCGGACCGGAGGCGGCGGCGTGAGCATCGACCGGAGTCGACATCCGTTCGTCGCCGCGATCGTGCGGCGGCCGATCCTGCTCGGAACGCTGTTCACGACGCTGCTCGTGATCGGGCTCATCGCGTGGGCGCGCATCCCGATCCAGATGATGCCCGACGGCATCGTCAGCCCGGGTCTCCAGGTCTTCGTGTCGAACGCGGGTGCGAGCGCGCAGGAGAACGAGGAGCGCGTCGCGCGCGTGCTGGAAGAGGAGCTCCGCACGCTCCCCTCCGTGAAGGAGATCTCGAGCCAATCGCGCGCCGACGACGTCGGGATCTTCGTCGAGTTCGACACGGCCCTCGACATGAACTTCGCGAAGGCCGAGGTGCGCGATCGCATCGAGCGCGCGCGACCGAAGCTCCCCGACACGGTGCAGGACGTCGGGATCTTCTCGTGGAGCCAGAGCGACCTCCCGATCATGTTCTTCGCGCTGAAGCACCCGGGCGACTCGCCGCGCACGGACTTCCTCGTCGAGAACGTGATCCAGCGCCGACTCGAGGCCGTCGACGGCGTCGGCAAGGTCGAGGCATGGGGACTGCTCGAGGACTCGCTGCGCATCCTGCTCGACGAGGACAAGGTCCGCGCGGCGAACCTCGATCTCGGCGCGCTGATCCGCCGATTGCGGTCGGACAACTTCTCGCTCTCGCTCGGCGAGGTCGAGGACGGCGGGCGCCGGCTCCTCCTGCGCGCCGACATGCGCTTCAAGGCGCGCGAGGAGATCGAGCGCTACCCGGTCGGGAACGGGCTGGTGCTCGCGGACATCGCGCACGTCGAGGCCGTGAAGAGCGTGCGCGAGTCGCTCTTCCGCATCGACGGCGAGTACGCGTACTTCGTCGAAGTCCGGAAGGACGCGCAGGCGAACATCGTCGAGACGTGCAAGCGCTTGAAGCGGGAGCTCGTCGAGCTCGAGGAGCGCCCGGAACTCGCCGGCCAGTTCCACTTCCTCCCCATCTTCGACCAAGGCCAGTTCATCCAGAACTCGCTCGACCAGCTGATGGACAGCGCGTGGGAGGGCGGCCTGCTCGCCGTCGTCGTGCTGTTCCTCTTCCTGTGGCGCTTCCGCCAGACGCTGCTCGTCGCGCTCTCGATCCCGGTGTCGGTCGTGCTCGCGATCGCCTGGTGCTACTTCACGGGCCGTTCGTTCAACGTGCTGACGATGACGGGCATCACGCTCGCGCTCGGCATGCTCGTCGACAACGCGATCGTCGTCATCGAGAACATCACGCGCCTCAAGGCCGACGGAATGCCGAGCCGCGAGGCCGTCGTGCGTGGGACGGGCGAGGTCGGGCTCGCGGTGCTCCTCTCGACGCTGACGACCGTCGTGGTGTTCCTGCCGATGATCTTCATGACGCAGAACCCGATCCTGCGGCTGATGTTCGGGGAACTCGGCCTGCCGCTCTGCGTCTCGCTCCTGATCAGCCTGCTCGTCGCGCTCGTCTTCATGCCGGTCGCGGCGGGCTGGTCGATCGAGGCACGACCTGCGTGGCTCGAGCGCGTCGGGCGGCCGCTCGCGCGCATCGGAGCGCTTCCGGCGCGCGCCGGTGAACGCGCCCTCGCACTCGGACGAAGCGCATGGGGCGCCGGTCGCCGGGTCGCGTGGCGCGTCGTCCACGCGCTGCTCGAGGTCGTGTTCCGCCTGCGCTGGGTGCTCGCGCTCGGCATGATCGCGCTCGCGGGGTGGCGGGCGTGGAACGCGCGGAGCTGGACGCAGGAACTCGGCGGGCTGCGCTCTCCGGGGATGCTCGCCGTCGAGGGGAACCCGCTCGAATCCGTGTACCTCGGCGGGCTCGCCGCGGCGACGGTCCTCGGCGTGCTCGCGCTCGTCTGGCGCGTGCCGCGCATCCGGCGCCGCATCGCGGTGCCGCCCGAAGACACGCGCGAAGCGCGCGAACCCGGCACGGATGCGTCGATCGTCGGCATGATCGTGCGCGCGAACCACCGCCTGGTCGAGTGGAGCCTCGCGCACCGCCTCGCCGCGACCGGCGCCGCGTTCGCGTGCTTCCTCTCCGTCCTGTGGCCGATCTCGAAGACGCAGGTCGCCGCGTTCGGCGAGGAAGACAGCAAGACGCAGATGCGCGTCTACGTCGACCTCGAGGACAACTTCACCCTCGCGCAGGCGAGCGACGAGATGGCGCACTACGAGCGCTTCCTCGAGTCGAAGCGCGCGGAGTACGGCGTGTCCCGCATCGGCGCGCGTTTCTCGCGCACGGGCGGCTCGCTGCGCCTCTTCTGGAGCGGTCCGCAGAAGAAGGAGCTCCTCGACCACGTGCTCGCGGACCTGCACACGAACCTCCCACGCCTGCCCGGGCACAAGCTCCGCTTCCTCGACGACGTCCAGGCGGGCGACACGCGCAATCGCAACATCGCGACGTTCGCGCTGCGCGGACCGGACTCGGAGGTGCTCGCGCGCCTCGGCGCCGACGCCGTGAGGATCCTCGAGCGCGTCCCCGGCCTCACGAGCGTCGTCTCGCCCCTCGAGGACGCGCCGCCGCAGGTGCAGCTCTCGTTCGACTCCGACATCGCGCAGAAGCTCAACGTCACGCCGCGCGTCGCGCAGGAGAACGTCGCGTGGGCGCTCCGCGGCGCGCAGCTCCCGCGCTTCCACGAGCCGGGGCGCGAGGTCCCGCTGATCATGGAGTACGACGAGACCGAGGCCGCGGGGCTCGACACGCTGCGCGACCTCGAGATCTGGAACGGCTCGAGCGTCGTCCCGCTGTCGTCCGTCGCGCACCTCGAGTTCGGCCGCGGCGCGCGCACGATCTGGCGCGAGAACGGCCAGGCGACGTTCACGATCCAGGCGCGCGTCGACAACTCCGCGCGGCAGAAGGAGCTCACCGACGCGGGCTACGAGGCGCTCGCGGCGCTCGAGCTCCCCCGCGGCTACTCGTTCGCGCGCGAGGACTCGGCGGCGGCACGCCAGGAGGCGGAGCTCTCGGAGCTCAAGTCCGCGGGACTCCTGTCGGTCGTGCTCGTGTTCCTCATCATGGGGATCCTGTTCGAGTCGTTCCTGCTGCCGATCTCGGTGCTCTTCACGATCCCCTACGCGGTCGTGGGCTCGTACTGGAGCCTCTACCTCACGCACACGACGATGGACTCGGTCGGCTGGATCGGGATCATCATCTTGGTGGGCGTGGTCGTGAACAACGGGATCGTGCTCATCGACCGCGTGCACGAGTTGCGCCGACAAGGTTGGGAGCGCACGCCCGCGGTGCTCGAGGGCTGCAGGAACCGGGTGCGCCCGATCCTGATGACGGCGCTGACGAGCGTGATCGGCTTGTGGCCGATGGCCGTCACCGAACCGCCCGGAGAGAGCATCGACTTCCGCGCGCTCGCGACGTGCGTCGGCGGCGGGCTCACCATCTCGACGTTCTTCACGCTGTGGGTCGTGCCGCTCGCGTACACGGTGCTCGACGACCTCGCGACCGTGCTCCGCGGCCAATTCGCGTGGAGCTTGCGGCGGCGCGGCGGCGCACTCTCGCCCGCAGCGGGCCCGCGCGCGCCGACGGCGGAGGTCGAAGGCGCCTGACGCGCGCTACTTCGCGTTCGTGCGCGACAGCGCCTCGAGGAACTTCACGAGCCGCTCCGCCTCGACGTCGGTGAGCTCGAGCTTCTCGACGTCCGCGTCGAGGTTCGCGTGCGCGTTCCCGCCGCGGCGATAGAACTCGACGACGTCCTTCAACGTCGCGACGCTCCCGTCGTGCATGTACGGCGCGCTGAGCGCGACGCCGCGCAAGGTCGGCGTCTTGAACTTCCCCTGGTCCTTCGGGTCCTTCGTGATCGCGGCGCGTCCCGCCTCCGCGACGCCGTCCTTCACGCCGATGCCCGTCGCGTGGAACGACTCATCGGTGAAGTTCGGGCCGGAGTGGCAACGCCAGCAGCCGCCTTTCGACTCGTAGACCCACAGCCCCGTGCGCTCCTCCTCGGTGAGCGCCGCGGCGTCGCCCGCCTGGAACCGATCGACCGGCGTGTCGCCGTGCCACAGCGTGCGCACGAAGCTCGCGAGCGCCGACGCGAGCCGCTCGCGCGTCGGCGCGCCGCCGAACGCTCGCTCGAACCGCGCGCCCCAGCCGGCGTCCTTCGCGAGGCGCGCGAGCAGGACGTCGAGGTCCGAGCCCATCTCGTCGGGGTTCTCGATCGGCTGCAGCACCTGATCCTCGAGCGTGGCCGCGCGTCCGTCCCAGAAGAACGACGCGCCGAGCGCGCGGTTCACGAGCGCGGGCGCGTTGCGCGTCGTGCGATGCCCGCGCACGCCGCGCGACGTCGGCTCGACGTCCGCGAACGCGTGGTCGGGGTGGTGGCAGCTCGCGCACGACACCGTGCCGTCGACGGAGAGCTCGCCCGCGAAGAAGAGCGCGCGCCCGAGTTCGACGACCTTCGCGTCCGGGGTCGACGGCGGCTGCGCGTCCTTCTCGAGCACGCCGTAGGGCGGAGCGAGCGGGAGCTCCTTCGGCAGCGTGTCGTGCGGCAGCTCCGCCGCGAAAACGCCGAGCACGACGGCGGTTGCGAACCAGGCGAACGAGTCCGGGCGGTGCATCGTACGCCCCAAGGTCGCACCTCGGGCCATGGAACGGAAGCACGCGCGGGGAACGGGACGGTGGGTCGCCCCGACCCCCGCCGCCCGGCCGCATCGCGCGGTCGTTCTGCGGCGTTCGTTCCCGGAGTGGACGCGCGCGCGCGCGCCGCTAGACTTCTCTGCCCTCGTTCGGCGGAGCGCCGCCGCGCCCCCGCGATCCCCGATCCTTCTCCCCATGGTCCTCGAAGAGAACCGCCGCTCCCACGCGAGCGCCCTCCGCGCCCGGCCCGACTCGCGCTTCGCCATCGTCGTGTCGCGCTGGCACGAGGAGCTCACGGGGGCGATGCTCGCCTCCGCGCAGGACGAGCTCCTCGCCGCGGGTGTCCGGCCGGGGAACCTGCACGTGGTCTGGGTCCCGGGCTCGTTCGAGCTCCCGATCGTCGCCGCACGCGCCGCCGCGCACGCGGACTCGGTGCTCGCCTTCGGCGTCGTGATCCAAGGCGAGACGCAGCACGATCACTGGGTCGCGCACGGCGCCGTCACGGGTCTCCTGCTCGCGAGCCTGCAGAACGAGACGCCGATCCACCTCGGCGTGCTGACGTGCCACACCCTGGAACAAGCCCGCGCCCGCGCGCTTCCGCCCTCGAAGGGCGGCGAGCAGGACAAGGGGCGCGCGGTCGCGCGCGCTGGGATCGAAACGCTCGCGGCGCTCGACGAGATCGACGATTGGGATTGACGCCTTGAAGAAACGCACACGTTCACGCGAGCTCGCGCTCCAATTCCTCTACCAGCTCGACCTCCGCGGCGACGAGCTGATGGCCGAGTCGAAGGACTGGGTCCGCGGCGAGGAGCGCGACGACGAGACGCAGAAGTTCGCGCTGCGCCTGATCGAGGGCACGTTCGAGCACTGGGACGAGATCGATTCGTCGATCCAGTCGGTCGCGCAGAACTGGAACATCTCGCGCATGGCGGTCGTCGACCGCAACGTGCTCCGGCTCGCGACGTACGAGCTCCTCCACTGCAAGGACATCCCGCCGAAGGTCGCGATCAACGAGGCGATCGAGCTCGGCAAGCGCTACTCGACGTCGAACTCGGGCGCGTTCATCAACGGGATCCTCGACAAGATCATGAACCGCACGCGGCCCGAGAAGGACGCGAAGGCCGCGGCCAAGGCGGCGGCGGGCGCGACCCCCGAGCCGCAGGGCGAGATCGACGATCCGAGCGAGGATTGACCGTGGGGCTCTTCGATCGGCTCAAGGAACGCCTCGTCAAGACGCGCACGGCGATCTCCGACAAGATCACCGGCATCTTCAAGGGCGGCCGTCCGATCGACGCGGCGCTGCTCGCCGAGCTCGAGGAGATGCTCTACACGTCCGACCTCGGCCCCGTCGCGGAGCACGTGACGACCGAGCTCGCGCGCCTGCACAAGCGCGGCGACGTCAAGGGCGAGGAGGACGTGCGCGGCGCGCTGCGCACGATCCTGCTCGAGCGCCTCGGGCAGGAGGGCGGCGAGATCCCGCTGACCGAGAAGCCGACCGTGATCCTCGTCGTCGGCGTGAACGGCTCGGGCAAGACGACGTCGATCGCGAAGCTCGCGCACCGCTTCAAGAGCCAAGGGAAGAGCGTGCTGCTCGGCGCCGGCGACACGTTCCGCGCGGCCGCGGCGGACCAGCTCGAGATCTGGGCGAAGCGCAACGACGTGCCGATCGTGCGCCAGAAACCCGGCGCGGACCCCGCGGCCGTCGCGTTCGACGCGGTCGACGCCGCAGTCGCGCGCAAGCTCGACGTCGTGCTGATCGACACGGCGGGCCGCCTGCACACGCAGAAGAACTTGATGGACGAGCTCCAGAAGGTGCGCCGCGTCATCGAGCGCCGCCTGCCCGGCGCGCCGCACGAAACGTGGCTCGTCCTCGACGGCACGAACGGCCAGAACGCGATCCAGCAGGCGAAGCTCTTCACCGCCGCGGTGCAGGTGACGGGCCTGATCATCGCGAAGCTCGACGGCACCGCGCGCGGCGGCGCCGTGTTCGGCATCCACGAGCAGTTGAAGCTCCCGGTCCGCTACATCGGGACGGGCGAGCAGCTCGAGCTCCTCGAGGTCTTCGAGCCCGAGGCCTTCGTCGACGCGATCGTCGGGCGCTGACGCGCGACGTCGATCGCGGACTCCGCGGGAAGTAGAGTGCGCCCCGCGCGTCCGCGCGTCCCGACCGCATGTCGAGCCCGACCCAAGGCGATCCCGCGTCCGAGCCCGAACGCCTGCGCGGCGAGCGCCTGCAGGCGCTCCTCATGCTCCTCCCCGCCGCCGTGCTCGCGTGGCCGGGGCCGGGTTCGTTCCTGCGCGACGACTGGACGGCGAACGCGACCGGCGCGGCGGTCGCGCTGCTCGCGGCGCTGCCGGCGGTCGCGCTCGTCGCGTTCCGCGGTCACGCGCGCGCGGCGCGCGGGTGGTTCCTGCTCCTGCCGCTGCTCGCAGCCGGCGCGTTCCACACGGAGGAGTTCGACCCGGCGACGTTCACCGGCGACCTCTTCGAGCGCCTGCGCGCGACGTTCGTCGTGCTCACGGCGACGGGGATGCTCGTCTCCGGCGCGAGCCTCGCGCCCGCGGGTCGGCGCACGTTCGCGCGCGGCGCGGCGCTCCTCTCGATCGCGTTCACGTCGGTCGCGCTGTTCGACACGGCGAACGCGCACGCGGGCGCGCTCGGCAACACGGGGAGCGTCTCGCAGGCCGCGCTGACCGGCGCCGCGCTCTCCGCGTTCCTCGTGTTCGACGCGTTCGGCCCGTGGACGCTCGTGCACGCGGCGGCGCTGCTGCTCCACCTCGTCTACGCGTGGAGCGTGCCGGTGCACGCGGGCGTCCTCGCGCTCGGCGCCGCGCTCGCGGCGCTCGCGCTGCTCCGCACGGAACGTCGTCCGCGCGTCGCGTGGGCGCTCCTCGCGCTCGTCGCGGTGCTCGGCGCGCTCGCGCCGCGTTTCCTCGCGCGCGAGAAGGGCGAGCACGCGAGCGGCGGCGCGAACGCGGCCCTCGCGCACGGCTCACCGGGCGCGCCGGGGTCCTCGGACGCGCAGGGCTCGTCCGGCGCGCTCGCGCATCCCGCGCCGGCCGGCGACACGGGCGGCATCGCGGTGCGCGCGCTCGTGTGGAAGCGCACCCTCGCGCTGATCGGCGACCATACGCTGCTCGGCGTCGGGTTGGGCCAGTTCGCCGCGCGGTTCCCCGCGTACCGCGACCCGGCGGAGATCGAGCTCTCCTCGCACCAGCGCCGCCTCGCGCAGGAGACCGAGGTCGAGCACGCGCACTCGGACTACTTGACGCTCCTCGCCGAGGGCGGCGTCGTGTTCGCGGGCGGCGCGTTCGTGCTGCTCGCGCTCGCCGCGAGCGCCGCCGTGCGCCGTCTGCGCGGTGACGACCGCGTGCGCGCCGCGCTCGGCGCCGCGGCGCTCGCGCTCTTCGTGAACGGGCTCGTGCACGGCGCGCTCTTCACCGACCCCGTCTCGTCGTCGCTCGCGTTCGGCGTGTTCGGCATGTTGCTCGGGCCCGTGCGCGCGGACCGGCCGACGCTCGCGCGCCGGTTCGCGCCGTGGTTCCTGCTCTTCTGCGCGGCGGTCGCCGGCGGGTTCGCGTTCGACGTCCTCGTGCAATCGCGCCGCCTCGCGCCGATCGAGCGCGGCGACGAGCTCACGACCGAGGACGTCGGTCGCACGCTCGACGGCGCGCTCGAGGACGTCCCCTACGCGCCGCTCGCGCTCTCGCTGCGCGCGCGCTGGCTCGAAGCGCGCGCCGCGGACCCGCACGAGGTCGAAGCGGCGTGGCGCGCGGTGCTCGCGGTGCGCCCGTACCGCGTCGAGGCGTTGATGCAGCTCGGTCTCGCGTCCTTGCGCGCCGGCGACGCGGACGGCGCGCGCGGGACGTGGGACCTCGCGCGACGCTTCGACCCCGGCCACCCGGGCCTCGCGTGGAATCGCATGACGCTCGCCTTCGACGAGGAGCGCGTCGACGACGCGAACGCGCTCGCGGACGAGCTCGAGCGCGCGGGGCGCCTCGACCACGACCGCCTGCTCTCGCTCGCGACGCGCCTCGAGCTCGAAGCGAAGGAAGCGAGCGCGCAGGCCTTGTGGACGCGCCTCGCGCCCGAGATCGCGAACGCGACGCCGGACCAGGCCTTCGCGCTCGCGAAAGCGCGGCGCGCCGAGAACGACGAACGCCTCGCGCGCGCGCTCGAGGTGCGCGCGCAACGCGGCTACGCGCGCGAGCACGCGCTGCACGGCGCGTGGAACGACGCCGTGCGCAGCTACCGCCAGATGGTGCGCGCGTCGGGCGCCGATCCCGCTCCGGCGCGGATGCGCGTCGAGCTCGCCGCCGCGCTCGTGAAGGCGGGGAAGGCGAGCGAGGCCCAGACGCAGCTCCCGACCGACGTGCACTTCGAGCGCGAGTACGCGCACCTCCCCGCCTGGGTCGGCGAGACGCTCCAGGCGCAGGACTGGTCGTCCCGCTGACGCGGTCCGTTCCATCCGGTACAAGGACGGCATGGAGCCCGCCGACCCCGAGCGCGCGAACCTGCGGCGAGCCCTCGCGCGCGGCGACCGACTCTACGCGTCGCACCTCGTGCTGCTCGGCGTCGCGGCGCTGTGGCGCGGCGTGCTCGCGACCGCCGCGTTCGGCGTCGACGACGGCGCGACGTGGCCGTCGAGCCCGCTCGGCCGCGCGTTCGCGCTCGCGAGCGTGCTCGTCGGCGTCGCGGCCCTCGCCGTCGCCGTCGCGACGACGCTGCAACTCGCGCGCGACCGCGCGGCGTGGGCGCTCTTCGCGGCGCTCGTCCTCGCGCTCGCGTGGCGCGAGCGGCTCGACGCCTTCGACCTCGTGTACGCGCTCGCGGTGCTCGCGCTCGGCGCGTGGTGGTTCCGCGAGCGGCGATCCGCGCTCACCGAGGCCGTGCTCGCGCGCGCTCCGCTCCCGCGGCGCGGTTGACGGGGCGCGAGACACCTCGCGCACGTCGAGGACCTCGCCGCGCGGCTCACCAGCCGTAGGAGAACAGCGGCACGGCGCACCACGCCGCCGCGAGGAGCGCGAGCGCCGCGGCGCGCGCGCGCGGACCGAGCGGCGCCGCGAGGAGCAGCGCGAGCGCCGCCGCGAGCACCGCGAGCGCGCCGAACCGCTCGAAGAGGCTCCCGCTCGCGCGCACGACGCCGAGCACGCGCGTGCCGAGCACTTCGTCCCTGCCTGCGCGCCTGAACTCGACCCGCACGCTCCACCAGCCCGGTGGAATCCGTCCGAGCGCGCCGTCGCGCAACGCGAACCCTTGCGCGCCCTCCGGCACGCGCGGCGCGGGGCCGTCCGCGGCGGGACCGGGGTCGAGCGCGCGCGCGAGGTCCACGCGTTCGAGGAGGACCGGCTCGGCTCCGAGCCCGGGACTCGCGCAACCGCCGAACCCACGTTCGACGAGGAGCTTCGCGTCCGCCTTCAAGGCCGGATGGAGCCACACGAGCACGTCGCGCGCGCCGAGCACGTCGCCGTCGAGCTCCTCCCGCGGCCGCCGCGGCGCGCCGACGAGTTCGTCGTCGGGGTCGACGCGCGGGAGGTCGCTTGGCCGTTCACCCGGGGACGACGGGAACGGCCCCGTCGCGAGGACGAGCCCTGCGAAAGCGAGTGCGAGCACCGCCGCCGCCGCGCGTGCGCGAGCCGGAGCGAGATCGAGCGCGCACGCCGCGCACAGCGCGATGCCGAGCGCCGCGAACGGCTGGACCGTCGTCGGCGGTGCTTGCCCGAGGAACGGCACGACGCGGAGCACGCGGCCGAGCGAACCCGCCTCGAGCGCGAGCGCGACGACGACGAGCGTCCACACGCCGACGCCCGCGAGCGCGCGCTCCCGCCGCGGCGCGAAGCCCCACGCGAGCGCGAGCACCGCCGCGGGGAGCACGAGCCACGCGGTCGCGCTGCCGCGCAGGAACGCCTCGCGCACGAGCACGTCGCCCGCGCGCGCGCGGTCGAGCGCGACCGCGGCGACGAGCGCGACGACGACGCCCGCGAGCCCGAACGTCCACGCGCCGCCGCGCACGCCCGAGCGCTCGACCTCCGCTTCGACCTCGGCGCGCTCCGCGTTCGATTCGAGCGCAGCCTGAGGCGCGCGCTCGACGGACTCCTCGCGCTCCCGCTCCGCGACCAGCGCGCGCCACCGCGCGGCGAGCCCGAACGCGGCGACGAAGAGTCCGAGCGCGACGAGGTCGATCCCCGCCGAGGTTCCTCCGCGCGGCGCGGCGCGCGTCCCCGCGAGCGCGAGCTCGCCCGCGACGCCGTACGCGAACACCGCGGCGGCGAGCGCGGCCCACGTCGTCGGACGGCGCGGCGCGCGCGCGGCCCAACCGGCGAGCGCGAGCGCCGCGAGGAGCCGCGGCGCGGGATCGCTCTCGAGCGTCGCGAGCACGAACGCCGCGACGGCCGCGAGCGCCGCGACGAGGCGGCCGCGCCACGGCGCCGACGCGTGCACGCGCTCGATCCCCCACGCCGCCCACGGCGCGAACGCGAACGCGGCGGACACGGGCGCGTTCGGCGCGATCGGGTACCCACCGGCCCCGCGCGCGCCTTCGACCGCGACGAAGGCCGCGACCATCGCCGCGGAGGCCGCGGACGCCGCGGCGCGCGAGCGCGCGAGCTCCCGCGCGAGCCCGAACGTCCCCGCTGCCGCGAGCAGGGCGTGGAGGACGAGCGAAGCCGAGTCGGAAGAGAGCGCGTCCACGCCCGAGGTGTAGCGCGCTCCGGTCCCGATGCCCAGGGCGAGCGACGCACACGGTGCTCCCCGACTGCGATTTCCTTTTACGTACGGAGCTTTGTTTCCGCACGACTCGAGGCGCGTAACGGGGTAGCTCTCTCCCAGTCGAGGTCACGGCAGGTGTCCCTCGACGCAACCCCGGATATCCTCCCATGGCAGAGCTCATGACCACCCAACCCGCCCCCTCCCGTCCCCAGACCCAGACCCACCGCGTCCTCGTCGTCGAGGACGAGGAATCGATCGCCTTCGGCGTCCGCGACGCGCTCGAGCACGCGGGCTTCGAGGTCTCCGTCGTCCACGACGGTCCCGCCGCGCTCGACGCCGTGCGCAAGGCGCGCCCCGACCTGATGGTGCTCGACCTGATGCTCCCCGGCATGGGCGGGCTCGAGGTGCTCGGCACGCTGCGCAAGGAGCGCCACGACATCCGCGTCGTGATCCTGACGGCACTCGCGAGCGAGAACGACCTGATCCAGGGCTTCGAGCTCGGCGCCGACGACTACATCAAGAAGCCGTTCAGCCCGCGCGAGCTCGTCGCGCGCGTCGAAGCGCAGTTCCGGCGCAAGGAGCTCGACACCGCTCCGCCGCCGCGCCTCGAGCTCCCCGGCGGCATCTCGGTCGACCTCGCGCGCCTCGAGGTGCACCGCGACGGCCAGCTCATCGCGCTGACGCCGCGCGAGGGCGACATCCTCGAGTACCTGATCAAGAACCGAAACCGCGTCGTGACGCGCGACGACCTCCTGCTCGACGTCTGGCACTACAAGAGCGCGAACGTCGAGACGCGCACCGTCGACATCCACATCGTCGGACTGCGCCGCAAGGTCGAACCCAACGCCGCCGAGCCGACGCTGATCCAGACGGTGCGCGGCAAGGGCTATCGGTGGTTCAGCTAGGGACCAAGCGAACCGCGCTCGTCCTGTACGGCGTGCTGCTCGTCCTCCCCACGCTGGTGTTGGGCGGACTCCACTGGCGGCAGCTCGCGATCGACCACGAGAGCCAGCTCGAAGCCGTGCCGCGCGGTGTCGCCGACGCCGCGCGGCGGCTTTCGGGAGCGCTGCACGACGAGCTCACGGCGCTCGTCGAGGAGGAGAGCAAGCGCACGCCGTTCCAATACCGTCGGCGCTACTATCCGCCGCGGCCGCTGCTCGGATCGATCGGGTTCTACACGTCGGAGCTCTCGTCGGATCCGCGTCCGACGGGCGTGCTCGGCTGGTTCCACACGCGCACGAGCGGTCCCGAGAGCAAGCGCGACCCCGAGGTGCAGGTCGGGCTCGAAGCCGATGCAAGCGTCGCCGAGGTCATGCGCAATGATCTGCTCCTCGCCGCGCGCGACTTCGCGGCGCTGCGGCTCGACGAGACGATGGCGCGGCGCCTGAAGCGCGTGCCGCACTTCCAGACGCAGTCCTACTCGCTGCCGGTCACGGCGATCAACCTGAGCAGCGAGGAGGACCTCTCCTGCCTGCGCGAGGAGGCCACGTCCCTGCGCGTGCTCGAGAAGCGGGAGGTCCCGGTCCGCGTCTACGACTTCGAAGTGCGCCTCTTCCACGACTCGCGCGGCGTCGCCCGCATCGCGGCGACGCGCATCGTGAAGTTCGAGTCCGTGCCCGAGCTCGAGGACATGCCGTCCTGCTTTCAGTCGGCGCGCAAGGGCGCCGAGTTCATGCAGGGGTTCTTCATCGACGCGGACTGGCTGCTTCGCGATCTCCCCGCTCAGCTCGCCCAGCGCCTGCTCGATCCGGCGCAGGAGCTCGCGACGGCCGACGAGGCGCAGCTTCGCACGGGCGGCGACTACGCGCTCGAACGCGTGCGCCCGGTGCGCGCGCTCGGCATCGAGGCCGAGGAACGCGACCTCGGCTACGGCACGCTGACCGTCGCGGTCGACCGCGCGCGCATGCAGGAGCGCTTCCGTTCGCAGATGCTCCACCTCGCCGGCGTCGGTGCGATGCTCGTCATCTCGCTCGCGACGGGGCTCGCGCTGCTCCTGCGCAGCGTGTCGCACGACCTCGAGTCCGCGCGTCGCACGGAGAACTTCGTCTCCGCGGTCACGCACGAGCTGCGCACGCCGCTCTCGGCGATCCGTCTGTACGGCGAGATGCTCCAAGACGGCTGGGTCGAGGACGACGCGAAGCGCCGCGTCTACTACCAGCGCATCGTGCGCGAGACGCAGCGCCTCGAGACGCTCGTCGAGCGCGTGCTCGAGAAGGGCCGGCTCACGTCGAAGGAGACGCAGGTCGAGCCCGGCGACCTGAACCGCGTCGTCGACGGGCTGCGCGCGACGCTGATCGGACCCGACGAGGACCCCGCGCGCGACGTCGTGTTCGAGCTCGAGGACGGGCTCCCGCCCGTGCGGCTCTACCCCGAGGGCGTGCGCTCGATCGTCGGGAACCTCGTCGAGAACGCGCGCAAGTACGCGGCGGTGCCGGAGGGCGGCGAGCCGATCCGCGTCGTCACGCGCCGCACGGGTGGCGAGGTCGTGCTCGAGGTGCTCGACCGCGGGCCGGGCATCCCCGAGAGCGAGCGCGAGCGCGTCTTCGAGGCGTTCTACCGCGTCGGCAACGAGACGACGCGCACGGCGAAGGGCACGGGGCTCGGGCTCCACCTCGTCGCGCTCCAAGCCGACGCGATGGGCGGCCGCGTCGAAGTGCTCGCGCGCCCCGGAGGCGGAACGATTTTCCGCGTGCACCTCGTCGCGACGGACGAGGCGTAGCGGATCGCGCGCACGCCCGCGCGAGGCGTGAAGCCGCGGCACGCGGGCGCGCGCCGAACAAGACGCTTCGCGATCCGGTGTTCGGACGCGGATTGCCGGGTTCCGCTCCAGACGGCGGGGCGCGAGGCCGATCCCGAAGCGGACCTCGGGAACCGCTTCGATGCACGTCGTCGTCCTCGGTGCTGGACTGGCCGGCCTCTCGGCCGCTTGGGAGCTCGTCCGCGCAGGGCGCGCGGTGACGGTGCTCGAGCGGGCGGCGTTCGTCGGCGCGGGAGCGCGCGTGCTCGAGCGCGAAGGCCGGACGCTCGAGCTCGGGCCGCGCGTGCTCGCGACGGACGACGCGGAGCTCCGGGACTACGTGCGCGGGGAGCTCGGCGTCGCGCTCGTCGAGCGCGCGGTCGCGCCGGCGCTGCGCCTCGGCCGCGCGGAGCTCGCGCCGCCGTTCGCCCTGCGCGAACTCCTCGGCGCGCTGCCCGTCGAGACGGCGCTGCGCGCGGCGCGCGACGCGTTCGTCGAGCGCGCACGCGGTGCGTTCGGCGCGCGGCCGGAGCTCGACCTCGCCGCGTGGTTCCGTCATCGGCACGGCCGCGCGCTCGCCGACGAACTCCTCGCGCCGTGGGCCGCGACGACGCTCGGGCTCCCACCGGCGCACCTCGACGCGCGCGCGGCGCTCGGCGCGGAAGCGACCGAGCTCCTCGCCGACGTCGGCGCGCTGCGGCGCGAGCCGCGGATCGTCCACGTCCCCGAGCACGGGGGCGTCG
This sequence comes from Planctomycetota bacterium, assembly GCA_046349615.1. Taxonomy (GTDB): domain Bacteria; phylum Planctomycetota; class UBA1135; order UBA1135; genus JADJNY01. The sequence goes on from JAXMBZ010000003.1 coordinate 314,780, forward strand.
CCGCGATCACGCGCGCGCTCCACGAACGTCTGCTCGCCGCCGGCGCGGACGTGCGTCTCTGCGCGAGCGCGATCGGCATCGAACACCGGAAGGGCCGCGCTCGGCACGTCGCGTGGGAGCGCGACGGCGTCGTCCGCTTGCTCGCCTGCGACGCCGTCGTCGCGGCGCTCCCGCTCGCGGAGACCGCGCTGCTCCTCGCCCCCGAGCCGTCCACGCGCGTTCGCGCCGCCGCGCTCGCCGACGAGCCGCTCGCGTGCGTGCACGTCCACGTCGAGCTCCCGACGGAACACGCGACGAACGCCGCGTGGACGCACGTCCTCGGGCGCGGCGCGCGCGTCCGCCGCGTCACGGAGCCCGCGCACTTCGCACCCGACGCCGCGCCGCGCGCGCGCACGGTGCTCGCGTGCGAGTTGCCCGCGCGCCTGGGCGACGCGCGTTGGACGGCGACGTCGGAAGCCCTCGCTCGACTCGTCGAGGACGAGCTCGTCCAGCTCGGCCTCGACGGCGCGCGCGAGCTGCGCGTGCTCGAGTGGACGCGCGTCCGGCGCGCGCGCGCGGTGCCCGATCGCGGACGCGCGGCGCGGCTCGCCGAGCTCGCGCGGACGGTCGACACGCTCGCGAACGTGCTCCGCGCGGACGCCGACGCGGAGTTCGGTCGGATGGAAGCGCGCGTGGGCCGCGAGAGCGCCGCCGCCGCGTCGCTGCGCGTCGGTCGCGCGGCCGGGAGCGGCGCGCACGCCCTGCTCACCGCGGAAGCACCGCGCGCGCGCGCACGCCGGCGCGACGTCGTCGGCCGGGAGGAGCGCGCGTGAGCCGCGGGCGACGCTCCGCGCTTGCGCGCCTCGAGGGCGAGCACTGGTGGTTCCGCGGGCGGCGGAAGGTCTACCTGTCGCACCTGCGCGCGGCGATGGGCTCCGTGCGCGTGCCGCGCGCGCTCGACGTCGGCGGCGCGGACGGCGGCTTCCCGCGCGCGCTGACGGACTTCGCGGAGCAGGTCGTCGAGGTCGACGTCGCGCACGGCGACGACGGCCGAGACGCGCCCCGCGGCGCGGAGCGCGGAGCGCGCGAGGGCGCGTACGTGACGGCGCGGATGGAAGCGCTCCCGTTCGGCGATCGTCGCTTCGACCTCGTGACGCTGTTCGACGCGCTCGGAACGGCGGACGACGAAGCGCGCGCGCTCGCCGAAGCGCGGCGCGTGCTCCGCCCCGGCGGCCTGCTCGTCGTCAGCCTGCCCGCGAACGACGGCTTCTTCGCGTACGGCCGCAGCGGCGTGCGCTCGACCACCCGCGCGCGCCTGCGCCGCGCGCTCGAGAGCGCCGACCTGAACGTCGAACGCGTCACCCACGCGAGCGTCCTCCTCCTCCCCCTGCTCGCGCCGACGCTCGCCCTCTTCCGCCTCCTCGCCGCGCTGCGCATCGTCCCCACCTCGGCCCGCCACACGAACCTCGCCGTGCGCACGCCGAAGTGGCTCGCCCCGCTCCTCTACCGCGCCTTCACCTCCGAACTCTCCTTCACCGGCCGCTTCGACCTCCCGTTCGGCCACTCGATCGTCGCCCTCGCCCGCCGCCCGATCCCGAGCCGCACGAAGCGCGTGAAACGCCGCCTGGTGCAACCGAGCGAATCGATCGACGCGATCCCGTCCGCACTACCGACTCCGACGCCCTCTCCGTCCTCGGGCTCCGCCGCCGACCACTCCCCTCGCGCCCCCCTCTCCTCTCCGAACGTAGAACCCCGCTGAGTCGCGGACCGGTTCCTCCGGTCCGCGACTCTGCGGGGTCCGGCATGCGGAGCAGCCGTTGTGCGCCTTTGCGCCCAGTCTCCGCGGCTCCTCATCCGCCTGACGCGCTCCCGACCGACACTCTCGCCGGTCCTCGAGACAGCAATCAACGACACCCCAAAACGACCGAGCGCGCCCCGGTCATCCCGGAACGCGCTCGCTCACCACCGACGCATCACCTCACGGCGCCGCCGGCTCTTCCTTCTTGTCCCAGCTCTTCAAGTGCAGCCCGAAGTGCTGCTGCAGATATTCCTTCGACGCCAACACGCGCGTGCGGAAGTCCGTCACCGCCGTCTGCGCCGCCTGCTGGCTGATCGCCTGCAGATCCATCGGCGTCATCTTCGCGACGTCCGCATCGCGGATCCCGGCGACGCGCACGAGGTACGCCTTCGTCCCGTCGCGCGAGGGTTCCGCCTTCGCGACGGAGCCTTCCTTCATCGTGTAGAGCGCGCCCGCCTGCTGCAGGAAGAGCTGCGCCGCCGACGGCGTCTCGCCCGGCTCGGGCGCCACCGCGCGCTCCTGGAAGTCGCGGTGCTGGAGCGTGAACCCACCCTCCTGCACGGCCTTCGCGAACGCGTCGGCCGCGACCTCGGGGCGCCAGAGCGCGGCGTCCGTGCCCTCCGGGCGCGCGCCGAACTTCTCACGCACGGCCTCGAGCTTCGCGACGGCGAGCTCGCCCTGCTTCTTCTTGATCCAGTCTTCGCGGACCTTCGCTTCGATCTCGGAGAACTCGGGCATGCGCGAGTCCTGGCGCTCGAGCAGCTTCACGATCACGAACGCGTTCTTCTCGACGACGGTGTGCGGGTGGATCGAGCCGGGCTTCAGGTTCGGGTCGAAGATCACGTCCGCGACGTAGCGGCCCCAGCCTTCGATGCCTTCCTTCGACCAGTCCGCGCGCGACATCATCTCGGGCTGGTTGCGGAAGCCGAAGCGGTACTGCTGGCCCTCGGCGAGGAAGTCGACGGTCTCCCCCTTCTCGACGCGCGCGTTCATGTCGGTGATGAACGCTTCGGTCGCCGTGTAGATGGGCTCCTCGACGAGGCACTGGTCGTGCGCCTTCTCGTACGGGAGGTAGAACTGCGAGGGATCGAAGTTCTTCGGGTCCGGACGGAAGTCGGGGTTCGGGAAGCGGACGTAGTAGAAGCCGTCGTAGTACGTCTTCGCGCGCGCCTCGACGTCGAGCGACGCCGGCGGGTACTTCGCGACGAGCTCGTCCGCCTTCATCGCGGGCCCGATCGTCTTGTAGAGGACCTGAGCCTTCGCCATCTCCTGCGTCTTGTACTTGTTCTTCTCGGGCTCGGAGAGCGCGTCGAACCACGCCTTGAGCGCTTCGCCGGTCGGCGCCTGAGCCGCGGCCTCGGCCGCGAGCGAGTCCGCCGCGAGCTCGACGTAGTCGAACGCGTACTCCTGGTGGCGCGCCTTCCAGAGCTTCTCGACCTCGGCGGGATCGGCGACCGACACGCTCGACGCGATCAAGGAGCGGTAGCGATCCGCGCGCAGGATCTTGCGCAGCGTGTCCTCGAACTCCTTCTTCGACGTGCCGTAGCGGCGCACGAGCTGCTCGTAGACCTCTTGGCTGCCCATGCGGCCGAGGATCATCTCGCCGAGCTCCTTGTCGGTGATCCCGACGCCCGCGTCCTGCGCGAGCGTGTCGAAGATCTCCAGCTCCGCGACCTCCTGCTCGAGGTTCTGGCGGTTGCTGCTGCCGGTGAACACGTCCCAGACCTTCGCGTACTGACGTTGGAGCAGCTGGAAGTCCGAGTAGGCCTTCACCTTCTTCCCCTGGGTCGGGTGATTCCAGGTCAGGTACTCCTTGCCGGCGCCCCCCGCGCCAGACAGCAAGTCGATCACCTGTGGAGCCACGGTGAACACCATCAGAGCGAAGAGCACCAAGAGGACGGCGAGCGCGAACAAGCCCTTCTTCTGGCCTTCGGGAGCATGGATGAGCTCCTCCTCCGGATGGGGCTTGGTGGCCTGGGCCGGGTCCTCGTCTTTGAGTTCGTCCTGAGACATCTCTGGTTCCGTGGGGCGCGGTCGGTGTCGAACCGACGGCGCGGGGGGCCTGCGGCGGACCGGGGGTGGTCCGGCGGGTGCCGGGTCGATCGGGAAGCGTGGGAGTCTACGGGCGCGCCTTCCCGGGGCGCAAGCGAAGGGGCGGAGCGACCGGGGAGGTTCCGGGGTGCGGGAGACCGGCTCCGTCCGTGCGACGGGTCGGGGAGGGCCCGGCGCTGGGGCTCAGTCCTTCGCGAGCTCGGTGTCGCGCGGGAGGTCTTCGAGGCTCCCGAGGCCGAAGCGGTCGAGGAAGCCCTTCGTCGTCCCGTACTGGAGCGGATGCCCCGGGACGTCGGCGCGGCCGGCGACGCGGACGAGGCCGCGGTCGACGAGCGTGCGGAGGATCGGGCCCGCCTGCACGCCGCGGATCGCCTCGATCTCGGCCTTCGAGACGGGCTGGCGGTAGGCGATCACGGCGAGCGTCTCGAGCGCCGCGGCGGAGACGCGCTCCGCCTTGCGCGCCTTGAAGAGGCGCTGGACGACCTCGCCCATCTGCGGCGTGGTCAGGATCTGCACGCCGCCGGCGAGCTCGCGGAGCTCGAGCGGGAGGCCGCACTGCGCGAGGCGCTCCTTGACGAGCGCGACCGCGGCGCGCACGCGCTCGACGCGTGGACGGTCGAGCAGGTTCAGGAGGCGCTTTTCCGTCAACGGTTCCGGCGAGGCGAAGATCAGCGCGGCGACGGACTGGAGGAGCTCGTCGTCGGTGAGCAGATCGCCTTGGCCGGGCTCGCCCTCGACCTCGGGCGGCGCTTCGGGCGAGGGCGGGAGCTCGGCGGCGAGCGCGGCCTCGTCGGTCGCGGGCGCGGCGTCCTCGACGACGGCCGACCCGTCCCCCACCGCCGCGTCGGCCGGCGCATCCGTGACGAGGACGGCGGTCGTCTCGGCGTCCGCCACGCTGCTCTCGGGGGTCGTGCTCATGGCGCCCGAGTCTCCCCGATTTCGGCGGGACTTCAAGCCAGAGCTACGCACGCCTTCGAGCCTGGGCGCGCCCATCAACGCAAACGGGGAGCAGCAACAGAAGGGCTCCGTCGCAACCTCATGGAAGCGAAAGAGCCCCAGGCACGATCAGCACGGGAGGCCGCCGCGCCGGGGATCGGCGAACCGCGCCCCGACGCGAAGAACCGTCAACAACCACACTCCAAGCTGACGAAGAGCAGGACGTCGATCGCGGCCGAGTTCGGACAGGGGTGGGCGCCCCACGTCTCTTCACCACTGTTCCCGCACGGGGCTGTGCAGCCGAATCGAGAGTCGATCTTGGCTGGGAATTCACCATCCAGAGGGGCTCCGCCTGACTGACCATACACCCGCAGGCAGGTATACGGAGAAGGGCAGTTCGAACTGCCGTCGAAGTGGATGAAGAAGTAGATGCTACAGCTCGTGCAGGTCTGGCAAGTGATGGGGAAGTCCGTTCCAGAGTGACTGACGAAAGGCCCTGCACTGAAATCGTAACACGCCCCCTCCGGAGGAGCGAAAATGTCGATGTGTTGCGTGAGCGCACAGGTGCCGACACACTCGATTCCGGGCGGAAGGATCTGGACGGCCTGCGAAGTCACGGAAATCGCGACCAAAGTCGCAACAAGGTAGCTAATTTTCATGCGAGTCTCGTTTGGAAAAGGGAGTCTGCGGAAACAGAATCAGGGCGATCGCATCACCGATCCTCGGCAAGGAGCTTCATTGCGTTGCTGCCGAACTCAAGGACGAGCGAGTACCAGTCAGCCTGCGGAGGATCCACGCCTGGTCGCAAATTGGAGAGCCGATCGGCCACATCACCCAGCAGCGGCGCCGCCAAGCGATCGCAAGTATAGAAGCGCCCATTGATCGCGAAAGAGAGTGGCGCGTTTGGGCCCTGTTCGACGTCGAATCGCGACCCACCGCGCTCAGCTTGAACGACGGTTCCGATCCCTCGTTTCTCGATGAGAATGGCCGTAGCGGGCAGGATCACCGCGTTGGCATGTTCCAGGGTCGGCGCTTGCCCCAAATCACCAAGCGCTTTCTCGAGCATACGCCGACAACGACGCTCCCACTCGGGAGTTTGAACTAGCGAGGACCCCTGAGACTCCACAAGCAGCTCAGGCTTGGCGGGGGGAGTCTCAGTTGCGCCAAGAGACTCTCTCGTTCTTTCACTTTGAGGGGATTGATCGCCTGTGCTGTCCGACTGGTGAGCTACCGGCGTCTGCCTCGTACGTGGAGAGGCGATGGCCTCACCCCCGTCTGAGTGCATGCTAGTCCTGGCCAGGAGAGTTAGCGAGACCACGAGACTGAGAACCGCCAGCACAATCCCTGTCAACTTCCAGCGGGCGGAAGCGGACTTCTGAGTTCGCGCGAGTTCCATGGTGTGCTCCGCGCGGTGTGGGAAGTCCGCGCCGGACCGGAGAGTATCCGCCCCCCCCCGCCCGTCAAGGGTGCTAGACGACTCGAGCAAGATCCGATGGGATCGAACGGGCCAGATTCCCTGACAATCCCTCAATGGCGCAACGAGCCGACGCCAACCTCACGATTGGCACTTGAAGGCAACCAGAGCACCCGTGCTCACCGCACCGGCTGCCCCGACAGCTTCAAGAACGGCGTGATGTCGACCTGATACCGCCGCAGCATCGCGGAGCGCCACTGGCTGAACTCGAGCTCCTCGATCCCGCGCGCCTTCAAATCCGCCTCGACGCGCGGCGCGAGCTCGCGCCACGTCCCTTGGATCGGCTCCGGCCGCGCTTCGACCTTCGCGAGCAGCCACGCGCCCTGGTTGTAGCGCGGCTCGCTGACCTGCCCGACCGGCGTCTCGAACGCGAGCTTGCTCATCGCGGTGTCCGAGCGCACGACCGGCGGCACGCGCCCGCCTTCCTTCGCGGAGCCGTCGACGCTGAGCCGCTTCGCGACGTCCTCGAAAGCCTCGCCCTTCGCGAGCGCGTCCTGCACGGTGCGCACGTCGCCCTCGCTCTTCACGACGATCACGCGCACGACGGCGTGTTCGCTCTGGAGCAGGAACGCGCGCGTCACGCGCTCGGCGAGCAGTTGGTTGAGCGCGTCGGCGCGCATCTGCTCGCGGTACGAGAGCGGATCGAGGCCGAGCACCTGGTCGACCCACGCGTCGAGCGTGACGCCGGGACGACGCTTCTGGATCTCCTTCTCGGTCTCGGCGACGGCGGCTTCGTACGTCGACTTCTGGAGCTCGGGCGCGATCTCGACGCCGAGACGCGCGGCCTCCGCGGAAACGAGGCGCGTGAGCACGAGGTGGTCGAGTTCGTCGAGCGCTTCCGCGGACTTGTGGTGCACCCACTGCGCCATCAGATCGCGCACGTCGACGGGCTTGCCCGCGACGACCGCGACGGCGAGCGTGCCGTTCGGCGCGGGCGCGGCGGCGTTCGCAGGGTTCGAGCCCTGCGTCGCACCCGCGGGCGCGGAGCCGTTCGAGCTCGCGTTCGGCGCCGTGTTCGAGTTCGTCGCCGCGTTCGCGTTCGCGCCGACCCCCGCGCTCGGCGCCGCCTTCACCGGCGCGCTCGGAGTCGTCGTCGCACCGTTCGACGGCGCGCCGGAGTTCGCGCTCGTCCCCGTTGCGCTCGGCGCGCCGCCCGCGTTCGAGGCGCTCGCCGCGTTCGGCGCGGGGTTCGTGCTCTCGGCGGCGGGCTTCGGCGTCCACGCGATCGGCTCGGAGACGGGACGCGGGTTCGGCGCGGCGCCGCACGCGGCGAGCGCGAGGACGAAGGCAGGGAGCATCGATTCGACCTTCCGTTCCATCAGCGATACAGGATGCGGCGGATGCCGCCGATGCCGTGGCAGGTGTCGCACTCGCGCTTGAGGTCGGTCGACTGCTTGCCGATCGCGCTGCGCGACACGTTCGCGCCGGCGAGCGCGTACTCGATCACGCCCTTGCCGCCGCACGTCGGGCAGGCCTGGATCATCGGCTTCGGGTTGACCTCGAAGTCGCCGGAGTTCTCGACGTAGTACGCGAGGACCCAGTTCGCGCGCGCAGTCAGCGGGAACTCCTTCCAGAAGCCCTCGCGGTCCTCCTTCTTCTCGTCGGCGCTCTGCGCGCGCCGCGCGACCTCCTGCGCGGCGAGGAACTGCTTCACCTTGTTCGCGAGGTCCGCGCGCGCCTTGTCGGCTTCGCTCTCGGGCTTCTTGTCCGCGCCCGTTTCGTTCTCGTCGTAGCCGCGCAGCGCCGCGGCCTTGCCGAGCAGCCACGTTCCGAGGCCGTACGACGCGGTCAGGTAGCGCACCTTCTTGCGGCCCTTCCAGAGCTGGCGCGCCGTGTCCTCGTTCGCTTCCTTCGAGATCTTCGCGAGGTCCTTCGCGGTCGCCGCGGCGACGTCCTGCTTCAACTTGTCGTCGAGGTACGCCATCGCCTCCTCGAGCGTCTTCGACGCGGCTTCGCGCGCGAGCCGGCCCGCGTGGAAGTTCCAGGCGCGGACGACCTCCTTCGACAGGAACTCCGTGCGCGCCTTGATGACGCGGTCGTGCTTCTTCTTCGCCTCGGGGAGGAGCGCGCTCTGCGGGTACTTGTCCTTGAACGCGTCGGCGCGCGCGAGCGCTTCGTCGAACTTCGCGCGCTTCGTGAGCTGGTCGATCTCGGAGAGGTACTCGAGCTCCGCCTGCGCTTTCGCCTTCTCCTGCGCGCGCGCGAGGGCCTGGGCGAGTTCCGCCTTCTTGAAGTTCGGGTCGAGCTCCCCGCACTTCTGGTAATGCTGGATCGCGCGCGCGAAGTCGAAGACGCCTTCGCAATCCTGCGCGACCTGCCAATGGCCGTCGGGCTTCGAGACGTCGTTGCGCGCGAGCGACTGACCGTAGAGCTCCTCGAGCGTGTAGATCTCGCGCGCCGGGACTTGCACGACGTCGCTCGCCTGCGCGATCTCCGACTTCGGGATCGGGATCGTCGCGCTCGCGGTCTTCATCAGGATCGCGTCCGCGGTGCGGTCGACGATCTTGCCGACGAACTCGAGGCCCTTCACCGTCACGATCCGGTCGGCGGAGACGAGCAGCTCGTCGCTCGTCAGGTCGACGTAGCCGAAGCGCGTGCGCAGCTCCCGCTCTTCCGCCGGATCGAGCAGCGACCAGCCGAGGCGCACGAGCCCGCCCGTGTCGAGCCGCTGGAACACGAGGCCCTCCGGATCGTGCGACTGCACGGAGCCCCACTGGATCGCGCCCGAGCGCAGACGGAGCATCGTCGCCGCGTCGGGCGCGGCGGCCTCCTGCGCGCGCGCGAGCGGAGCGAGGACCAGCACGAAGGCCGCGAGGAACGAAGGGATGGGCTGCATGGCGTCTCCAGCATACGGGGCGCCCTACTTGGGCGCCTTGTCGTTCGTGTTCGTGGGCTTGGGCGGGTTCGAGTTCGCGGGCGGCGCGCCCTCGACGAAACGGCGGCGCAGGCGCTCGCCGAAGCCGAGCTCCTGCACGAATAGGGTCGTGAAGCGGCGCTCGCGGCGCACGCCGGCGCTCGCCCACGAAAGCTCGACGTCGACGCGCCACTCCTTCGCGCGCGCGGGGTTCTGCGTCGCGGTCGCGGAGTAGACGATGCCGCTGTCGCCTTGGAGCTCGCGCTCGACGATCGGCTTCGGCGCGCCGAGTTCGCCCGCTCCGTTCGCCGCGTTCGGGTCGAACGGGAAGAGCGTCTCCTCGAGGTCCGCGAGCACGGCCTCCGTCGCGGAGGCGGCCTCGGTGCGGAGCTGCGCGGTGCGCGTCAACGAAGCGCCCGTCGTCAGGAGCCCGAGGATCGCGACCATGCCGAACAGCAGGATCCCGAGCGCGAGCACGACCTCGAGGATCGTGAACGCGGCGCGCGAGCGCGCGGAGTGAGTCGCTCGGAGCTTCATCGCAGGTCCCAATCCTCCCGGCACGTCGGAACGGTCGCCTCGCGCACGAGGCGCTCGCCGAAATGGACCATCGTGCGCGCCTCGTGCAGCGTCGCGGTCGTCCCGCGCTGCGCGCGTTGCACGGAGACCTGCGCGCCGTCGATCGAGACGACCTTCATCCACTCGGCGTCGACGAGCACGTAGCGGTCCGGGCCGAACGGGAGGTAGCGCGCGTCGTCGACGCGGAACGAGCCGTCGCCCGTGTCCATCGGCTCGAGCGTGATCGTGCGGCGCTGGCGGTCGATCGGGCGCTCGCACTCGAGCTCGATGCGCACGCGCCGCGGGAGGAGCGCGCGCTCGCGCGGCGTCGCGAGCCCGGGCAGCGCTTCGTTCCACGGGTGCACGTCGGCGTCGGGGCGCCCCTTCCCCCACGCATCCCACGACGCGGCGACGGTGTCGAGCGAACCGGTGCGGTTCCAACCGTCGTGCACGATCGACGTCGGCGTCGCGAGCAGGATCTCCATCCAGAGCACGCCGCCGGTGACGGGCTCCGTCGCGCCGGCGGGCGGACGGTTCGACGCGCCGAAGAAGTCGTTCGCGAAGAAGGACTTCGTGCGCGCGTCGCCGACGAGGCGCTCGCCGCGCCAGAGGAGCCCCTCTGCGCGCGCCGCTTTGTCCTTGAACGACGCGGGCGCGACCATCCAGAGCACCTCGACGAGTCCGGCGGACGCGGGCTCGAGCTCCAACATGCCGTCGTCGCGCTCCGCGCGCGGCGGAGCGTCGCGCGCGAGCAGGCGCTCGACATCCGCGGCGCTCGCCTGGCGCACGAGGCGCACGCGCGGCCACTTCGTCTCCATCGTGCCGTTCCCGTCCGTGTCGAACGCGACCCACTCGAGCACGAGGTCGCCGCGCGCTCCGGGCTCGAGGCCCGCGAAGTCGGCCGCGATCTCCTCCTGCACGGCGCTCGACATCTCGAGCAGGCTGCGGCGCGTCTCGCCGGTGCGCCACGTCGTGAGCGAGCGGTCGACGAGCTGGAACACCGCGACCATGAGCAGCGCGAAGAGCCCGAGCGCGATCACGAGCTCGATCAGCGTGAGACCGCGCCGCGTGCGCGCCTGTTCGCCGATCGGGAGTCGATGCGACGCGACGCGCTTCATCGTTCGACGCTCCGCAAGGTCAGGTTCGGCGCGTACGACGTCACGCCGAGGTGCCTCAAGCGCGGCGTCTGCCGCCAACCGTGCGACAGGCCGGTCTTCGCGTCGAACGCGCCCTTCGCGTACTGCACGAAGACGCGCCAATCGACGCGATCGGACTGCCTGCCGATCGGGAGCGAATGCCCCTTCTCGTCGCCGGTCCAGAAGAGCGCGAGGCGCTTGTCCTGCTCGGGGTCCGCGTCCCACGGCGCGTTCGGGTCCGTGCGCAGGAGCACGCCGATCTGCGCCGCGTCCGCGTCCTCCTTCTCGAAGAAGCAGCCCGTCCAGAACGCCGCGGGTTGCGATGCGGAGAAGCCGAAGTACGCGAGCTCGCTCGCGTCGGCGCGCTGCGCCCAGCGATCCCAGTAGCGGAACGGGAAGAGGATCACGGCTTCGCCCGCGGAGTGCGCGGCGGGGGTCGTGCCGAAGCGGCCGCGGAAGAGGCCCTCGCCCTGCGCGTCCATCTTGCCGGGCTGCATCGAGCCCTTCGGCATGCCGAGGCCCGTGCCCTCGAGGCGCGTGTAGTGGATCAGCTCGTCGCCGATCAGCACGGTCCCTTCGTTCGGGAACTCCTCCGCGTTCGCGAGCGGGATCAGCGCGTCGCTCGGACCGATGCCGCTCGCGAGGAACGACACGGTGACGTGTTCGAGGAGCGACACGGGCTCCGTCGCCTCGTGCGGCTGCGGGCGCGTGCCGAGCAGACCGCGGCCGTTCGCGCAGAGCTGGAGCGTCCCCTGCGAGGGATCGCGCTGGTCGTAGGCGACGACCTCGTCGCCGATGCGCAGGAGGCCCGCGTCCTCGGGGAGCTCGTTCAGGAACTCGTAGTCGAGCCGGAAGTCGACGCCCGCGATGCGCACGGCCTTCGGGACGACCTTGAGCATCAGGTCCTGCTCGCGCACCGTCTGGCCGTCGAGGATCAAGCTCGCGCCGGGGAACGGCTTCGAGGCTCCGATCGCGACTTGGAAGCGCAGCGTGTCGCCGAAGACGATCTCGTCGACGACCGCGTTCGGCACGCCGCCGCCGCGCCCGTCGTACGCGCCGCCGACGACCGCGCGGTTCACCTGCCGCGGCAGCTCGCCGGACGGGTAGCAGACGAGGCGCGTGATCTCGCGCGTGTCGTACACGGGCTCGTTCGCACTGCCCGACGCGGTGCCGGGCGTCAGCGGCTCGGGCGAGCGCTGCTTCAAGCCGACGTAGAAGTACTGGAGCAGCTCGGGCTCCTGCGCGTTCGAGTCGTCGGGCGGATCCGTCGGCGGATCCGCGACGGTCGCGGCGGACGAGCCCTGCGCCTGCTGCCACCACGCGAACTTGTTGATCGGACTCGGACGGTGCGCGTGGTGCACGCGCACGGGCCAGCCGGGGTGATCGCTGTTCGCGCCGACGAGGAACGCCGCGTCCATCGCGCCGGGACGTCCGCCGCTGATGCCGCGCTCGTTGAGCGCGAAGACGGGGAGCACCTCGAGCCCCGCGTTGTGCTGGTGCGTGAACGTGCCGAACACGCCGCGGAACTGGAAGCGCGACGACGCCGCGTCGCTGAGCGGGAAGTCCTTGTTCGTCGTCTTGCCGATGCGCGGTTCCCAGTTCGGTGAGTACTGCGCGCTCGGCGCCGCGCTCGCGACGGCGGGCGCGACGAGGAGCGCGTCCTTCGCACCGCCCTCCATCGAGTCCGCGCCCTCCGCGAGCATCCCGCCGCCGGACGCTCCGCCGCCCGGAGTCCCGCCGCCGCCGCCGCCCGGTCCGCCTCCGCCGCCCGTCGGCGGCTGGTAGTTCGGCGGCGCGTTGCGGCCGGTGAGCACGTTGAACAGCCAGCGCAGCGCCTTCGGCGCGGTGCGCACGAGCTGGCCCTGGCCGACGACGAAGTCGTCGTAGCGCACCCACTCCGTGTTCTCGGCGTCGTCGACGTGCGTGATCTGCGCGAAGTGCGAGAGCCCGTCCTGCGGGTGGTAGTCCGTCGCCGACGCGCTCGGCACCGCGAGCGAGATCGGCACGACGAACGTCGACGCGCTGATCTGCGCGTTGAACTGCGTGAAGAACGTCTGGTAGTTCGTCACGAACGCGCGCCGCATCCCCGCGCCGGTGACGTCGAGCAGGTTCGTCAGCCAGCCCGCGTTGTCCGCGGCGAGCGTCGGGAGCTCGCTCGGCGCGATCCCGCGCGCCGCGATGTTCAGCGTCGTGCCCGACCAGCCGCTGTAGCGGATGATCTCGATGCCGCCGAGCGGCGCGCCGGGCACGGTCTGGCGCACCTGCGCGGGGCTCGCCCACTGGATCACGGCCGCGTAGCCGCCGCCCGAGTGGAACGCCTTCATGAAGGTCTCGGGCGCCTGCGACGCGTCGTCGGCGGACGCGAGCACGAGCCCCGTCACCGTCGACTGCGCCTCCATCCCGTTCCCGAGCGTGAACGGCCCGAACGCGCCGAGCAGCACGATCGGATCGCCCTGCGGCGTGCTCGCGCCGACGACGGCGGTCGCCTTCGCGACGCGCCACGGTCCGAGCTCGTTCGCGAGCGTCGAGTGTCCCGTCGGCACGCGCGTCGCGATCGGCGCGCTGTAGCCGTAGAGCTCGACCGGCGTGCCCGCTTCGTGCGTCGTCGAGATCGTCGCGAGGTTCACCGGCACGTCGACGCCGGGATACTCCGCGACGGCGGTCGTGTCCGTCGACGTGTACTGCTCGCGCGCGGTGCGTCCGCCGAAGCCCGCGAGGCGGCCCGTCTCCTGGCGGCGCGCGCTCATCGAGCCGTTCTGCACGACGACCTCGACGAGCTCGTTGCCGATCTTGACGCAGCACTCGGGCGGGAAACCCTCGACGGATTCGACGGGGATCTCGCCCGTGCTCTGTCCGACCGAGCCCGTCAGGCGCGTGAGCCCCGGACGACGCACGCCGTGGAAGAGCCCGTTGACGCGCAGGTCCATCTGGCTCGGACGGTTGCCGCGCACGTCGATCGAGAGATGGCTCCACACGTCCGCGGGGAGCCCGGGTCCGTCGCCCTTCGCGAGCGCGTAGCGCACCTCGCCGACTTCCTTGAACTCGGTGTCGGGATGATCGCCGAAGCCGTCGAGCACGCGCAGCACGAGGTCCTGTCCCTCGATCAGGAGCGACAAGCGATCGGTCTCCTGCGTCGAGCCGCCGACGTCGAGGATGCGCCCCGCGTCGAGCGAGCGCGGCTTCACCCACAGGTCGAGCGCGAGCGGCTTCGCGAGCGGAGCGCGCCCGCCGGCGCCCTGCTTGTCCGTCCAACGCAGCAGCGCGTCGTCGGTCGCGCGGCGGATCGGCTGGTCGGGGAGATAGCGCCCTTCGAGGTCGCGCGTCTCGTGGTCGAAGTGGAGCACGCGTCCTTGGCGCTGCCCCATCTCGTCGACGCGCGACGGCCAGAGCTGGATCCACGCGGTCGCTTCGCGCGAGGCGAAGACGTGCTCCGGCGTCGGCGGCGACTCGCGGTCCTGGAACGCCTTCGTGTCCGTCACGCCGGGCAGGTACGCCTGACCTTCGGCCGTGCCCATGTGCGCCCACAAACGCGACGGCGGCGAGGCGCCGTTGTCCCAGCGCGTCGTCGCGTTCGGCGCGGTCGTCCACCACGGCGCGTCGCACGAGAGCCGCAGCTCCTCGTCGAAGTCCTCCTGCCGCGCCCAGAGCTTCAGGAGCTCGCGCTGCGGCGCGACGACGGCGACCTCGTCGCGCACGGCGCGCGCGCGCTCGACGCCCGAGAGCGCGTTCACGCTCGCGCGCAGCTCGAACTCGTACACGTCGCGCGTCGTGAAGCAGTACGGCATCGTCGAGAACGCGAGCCCGCCGTCGTTCGCGTTCAAGCCGTTGCGATAGAGCGCGAGCGCCTTGTCCGCCGTGATCAGGCCCTGCCCGCCCGCGAGCGCCTCGGGCGCGATCGGCGCGTCGCTCGGGAGCTTCTCGAGCGCCGCCGCGGGCAGCACGACGCGGCGCAGGAAGTCCTCGAAGCCCTCGAGCGGGCGCGACTCTTCGACGAGCTCCGCGAGCTTCTCCGCCTCGTCGCGCAGGATGCGCGAGTTGCGGCCCGCCATCTGGAGGTTCGTGAAGAGCGCGACGAGCACGTCGCGCCGCGCCGTGTTCAAGTTCACGGGCCGCCGCGCGAGCACGCTGAGCTCCGCGCGCCACGCCGCGTAGTCGTTGACGAACACCTTGTCGAGGAACACTTCGCCCGTGCGCGCGACGAACTGCACGACGGCGAGCTCCGTGTTCGTCCCGTCCGTGACGCGCACGGTCGAACCCGGGTTGAGCCAGCGCGCGCTCTCGACGCGCAGCTTGCCGTCCTTGCCGCCCTGGATCGGCGTCGTCACGCGCGTCGCGTGCTGCCACACCGCACCCGCGCACGTGCCGGCGTGCACGCTGCCGTGGAGGAGCAGCGGACGCAGGACCTCCGCGTCGAGCTCCGCGCGCTTGCCCGTCTCTTTCGCGAGCACGTTCGCGAGGTCGAACTCGCCCGCGAGCCGCAGCTCCTCCTGCGCTTCGAACGGACGCAGACGGCCGTCCTCCGTCGCGATGCGCCAGAGCACCGGCGCGAACGCGCGCTGGTCGAGCACGGGCTCGCCGATGTCGTGGTCGCCGGGCGGACGCGGACCGCCGCGCCACTCCGCGCCCGTCGCGGGCCCGAGCACGCCGCGCGTGAACTGCACGAGCTCGCTCTCGACGAGCTTCGAGTACTGGATCAACTCGCCGTTCGCCCACAGGAAGCCTTGCGGCCGCAGCCCGGCGGCGGAGTTCAGCTTGAGCGACTTCGAATCGGCCGCGACCGCCTCGGTGAAGCGCTTCGCGACGCCCATCAGGTTCGCGATCACGTGCGGCGGGCACGAGTTCAGGTCGATCTTCGCGGCGACGTCCTCGACCTCGGCGTCCCACTGCGGACCGTTCGGATCGTTCGCGTTCAGGAACGCGGGATCGAGGTCGTTCTTCACCTCGATCTCGGAGCGCGCGTCCCAGTACGGCGTCGGATCGGCGGTGCCGTGGCTCTCCGCGAGCACCGCGCGCACGTGGCGTCCGGCGGTGTCGAGCGCGACGCGCGCCTCGACGCGATCGGCGATCGCGCTCGACGCGCTGTCCGCGTTGCGCGCCATGAGCAGGAACGGGGTCGCGAGCACGAGCAGGAGGAGCAGGACGACGAGCACGATCACGAGCGCCATCCCGCGCTCGCTCTCGCGCGCGAGGAGCGGCCCGCGCGCCGCGCGCATCCGGTCACCGAGGACTCGCTTCATTCGACCATCCCGAACAGGCTGACCTGCGCCGTCTGCGTGCGGCCGTCCGAGTACTCGAGCGTGATCACCACGGGCTCGGCGTGGCGCTCGCGGTCGAGCCCGCCGCCCGCGGCGAAGCGCACGTCCTTCGGCGTCGTCTTCGCGAACGCGACCTTGGACGGGAGGCGCAGCTCCTCGCCCGCCTGCACGCACGCGACGACGAGATCGTCGACCGCGCCCGCCCACGGCTCGTTCGCGGGCGAGAGCACGAGCGGGCCCTCCGCCTTCCACACGCGCGCGTCCTCGCGGCGCGCGGCGCACGGCACGTGGTCGACCTCGAGCACGAACGTCGCGCGGTCGTAGGAGAGCGTGACCTCGGACCAGCGGCCCGGTCGCAGCACGTCCACGTCGGTGCGCAGCGTCAGCTTGCCGCCGCGCATCGTGCCGCCCTGGTCCTCGACGACCTCCGGCGCGAACCACGCCTGGAGCGAGCCGTCCGAGGACGTCTCGAGCCCGATCGACTCTCCGAACGCGAGCACGGTCCCGCCGCCGCCGCGCTCGCCGTCGTCCGGACGCAGCGCGAGCGAGAGCTGGAAACCCTCGCGCAGATCGCACGCGGCGTCCTGGTGCAGCGCGAACTCGACGCGCGAGCGCGGCGGCTCGCCCGCGAACGACAGCGCCCTCCCGTGGAAGCCGCGCTCGACGAGCTTCCCGCCCGTGTGCACGCCGGAGAGGCCGAACGCGCCCTCGAACGCCTCGCTCTCGAACCGCCACGTGCCGACGACCTGGAGCCCCGACGCGCGCATCGTGCCGTTCTCGAGGTCGAAGCTCGCGCGCGCGGGCGAACGCTGCGCGACGGCGAAGTTGCGCGCGGAGCGCAGCGTGTTCTGCACCTCGGCGAGCGCGACCTGCTCGCCGAAGTCGAGCCGCGCGATCGCGCCGAAGCCGAGGCCGAAGACGAGCGCCAGAATCCCGATCACGAGGAGGAGCTCGACGAGCGTGAAGCCCGCCGCGCGCGGGCGCGCCGCGAACGAGCCGGCGATGCGCGCGCGGGCCACGGCGTCAGTCCTTCGCTTCGGCGGGCCAGTTGCCGAGGTCGTCGTCCGTGCCGAAGCGGCCGTCGGCGCCGGCGGAGACGAGCTGGTACTTGTTCGCGTTGCGCGGCCCCTTGGTCGTCGGGTTGATCGCCGCGGTGACGTTCGCGTCGACGAGCTCGCCCGTCTCGTTGTCGCGCGTCACGTACGCCTGCGGCTTGCCGTAGTCGCGACGATGGGTGTACGCGATCGGATTCTCCCACTGGTCCTTGAGCTCGAAGAGCTTGCCGCTCGGCAGGCGCGAGACCGGCTTCTTCGTCTCGTCCTCGTCGAGGTTGACGAAGCCGTCCTCGCCGAGCGACGTGCCGCCCCACTGGTTCGACCAGAGCGACTGGACGAGGCACTCCGCGCCGACGTTCGTCGCGTTCGGCATCGTCCCCCACGCTTCGACCCACGTCGACGGCGGGTAGTCGCCGAACTTGTGCTCGTACTCGTCGATCGCGGCGCCGAGCTGCACGAGGTGCGCGCGCTCGAGCTGCTCCTTCGCCGTCTTCGACGTGCCGAGCAGGCGCGGCAGGAGCACGATCATCAGGATGCCGAGGATCACGATCACCGCGAGCATCTCGAGCAGCGTGAAGCCCGCCGCGCGAGCCCGGTGCAGGCCACGAGCGCGCATCACTTCTTCTCCCGGTACGTGACCTCGACGTCGTCGACGTCGAGCGTGACCTGGCGGCCGGTCTGGCCGTCCGCGAAGACGCCGAGGTAGAGGTTGCCCGTCGTGCGCGCGAGGTTCGGGAACGACTTGCCCTCGACGATCGGGAAGCCGTCGAACAGCACGCGCACGCGCGCGTCGGCGGCGTCGCCCATGCGCTCGATGCGGAGCGTGTACGTCGTGTCGAACTTCCACTCGAAGTTCGGCACGTCCGTCCACGGGAGCTCCTCCTCGCCGCGCTTCATCGCGCGCCACTGGAGGCCGTTCCGGCCCGGATCGTTCGGCCGCGCGATCGCGAGCTCGGCTTCGACCTGGCTCTCACCGCCGCGCTGCGTCTCGCGCGACACGAAGAGCCCGACCTTCGCGGTCGTGCCCGCGTGCACGGTGACCTTCGCCTCGAGCGCGACGAACTGCCCGGCGGACTTCGTCTGCCAGAGGCGCGCCTTGCCGTTCTGCTTGAACGCGCCGGAGAGCGTCACGACGCCGTCGTGGATCGAGGCCTGGGGGCCGCTCTTCTCGTCGACGTCCCAGCCGTTGAGGAGGCTCTTGCGCTCGAAGCGGTCGCTCCACACGACCTTCTCGAGGTGGTCCCGGATGCGCTCGATCTGGGCGCGCGCCCAGACTCGATGCGGATCGGTCTCGGGGAACGCGCGGCGGGCGTCGTCGAGCTCGCGCAGGCGCGTCTGCGCCTCGATCGCGTTCGTCTCGCCGCCCTTCGCGTACCAGCACCACGCGAGCGAGTTGCGCGCGGTCGGGTGCTCCGGGTCGATGGCGAGCGCCGCCTTGAACGCCTCTTCGGCCGCGCGCACGTCGCCCATGCGGAGGAAGTTCATCCCGCGCAGCACGATCGCACCGACGAGCTTGGGATCGAGCTGCATCGCGCGCTCGAGGTACTTGTCCGCCGCGTCCCAGCGCCCCTTCTGGTGCATCAACGCGCCGAGCGCCGCGAGCGCGTCGGGGAAGTCGAGCTCGCGGTCGAGCGCGCGCTGGAACGACTCGATCGCGCCGTCGACGTCGTCGCGCGCGGCCTGCACGCGGCCGCGCTGGTAGAGCGTCCACGCATCGGTCGGATCGTTCTCGAGCGCGAGGTCGATCCAGTGCTGCGCTTCGTCGGGGTTGCCGACGAGCTCCGCGAGCCACGACACGGCGCGCAGCGCGGCGCACGCGCGCAGCGGATCCAGGTCCGCCGCGGCGAGGAGCGCGTCCTTCGCCTTCGCGAGCGCGGCGGCGTCCTTGCCCGCGAGACCCGCGAGCCCGTTCGCGAGGACGAGTTCGAAGCCCTGCGCGTTCTCGACGGGCGTCGCGCCGCCGCCGCGCACGATCGCGACGGCGAGCAGGCCGGCCTGGGCGCGCGGCTCGGTCGCGTCCGCTTGCTGCGCCTTCGTGAACCACTCGTTCGCCTCGTCGAGCTCGCCCGCCGCGAGCAGCGCGGAGCCGAGGTCGCAGCGCAGGATCGCGCGGTCGTGCTTCGCCTCCGGCGCGGACGGCTCGTGCTCGTTCGCGAGGCGCAGGTGCTCGACGGCCTCGTCGGCGCGGCCGCGCTCGAGGAGGAAGCGTCCGAGCGCCGCCTGCACCGGCCACAACGTGCGGCCCGCGCGCTCCGCTTCGCGCAGACGCGCTTCGGCCTTGTCGAACATGCGGAAGCGCGCTTCGAGCTCCGCGAGCCGCGCCATCACGAGCGCGTTCTTGTTCCACGCTCCGTTGAGCATCTCCTGGTAGGCCTGGAACGCCTTCTCGAACTGGAAGCCGGCCTCGAAGACGCGCGCGCGTCCCAGACGCGGCGCGGGGTCGTCCTTCAGGGCGAGGGCGGCGCGGTCGTAGAGCTCCTCCGCGACCTCGAGCGCGCGCGGCGTCTCGTGGCGGAGCTCGACGCAGCTCCCGGCGAACCACAGCGCCTGGTCGTACTGCGACGCGGGCAGCGGATCGCCGAACTCGACGCGCTGCTGCTCGATGCGGTTCACGACGGTGTCCGCGAAGCCGAACTCCTGCGCGACGTTGCGCGCGACCGGCACGGGCGGCTGACCGGGCAGCTTCGGCTGGCCCGTCTCGGGGTTCACCTCGACGAAGAGGAGCGGTTCGTTCGCGCGCTTCGCGAGTCGGTACCGGTCTTCGTTCGCGATACGGCCGAACTTGAACTCGTTCGAGCGGTACCAGTCGTACAGCTTCTTCCAGGCGTTCAAGCGCTCGGCACGCTCGGCGGCCGTGAGCTCCTTCGCCGCGGTCTTGGGCGGCGGCGCGTCGTCGACGGGTGCGGCCTCCACGGCGAAGAGATCGGGCGCGGCGACGCGCGTCGGCGTCGTGCGCAGGAACCGGCCGAAGAGCGCGGGCTCGGGGCCGGGCAGCGGCGGCGGACGGAGCGCGGGCAGCGCGACCATCGGCGGCGGTTGGAAGTCGAGCGGCGGGAGCGGGCGCGTGTCGCTCGGCGGCGCGAAGAGCTCGCGCGTCGACGCGGGGTCGAACTCGCGGCGCTCGGTCGCGACGAGCTTGCCGTCGGGCACCGCGGGCCGTTCGAGCGTCGGCGCCGCGCCCGCGCGCGCCGGCGGTGTGCGCGGCGTCGACTTCGACGTCGACCACGCGAGCCAGCCGAGCACGCCGGCGGTCAGGATCAGGACGACTTGTTCCTTGCGCATTCCCACGTCGTTTCCTCGGTGCTCAGGGCGTGCTCGCGGGCTCCGCGTCGTGCAGGCGGACGGCGTCGAAGGTGACTTCGAGCGTCGCTTCGTCGGTCTTGTTGCGCGCGGGCGCCATCTCGGACTTCTCGAGCACGAGCGGTCCTCCGCCCTTCGCGTCCTGCGAGAGTTGGAGGAACTGCACGAGCGGTCCGGGGCGACCGGAGAGCGCGAACGTCACGCGCGTGCGCTCGATCGCGCCGACGCCTTCCTTCGAGTTGAGCTTCGGGTCGAGCTTGATCTCGAGCTTGTCGATCCGCTCGACGCCCGCGGCGAGCGCCATGCGCACCGCGCGATCGACGAGGTCGAGGCCCTCGAGGTAGCGCACGATCTCCGGTTCGCGCGTCGGCGAGAGCGCGGGGAGCCCGAGCTCCTCGGGCAGGCGCATTCCCGCGCGCCCCGCGAGCGTCAGCAGGTTCTCGCGCACGCCGGAGACGACCTGGAAGTACTGGCTCCCCGCCGCTCCGGTCTTGGGATCGGGGCGGAAGCCGTCGCGCGCGACGAACGCGACGTCCTTGCGCAGCGCGTTCGTGACGTCGAGCAGCGCCTGGTTGTCGGCCTGGAGCGCCTTGAGCTGCTCCGCGGAGTAGAGCTTGTCGTTCGCGAGCTTCGAGCGCGTGCGGGCGAGCGACGCTTGGTTCGACTTGAGCTCCGTCGTGAAGAACGTGTCGACGAGCATCCAGCCGATCACGAACACGAGCGCGCCCGACGCCGTGACGACGGCGAAGCGCTTGTTCTCCTGCCACCAATCGTTGACGGCCATGCTCAGCCTCCCTTCTCCGCGTTCGCGGCCGAGTCGGCCTTCCGCGGCGCGAAGAAGCTCACGTCGAGCGTGAACTTCGAGCCCGACGGCGTGAGGCGCTCCTTGAGCGCGTGTCCGGGCGGCAGCTTCGCGCGCACGCCCTGCACGAACGCTTCGTACAGCGTCGCGAGCGAGTTCGTGCCCTCGCGCGCGCGGCCCGTGACGGACACGATCGGCTGCTCGTCGCCGCGCGCGATGCCGAGCTCGGGATCGGCGCGCCGGTCGGTCGAGAGCTGCGTCACCCAGAAGTCCGACGGGAGCTCCTTCTGCATCAGCGCGACCATGCGCGCGAGCTGCTCGCCCGAGCCCTTCGTCGTCTGGAGCTCGCGCGCGAACGTCGCGAGGCGCTGGTTCTCGAGCACGAGCTCCTCCGCCTTGCGGCTCGTCTCGCTCGCCTTCTTGTACTGCTGCTCGGCGGTCTTCGCTTCCGCGCGCACGCGCTCGAGGTCGGCGCGCGTCTTCCACGCCTGCCAACCGAGGAAACCGAGCGCGAGCACGCCCGCGGCGATCATCCACACGTGCTGCTCCGCGAACGCGCGCTTCTTCTTCGTCGCGGCGGGCAGGATCTCGATGCCGTACGTCTCGGGATCGGACGCCATCGTCGCGAGGCCGAGCGCGACGACGGACTCGAGCGCGTAGCGATCGAGCTCCGCCTTCTGGTCCGCGGGCAGCGCGCTCGTGTCGACGACCTTCCACGGATCGAAGAGCTCGACCGGCACGGAGAGCGCGTTCGAGAGGTACTTCGGGAGCCCTTCGAGCGCCGCGCCGCCGCCGCAGAGCATCACGCGGTCGAGCTTGAGGCCCGTGAGCTTGACTTGGCTCTTGCAGAAGATGACCGCGGACTGGAGCAGGCTCGTGAGCTGGCCCGCGGCCGCGAGGATCGAACGGCTCGCCTTCTCCGAGTTCGTATCGATGTGCTTCGCGGCGGGATCGAGCGTCGCGGCGGTCTCCTTGAGCTCGCGCGCCTTCTCCGCGGACACCTGGAAACGCTGCGCGATCGCCTCTTCGAAGAGACGCGAACCGCCGGTGAGGTTGCGCGCGAAGAGCAGGTCGGGTCCGCGCGCGATCACGACGTCGACGTGGTCGTGGCCGATGTTCGCGACGAGCACGGTCTCGTCCTGCAGCACGCCGAAGCGCGTCCACGCGTTGTAGAGCGCGATCGCGTTCGGCGTGAACGCGTCGAGCGTGCCGCCGATGCCCGCGAGGCCGTCCATGTGCGCCTCGAGCAGGCTCTCGCGCGCCATCGCGAGCAGCACGACGTCCTCGCCCTCGATCTCGGGGAGCTGCGGGAGCAGGTTGAAGTCGCTCGCGAGCGCGGCGCCGCCGCCCGCCTGTCCGCCGATCTCCTCGACCTCGAAGCGCATCAAGTTGCGCAACTGCCAGTCGGGGACGCGCGGCACGCGCACGTAGCGCACGTTGACGTCGCGTCCGGTGACGCCGACGCGCGCGCTCGCGGGCTTGAACGGCACCTCGCACGCGCTCCAGCCGTCGGTGAGCTCCGCGCTCGAGAGCGGCGTGTTCGAGAAGCCGGTGACGTGGAACGTGTTCCCCTTCGCGTACCCGCGCAGGAAGCGCGCGTTGCAGAGGCCGAGGTCGACGCCGGTGACGGTGCGGGGCATGGGATCGATCGGGGGTTCGCGCGCGTGCGCTCGGTCGTCAGTCCTTCGCGCCGCTCTTGGGAGCGGACGTGGAGTCGAGGTAGCTCTTCACTTCCGCCGCGAGGCCGGTCGCCTTCTGCGCCTCGAGCACGGAGAGGATCGCGGAGAGCCGCGCGCGCTCCGCGCGGTCGAGGTCGGCCTCGAGGCCCGCGAGGTCGCGCTCGACGTCGGCCGCGAGCGCGTTCGCTTCGGCTTCGACGGTGCTCTTCGCGTAGCGGCGGCCGATCGCGAGCGCCTTGTCGCGGCACTGGCGGTAGAGGTCGACGAGCCGGAAGAAGCGCGCGCGGTCGCTCTCGAGTCGCACGTCGCGCACCTCGGCGAGCCCCTTCTGCAGGAGCCGCGCGCGCGCCGCTTCCGCCTCCGCGACGAGCGCGTCCTCGTACGGGTACGTGTCGAGCAGCGTCGTCCACTGCGCGAGGCACTCGCCGAGTTCGCCCTTCTTCTCCGCGTTGCGCGCGGCGTACGCGAGGTTGCCGGCAGACTCGCGCTCTTCCTTGAACTCGAGTTGGAGCACGGCCTTCGCGGCGGCGAGCCCCGACACGACGATCCGCGCGCCCGCGCCTTCCGTGACGCCGCGCACGGTGACCGGCGCGTCGAACGCGACGCGCACGAAGTCGCCCTTGCCGCCGAGGAGCAGGTCCTTCACGCCCGCGCGCTCGAAGTCGGCGGCGTGCGTCTTGAAGCCGGAGTCCGCGCCGCTGCCGAGCGTCGCGAGGCCGCCCGCGACGAGCGGCGCTTCGCAGCGCAGGACGAGGAGCTCGTGCGTGCCCTGCGCGGTGAGCACGATGTGCTTCGCGTCGGCGCTCGCCTCGAGCGGAGCGCCGTCCCAACCGGGCTGCGCGCCGGGCTTCGTGAACTCGACGCCCGAGAGCAGCACGCGGTCGCCCTGGACGAGCAGCGCCTGCGTCGGCGGAGCGCCGACGAGCTGCGCGCGGTACGGGCCGACCTGAGCGCCGGCCCCGGCCTGCGCGGGGCGTTCGACCAGGCTGACGTCGTCGGCGGCGGCCGAACCGCCCTCGGCCGGCGCGCGCGCGAGCAGCACGGCGCGGACGACGTCGAACCCGGCGGGCGCGACGGCCGCGACCTCGCGCTCCTCGAAGCCGCCGCCCGCGGGCACGGCGTCCGACAGCGCGAGGAACGGCGCGGGCCCCGCGGCGAGGTTCTCGGCGCTGCGGGTGAACTCGATCCCGACCCGGAGCGCGGCGCCGCCGTCCGAACGGAGCGCGGAGTGCACGACGTACTCGCGCCCCGCGTCCGCGCGGAGGTCGCGCGAACGGTGGAGCGCCCACTCGCCTGCCGCGAGCTCGGCCGACACGCCGACGGCGCCCGAGCGCCGCGCTCCGGCGGTGCGGTAGAAGGCCTGCGGCGCGTTCTCCGCGCTCGACCAGGTGTCGTGGTCGGCCTCGAAGGAGAACTCGTCCGCGAGCAGGTCGCCCGCGACGGGCGCGGGCGCTTTCGCCGTCGCGCGTCCGCCGCCGCCGCCGCCCTGGTTCAGCCACCACCACGTCCCCCCCGCCGCGACGGCGAGCGCGAGGACGACGAGGCCCGGACGCGAGGCCTTCTTCGAGCGCGCGACGAGGTCCGCGCTGACGCGCTGGAGCCCGTCGGGACCGGGGACGGTCTTCGTCTTCGCGAGCGCTTCGAGCGCCGTGCGCTCCCCGCCGAGCCTCTCGTCGAGGAGGACGAACTCGACGGTGCCGAGGAAGAGGTGGTCGCCGTGCGTGATCCGCTGCTCGATCACGCGGAGCTCGCCCACGCGCGTCCCGTTCGTGCTGTCGAGGTCGCGGAGGGTGACGCCCTGATCGTCGATCAGGAACTCGGCGTGGCGGCCCGAGACGGAGTTGTCGAGCACCTGCAGCGAGTTCCCGGGCCGGCGGCCGATCGTGAAGCCGCTCGCGGAGATCGGGATCGTCTCGCCGCGCCGCTCGCCGGACTCGAAGCGCAGGGAGTAGCGGGATTCCATGAGGACGGGGGCGTGGACCCGGGGCGGCAGGGCGCGGGGGGCGACGCGCGCTGCGTGGTGGGCCGAAGGGATGGGGGGAGGACCCGGCGCACCCTACCTCCGGGGGTGGAGGGGGTAACGGTGCGGGGGCGCGCAGAGGATAGCGGAGGGCGTGCGGAGGTGCACGCGCTCGGACGAGCTCCCGAGTCCGTTGCTCCGGCTTCGGAGGCAGCTCAGAATCCGGACATGAAGGCGCGCGCGCACGGTCCGAGCGTCGAAGGCGCGAGCGAGCGCCGGTTGTTCCTGGCGGGAGCGCCCGAGCGCGGTCGCGCCCAGCTCCTCGCCGACGACGTCGAGCACGCGACGCGCGTCCTCCGCCTCGGGCCGGGCGATCGGCTCGTCGGGCTCGACGGGCGCGGGCGGAGCTGGCGGTGCACCGTGGCGGCGATCGAGCGGCGCGCGGTGCTCCTCGAGGGCGCGGAACTCGTCGCCGAAGCCCCCGAGCCCGGCACGGACGCCGCGGACGACCCCGCGATCACGCTCCACGTGGCCCTCCCCCGCCCCGGGCCGGCCGAGGAGCTCCTCGACCGCGCGGTCCAGCTCGGGGTGACGCGCTTCGTGCCGCTCGTGACCGAGCGCTCGGGTCCGCACGCGCGCGAGCTCTCGCCGGGGAAGCGCGAGCGGTACGAACGGATCCTGCGGACCGCGCTCAAGCAGTCCGGGCGCCTCTGGTGTCCGGAGCTCGCCGAGCCGGAGGCGCTCGCCGTGCTCCTCGCGCGCGGGTTCACCGGCCGGGCGGCCGTGCTCGCGCCGCGCGGAGGGACGACGCTCTTCGCCTGGGCGGGCGCCGACCGCGCGACGCGCGCGTTCGAGCTCGTCGTCGGCCCCGAGGGCGGATTCACCGAGGCAGAGGAAGCCGCGCTCGTCGCCCGCGGCGCGACGGCGTGCCGCATCGCGCGCCACATCCTGCGGATCGAGACGGCGGCCGAAGCAGCGCTCGCACAACTCGCGGCGCTGTGAGTACGGAGTCAGGCCGTTTTTTCAACCGATTCCCGCCCGCCGTCGCCCGCCGTCGCCCGCGGCCCGCTGCCAGCTGCCGCCCGTCGGCGGCCCTCGCGGCCCGCGCCCGCCGTCGGTTCGGCGCGCGGACCTCGGCGCCCGCGCTCAGCGCTCCGGCTCGCTCGGTTGCTCCCGAAGGGGCGCTCGTTGGGAAGCGCTCCAAGGAACGGCCTGCCCCCGGGCTCCGAACGGGAGCTCCGGGAAGCGCTCGCGCAGCGACGTCCACGTCGTGTCCGTCAGCACGACGTGGTCGACGAGCGGGATCCCGAGCAGGTCCCCCGTCGCGAGCAGACGGCGCGTGACCTCGACGTCCTCGGCGCTCGGCGTCGGATCGCCCGACGGGTGGTTGTGCGCGACGATCACGCCCGCGGCGGCCTCGCGCACGGCGGGGCCGAACACCTCGCGCGGATGGACGAGCGACGAGGTCAGCGTTCCGAGCCCGACGAGCCGTGCGCGACGCAGCGTGTGTCGCGCGTCGAGCAGGAGCGCGAACACGTGCTCCTGCGGGCGCCCGCGCACGCGCGGAGCGAGCAACGCGTGCACCCGCGACGGCGCATCGAGCCGCGCGCGCTCGCGCCCGACCGATCGCTCGACCGCGCGCCCGAGCGCGAACGCCGCCGCGAGCACGCGCGCGGCGCACGGCGCGAGCCGTGCATCCTCCTCGAGACGGCGCGGCTCGAACCTCGCGATCTCGGCGAGCTCGCGCTCGGCGAGCAAACGGACGAGCCCGTCGAGATCCGCATCGGTCCCGAGGAGCCGTTCGAGGAGCGCGCGCTCCCGTACTCCGCCCGCTCGCCGCGCGTGGGGCGGGCGGACCGCTCGCACCCGCGCGCCCTCGCGCGAGTGCGCAGCGAGCACGTGAGGGTGTGCGTCGTCGAGGCCGCCGAGCGGCGCCTCGCCCCGCGAATCGAGCCGAGCATCGAAGGGTTCCACCACGCGCGAGGACGCCGCTCGCGGCGCTCGGGCATCGAAAAAAAGCGAGAAATCCAGCCGTTTCGACCGATGCCGGACGTTCAGGTCCGTGGAACCGCGCGGCGGCCCATTCGTGCAACGAATCGGTTGACCGCAACGGAATCCGTAACCGCGGTGCACGCCCGGGTACTTGCTGCCGAAGGATTGGATGCCGGTCTTCCCACCGGCGCTCGGAACAAACACATGCAATTCCTGCCCACGCTCGGTTGGATCCTGCTCGCCCTCTGGGTCGTCGAGACCGTCGTGTTCTTGCTCAGCTACCGGCTGAACAAGAGCTCCTGACGCGCTCGCCGCCCGGTCGATCCGGCCGAGTTCGAGGCTCCGGCGCATTCCGCCGGGACCCCGTCGGTGCGGCGCGCCCGCGCGGCTTGGACCGCGCAAGCGCGAATCGCGGCTCCGGAGGGTCGTCACGCGCTCCTGACGTGATGCGGAGCCCAACACGAACGGCCGTGCTCCTGACACGGCCGTTCGCCTGTTTTCGGTGCGACGCGCGGGCGCGCGCTCGTCACGAAACCGTCACCGGGACTTCGCGAGCACGCGCCGCGCCGACTTGCGCGCGGGCTTGCGCGCCGACGAGCTCGCGGGCGACTTCGCCGCGGACTTCTTCGAGCTCTTCTTCGGCGCGAGCACGCCCGCGCCGTCGCTCGACGTCGAGGTCGTCGCGGTCGCGGCGGACGGCGGCGGCACGGCGGGCACCACGCGCGGGCGCGGCGCGGAGACGCGCGCGAGCGTCTCGGCGACCTGGATCGCGGCCGACTTCCGCTTCGTGCGCGGGAGCTCGAACGTCTTGCGCGCGAGGTCCTGCAGCGTGAGCACGCCGACGAGCGCGCCCTTCGCGTCGACGACCGGCAGACGGCGGAGCTGGTGCGTGCGCAGCGTCGCCTGCGCCTTCTTGAGCGAGTCCTTCGGCGCGAGCGTGTAGAGCTTCGTCGCCATTGCGCTCGCGACGGTGTGGTCGCCGAGCGTCGCGCCGCGCGTGAACGCGGCCATGCAGAGGTCGCGGTCGGTGATCATCCCGACGAGCTTCCCCTCCGTGTCCGTCACGGGCAGCGCGCCGAGGTCGTGCTCCCAGCAGAGCGACGCGGCGTGAGCGAGCGAGTGTTCGGGGCGGCACGTGATCGGCGACTTGGTCATCCAGCGGGAAACGTTCATGGCGGTGTACCTCGGGAGTGCGGCCGCGCGCTCGGATGGGTGTGGGTCGAAGAGCGCCGCGGGCCGGAAATCGGGCGGAGACGATACCACGCGCGAGGCCCGCGGCGCGAGGCGCGTCACTCGAGCTCGCGCGCGAGGTCCGCGAGCGCCGCGTCGAGCGCGACGGCGGTGCGGCTCTGGAACGTCGCGTCGACGGTCGCGCCGGACTTGCACCCGACGACGAGTTCGTAGAGCACGCGCTCGCCGTACGTGCGCTCGAGGTGGTCGACGAACGCGAGCGACTGCTGGTACGCGCGGTGGATCGTCTCCTCGTCCTTCAGCGTCGCGAGGCTCTTCTTGAGGTCGGCGAGCGTGAGCAGCGCCTTGCCGCGCAGCCCTTCGCGCGCCGCGCGGATCGAGCCCTGCTGGTCGCCGAGGTCCTTGTGCTCGAGCCACTGCGCGAGCCCCTCGTTCAACCAACCCGGCACGTTGCGGCCGCCCGCTTCCGCGACGAACGCGTGGACGGTCTCGTGTCGGAGCACGCGCGCGAGCTCACGCTTCTCGCGCCCGAGTTCTTCGACGGGCACGCGGATCGTCCCGTCGTAGAGCCCGCCGGCCCAGTGCCCGATCCCCGTCGCATCGAGGAAGCCCGCGCGGCGGTAGAGCACGACGCGGATGCGCGGCCGGCCGTTCTCGACGGGCCAGCGGCCGAAGTGCTCGCCGAGGTCCTGGTACGCGGATTCGAGCTCGCCCGTGATCTGGTACGAGCTCCAGAGCAGGTCCGAGCGCTCGCCGTCGTACGCGAGCTCGAAGTGCTCGGAGGTGTCGGTCCAGAGGCCCTGCTCCGACTCCGCGAGCTTCTCCGCCTGCCGCAGGCGCGCCTCGACGTCGTTGCGCGACGGCGCGAGCTCGAGCGCGCGCTTCAGCTTCGCGATCGCGTCGGCCCGCTCCTTCGCGCCGCCCGTCTCGAGCAGGCGCGACGCGCCGCGCGCGAGGGCCTCGGCTTCGTTCTCGGCGAACACCTTCTCGGTCGGGTTCGCGACGCGGCACTCGTCGAAGAGCGCCGCGGCGCGCTCCGCGTCCCCCGCGTCGAGCGCGCGGATCCCCTCGCGGTTCGTCTCGGCCCAGCGCGCGTCGACGAGCCCGGAGGCGGCCTTCGGCTCCTGCTTCGGGAGCGATCCGAGCGCGACGCGCTGCCGCGGCGCATCGTCGGGGTCGGGTTCGTAGCGCGGCGAAGGGGCGCGCCTCGGCGCGGGTTCCGCCTCCGGTCCGGCGACCAGACGCCAGACGCCGAACCCGGTCGCGAGCCCCGCGAGCGCGGCGAGCGCGTAGAGGGCCGGACGCTTCATGCGCGCTCATCCACCCGCGCCGGGTCGCCGCTCCCCGTCGCGTCGAACGCGTCCCCCAGCACGGCTCCGCGCGCGCGCAGGAGCTCCGCGAGCGGACCGTAGGCGGCGGGGTAACCCTCCTCGCGCTCGATCGCGCGCACGCGCGCGAGCCACGGTTCGCCGTCCGCGCCCGGCGCGAGCCGGCAGGCGACCGGCGCACCCGCACCGAGCCGGCAGCCGCGCGCGGGCGCCGCCGCGGGCCGGTGCGCGACCGCGTGGTCGGCCTCGAGGCCCGTCGCGAACGTGCTCGCGCGCGCCGCGTCGTCGACGAGGCAACACGGCTCCGCGCGCGCGGGGCCGAGCTCCGCGAGGAGCGTCGCGAGGCGCGCGCTCGCGCGGCGGAAACGCTCGGGCTCGGGCACGACCGCGATCCCGGGACAGGTCGCGCGGGCGGCCTCGAAGCGCGCGCGGTCCTCGAGCACGCCCGTCCAGTACGGGAACTCCGCGCAGTGCCGCGGCCGCGCCGTGTACGCGCGGCACGTGTTCCGGCCTTCGAGGAGCACGCACGCCCCGCCGCGCTCGCCGGTGCCGCCGCCCGGCCGCTCGCGGAGCGCGAGGCGGAGCTCGCCCGTGCGCGGATCGGCGACGCGGCGCACGGAGGTCGCGACGAAGTGCTCGACGTTCGTGCCGAGCGCCGCGGCGAGCCGCTCGCACTCGCCGTCCTCGAGCCAGACGTGCCCTTCGCCGGCGCTGCAGCAGTGACCGCACCGCGTGCACGCGAAGCGGAACGGCACGACGCCGGCGAGGCCGCGGTCGTCGGTCACGGACGGAGTTCGGCGCGAAGCGTCCACGCGGGCCTAGAACTTCCGCCTCCGCGGCGGCGGGGTCGTGCGCGGGCGCTCGGGCACGTCGCGGTCGAACGCGAGTCGATCGCGGCCGGCGAGCTGGGCCTGGATGTCCTCGATCAGCTCCTGCCAGGACTGGTATCGGACCTCCGCTTCCTTGGCCATCATCTTCTGCACGAAGTAGGCGAGGTGCGGCGAGAAGCCGCGCGACTTGAGCTCGGGCGAGGAGAGCGCCTGCGTCACCTGCTTGCGTAGCACCTCGCTGTCCTTCGAGCCTTCGAAGGGGAGCCGGCCGACGACGAGGTGGAAAAGCGTCACGCCGAGCGAGTAGACGTCGCTGCGCAGGTCCGCCGCGGCGCCGCCGCGCGCCTGCTCGGGCGAGAGGTACGCGACCGTGCCGACCGCGGCGCCCTCCGCGGGCGGCGCGCCGGCGGCGGCCTTCGGGTCCGTCGAGGCCGCGAAGCCGAGGTCGATCAGCTTCACGCGTCCGCTGGAGTCGAGCATGATGTTGCCCGGCTTGACGTCGCGGTGGACGAGTTCCTTCCCGGCGAGGTAGCGCATCGTCTCGGCGACGGAGAGCACGATCCGCAGCGCCTCCGCCTCGCCGAACGGCTCGCCCTGGTCGAGGTGCTCGAGCAACGTCGTCCCGTCGATGCACTCGAGGCGCGCGAAGTAGGTCGTGTTGTGTTTCGCGACACCGAAGCCCTTGACGAGCCCCGGATGGTCGAGCGCCTCGAGCAGCCGCGCCTCGCGCACGAACGCCTGGCGGATCGCGTCGTTGCGGACGCACTCGGGCTTGAGCACCTTGAGCGCGACGATGCGCCCCGACTTCTTGTCGAGCGTGCGGAACACGTCCGCGGTTCCGCCGGTGCCGAGCTTCGCGATCACGTCGTAGCCCGGGATCTCGGGGATCTCGCCCGCGTTCGTGCGGCGCAGGCGCGCGATCTCCGCGGCGGTCCAGCCGAGGCGCGCGGCGAGCAGTCCGTCGAGCGGCTCGCCCCCTTTTAATAGAGGCAGGAGCGCCTCCGCCTCCGCGCGGCTCACGAGGCCGCGGTGGACGAGCAGGGCGAGGAAGCGGGTGTCGTCGGAGCCGGTCATCGCTCCTGAATCTAGCGGGCCGCGCGCCGTCGCCGCCACCGCCGCGCGGGTCCATGCCGGAGGAGCGGGCCCTCCGCGCGGTGTTTTCCACCTTCCGTCAAGGCTCGCGGCGAGCGGTGCCGAAGGTAGCCCCGATGCCGGGCGCCGCGCGCTCCGGACGCCGCGCGACCCCCTCGTCCGCGGCCGCCGAGAGCCTCGCGCGCCCCCCCCGTCCCGCGTGAACACGAGCAAGAGTCGCAGCGTCTACCGCTACTTCGAACCGGCCGATGCGTTCGTCCAGATCCTCGTCTGCGACGGAAGCGCGCTCGACGTCGCGTCCTCGAGCGGCCTGAACCGGGCGAGCTATCGCCGGCTCGTCGTCCAGACCTGCTGTCCCGAGTTGCGCGCGGACTTCAAGGCGCGGCTCGAAGCGTGGATGCCCGAGGACCCGCTGCTCGCCGAGGACCTGCTCTACCAGTTGTGCGTCGAGGTCAACCCGAGCCTCGACATCCACACGGTGCGCCTGCGCGCCGACGCGCGCGGCGAGACGGAGCGCGAGCCCGGCACGGAGCGCCGCGGCGCGCCGCCCGAGGAGGAGTTCCACCTCCGCCTCCGCCGCAAGATCCACGACCTCGAGCGCCGCCTCCTGCGCCACGTGATCGGCCAGGACCGCGCGGTCGGCTCCGTCGCGAAGGCGCTCGAGAAGGCGGCCGCCGGCCTCGCCGCGCCGAACCGCCCGCTCTCGACGTTCCTCTTCCTCGGCCGCACGGGCACGGGCAAGACGGAGCTCGCGCGCTCGCTCGCCTCGGAGGTCTTCGCGGACGGCAAGTCGAAGGGCCTCGTCCGCATCGACTGCAGCGAGTACGCGCTCGCCCACGAGTACGCGAAGCTGATCGGCTCGCCGCCGGGCTACGTCGGCCACGAGGAAGGCGGGCAGCTCACGGAAGCGGTCGCCAAGAACCCCGAGTCCGTCGTGCTCTTCGACGAGATCGAGAAGGCGCACCCGCGGATGCACAACCTGCTGCTCCAGATCCTGGAAGACGGCGGGCTGACCGACTCGAAGGGCCGCCGCGTCAGCTTCGAGCGCGCGTGCGTGATCCTGACGTCGAACGCCGGCGCGTCCGAGATGGTCGACGCGCGCCGCCGCGTCGGCTTCGAGCGCACGCAGGTGCTCGGCGACGCGCGCCTGCGCGAGATCGCGATCGAAGCGCTCGAGCGGCAGTTCACGCCCGAGTTCCTCGGCCGCCTCGACGAGACGATCGTCTTCGCCGAGCTCGACCCCGACGCCGCGCGCGCGATCGCGCAGCGCCAGCTCACGGAGCTCGCCGCGCGCGCGCGCCGTCGCGGCCTGCGCGTCGCGTTCACGCCCGCGGTCGCGCGCTGGGTCGCCCAGCGCGGTTTCTCGGCCGATTACGGCGCGCGCGAGATCCGGCGCGTCGTCCAGCGCGAGGTCGAGTCGCCGCTCTCGAGCTTCGTGCTCGCGCACGAAGCCCGCACGTCGCGGATGATCCGCGTGCGCGTGCAGGACGACGACGTCGTGTTCGCGTACGATCGTTGACGCTGGACTCGCGCTCGCGCGTGTGCTCACGCGCGGATGCGTGGTGCGCGCGAGCCCCGCGTGGAGCGCGCGCGAAACACCACGAGCGCTTGCGCTTCGTCGCGCACCCCCACGAGCGCTAGCGGCGCCCAGCGCTCGTCCCGGAATCGGGCTCGATCGAGCTCCGCGCACGCGCCGAGCGCCCCGTGTTTTCCTCGGGATTTCCAGGCGAAACTCGCCGCGCGCTCGCTCGACGCGCTCGCAAATCGCAACGCCCTTCGCCACGCGAGCTTGAACGCGTCGATGCGCGCGCGAACGCGCCGTCGAACGCGTCGCACGCACGACGAAACACGCGCGAGCTCTTCACGCCGCGTCAACTCGCTCTACACTCGGGGCACGCGTTGAATCTCAGGGGGCTCGCGCGCGTTCGGCAAGGCGCGCGAGGTGGGTCGCGGCGGGGAACCGCCGCCCGTTCAGGAGACAGACCGCCGCGTGCGGAACTGCGCCGGAGCGTGCTCGCAGGGAGCTGCCTTCGTTCCGCCTCGAGCTCGTCGCCGCATTTCCGCCGATCCGGAAGTGCGTCCAGGTGCGTCCACGCCGCCGGTCCGCGCCTCGAACCCCGCTCCCTCCGCACGGGATCCGTCCTGCTCCGTGCTTCCGGCCATGAACGAATCCGAGTTCCACTTCCCCTTCGAGAACGAGTCCTTCCTTTCCTCGGACGAAGCGCTGCCGCGTCGGCCGCGCCGTTCGCCCGAGGGCCTGCACGGCGCCGCGCGCCTCGCCGACGAAGCCGCGCTCGCACCGTGGCTCTCCGTCGACGCGAACGCGAAGCACGTCACGCGCCTCGCGTGGTTCTCGCCGATCGTCGAGGACCTCGACGCTCCGCTCGGCGTGCGCGCGCTCTTCCAGCGCACGCTCTGCATCCCCGAGCACGAGCGCAACCGCCACCTCCTGATCGTCGGCCAACCCGGCACCGGCAAGACGACGGCGTTCGTCCTGCCGCTGATCTACTCCGACCTCGCCGACCCCGAGCGCGGCGTGATCGTGTTCGACGCGAAGGGCGAGCTCGCGCCCTTCGTCCGCGTCGCGGCGAAGCGCGCCGGCCGCGCGGAGCCCGTCCAGGTGCTCAACTTCGCCGATCGGACGCGCTCGCTCGGCTGGAACCCGCTCGAGACGCTGCCGACCGACCCGGCCGAGCTCGAATCGCGCGCCTACGAGCTCGCCCACGCGCTCTGCTGGGCGACCGAGGTGCGCGACCAGGGCCACGACTCGGTCTTCTTCCTCAACTGCTCGATCAACCTGATCGCCGGGCTCGTCCAGGGTCTCGTGCTCGACGCGTCCGAGCGCCCGTGCCTCGCGCGCGTGCGCGAGATCCTCGAGCTCCCGCGCGAGGAGTTCTTCGCCTGGCTGCGCGAGCACGCGCAGGTCCCGAGCCTCGTCACGTTCCACTCGTACCTGAAGAGCGCGTCGTGGAACGCCGAGACCGTCCTCGCGGACGCGCAGAGCCGCCTCTCCGCGCTGCGCGACCAGGACCTCGCGTCCGTGACGTCGAAGAACGAGCTCGACCTCGACCGCCTGATCGACGGCGGCGGCGTGCTCGTCGTCGAGATGCGCGAGGCCGACATCCCGCGCCTGCGCCCGTTCTGGAACCTCTTCTGCTCGCACCTGCTCGACCACCTGACTCGGCGCGCGTCGCGCGAGCCCCGCGCGCAGCTCCCGCGCCCCGTGTCGATCCACCTCGACGAGTTCGCGAGCTCGATCGGGCGCATCCCGAACTTCGAGATCTCCGTGAACACGCTGCGCGGCCCGCGCGTCGCGATCACGGCCGCGACGCAGAGCCTCGGGCAGGTCGCGCACCTCTACGGCGCGGCGAAGGACGCGGTCCTCGCCGGCTTCAACTCCAAGGTGTTCCTCGCGGGGCTCGAGCGCGTCGACGCCGAGTACGCATCGGCGCTCGCCGGCACGATGAGCGCGCAGATCGTGACGCGCATCGAGGAGCAGGACCGGCGCGCGACGCAGGGCTTCCGCGACGCCGCGCGCCACCACTCGTCGGTGCCGCGGCCGCTCTTCTTCCCCGAGGAGATCGCGCGCCCGCCGAAGCACTTCCTGCTCGGCGCGCCCGCGACCTTCTTCCTGCCCGGCACGCCGCCGTTCCAGGCGTGGGTCGGGCGCGCGTACGAGGTCCCGGGGCTGCGCGACGTGCTCGGCAGCGTCGCGAAGGAGCGGCCGGAGACCGCGCGGCGCGCGCTCCCGCTCCTGTGGAAGCCCACGCGGCGTCCGGGGGTCCTGCTCCCGCGCGCGGCGGGCAAGAACGTCCTCGAGGCGCGCTACGAGCGGCTCAAGCGCAAGCTCGCGTTCGAGCACGCGAGCGTCGCGGCGCGCACGTGGTGGCTGCGCTTCGAGGAGAAGCACCGAAAGCAGCTCGCGGGGCTCGTGCAGCTCCTCGAGTCGCTCGTGGAGCACTCGAGCACGCTCGACGACCTCCACGGCGCGCACCGCATCACGTGCCGCGACGAGCCGAACGTGCTCGCGAGCTACGTGCGCTACCAGCGCACGCTGCGCGACCTCGACGTGCGCGAGCAGCTCGACCTCGGCTGGCCGCCCGAGCCGAAGGACGAGCGCAGGCCCTCGGCGGAGTCCGAGCGCGACGCGGGCCCACGGAGCGACCGCGAGCCCGACGCACGTTGCGACCGCGAGCCCGACGCACGCGGCGAGCGCGAGCCCGACGCGCGCGGCGACCGCGAAAGCGAACCGCCGCACGACGGCGCCAACGGATCCCGGCAGGGGTGACGGCATCGCGGACGGTCCGGTTCCGGTCGAGCCTTCGGGGGAGGGCTCCCGGGCCGGACCGCCCCGATCCGTGTGCGCGCGCGGCGCGGACGTCGGCAGGCGTCCGCGCCGCGCGCGGGCGTGGGGCGCGGACGGGAACTCGGCTCCCCGCCCGCCTTCCGCCCCATCGCCGCCCCCGATATCCTGCGCGCGCCGCGCTCCGGCCCTGCGCCATGCTCCTCGCCTCCTGGATCTCCGTCCCGCTGCTCTCCGCGTTCGCGGCGTTCGGCGGCGCGCCGGACGCGCCGAAGACACAGGCGCCCGCCGCTACTGCCGGGCAGACGGTGCAGGATCCCTTCGCCGACGACGCCGTCGTCGCGAGCGCGTTCGACTCGACCGTGACGTGGAAGGAGCTCGAGCCCGTCTTCTTCCTCCGCCGCGTCCTCTCGAAGGACGGCCGCGACGCGCTCCAGCACCTCGCGAAGTCGCGCGTGCTCGAGGTCGCCGCCGCGGAACAAGGCGTCGTCGTCCCCGAGAAGGAGATCGACGCGCGCATCGCCGACATCGAGAAGCAGCTCCTCGCCGCCGGCGACCCCGAGGGTCTCGCGGGCCAGATGAAGAAGGCGCACATGACGCCCGCCGAGTTCCGCCGCTACCTCCGCCTCGCGGTCGCGCAGGAGGTGCTGACGCGCCGCGCGCTCGGCAAGAAGGACGGCGAGCCCGTCACGACCGAACAACAGGAGCTCTGGCTCGACCACGCGCTCGAGGAGCGCGGCTTCGCGATGTTCCCGCCGCCGTGGAAGGACGGCATCGCCGCGAAGGCCGCCGGCGTCGAGATCACCGAGACGGAGTACCTCGCGCACCTGCGCCGGAGCCTCTCGCCCGACACGCTCCACGACGACGCCTATCAGACGCTGCTCCTGAAGCGCGTGCGGCAGCGCATGCCCGACCTCGCGCCCGAGAAGCTCGCGAAGGCCGTCGACGAGGAGCTCCAGCGCCGTCGCGACGCCGTCGCGAGCGATCCGCGCTACAAGGGCATCCCGTACGAGAAGCTCCTCGCCGCGCAGGGCGTGCTCCCCGAACGGCTGCGCGAGGACCCCGAGCTCCAAGCGCAGGCGCTCGCGCGCCTCTGGGTCGAGCGCAACTACGACGACGCGACGTTGAAGCGCGTCTACGCCGACGAGCGCGAGCACCTCGACGCGCTCTACGGCCCCGCGATCGAGACGCGGTGGATCTTCCTGCGCGCCGCCGACTTCTCGCGCGAGGCCGACCTGCGCACGTTCAAGGACGCGGAGAAGCGGCTCGCGGAGCTCCAAGCGCGCATCAAGAGCCTCGAGGACTTCGAGCGCGCCGTGAAGGAAGCGAGCGAGGACGCGCAGACGCGCGAGAAGGGCGGCCAGCTCGGCTGGGTCACCGTCGGCACGCCGCGCCAGCCCGAAGCGGTGCGCCAGGCGGTCGAGAAGGAGTTGAAGCGCTCCCCCACGCTCGTCGCGTCGTCCCTGGGCTCGGTCGCGGGCCCCGTGCGCCTCCCGAACGGGATGGCACTCCTGTGGCTCGGCGCGCGGCGCGGCGTGCCGAGTTGGGAGCAGATGGCGTGGTTCGTCCAGCGCGAGCTCCGCCAACGCTTCCTGGACGAAGCGCTCCCGCGCGCGAAGATGGTCGACGTGTTCCAGTGAGACGGACGAACGAGGAGACGCGATGTTGATCGGCAAGGTCGTGGGCAGCGTGGTCGCCACGCGCAAGGACGAGAAGCTCGAGAGCCAGAAGCTCCTGCTCGTCCAAGTGCACGACCACAACAACAAGGCGAAGGACCAGTACGTCGTCGCCGCCGACTCGGTCGGCGCGGGGCCCGAGGACATGGTGCTCTACGCGACCGGTTCCTCCGCGCGCCAGACGCGCATCACCGAGGGCAAGCCCGTCGACGCCGTGATCATGGCGGTCGTCGACTCGTGGGACCTCGGCGGCGCGAACGTCTACGAGAAGTGGAGCTGAGATGTACCTCGCGCGCGTGATCGGCCGCGTCGTCGCGACGCAGCGCTACGAGGGGCTCGAGGGCGTGGCGCTCCAGTGGATCCAGCCGCTCGACGAGCACGGCGCGCCGATGGGCGACGCGATGGTCGCGTGCGCGGTCGTGTCGACGGGGCCGGGCGACCTCGTCCACTTCGTCGACGGGCGCGAGGCGGCGCTCGCGTGCCCCGAGACCTTCGTGCCGGTCGACGCGTCGATCCTCGGCTTCGTCGAGCAGGCGATGTCGAGCGGGAAGGACCTCGCCGACCTCCCCGCCGCGAGCGGAGGAGCGCGCTGATGTTCCTCGCGGACGTGATCGGGACCGTCGTGTCGCCCGTGCAGATCCCGCTGCTCGACGGGAAGAAGCTCCTGCTCCTGCGGCCCGTCGGACCGGACGGCAAACCGAGCGGCAAGACGCGCATCGGCATCGACCAAGCGCGCGCCGGCGTCGGCGATCGCGTGCTCGTGCTCGACGAAGGGAACGGCGCGCGGCAGATCCTCGGCGACCCGAAGGCCGCCGCGCGCACGCTCGTCGTCGGCGTCGTCGACTACGTCGAGCGCTCCGGGACGCTCGAGTACGACCACCAGCGCTCCCCGCGCGGAGCGTGACGGCGATGGACCTCGGCGAGCTCGCGAAACAGCGCGGTTGGAGCGAGGAAGAAGCGCGCCTGCGCAACGCGCTCTGCGAGATCGGCAAGCTCTGCTACCAGCGCAACTACATCGTCGGCGCGGACGGCAACCTCTCCGCGAAGCTCGCGGACGGCACGATCCTGATCACGCCCGCCGGCGCGATGAAGGGCTTCCTTTCGCCGGCGAACCTCGCGCACATCGACACGGACGGTCGCGTCGTCGACGCCGGCCCGAAGCCCTCGACCGAGGTCGGCATCCACCTCGTCTCGTACCGCGAGCGGCCCGAGATGAAGGCCGTGCTCCACTGCCACCCGCCGCACGCGGTCGCGCTGACGCTCGTCGGGATCGACATGCAGCTCCCGATCATCCCCGAGATCATCGTCACGATCGGCGGCATCCCGACCGCGCCGTTCGCGACGCCGGGCACGAACGAGCTCCCCGAGTCGATCCGCGCGATCGTGAAGTGCTCGGACACGCTCGTGATGCAGAACCACGGCTCGGTGACGCTCGGCACGAGCCTGATGGACGCGTACAAGAAGCTCGACATGCTCGAGCACACGGCGCGGATCCTGTGGCTCGCGTACTCGGTCGGCCACGTGAAGCCGCTCTCGCCCGAGGCCGTGCGGAAGCTCCTCGAGACGCGCAAGCTGCTCGGGATCCAGACGACGAACACGCTCGAGAACCGCTGCGCGCGGTGAGGGCGGCCTCGCGCTTCGCTCCGCGTCGCGCTGGACCTTCCCGGAATCCTGCAACCCGCGCGCGACGCCGCCGGTAGGAGGAAGACGTGGAAGGAGCCTGGTCCCTGACCGACGACGCGAACGTGCCCGCGCGCCTCGAGCCGAGCTTCGGCGCGCGGCTCGAAGCCGAGTTGCCGGCGCTCGCGCGGCACGCCGCCGCGCTCGTCGGACGCGCGGGTCCGGACGCGGACGACGTCGTGCAGGAGGTCCTCGCGCGCGCGTGGCGCTCGCGCGACACGTTCGACGCGCGGCGCGCGCTCCGTCCGTGGCTGCGTGCGACGGCGCTGCGCGCGTGGATCGACCTGCGCCGCGCGCGTGCGCTCCGTGCGGACGTCGAGGCGCGCCGCGAGCCGTCGAGCGCGAGCCATGCGCACCCGGGCAGCGGCGTCGAGGCGCGCGAGGAGCTCGAGCGCGCGCTCGCGGCGTTGGACGCGGTCGAGCGCGACGTCCTCGTGCGCTTCCACCACCAGGGCGAGTCCGTGCGCGAGATCGCGGCGGCGCTCGCGCTCGCGGAGGGCACCGTGAAGTCCCACCTGCATCGCGCGCGGAGGAAGCTCGTCGAGCGGGAGGAGCGGCCGTGACGCGCGCGCTCGAACCCGTGTGGGACGCGCTCCAAGCCGCGCTCGACGCGCGCCGCGACCCGCTCGACGACCCGCGGGTCGCGGAGTTCCTCGCCGAGCGGCCCGACGCCGCGCGCGAGTACGCGGAGCTCGTGCTCGCGCTCGAGCGCGTCGGACACGCGGAGTCGGTCGAGCCGCGCGAGCGCGTCGGGCGCCGTGGACGTCGCACGCTCGTGCTCGCCGCGGCGGCCGTCCTCCTCGTCGTGCTCGGCGCGGTCGCGCTGCGCGTCGCGTCCCGATCGCCGCACGATCCAGCGCGCGTCGTCGACGCGCCGAGGCCGCCGGAGCGCGTGCCCGACGCACGGGCCGCGGAGCCCGGCGTCGAGCACTACCGGATCGAGAGCGTGCGCGTCACGCCGAGCTCGCGCGAGTTCGTCGTCGTCGAGGACGGCCGCGTCGCCCGCCGCACGACGACGGCGGAGTCGACCGACGCGCTCGCCGCCACCATCGAACACACCACGTGGGCCGCTCGCGGCCGGGAGCTCCGATGATCCAGACCTTCGCCGCCCTCTTCGTCTTCGTTCCGCTCGTCTCGAGCCCGGCTCCGTCCGCGCCGCAGTCTCCGCGCGCCGAACTCGTCCGCCCCGACGCCGCGCCGAGCCGCGCCAACGCGGCGGAGGAGCGCGTGCTCGCCCTCTACGAAGTCCGCGACCTCGTCGGCGGCTCCGAGGCCGAGCTCGCCCCCGACTCCGGTGCCCTTCCGTTGCTCGGCGACCTGTTCGTGCGCCGCAACGCCGCCGAGTCCGGTGACGACGCGGCCGCGCAGGCCCGCGAGGCGGCGCGCAAGCAGACGCTCGAACTCGGTCGCTTCGTGCTCGCGCGCCTCGCGCCGAAGCCCGACGCGAGCGAATACCAGCTCGAGGTTCCCGCGCCCGGATCGCTCGCGCTCGTCGCGAAGCCCGAGCTCCACCAGCGCTTCAAGGCCTTCGTGCAGGACCAGCGCGAGAGCCCGCTGCTCGTCGACCTCCAGGTGCGCTGGATCGAGGGCTCGCTCGCCGATTTCGCGGCGCTCGGCGTGACGCGCGAGTCCGGGCCGAAGGCACTGGAGACGAGCGCGGAGGAGCTCGATCGCACGCTCGCGAGCGGCCGGTTCGACACGCTCAGCGCGCCGCGGCTCCTCTCGCATCCGCTCCAGCGCGCGTCGATCTCCGTGATGGACGAGTCGAAGTACGTGCAGGATTGGAAGGTCGAGAAGGTCCTGCCGGGCCCGAAGGAGATCGCCGTGCCGGTCCTCGGCACGCTGCGCATCGGTCAGACGGCGACCGTGCGTTCGGCGGTGCTCGCGAAGGGCGACGTCGCGCTCGAGCTCGCGGTCGAGCGCTCGAAGCTCGCCGCGCTGCGCACGGTCGAGACGCAGGTGCGCGGCGCCGGCGATCCGCGGCTCGAGATCGCGCTGCCGGAGGTCCAGACGACGCGCGTCACGGCGAGCGGGCTCGTCGCGAACGGCGGCACGCTCGCGTTCCTCGTGCAGGATGCCTCCGGCGTGACGCAGACGAAGGACGGGCGCGAGCTCCTCGTGCTCGTCACCGCGCGGCTGCAGGCCGGTCCGAAGTGAACGCCGCGCGCGTCACGGCGCGAGCAGCACCTTGAGCACGCCGCTCTTCGCGGCGGCGCGGAAGGCGCGCGGTCCTTCCGCGAGCGAGTAGCGCTCCGACACGAGCGGGAGCACGTCGACCGCGTGCTGCTTCAAGAGCCGCAGCGCGGGCTCGAAGCGTCCGCAGCGCGAGCCGACGAGCGTGAGCTCGTTCACGATCGCGGGCGCCGTGTCGAGCGCGACGGCGCCGTGCACCGTCGACTTCATCACGATCGTGCCGCGCGGTTCGGCGAGCTCGACGGCGCGCGCGAGGCCGCGCGCGGAACCGGTCGCTTCGACGACGAGCGGGAAGCGTTCGCGCGTGCGCGTCGTCGCGAGCGTGGTCCGCGCGCCCGCGCGCTTCGAGTGCGCGAGCTTCGAGCGGTGACGGCCGACGTGGAGCACGTCGAGGCCGCGCGCGACGAGCACTTGCGCGACGAGCAGGCCGAGCTTGCCGTCGCCGAGCACGCAGGCGCGCGTGCCCTTGCGCACGCGGACCTGGTCGAGGATCTCGCACGCGGCGGCGAGCGGCTCGACGAAGACGGCGGCTTCGTCGGGGAGCGCGGCGGGGACGACGTGGAGGTTCTCGTCGGGGAGGACGAGCTCCTCGGCGAACGCGCCGGGGTGGTTCACGATGCCGAGGACGGTGCGGCGCGGGCAGTGGCGGCCGAGGTCGCGCGCGCACCACGCGCAGCGGCGGCAGGCGAGGTTGATCTCGCCGACGACGCGCTGGTTGAGGAGGGACTTCGTGTCGGTTTCGACGACGTCGGCGACGAACTCGTGGCCGGGGATGCCGGTGAAGGAGGAGTAGCCGCGGAGGAGCTCGAGGTCGGTGTTGCAGATCCCGGCGAGGCGCAGGCGCAGGCGGGAGAAGCCGCGCGGGCGGCGGGGGCGCGGGGTGGTTTGGGGAGTGACGCGGGAGGAGGTGATGGAGAGGGAGAGCATCAGGGGGGTGCGGGCAAAGGCGGGTGCGGGCAACGGCAGTTGCGAAGCCACGGGGAGAGTGACGCAACGGAACACATGTGGGTGCTTCCGCATCCCAGACTCGGGGCTCGTTCGCGGCCGGAGGACCGGCCGCGAACGAGCCACGAGTTCTAGGTTCCTCTCAGCTCCGAGCGACTTCGCGGGTGCGAGTTGCCCTTCTCTCTTCCGGGCTCAGTCGCGGCGGCGCGACAGCAGGTAGAGGAGCGTCGCGATGGCGGTCAGCGCGGCGGCGACGTAGGTCATCGCGGCGGCGCCGAGGACCTTGCTCACGCCGTCGGCTTCGTCCTGGTTCGAGACGATGCCGGTTTGGGCGAGCACTGCTTTCGCGCGGTTCGAGGCGTCGAACTCGACGGGGAGGGTGACGAGTTGGAAGAGGACGGTGGCGCCGAAGAGGAGGATGCCCGCGTCGACGAGGAAGGTGCCGATCGGGCTGCCGCCCTTGCCCGCCTGCGTGGAGAGGATCATCCCGATCATGAACATCCACACCCAGGCCATCGAGCCGATCTTCGCGACGGGGACGAGTTGGGAGCGGATGCCGAGCCACGCGTAGGCCTTCGCGTCCTGGATCGCGTGGCCGGCTTCGTGCGCGGCGACGGCGATCGAGGAGACGGAGCGGCCGTCGTAGACCTCGGGCGAGAGGCGCAGCGTGCGCGTCGTCGGGTCGTAGTGGTCCGAGAGGAAGCCCTGGTGGCGCTCGATCGAGACCTCGGCCCCGCCCGCGCGCGCGACCGCGGCGGCGGCCTCGGCGCCGGTCATGCCGCTCCGCACGCCGACGTTCGAGAAGCGGAGGAAGGTGCTCTTCACCCGCCACGACGCGAACATCGCGAGCAGGAGGAACGGGCCGACGTAGAGGAGGTACTGGAGGTCGAAGAAGAAGGAGAGGGTCATGGGGTGCCTCCGGTTCGGGGGCGCCCTCTATACGGCCCGGTTCCTGGAGAAGGAAGCCCGGGGCTGTTTCGGGCGGCTCGCGGTCCCCGGCCCCTCGACGCCTCGACCGGCCGAAGTTCGGATCGGCGGGGGCCCTTGATGCGCCTAACGTGTGCGGTAGAGTTGAGTTCGGTTGTTTCGAACGCTCCACCCGCTTCTCGGGGAGCGTTCCGTCCCGAAACCTC
This sequence comes from Planctomycetota bacterium, assembly GCA_046349615.1. Lineage (GTDB taxonomy): Bacteria > Planctomycetota > UBA1135 > UBA1135 > JADJNY01. The sequence continues at coordinate 357,978 of JAXMBZ010000003.1, forward strand.
GGAACCCATCGCCATGTCCGTTCAACCCGACCTGCTCAAGATCGGCGACTTCGCCAAGCTCGCGAACACGAACCTCCGCACGCTGCGCTACTACGAAGAGCTCGGGCTCATCCAGCCCGCGACGCGCAGCCAGGGCGGCTTCCGTTACTACCGCCACACGGACATCCACCGCGTGCAGATGATCCGCGACCTGCAGGAGCTCGGCCTGCACCTCGATCGGATCCGCGAGCTGATGGCGGTGCGCGCGCAGGTCGAGAACCGCGAGCTCTTCCTCGAGCGCGTGCGGGAAGCGCTCGCCGAACAAGACCGCCTGCTCCGCGAGAAGATCGCGGTGCTCGAAGGCCAGCGCAAGAAGGTCGCGCAGGCGCTGCACAAGGCGAACGAGTGCCGCCACTGCTCGCACTCGCCGGGCACGGACAACAACTACTGCGAGCCGTGCTGCACGACGGGCGAACACCTGCCCGATCATCTGAGCGCGCTCTTCCAGTGAGTCCACGCGGCCGCGCGCCGCGCTCGAGTCTCGAAGGCGCGGAGCGATCCGCGCCTTCGCCGTTTCCTCCCCCATGCGAATCGACTTCGACCAAAACGCGACGACGGCCTGCGCGCCGGAGGTCGTCGAGGCGATGCTCCCCTGGTTCACGCGCGCGGGCGCGAACCCGTCCAGTACGCACGCCGGCGGCGAGGAGGCCGCGGACGCGCTCCGCGCCGCGCGTTCGTCGATCGCGCGGCTCGCCGGCGTCGCCCCGCGCGAGCTCGTGTTCACGTCGGGCGGCACCGAAGCGATCGCGACCGCGATCGACGCCGCGCTCGCGGCGCGCCCCGAGCGTCCGCGCGTCGTCGCGACGAGCGTCGAGCACGCCGCGGTGCTCGAGAACCTGCGCGCGAGCGGGCGCGAGCTCGTGCTCCTCGACGTCGACGCGGACGGCGCCCCGCGCGAGGACGCGGCGCGCGCCGCGCTCGACGAACGGTGCGCGCTCGTCTGTCTGCAGCTCGCGAACAACGAGCTCGGCACGCTCCCCGAGCTCGCGCGCATCGCGGCGCGCGCGCACGAGCTCGGCGTCCTCGTCCACGTCGACGCGGTGCAGGCGCTCGGCAAGGTGCCGGTCGAGCTCGCGGGCGCGAACGCGCCGCGCGTCGACTACGCGTCGTTCAGCGCGCACAAGCTCCACGGTCCGAAGGGCGCGGGCGCGCTCTGGGTGCGGCCCGGGAGTCCGTTCACCCCGCGCCAGCGCGGCGGCGCGCAGGAGCAGGGCCGTCGCGCCGGCACCGAGAACCTGCCCGCGCTCGTCGGCTTCGGCCGCGCGGCCGAGCTCGCGCGAGCGTGGCTCGCGGGTCCCGGCCCCACGGCGCTCGCCGCGCTCCGCGACCGCTTCGAGGCCGAGCTCGTCCGGCGCGCGGGCCCCGTACGCCTCCACGCGCGCGGCGCGCGGCGCCTCCCGAACACGACGAACCTCGCCTTCGATGGACTCGACGCGGAGGCGCTGCTCGCCGGGCTCTCGAGCGCCGGGCTCCTCGCCTCCGCGGGCTCCGCCTGCCACGCGGGCGCGCGCAAGCCGTCCCACGTGCTCGCCGCGCTCGGTCTCCCCCCCGCCGAGGCCGCGGGCACGGTCCGCTTCTCCCTCGGCCGTGGGACGACCCCGGCCGAGGTCGAGGCCGGGCTCGACCTCGTCGTCGACACGGTCCGTGCGCTCCGCGCCGGATGACCCTTGCCGATCCCGGGTCGGCCCCTGAAACTCGTTCCCCCGTCTCCGAGGCCCGCGCCGGTCGACGGAGCGCGAGCGCAAGCGCGCGCCCCCCGACGGCCGATGAAGGCCGAACCCCATGGCTGAACCGATCGCGACGTACCGCACCGAGGTCTCCGGGCTCTGGACCCGGAGGCACACGGTCTGGAAGGACCAGGAGAAGCTCGGCGTGCTGACCGTCGAGCGCCGCGGGCTGGTCGTGTCGGTCGCGACCTGGCGGCCCGAGAAGGGCGAGGTGCTCACCTTCCGCCGCGACCCGGGGATCCTGCGCAGCCAGTTCTCGCTGTGGACGGAGGGCCACGAATGGCTCGGCTCGTCCCTGCGGTGGAGCTTCCTGCGCCGCGAGATCTCGCTCTCGACGGGCAACAAGCCGCACCGTGTGCTCCCGCTCCCGACGTTCCGCCGCGGGTGGCGCCTCGTCGCGCCGAAGACCGGCGAGCTCCTGCGCCTGCTCCCCGGCCTGCTCGGGCGCTCCGCTCGGATCGAGGTCTACCGCAAGGTGGACTTCGAGCTCCTGCTCTTCGCCTACTTCCTCGGTTCGATGCTCTGGACCGAGTCGTTCTGGCCGGCGCACGCGGCCGAGGACGAATCCGACGCCCTGCTCGGCGGCGGGAACGCCGGACGCGCGGGCGCCGCGAACTCGCGCTGACCCGCCGCGTCGGCCCGGTCCAGGGACTTTTTTGCCGGGCGTGGCTACCATTCCGCGACTCGGGGGAAGCTTCCCCGAAGCTCGGCGTCCCTCGGCGCCGACATCCGTCCGAAGCAGGGCGCCCCGCGCGGGGCGCGCCCTCGGCCCCTCAGGAACGCCGATCGGACCTCCGACCCGCTCCGATCGCCCTCATCGCCATGCAACGCCCCATCCTCGTCCTGGTGCTCGTCCTCGCCGCTCTCGGCGCGCTGCTCTTCGGCGTCTTCAGCCTGCTCTCCGAGCCGAGCAAGCCCGAGACGTCCCAGGAGCCGACCCCCACGCGGACCGCCGAAAAGCCCGCGAACCACGCCGCGACGCTCGAGCGCGAGCAGAACCGCAACCCCGCGGCGCGCACGACCTCGGCCGAGGTCGACCGCGAGTCCGGCGACGAGGCCGCGAGCTTCCAGTACGACAACGGCCTGACCGGCCTCGTCGTGAACAAGGACGGCGCTCCGATCCCGGACGTCGAGCTCACCCTGACGACCGTCGGCACCGCGCAGATGTTCTTCGTCAACGACCCGGTCGACCACAGCAAGGACATCGTCCGCCGCACGGACAAGGAAGGCCGCTTCGCCTTCCGCAGCCTCGAGCCGCGCGGGAAGTACCGGCTCGTGCTCGCCCACCCGGACTACACGCGCAAGGAGATGGACACGGTGCCCGTGCTCCCGCAGGGCGTGTCCGAGGAGCCGACGATCACGCTGACGGTCGGCGCGAGCATCGCGGGCCACGTCCGCGACGAAGGCGGCAACGCCGTGCCGAACGCGACCGTCTACGTCGACGGCATCCAGTTCCAGACCTCGCCCTACGAACCGCCGGACCGCATCACGGTCACCTCGAACAACGAGGGCTACTTCACGATGCGCAACATCCCCGCGGGGAACCGCGTGATGACCGTGCAGGCGTCGGGGTACGGCATCGTCACGGTGCCCGGGCTGATGTTCCAGAAGGACGAGCTCCTCACGCGCGACGTCACGCTCAAGATCGCCGAGATGATCTGCGGCCGCATCGTCGGCCCCGGCAACGTCGGCATCCCGAACGCGACCGTGCTCGCGATCGGCTTCAACAGCACGGCGCAGAGCGCGCGCGGCCAGGCCGTGTCGAACGCGAACGGTGAGTTCTGCATCGAGTCGCTGATGCCCGGCCCCTACAACGTCCTCGCGACGTGCAAGGGCTGGCGCTTCGACAAGGCGCAGCGCATCAACTCGAACTCGCAGAACGTCGTCATCGAAGGCTTCAAGGAAGCCGACGCGTGCGGCCGCGTGCTCGACGCCGAAAGCGGCGCGCCGATCACGAGCTTCAAGGTCCGCCTGCGCATCGCCTACCCGGGCAACACGCAGACGCAGCCGATCCCGGAGAGCGAGACCGTCGTCGAGGGCAACGCGAACGGCGAGTTCTGCATCCCCGGCGTCCAAGCGAGCGGCGACGGCGGCTACGTCGTCGAAGCGCAGGCTCCGGGCCACGCACCGGGCTTCTCCGCGATCTTCAGCGTCTCGCCCGGCAAGACCGTGAGCGGCATCGACGTGCGCCTCGGCCACGGCGGCACGCTGACCGGCCGCGTCGTCGATCCGGACGGCAAGCCGATCGCGCGCGCGCTCGTCATCACGCACGACAACGAGTGGACGGACGACGCCTTCACCGAGGCGATCGGCGCCGAATACCCGACGCAGGCGACGAGCGCGCAGACGCGCACGAACGCGCAGGGCTACTTCACGCTGAAGAACCTGAACCCCGAGGCCTACCAGATCACGATCGAGGCCGCGGGCTTCTGCGCGTACGAGCAGAAGGACATCAACGTCGCGGTCGGCGCGCCGAACAACATCGGCGACGTGCGGCTCTCGCGCGGCGGCTCGATCTCCGGGCGCTTGATCGATCCGTCGGGCAAGCCCTTCGCGGGCGGGCGCGTGCAACTCGACATCCTCGAAGGCGACCGCCCGCGCACGTACCGCGCGAAGAGCGCGGGCGACGGCACCTACACGATCTCGAACATCGTCGCGGGCCGCTACCGCCTCTCGGGCTCGTCGGCCGGCGACGGCGGCGGCAATCCGTTCGAGGACCTGCGCGACATGAAGAACTCCGAGCGCCAGATCACCGTCTCCGACGGCGATCAACAGCGCGGCGTCGACGTGAACTTGACGCAGTGACGAGCGCTCCGGCCCCGCCGGAGCTCGACCTGGACCCTCGCCGCCGGAGCCCCGCTCCGGCGGTTTCGTTTCCGAGGTCCACGCAGGCGAACGTCGAAGCCGGAGCGCGCGTCCACGCTGGAACTCCCCCGGCTCCACGTCGACGCGACGTGGAAAAACGTTCCCGCTCGTGCGCGCGAGTCGAGTCGCACCCGCCCGCGTGCCGATCCTCACCCCGAGCCTCGGCTCCCGTACTCGGGAAGACGACCGCACCCGGTGCGTCCCTCGGGAACGCGCGCTCCGTCGAGCGCCGCTCCTCCTCTCCACTCGCGCACGCCCACCCCGGTCGACGCGCCCGCCTCACGCCATGCAACGCCCCATCCTCGTTCTCGTGATCGTCCTCGCCGCGCTCGGCGCGCTCTTCTTCGGCGTGTCGTCGTTGCTCGACAAGCCCACGCAGCCGGGCGAGCCCGCGCCGCACGTCGAGGATCCGAAGGCGACGCCGAGCGCGCCGACGAAACCCGCGAAGCTCGAGCCCGACGCACCGAAGGCCGCGCCCGCGTCGGCCGCGCAGCGCACGACGGCGAACGACGAGGCGAGCTTCCGCTACGACAACGCGCTCCTGGGCACGATCGTCGACGCCGCGGGCAGGCCCGTCGCGGGCGCGCGCGTGACGCTGACGTCGTTCGGCGCGCAGGCGATCTTCTTCTACAACGACCCGCGCCCCGAGAACACGGTCGAGAGCTCGACGGACTCCGACGAACAAGGCCGCTTCGCGTTCCGGAGCCTCGAGCCGCGCGACCGCTACCGCATCGCCGCGACGCACCCCGAATACGCGCGCTACGAGGGCTTCACCGTGCCGATCCCGGCGCAGGGCGAGGTGCGCGAAGCGCCGATCGTGTTGCGCGCGGGAGGGACGCTCTCGGGCCTCGTGCAGGACGAAGCAGGCAAGGCGGTCGCGGGCGCGACCATCGCGCTCGACGGCATGCAGTTCCAGGTCTCTCCGTACGAAGCCCCCGACCGCCTCACGACGACGACGAACGCGGACGGGGCGTACTCGCTCCCGCACGTTTCGCCCGGCACGCGCATGCTCACCGTGAAGGCGCAGGGCTACGGCACCGCGAACGTGCCGGGCATCGAGTTCGACGACGAACACGCGGACGTGAAGCGCGACGTCGTGCTCAAGCCCGCGCAGTCGATCTGCGGCAAGGTCAGGGGCGCGAACGGCCAAGGCATCGCCGGCGCCAAGGTGCTCGCGATCGGCTTCAACAGCGCGCAGCAGAGCGCGCGGTGCGAGGTGCTGTCGAACGACCAGGGCGAGTTCTGCCTCGATGCGCTCCTGCCCGGGAAATACAACGTGATCGCGGTGCTCCGCGGCTGGCGCTTCCGCGCCGTCCCGATCGCGGCGGACACGAGGAACCTGGTGATCGAAGGCCAGAAGGAAGCCGACGCGTGCGGCACCGTCGTCGACGCCGACACGGGCGCGCCGATCACCGACTTCCAGGTGCGCCTGCGCGTGACGTTCGAGGAGAACCCCGTCACGCAGCCGGTGCCCGAGAGCCGCGTCGTGGTCGAGAAGGCCTCGGACGGAGCGTTCTGCATCCCGGGCGTCCAGGCGACGAGCGACGGCGCCTACCTCGTCGAGGCGAGCGCTCCGGGCTATGCGCCCGGCTTCTCCAAGCCGTTCAGCATCGAGACCGGCCGCTCGATCCGCGGGATCGAGGTGCGCCTCGGCCACGGCGGTGCGCTCACGGGGCGCGTCGTCGACGCGAACGGGAGGCCCGTCGCCCAGGCGCGCGTCGAGACGCACGACAACGAGTGGACCCTCGACGCGTTCACGGCCGGACTCGGCGGCGACTACCCGACGCAGGCGACGAGCGCGTCGACGCGCACGGACGCGGCGGGCCGCTTCACGCTGAAGAACCTGACGCCCGAGGTCTACCAGATCACCGTCGAGGCGGGCGGGTTCTGCGCGTACGAGCAGAAGGGCGTGCAGGTGACGTTCGGTCAAGCGAACGACGTCGGCGACGTGCGGCTCACGCGCGGCGGGAGCGTGCGCGGCAAGCTCGTCGACGGCGCGGGACAGGGCTTCCCGAACGGGCTCGTGACGCTCGAAGCGCTCGAGGGCGATCGTCCGCGGAGCTACCGCGCGCGCACGGGCGCGGACGGGACGTTCGTGCTGTCGAACGTGGTGCCGGGCGGGTACAAGCTCGTCGGCTCGAACGCGTCGCAGGCGGTGAACCCGTTCGACACGGCGCTCGAGAAGCACTCGCAGGAACGGCAGATCACGATCGCGGATGGCGACGAGCAGAGCGGAGTCGAGGTGACGTTGAATCCGTGAGTGGGGTGGGCGCGGAGAATCGCGCTCCGACGGAATCACTGCGCGGCGGAGTGCCTTCGAGCACGCCGCCGCGCTTGCTTGGAGCCGGTCCCACTCGCACACTCCCCGCGTGCCCTCCGCGCCTCGCGATCACCGCGCCGCGAACGACCCGACCGCCCGCTGGCGCGAGTTCCTCGCCGGCGAGCTCGACTGTCCCGTCACGGTCGTCTACACGCGCGCGCGCAAGCTGCCGATCCGCGTCCGCCCCTATCGCACCGGGCCGCGCGGTCGGCGCACGACCGGGCTCGAGGTCCGCATGCACGCGATGTTCGACGCGGCGCCGCCCGAGGTGCACCAGGCCGTCGCGAGCTGGATCCGCTCCGGGAACCGCGCGCCGCGCGCCTGTCGATTGCTCGACGACTGGATCCATCGCTCGCTCGCCGCGCTCCCGCCGCCGAAGGAGCGCGCGGAGCGCCTCATCGCGCGCGGACACCATCGCGACCTCGCCGAACTCCTCGCCGACGTGCTCGCGACCGACTTCGCGCGCGACGAAGCGCTGCACGCGCGTCCTCCGCGCATCACGTGGGGCCGCCGCGGTCCGTCGCGCTCGCGCGGCGGGCTGCGCCTCGGCAGCTACGACCCCGACCTCCACCGCGTGCGCATCCATCCCGCGCTCGACCAACCCGCGGTCCCGCTCTGGTTCGTGCGCTACGTCGTGTTCCACGAGGTGCTCCACGCGCTCCACCCGCCGGTGAAGGACGCGGACGGCCGCTGGATCCACCACGGTCGCGAGTTCCGCCGCCGCGAGCGCGCGTACCCCGACTACCGCCGCGTGCTCGCGTGGGAGAAGGCGCACCTGCGCGCGCTCGTGCGCTCGGCGCGGCGCGGCGAGCCGATGGAGTTCGCGCCCGAGTCGCTCGCGCTCACGCGTCCGCTCGCGGCGAACGTCGCGCCGGCCGAAGCCGCGCGGAAGAACGTCGCGCGCGCAACGGAGCCGGCTCCCGGTGCTTCGTCCGCCGGCGCGAAGGGCGCTCCGCGCGCCGAAGCTCCGCGCGCTCTCGACGACGACGCGCTCCTCCCGCGCGCCGTGCGCTTCCTGCAGCGCCTGCTCTTCGACTGACGCTCAGCGCTTCGCGTAGCGCGAGCTCGTGTCGCTCTCGCCCGCGCCGGTGAGGCACGTGCCGAGCACGTTTCCGCCGAGCGCTTCGAGCATGTTGTGCGCCTGCTCGACCAGGTGCCGCGGCGTCGAGTTCAACCGCACGACGAGCAGGATGCCGTCCGCCTGCGCGCCGAGGAGGCTCGCGTCGCTGATCGTCAGCGCCTCGGGCGTGTCGATCAGGATGTAGGAGTAGCGCTGCTTGAACTGCGCGAAGATCGTCCGCATGCGCTCGGAGCCGAGCAGCTCGGACGGGTTCTGCGGGAGCTCGCCCGCGCCGAGCAGCCACACGTTGTTCGCCGACGTCGCGCGCACCGCGCGGTCCATCGGACAGGTGTTGCGCACGAGCTCCGTGAGCCCCTGGCGGCGCGGCAGACCGAGGTAGTGCTCGAGCGACGGGCGGTGCAGGTCCGCGTCGACGAGGAGCACGCGCGTGTTCGGGACCTCGGTGAGCGCGAGCGCGAGGTTGATCGCGGCGACGCTCTTGCCCTCGCCGTGGACGGCGCTCGTCAGCACGAGAGTGCGCGGCGCGCCGTCGGGGTTCAGGGATTGGATCGAGTTGCGCAGCGCGCGGAACTGCTCCGCGATTCCGCTGCGCGGCGCGACGGCGAGCGCGATCTCCTCGCGCGTGATCGGCGTCTTCTTCGCCTCCTCGGGATCGGCGACTTCGAGCGGACCGGACGGGGCGGTTTGGGAGCGGAAGAGGGACATGCGTCGTCGGGGTGCTTCGGGGACGCCGGACAGCATGTCATCGGCGCGCACCGGATGCGACCGAAGGAGTTTCCGGCGGGCAGCTTCCCGCGGCTCCGCGCAGCGCGTTCGACGGCCGTTTCGGCGCGGTCGCGGGCCCATCCGTCCCCCGGCTGGGACGGATCAGGCGTGCGTCGGCCCCGCTCCGCCCGCGGGGTCGAGCGCGTCGCGGCGCTCCGCGTCCTCCCCATCGCCCGCCGTCCGCGCGCGCCGCCGGAACAGCGCGCCGACGTCGTCGAGGAACGTGTACGCGATCGGCGTCACGAGCAGCGTCACGAGCAGCGACAGCGTCTGCCCGCCGATCACGACCACCGCGACCGCGCGCCGCTCTTCCGCGCCCGGCCCGCTGCCGAGCCACAACGGCAGCATGCCCGCGACGAGCGCGAGCGTCGTCATCAGGATCGGCCGCAGGCGGTCGCGGTTCGCCTGCAGGATCGCCGCGCGCCGCTCCATTCCGCTCGCGCGCAGCTGGTTCGTGTGGTCGACCTGGAGGATCGCGTTCTTCTTCACCACGCCGAAGAGCACGAGGATGCCGAGCGCCGAGTAGAGGTTGAGCGTGTTCCCGCTCGCCGACAGCGACCACAGCGCGAACGGCACCGACAGCGGCAGCGACAAGAGGATCGTCAGCGGGTGCACGAAGCTCTCGAACTGCGCCGCGAGGATGATGTACATGAGCACGATCGAGAGCAGGAACGCGCGCAGGAACTCCTCGAACGTGCGCTCGAGCTCGCGCCCGCGCCCCGACACGCGCGTCGAGTAGCCGACGGGCAGGTTGAGCTCGTCCGCGGCCGCGCGCAGCGCATCGAGCCGGTCGCCGAGCGCGAAGCCCGGACCGACGCTCGCGCGCAGTGAGACCTGTCGTTGCCGGTCGAGGCGGTCGATGCGCGACGGGCTCGTGCCCGCGACGAGCTGCACGACCTCGGAGAGCGGCACGTTGCGACCGCTCGCGGTGCGCACGGTCATGTCCGCGATGCGTCCCGCCTCGACGCGGTCCTCGGGCCGCAGGCGGAGCTGCACGTCGTAGTCCTCGGAGAGCGCCGCGTCGCGGAAACGCGACACGCGCGTCTCGCCGCCGACCATGAGCCGCAGCGCGGTCGCGACGTCCGCGACGTCGACGCCGAGGTCCGCCGCGCGCTGCCGGTCGATCACGGCGCGCAGCTCGGGCTTGTCGAGCTTGAGCGTCGTGTCCGCGTCGACGATGCCGCCCGCGGCGAGCGCCTTCGCGCGCAGCGCGTCCGCGTAGCGCGCGAGCGCCTGCAGGTCCGGCCCGAGGATCGAGAAGTCGATGTCGAAGTTCCCGCCGCCGATGTTGAACGACGGCGCGTTGCGCACGGAGCAGCGCAGTCCGGACAGCGTCGCGAGGCGCTTGCGCACCTCGACCATCACGTCGCGCTGCCCGTAGTTGCCCTCGAACGCCTTCGAAGGATGTCCGGCGAGCGTCTCGCGCCAGAGCCGCGACGGCGAGAGCACGCGCTCCTCGTGCGGAGCGATGCGCACGTACGCGCTCCCCTGGTTCACCTGGCCGAGGAAACTGCCGCCGACCGTCGTCAGCACGGTGCGGACGCCGGGCGTCGTCCGCAGGAGCTCTTCGACGCGTTGGAACGTCGCGTCCATCGCGGCGAAGCTCGTGCCCTCCGCGGCGGTGACGTTGACCTCGAACTCGGCCTCGTCGACGTTGCCGGGCGTGTACTCCTGCTTCACGCCGCGGTAGAGCGGCACGGACGCGGCGACGACGAGCACGGCGCCGAGGAGCACCGCCCAGCGCCACGCGAGCGCGCGCTCGAGCATCCAGCCGTACACGCGATCGATGAACCCGTAGAACCCGCCGCGCGACGCCGCGTGGCCGTGGTTCGCCGCGCCGGAGCCGCGCCGCAGGAGCCGCGCGCTCATCGTCGGCGTCAGCGTGAACGACACGAGCAGGCTGACCATCACCGCGACCGCCGCGGTGATGCCGAACTGGTAGAGGAAGCGGCCCGAGATGCTCGACATGAACGCGACGGGCACGAAGATCACCGCGAGCGAGAGCGTCGTCGCCATGACGGCGAGCGCGATCTCCGCCGTGCCCTCGCGCGCCGCGGCGAAGGGCGAGAGCCCCTTCTCCTCGACGAAACGGAAGACGTTCTCGAGCACGACGATCGCGTCGTCGATCACGATGCCGACCATGAGCACGAGCGCGAGCATCGTGACGCTGTTCAGCGTGAACCCGAGCGCCTGCATCGCGCCGAACGTCGCGACGACCGAGCACGGGATCGCGACCGCCGCGATGAACGTCGAGCGCCACGAACGCATGAAGAGGAGCACGACGAGGCTCGCGAGCACGCTCCCGAGCACGAGGTGCACGTCGATCTCGTGCAGCGCGGCCTCGATGTAGCGCGATTGGTCGCGGATGACCTCGATCCGCAGGTCCGCGGGCAGCTCCGCGCGCAGCGTCGCGAGGCGCGCCTTGACGGCCTCGATCGTCGCGACGGTGTTCGCGCCCGACTGCCGCCGCACTTCCATCGAGATGCACGGCTTCCCGTCGAGGCGCGAGACGGAGCGGACTTCCTTCGTGCCGTCCTCGGCCTTCCCGAGGTCCCTCACGCGCACCGGGACGCCGTCGAGCACCGCGACGACGACCTCGTCGAACGCGCGCGGGTCCGCGATGCGGCCGAGCGTGCGCAGCGACGACTCGCGGTGCTCGCCGGTCACGTTGCCGCCCGGCGCCTCCGCGTTCTGCCGCTCGAGCGCGTCGCGCACGTCGGTGATCGAAAGTCCGTACGCCGCGAGCCGGTCGCCGTCGACCTGCACGTCGATGGCGCGCGGCACGGCGCCGACGAGCAGGACCTCCCCCACGCCCGTGCAGCGCTCGAGGTGCGGCTTGACGAGCTTGTCGGCGATCTCCGTGAGCTCGCGCAGCGGCCGCTCCGACGACACCGCGAGCGTGAGCACCGGCGTCTGGTCGTTGTCGAACTTCGAGATGATCGGCGCTTCCGCCTCGGGCGGGAGGTCGCGCAGCACCGTCGCGACGCGGTCGCGCACGTCCTGCGTCGCGGCCTCGATGTTCCGCTCGAGCGCGAACGTGATCACGACCACGGACGAGCCGTTGGTCGAGATCGAGCGCAGCTGGTCGATGCCCTCGATCGTGTTGACCGCTTCCTCGATGCGCTGGCTGACGAGCGTCTCGACGTCCTCCGTCGAAGCGCCCGGCAGCGTCGTGCGCACGGACACGGTCGGCAGGTCGACGCTCGGGAAGCGGTCGACGCCGAGGTGGAGGAAGCTCGCGACGCCGACGACGACGAGCGTCGCGATGAGCATCGTCGCGAAGACGGGCCGGCGGATGCAGGTCTCGACGAGGCTGCGCATGGTCGCTACTTCGTCACGCGCACCGCAGCGCCCTCGGCGAGGTTCCCGGGCGCGAGCACGACCTCGTCGCCCTCGCCGACGCCGTCGAGCACCTCGACGCGCGCGTCGTCGCGCCGGCCGAGCTTGACGCGGCGTTCGAGGACCTTGCCGTCCTTCACGACGAGCAGCTTGTCGATGCCCGCGAACGACGCGACGGCCGCGGGCGGGACGACGAGCGCGCGCGCGTTCGCGTCGACGACGACCTCCGCGCGCACGAACGCGCCGGGGCGGAGCCAGGTCGGCGGCGTCACGCCCGCGGCGTCGGCCGTGCTCGCGATCGCGGGCACGTCGCACTCGACCACGAGCGCGCGGGACGCCGCGCCGAGCCCCGGTGCGACGCGCGCGATCGGCGCGCTGCCGCCGCCGCGCGCTCCGTCGACCGTGAAGCGGACCTCCTGCCCGGCGTGCACGTCGACCGCGTCGCGTTCGGGGATGCGCACGCGCAGACGCAGCGGATCGAGGCGCACGAGCCGCGCGACCGGCGCGCCCGCCGCGAGGTAGTCCCCCGTGCCCGCGAGCCGCGCGGTGACCTCGCCCGCGTACGGCGCGACGACGCGCGTGTCCGCGAGCTGCTGCTTCGCGAGCGCGAGGTCCGCGCGCCGCGCCGCGAGCGTCGCGACGCGCACCTGCACGTCCTCGCGCGCCGCGACGAGCCGCGTCTCCGCGAGGCGGAGCGCGGTCTCCGCGTCGTCGAGGTCCGCCTGCGTCCCGACCTTGTCCTTCACGAGCGCGACGGCGCGCGCGTGGTCGCGCTTCGCCGCGTCGAGCTGCGTCTTCGCGAGCTTCACACCGCTCGTCGCCTCGACGTCGACCGCGTCGTCGTCGCCCGCGGCCGCGAGCCCGAGCGCCGTGCGCGCCGCCGCGACCGCGGCCTCGGCCTGCTTCACGCGCAGCTCGTAGTCGCGCGCGTCGACCTCCGCGACGAGCGCGCCCGCGTCGACGCGGACGCCGAGGTCGACCGCGAGCCGCGCGAGGCGGCCGGGGACCTTGACCGAGAGCGCGCTCTCCTCGAACGCCGCGAGTTCGCCGGTCGCGGCGACCGACAGCGGCCACGCCTCGCGCGCGACGCGCGCCGTGCGCACCTCGCGCGGCGCGACGCTCGACGGCGCGCCCGCGCTGCTCTTCGCCCCGCCCGCGGCGGCGCTCGCGTTGCCGCCGCTCGGGCTCGACGGCGCAGCCCCCCCACCCGGCGAAGGCGCGCACGCGGCGAGGAGGACGAGGACCGGCGCAAAGCGCGACAGGAGAGAGGACGACGCGGCGCGTTCCATGCGCGGAGCATGATGCCGCGCGACGCGAGCCACGAATACCCCGAAGTGCGCCGCTCACGCGATCCGCACGCAATCGAAGCGCGTCGAGCGCCGAGCGCGCTTCGGAACCTCGCGGCGCGGCTTCGGAGCCCGTCAGCGCAATTCGACCGGCGCCTCGCGCGCGAGGTCCTCGAGGTCGCGCGGCGCGGGCGCCGACGCCTGCGGCCACACGTCGGTGCGGAAGCGCGCCCGCAGCGCCGCGGAGCCCGATTCCGCGGCCGCGCGCACCGCGCGGATGAGCGCGCGCTCGCCGTCCTCGTCGCGCCGCGCGCGCAGGCTCTCGACGGCCCAGTCGAGGCCCGCCGACGCGAACGGGAGCGCCGCCGCGTCGCCGAGCGCGCCGACGAGCAGCGTGCGCGCGGACACGTCCCCGCGCGCCGCGTGTTCGCCGAGTGCGAGTCCTTCGAAGAGCCCTGCGGGCGGCGCGGGGGCGAGCGCGCCTTCCTCGACCCCGAGTGCCACGGCGAGGAGCCGCGTCTCGAGCACGCTCGACTCCGCTCGCGCCGCTCGGGAGCTCTCGTTCGCCGCGGCTCCACCGCCTTGGCCCTTCGCGTCGACCGCGCGTCGTTCCGCGAGCGCGACGCGTCGCACGGTCTCCTCCGCAAGCGCTGCGCGGATGCGCTCGCTCCCCGCGCCGCGCGCGAGCGTGCGCAGGAGTTCGGCGACGCGCACGCGTCCTTGCGGGCGGTCGCGTTCCTCGTCGAGGAGCGCGAGCACGTGCGCCGTCACGGCCTCGATCGGCCGCGACGAGCGCGCGATCCACGCGCACGCCGCGTCCTCGAGCGGCGCGGGCCACGTGCGCGGGAGCGCAGTGGGCTCGTCCCAACGCGCGGGCGGAACGACGCGCGCCGCGACGAGCCGTTCGACGAGGCCGTCGACGCTTCCCTCGCGGCTCGCGCGCTCGAAGTACGCTTCGGGCCGCTCGAGCACGAGCTCCGTCTCCGCCGCGCCGGGAAGCCGCGCGCGCACGCGGAGCCCTGCGTCGAGCAGCGCCGCGCTCGAAGGCTGCGCGTCCGCGCCCCAGCGCGCGACGCGGAGGGCGAGCTCGTCGCGCTCCGCGTCCGTCGCGGCGCCGCGTCCCTCCCACGCGACGAGCCGCGCCCACGTCGCGAGCCCGCCGGCGTCCTCCGCGAGCGCCGTGAACGCGCGCGCGTCGCCGCCGTCGGCGTCGCGCGGCCCCGCGAGCGCGAGCGCGCGCGCGATGCCCGCGACGCGCTCCGCACGCAGCGCCGGCGCGGGCTCGAGCGCGGGCTCCGCGAGGTACCGCGCGCAGAACGTGAGCACGTCGCGCCGCCGCCACGCGGGCGCGAGCGCGCCGCGCTCCGCCGCCGCAGAGAGCCCGTCGAGCCAGACGAGGTCGACACGCGGCGCGCCGTCGTCGGCCTGGCGCGGAGGGTTCGCGAGCGCATCGCGCGTCCTCGCGTCTCCGCCTTCCGCACCGCTCGAACCCGCGGCGAACCCCGCGAGGAAACGCTCCTCCATCCACGCGACCGCGTCGGGCCACCCGCACGCGCCGAGGAAGCGCGCGTTCGCCGTGCGCGCGCTCGCGGTGTCCGCGTTCGCCGCGGCGAGGCACGCGTCGGCGAGGAGCTCGAGGCCCGTGCGCGTCTCGTCGTCGCGGGGGCCGAGCACGACGAGCCGCGCCGCGCGTCCGTCGAGATCTTCGTCGAAGCCGAGTCCCGCGATCGAGAGCCCGTGTGCGCGCGCGAGCTGCGCGAGGAGCACGTCGCCGGTCCCGCGCAGGACGAGGCGCGCCCGGGCCGTCCTCGGACGCGGCGCGGGGTTCGCGTCGGGCGCGAGCGCGATCGGCGGCAGTCCGCGCGCGCCGCGCGCGAGGAGCACGGCCGCGCGCGCGACGCCGCCGTCCTCGGCCCGCGCGTCGAGCGCGAGCAGCTCGCCGTCCTCGCCCGCGAGCGCGCCGACGACGAGCCCGCGCGATCCGATCGGCCGATCCCAACCGGGCGTCCAGCGCGCGACGCGCTCCTCGAGCGCGTCGCGGGCGAGCGCGCGCGCGGGCGTCGGCGCCGAAAGGTCGAGCGCGATCCGCACGGCGAGGTCGAGCCCCCGCGGCGCGAGCGCGAGCGCGGAACGCACGCGGAGCGCGCGCTCGCTCCCGCCGTCCGCGAGCAGCTCCGTCACGCGCGCGACGTGCTCGGGCGCGAGCACGGACGCGAGCGCGCGCTCGCCCGCCGCGCGCTCGAACGGCGCATCCGCAGCGAGGCGTCGCACGGCCTCCTCGAACGCGTCGGCGGGCGACGCGGCGCCCGGCGCGAGCTCCGCTGCCGCGGGCGAAACCTCGACGGATACCGCGGCCTCGACCGAGCGCTCGATCGGCGCCGAGCGCGGGTCGAACTCGCGCGGGCACGGAGCCGGAGCTCCCGCGACGGCGAGGACGACGAGCGGCGCGAAGCAAACGGTCGGCACGCGGCGCAAGGTACCCGCGCGCGGCGGCGCGAGGGAAGGGAAGCGCGGCTCCGCGCCTGGAGAAGGACGCGCGCGGGCCGTATCCTCCGACGCGCATGTTCCAGAAGCTCTTGATCGCGAACCGCGGCGAGGTCGCCGTGCGCATCGCGCGCGCGGCGCGCGAGCTCGGCCTGCGCACCGTCGCCGTCTTCTCCGAGGCCGACCGCGGCGCGCGCTGGCTCGCGAACATGGACGAGGCCGTCGGCATCGGCGGCTCGGCGCCGCGCGAGAGCTACCTGCGCGCCGACCGCATCGTGCAGGCCGCGCTGCAGACGAACGCGAGCGCGATCCACCCGGGTTGGGGCTTCCTCGCCGAGAACGCGCGCTTCGCCGCGTTGTGCGAGCAGCACGGCGTCACGTTCGTCGGTCCGTCGCCCGAGGTGATGCGCAAGATGGGCCTGAAGTCGCCCGCGAAGGCCGCGATGCGCGCTGCGGGCCTCCCCGTCATCCCGGGCTCGAGCGGCTTGCTCGCGAGCGTCGACGACGCGGTCGAGTGCGCGCACGCGACGGGCTTCCCCGTGATCCTCAAGGCGGACGCGGGCGGCGGCGGGCGCGGCATGCGTCTCTGCCGCGACGAAGCCGAGGTGCGCGCCGCGTTCCCCGCCGCGAGCGCGGAGGCGCTCGCCGCGTTCGGCAACGGCGCGATGTACCTCGAGAAGTACCTCACCGGCGGCCGCCACATCGAGGTGCAGATCCTCGGCGACCGCTTCGGGAACGCGGTGCACCTCTTCGAGCGCGAGTGCTCGATCCAGCGCTCGCACCAGAAGCTGATCGAGGAGAGCCCGAGCCCCGCGCTCGACGCGAAGACGAGGGAGCAGCTCGGCACGATGGCCGCGCGCGCCGCCGCGGCGATCGGGTACGCCGGCGCGGGCACGATCGAGTTCCTGCGCTCGACCGAAGGTCCGATCTACTTCATGGAGATGAACACGCGCCTCCAGGTCGAGCACCCGGTGACGGAGCGGATCACGGGCGTCGACGTCGTGAAGGAGCAGCTCGCCGTCGCCGCCAACCGCCGCCTCTCGCTCACGCAGAGCACGATCGTCGCGCGCGGCCACGCGATCGAGTGCCGCGTGAACGCCGAGGATCCCGAGCAGAACTTCCGCCCCGCGCCGGGGCTGCTCTCCGCGTTCGAATTCCCGCTCGACCGCGGCCCGGGAAGCGTGCGCGTCGACACGCACCTCGTCGCCGGCGACGAGATCCCGCCGTTCTACGACTCGTTGATCGCGAAGGTGATCGCGCACGGCGACACGCGCGAGGAAGCGATCGAGACGATGGTGCGCACGCTCACCGCGGCGAAGGTGCAGGGCGTGCCGACGACGATCGCGCTGCACCTCGCGGTGCTGAAGAGCCACGAATTCCGCCGCGGCGAGTACGACACACGGTCGATCCCGGGTTGGAAGCCGGCGATGGCCGCCACGAGGAGCTGACATGGCCCGCGTCCCGCTCACCCCCATCGGTTCCCCGCGCGATGCGTTCCTCGACCGCGCGACCTTCGACAAGAACAAGGCGCAGCTCGCCGAGCGCGAGGCGGAGCTCGCGAAGCGCCGCGCGAAGGTCGCCGAGGGTTGGGGCCCGACCTACGCCGCGCGCGTCCACGAGAAGCAGAAGCTGACGGCGCGCGAGCGGCTCGAGAAGCTCAAGGACCCGAACACACGCGCGTTCGAGGTCGGCACGTTCGTCAACCACGGACGCCTGTTCGGCAAGCTCGAGAGCCCCGCCGCCGGCGTGATCACCGCCTTCGCGCTCGTCGAAGGCCGCTGGACGATGGTGATCGCGAACGACAACACGGTCGCGTCGGGCTCGTGGTGGCCGCGCACGCCCGAGAAGATCGAGCGCGCGCAGGAGATGGCGAAACGCCTCTCGATCCCGGTGATCTACCTCGTCGACTGCTCGGGCCTCTACCTCCCCGAGCAGGCGCAGAGCTTCCCGGGCGCCACCGGCGCGGGCCACATCTTCAAGAAGAACAGCGAGCTCTCGGCCGCCGGCGTGCCGCAGATCGCGGGCGTCTTCGGCGACTGCATCGCGGGCGGCGGCTACATGCCGATCATCAGCGACCGCGTGTACATGACCGAGGGCGCGTACATGGTCATCGCGGGCGCCGCGCTGATCAAAGGCGCCAAGTCGCAGCACCTCTCGAGCCTCGACATCGGCGGCCCCGAGGTCCACGTCGCGCAGTCGCGCTGCGCCGACGTGCGCGTGCCCGACGACGAGACCGCGATCACGCTGATCCGCGCCGAGATCGCGAAGCTGCCGAGCTCCGGCGCCGCGTTCTGGCGGCACGGCGCGGACGCCGCGGCGCCGTTCCAACCGGCGCACGAGCTCGCGGGGCTGCTCCCCGCCGACCACCGCATGACGTACGCGGTCGAAGAAGTGCTCGCGCGCCTCGTCGACCACTCCTTGTTCTGGGAGATCCTGCCCGACCGCGGTCGCGAGATGATCACGGGCGTCGCGCGCGTCGACGGGCTCTACCTCGGCTTCGTCGCGAACCGTCAGGGCGTCATGGACGACCCCGAGCACAAGGGCGGCAAGAAACCGCTCGGCATCCTCTACAAGGAAGGCATCGCGAAGGTCGCCGCATTCAGCCGCGCGTGCAACGACGACGGCATCCCGATCGTGTGGATGCAGGACGTGTCGGGCTTCGACATCGGCGTCGAGGCGGAGCGTCTCGGCCTCCTCGGCTACGGCTCGAGCCTGATCTACGCGAACTCGACCAACACGGTGCCGATGTTCACGGTGCTTCTGCGCAAGGCGAGCGGTGCGGGCTACTACGCGCTCGCGGGCCTGCCGTACGAGCCCGTCGTGCAGCTCTCGACGACGATCGCGCGCCTCGCGGTGATGGAAGGCCGCACGCTCGCGATCGCGGCGTACAACACGAAGCTCGACGACGACTTCCAGATCGCGACGCAGGATCCGGCGGAGCGCCAGAAGATCGAGCAAGGCATGCGCGACACCGAAGCGCGCATCGAGAGCGACATGGACCCGTACAAGTCGGCCGCGCAGATGGACACCGACGAGATCGTCGCGCTCGGCGAGCTGCGGAGCTGGCTCGAGCTCTTCGCGCAGGCCGC
This sequence comes from Planctomycetota bacterium, assembly GCA_046349615.1. GTDB lineage: Bacteria > Planctomycetota > UBA1135 > UBA1135 > JADJNY01. The sequence continues at coordinate 376,973 of JAXMBZ010000003.1, forward strand.
GTACCAGTCGAACGCGCGCCGCACGAAGAACCCGCGCATCTGGTCCTTGCACGACCTCGCGGCGCTGACGGAGCCGAGAGGATGAGCGCGCGCTGCCGAGTGCTCCCCGGCGAACGAGGACGAGCGCGGCGCCGACTGGAGACGACACGATGAGCGCGAACACGACGATCGAACTGCGCGTGCGCCGGGACGGCGCGAAGACGGAGCTCCTCTCGCCCGAGGTCGGCCTCTTCACCGAGGCGCGCGGTGCGGGGAGCGTGCTCACGGCGGGCGAGAGCGCGGGCACGCTGCTCGTGCTCGGGCGCGCGCTCCGACTCGTCGTGCCCGACGGCGTCGCGGGCCGCGTCGTGAACGCCGCGCGGGAGCGCGTGCACGCGCCGATCGGCCACGGCGACGTGCTCTACGAGCTCGAGCCGCTCGCCGCGACCGCGGCGTCGGCGGCGAACGGCCCCGCGCACTCCGCGGCGGACGCGGGCGCGCTCGTGTTCCGCGCGCCGCAGAGCGGACGCTTCTACCACCGCTCCGCGCCGGGCGAACCCGTGTTCGCGAGCGCGGGCTCGGTCGTCACGGACGGCCAACCGATCGGGTTGATCGAGGTCATGAAGACCTTCACGCACGTCGTCTACCGCGCGAACGCCGCGCTGCCGCAGCAGGCAACGGTCGTACGGTACGTTGCCGCGGACGGCGGCGAAGTGCGCGCGGGCGACGTGCTCGTCGAGTTCGAGCGATCGCGCCGCGCCGAGTCGTAGCGAAGTCGCCGAGTCGCGATTACGGTGAGCTCCGCGAGGCACGCGCCGCACCTCCGCGGAGCACGCCTCGACGAGGACACCCGAACATGCGACTCGCGCTCGTCTCTTCCCTGCTCGTTCTCTCGCTCGTCTCCCCCGCCGCCGCGGGAGTGCTGACGGTCGGCCCCAGCGGACAGATGTTCACGTCGCCTCAGGCCGCCGTGGATGCCGCGGTGGACGGCGACGTGGTCCTGGTCTACCCGGGCTCGTACTTCGCGTTCACGGTCGACGGAAAGGCGCTGGCCGTCGTCGCCGGAGGAAACGTCACGGTGCGTCCGCCGGTCGTGATCCGCAACCTGAGCGCGTCCCAGAACGTGACGCTCTCCGGCTTCGGGATCTCGACCGTGTTCTACGACCCCGGCGCTTCGGGCATCGAAATCACGAACTGCGCGGGGCTCGTTCGCGTCCAGAGGAGCACCGCGCTCAGCGTCCGGCAGTTCCCGGGTGTGCGGGTCTCGAACAGCGCGAACGTGTGCTTCTCGCGCTGCGGCATCCTCGGCGCTCCCGGCCAGTACAACGACACCATCCCCCTTGGACCGGCCGTCGGCCTCGTCGTCGAGAACAGCACCGTCGCGCTCTACGCGACGGACGTGTTCGGAGGGAACGGCATCTCGGGCCGGTACGCAGGACTCGGCTCCCTCCAGTTGCCGACGTTCGACGCCGCCGACGCCTTGCTCGCCGGTCCGGGAGCGCAGATCTTCGCGTCGGGCGGCGAGTTGCGCGGCGGCTCGGGTGGAACCGGTGCGTCGGGCTCCTGCTCGCCGGTGCAGTTCCCCGGCGGAGTCGGATCCGACGGTGCGACGGCGCTCGTCCTCGACCCGACGGCGCACGTCGACCTGCACGACGTGCTCGTCACGGCTGGAGGCGCGGGAGCCGGAGGTCCGGGCGTCGGCGCATGCTCGATGCCCGCGGGCGCGCCGGGCCTGGCGGGCACGACGTTCGGCGGTGCCGTGGCGAACGTGAACGTGATCGCGGGACAGCACCGCGGGATCTCGAGCTTGGCTTTCGTCCGGGAACAGCAGTCGATCACGCTCAACTTCATCGGGACGCCGGGAGACTTCGTCTCGCTCGTCTGGGCGCCCCAACCCCAGCAGTTCTTCTACGCGCCGCTTCACGGCGTGATCACCTACGGCGGCTCCGCGCGACGCAGTCCGATGGGCATGATCCCGGGGAGCGGCACCCTTTCGGTCGCGCTGCCGATCGCCGAGCTCGGACCGGGAGTCCAGGCGCAGAAGCGCTACCTCCAGGCGGTTTTCCGCGACGCGTCGAACGACTCGACGCTCTCCGATCCGTTGATGCTGCTGCTCCTCGACTCGGCGTTCTGACCAAGGCGGGGATTGAGCTCGCGCGCACGCGCGGGCATCATCGCGCGCGCATGGCGATCGTGGCCCTCGGCATGGACCTCGCGCAGATCGCGCGCTTCGAGGCCGCCTACGCGCGGCACGGGGAGCGCTTGCTCGAGCGCGTCTTCACCGACGGCGAGCGCGCGTACTGCGACAAGCGCAAGTCGCGCATGACGAACTACACCGGCCGCTTCGCCGTGAAGGAGGCCGTGATGAAGGTGCTCGGCACCGGCTGGGCGCGCGGCGTCGCGTGGCGCGACATCGAGGTCGTGCGCGCGTCGGGCGAAGCGCCGAGCGTCGTGCTCCACGGCGTCGCGGAACGGATCGCGCGTGAAAAGGGCATCGCGCGCATCCTGATCACGATCACGCACGACGCGGGCATCGCGGCGGCGGTCGCGGTGGCGGAGAGCTGAACGCGCCGTTCGGCCTACTCGCGATACCCCATCACGACGAGCAGGCACGGCCCGCCCGCGATCACGGAGAGTCCGAGCTCCTTCGCGCGCTGAACCGCGCGCGGACTCTCCGCGCCCGGCTGCATCCAAAGCCGCGTGATGCCGAGACGCGCGGCCTCCTCGACGAGCTTCTCCGTCACCGGCGGCGGCGTGATGATCGAGAGCCCGTGCACCTTGCGCGGCAGCGACGCGAGGTCCTTCGCGCACGCGACGCCCTCGATCGCGGTCTCGCGCGGATGCACCGGGATCGCGTCGCGCCCGTGCTGCAGGTAACAGCGCAGCACCTTGTTGCCGTACTTCGAACGGTCGGTCGAAGCGCCGGCGACGGCGTACGTCGTGCCGGCGAGGAAGTCCGCGATCTCGGGCGGGAGGGAGGCCATGACGCCGCGAGTGTAGCCGCGCACGCGCGGGTATCCTCCTCCGCATGAAGCCGAAGGAGAAAGCCGCGCGCATCGAACGCGTCCTCGCGGAGCTCTATCCCGACCCGCCGATCCCGCTCGATCACTCGGATGCCTTCACGCTGCTCGTCGCGGTGCTGCTCTCCGCGCAGACGACGGACAAGCGCGTCAACCTCGTGACGCCGGCGCTCTTCGCGCGCGCGCGCACGCCCGAGGCGATGGCGAAGCTCCCCGTCGAGGAGATCCTCGCGCTGATCCAGACGTGCGGACTCGCGCCGGCGAAGGCGAAGAACCTCTCGGCGATGGCCAAGCTGCTCGTCGCGAAGCACGGCGGGAAGGTGCCGCGGACGTTCGACGAACTCGAAGCGCTCCCCGGCGTCGGCCACAAGACCGCGAGCGTCGTGATGTGCCAGGCGTTCGGCTTCCCCGCGCTGCCGGTCGACACGCACATCCACCGGCTCGCGGAGCGTTGGGGGCTCTCGGACGGCAGCTCCGTCGAGCGCACGGAGCGCGACCTGAAGGCGCTCTTCCCCGAGTCGTCCTGGAACGCGCTCCACCTGCGGATGATCTACTTCGGCCGCGAGCACTGTCCCGCGTTGCGCCACGATCTCTCGCGCTGCGCGATCTGCGCGTGGGCCGCCGATCCGAAGCTCGTCGCGAAGAGCGCGGCGGAGCACGTCGCGCGCTCCGCGAAGTCGGCTGCGGCGCCGCGCGCTAGCGCGAAGCGCGGGGCGTCGAAGCGCGGGAAGTGAGCGCCGCGGAGGGCGCGCACAGCGCCGCGGAGAGCGGAGCGGGATCGCGCGCGGCGGCCGCGCGGCGCGGACTCGCGGCGTCCCGCACGAGCTCCGCGACCGGCGCGGGCTCGAGGGCTGCCCGCGCGCGCGCGAACTCGACCTCGACGAGGCCCGCCGGCGTCGCGAAGACGAGCTCCGCGCTCGCCGGCAGCCCGCGTCCGAGGCGCGCGGCGGCCTCGCGCAGCACCGTCAGCCCGCGGAAGAAGCGCAGGTTCGGCGCGAGCTCGCGCCGCGCCGCGGCCCACAGCGCGAAGAGGTCGCCGCCGAACGCGAAGCGCGGCCCGCGCGCGGTCCCGACGGCGAGCGCGCGCCCCGCCGCGATCTCGTCGAGGCGATCGTGCAGCGCGAAGATGCGGTCCGCGTGGCTCGCGCCGCCCTGCGTGACGACGAAGCGCTCGCCGTCCTCGCCGAGCGCCTCGTCGGTCGTGCGACCGGCGAGATCGAGCGCGATCCACCCGTCGCGGGCGCGCTGGACGACGAGCAGGACGGCGCCGGGGCGTGGCGCGTAGACATGGGCGACGATCGGCGGCGTCATCGAAAGCTCCTGCCGCGCTGCGGCGGCACGTGCACGACGCTCGCGCGGCGCGCCGGACGCGTTTTTTCCGCCGGACTCCGCGCGCCGCGGGCGCGGGCGTGCGCCGCGGCAACGACTTACGCCCGCGCGTCGCTCCACGGGCCGCGCGGACGACGGCCCGTTTCCCCCGACTCGCGCGCGGCACGGCGCGCGCTCGCGCGTGGACAACGCCGTCCGCGCTGGAGTTTCCACCTCGCCGAAGGAAGAATGCTCCCCCGTTTTCGACCGGCAGGAAGGACGCGACGACCGTGAAGAGCTACGACATCGAGGACGACGAGGACCTGGGCCCCGAGGACGAGATCCTCGACCGCGCCTGGGACGCGCTCGACCGCGAGCAGCACGAAGAGGCGCTCGCCGTCCTCTCGGAGCTCGACCCCGACTGGCCCGAGCGCTGGATCCCCGAAGCCCTCGCCCGGATCGAGCTCGGCGACCTGCGCAAGGCGCACAAGCTGATCGAGCACGCGCGCGAGCTCGCCGACGACGACCATCCCGACCTCCTGTGGGCCCGCGCGCAGCTCGCGCTCCGCGAATGGCGCCTCGAGGAGGCGGAGCAGCTCTTCCAGAAGCTCGTCGAGGTCGAAGCGAGCGCCGGCGTGCTCGAGCGCCTCGCGCTGCTCGCCGACCTGCGCGGCGACTTCGAGGGCGCGGACCAGCGCCTCGCGCGCGCGCACGAGCTCGACCCGAACTTCCCCGTTCCGCCGCGCCTCGACCACGACGCGTTCGAGATCGTCGTCGACGAGGCGGTGCAGCTCCTTCCGAAGGACTTCCAGGCGCCGCTCGAGACGACGGAGATCGTGATCGAGCCCGTGCCCGCCGAGTGGATGATCGACCGCACGGATCCCGCCGAGACGCCGCCCGACCTCCTCGGTCTGTTCGTCGGTGCGTCGGAGCTCGACAAGTCGGAGCTCGCCGACGACCTGCTCCCCCGCCGCATCTACCTCTTCCAACGCAACCTCGAACGGGCCTCGAAGGACCGCGCGGAGCTCGTGCAGGAGATCCGCGTCACCCTGTACCACGAGATCGGGCACATGCTCGGCTTCGACGAGGACGGGGTGGCGGAGATGGGCCTCGAGTAGCGCTCCACCGCGTGCGGTTTGCGTGAAGTCCGGGGCGGTCCCGCGCTCCGACTGGACTCGCCGGGCTCTTCTCGGCACCTTTTCGCGCGTTGCCGCCATCCAGGCGGACCAGGAATCCCGTACTTCACGGCGCCGACCGCGGCCGAACGAGCCCAGGCGGCGCACCCCGAACCGAATCGCGAGAACACCCATGGCTCAGAAGAAGCTCCACCTCCTCACCGCCGCCGCCATCGCCGCCGTCGTCGCCGGCGCGCCGATCACGAGCTGCAAGTCGATGAAGGAAGGCTCGTCCGCCTCCGCCTCGGCGAAGCACTCGTGCAAGGGCCTGAACGCCTGCAAGTCGATGGGCGGATGCTCGTCCGGCGACAACGGCTGCAAGGGCAAGAACTCCTGCAAGGGCAAGGGCGGCTGCGCCACGGACAAGAACTCCTGCAAGGGCTCGAACTCGTGCAAGTCGAACTCCTGCAAGAGCAACTCCTGCAAGAGCGGCGGCTGAGCCCGACCCGCGGCGTCCTCCACGCGCCGCGGAGCTTCGAACGACGCGGGCGGAGGCGGCGGAACGGCCGGCTCCGCCCGCGGTGCGTACGGACCGCCGCGCGACGGTCCGCGTAGAATTCGCGCCCGAGATCCCCCATGCCCCAGCCGAAGCTCCCCGCGCGCCTCGCCGTCCCGCACCTCGGGTACGGCGTCGGTCTGCGCAGCGTCCACTTCCAACACGTCCTCGACGCGCGACCGAAGGTCGACTGGTTCGAGATCATCTCGGAGAACTTCATGGACTCCGGGGGCCGGCCGCTCGCGGTGCTCGACGCCGTCGCGGAGCGCTACCCGATCGGCATGCACGGTGTGTCGCTCTCGATCGGGAGCACGGACCCGCTGAACCGCGCGTATCTCGCGAAGCTCAAGGCGCTCGCCGAGCGCGTCGACGCGAAGCTCGTCAGCGACCATCTGTGCTGGACCGGCGTCGCCGGGCGGAACACGCACGATCTCCTGCCGATGCCGTACACCGAAGAGGCGCTCGCGCACACGATCGAGCGCGTGAAGGTCGTGCAGGACTTCCTCGAGCGCCGCATCGCGATCGAGAACCCGTCGAGCTACGTCGAGTTCAAGAGCTCGACGATCGGCGAGGCCGAGTTCCTCGCGCGCCTCGCGGAGGGCGCGGACTGCCTGCTGCAGGTCGACGTCAACAACGTCTACGTCAGCGCGTTCAACCACGGCTTCGACGCGCGCGCGTGGCTCGCGGCGATCCCGCAGGAGCGCGTCGCGTACTACCACCTCGCCGGGCACACGAACCGCGGGACGCACATCATCGACACCCACTCCGACCACGTGATCCCCGAGGTGTGGGCGCTCTACGACTACGCCGTCGAGCTGTCGGGCGGGCGCTCGACGCTGCTCGAGTGGGACGAGGACATCCCGGCGTTCGACGTGGTGCACGCGGAGGTGCTGAAGGCGAAGACGCGCGCCGAGCGCGTGCTCCGCGCACGCGCGTCGGGCGCGAAGCGCGGAGCGAAACGCGTCAAGGCGGTGTCGCGATGAGCGCGGCCAAGACGCGGAGCAGAGCGCGCTCCACGGCGAAGGCGGCGCGCGCGGGCGTGCGCAAGCCGAGCGCCGCGACGAAAGCGGCTCGACCGGCGAAGCGCACGCCGCTCGACCGCGCGGCGAACGGCCCCGCGCGGCTCGCCGAGCTCCAGCGCTGGATGCAGCACGAGGTCGTGCGCGAGGTCGAGCGCAAACCCGCGCTCGCGCCCGCCGACCGGCACCTGCTCCCCTCGCGGACGCTGACGCCCGCCGAGCGCGTGAACATCTACACGACGATGTACCGCCTGCGGATGGGCGACGCGCTCGAGGTCGACTACCCCGCGCTGCTCCAGCACCTCGGCCGCGAACGCTTCGACGCGCTGATGACCGCGTACCTGCGGCGCCATCCGTCGCGGCATTACTCGCTCAACTTCCTGGGGTACGCGGTGCCCGAGTTCCTCGCGCGCGAGGCGAAGGTCCGCGAGCGCGCGTTCCTCGCCGACGTCGCACGCGTCGAGCACGCCATCACCGAGGTCTTCGACGCCGAGCCGTCGACGACGCTCGACCGAGCCGCGCTCGCCGCGCTCCCGCCCGCCGCGTTCGCGCGCCTGCGGCTCGAGTTCGTGCCCGCGTTCCGCCTGCTCGCGCTCGAGCACGACGCGAACAAGGCCGTGACGGCCCTGCGCCACGGAAAGAGCGCGCCGAGCACGAAGAAGCACCGCGCGTGGGTCGCCGTGTACCGCAAGGAACACGTCGTCTGGCGTCTGGACCTCGACGAGCCCGCCTACCGCGTCCTCGATTCCCTCCAGCGCGGCCGGACGCTCCCGCAGGCGATCGCGGCGGGCGCGAAGGCGTTCCGCGGCGGCCCCGAGGAGCTCCAAACCGCCGTCCAGGGCTGGTTCGCGGAGTGGAGCGCGGAGGGCTTCTTCCGCGCGCTGCGGAGCTGAAGCTCCCGAGGGGCGTGCCGAATATGCCTAAATCGGCATGTTCGAATATGACCGTATCTTGACGGAGCCCCGGGGATCCGAGAGAACGGCGACATGCGCGCCCTCTCCCCCCTGCTCGCCCCGTGCGTGCTGAGCGCCGCGCTCGCCGCCTGCGCCGCCCCGGAACGCCCGCTCCCCGCCCGCCCCGACGCTCGGCCGCCTTCGAGGAGCGCTCCGACGCCGAGCGCCACGACCTCGATCGGCGGCGTCGAACTCGCGAACGGCCCGCTCCGCGTGCGCGAGCTCCTCGACGCGCTCCTCCGCCGGAACCCGTCGCTCGCCGGCGCGCGCGCGCGGATCGACGGCGCCGCGGCGCTCCTCGCCGAGGCCGAGTCCGCGCTGCGCCCGCGGCTCGAGCTCTCGACCGCGCTGATGCGCAGCGACGCGCCGTCGACGTTCCTCTTCCAGACGATCGACGCGCACCGCCTCGCGCCCGCGCAGGACTTCAACCACCCCGGGACCATCGACGCGCTCCAAGCGGGCGCCGGGTTCCGCTGGAACCTCTGGCGCGGCGGACAAGACGCGCTCCGGCGCGACGCCGCCGGCGAGGAGGTCACGGCGCGCGCGAGCGACGCCGCGGCGCTCGTGAACGCGCTCTCCTCCGCCGCGATCGCGGCCTGGCTCGACGCGCGCGCCGCCGAGGAGCTGCTCGCCGCCGACGACGCGAGCCTCGCGAGCCTGCGCGCGCAGCTCGAGGACGCGCGCGCGCGCGTCGCGGCCGGCTCCGCGCTGCGCTCGGACGAGCTGACGCTCGCGGTGCGCGTCTCCGAGGCCGAGGAGCGCCGCCTGCGCACCGTGAGCGCGCGCAAGCTCGCGCTCGCCGCGCTGCGCGCCCTGCTCGCGCTCCCGCCCGGCGCAACGCTCGAGTTCGCGGGCGCCGCCGACGACGAACTCACGTTCGGGCCCGAGCCCGCGACGCCCGAAGCCGCGCGCGACGAAGCCTGGCGCGCGCGGCCCGAGCTCGCCGCCGTGCGCCGCCGCTTGATCGCCGCGCGCGACGCGCGCGCCGCCGCCGACCGCGCGTGGAGGCCGAGCCTCGACGCGGAGGCCCGCGCGTGGGCCGTCGACGACCACGGCGGCGTCGACTTCGGCGACACGAACGCGGAAGCGCGGTTGGTGCTCTCCTGGGCGTTGCTCGACGGCGGCTCGCGCCGCGCGGCTGCGAGCGCGCGCGACGCCGAGTTGCGCGCGCTCGAAGCCGAGCGCGAACGGCTCGAGCTCGCGACCGGCCTCGAGGTCGAGGCCGCGTTGATCGGGCTCGAGGAAGCGCGCGCGCGCAGCACCGTCGCAGAGGGCGCGCTCGCGGCGGCCGAGGAGACGCTCGAGCTCGTCGACCGCCAGTTCCGCGGCGGTTCGGCGCCCGTGACGCGCTTCCTCGAAGCCGAGGCCGACCGCACGCGCGCGCGCGCCGAGACCGTGCGCGCCAAGATCGACGTCCAGCGCGCGCGCGCGGAGCTCGCGCGCGCGCTCGGCCGCTTCTCCAACGGCTCCATGGAGACCGTCCGATGAGCGCTGGAAGTTCCGCGACGAAGCGGCTCGCGACCCTGATCGTCGCCGCGATCGTGATCGTCGTCGTCGTCCGCACGACCCGCCGCGCGCCCGAGTCCGGGCCGAAGGCCGCCGCGCCCGCCGCCGAGAGCGAGCCGCGCGACACCGCGAACGCCGAGCGCGTGCGCGTCCCCGACCGCGAGGAGGTCGTCGGCAGCGTGCGTCCTCGCCGCGTCGTCCGCGTCGCGGCGCAGGTGCCCGCGCGCGTGCTCGAGGTCGCGCGCGACGCCGGTGAGCGCGTCCACGCCGGCGAGGTGCTCGTCCGCCTCGACGACCGCGAGAGCGCGGCGCGGTTGCGCCAGACGCGCGAAGCGCTCGCCGCCGCGGAGGCCGCCGGCGAGAGCGCGCACCAACGCGAAGTGCAGGCCGACGCGCGCCTCGGTCAGGCCCGTGCCGCGTACGACCGGGCGAAGGGGCTCTTCGAACGCCAGGCGGCGACGCAGGCGCAGCTCGAGGACGCGGAGCGCGCGAACCTCGAGGCGCAGGCGGGGCTCGCGGAGGCGCGCGCGCTCGTCGCGACCGCGGCAGCGCAGCGCGAGGCGGCCCGCGCCGCGACGAGCGAGGCGGAGGCCGCGCTCACGCACCTCACGCTCACCGCGCCGTTCGACGGCCTCGTCTCCGAACGGCGCGTCGAGCCCGGCGACCTCGCGAACCCCGGCGAGCCCCTGCTCGTGCTGCTCGACCCGAACGCGCTGCGCGTCGAGGCCGGCGTGCGCGAAGGCCTGATCGCGCGCCTCGCGCGCGGCACGGTGCTCCCCGTCGAGATCCCCGCGACCGGCGCGCGCCTCCAGGGCACGGTCAGCGAGGTGCTTCCGTCCGCCGACGCGCGGACGCGCACGTTCGAGGTGCGCGTCGACCTCCCGGCGCCGAAGGAAGGCGCGCTCGTCGCGCACGCCGGCATGTTCGCGCGCATCGCGGTCGACGTCGGCGAGCGCGAGGTCGTGCGCGCTCCCGCCGCCGCGCTGCAGCGCGTCGGCCAGCTCTGGACCGTCCTCGTCGAGGAGTCCGGCGCGTGGCGGCGGCGCGTCGTCACGCGCGGCGTCGACCTCGGCGGCGGCGCGGTCGAGGTGACGAGCGGGCTCGTCGGCGGCGAGCGCCTCGCGCTCGGGGACGGCCGGCCTTGAAGCCCGATCGCGATCCCGCGCACGGCGCGGACCCCGACGCTCCGACCGGCCTCGTCGCCCGCATCGTCGAACAAGCGGTGCGCGGCCCGCTCTCGCCGCTCGTACTCGTCGCCGCGACGCTCGCGGGCGTCGTCGCGATCCTCTTCACGCCGCGCGAGGAGGAGCCGCAGATCGTCGTGCCGACGGCCGACGTGATGGTGTCGTTCCCCGGCGCGAGCGCGGCGGAGGTCGAAACGCTCGTCGCGACGCCGCTCGAGAAGCTCCTCTGGCAGCTCGAGGGCGTCGAGCACGTCTACTCCGTCTCGCGTCGCGAAGGCGCGGTCGTCACCGTGCGCTTCTTCGTCGGCCAGGACCGCGAGCGCGCGCTCGTGCGCCTCTCCTCCGCGATCGAGGCGCATCGATCCGAGGCGCCGCCCGGCGTCGCGGGTTGGAGCGTGAAGCCCGTCGACATCGACGACGTCCCGATCCTCGCGCTGACGCTGCACTCCGACGCGCTCGACGAAGGGCTCCTGCGCCGCGTCGGCGAGGAGCTCCTCGCGCGCCTCGAGACCGTGCCCGACGTCTCGAAGACCGCGATCCTCGGCGGACTTCCGCGCGAAGTGCGCGTCGAGCTCGACGCCGAGGCGCTCGCCGCGCGCGGACTCACCACGGCCGACGTCGAGGGCGCGCTCGCGCGCGGCGACGCGGCGGTCGTCGCGGGCGGCTTCGAGCGCGCGGACCGGCGGTACGAAGTGCTCGCGGGGCCGTTCCTCGAGAGCCCGCGCGACGTCGAGGCGCTCGTCGTCGGCGCGTACGACGGAAAACCCGTGCACCTGTCCGAGGTCGCGCGCGTCGTCGACGGACCGGCGGAGCCCGACGTGCTCGTGCACCTCGCGTTCGGACCAGCGTCGAAGACCGCGGCCCCCGGCATCGCGCGGCGCGCGATCACGCTCACCTTCGCGAAGAAGCGCGGCACGAACGCCGTCGCCGTGTCGAAGGCCGTGCTCGCCGAGCTCGAGCGCGTGCGCGCGACGGTCGTGCCCGCGGGCGTCGACGTGCTCGTCTCGCGCGACTGGGGCAAGACCGCCGACGACAAGGTCGACGAACTCTACGGCCACCTCCTGCTCGCGATCGCGACCGTGATCGCGCTCGTGTGCTGGATCCTCGGCTGGCGCGAGGGCTTCATCGTCGCCGCCGCCGTGCCGGTCACGTTCGCGCTGACCCTGCTCGTCAACCTCGTCGCCGGGTACACGGTGAACCGCGTCACGTTGTTCGCGCTGGTGCTCGTGCTCGGCCTCGTGTGCGACGACCCGATCGTCGACGTCGAGAACGTGCACCGCCACCTCCAGCGCGGGAAGCTCCGTCCGCTCTCCGCCGTGCTCGTCGCGGTCAACGAAGTTCGTCCGCCCGTGATCGTCGCGACGCTTGCGGTGATGCTCTCGTTCCTCCCCCTCTTCTTCATCACGGGGATGATGGGGCCCTACATGCGCCCGATGGCGCTGACGGTGCCCGTCGCGATGGCGATGAGCCTCGTGGTCGCGTTCACGATCACGCCGTGGATGGCGTACCTGCTGCTGGCGAAGAAGAAGGGCGGAGCGCACGTCCCCGCGCCGGAGCACGGAAGCGACGACGGCGCGCTGCTCGGCGCGTACCGGCGCGTGCTGACGCGCCTTCTCGATTCGCGCGGCGCGCGTGCGATGCTCGCGCTCGTGCTCGCTTCGCTCGCGGCGCTCGCCGGGTTCCTCGTCGTGACGGGCCGCGTGCCGCTGAAGATGCTGCCCTACGACGACAAGCAGGAGCTCGAGCTCGTGCTCGACCTGCCCGAAGGCTCGACGCTCGAAGCGACGGACCTGGCGACGCGCGAGCTCGAACGCGCGCTCACCGCCGTGCCCGAGGTCGACCACGTCGCGTCGTACGTCGGCCGCGCGAGCCCGATCGACTTCAACGGCCTCGTGCGCCGCTACGACATGCGCCGCGGCCCGCACCTCGCCGACGTGCGCGTCGGGCTCGCGCCGAAGCACGAGCGGACGCGCAAGAGCCACGTCGTCGCGCTCGCGGTGCGCAAGGACCTCGAAGCGATCGCGGCGCGCCACGGCGCGCGGCTCTCGATCGTCGAGATCCCGCCCGGTCCGCCGGTGCTCGCGACGCTCGTCGCCGAGGTCCACGGCGCGCCGGAGCGCGCGTACTCGGAGCTCGTCGCCGGCGCGCGCGACGTCGCCGGCCGCATGGCGAACCAACGCGGCGTCGTGGACGTCGACGTGATGGCCGAGGACGAGCACGAGCGGCTCGATTTCCGCCTCGACGAGGAGAAGGCGTCGCTCCACGGCGTGACCGCGGACGAGATCGCGCGCACGCTGCGGCTCGCGCTCACGGGCTCCGCCGCGGCGACCGTGCACGAAGCGGGCGAGCGCCAACCGCTCGCCGTGCGCGTCGTGCTCCCTCGCGAGGAACGCGCGGGCGCGAGCGAGCTCGGGAGGCTCTCGCTGCGCACCGCGGACGGCGCGATCGTGCCGCTCGCGGAGCTCGGGAGGTTCGCGCCGACGCTCGCGGACGCGCCGATCTACCACAAGGACCTCGAGCGCGTCGTCTTCGTCGTCGGCGAGATCGCGGGGCGCGCGCCGTACGACGCGGTCGCGTCGCTCCAGGCGAGCCTCGTCGAGAAGCCGCTCGCGAGCGGCGTGCTCGCGCGCTGGACCGGCGAGGGTGAATGGAAGCTGACGCTCGACGTGTTCCGCGACCTCGGTCTCGCGTTCGGTGGCGCACTCGTCGGCATCTACGTGCTGCTCGTGCTGCAGACGGGCTCGTTCGGGCTCGCGGGTGTCGTGCTGCTCGCGATCCCGCTCGGCCTGCTCGGCATCTTGCCGGGTTTCTGGCTCTTGCAGGCGTTCGGGAGCTCCGAGGTCGGCGGGTTCCACGACCCGGTGTGGTTCACCGCGACGGCGATGATCGGGATGATCGCGCTCGCCGGCATCGCGGTGCGCAACTCGATCATCCTGATCGACTTCGCGCGCGAGAAGGAGACCGCGGGGATGAGCCTGCGCGAGGCCGTGATCGAGAGCGGCGTGCAGCGCTTGCGCCCGATCGCGCTCACGGCGGGCGCGGCGATGCTCGGCGCGTGGCCGATCACGCTCGACCCGATCTTCTCGGGCCTCGCGTGGAGCCTGATCTTCGGCCTCGTCGCGTCGACCGTGTTCAGCGCGCTCGTGATCCCGCTCGCGTACCACGCGCTGCGTGCGCGGAGCGCGCGCGAGCTCAGCGCGGAAGGATGAGCCGCGCGCCGCGCCGGAGCACGGGCTCCGCGCGCCACGCGCGCGGCGCGTCCGTCGTCGTCCACCACACGGTGCCGGCGCGCACGGGCGCGAGCGCCGTCGCGGTGAAGTCGAGGTCGGTCGTGCTGCCGTGCGCAACGAGGTCGTAGCTCGTCGGGCTGAACGAATACCCGTCGAGCGCGGGCTCGACGACGACGTGACGCCAGTCGAAGTCGTGAACGGCGGGGTTGCCCCAGCCCCAGCTCCACGCGCCGTGTGCGTCGCTGTACTCGATGCGCTCGAGGTGCGGGTCGTCGGGCCACGTGATGCGCAGCGCCGCGCCCGACACGGGCTCGCCCTCGTCCGAGAGGACGTGCCCGCCGATGCGCACGTCGATGCCGTCGCCGCCGCTGCAGGCGGCGAGGAACGCGACGAACGCGAGGACGGAGGCGCGACGCATGACCGAGGAGCGCGATGCTGCGCTCCCGCCCGATCCCCGACCATGCGCCGATGAGCGGTGGACGGTCGGGGCGCGCGCCGCATCACCGCGTTTCGTCGTCGGCGAGATCCTCCACGGCGGCCCACGATCCGAACGGGAGGAGCAGCACGAAGCTCACGGCGCTGATCGGAATCCACGCCAGGTCGAGGACCGCGAGCGGGATCCCGAGCGCGATGCGCTCCGCCCCGGACAGCTCCGGCGGCGTCAACGCCTCGGGCAACCGGAGCCGCCCGAGTTCGACCGCGGGCGCGGGCAGCGTGCGCGCGACGACGAGCTCGAAACCGCCCGACGTCGCGGGGACGCAGCGCACGCGGTAGTCGCGACGCTCCCCCTCCGCGAGGTCGGCGGCGACGAGGAGGTTCCGCTCGGCGCGGACCGCGCGCGTCCAGGCGGAGGGCTTGCGGCTCACGAAGCGACGCTCGCGCTCCGTGAGGTCCTTCCCGCGAACGACGAGGCGCAGCGGCGCACCGTCCGCGCGCGTGATCTCGACGATCGCCTTCTCGGCGTCCTTGGGCAGCACGCCGCCGACGACGTCGAGCAACACCAAGTCGGGCTCGTCCGCGCGTGCGGAGAGCGCGACGTCCTCCTGACGCGCGGGCTCGTCGAAGCGGAGGAGGTGCGTCGCGCAGCCGCTCAGCACCGCGAGGGCCGGAGCGACTGCGATCGGACGGAAGCAGCTCTGCGAGCGTGGGTGCATGGGGAACTCCCGGCGCGCGCGACGAGCGCACCGGTACCGAGACCGAGCGACGCAGGCACGCCGAGCGCAAGGATCGACGGGCGACGAGCGGACTGCAAGCCGACGCCGGCCCGAGCGGCGGTCGGGCGAGCGCGCCGACGCCGTCCGGTGTAGTCTGTCGGTCGCGCGCGTGGCGCGCTTCCCCGACGTGCGCTCGACGAATCGAACGGTCATGCGACGACGCCTTTCCCTCCTGCTCATCGCGCTCGCGGCCGCGACCGCCTGCGTGTCGCCGAAGCACCCCGAACCGCCGCCGAACGAGCGCGACCCGTCCGAAGTACGCGCCGAACGAACGCTGCGAGGCGCCGGCGGCCTCCTCCAGGCCGTCGCGGGCTTCGTGCGGGCGAAGAGCTGATCGTCCGCGCCTGTTCGCCGCGCGGGCTGCGCGATACCCTCCGCCGCATGGACCGCCAGGAGTTCCTCCGCCGCGCCGATGCGTGCCTCGAACGGATCGAGGCCGCGCTGCAGGACGTCGACCCCGACGAGCTCGACTACGCGAGCTCCGACGGCGTCATCACGCTCGAGTTCGCGGACAAGAAGCGCTATGTGCTGAACCGCCAGACCGCCGCCAACCAGATGTGGTTCGCCGCCGATGCGCGCGCGTGGCACTTCGTGTGGGATGCGACGCGCGAAGCGTGGGTCGACGACAAGGAAGGGCGCGAGCTCTTCGCGCTCGTCGCCGACGAGGTCGCGAAGAAGCTCGGGCGCGGCGTGAAGATCTGAGGGCCGAGGTCCCCGCTCCGCACGCACCGCGTCCCTCACACCCACGCTCGATCGCACACCGCATGGCCCGCCCGAACTGGACTCCCCCGACCCAGCCCCAACTCTTCGCCGCGAGCGAGATCGCCGGCCTCGTCCGCAAAGCGCTGCGCACGCCGCAGGGCGTGCCGCACGAGCGCGCGATCCTCACCGGGTCCTTGCTCGCGGGCTCGTTCCTCCTGCGCGCGCTCGACGTGCCGCTCGCGGGGCTCGCGCCCGGCACGATGGTGCTGTCGGATGCCGCGAACGAGAAGGGCCCGCTGCTCGTGCAGACGCTCGGCACCGGGCTCGCGGTGCTGAAGGTCCCGATCCAGATGGGTTGGCTGCGCGGAGCGCGCGAGCCGGGCGACGCGGTGCGCATGACCGTGACCGAAGCGCAGACGTTCGTCGAGCGCGAGATCCTCGCCGCGTCGGCGCGCCACGCGCTGACGATGGAGCAGACGGCGCACGCGTGCGCGCTCGCGGTCGCGCAGATGATCCAGATGAGCGCGAACGAGCTCGACCCGCACCGCTCGTTCGAGCTCGCGACGTGGGGCTTCGTCGCGGGGACGAAGACGGTGCCGGGCGGGATCGCGGGCTGAGCGCGTCCCTCAGTCCTTCTTCTTTTTCTTGTCGAAGAGCCCCTCGAGCAATCCGCCGAGGCCCTTCTTCGCCGCGTCCTCGACCAGCTTCTCGACGAAGCCGTCGCCAATCCCGATCTTCGGCTTGTTCCACGCGCCGCGGATCTCGATCGGCACGACGAGGTCGGGGCTGACGTACTCGCGCACCTTCTCGAGCTCCTTGCTGACCTTCTTGCCGAGGAGCTTCAACGGCACGCCCGTGTCGAGCTTCATCGAGAGATCGACGAGGTCGAACGAACCGCTGAACGCGCACTCCGTGCCCGCGAGCTTGAGCTTCAAGTCCTTGTAGCTCGCGACGCCCTTCGTGATCGGCACCGTCATCGCGGGGAGCTTCGTCGGCTTGAGCTCGACCGCGTTCCCGAAGACCTGCTCGAGCCCGGGCAGGAGCGCGTACGTCACCTCGCCGAGGTCGATGCGCACGGTCGCGTCGAGCGCGCGCAGGTTGCCGTCGAGCGGGAAGCTCATCGCGTCGACCGCGAGGATCGACGGCGCCGAGCCCTCGGG
Source organism: Planctomycetota bacterium (assembly GCA_046349615.1). Lineage (GTDB taxonomy): Bacteria > Planctomycetota > UBA1135 > UBA1135 > JADJNY01. The sequence goes on from JAXMBZ010000003.1 coordinate 393,919, forward strand.
CTTCTTCAGGTTGACGAGCATCGGCACGAGCCGCCCGACGACCTTCTCGTTCATCACGGGGCCGAGACCGACCCGCGCGTCGAGGCCGTTCTGCTTCGTGATCACGAACGCGCCGTCCTGCATCGCGCCCTCGACGTGCACGTGGTGCAGGTCGCTCGCCATGTCCGCGACGAGCGCACCCGCCTGCATCGAGAGGCTCTCGCTCTTCACGCTCATCTCGACGCGGCCGCCGAGCGCTTCGACGAGCAGCCCGCCTTGCCCCGCGAGGGCATCGACGAGCGCCGTCGGCACGCCGCGCGCGCTGACGTCGCATGCGACGCGGAAACGATCGAGCCCGTGCTCCTCCGCGAGCACCTTCAACGGATCGAGCGCGCGCACGTCCGCTGCGAGCACGCCCGCCCCCAGCGACGCGTCCGCGGTGGGCGACGCATCCGCCGCCGGGGACGCATTCGGATCCGCGACGCTCCCGTCTCCGAGCGTCGCGGCGACGTGCACGAACGGCAGCGCGTCGGGCGCGAGCTTCGCCTCGGCCTTCAGGCCGCGGATCGTGACCGGCCGGCCCGCGGCGTCCGTCTTCGCGTCCGCGTAGACGAGCTCGGGCACGGTCAGCTCGAGGTCGAGCGCGAGACCGCCGACGAGCGCGAGCGCGCTCGCGAGGCCGGCGCCCTCCGAGGCGTTCGCGCCCGCTGCGTTCGCGCCCGCGGCGCCCTTCGGCGTCCCCTGCGCGACGTCCGCGGGCTTCACGCCCTTCAGGCGGTCCCCAGGCGCCGATTTTCGTTCGCCGCCGCTCGGCGTCGGCGCGCTCGCGTTCGTTCCCGGCGCACTGGGGCTCGCTGCGACTGGATCGCCCTTCGGCAACACGACGCGCAGGTGATTCACGCGCAGCGCGAGCGGCTGCACGTCGGTCGGCACGGAGAGCCGCGCGCCCGCCGGCAACTTCGGCGAGAGCTGCTCCTCGAGCCAGCCCGCGGGCAGCTTCAGCGCGAGCTCGAGCCCCGCGTCGCCGCGCGTGACGAGCGCGCCGTCCTGGAGCGCGCCCGCGAACGCGAGCTGCATCGACGCCGAGTGCGCGGCGAGTTGGACGCTGCCCGCGTCCGGCGTGACGCCCGCGAGCGTCGCGTCGACGTCGAGCGCGGGCCCGAGCAGCTTCGACACGAGCCCGTCCGCGCCCGCGAAGCCGTCGAGCGCGCGCGTCGAGAGCCCCGCGAGCTTCACGCGCGCGTCGAGCGGCGGGAGCGGCTTCGCGGGCGTGCGCAGCGCGAACCACGGATCGAGGAGCGTGGTCTCGACGTGCAGCGTCCCGCGTCCGTCGGCGACGACCGCGGCGTCGAACACGACCTTCGCGGAGCGGTCCGCGCCGAGCTCGACCGTCGCGACCGCGCGCTCGAGCGACACGCCGACGTTCGCAGCGCGCGTGTGTTCGTCGGCCCACGCGAGCGCGGGCAGGCGCGCGCCGATCTTCCCGCGCACTCCGTCGAGGAGCGGTTCGAGCGCGAACGGCGCGCCGCCGAGGAAATCGGGCAGAGGGAGCTCGAGCTCGCGCACCTCGACGAGGAACGCGTCGCTCGCCCTCGACCACGTGAGCGCGGCGCCCGCGGGCAGGAATGGGGCGACGCGGCGCTCGAACTCGCCCGGAGCGAGGTTCGCGCTCACGTTGATCGCATCGGCGCCCGTGCAGCGCAGCACGCGCTCCTCGAGCCGGCCCGCGAGGTTCGCGCCGACGTGTCCGGCCTGGAATTGCGCGGAGAAACGCCCCGTCACCAGGTCGAGCGCCTCCGTCTCGACGTGCAGTGCCATGGGCCCTCCGACGAGCTCCGCGGTCTCGGCGCCCGCGTACGCGCCGAGGAGCGCGCTCGCGACGTTCGACACGTCGAGCGTCGCGGTGACGGGGCGCGGCGCGAGCTTCCCGTCCTTCGGGAGGAGCGCCCACACGTCGTCGACGTCCGCGTGGAGCGTCACGTTGCCCGTCGGCCCCGTGTCGAGGCCGAGTCCGACGATCACCTGCGCCGCGCCGCTCGTTTCGAGCTTCACGTCGAGCATGCCGCCGAAGACGCGCAGCGGGACCTTCGCCGCGCGCGTCTCGGGCGTCGCGAGACGCACGCTCGGGAGTTCGAGCTTGAGCGTCGCGCGCGTCGCGCCGCGCAGGAACGCGATGGGATCCGAAGCGCCCGCCGCCGCGGTTTGCGCGCTCGCCGTCGAAGGTGCGGCACCCGACGCGGCGCTCGCGGCCGTCGGCGGCAACGGCAGGATCAACTTCGTCACGGTGAGCGCGACGTGTCCGTCGTCGCTCGCGAGCTCGTACCCCGGCGGGAGCACGCCCGCGATCCAGCCCTCGATCCATCCCGCGGGCGCGTCGAGCGTCATCCGCACGGTCTGCCCGTCCGCGCAGCCGATGCGCCCGCCCGCGAGCTGCAGCGGCGCTTCGAGCGTGAGCTGCGGCGCGACGACGCGCGCGTCGAGCCGTCCGCGGTCGAGGCCCGCGTCCTCGAGCTTCACGGCGAGCTTCAGCGACGCGCCGAGCCCGCGCGCGAGCCGTCCTTCCGTGCCGAGGAACGCGTCGAGCGCGGCGACGGGCACGCCGTCGAGCTCGAAATCGCCGTCGACGTGCGGCACCTCGCCCTTCGCGAGCGCGGCCCACGCGTCCTTGGACGCGGCGGTGAACGTGACCGGGCTGCGCGCGTTCGCGACGAGCGTCGTGCGGAGCGCGACGCGCGGCGCGGTCTTCGGCGCGAGCGCGACCTCGAGCGACGTGCCCTCGAGCGCGCACGCGCGACCGAACGCGCGCTGCGTCTCCGCGTTCGAGAAGCCGACCGCGCTCGGGAGCGAAACCGTCGCGCGCAGCGTCGCGGCCTCGAGCACCGGAGCGAGGTGCGCGACGTCGAGCGCCGCGAAGCTCGGGATCCGCGCCTCGAACGCGTCGATGCGCGCGCTCCACGGCTCGGGCGCGGCGCCGAAGTCGAGCGTCGACCCCGCGGGCAGGTTCGGCAGCACGAACGCGCCGAGGTACGCGCGGGGAAGCGCGATCCGCGCGTCGAGGAAACGCGCGCCGTTCGCGCGGAGCACGCCGTCCTCGACGCGCGCGGCGAGGGTCAGCGTCGTCGCGGGCGCGCGCAGCTCGAGCGCGAGCTCCCCGCGCTCGTTCGTCACGTCGTTCGCGGTGAATTCGAGGTCGAACGCGGGCCCGAGCAGCTCCTTCAAGCGCCCCGACTGCCCCGCGAGCCCGTCGACGAGCGCCGCGGAGAAGCCCGTGAGCTTCCCGCGCGCTTCGACCTTGCCGAACGGCCAGTCCGCGCCGGGCGTGATCGGCCCGTTGATCTTCGCGTCGATCGCGAACGAACCCGGCGCGTCGCCTGCGACCTGCGCGTCCGCCTTCACCGTGATCGGCGCGCCGGGCTTCGCGCTGGCGCGCAGGACGAGGCCCGTGAGCTCGAAGGGCCTCCCGAGCCGCCTCGTTTCCACGTCGGACCAGCGCAGGCGCTGCACGGTGAGCTCGAGCTCGAGCTCGAGCTTCGCGAGCGTGTCGAGGCCGCTCGACGACGAGGTCGAACCGCCGTCCGCGTCCTGCTCGCCGCCCGTGTGCGTCGGTGCGTTGCGCGGCGCGAGCGCGCGCGCGAGGTTCGTGACGCCCGCGTCGTCGGCGACGAGGTCCGCCGAGGCCTGGATCCAAACGGTGCCGAGCTTCGTGCCGCCCGAACGGAGGAGCGCCGAGAGCGACGGCAGCGTGACGGACGCGCGCGCGACCTCCTTCCCCTCCGGATCGAGGAGCACCGCGTCGGTGACGCGTTGCTCGGAGAACCAGGCGAGCGATACGGCGCCGACGGCAAGGCGCCCCTGATGGTGCTCGCGGAAGAAGTCCTCCGCCGCGCCGCGCGCCCACCCGCTCGCGAGCATGGGGAGCGCGAGCACGAGCCCGAGGAGGAGCCCGAGCGCGAACACGGCGCAGCCGAGCGCGCTCTTGAAGAAGAAGGCGAAGAGGCCGCGGCGCGGTTGCGCCGGCGGCGGCGTGGTGGTCTCGGACACGAGGGTTCTCCGATCGCGCGCACCGCCCTGCCGCGGCGCGCGGCCGGCAGGATGCGCGATCGGCGACGGGGCGCCAAGCGTGAGCTCCCGACCCGGCGGGACGGAGCTCTACGACTCCGCATCCTGTGGAGAACGTCCCAAGCCCGCGCAAACCCGAAGCTTGGTCGCGCGCCCCCTCCACCACCACGGATCGCCTACTTGGCCGAAGCGCCCCCCAGCGGTAGGGTTCCTCGCATCCCCATGCAGCCCCCCCTCCGGATCTACCTCGTCGGCGCCCACGCCACCGGCAAGACCACCCTGGCCCGCTGGATCCGCGACCACTACGGGATCCCGATGATCTCCGAGGTCGCCCGATCCGTCCTCGCGGAGATGGAGGCGCAGCTCGACGGCCTGCGCTCGAACATCGACCTCGTCAACCGCTACCAGCACGAGGTCTTCGTGCGCCAGATCGAGGCCGAGCGCGCGCAGCCGGGCGCCTTCGTCAGCGACCGCGCGTTCTGCAACCTCGCCTACGCGTGCCACCACGCGACGATCCTCGGCAACATCGCGGGCGATCCGCGCCTGCTCGAGTACATGAACTCGGTGCGCAGCGGGCTCGTGTTCTTCCTGCGGCCGCACAAGGAGCTCGTCGTCGCCGACGGCGTGCGCGCGGGGCTCGAGTGGGAGGAGGTCGTGCGCATCGACGGCATGGTCAAGCTCATGCTCGAGATGTTCAGCGTGCCGTACATCCCGGTCGAGTCGCTGTCGATGCAGGAGCGCGTGCGCCTCTTCGAGCGCGTGCTGTCGCTCGCGGGCCACGAGCAGCGCGTGTCGTCGAACGGCAGCGTGTTCGACTCGCCGCGGCTGCGCACGCAGAACGGCGCGAGCGCGGAGAAGGTCCTGAACTGAGCGCGGCGCACGCCAGGCGCCGCGGCCGAGGTCAGGCCGACTTCCCGACCGCTCCGCCGCGCCCCATGTTCGTCCGCCGCGCGCGCTCGCGCTCGGTGGAGATCGCAACTTGCGTCTTCGCCTCGACGGAGCGCTCCGTCGGCAGCTTGCGCTGCGCCTCGAAGAGCCGCAGGTAGCGCACGACCGCGGGCACGACGCGCTCGTGGTCGATCTCCGGGTCGTGGAGCGCGAGCTCGAGCAGGTGCGGCGACAGGTCGCGCTGCAGCTCGAGCGCGCGCTCGAGCTGCGACTCCGTGACGAACCCGCGTTCGAGCGCCAGCTCTCCGAAGCGAACGCCGGGACGCGTCCCCTGCGCGTCGAGGAGCTCGAGCAGTTGATCGCTCGTCAGGAGGCCCTGCTGCCGGAGGATCCGTCCGAGCGGCAGCCACGCTTCGCGCGCGCGCGCCCGCACGCGCTCCGCGGCGGGGATCGAGAGCGCGCCCTCGGCGACGAGGACGTCGAGCAGGTCGTCGGGTTCGAAGAAGCCGGGCATGGGGGGTCGGGCCGGGCGCCGAGGCCGAGATCGACGGCGGGCGCGCGGCGAATCGGTGGAAAAAACGGCCTGACTCCGTACGTCGGCGCGCGGCGGGTACGCGGCGGGCTACAGGCCCGTTATTCGCGGGCCGAGGCTCAGTTCCAGCTCGGGTCGGGCGGCAGGTTCTCGAGCCCCGCGGCGTCGCTCCCGATCGAACGCACGACGGCGCGCCACACGTGCTCGGGCTCGGGCTCGAAGATCCACTCGGGGCGCGACGCGGCGGGGAGCCACGAACCGCCGGCGAGCTCGCTCTCGAGCTGGTCCTCGCCCCACCCCGCGTAGCCGACGAGCAGCTTCACGCGCCGGAGCGCCTCCTTCGGCCGCGCTTCGAGGTACTTCGCGAGCGCGTCGAGCTCGCCGCCGAGGTAGAGCCCGTTTCCGATCTCGATGCCGCCGGGGATCCGCTTCGGTGCGCGGTGCACGAACTGCATCGTGTCGCGACCGACGGGTCCGCCTTGGTGCACGGGAAAGCGCTGCCGCGAGAGCACGGGATGGTCGGGCAGCAGAACGTCGACCGTGACGCCCGCGGGCCGGTTGATGATCAGCCCCATCGCGCCCGGCTCCTCGTGCGTGACCATGAGCACGACCGCGTGCATGAAGTTCGGGTCGAGCAGATCGGGCGCCGCCGCGATCAAACTTCCCGGTGCGGTGCGGAGCGGTTCCATGCGGACCGCGAGAGGTTAGCGCGTGTGCCCCGCGCAGGAAACGACCGGCTGCGGGGGGTACTTCGGGAAGCGCGGGTCCGACTTCGAGCGCCCGCAGAGCCAGAACACGGAGCCCTTCGCGGACTCGACGCGCTGCACGTGCGCGCACGTCGTGCAGAGCGAGTTGCCCGCGGGGCCGAGCGGACGCGGAGCGCGTTCGGGCCGGTGCTCGTCGGCGGGCGCGCTCATGCGGACCTGCGCGCGAGCAGGAGCACGCTCTCGACGTGCGGCGTGTGCGGGAAGAGGTCGATCGGCTGCACGCGGACGAGGGAGTACCCGAGCGTCTCGAAGAGCGCCGCGTCGCGCGCGCCCGAGCGTGGATTGCACGACACGTAGACGATCCGCGGCGCGTCGAGCGCGGCGATGCGCGCGGGCACGTCCGGATGCAGGCCCGCGCGCGGCGGATCGACGATGCAGACGTCGGCGCGCTCGCGCGACGCGGCGAGCAGCGGGCTCGCGCTCCCGGCTTGCAGGCGCGCGAGCGAATCGAGCACGTCGCCCTCGACGAAGCGCGCGTTCGTGAACCCGTTGAGCTCGGCGTTGCGCCGCGCGTCGCGCACGGCGGCCTCGACCTGCTCGAAGCCGACGACCTCGCGCGCGTCGCGCGCGAGCGCCAAGCCCAGAGCGCCGGTGCCGCAGTAGAGGTCGAACACGCGCTCCGTCCCCGTCAGCGACGCGGCCTCGCGCACGAGGCGGAAGAGCTCCTCGGCCTGCGCGCTGTTCGTCTGGAAGAACGAGTTCGCCGAGATCGCGAAGCGGACGCCGCCGAGCTCCTCGACGACGAAGCCGGGGCCGTGGAGCACGAGCTCCTTCTCGCCGATCGCGACCTGCGCGGCGCGCGCGGTCACGTTCTGGACGAACGTCGTGATCTCGGGATGCCGCGCGAGCAGCGCGTCGACGTAGGGCCGCACGCGCTCGGGGGATTCGCTCGAGGTGACGAGGTTGACGAGCACTTCGGGCGTGCGCGTGTCCTCGTGCGCGGGACCGCGCGTGCCCTCGTGCGCGGGAGCGTGCGTGCCCTCGCGTGCGGGACCGCGCGTGCACCTGAACGCGAGGTGCCGCAGGAGCCCGCGGTGCGTCTTCAGGTCCCACGCCTCGAGCCCCTGCTCGCGCGCGAGCTCGCGCGCGCTCGCCACGATCCGATCGGCGATCTCCGCTTGGATCGCGCACGAGCGCACGTCGATCACCTTGCTGAAGAGCTCCGCCGCGTGCAGGCCGAGCGCGAACCCGTCGGGAGCGCCCTGCGGCTCGTCGGGGTGGATCCAGCGGCGCGTGCCGAAGCCGAACTCCATCTTGTTGCGATAACGGAACGGAACGCGCGCGCCGAGCACGGGCGCGATCGCGACCGAGCTCGCGAAGCCCGCGGCGTCGAACGCCTCGCGCACGAGGCGCGCCTTGCCGTCGAGCTGCGCCGCGTACGCGAGCTCCTGCAGCGAACACCCGCCGCAGTGCGGCACGTGCTCGCAGCCGGCGGGGACGGCGTGCACGCTCGGCACGACCGTGGCGAGCAGGTGCGCCTCGACCTCGTCCTTGCGCCGGCGCAGCACCTTCACGCGCACGCGCGCGCCGGGCACGCCGCGGCGCACGGTGATCGTGAACTCGCGCCAGCGCCCTTCCGCGCGGCCTTTCTCGTCGAAACGCTCGAGGTCGAGCTCGAGCACGTCGCCCCAGCGCGGCTTGCGCTCGCCGCGCTCGAGCATGGGGTCGAGCTCGGCGTTCGCGGAGGCGGCGCGCTCGTCGCCGTCGGAAGCGGGCTCGAGCGCGAGCTCGTCGGTCTCGTCGATCGGGTTCATGCTCGGCGCACGTGCCTCCGGCGCGCTCACGCGTCGATCCGCCGCGTGCGCGAGAGCGGGCGCACGTCGTCCTTCATCTCGGGGAGCGGCGTGTGCGCGCCGTCGTTGTCGGGGAGCGGCAGGCCCGCGCGCACCATCGCGGTGTAGGTCGCGAGGCACACGACGTTCGCGAGGTTCAAGCTGCGCACCGCGGGCCGGATCGGCACGTAGACGCGGCGGTCGGCGCGCGGGTCGACGATCGCGGGCGGGAGGCCCTTGCTCTCGCACCCGAACACGAGCACGTCGTCCGGCGCGAAGTCGGTCGCGAAGAGCGACGTGCCGCCGCGCGCGGTGAAGAGACGCAGACGAGCTTCGATCGGACGCGTCGACGTCGTCGCGAGCACGCGCAGCGCGGCGTCGAAGTCGGCGTGCACGACGAGGTCGACGAGCGGCCAATAATCGAGGCCGGCGCGCTTCAGGTACTTGTCCTCGAGCGAGAACCCGAGCGGCTCGACGAGGTGGAGCGGGAGCCCGAGCGCGGCGGCGAGGCGCGCGGCGCAGCCGGTGTTGTGCGGGATCTCGGGGTGGACGAGGACGAGGTGCATCGAAGGGCGGACATTCTAGGGGCCGAGCCCGCCGAGCGCCCCTCGTCGTCGCGCGCGACCTCGCTACACTGCGCGGATGACGACGACCCCGCCGACGACCGAGATCGCCCGCTTCCTCGCCTCCCCCGCCGTGTCCGCGCTCGGGCTCCCCGAGGCGGACGTGAAGACGATCGTCGAGCGCTTCGTCGACTCGTGCGCGACGTTCGGCGTCGCGCCGCGGTACTTGGACGGGAGCGAGCTCCACGGCGTCGTCGGGCACGTGCTCCCCGCGCGCTTCGCGATCGGCGATCCGCTCGGGATCCACGTCGGGAAGGTGCTCGAGGCGTTCGTCGAGTTCCTCGATGCGCCGCGCAAGGCGGAGCAACAGGACGCGCTGCGCCACACGGTGTTCGAAGCACAGGAAGCGATCCGCACGGGCCAGGCGGTGCACCATCACCACCACCACGGCGAAGAGCGCGGGACGCCGTTCGTGCGCGAGATGCCGAAGGTCGGGCGGAACGACCCGTGCCCCTGCGGCAGCGGGAAGAAGTTCAAGGCGTGCCACGCGCGGGGGTGAGGGCGGAAAGGGCTTCCGGGAAGGAACTCGCCGGAGCAGCGCGCGTCGAACCCGGACCGCGGATACGCACCCCCGGCCCATGCGCTCCGCGCGCTCCTGGGGCACACTTACCGGGCGCTCGCCGGCACCGCGCCTCCATGATCCAACTCCCCCGCACCACCCTCCCGCTCGTCGCGTTCGCCTTGGGCCTCTTCGCCGTCGACGCGTCCGCGCACGACGGCGATCGCAAGCTCCAGGACAAGCAGCCCGCGTACCAGGGCCCCGGTTGGCGCAACGCGCAGCGCCGCGCCGTCGTGCGCACGCCGGGGACGCGCCTGAGCGCACCGAGCGCATCCACCGCGACGACGTCGAGCGCGAGTTCGCTCCGCGCGAGTCGGACACCGAGCGCGACCGCTCCGCTTCCCGCGAGCGCCTCGCTCACGCCGACCTCGTCCCCCGCTGCCTCTGCGCTCGTCGCGAGCTCGCCCGGCATCGGCTTCACCGCGCACGACGTCACGCTGCTCTCGTGGCTCACGCTCCCCGACTTCGGCGTCAACGCCGCGGGCAACGGCAACTCCTGCTTCGGCTACACGTCGCCGTCGGGCCGCGAGTACGCGCTCTTCGGCACCTCGACTTCGACCGCGGTCGTCGAGGTCACGAACCCCGGCGACGCGCGAATCGTCGCGCAGATCCCGGGGCCCGTGAGCCTCTGGCGCGACATGCGCACGTACTCGCACTACGCGTACGCGGTGAGCGAGGGCGGCTCCGGCATCCAAGTGATCGACCTCGCGAACGTCGACGCGGGCGTCGTCACGCTCGTCGGCAACGTTCACGACGACTTCTTCGGCCAGACGCACACGCTCGTCGTCGACACGCAGTCGGGCTACCTCTACCGCTCCGGCGGCGCGGGCCAGGGCCTGCGCATGTACGACGTGCACACGAACCCCGCGCAACCGGCGCGCGTCGGCACGTGGAGCGATCGCTACGTGCACGAAGCGACGATCGTCCCGTTCACGACCGGTCCCGCGGCGGGCAAGCAGATCGCCTACTGCTGCGGCGGCTTCTCGAACGGATACATCAGCACCGGGCTCTACGTCGTCGACGTCACGTCGAAGTCCGCGCCCGCGCTGCTCTCGTACGTCGCGTATCCGAACGCGCAGTACGCGCACCAGTGCTGGCCGTCCGCGGACCTGCGCTGGCTCTACCTCGACGACGAGCTCGACGACCACTACCTCGGCGTCACGAGCGTCACGCGCGTCTTCGACCTCTTGGATCCGCTGCAGCCCGTGCTCGCGAGCACGTTCACGAACGGCAACAACGCGATCGACCACAACCAGTACGTGCGCGGCGACCGCATCTACCAAGCGAGCTATCGCGCCGGGATGCGCGTCTTCCAGACGACCGCGCCGGGCACGCCGACGAACCCCGTCGAGGTCGCGTGGTTCGACACGTGGCCCGAAGACGACGGCACGTTCTTCAACGGACTCTGGAACGTGTACGCGGACTTCCCGAGCGGCACCGTGATCGGGAGCGACCTCGAGAAGGGCCTCTTCGTGTGGCGCGTCGGCGCGCCCGAGCTCGTGTTCGACGTGCCCGGCGGCGCGCCGAGCGTCGTGAGCTCGACGGGCGACGTCCTCCGCGTGCGCATAGCGGGCGCCGTGCAGCCCGGCAGCGCGTTCCTCCACTACGACGCGGGCGCGGGCGCCGTCGAGGTGCCGCTCTCGCAGGCGCCGAACGGCGACTTCGTCGCGCCGCTGCCGCCGCTCGCGTGCGGGACGAGCGTGAGCTGGTCCTTCAGCGCGCGCTCGACGAACGGCGTGATCTGGAGCGAGCCGCAGGGCGCGCCCGAGCTGTGCTACACCGCGACCGCGGGCCTCGACGAGGTCGTGATCGACGCGAACGACTTCGAGAGCTCCGCCACGGGCTGGACCGCGAGCCCGCCGGGCGACACGGCGGTCGAGGGCATGTGGGTGCGCGGCGATCCGGACGGCACGGACCTGCAGCCCGAGAACGACCACGACGCGCTCGGCACGCAGTGCTGGTTCACGGGCGTGAACACGCCCGGCGTCGTGCACCTCGGCGACGTCGACGGCGGCTTCACGACGCTCGTGTCGCCGAGCTACGCGCTCGCGAACCACCCCGAGGCGCGCATCGCGTACTGGCGTTGGTACGACGACCAGCTCCCGACGGGCTCGCTGCCCGACGACCCGTTCCAGGTCGACGTCACGAACGACGGGTCGACGTGGTTCAACGTCGAGACGGTCGGTCCGTCGGACGCGGACTCGCGCGGCGGCTGGATCCGGCACGAGTTCCGCGTCGCGGACTTCGTCGCGCCGACGAACGCGGTGCAGGTGCGCTTCGTCGCGCGAGACCTGAACAACGACACGCACGTCGAGGCCGCGATCGACGACGTGCGCGTCTTCGACGTCGAGTGCGGCGGCTTCGCGCGCTTCTGCGCGGGCGACGGCTCCGGCGCGCCGTGTCCGTGCGGCAACGCCGGCGGAGCGGGCGCGGGCTGCGCGAGCTCGCTCGGCCGCGGCGCCGAGCTCGCGGCGAGCGGGAGCGCGTCGATCGCGAACGACACGCTCGTGCTCGACGGGTCGGAGATGCCCGCGACGGGGACCGTGCTCTACCTCCAAGGCGATCTCGCCGACGGAAACGGCCTCGGCACGCCGGTGGGCGACGGACTCCGGTGCGTCGCGGGCACGCTCGTGCGCCTCGGCACGCGGCACAACGTCGGCGGCGCGTCGTCGATGCCGGGTGCCGGCGGGCGCGCGCTGCACGTGCTCGGCGGCGCGAGCGCGGGGACGACGCGCTACTACCAGGCGTGGTACCGCAACGCCGCGAGCTTCTGCACGAGCGAGACGACCAACTGGACGAACGGCGTCGCCGTCCAGTGGACGCCCTAGGCCGTTCGACGGCCCGACCGGGGCCGTGACACGCGTGCCGCTCGCGAACGGAGCCGGCCTCGACGACGTCGAGCCGGCTCCGCGGCGTTCGGGCGCGAGCGACGTCCGCGGGCGCCGTCGCGATCGTGCGAACCGAGCGTCGCACCCCGTCCCCGCGGCGATCGGACGACGAGCCCCCGCGTGGTGGACGACTTTTTCCTCTTTCCGTTCCACGAGCGCGGGCAGGGGTCACCTCACAGGTGAGCTCCCCGCCGTAGCCGTGTCATGGAGGCCGGCGCGCGCGGGGAGGGAAGCGATCCCAACCATGGCCCGAATCCCCACCCTGTCCCCGTCGTCCACCGCCCGCCGCGCGCTCCCCTTCGCGCTCGCCGCGGCGGCGCTCGGCGTCCTCGCCCCGCGCTCGAACGCGCAAATCCTCTTCTCGATGGACTACCGAGGTCCGTCCAATGCGGCGCCCGCCCTCTGCGCTCCCGGCATCCTCGGCCCCGGCGACATCCTCTCCGTCACCCCGGGACTCCCGTGCGCTCCGGACGGTCCGGCCTACGGCCCGCTCCCGCCCGTCGACATGATCCTCCCCGGCGGCCCCGGCGGCCTCGGCGTTCCCTCGATCGGCGCGTGCATCGGCATGCCTCCGGGCGCGGCCTGCCCGCGTGAGCTCGACGCGCTCTCGATGGGCTTCGACCCGTTCCCGGTGCAGGGCATCCTGCCGGCGGGCTTCTATGTGTTCTCGGTCGACGAATGCTCGATCGGGATCCCGGCCGGCGCGCCCGCGCCGAGCACGGGCAACTCGAACTCCGAAGGCGGCGGCGTCGGCGACGCGGCCGCGGACGTCTTCGAGAGCCTCGTGCTCCCGCCGTGGCCGGCCCCGTGGCCGCCGATGGCCGTCGCGCCGCTTTCGAACCTGGGGATCGTCGACGGCGACGGCCTCGTGAGCCCGACCGCGGCGCACTACCCCGGCGTCGGCCTGCGCGAGCCCACGATGCCCCTCCCCGGCGGCGGACCGCGTCCGGGCGACAACCTCGACGCGCTCGACATCGACGCGGCCGCAGCGGCGGCCGGCGGCCCGTTCTACTTCTCGCTCGACGGCTTCGTCCCGAACCCGTGCACCGCGGGCCTCGGCACGGCGCAGGCGAACGGCTTCCTCCCCGGCGCGGTGCTCATGTCGGTCGCGGGCGGCGTGCCCGTGGTCTACGCGCCTCCGGGCGCGCTCGGCCTCGACCTCATGGGTCCGGGCACGGACGACCTCGACGCGCTCGCGCTCTTCGAGAACGGGATGGCCGGCTACCAGCCGTCGCCCGGCGCGTACGCGTGGGGCCCGGGCGGTCCCGACTGCCTGCTCTTCTCGGTGCGTCGCGGGTCGGCCGTCGTCGGCATGATCGCGAGCGGCCCGATCGCGATCCCGATCGAGCCCGGCGACGTCCTCATCCCGCCGATCGCCGCCGGCATGCCGCCGCAGATCTTCATCCCGGCGGAGTACCTCGGCCTCGCGACGATGCGCATGGGCTTGAACCCGATCGGCGACGACCTCGACGCGCTCGACACGAAGCGTCCGCCGCTGACCGGCGTCGGCTTCTGCCACGGCGACGGCACGCTGATCCCCTGTCCCTGCGGCAACAACGGGGCGAACGGCAACGGCTGCGCGAACTCCGCGTTCGCCGCGGGCGGCTCACTGACGGGCACCGGCATCGCGAGCGTCGCGGGCGACTCGGTGTCACTCCTGGCCGCGAACATGACGGGCGCCACCTGCGTGTTCTTCCAGGGCGCTTCGACGATCCCGCCGATCGTCGTCGACGACGGCATCGGCTGCGTCGGCGGCCCGGTGATCCGACTCGGCACGAAGCCGGTGGTCGCGAACAGCTCGGCCTATCCGACCGGCGCGGACGTGATCATCTCGATCAAGGGCGCGATCCCCGCGCCGGGTGCGACGCGCTGGTACCAGTGCTTCTACCGCAACGCGTCGGCGGTCTTCTGCCCGCCGGCGACGAGCAACCGCACGAACGGCTTCGAGATCGTGTGGGCCCCGTGACCTGACCCGGAACGGAACCCACTGGATCCCGAGGGCCCGGCGTCGCGCGAGCGGCGCCGGGCCCGTTCTCGACCTGTGGGAGGCGCGCGGTACGAGCGTGCCGAGCGGGCGAGGTCGCGCTCCACCGAGCGCGCGCGGCACGCCCGGCCGAGCTACGATGCGCCTTCGGCCGCGAGGGCCGCGAACGACGATGACGAGCGAGTGCACGAAGCCCGCGGACGACCGTCCGCTCCAACCCGGGACCCGGATCCGCGCGTCGCGCGTCGGCAAGTGGCGCGCGCTCGTGCTCGTGCTCGTCAACGTGGCGATCGTCGCGCACGTCGTGCAGTGGCTCGTCCAGGGCGAGACGATCGCGCCGATCGAGCCCTCCGAGAGCATGCAGTTCTCGAAGGAAGGCGTGGTCAACCCGGGCCTCGTCTTCTTCGCGCTCGCGATCCTGGCGACGCTCGTGCTCGGACGCTGGATGTGCGGGTGGGCGTGCCACCTCCTGGCGATCCAGGACGGCGCGCTGTGGGTGCTCGAGAAGCTGAAGCTCAAGCCGCGGCGCGTCGACCTCGGCGTGCTCGGTTGGATCCCCTGGCTCGCGTTCGTCTACATGTTCCTCGCGCCGATCGTGTGGCGCGGGCTGCAGGGGATCGGGCTCGAGGAGCCGACCGTGCGCCTGACGACGACGAGCTTCTGGGCGACGTTCCCGAATTGGCTCACCGCGGTCCTGACGGTGCTGCTCGCGAGCGTCTTCATCGTCTGGTTCCTCGGCGCGAAGGGGTTCTGTTGGTACGGCTGTCCGTACGGCGGGATCTTCGGCGTCGTCGACCAACTCGCGCCCGGGCGCATCCGCGTGACGGACGCGTGCTCGGGCTGCGGGCACTGCACCGCGGTGTGCACGTCGAACGTCAAGGTCCACGAGGAGGTGCGCGACTGGAAGATGGTCGTCGACGCGCGCTGCATGAAGTGCATGGACTGCGTGAGCGTGTGCCCGAAGGACGCACTCCACGTCGGGTTCGGCACGCCGGCGCTCTTCGCGAAGCGCCGCACGCCCGAGCCGCCGCCCGAGCCGCGCGCGCGGAGTCCGCTGACGCAGTTCCTCCTGACGGGCGCGTTCTTCGTGCTCGCGCAGGGCGTGTTCCTCGCGACGAACACCGGACGCAGCGACTTCGAGTGGCTGTTGACGCTCGCGCTCGCGGGGATCGCGCTGCTCGTCGCGCTCCCGTTCCGCGGCCGACATCGGGAGAAGCCGTCGTTCTCGCTCGCGGAGGAGTGCGCGCTCGTCGGCGTCTTCCTCGTCGCGCTCTTCGGCATCCGCGACCAGCACATCCCGGTCGGACTGCCGGGCGCGCCGTTCATCGACTTCCCGTTCCTCTTCGCGCTCGCGCTGTCGACGATGTTCGCCTACGCGGTCGTGCTGCTCGCGCGCGAGGTCCGTCGGCCGAACGTCGTGCTGCAGAAGCTCGCGTTGCGCGCGAACGGTCGCTTCCAACCCGCGGGCGTCGTGTTCGGCGCGCTCGTCGTGCCGCTCGGCGGGCTCGTCGGCTGGCGCGCGGTCGACCACTTCGGCAAGGTCGTCGACCAGCACACGCAGCGCGCCGCGAGCGTGCGCGAGCACGAGGAAGCGAGCGAACGCGCGGCGCGCGCCGACGCGCTCTTCCAGAGCGGCGTGAAGGCGGCGAGCGAGAACCGCCTCGCCGACGCCGAGCGCGCGTTCCGCGGCGCGCTCGAGCTCGCGCCCGGATCGCGCGAGGCGCGTGAGAACCTCGCGGGGATGCTGTGCGCGCAGAACCGGTTCGACGAGGGCATCGCGCTCTTCCGCGAGGCGCTCGCGCAGGACCCGAACGACGTCGACACCCGCGCGTTCATCGCGCGCGCGCTGATCGGCAAGCAGGACCTGCGCGGCGCGCGCGTCGAGCTCGAAGCCGCGCTCGCGCTCGCGCCGACGCGCGGCGACCTGCACGCGTTCCTCGCCGAGCTCTGCAGCGCGCTCGGCGACGCCGCGGGCGCCGCGGAGCACCGGAAGAAGGCAGCGGAGCTGCCGAACGGGCCGCGGTGAGTGCGCTTCGAGGCCGAGCCGCACGGACACCATGGACCGGAAGTCATTGTCCGGCAATCGTTTAGGGCTATGGATACAAAACACTCAGTGCGTTGAGCATTCTGGAACACGCCATGCTCCACCGCGCAGCAGAAGACCTGCTCGTGTCCCGGCTCCAGGAACCGCGACGGTTCCTCCAAGTCCTGTTCGGCCCGCGGCAGGTCGGCAAGACGACTGCGGCGCATCAAGCCCTGGAGCGCCTGGCTCTGCCGGCGCACTTCGCCACGGCCGATGCACCGGGTTTGCGCGCGCAGGACTGGCTCGTGGAGCAGTGGTCGACGGCGCGCGAGCTCGCAAAGCGCTCGAAGGGAGCGATCCTCGTCCTCGACGAGGTCCAGAAGCTCCCGACCTGGTCCGAGATCGTGAAGCTCCACTGGGACGAGGACACACGCACGAAGACACCGCTCAGGGTCGTCCTCCTCGGCTCGGCGCCGCTCCTCGTGCAGACGGGGCTCACGGAGAGCCTCGCCGGACGCTTCGAGGTGATCCGAGTGCCGCATTGGTCCTTCCCCGAGATGCGCGCTGCGTTCGGCTGGGACCTCGACACGTACGTGCTGCACGGCGGCTACCCAGGTTCCGCGGCGCTGATCGCAGACGGCGAGCGTTGGTCGCGCTACGTGCGCGACTCGCTCATCGAGACGACGTTGAGTCGCGATGTGCTCCTCATGTCCCGCGTCGACAAGCCGGCGCTCCTGCGCCAGGTCTTCGCGCTCGCCTGTCGGTATCCCGCGCAGGAGCTCTCCTACACGAAGATGCTCGGCCTGCTGCACGATGCCGGCAACACGACGACGGTCGCGCACTACCTCCAGCTGCTCTCTGGGGCAGGCCTCGTGAGCCCGCTCGAGAAGTACACGGAAAGCGTGGTCCGGAGGCGCGCGTCGACCCCCAAGCTGCTGCCGTGGAACAACGCGTTGGTCACCGCCCAGGCGGGCCACGCTCCAGCGGACTGGCGCAAGGATCCGGAGCTGTGGGGACGACTCGTGGAGAGTGCCGTCGGCGCGCACCTCGTGAACGGCACGGCGGGCGGCACCGAGGAGGTCAGCTATTGGCGTGAGCGCGACCTCGAGGTCGACTTCGTCCTGAGCCGCGGCGAGCGACGCGTCGCGATCGAGGTGAAGAGCGGTCCGGGCCGCGTCCCGTCCAAGGGGCTGACCGAGTTCGTGAAACGCCACCCGGGCACGCGCTGGATCTTCGTCGGGCCGGAGGGCGTGCAGCTCGAGGAATTCCTCACGCGCCCCGCGACCTACTGGTTCGACGAGCGCTGATCGTCCGCGCTCGCCTCGATCGCGAGCTCACGGATCGAGCGTGAGCACGAGGTTCCGAAAGCGCACCTCCGTCGCTCCGCCCGAGTGGAGTTGGAGCGCGACGAACCCGCGCACAGCGCCCTGCGCGTCGTCGAGGTCCGCGCACGGCGCGCCGTTCAACCACGTGCGCACGCGGTGGCCGCGCGCTTCGATCGCGTAGTGGTTCCAGCCGTCCTTCGCGACCTTCGCCTCGACCTGCGCGTCGACGAGCACGCCGCGGCCGTTCTCCTCGTAGAGCTTCCCCCACCAACCGGGACCGACGTCGGCCTGGTAGCCCGCGACCTCGCCGTGCTCGAGCGCGTGCGTCCGGAACTGCACGCCGGAGTTGCCGGCGTCGTTCACGAGGCGCACGTCGAGCTCGAGGCGGAAGTCGCCGAGATCGAGCTCGTTCACGAGGAACTCGTTCTTCTCGAGCCCCTTCGTGCGTCCGACGATCTCGCCGCCCTCGACGCTCCAGCAGTCGGCGCCCTTCCAGCCCGCGAGCGTCTTCCCGTCGAAGAAGCGCTTCACGTTCGCCTTCGTCGCGCGGAGCGAGGTCTGCGTGGGAGTCGCGAGGTACGCGACGAGGTCGCGCACGTCGTCCATCGGGAGCGCGTCGAGCAATCCCTCGGGCATCGTCGAGAGCGTCGTGAGCTTCAGCTCGTCGACGTCCGCGCGCGCGATCACGACGACGTCGTTCTCCGTCGCGAGCGTGATCGACGTGTCCGTCTGTTTCTGGAGCAGACCGCTGACGACGCGCTCGTCCTTCAAGAACACGTTCGTCGCGAGGTAGTCCTTCGGCACGACCGCGTTCGGGTCGACCACGTTCGAGAGCAGGTACGCGAGGTCCGCGCGGTTCGAGCCCGTGAGGTCGGGCCCGACCTTGCCGCCCGTGCCGAAGAGCGTGTGGCACTGCTCGCACGTGCGCGAGAAGACCTCGCGGCCGCGCGGCAGATCCGCCTTCGCGAGCGCGTCCTTCCCGAGCGCGGCGGTGAGTTCGGCGATGCGCTTCGCCTTCGCGTCGCTCGTCGTGCGCACCTCGCCCCACACGTCCTTCAAGCGCGCGGAGAGCGCCGCGTCGCCGAGGTTCTGGAGCGCGCGCACGACGAACGCGCCGAGGTCCGCGCGCGGCACGCGGCCGTCCGCGACCGCGTCGAGCAGCGCACGCGCCGAGCTCGCGCGCGCGGCGAGCGCGTTCAGCGCGTCGCGTTTCTCGTCGACGGAGAACGACGCGTACCGCGCGAGCACCGCCGCGGGCGCCTCCGCGTCGGCGAAGCTCGCGAGCGCGCGCAGCGCCGGACCGCGGAGCGCCGCGTCGTCGAGCAGCGCGCGAAGGATCGGCGCGACCTCCGCGTCCTTGCCGCGCACGAGCGCGTCGAGCGCCTCGCGGCGCCGCTCAGGCTTCTCCTTCGCGTCCGCGAGCCGCCGACGGAGCTCCGGAAACGCCGCAGTCGAGCCGAAGGCGAGCGACACCTTCTGCACGAGCTCCGCGACGCGCGCATCGCCGTCGGACGTCCAACGCTCCGCGAGCGCGTTCCAGCCGGCCGGCTCGGCGAGCCCGCGCTGGTCCGCGAGCCCGGCGAGCGCGTCCTCGAGCATGCGCGCGCGACGGACGGGCTCCGACTCGCGCGCGAGCGCGCGCACGAGCGCCGCGTGCAGCTTCGCCTCGCCCGCCGCGCGGCGCACGACGAAGCGCGCGACGCGCTCGAGCTTCGCGTTCGCGGCGAGCGCGAGCGCGCGGTCGGGGTCGAGCGCGACGAGCGGCTCGAGCGCGAAGCCCTCCATCAGCGGCAGGTTCGCGTCCGCGTCGTCCTCGCCGCGCGCGAGCAGCGCTTCGAGGATCCCCCAGCGCAGTTCGGGCGCGAGCCGCTGCACCGCCGCCGCGATCGCGAGCCGCACGCGCGGCGACGGCTCCTTCGCCGCCATGCGCTCGAGCTGCGTCAGCGTCGCGCGGTCCGCGCCGCGGTCCTCGAGCGCGAGGCGCGCGGACCACGCGCGCACGCCCTCGCTCCCGCTCGTCAGGAGCACGCGCGCGAGCGTCTCCGTCACGCCGCCGACCGCGTGGAGCGCCCACAGCGCGCGCAGTTCCTTCGGCTCGTCGCCCTTCGAACGCGCGAGCAGGTCGCGCAGCTCGCGCTGCGCCGTCGGATCGGGTCCGCGCTCTTGGAGGAGCTTCCGCGCCTGCCGCGTCGTCCAACCGTCGCGGTTCGTCTGGAGCTCGACGAGCTCGTGCGTCGTGAGCGAAGCGAGATCCGTCCGCGCCTTCGCGCGCTCGCCGTGCACGACGCGGTATACGCGGCCGTTCGTGCGATCCCAGAGCTCGCGCTTCGTGTCGTGGCACGCCTGCTGGTCGTACCAGTCGATCACCCACAAGGCGCCGTCGGGGCCCTCCTTCATCGCGATCGCGCGGAACCACGCGTCGTTCGCGAGCAGGAAGTCCGCGCCATGGTGCCCGACGTAGCCCGAGCCTTTGCGCTCGAGCACGTCCATGTTGAGGCGGTTGCCGTGGATGTTCCCGAAGAAGAGCGCGCCGCGGAGTTCCTCGGGGAACGCCGCGCCCTGCCAGAGGCACAACCCGCAGTGCGCGTGTCCGCCGCCCGCCGAGTTCGAGCGCAGGTTGCCGCCGTGCGGCGTGTCGCCGACGTAGTGGCGGTGGTCCGCTATCGTCCCGATTTCGCCGGGGAGGAAGCGATCGAAGTGCTCGCCCGCCTGGCGCTCGTAGCGCGCGCCCGGGATCACGTGCCAGAGGTGCGGGATCACGCACGCGGTGACGAACGCTTCGCCGCTCTCGTCGAAGTCGACGCCCCACGGGTTCGACGTCCCCCACGCGAAGACCTCGAACTGGCGCCGCGTCGGGTGGAAGCGCCACACCCCCGCGTCGATCGGCACGCGCTCCGCGTCGGGCGTGCCCGGCTTGCCGACGCGCGAATGCGTGAACACGCCGTGGCAACCGTAGAGCCAGCCGTCGGGCCCCCACGTGAACGCGTTCAACGTCTCGTGCGTGTCCTGGTAACCGAAGCCGTCGAGCACGACCTCCGGCGCCGCGTCGGGCACGAGGTCGCCGTCCGCATCGGGGACGAAGAGCAGGTACGGCGCGGCGCCGATCCACACGCCGCCGAAGCCGACCTCGAGCCCGCTGACGAGGTTCAGGTGGTCGAGGAACACCGTGCGCGTCTCGTACGCGCCGTCTCCGTCGCGATCCTCGAAGACGACGACGTCGTCCGCGCCCGCGTGCCAATCGCCGTCCGCGCGCTTCGGATACGTGAACGCCTCCGCGAGCCACAGGCGTCCCTTCGCGTCGAACGTGAACGCGACCGGCTGGTGCACGTCGGGCTCGGCGAGCACGAGCTCCGCGTGGAAACCGTCGCGCGTCGTCATCGCCTTCACGGCGTCCTTCGGCGCGAGGCCCGCGTGCGCGACCGCGTCGAGCGGCAGGATCGCGGGCACGCCCTTGGGCCGCGCGAAGTCCGGCTTCTCCGCGTGGAAGCGCACGTCGTCGAAGTTGAGATGGCCCCAGCCGCCGGTCGCGTCGTCGACGAGGCGGAGGAACACGTCCTTCCCGACGACGGCGCGCAAGTCGACGACGACGCGCTGCATCGACTCGTAGTTCGCGCCGCTCGTCGTGAAGAGCACGCGGTCCTCGCCCGCGAGCACGACCTCGACGCGCGTGCTCCGCGCGCCCCCGCCGCCGACGAGGAAGCTCATCCACGGACGGTCGCAGCGGAACGGTTTCGACGTCAGCGTGCCCGTCGGCGCATCGCCGTGCTTCTCGTAGCCGCCGAGCCACCACGCGCCGCGGTGCAGGCTCGCCTCGCGGCCGCGCGCGCTCACGGTGTCGCCGCGGATCGGCTGATCGTCGAACGCACGGCCCGTCGCCGTCCAACCGGAAAGGTCGCCCTTCTCGAAGTCGAGGTTGTCGTGTCCGGTCGGAGGTTCACCGCCCGGATCCGCGCCCGCGCCGAGCGCCGGCACCGGGTCCTCGACGGCGGCTTCGCTCTGGATCACGCCGCTCGCGCGCAGCTCCTCCGGCGTGCGTTGGAGGAGCACGAAGGTCCCGCGTTTGTTGCCGACGACGACGTCGAGGCGCCCATCGCCGTCGAGATCGCCTGTGACGAGCTGCGTGCCGACGCCGCTCGCGAGGTCGACGAGGCGCGGCGCGTACTCCGTCACCGTCGGGCCGCGCACGAGCTCGAACCACCACACCTCGGGCCGCGAGCCGGGCTGCGGATCACCTTGCGCGCCGTGCGACCACCACCGCTTGCCCGTGACGACGTCGAGGAGCCCGTCGCCGTTCACGTCGGCGAGCGCGAGCGCGTGCAGCTCGCCGAAGCACACGCCGCGCGCGTTCTTCGCGGACGGATCGTCCATCACGCGGTGCTCGACGAACGTGATCGCGCCGTCCTTCACCACGTTCTCGAACCACGAGAGGCCGAAGTGGTGCGCGGCGAGCGACGTGATCACGTCGCGATCGCCGTCGCCGTCGACGTCGTAGGCGAACATCTGCGCGCCGCCTTCACGGTCGCTGAAGCGGAACGCGTGGAACGTCCACTCGGGATCGTTCGCGAGCGACGCGGGCTGCTCGAACCAGCCCTCCTTCCACAGGACGTCCGCGCGTCCGTCGCCGTTTACGTCGCCGACGCCGAGCCCGTGCGTGAAGCGCCCGATGTCGAGCTGCGCGGAGAGCGGACGGAACGTCCACGGCGCGCGCGGATCGCCCTTCACCGGCTGCGCGAAGCCGAAGCGCCCGCCCGTGTGGAAGACGAGCTCGGGCGCGCCGTCGCCGTCGAGGTCGGTGAACGCGGGCGACTCGTTGTCGACCTCGGGCGCGATCAGGACGCGCTCCCACGGCACGTCGCGCGCGTCCTTCGCCGCGAGCGCGTTCCGGTACCAGAACGCCTCCTTGCCGGGGAAACCGACGGTGACGACGTCCGTCCACCCGTCGTGATCGACGTCGCACGGCCACGCGAAGAACGCGTCGGAGTAGCCCGCGGGATCGAAGGACTTCGGCGCGTAGAGCGCGTGGCGCGTCTTCCAGTCCGGCCCTTCGTACCACCACGGCCCCGCCACGACGTCCTGGTCGCCGTCGCGATCGAAGTCGGCGAAGTTCGCGCCCTCGCACGTGAAGTCGCGCGCGAGCTCGACGCGTTCGAACGCGACGTCGTCGCCGGAACGGGGCGCGAGCGCGTGCTTCGCGCCCCCGCCCGCGGGACGGTCGGCGGCCGCGCGCTGCACGCTCCCCTCGGCGGACGCGCGCGGTTCGAGCGTGGAAGCGTCCGCGCCCGGCGACATCGAGGACGTGCAGCCCGCCGCGGCGAGCGTGAGGGATGCGAAGAGCGAAACGCGCGTGGAGTTCGGCATGGCGGAGCACGCTCGACGAGCGCGTTTCCATGCCGGGCGCGCGCTCGTCCGACGCGCTCGGCGGAGAGGATCAGCTCGCGTAGTCGAACGCGATCACGCCGTCGAGGCCGCCGTCGAGCGCCTCGAACACGACGGCCTTCACCTTCTCGTGCTCGGGGTGCGGCAGGTACGCGTCGCGCGCGGCCTCGTCGACGAAGGTCATCACGAACCCGTGCGTGAAGCCCTTGTTCAGCCCCTCGTGCGAGCGGTACGGCCCCGCGGAGTAGGAGAGGATGCCGGGGATCTTCGACTTCAGGCTCGCGAGCGCGTCGAACACGCGCGCGACCTCCTTCGCGGGAAGATCTTTCCGAAGGCGCAGCAGGACGACGTGCGTGATCACGGGAGGACTCCGGGGGGCTGGAGCGCAGAGGGTAGCGTCCGACGCGCGTGCACGATGCTCCCCGTTGCGCGTTCCTTCGCCGCGTGCGAGTTTCGGAGGCTCGTTCACCGCCCGCGCCGGGTCGGCGAGCGCTCCGGTCCGCGATGCTCGCCGTCCACCTCACCTTGACGCCCCTCGCCGGCGCGCCGATCCGCGTCGTGCGGGCCCTCGCGGAGCACACGCACGTCGAGGCGCGTCTCGTGAACCTCGCACCGGACGCGTACGGCATGCGGACGTTCGAGGAGGACCTCGCGTGGGCGCGCGACGCGGAGGAAGCGATGGAGCTCGTCGCCCGCGCGGACGTCCTCCACCTCCACCACCCGATCGACCTCGACTCCGCGGCGAACCCGTTCGGCGTCGCGTTCCGCCGCCTGCTGAAGCCCGGCGCGCGCGTGCTCCTCCAATGGCACTCGAGCCCCGAGTTCGTCCTGCGCTGCCACGGCGACGTCGCGCGCGCGTGGCTCGAGTCGGATGCGCCGCAGGCGACGATGGCGCAGTACCACGAGCGCCTCTACCCGCGCGCGCGTCCGCTGCCGCTCGTCGTCGAGCTCGGCCCCGCGCCGCTGCCCGCGATCGAACGCGAGCGCCCGCTCGTCTTCTTCGCGCCGTCGACGCCGCGCAGCGCGCACGCCGAGCGCTGGGAGACGAAGGGCGCGCCCGAGGTGCTCCGCGTGCTGCGCGCGCTCGAGAGACGCCGCGTGCTCGACGTGCTCCACGTCCACGACGTGCCGTTCGAGCGCTGCCGCGAGCTGAGACGGACGGCCGACGTCGTGCTCGACGACGTCGTGACGGGCTCGTACCACACGACGACGCTCGAAGCGCTCGCCGACGGCAAGGCCGCCGTCGCGCACCTCGATCCGCGGACGCGCGTCGTGCTCGCCGCGCTCGCGCGCGCGGACGAGCTCCCGATCGTCGACGTGCACCTCGAGCACCTCGAGCGCGCGCTCGAGGCGCTCGCCACGGACCTCGCGCTCGTCCGCGAGGTCGGCGCGCTCTCGCGCGCGTGGATGGAGCGCCGCTACGCCGAACGCGACGTCGTCGCGCACTACGTCCGCGCGTACGAAGAGCTCCTCGCGACCGGCGCGCTCGCGCCGCCGCACGACGACGGGCACGCGCGCGCCCGCGCGTTCCTGCACCGCGACCTCCCCGACCTCGCGTGGACGGCCCGGCACTCCGCGTTCCATCCCGCCGCGCTCGGCGCACGGTTGCGTTCGGTCGCGCGCTCGCTTCGCGATGGATCGCGCGGCTCGTCCACCGTGCGCGCAACGGAGAACGACGCGTGAAGTACGCGAACGCCTACCTCTGCTACTCGCCGCAGAACTTCGTGAAGGCGCTGCGACTCGCGCATGCGGCGCATGCGCGCGGGGAGCGCTCGAAGATCCTCGCGTGGATCGGGCCCGAGCTCGCCGACGCGCCGTTCTTCGACGGACGCGGCGTCTCGTGGGCCGACGTCGAGGTCCGGAGGCATCCACATCGCTACGTGCGCCTGCTCGATCGCGACCGCGCGCGCCCCCTCGTGCTCGCGGGCAAGCTCGCGCGCAAGGCGTGGTCGCGCGCGCGGCGCGTGCTCGCGACGACGGAGACGCGCGCGCTGCTCGCCGCGCTCGCGGACGCCGAGGACGTCCACCTGTTCCTCGAGACGACGTGGTACTCGGACGCGGTGCTGCGCGAGCGCCGCTGCACGCTCGTCGAGGAAGGCGTCGCTTCCTACCTGCCCGTGCGCGGTCTTGCGCGAGCGGACGGCTCGCCGCGCTACCCCGGCGAGCACCCGAACGTCCGGCGCGTCCTGCTCCAACGCCCCGACGCCGCGCCGCCGAGCGTGCGCGCGAAGGTCGAGCCGCTCGAGCTCGACTACGCCGCGCTCCCCGCGGACGCGCGCCGCGAGCTCCTCGCGCTCTTCGGCATGGAGCATTTCGCCGCGCGTGGACGCGCCGCGATCGTCGTCGGCCAGGCGTGGAGCTGCTCGTCCGTCGAACCCGACAGCGTGCGCGGCGCGCACGCGCGCATCGTCGCCGAGCTCGGCCGCCGGGGCTTCGCCGTGCACGTCAAGCCGCACCCGAACGAGGACGCGGACGCGTACCGAGCGCTGGGCGCCGAGCTCCTCGACCCGCGCCTGCCGCTCGAGGTGTTCGAGCTCCTCGAGCGCCCGCATCCGTTCGAGTGCGCGGTCAGCCTGCTCTCGAGCTCCCTCGCGAACGCGCCGCGGCTCGCGCGCCGCGTGTACCGCCCCGAGGACGGCGCGCTCGTCGTCGAGGACGTGACGCCCGAGCGCTTCGACGAGCTCGCGCGCGGGACCCTCGCCGCGCTGGCGCGCAGCGACTGAGAGCCTGTGAAGGAATCAGAGACGCCCGTCAGGCTCTGAGCCCCCACCTACGCGCGCCCGATGCGCGCGACCACGGCGCGCAGGCGTTCGCGCTCGTCCGCGTCGAGCCCGAGCGCGTACGCGAGGGCGCCGCCGGCGAGCACGATCGCGCTCGCGACGAGGACGAGCGCGCTCCACGAGCCGACCTCGACGCGCGCGATCCACGCCGCGATCCCGAGGACGCCGAGCACGACGATCGGTCGCGCGTGGCTGCGTCCGACGTACTCGCTCCAGCCGAGCCCGAGCCCCGCGCACGTGAGCATGGGCACGATCGCGAGGTTCGCGACGAGGAGCGGCGCCGCCGTCGCGATCGCCGCGCCGACGAGCCCGAAACGCTCGACGAGCACGACGCCGAGCACGAGGCTCGCCGCGGCCTGCGCGCAGAGCGTCCACGCGAGCGCGCGATGCCGGCTGGTCCCGCGCAGGATCCCTTGCGCGAGCGCCTGCGGCAGCGTGAGCGCGTACGCGGCGACGAGCACCCGGAGCACGGGCTCCCCCGCCGCGGCGAACTCCGCGCCCATCCAGAGGCGCAGGAGCGCGCCGCCGTGCACGAAGAGGAACACCGCGACGGGCCCGAGCGCGAGCAACGCGAAGCGCGAGCCCGCGACGTAGAGCCGCCGGTTCTCCGCGTGCGCGCCGACGGCCTCGCTCGCGCTCGCGATCGGCACGAACACGCCGACCGCGGCGAGCACGAGCTTCTCGAGGTGCAGCGTCAACGCCGCGGGCGCCGCGTAGAACGCGACGTCCCGCAAGGAAAGCAGCTTGCCGACGACGAGCGAGTCCACGCTCGCGGCGACGCGCGCGGCGAGCGCGATCAACACGCCGTGCGCGCCGTAGCTCGCGATGCGGTCGAAGGTCGCGCGCCGTACGAGCGCGCGGTCGAAGCCCAGGTCCGGCGCGCGGGAGCGCAGGAGCGCCCACTGGCCCGCGGCTTTCACGAGGTTCGCCGCGAGCTGGACGAGCGCGACGCCGACGAGCCCGCCGCCGTGCGCGAGCAGCACGACGAGCGCCCCGCACTTCGCGATCCCGACCGCGGCCGAGAGCAGGTTCGCGCGCGCGAATTCGCGGAGCCCGGTCAGCGTCCCGAGCAGCGCGGAGGACGCCAGCGAGAAGCCGAGGTCGATCGCGACGACGACGAGCACGACCCGCGCCTCGAACGCGCGCTCGCCCGCGAGCCCGAAGAACGGCGCGAATGCTCCGGAGCCGAGCGCGAGGACGAGCGCCGCGGCGGCCCCGAGGACGCCGAGCAGCGCGAGCGCCGTCGCGTGCACCGCGCGCACCTCGGCGTGTTCGCCGCGCGCCGCGTGGAGCGAGACGAAGCGCACGACGGCCGCGTTGACGCCGAAGTCGAGGACGGCGAGCCACCCCGCGAGCGTCGCGATCAAGCTCCACGCGCCGTAGCCCTCGGCGCCGAGACCGCGCACGAGGAGCGGGCTCACGACGAACCCCGTCGCGATCAGGACGGCGTGGTGGAGCCAGTAGGAAAGGACGCCGGCGGCGATCGCCTTGCGCTCGGGGGGCGAGGACACCCGGGGAGCCTACCCGCGACGCGCGGCGAGGTCGCGCGTGCAGCCCGCCGCCGGCGGATTGTCCGAAATCCGCGGCGGCGCCGGGGACAGACCCTGCGGAGCCCGATTCCGCGCCCTGCGGGGCGGGACGGGTGCTCCACGCGGCCGAACGCCGCGCTCCCCACGACGCCCTGAAGCGAACCCCATGCTCCACTCCATCGCCCGCACCTCGTCCCTCCTCGCCCTCGCGCTGCTCACCCTCCCCGCCGCCGCGGACTCCCTGCTCCTCTCCCCGAACACTCCGCTCGACGTGTCCGCGCTCGGAGTGAGCAGCGTCGGCGACCTCGCCTACGACCCCGCGAGCGGCAAGCTCTGGCTGTGCGACGGCTCGACGGACGGGCTCGTGCACAAGGTGAACCCGATCACGGGCGCCCTCATGGCGACGGTGGATCCGGCGGCGATCCCGGGCCTGAACCTCGGGCCCGACGCGCTCGCCGTCCTGCCGAGCGGCTCCGACCGCACGGTCTTCGTCTTCAGCAGCTTCGGCGAGTCCGAAGGCGGCAGCCTGCACGAAGCCGGCGGTCTGCTCGCCGATTTCGGCACGAGCCGTTCCGCGACCGGCGCCGCGATCGACCTCGCGGGGAACCTCTGGATCGTCTCGGGGACGACCGCGGGTGCCGGCTCCCAGTTGCAGCGCCTCGACTCGACCACGGGGGCCGTGCTCGCGAGCGTGCCGATCCTCGGCACGACGCTGCGGATGGTCGACCTCGCGTTCGATCCGCACACGGGCGCGTGCTACGTGCTCACGGAGTCGACGCACCAGCTCATCGAGGTGAACACGACGACGGGCGCGCAGCTCTCCTCGACCGACCTGTCGACGTTCCTGCCGTCCGGCGGGGGCCCGACCGGCGGGATCGCCTTCGACACGAACGGCCAGACGTTCTACGTCGCCGGCGCCGGCCTCGCGACCGACACGGTCCTCGTGTTCCATCGCACGTTCGGCTACATCGCTTGCGACGGTTCGGGCGTCTTCGCTCCCTGCCCGTGCGGGAACCAGGGGATCGCGGGCAGCGGCTGCGCGCACTCGGCGTCTGCGGACGGCGCCGCCTTGCTCGAGTTCGGGCTCCCCGAGGTCGGCAGCGACAGCTTCCAGATCCTCGCGACGAACGTCCCCGCGACGACCTCCGTGCTGTTCTTCCAGGGCACGACGCTGACCGAGTCGACGCCGCTCGCGCTCGGGGACGGGCTCATCTGCGTCAGCGGATCGATCATCCGCCTCGCGACGAAGAGCGCCTCCGGCGGCTCGGCGGTCTACCCTGCGTCCGGAGACGTTCCGCTCCACACGCGCGGCGCGATCCCGGCGGGCGGCGCGACGCGCTACTACCAGGCGTGGTACCGCAACGCGGCGAGCTTCTGCACGGCCTCGACCTTCAACTTCACGAGCGCGCTCCAGGTCCGCTGGGCTCCGTGATCCGAACCGGGTGAGTGTGCGTCGCGCGGCGTCGAGTGGAGAGCTCGGCGCCGCGCGGCGCCGTTTCGATCGACGATCACGCGCGCGGCCAGAGCAGCGCGCGGCGCGCGTCGAAGCTCGGACGGACGCGGTCGTTCGCGTGCACGCGCGCGTCGCGCGGCGCGAGCACGTGCAGCTCGACGTGCCCGAGCTTCACGAGGACGACGCGCTCGGGGCCCCAGTCCTCGACCACGAGCACGACCGCCTCGTGCGCGCCGCCGTCGAGCCGCACGTGCTCGGGCCGCAGGCCGAGCGTCGCGCGTTCCGGCCCCGGGCCGGTCGCGGGGAGCAGCGCGAGCCCCTCCTCCGTCGTCCACGCGCCGTCGGCGCGCCGCACGTCGACGAGGTTCATCGGCGGCGCGCCGAGCTGACGCGCGGCGAGCGGCGAGACGGGGCGCGCGTACACCTCCTCCGGCGTCCCCGTCTGCACGACGCGACCGTCGACGAGCAGCGCGACGCGATCGGCCATCGTCAACGCCTCGGCTTGGTCGTGCGTCACCCACACGACCGGCGTCGCGAGCTCGCGCGCGAGCTCGCGCAGCTCGACGCGCAGTTCTTCGCGCAGTTTCGCGTCGAGGTTCGAGAGCGGCTCGTCCATCAGGAAGAGCTTCGGCCGGCGAACGATCGCGCGTCCGATCGCGACGCGCTGCATCTCGCCGCCGGAGAGCCGTCGCGCGGGACGGTCGAGCAATCGCTCGACGTGGAGCAGCTTCGCGGCCCACGCGACGCGCGCGTCGATCTCGGCCCGTTGCACGCGACGCGACGGCGCGGAGAGCGGGAACGCGAGGTTCTCGCGCACGGTCGCGCTCGGGTAGAGCGAGAAGTTCTGGAACACGAGCGCGACGTCGCGCTCCGCCGGAGCGAGCCCGAGCGCGTCGCGACCGTGGAGCTCGATCGCGCCCGCGTCCGGCGTCTCGAGCCCCGCGATCGCGCGCAGGAGCGTCGTCTTCCCCGCGCCCGTCGGGCCGAGCACGACGAGGAACTCGCGCGCGCCGAGCTCGAGGTCGACGCCGTCGAGCGCGCGCACGCCGCCGAAGCGCTTCGCGACGCCGCGGATCCGGAGCGCGGGTTCGCTCACGCGCGCCTCCGTCCGGTCTCGGGGTCGAAGCGCCGCACGCCCGCGGGGTCGAACGCGAGGCCGACCTCCGCGCCGATCTCCGCGCGCTCTTCCGCGGGGCGGCGCACGGCGACGCGTCCGAACTCGCCCTCGACGTACGCGTAGCGGCACGCGCCCTGGAACGCGTCGACGACGACGCGGCCGCGCAGCGCGCTGGCGGGATCGAAGCGCACGAACTCGGGGCGGACGCCGAGCACGACGTCGAGCCGCCGCGCCGCGCCGTCGTCCTTCGCGGGGAGCGCGACGTGCGCGCCGGACGCGACGCCGATCAAGTTCATGCCCGGGCTGCCGACGAAGCGCGCGACGAAGAGCGTCGCGGGATCCGAGTACACCTCCGACGGCGGCGCGACCTGCTGCACCGCGCCGTCCGACATGACGACGACGCGATCGGCGAGGCGCATCGCCTCTTCCTGGTCGTGCGTGACGTACACGGTCGGCACGCCGTGCTCCTGCTGCTGCTCGCGGAGGAACTCGCACATCGCGAGGCGCTCCGAGGCGTCGAGCGTGCCGAGCGGCTCGTCCATCAGCCACACGGACGGCTTGCGCACGAGCGCGCGCGCGAGGCCGACCTTCTGCTGGTCGCCGCCGGAGAGCTGGCGCGGACGCCGCGCGAGCAGCGCCGTGATCCCGATGCGTTCCGCGACGCGCGCGACGGCGGCGGCGCGCTCCTTCCGCGGCACGCGCGCGCACTCGAGCGGGAACGCGACGTTCTCCGCGACGGTCATGTGCGGGTAGAGCGCGTAGAACTGGAACACGAAGCCGATGTCGCGCTCCGCCGGCGACGCGCTCGTCACGTCCCGCCCCGCGAGCACGATCCGCCCCGCGGTCGGCGTCTCGAGCCCGGCGATCATGCGCAGGGTCGTCGTCTTTCCGCAGCCGGACGGACCGAGGAGCACGACGAACTCGCCCGGCTCGATCGCGAGGTCGACGCCGCGCACGGCGCGCGTGCCGTCGGGCCACGTCTTCTCGAGCTTCTCGAGCGCGAGGAAGCTCACGCGCGCACCTCGCGCGCCGGGGACGCGCACCGTCGGGCCGACGAACTCACGCACGCTCCTTCGGCAGGTGCGACGCCGCGATCTGGAGCACCGTGAACGCGAGCGTCGCGAAGAAGCCGACGCGCACGCCGCCCGTCCACCACGGCTGGAGCAGGAGCGCGACGCCGAGCGCCATGCCGACGAGCGCCGCGCGTTCGAGGCGCGCCGCGGTGCTCGATCGCACGTCGCTGCTCATTGCTTGATCGTCCCGAAGGTCATGCCGCGCAGGAGGTGCTTCCGCACGAGCACCGTGAACACGACGATCGGCGCGACGAACACGAGCGCGCCCGCGGCGACCTGCGGCCACGGCATGCCCTCGATGTTGCCCGCGAGCCCCGCGAAGTACGCGGGCACGGTGATCGCGCCCGAGCTGTTCAACGTCATCGCGAAGCCGTACTCGTTCCACGCGGAGATCAGGCAGAACACCGCCGTCACCGCCATGCCCGTGCGCGCCTCGGGCAGCACGACCCGGAGGAACGCCTGCGCGCGCGTGTAGCCGTCGACGAGCGCGGCCTCCTCGAACGCGCGCGGGATCTCGTCGAGGAAGCCCTTCATCAACCAGACCGAGAGCGACAGGTTGAAGACGGTGTAGAGCAGCGCGAGCCCGAGGTGCGTCCCCGCGAGGCCGAGCTCGCGGTACATGAGCAGCACCGGCACGACGACCGCGAGCGGCGGCATGAAGCGCGTCGACAGCACGAAGAAGAGCCAGTCCTTCGCGCCCGGCACGCGGAAGCGGCTGAAGCCGTACGCGCACGCGGTGCCGAGCACGACGGACGCGAGCGTCGAGAGGACGCCGATCACGACGCTGTTCGCGAGGTGCTCCCAGAACGAGGCCTGCGCGCCCGCGTGCACGGTCGCGAGCTCCGCCCACGAGCTCGTCGTCGGCGCGAAGAGGATCGACTCGGGCGCCGTCGCGCCGTTCGCGAACGGGAGCACCTTCGGGTGCTGAGCGATCGTGTCCGTGCGGTGCTTGACCGACGTCAGCACCATCCACGCGAGCGGCAGTCCGGCGCACAGGAACCCGACGACGAGCACGACGACGCGGGCGAACCTCATCGCGCGGTCCTCGGCGCGCGTCGCCGCGCGCGTGTCTCGCTCCCCGTGCTCACCCCGCGCCCTCCGCGCCGCGCATGCGGTCGACGTAGCGCGTGAACACGGTCGCGAGCGCCATCACGACGACGAGGACGAGGATCGCGTAGGCGCTGCCGAGGCCGACCTTCCCGTCGCGGAACACGACCTGGTAGAGCAGGGCCGAGAGCGTCTGCGTCCCGGCGTCGTTCGGGCCGGTGACCGCCATGACGAGGTCGAACTGCTTGAGCGCGTCGGTCGCGCGGAAGAGCACCGCGAGACCGAGCAACGGCGCGCAGAGCGGCAGCGTGACGCGCCGGAACGTCGTCCACGCGCTCGCACGGTCGATCGCGGCGGCCTCGTGGATCGACGGCGGGATCGCCGAGAGCCCCGCGAGCGCGATCAGCATCATGAACGGCGTCCACGTCCACACGTCGATCAAGAGGATCGCCCAGAACTTGAGGTCGCGATCGGTCAGCCACTGCGGCTCGCCGAGCCCGAGCGCGCCGAGCACCTGGTTCAGGAGCCCGTAGTTCCCGTTCAAGATCAGGCTCCAGTAGAGCCCCATCACCGCCGGCGACAGCATCATCGGCACGAGCAGCGTCGTCAGCACGATCGCCTTGCCCTTGAAGTCGCGCTTCAGCGCGAGCGCGAGCACGAAACCGATCACGAGCTCGACGGACACCGCGACGAGCACGAAGAGCGCCGTGCGCCGCAGGGCTCCAGCGAAGAGCGGATCCTCGAACACGCGCGCGTAGTTCGCGCCGCCGACCGAGCGCGCGCCTTGCCCCACGAGCTCCGCGTTCGTGAACGACAGGAACACGTTGTAGGCGAGCGGGAAGACGTTGAACGCCACGAGCAGGAGCAGCGTCGGCCCCACGAGCGCAAAGCGGAGCGCGCCTCCTCCTTCCCGTCGCATGGCGCCCTCTCCTACCCGATCGCGGCCGCGAGGCCAAGCCGCGCGCCCCGTGCGCGATCCGGCACCAGGCCCTATCCTCGGAGGCGATGGACGAGGGCGACCGCACCGACGAGCTCCTCCGCCGCGCGCGCGGCGGCGACGAAGCGGCGTTGTCCGTGCTGTTCGAGCTCCACCACTCGAGGCTCGTCCGTCTCGTCGAGCTGCGCCTCGACGCGCGCTTGCGCCGCCGCCTCGACCCGGCCGACGTCGTGCAGGAGGCTTGGCTCGAGGTCGCGCGCCGGTTCGCCGAGTGGAGCGCGCGCGGCGAGCCGCCCTTCCACGTGTGGGTGCGGCTCACGACGAGCCAGGCGCTGGCCGCGGCGCAGCGTCGGCACCTCGCGACCGGCGCCCGCGACGCTCAGCGCGAAGCGGCGCTCGAGAGCCGCGCGTCGATGAGCGCCGCGAACGCCGCGGACCGGTTCGTGGCGAGCGCGACGTCGCCGTCCCAGGGCGCCCACCGCGAGGAGCTGCGGGCGCGCGTGCTCGCGGCGCTCGAGGAGCTCGACGAGCTCGACCGAGAGATCGTGGCGCTCCGCCACTTCGAGGGCCTCTCGAACGAGGAGGCCGCGGCGGAGCTCTCGATCGAGCCCGCGGCGGCGAGCAAGCGCTTCGTGCGCGCGCTGCTCCGGTTGAAGCCGGCCCTCGAGGGACTCGAGCCCGGCCCGGCGCGCTGACGGGCCGCGCGGCGGCGCACTTTTTCTCGGGATTCCGGTCGCGGCGGCGCGGGAGGCGCAGGTCGCGGTCCGGCGGGTCCGACGCCGGCACGAGCCGGCCGCCCGCCGCCGATCCACGACCCGAGGAACACCGCCATGAACTCCGATCGTCTCGCAGCCGCCACCGTGCTCGCGCTCTCCGCCGTCGCATCCACCGCCTTCGCGGACGGCGGCGCCCGTCCGCCGCTCGAAATGCGCCCGGCCGCCGCCCCCGTCGTCGCCGAAACCCCGGTCCTCCCCGAGCCCGTCCGCGTCGCCGCGACGAAGGCCGAGCCCGCGCCCGCCGTCCGATTCGACGCGCCCGGCGACGGCGCGCTGTGGTCGATGGGCGTGAACTGGAAGATGAGCTTCGGGGCGGACGGCGCGACGTACTTCCCGCGCCTCGGAAAGGGCGCGCCGAAGCTCTTCCCGCTCGCGTTCTCGCCGGACCGCGTGACGGTCGGCGGTGCGGAGCTCGCGTTCGCCGGCGCCTCGGCGGCCGCGCGCCGCGGCGACGCGCGCGTCGAACTCGACCGCGGCGCGTTCGTCGAGGCCTACGAGCTCGCGCCGACGGCCGTCGAGCAGCTCTTCGTCTTCGACCGCCTGCCGCGCGCGGGCGAGCTCGTGCTCCACCTCCCCGTCGCGACCGAGCTCGCGAGCGCGGTCACCGAGCGCGGCCTCGAGTTCCGCTCCGACTTCGGCACGGTCGAGTACGCGAACGGGACGGTCGTCGACGCTCACGGCCGCCGCGCCGCGCTCGTTCCGGAGCTCGTCGACGGCGCGATCGTCCTGCGCGTGAGCGCGGACTTCCTCGCGCACGCGGCGTTCCCCGTCGTCGTCGACCCGGTCGTGACGCTGACCCACATCGACAGCACGACGTCGGACACGTTCTCCAGCGACGTCGCGTGGGATCCGACCGAGCAGGGCTGGCTCGTCGTCTACGAGCAGGTCTACTCCGCGACGGACACGGACGTCTACGCGAAGTTCCTGAGCTCCTCGGGCGCCGTGCTCCTCACCGGCACCGTCGACTTCACGTCGACCGCCTGGCACGCGCCGCGCTGCGCGAACCTCGCGGCCGCGCAGCAGTTCCTCGTCGTCGCGGAGGTCGAGAGCGGCCTCACGCGCAGCGTGATGGGTCGGACGATCGAGCCCTCCGGCGCGATCTTCGTGCAGAGCTCGCAGTTCCCCGTGTCCGACGGGTCGGCGGGCAACAAGGTGCACCCCGACGTCGGCGGCGACACGTATCCGATCGAACCTTCCTACTACTGCGTCGTGTGGGAGCAGGACGTCGCCGCGAACGACACGCGCATCGCGTACCGCCTCGTGAACTCGGCCGCGCAGGTCTCGACGAACGTCGCGTTCATGGCGACCGTCCCGCTCGCGCCGGACACCACGCCGAGCATCTCGAAGTCGAACGACGCGAACGAGTGGACGATCGCCTGGACGCGCTCGGATCCGCTCTACCACGGCGACATCTACGCGGCGCACGTGCGCTTCGACGGGCTCCTGAACGACGGCCCCTTCGGCGTCACCTCGTTCGGCCTCGGCTTCGACGTGCTGCCGGCCGCGTCCTCGCCGCAGCACGGCACGCGCCGCTCCCTGATCGCCTTCCAGCGCCGCTCGGCGGTCAACGGCAACCGCGACGTCTGGGTCACCGCGTTCGACGGCACGACTTGGCTCAGCACGACGAACGTGACGGCGCTCGAGAACTCGGGCCGCCAGGGCGTCGACCAGATCGAGCCGCACATCGACTGCGACGGCGAGCACTTCCTGCTCTCCTACTCGGAGAACGACGACTTCATCCCGACGTTCTTCGACGTGTTCGTCACCGACCTCTTCCTCGCCGGCAGCACGGTCGGGATCGCGCAGGGCCACCAGATCCTCTGGAACTTCCAGTTGAGCGAGCGACGCTCGCGCGTCTCGGCGCAGCACGCCTACAGCACGACGTCGAACCGCTACCTCGTGATGTACGACTTCGAAGGGAACTCGACCGACCACGACGTCGACGGGGCGCTCTTCGACGCGCGGGACGGCGGGACGTGGAGCACGACGTGCTCGGGCGACGGGACCAGCGTCCCCTGCCCGTGCGGCAACAACGGGATCGCCGGCCACGGCTGCTCGAACTCGCTGTTCGCGGACGGCGCGCGCCTCACCGTGAGCGCGGGCACGCTCTCGACGCTCCACGACACGGCGACGCTGCGCGTCGAAAACGTGCCGAACGCGCTCTGCCTCGTCTTCCAGGGCACGACGGAAGATCCGGCCGTCGTGTTCGGCGACGGACTGCGCTGCACGTCGGGCACGCTCGTCCGCCTCGTGTCGCGCGCCGCCTCGGCCAACGCTCTCGTCTACCCCGCGGCAGGCGATCCGACGCTGAGCGTGCGCGGCGGGATCCCGGCCGACGGCGGCGTGTACAGCTACCAAGTCTGGTATCGCAACGCCGCGAGCTTCTGCTCCTCCGACACGTTCAACGCCTCGAACGGCGTCGTCCTGAACTGGTCGCGCTGATCGCCGAAGCTCCGCCGTGACGTGGTCGCGCCGCGTGTCGGGAAACCCCGACGCGCGGCGCGCTGCGTTCCCAGGGGCGCCTCACGGCTTCGTCCTCCCGAGCGCGCGGTACTTCGCGGCCTCGTCCGTGCGCCCCAGAGCCTCGTACAGGCTCCCGAGCCAATTCGCCGCGCCGCGGTAGGCGGGCGGGTTCGCGTCCTTCTTGCGCTCGATCACGGCGAACGCGGCGAGCATCGCCTCCTCGGCGCGGGCGTACTCCTTCTGGAACGAGAGGAGCACGCCGAGGTTGAGCCGCACCATCGCCGTGCGGAGGTTGTCGTCGCCGAACTCGCGCTCGTAGACGTCGAGCGCCTTCCCCATCCACTCCACGGCGGCGGCCTCGTCGCCGAGCGCGTGCTCGATCTGCCCCATGTTGTCGTAGCAGTCCGCCGCGGCGGGTGCGTCGAGCGGCGTGATCGACTCGCGGATCTCGATCGCCTTCTTGCACGCGTCGCGCGCCTCGGCGAGCTCCTTGCGCTTGAGGCGGACCTTCGCGAGGTTCTTGTACGCGATGCCGAGGAGCGCGAGCTGCGTGTCGCGGTGCTGCTCGCAGATCGCGATCGCCTTCTCGTAGTGCTCGAGCGACTCGTCGAGCTTCCCCGCGACGTCGCACGCCCAGGCGAGGTTCGAGTGCGCGCCCGCGAGCGACGGGTTGTCGGGCCCGAGGATCGCGAGGTGCATCTCGTACGCCTCGCGCACGAGCGGCTCGCCCTCCGCGCCGTTGCCGCGCGCGAGCTTCGCGAGACCGAGGTTCGAGATCGCGATCG
Organism: Planctomycetota bacterium; assembly: GCA_046349615.1. Taxonomy (GTDB): domain Bacteria; phylum Planctomycetota; class UBA1135; order UBA1135; genus JADJNY01. The sequence goes on from JAXMBZ010000003.1 coordinate 430,654, forward strand.
CGAGCCGCAGACTGCGCCCCTCCTTCGCGCGGCGATCTTCGACGAGCTCGCTCGTGAGCGCCTCGGCCTCGTCGTCGCGGCGCTGCTGGTGCAGGACCATCGCGAGCGTCGACTTCGCGCCGAACATCGCCTCGCTCGTCGTGTCGCCGAAGCGCTCGCGCATCGCGATCGCCTCGCGCGTGAGCCGCTCCGCCTCGCCGATGTTGCCGGAGAGCTTCTCGAGCTGCGCTCGCATCATGGTCGCCGACGCGCGGCCGAGGCCGCCGTCGGGTTCGATGCGCTCGTAGATCGCCATCGACTCCGCGTGCGCCGCGCTGGCCTTCGCGAAGTCGCCGGCGGCGGCGAACAGCACGCCGAGCTGGCTCAACGACTCCGCGAGCGGCGCGGGGTCGGCGTCGGGGAGCGCGCGCCGCAGCTCGACCGCGTGCTCGAGCAGCGGGCGCGCCTCGCGGTAGAGCCCGAGGTGCAGGTACGCCGAACCGAGCACGATCGCGACCGCGGAGCCGACCTCGGGCTCGGCGTCGAGCTCCGTGATCGTCTTCGCGGAACGGTCGAGCATCTCGCGCGCGGTGACCTTCCCCTGGTCGAGTTGCTCGGGATCGGCCGCCTCGAACAGCTGGAGCAGGAAGTCGCGCACGCGCAGCGCCGTCTTCGCCTCCTTGCGCGCGCGCTCCGCCTCTTTCTCCGCGCGTCGCGCTTCGTCCTGCGCGCGCGTCTCCGCCGTCTGCGCCGCGAGCTTGGCCTGCGTCTCCGCGGCGCGCGCGCGGTCCGCCTCGCGCGTCTTCGCCTCGGCGTCCGCGCGCAGGTCCGACTCGCGCGCGTAGAGCAGCGACGTCCACACCGCGGTGCCCACGGACACGACGAAGAGCGTCCCGAGGAGCGCCGCGGCGAGCTTGTGCCGCGCGACGAGCCGCGAGAGCTGGTACGCGCCGCTCGGCGCGCGCGCGAGGATCGGCTCGCGCGCGAGGAAGCGCCGCACGTCTTCGGCGAGCGCCGCCGCGCTCGCGTACCGCCGCGCGGGCTCTTTCTCGAGCGCCGCGAGCACGATCGTCTCGAGGTCGCCGCGCAGCGACGCGTCGAGCGCCGAGGGCCGCGCGGGCGCCGTCTCCGCGATGCGCCGCGCGGCCTCCGCGAGGTGCACGCCCGACACGTCGATCGGAAGCCGGTCGGTGAGGAGCTCGTACAGGATCACGCCGAGCGAGTACACGTCGCTCCGGAGCCCGATCGCCGCCGGGTCGCCGCGCGCCTGCTCCGGGCTCATGTACGCGAGCGTCCCGCGGATCGCGCCGACCTCCGTGACGAGCGACGACTGCGCGACGTCCTGGTCCGTGATCTTCGCGAGGCCGAAGTCGAGCACCTTGAGGCGCCCCTCCGCGTCCACCATCACGTTCGACGGCTTCAGGTCGCGGTGGATCACGCCGCGCTGGTGCGCGCACTCGATCGCGGCGCACAGGTCGAGGAAGCGCGCGAGGCGCTGCGCGCGCCCCCGGCCCCGCACGGCGCGCGACAAGGGCTCGCCGCGAACGAGCTCCATCGCGAACCAGTGCTCGCCCGCGCTCGTGCAGCCGGCGTCGTAGAGCGCCGCGACGTTCGGATGCTCGAGGCGCGCGAGCACGCGGATCTCGCGCTGGAACAACTTGAGCGTCGTCGCATCGACGTACTGGCTGCCGCGCACGACCTTGAGCGCCACGCGGCGCGGCGGCGAGAGCTGCTCCGCCTCGTACACGACGCCCATGCCGCCGCGGCCGAGCTCGCGCGCGATGCGGAAGCCCTCGACGGCCGGGAACGCCGGCCGCGCGGCGTCCGTGCCCGCGAGCACGCGCCCGAGCTGCGCCTCGAGCGCGAGGTTCTCGCGCACCTGCGCGAGCTTCATCGAGCACGACTCGCACTCGTGCGCGTGCGACGAGTGCTTCGACGCGGACTCGTCGTCGAGACGGCCGCGGACGAGCTCTTCGAGCTCGAAGAGCTCGGGACAGCGCTCCGGACTCACGGCCGGACCTCGTCGCACTCCTGCACGAGCTCGCGCAGGCGCGTCGACACGCGGTGCTTCGCGATCGCGAGCGCGTTCTTCGTCATCGCGAGCTCCGCCTCCGCGGCCTCGATCGCGTGGTGCTCGAGCACGAGCATCTCGAACGCGCGGAACGTCGCGGGCTCGAACTCCTTGCGCACCTGGCGCAGGCAATGCTCGAGGATCGAACGCTCCCAGAGCTCCTGCCATTCGGCGCTCTGCGCGGGCGGGCCTTCGATGCCGGCGTGCTGCTGGCTCTCGAACCCGCCGGCTTCGTGCGCGTCGCGGCGCTCGGCCTTGCGGCGCGCGCGATCGATGCGGCGCCACGCGATGCCGAAGAGCCAGCTCGAGAGCCGGCCCTGCGCGGGGTCGTACTCGCCGCGCCGATACGCTTCGGCGAACGCGACGAGCGTCTCCTGCGCCACGTCCTCGCAGTCGCTCTCACCGAGGCCCTGTTTCCGCGCGAAGGCCTGGATCGGCCGATGAAAACGCTCCGCGAAGCGCTCCCATGCGGAGCGATCACGGAAGTCGGAGAGCCGCTGGAGCACCGTCGACGTCGTGATCCACTCGTCGTTTCCGGAGGGGGGCATGCGCGCAGCGAGGCCCGCGCGGGCCACGGGGCGATGCTAGCCAGCGCGCTCCACGATGTCGATGCGAGCGAGCGGCCGTTCGCGCGCTCGACCGCCCGCGGTTCGACGGCGCCGGCGAGCGAGCGGTTCACGCTGCGCGTCCCGATCACGGCCAGACGATCCGCAAGCCGCTCGAGACGTTGAAGGTGGCGCCCGGGCAGAACGTCGCGCTCACGTCGCGGTAGTACGCTTGGTAGATGCGGAACGTGCCGTGCGCGAGCGGCGCGCCGAGCGCCTGCGAACGCTGGCGGATCGTGAGGTCGCCGGGGCCCGGCGCGGACGCGACGCCGCCGATCGCGCTCTTCACGTAGAGACGCTGCAGCGTGCCCGCGAGACAGCCGACGCCGTCGCCGAACGGAGACGCCGCGCCGAGGCCGCCCTGCACGAAGATCGTGAGCGACGTCGGACGCTCCCCCGTCGAGGTGAGGACGATCGTGTCGGGCGTGAAGGTCCCGCTCGCGGTGAGGATCGCTCCACCCGTGTTCGACGAGTTGTTGCAACCGCGACCGGGGAGGCCCGTGTTCCCGCACGGACACGGGAGCGTCGTGCCGTCGCCGAAGCACGTCGGCGTGATCGACGGGCGCTCGCCCGTGAAGCCCCAGCCGGAGAAGCTCCCCGCGTTGCCCGTCTCCCAGTCCCAGAGGAAGAGCGTCCAGGTGCCCGCGTTGCCGAAGATGCCGTTGATCGGCGTGTTCGAGATGCCCGCCGTGCCGTTCGGCCACGGCGCGGGCGGCGCGCCCGTGGTGCCGAAGTCCTGCGTGTAGCTGCCCGAGAAGATGTCCGTGTTCGTGCCGCCGGGGAAGGGCGTGCCGCCGCTCGTCAGGAACACGACGCTCGAGTTGACGAAGTCGCCCTGGTTCCAGGTCGACGCGCCGTCGAAGCCCGAGCGCACGAAGAGGTTGTGGTAGACGCCGTTCGGCGCGCGCAGCGCGGCGTGGAGCTCGCCCGCGCTCGGGTGCGTGAGGCCCGTGATGGCGACGTTGTAGACGGCGCCCACTTCGTGCGTGAGCGTGATCGACGACGTCGCGGGGTCCGCGGGGAGCGTCGTCGGCCACACACCGCCGCCGCCCGTGCCGACGGCCGGGATCGGGCCGCCGACGTTGGTCGAGACGGAGAACTGCTCGGCCGCGAGGGCCGGAGCGAGGAACGAGAGGACGAGGAGCAGGACGAGGTGACGCACGGGGGCTCTCCTTGCGATCGAGATCGGGGTCACCCCCGTCTGTCCCGGGGCCCGCGCCGCCTTTCGAGGAATGCGGGACTTTTCCGCCGCGTCGGACCGCGGGTCGAAGCGCAGGCTGGTTCGCGGGCCCGCGGGCGGCGAGGATCCGCGCCGATGTCCGGATGCACGCGCGCATGACCGCTCCCGCTCCGAAGGCCCCGCTCGCTCCGGTGCGCGGGATCCGGCGTTGGGACCTCGTCGCGCTCTTCCTCAACGGGATCATAGGCGCGGGGATCTTCGGCCTGCCCTCGCGCGTGCACGCGCTCGTCGGTGCGCACGGAATCGCCGCGTACGCGCTCTGCGCGCTCGTCGTGCTCCTGATCGTGCTCTGCTTCGCCGAGGCCGGCAGTCGCTTCGAGAAGAGCGGCGGCCCGGGGCTCTACGCGCGTGAAGCGTTCGGTCCGTGGGTCGGGTCGAGCGTGAGCTGGCTCGTGTGGCTCTCGCGCGTGACCGCGTTCGCGGCGCTCGCGAACCTGTTCGCCGACTACCTCGCGCACGTGTGGCCCGCGGCGAAGGAGGGCAGCGCGCGTGTGAGCGTGATCACCGCGCTCGTGCTGTTGCTCGCCGCGGTCAACCTCGTCGGTGTGCGGCGCGCCGCGCTCGTCGGCGACGTGTTCACCGTCGCGAAGCTCGTTCCGCTGCTCCTGTTCGTCGCGCTCGGTCTCGGTCACGTCGACGGGAAGCTGTTCGACTTCGCCGCGACGCCGAGCACCGAGTCGATCTCGCAGGCCGTGCTCCTGCTCGTGTTCGCGTTCACGGGCTTCGAGTCCGCCGTGATCCCCGCGGGCGAGGTCGTCGACCCGCGGCGGAACCTTCCGTTCGCCGCGCTCACCGCGATCGCGGTCGTGGCGCCGCTCTACCTCCTCGTGCAGTGCGTGTCGGTCGGCACGCTGCCGGAGCTCGCGACGTCCGCGCGCCCGCTCGCCGACGCGGCGGAGCGCTTCCTCGGCCCGACGGGCGGCGCGCTGATCGCGGTCGGCGCGCTCGTCTCGATCACGGGGACGCTGAACGGGATCACGCTCGCGACGCCGCGCATGCTGTTCGCGCTCGGTGAACAGGGCGAGCTCCCGCGCGCGTTCGCCGCGACGCATCCGCGTTTCCACACGCCGCACGTGGCGATCCTCGCGACGACGGCGGCGGTGCTCGCGCTCTCGCTCTCGGGCTCGTTCCTCGGCGCGGTGTCGATGAGCACGCTCGCGCGCCTCGTCACGTACGCGGCGACGTGCGCGGCCGTGCCCGTGCTGCGCCGACGCGCGGGCGCGGACGGTGCGGTCTTCCGCGTGCCGGGCGGAACGGTGACCGCGGTGCTCGCGCTCGCCGCGATCGCGTGGCTGCTCACGAGCGTCGCGTGGATCGAGTACCGCAACGTCGGGATCGTGGTGGGACTCGGAGTGCTCGTCCGCCTGGCTTCGCGGCCGCGGACGTGACGTCGGAGCATGCGCTTCGTCCCGGCGTCGGACGCGGGCCGCCCGTCAGGCCGACTTCGTCGCCGGGTTCAGGACGCGACGCGTTGCAGACGGGGCTTCACCAGACGACGCGGACCCCGTTCGTGCTGTTGAACGTGTTCGGCGTGCAGTAGCTCGCCGCGTTGCGGAACGTGGTCTGGTAGTAGCCGACGAGTCCGCTCCCCGGCGGCGTCTGGCCGCGAATCGAGATCGGCGCGTTGCCCGCCTCGGGGTAACGCGCGACGCCCGCCGCGTTCGTCTTCGTCCCGAGTCGGATCAGCGAACCACCGATGCAGCGGAGCCCGTCACCCCACTCGATCCCTTGCGGCTCGAGCTGGCTCGCCTTCCAGAACACGGTGCCCGACGCCGCGGTGGGCATGTCGTCCGCGGTGAGGAGCAGCGTGTCGGGGTTGCGCTCGCCCGACGCGGCGAGCCGCGCGCCGCTCGGGTTGTTGCTCCACGCGCAGCCGTGACCGGCGCTGCCGAAATTGGAGCACGGGCACGGCTTCGCGACGTGCGCGTCGTGTCCGTCGCCGGAACAGAACGTCCCGATCGGCGCGCTCGTCGCGAACGCGGCGAAGTTGTGCGCGGTGATGGACGAGGACGGCGTCCGGCCCGCGACGGAATCGAACGATCCGCCGAGGAACAGGCTCGTGTTGCCGTGTGGGTCGTCGAAGGCCGCGAGCGCGAAGGGACGGTATTGCGCGCTCGCACGGTCGACGGCGCGCCAGCTCGCGCCGTTCCACGCGAAGAGCGTCGGAGGACCGGAGGTGTGATGCACTGCGGCGACGAAGAGCTCCCGCCCGCCGCCGGTCCCCTCGTCGAACGCGAGCAGCGCGTACGCCTCCCACGTCGACGAAGGCAGCCCAACGCCCACGTTCGACCACTGCGTCCCGTTCCAACGCGCGAGCCCGTGCACCGTCTGGCCGCCGGCCGTGTCGAACCCACCCGCGACGTAGAGCGCGCTCCCCGTGCCGTCGTCGAAGACGAGCATGTCGTCGATCGACCGAGGTCCGCCACCGGACGAAACGGCGAGCCCGGGGACGATCTCCGTCCATTGGAGGCCGTCCCACGCGCCGATCCAGAGCGAGTAGGTGCTGCCCTGCTGCTGGATTCCGCCCGCGAACAGCCGCGCTCCCCCGCCCGAGTCGAAGACCTCGAGCGCGTCGATCGAGAGTTGCGCAGGCAGGCCCGCGGCGACGGCTTCCCAAGCCGACCCGTTCCAACGCGCGATCCCCGCCGCGCCGGGCACGCCGGGGATCACGAAGCTCCCGCCGGCGTAGAGCGCCGTTCCGGTCCCGTCGTCGAACGCGCACAGGTCGGCGCACCTCGTCTCCGGGTCGAGCGGACCGCGGGTGAATCCCGATCCGATCGTGCGCATGTTCGTCCCGTCCCACGCGAGGACGGAATCGGATCCGAGCGTGCCGACGAACAGCTCTTCGCGCGCGGCCCCGACGTCGTGGTAGCGAAGCAACGCGCGCACGCCGTACACCGTGCTGGGAAGCGGGAGGTCCTCGAAGTGGTCGTTCGCGAAGCGCGCGAGGACGAAGGGCTCGTACCCGCTCGACGTCGACCCTCCTGGAATCGTGCCGACGAACAGCCGCGGCCCGACGCCTTCGTCGTAGACCCCGAACGCGACCGGGAGCCCCTCCGGAGCCGTACTCCCACCGAGCGGCTTCCACGTTCCGTCGAACCGAGCGACGCCCTGGAATCCCTGGTCGCCGTTCCCGAACGGCGTCGACGGCCCGATCGCGACGAGCTGATTCGTCCACGACGGCCCCGGCATCGTGGTCAGCGCGTACACGCTCGTTCGGAGCATGGGGAGGATCTGCCAGGCCGTGCCGCTCCAGCGCGTGATGCGCGTCACGGACAATCCGTTGACGTTCGTGAAGTCGCCGCCCGCGTACAGGCTCGGGCCGCTCCCCGCATCGAAGACGTGCAGTGCTCGCACGGGCAAATCGAAGTACCCCATGTAGGAGAACGCGCCGTTCGACCAGCGCGCGAGGCTCGGCGCATAGACGCCGCCCGCGTCCCAGAACTGACCGCCGAGGTAGAGCGCCGGCCCCGATCCGTCGTCGAAGGACAAGAGACAGTGCACCGTCGCGTTGACGCCCGTCGAAAGCGCCGACCAACTCGCACCGTCCCAGCGTGCGATGCGCTCCGCCGCGAGCGTGCCCGCGTGCGTGAACTCGCCGGCGGCGTACAACGCGGCGCCCGTTCCGTCGTCGTGGACCGCGAGCGCGCGCACCTCGCCGTCGCATCCGCCGCCGACGGCGCTCCACTGCGCTCCGTCCCAACGCGCGAGGTGGGTCGGGAGACCGGTCGACGGCAGCGTGAAGCTCCCGCCGGCGTAGAGCGCGGCTCCTGATCCGTCGTCGAACGACGTGAGCGCGTAGACCGTGCCCGAAAGCCCGGTTCCGAGCGCCGACCACGCGTGCCCGTCCCACCGCGCGACCCCCGGCGCGGCGAGACCGCCTGCGTGCGCGAAGGCACCGCCGGCGATCAACGCTCCGCCGTGAGCGTGCAGCGCGAACACGGTCCCGTCGACGCCGGCACCGAGCGCCGACCAACCGGATCCGTAGCCGTCGAAGCGCGCCACGTTGGCGGCCGCGCCGGACTGCGTGTCACTGAAGCTGCCGCCGACGTACAACCGCGCTCCGCCGCCGTCGTCGAACGCGGCCGCGCAACGCGCGGTGCCCGCGCCGATCCCCGAGGCCTGACCGAGGACGCTCCAGTCGGGGAGCGGGGCTTGTCCGAACGCGAGCGGCGCGACGGCGAGGGCGAAGGCGATTCGAAGAAGGAGCAGGGGCGCGGGCATGCGGACCTCCGGGAACGGGGAGAAGGCTACCGCGTCGTGTGGCCTCCGAGGCCCCGACCGTTTCGAAGATCTCGTCAGGACTTCCTCGCCTCCGAACGCGCGGCCGTTCCGACGCGCTCGGAGAGCGAGCGATCACGCCGCGGGCCGCGCGTGAGGATCCGAGTGGGTCGAGGCGCCCGCCCCAGGCATCGACGGCCCGCGCCGACAGCGGCGCGACCGCGGCGCGACAGCGGCGCGACAGCGGCACCGACAGCGGCACCGACAGCGGCACCGACAGCGGCACCGACAGCGGCACCGGCACCGGCACCGGCACTGACACCGGCACTGACACCGGCACTGACACCGGCACTGACACCGGCACTGACACCGACACCGGCAGCGGCACCGACACCGGCACCGACAGCGGCACCGGCACCGGCACCGGCACCGGCACCGACACCGACACTGACACCGACACGGACGAGCTCGAGCTTCGTGCTTCGATCGAGGACCGGCGACACGTCGAGGATCCGGCGCGGCGCGCGGGCGCTCCGGTCCCTCTCGCCGCCGCTCAGAGCAGCCCGTTCTCCTTCAAGATGCGCTCCTTCTCCTCCGCGAGCTTCTTCAGCGCTTCCTTCGTGTCCATCTCGCCGTCGACCGCCATCCCGACGTAGCGCTGCGTCACCGCGAGCAGCTCGTTGAAGCACGGCACGTTCCAGAAGTCGCGCATCGTGTCGACGGACGCCGCGAACGGCGCGTTGTACGGCGTCGCCTTCTTGAACGCGTCGCTCGCGAGGATCTCCGCGTTCGCCGTGAAGCCCGCAGGCTTCGTGATCCACTGCTCCTGCGTCGAACGCTTCAGGAACCACGCGATGAACTGTTTCGCCGCGTCCTGCGACGCCTTCGGCGCCTTCGTCGAGATCGACATGCCCTGTCCGCCGAGCGACGCGACGCGCTTCCCGTCGTGGCCCGGCACGACCGCGAACCCGACCTTGTCCCCCCACTTCTTCTCGATGCCGGGGAAGAACGCGAAGTAGTTGAGGAGCATCGCCGTCGAGCCGTTGTCGAAGGCCTCGAGCACCTGCCCGTAGTCGAGCCGCTCGCAGCCGTTGGGCCCGAGCTTCATCAGCGTCTTGAAGAACTCGATCGCGTCGGCGGTGCCCTGCGTGTCGAGCGCGCCCTTCACCTGGTTCGAGCCCTCCGCGTGCCACGCGCCGCCGAAACTCCACAACAGGTTCTGCACGCCCATCGTCAGCCCGTCGTAGCTGCGGTCGCTCGGCATCGCGCAGCCGTAGCGCTTCTCCGCGGGCCGCTGGAAGAACGTCGCGACGTCGCGGAACTCCTCCCACGTGTCGGGAACCTTCAGCTCCCGCCCGAATTTCGCCTGGAACGCGGCCTTCTCCTTCGGGTCCTCGAACCAGTCCTTGCGGTACGCGAGCCCGATCGCGTCCGTCTCGCACGGCGCCGCGAACCACTTGCCGCTGCCTTCGGGGTACTCGCACAAGTACTTCGCGGCGCGCGCATGGATCGACTTCAAGTCGACGACGGTCGGCAGCCAGTCGGTGAGCTCGAGGTAGAGCCCCTTCGTCGCGCCGCGCCCGATCCACTGGCTGTCGCCGATCACGATGTCGAAGCGCGAGCGCGCGTTGCCGAACTCGAGGAACGTCTTCTCCTGGTACGACGCGAGCGGGATCTGCTCGACGTTGACCTCGATGCCGGTCTCCTTCTGGAACTCGCGCCCGAGCTCCGCGAGCCCGTCGGCCGGCGCCCACTGGAACCACCAGATCGTGATCGCCTTCGGCGGCGAGTTCGTCGGCACGTTCGCGGTCGAGCTCGCTCCTTCCTTCGAGCAGGCGGGAGCGAACGCGAGGACGGCGACGGACGCGAGGAGTGCGGTGAGGTGCTTCATGTCGGGGGGCCGCGAGGTTCGCGAGGGTTCGAGCGTGCGGGAGAGCGTGACGTCGCGAATGCGGACGCGCAACCGCAGGAGCCTGCGAGCGGGTGAGTGGGTGAGTGGAGGCGCCTCGCGAGGCGGACGCCGCGGTCCTCCGTGAAGAGGAGAACCTCGGAAGCACCGTGGGCGCGGCGGATTCCGTGCCCCACCGCGCGCGCCCCGCGTGAGCGAACCAGGTCCCGAGCACTGCGTGTGAGCCCGTCGCGATGCATGCGTGGCGCGGGCTGAGTCCTCTCGGCGCAGAACGGCCATGGCCCTCGTCGATCCGCGCCGATCCGCGCGGGGGTGAAGTGCGGTGCATCCGAGCCGACGATCCAGCGACGCCGCGAAGCACGACTTGAATGGGCAGACATCGCGTTCCGCGCGCGCCGCGCGTGCTTCGCTCGCGGGTTTGGGATCGTCGAGCGTGTCTGCCCTTCGTTCTCGATCCGGGCGCACGTCGCCGTTCCCGACGCGTGCAGCGGGGAGCGTCACCCGACTCCATTGGCTCCTCACTTGGCCGCGCGCTCACCGGTCACCGGTCACCGCTCCCGCCGCTCTCCGCGCTCTCCGTGCTGTCCCCGCTCACCGCGCGCACTGCACTCACCGCGCGCACTGCACTCGCCGCGCTCGCTGCACTCGCCGCGCTCGCCGCGCTCGCCGCGCTTCCCGCGCTTCCCGCGCTTCCCGCGCTTGCCGCGCTTGCCGCGCTTGCCGCGCTCACCGCACTCGCCGTACTCGCCCACCCCAGGCCATCACCTTGCCCCACGCGTCTCTTCGCTTCGACTCACGCGGCAGTACGCGACCACTAGAGGCTCGCGGGCACACCGCACCCCGAACGCACGCTGCGCCGACCCGACAGTCCATCGCCGATGCGCGCCGCGATCCGACTGGGCAGACATCGCACATCGCTCGCGTCGCGCGCAATCGGTTCGTCGATCCGCGGTCGTCGCTCGCCTCCACGCTCCTCCTGGGACCCAAGGGCATGTCGCCGAGTCCAACACGGGTAATGAGGAGGCGCTCGCCGAACCCACTCGACCACTCGCCTCGCTCGACTCGACTTCTCGCTTCGCCTGACTCAACTCCCGCGTCGATTCACGCGCACGCGCGCGGCCTGGAGCGGGTCGCAAGCGCATCGCAGCGCCGCGCCGTGCATCGACCTCGACGCTCCGCCACCGAAGCGCGCTGCGACTTGATTGGGCAGACATCGCGCACTCCGATTGCGTCACGCGCTCTCCGATCGTGGATCCACGCTCGTCGCCTGTCTCCTCGCCCTGCCTACGATCCGAGCACACGTCGCCGCGCCGGCACAGGACTCGAGGTAGCGCACGCCGACTCAACCAACTCCTCCTCTCGCCGGACTCGACCACTCGCTCCGCGTCCTCGGACGCGCGCGCGGCCTGTGGCAGGTCGCAAGCGCATCACATCGCAGCGAAGCGTCGTGCCTCGATCTCGACGCTCCGCCACCGGAGCGCCGCGCGACTTGATTGGGCAGACATCGCACTCCGCTCGTTTCGCGCGCACTCGCTTCGTCGATGAACCAACGCTCCATGTTCCTTCGATTTTCTCGCGAACCGCGCGGACTTCGCGACGTCCATCGAGTGCATCGATGAAGCGATCACAGAGTCAACCGACGCTCCACTTCCCTTCGCGCGGCGGAGCGCGACCGGGAGCCGGACGCAAGCGCGTCGCACCGAAACCGAGCGTCGCGCACCGCGCGCGACCGAAGCTCTCGGGCCGTCATCCGCTGCACGTCACCGTGCGCGTCGTCGAGGGCGTGCAGAGCCTCCGCTCGAGCGGAGTGCACGCCGCGTTGCGCGCGGCGCTGCGCCAGGGCGCGGAGCGGTTCGGCCTGCGCGTCGTGCACTACGGCGCGGCCTCGAACCACGTCCACCTCGTGTGCGAAGCGGAGAGCGCGCAGGCGCTCGCGCGCGGCATGAAAGGGCTTCTCGTGCGGATCGCGCGCGCCGTGAACCGCTTCCTCGGACGCTCGGGAGCGCTGTTCGCCGATCGCTACCACGCGCGCGAGTTGAAGGCGCCGCGCGACGTCCGCAACGTGCTCGTCTACGTGTTCGGCAACGCGCGCGGGCATGGAGCGCTCGTCACGAAGGAGCTCGACCCGTGCACGTCGGCGGCTTGTTTCGACGGTTGGGTGGAACGTCCGCACACACCGACCTGGCTCGCGCGCGCGCGAACGTGGCTGCTGACGGCGGGCTGGCGACGGCGCGGGTTGATCTCGATTCGCGAGTTGCCGCGGGGCGCGAGGGCTTGACGCGTCTTGGCGCTGCGGCACGAGGGTCCTCATTCGGCGCGGCGGCGCCCCTTGTGCCTTGCCCGAACTCACGGTGCCTGCGCGGGTCGACGTCCGATCGCGAGTCTCCATCGAACCGTGCCGACGAACTCGCTCCCCGGCGCAGCGACGATCGCCCCCCCCCACGGCACTCGACCTGCATTTCGTCGCAGCTCGCCCGCGCCGCAGTTCTGTCGTGGGACCCCGTCGCCGCTTCGCGCCGAGGCGAAGCTCGGCCGCGTTCCGCGCTCAGGCTCCACGTCGACGCACTCTCTCTCGTCCGCTCGAGGCGCTCCGAGCGCGGCACCCTCCCGACACGACGCTTACCCCAGGGTGAGCTCGGCCTCGTCGACGGGTGAGTCCTCCCGGTCGTCGAGCTCGTGTTCGTCCGTCCGAGGTGCGTCTCGACGACGACCCTCTCCGCGTCGACGGGCCCCACACTCCGCGCTCAGCTCGTCCTGACGCGCCCGCCCCGCGCGCGCATCCACTCGAGCAGCTTCGTCGCCATCGCCTCCGCGAACGCCGCGTCGTTCACGTGCAGATCGAGCGCGTGGAGCGGCACTCCACCGCACGTCTCGCGCAGGCCCGCGAGGAGCTCCGCGCGCGCCGCCGAGTCGTCGAACGGCTGTCCTTCACGATCGATCGCGCTGACGCCGCGCAGCGGGAAGAAGAGCTCCACCGACCCGCGCGCGGCCGCGAGCTTCGCGCCGAGCACGCGTCCGAGCTCCCGATTCTCCGCCGGCGTCGTGCGCATCAGCGTCACGTTCGCGTTGTGCGCGTAGAACCGCCGCCCCTCGAACTTCGCGGGCACCGTCGCGCGCGCGTGGAAGTTGACCATGTCGAGCGCGCCGACGCTGACGACCTGCGGCACGCCGCGCTTGCCCGCCGCGGTGACGCGGTCGGGGCCGGCCGACAACACGCCGCCGACGAGCTCGTCCGCGAGCTCCGTCGTGGTCACGTCGAGCACACCGTCGAGCAGCCCGCTCTCCGCGAGCGCTTCGAGCGTGCGACCGCCGCTGCCCGTCGCGTGGAAGACGAGCACCTCGTAGCCGGCCGCCTCGAGCACCGCGCGCGCGCGCTCGACGCACGGCGTCGTGACGCCGAACATGCTCGCGGCGACGAGCGGCTTGTCGCTCGCGTTCGCGCGCAACGGACCCGCGAGCGCCATCCCCGCCATCGCCTGCGCCGCGCGCGACAGCACCGCGCGGCTGATGCGGTTGAGCCCCGCGATGTCCGCGACCGCGTGCAGCATGCACACGTCCTTCGTGCCGACGTAGTGCGACGTCTCGCCCGACGCGAGCGTGCTGACCATGAACTTGGGCACGCCGATCGGGAGCGCGCGCATCGCCGCCGTGCCGATCGTCGTGCCCGCGCCGCCGCCGAGGCCGAGCACGCCGTCGAGCTCGTTGCGCTCGAACGCGGCGCGCACGAGCTCGCTCGCGCCCTTCGCGGCGAGCGTGACGGCCTCGCCGCGATCGCCCTTCGCGCGCACGGCGTCGAGCGTCGTGCCCGCGGCGGCGAAGACCTCTTCGCGCGTCACGTCGGCGCGCACGCGCGGCACACCGAGGCAGCCCGTGTCGACGAGCACGACCGCGACGCCGCGCGCGGCGAGTTCGCGTCGCACGAAGTCGGCCTCGTCGCCTTTCGTATCGAGCGTCGCGAGGAGGTAGACGGCCATGGGTAGCGCTCGAGGCTTCCGTCGAGCGCGCGCATTCTACGCGGGCGCTCGTTCCGTCGAGCGCACGCGTTTCGCGCGGCCGCTCGATCCATCGAACGCACGCGCCCAGGTGGGCGCTCGCTCGATCGAGCCTCGCCTTCTAGAGACGCGCGCTGCCGCGAGCGACCCGTGAGCGCGCTCCGTCGCTAGACTTCCGCCACGATGCAGCGCCTCCCCCACGCCGTCCTCGTCCTCCTCCTTGTCTTCCTCGCGGCGCTCGGCGTCGCGACCTGCGCGCGGCCCGCGCTCGAACCCGCTTCGAGCGGCGGTACAAAGGAGGAGGGCGCGCGCGTCGCGCAGCTCCAAGGCGCTTCCGATGGAACCGCGGAGGGAGCACGCGCCCCGGCGTCCAGCCACGCGATAGACGCGCAAGCGCGAAGCACGAGGAGCACGACGAACCCTGCGGATGCGGCCAACGCCCCGAGTGTGATGGCTGCGACTCGCGCTGCGCCGACGGCAGGCGCCACGAGCGCGGTGAGCGACACGAGCGCAGTCCCCGCGCCTGAGCGCGCGACTCCCCTGCGCATCTTCCTGCGCGGCGGACCGAAGACGCACGGGCCCGGGCAGCACGACCATCCGCGCTTCGTCGCGGAGTGGGAGCCGTTGCTCGAAGCGCGCGGCGCCGTCGTCGAGGGTGCGTTGCGCTTCCCGACCGCGGAGGAGCTCTCGCGCACCGACGTCCTCGTGATCTACGCGGCGGACGGCGGCGCGATCCACGGCGACGAGCGCGCGAACCTGGAGCGCTACCTCGCGCGCGGCGGCGGGATCGTCGTGCTCCACGACGGCGTGTGCGGCGACGATCCGCAGTGGTTCAAGACGGTCGTCGGCGGCGCGTGGGAGCACGGGCACTCGAAGTACCAGGAGGGCACGACCGACCTCTACTTCACCGACACGACGCACCCGATCACGCACGGCGTCGCGAACTTCCGCTTCGAGGACGAGCTCTATTGGGAGCTGCACATGGACCCGGCGGCGCGCGTGCTCGCGAGCGGGTTCCACACCGTGTTCGACGTCACGCCGCAGATGTGGACGTTCGAAAAAGCCCAGTACCGCGCGTTCGTGTCGATCCAAGGGCACAACGCGACGTCGTTCGAGCACGCGGCGTGGCGCACGCTGCTCCTGCGCGGCATCGCGTGGGCCGGGAAGCGCGACGTCGCGCTCCTCCTGAAGCCCGGCGAAGCGGACGCGCTCGCGTATCCGCCGGGCGGACCGGTGAAGCCCGAGGATGCGTCGAAGCTCCTCGAGGTGCACCCCGACTTCGACTTGTCGCTCGTCGCGTCGGAGCCCTTGATCGAGAAGCCGATCTCGCTCGATTGGGACGCGCGCGGACGGATGTGGGTCGCGCAGAGCCCGGGCTATCCCGACAAGGAGCGCTTCTCCGGCGTCCCCGCGCACGACGAGATCGTGATCCTCGCCGACGCGGACGGCGACGGGCGCATGGAGTCGAAGAAGGTGTTCCACACCGGGCTCGACCTCGTGACGAGCCTCGTCTTCCATCGCGACGGGATCATTGTCAGCGACGCGCCCGACATCTTGTGGCTGCGCGACACGAACGGCGACGACGTGTGCGACAAAGTGGAGACCGTCTTCACCGGCTTCGGCTTCGGCGACACGCACGCGGTGATGTCGAACTTGCGTTGGGGCCTGGACGGGTGGATCTACGCGACGCAGGGCTACTCGGGCGGCGATTCGCGGCACGTGACGAACGCTGCGGGCCACGACTTCGGCCACATCGGGAACGGCATCTTCCGCTTCAAGCCCGACGGCAGCGCGATCGAGATGGTGTCGAGCTACGGCTCGAACACGTGGGGCCTCGATTTCTCGAGCGACGGCGAGCTCTTCTTCTCGATGGCGAACGGCGACCACCTGCGGCACGTCGTGATGCCGGAGGGTGCGCTCGCGGAGGCGCGCTACGGCGACGCGCAGAGTTGGGCGTACATCGCGGACCACGACCGCGTCGTGCCGCTGCTCACGCACACGGACGCGCCGTACGCGCAGATCGACTTCGTCGGCGGGTTCACGGCGTGCTCGGGCTGCTGCCTGTACAACGGCGGCGCGTGGCCGAAGGAGTGGGACAATGCGTGCTTCGTCGCGGAGCCGACGGTGCACCTGGTGCACCACGACGTGCTCACGCCCGACGGCGTGACGTTCAAGGCGACGAAGGCGCGCGAGGCGGAGTTCTTCGCGGGAAAGGACCTGTGGTTCCGCCCGATCCACATGCGCGTGGGGCCGGACGGCGCCTTGTACGTCCTCGACTTCTACAACCAGGCCTCGGTGCACAACGACACGCGCGGGCCGCTGCACGGACCGACGAACGCGGCGAAGCGCCCGGACCGCGACCACAGTCATGGACGCATTTGGCGCGTGCAGCACAAGCGCGCGGCCGCACTCAAGGTCGTCGATCGCTCGAAGGCGAGCACGAATGCGCTCGCCACCGCACTCGGACACCCGAACTTGTGGGCAGCGACGACGGCGATGCGCCTGCTCGTCGAGCGCGCTGGCCCCGACGTCCTGTCGGAACTCGAGAGCACGGCGAGCGGCGGCCTGAACTCACGTGCGCGCGTGCAAGCTGCGTGGTGCCTGCAGCGGCTTGGTCGCGGTTCCAGGGCCGTCGAGTCTTTGCTCCGCGACACGGACACGGCAGCGCGCATCCAAGGGCTGAGGATCGCCTCGCTCGAGAGCGAGGTCGCGCTCTCGGCCCCGCTCCTCGCGCGCCTGGAGCCTCTCGTTCGGAGTCCGGATGCGAAGGAGCGCCTGGCCGCGATCGAGGCCCTTTCAGCGCTTCATGCGAGCGCATCGAGCACCTCGTCCGCGTGGTACCTCGTCGATGACGCATGGTCGCGCTCGGTGATCCTGGGCATGGCGCTCGCCGCTCCTCGCGAGGTCCTGCCGCACCTTGCGCAGGGCGCGCCGACCGAAGGCGGCGTCTCGCTCCTCGAAGCGTTCGCCGCGCAACTCGCTCTCCCCAGGAACCGCACCGCACTCGAGACGACGCTCTTCGAGCTCGGCGCGATGCAGCAGGAGTACGACATGATCGTCGGCGACGTGCTCGGGGCGCTGAGCCGCTCCTTCCACGACAGCTCGCGCGAACCCGCTCCGAAGCACATCGTCGCGGCGCTTTCGAAGCTCCTCGACAAGCCCCTCGGCTACTCGCACATCCACGAGTACACGGCGCGGATCGCGATGCGCCTGAACGCCGTGGACGCGCTCGGAGCGAAGCTCGAGCCCGTCGCGAGCTACCTTCGCGCGCGGGTCGAGGACCCCGGTCCGCTCTCCGAGCGCCTCGACGCCCTCGAAACGCTCGTCGCGCTCCCCTCCGAACGCCTCTCCGCGATCCCGCGCGCCAAGGAGTTCCTCGCGCCCGATGTCGATCCCGACGTTCAGGAGCGCGTCGTGCGCCTGCTCGGAGCCGTCGATCACCCCGCGTCCACGCGCGTGTGCATCGAGACGTTCCGTTCGATGGCACCGAAGGCGCGCACGGTTGCTCTCGAGCAGATGCTCGCGCGCGCCGACCGCACCGAGCTCCTCCTCCACGCCGTGGAAGCGAAGGAACTCGCGCTCGCCGACCTCGGACCGCAGTTCCTCCACCGCCTGCGCACGCACCCCGACGCCGCGATCGCGCAGCGCGCGACGAAGCTCTTCGAGGAGCTCGGCTACAAGCCCAGCGCGAAGGTGAGCGAGCTCGTCGCGCGCTTCCTCCCGATCGCGTCGCAGCCCGGCGACGCCGCCGCGGGCAAGCTCATCTTCGAGAAGAACTGCATCCAGTGCCATCGCGTCGACGGCAAGGGCGCCGAGATCGGGCCCGACCTCACCGGCATGGGAACGCACGGCGCGGCGGACCTCCTGCCCGTGATCCTCGATCCGAACCGCACGGTCGAGGCGGGTTACTCGGAGTGGCAGCTCGAGACGAAGGACGGAAAGCTCGTCACCGGCACGATGGCGCGCGAGGACGCGCGCGCGGTCGTCCTGCGCTCGACGAACGGCGACGCCGAGGTCCCAAGGGACGACATCGAGTGGATCAAGAACACCGGGCGCTCGCCGATGCCCGAAGGCCTCGAATCGATCGGCGCCGAGGGCTTCCGCGACCTCTTCGCGTACTTGTCGGGCGGCTTCGCGGGCTGGCGCGTGCTCTCGATCGAAGACGTCGTCAGCTCGAGCTCGCTCGCGGGCCTCTACGACACGAAGCGCGACGACAAGCCGATGGTCTTCAAGCGCTGGGGCATCCAACCGATCGCCGGCGTGCCGTTCGACGTGCTCGATCCCAGGCGCACGCAGAGCGGCTTGAACGCGCTCGTGCTGAAGGGCGGCCTCGCGGAGGACTGGGAGTCGAAGCTGCAGAAGCCCAGCGTCGTCGAGGTCAAGGTCGGATGCGCGGTCGAGCGCGTGCACGTCCTCGGCGGCATCGGCGCGTGGGCGTACCCCTACTTCGACGACGTGCGCCCGATCTGCACGTGGACGTGGGTCTACGCGGATGGGTCGAAGGAGGATGTCGTGCTCAAGAGCGGTGTCGAGTTCGGCGACTGGATCGGCAAGCACGACGTGCCGGGTTCGGAGTACGCCGACGGCGTGCTCGCCGAGGACAGTTGGGGCCAGGTGCGCACGTTCGCGCTCGAGCCCAAGCGGAAGGACGTCGTCGTCGACAAGATCGTGCTGACGAGCCCCGACGGCGACCAAGCCGCGACGTTCTTCGCGCTGACCGCGGAGTTGAAGGGCGCCGTGAAGGTCGCCGGCGCGCCGAAGAAGGAGCAGGCACCCGTCGAAGCGCTCGACTGGCTCGTCGTCGGCGGCGGCTCGAGCCACGACTTCCGCCGCTGGTTCGGCGACGCGGACCTCGCGACGCTCGCGAACGCGAAGCTCGCGCCGTCCGCGGCGACGGGGACGTGGAGAGCGCGCTACACGGAGAAGGTGGACGAGCTCGCGCCGCAGCTCGCGAAGCTCGACGCGCTCGAGCTCACGAACAACCAGCCGCTGCCGGCGGACGCGCGGGCGGCGCTCTTCGACTTCGTCGCGCAGGGCGGCGGCCTGCTGATCGTGCATCCGGCGTGCTGGTACAACTGGACCGACTGGCCCGAGTACAACGCGCGCCTCGTCGGCGGCGGCGCGCGCGGCCACGGTCCGTTCGGCGAGTTCGAGGTGCGCGTCGTCGACGCGTCGCATCCGCTCGCGAAGGACGTCCCCGCGACGTTCCGCATCGAGGACGAGCTGTACCGCTTCGAGGTCGATCCGAAGGGTGCTGCGATCCACGTGATCGCCGTCGGTCGGTCGCTCGATGGGAAGGAGGAGTGGCCCGTCGTGTGGACCGTCGCGCGCCCCGCCGGACAAGGGGGCCGCACCGCCTGCATCACGCTCGGCCACGACGAGCGCGCGCACTCGAACGCGAGCTACCAGAAGCTCTACGTCAACGCCGCGCGTTGGGTACGCGAGCGCTGACGCGCGCTCCGTCTCCCCCATCGATAGTCGCTGCGCGCTCGCTCCGCGCGAGGACGCGTCGCGCCCCGCTCACTCCGCCGCGTCGCGCATCGCTGTCCAGAGTTCGGCGACGTGCGCGCGCTCCGTCGCGAGCGCCCCGATCGACACGCGCACCATCCAGCGGCCGTCGAGCGTCGCGGGCGTGACGTACGCGAAGCCTGACGCGTTCAGGCGCTCGGCCCACGCTTGTGTGTGGCGGTCGAGCGCGTCGCCGCTCACGCCCGGCGGCTCGTGGCGCACGCAGACGGTTTGGAGTGCGACGGGAGCGAGCACGCGCCAGTTGGGCGTCGCGCGCACTTCGCGCTCGAAGCACTGCGCGTTCTCGAGGTCGCGGCGCAGGCGCGCTTGCAACCCGCTCACGCCTTGCTCGCGGATCAAGCACCACAGTTTCAGCGCGCGGAAGCGCCGGCCGAGCGGGATGCCCCAGTCGCGGTAGTTCGTCACGCGCGCGTCGACGCTCGACTGGAGGTAGCTCGGGTTCGTGCTCATCACGCGCACGAGGTGCTCGGGGTCCTTCACGTAGTAGACGGAGCAGTCGAAGGCGGCGCCCGAGCCACTTGTGCGGGTTCATGACGAGCGAGTCGGCGTTTTCGATGCCGTCCCACATCCAACGGCATTCGGGCAGGATCATCGCCGAGCCCGCCATCGCGGCGTCGACGTGGAGCCAGAGCGTCTCGCGCGCGGCGATCTTCGCGATGGAAGCGATCGGGTCGAGCGCCGTGGTCGTCGTCGTGCCCGTCGTCGCGACGATCGCGCACGGGATGCGGCCGGCGGCCTTGTCGTCGGCGATCGCGCGCTCGAGCGCGTCGGCGCGCAGCGCGAACGATGCGTCGACGTCGATCGCGCGCACGTTTGCGCGGCCGAAGCCGGCGAGGAGGGCGGCTTTGTCGACGGAGCTGTGCGCGTGCTTCGAGACGTAGACGACGAGCGGGTGGTCTTCGGACTGCAGGCCGCCGCGCGTGAGGGAGAAGTTCGTCGTGCGTTCGCGCGCGCAGATCAGCGCGAGCAGCGAGCTCGTCGACGCGGTGTCTTGGATGACGCCTTTCCACGCGGGCGAGAGGCCTGTCATTTGGCGCAGCCAGTCGACGGTGACTTCCTCGAGCTCGGAGAGCGCGGGTGAGGCTTGCCACGAGAGGCCGAGCACGCCGAGGCCGGTGGAGAGGTAGTCGCCGAGGACGGAGGAGAGCTCGCCGTTCGACGGGAAGAAGCCGAAGAAGCGCGGGTGGGACCAGAGGGTGAGGCCGGGGACGAGCACGTCGTCGACGTCGGCGAGCACGCGCTCGAAGGGCTCGGGCTCGGCGGGCGGAGCCGCGGGGAGCCGCGCCTTCACGGCGCCGGGCTCCACCTGTGCGCGCACGGGGCGCTCGGCGAGACCTGCGCGGTAGTCGGCGAGGAAGTCGATCAGCGCGTGGCCTTGGCGGCGGAATTCCTCGGTGTCCATGCGCGGGAGTCTAGCGGAGGTGAGGTGAGGTCGGTCGGGAGCGCAATTGCCGGATGAGGAGATCCAGGGGGAAGGGACGCAACGGAACACATTCGGATGCTTCGCATTCCGGACTCCGTGTCGGCTCGGGCCGGAGGACCCCCCCCCGACACGGAGTTCAGTTTTCTCTCAGCATCGAGCTTGGGTGGGGCTCGGTATGCTGCGCGCGATGGCACGCATGAAGAGCACGAATGGAGTCGAGTCGCGCGCGGGGATCTTGAAGCGCTTTCGGGCGCAGATCGCGCGGGGCGAGCCGGTCATCGGCGGCGGCGCGGGCACGGGGATCTCGGCGAAGAGTGAGGAGGCGGGCGGGATCGACCTGCTCATCGTCTACAACTCGGGGCGGTATCGGATGGCGGGGCGCGGGTCGACGGCGGGGTTGATGCCGTATGGGAATGCGAACCAGATCGTGAAGGAGATGGCGTTCGAGGTGCTGCCCGTCGTGAAGCGGACGCCGGTACTCGCGGGGGTGTGCGGCACGGATCCGTTCATGATCCCGCGGCTTTTCCTGCGCGAATTGAAGGAGCTCGGGTTCGCGGGGATCCAGAACTTCCCGACGGTCGGGCTGATCGAGGGCGAGCTGCGCGCGACGCTCGAGGAGACGGGGATGGGCTTCGGGCTCGAGGTGGATGTGACGCGGATGGCGCACGCGATGGATCTGCTCACGACGCCGTACGCGTTCAACGTCGATGAGGCGAGAGCGATGACGAAGGCGGGGGCGGATCTCGTCGTCGCGCACATGGGGTGCACGAGCGGCGGCACGATCGGCGCGAAGAGCGTGAAGACGCTCGACACGTGCGTGGAGCGCGTGCAGGCGATCGTCGATGCGTCGAAGAAGGTGCGCAAGGACGTGATCTGTTTGTGCCACGGCGGTCCGATCGCGATGCCGGAGGACGCGCAGTACGTGATCGATCGCGTCGAGGGGCTCGACGGGTTCTACGGTGCGAGCTCGACGGAGCGCCTGCCGACGGAGAAGGCGATCCAGAAGCAGATCGAGGACTTCAAGCGCATCCGGTTGCCGAAGAGGCGCGCGGTGAGGCGCTGAGCTCGCTGGCCCCGACGCGAATCGTCACGCATCACGCTCGAGGCGCTCGCGGACCTCGGACCACGCCCGCGCAGCGCTCGGATCCTGCTCGTACAGCGCGAGCCGACGAGTCAACTCGGCGCGCTGGGCGTCGGTGAGCTGCAGGCGATCCGACTCCTCGGCAATGCTGTCCCAGATATCCTCGACGAGCTCGATGCGCTCGGGGATGGAGAGATGCTCCCAGTCTTTCCGCTGCAGGGTCACAGAGGGAACATGCCGTCCACGACGCGAAGGAACAAGTCCGCGAGCCGCGACGCGTTGCACTTCGTCGGCCTGTGGCATGATGCCCCGTCGACGCAGCCCATCCTCCCCCATCCGCGCATGCACTCCCCCCACTGCCTCTGCTTCGTCACGTCCAAAGACGCGCAAGTCGAAATCCTCCCCTGGGGTCCGCACGAGTGGCTCGCCCGCCCCGGGCTCACCGCGTCGAAGCACCTGCAGATGGTGCGCGTCACGATGCCGCCTGGCGCGGCGCACGCGTTCCACCGCCATCCGTGCATGGAGGAGCTCCTCTATTACGTGTCGGGCCGCGCGGAGCAGTGGGTCGGGCGCGAGAAGCGCGTCCTCTCCGCCGGCGAGGTCGCGCACGTTCCGATGGACGAGGTGCACGGCACGTACAACGTGTTCGACGAGCCCGTCGTGTTCCTCGCGATCCTCTCGCCCGCCGTGTTCGACGGGCCCGCGTTGATCGACGTGTCGCAGGACGAGCCGTGGAAGTCGATCCGCGGCCGGAAATGAGCGCTGCATGCGCGCCCACGGCGTGAACCCGACGTCGCCCGCGGCTCGGCTTTGCCGTCTCGCTACGCGCATCGATCCGTCGTTCGCGTTCCTCGGCGCGATCGTGCTCTTCCTCGGCGCGTGCCTCGCGCGCGAACGCGTCGTCGCGCAACGTGCGAGCGCGCGCACGATCGAGGCCGCGCGTGCGTTCGTCGCGTCGCTCGATGCGGGCCAGCGCGAGCGCTGTGTGTTCCCGTTCGAGGCCGCGAACCGCCGCGACTGGCACTTCGTCCCGCGCGAGCGCGCCGGGCTGAAGCTCGCCGAGCTCGGCGACGCGCAGAAAGAACGCCTGCACGAGCTCGGGGCGTGCATCCTCTCGCAGGACGGTCTGCGCAAGGTGCACGGCGTCGTCGAGCTCGAGTCCGTGCTCGCCGAACTCGAAAGCACGCCCGGGAAGCCCAACGCGAACCGCGACCCCGGGCGCTACTGCGTCACGGTGTTCGGCACGCCGGGCGAAGGCGCGTGGGGCTGGCGCTTCGAGGGCCATCACGTCGCGTTGAACTTCACGTGGGCCGGGGACGAGCTCGTCGCGACGACGCCGTTCTTCCTCGGCGCGAACCCCGCGCACGTCGGGAGCGGTCCGCGCGCGGGCTTCGCACTGCTCGGACGCGAGGAGGAGCTCGGACGAGCGCTCGTGACGATGCTCACGCCCGAGCAGAGGGAGCGCGCGACGCTGCCGGGCGCCGTACCGAGCGACGTGCTCCTCGGCCCCGCGCGACAGCAGGGCTTCGACGCGCACCTCGGCCTCCCGCTCGCGTCGATGACGGACGCGCAGCGCGCAAAGGCCGACCAACTCCTGCACGCGGTGATCGACGACCTCGAGCCCGAGGCCGCGCGCGCCGCGTTCGCGCGCTTCACGCAGTGCGGCCCGGACGCGCTGCGCTTCGCGTGGAGCGGCGGCGTGCAGCCGGGCGAGCCGCACTACTGGCGCTTCGACGCCGTCACCGCCGCGATCGAGTGGGACGACACGCAGGGCGGAGCGAACCACGCCCACCTTCTTTGGCGCGACCTCGCGAACGACTTCGGCGAGGACGCGCTGAAGCGGCATCTCGAGCGCGAGCACGCGGCTCCCCGCGCGCGGTGACGCTGCACCGAGGCGATCACGCCGCAGGTCGCGCCCGCGACGACTGAGCGCGCGGAGCGCGCCGCACGCTGTGGCGCTCCGCGGCCGCGCCGGACGCCCCACGTCGGATTCCGAGCGGAGTTCGGCAACGAAACGACTCCGTGCGACAATCCCGTGGTGCCCCGAGGCCTCGCCGCGCCGACCGCGGCTTCCGCTCCCTCGCTCCGGAGATCGTCCCCATGCTCCTTCGCTCCCTTGCGGCGCCCCTCGTCCTCTCGTCCCTCGTCGGCGCGCACGCCGCCGCGCAATCGCTCGTGTTCCGACCGAACGCGAGCGGCGCCTACGACCATGCGCGACAGCTCGTGCTCCCGCCCGGCTTCGGCGCGGGCGAGTTCACGCTCCAGCTCTTCGTGAAGCTCGACCCGAGCTTCCCCGTCGGCCCCGCGACCGGCGCGGACACGTTGACGCACTGGTCCGACGCGAACGTCGCGCCCTACAGCGCGCCCGATTGGTGGCAGCACGACAACTGGCTCGTCGACGGCATGAACTACGCCGATCCGAAGAGCGGATCGTTCGGGATCCAACTCTACGCGGGCGGCAACGTGCGCGTGTTGATCGGCGACGGTACGGACGCGGGGCCGGGCGGCTCGTACGCCGTGCAGGCGCCAAGCCCGACCCACTCGATCCTCGACGGCGCCTGGCACGAGATCACGCTCTTCCGAAAGTTCTTCGGCGTGAACGAGGCGACGTACTGGCTCTACGTCGACGGCACGACGATCGCGGCGACGGACACGTTCGTGCGCACCGACCTTTCGGCGCTTTGGAGCACGTGGAGCGGATTCCCCACGGGCGAGGAGGGCTGGTGCTGGGGCAGCGGCAAGCGCGCGGCGCTCGGCCTCGGGCCCGACGCGCCGGACTTCAAGGGCGGGCTCGACGAGGTGCGCTTCTGGAACGTCGCACGCTCGAACGCGACCGTCGAGTACCTACTCGTCGCGACGGGCACGGAGCCCGGGATCGCGAGCCGCTTCCGCTGCACCGAAGGCGCGGGCAACGCGACGTGCGACGCGCAACCGACGGGACCGTGCTGGTCGCTCGTGAACTGGGACGCGACGCATTGGAGCGCGGAGGACGCGTTCGAGCAGGGCCCCAACGGCACGTTCGAGGTCTTCTGTCCCGGCACCGCGCTCACGTGTCCGTGCGGAGTCGGCGGCGATCCCGCGTACGGCTGCCCGAACTCCATCTGGTCCTCGGGCGCGTACTTGTGGGCCGAGGGCCGCGCGAGCGTCACGAACGACAGCCTCACGCTGATCACGCGCCACCTCCCCGCGCAGACGTCGTGCTTCTACTTCCAGGGCGACCTGCGCGAGAACGGCGGCGCGGGCGTGATCGCGGGCGACGGACTCTTGTGCATCGGCGGCAACCTGCGTCGCTTGCAGCCGGTGACGGCGTTCCAGGGCCTCGCGTACTTCGGGCGGCAAGTGAACACGCAGCCGCCCGTGCACGTTCAGGCGCAGATCCCCGCGCCCGGCGCGACGCGCGAGTACCAGCTCTACTACCGCAACGCCGCGGCTTGGTGCATGCCGGCGACGTTCAACATGTCGAACGGGCTCGAGGTCGTGTGGATCCCGTAGACGCGCTCACACGTCCGCCAGCGTGCACTTGCGCCCCTCGTTCTGCTTCACGAGCCACTTCCGCAGCGGCTCGAAGTAGTCGACCATCGCCTTCGCGCTGAGGTCGGAGCCCGTCTTCCGCTTCAGGAGCTCGCGCCAGTCCGCGCTCGCGCCCGGCGTCATGATCGACTTCAAGAACTCGCCGACGTCCTTGTTCCCGAAGTAGTTCGTGTCGTGCGGATCCTCGTGCAGGATCTCCTTCGCGATGTGGTCGTGGAGCTGGAAGAGCAGCACGAACGACAGCGCGTAGTCGTAGTACGCCGCCGGGTCGTCGTTGACGTGCGTCTTCGTCGCGGCGTCGCAGAACTCCTCGCCGCGCTTCGTCGGCGGCACGATGCCCTGGTACTTCTCCGCGAGCTCCCACCACCGCGCGTTCCACTTCGAGGGCGGCAGCGCGTCGTGGTAGAGCTCCTTCTCGAACGAGAACATCGTGCCCGTCGACCACGGGATGAACACGACGTAGTTGAGCGCCTCCTTCAAGAGCAACTGCATCGGATCGACCTTCGTCTCGCCGACGTCGAGCCCGACCGTGCGGATGAAACGCGGCTGCATCGCCGCGAGCCCCATCAACGAGCCCATCGCTTCGTGGTACGCGCGGTTCGCGCCTTCGCGCAGGAGCACGGGCACGTCCGGGTTCGAATAGCAGAGGTAGTAGTAGATGTGGCCGAGTTCGTGGTGCGTCGTCTCGTACCACTCCTGGTTCGGCTCGACGCTCATCAGCGACCGCACGTCGCGGTCGAGGTCCATGTGCCACGCCGACGCGTGCGTGTTCTTCTTGTAGCCGGCGTCCTTCGCGACGGGATAGAGCGACGACTTCTCCCAGAACGTCTTCGGCAACGACGGGAACCCGAGGCTCACGTAGAAGCGCTCGGCCTGCTCGATCGTCCACACGGGGCCCTTCTTGCCGACGGCCGCGTCGAGGTCGAAGCCCGGCACGTCGACGAGCGCGTCCCAACCCTGTCCCCAGCGATTCGGCAGCCAATCCGCGGGGATCTGATCGGGCACGGGCTGTCCGTAGCGCTTGGCGAGCTCGTACCGCGCCCACGTGTGGAGCTCCTTGAAGACGGGGCGCAGCTCGCGGTTGAACTGCTGCACCTTCGCGGCCATCTCGTCCGTGGTCATGCCGTACTCGCTGACCATGTACGTGAAGAAGTCGCGGTAGCCGAGCGCCTGCACCGTCTCGTTGCGCAGCTTCTGCAGCTCGACGAGCCCGGGGCGGAGCGCGGGTCCGACCTGCTTCGACGCTTCCCACACGGCGCGCCGCTTCGCGAGGTCCTTCTCCGTGCGCAGACCGTCGTCGATCTCGTTCGGCGTGATCTCCTTGCCGTCGAGGTGGAACGTGAAGCCGTAGAGCGTCTCCGTCTGCTTCGCTTCGGCCGCGATGCGGCGCTTGACGAGGTCGGCGATCGTCTGCGGATTGCTCGCCGCCTTGAAGAGCACGGCCTCGAACTGCTTCTTCTGCGTCTCCGTGAGCTCGTTCGCGCGCTTCAACCACGCGCGCGCGGCCGTGATGTTCTCGACGCTGCCGGTGAACGCCGCGCTCGCTTCGTTCGCGGCTTTCAATCGGTTCCCGTTCGTCTCGTCGCCCTCGACGATGTGCGTCTGCGACGCCCAGTCCGCCTCCGACGAAGCAGCGTAGAGCGCGCGGTAGCGAGCTTCGTAGCGGTCGAGGAAGCTCTGCGCCTCGCGCTGCGCGGGCGTCTCCGGGCGGGCGGGAGGCGCGTCGCTCCCGGAGCGACAGGACGCGGCGAGGGTGGCGAGACCGGCGACGATCGTGAGGCGGTGGAGCGTGCTCATGCGCGTGACGGTACGACTGCGCGCACGGCGCGCCAAGGGCGTCGCGAGCGGAGCCCGACACCCGTGCGCACCGTTCCGCGCCCTCGCGCTCACGCCGGGAGCGCCGCGGCGTAGCCCGCGTGCGGCGCGCGCTACCGGGTGTGCACGCCTCCTGTGCTAGACTCGCCCGGAACGAGCGCGCGTGCACGCGGCTCGAGAGCCCCCATGCGACTCCCCCACGTGCGCCGAGCGAAAGCGATTCCCACCTCGTTCGCGGCCTTCCTCCTCGCCACGGCCGCGTTCGCGCAGACTCCACCGACGCCGGCACCGCTGCCGAGCCCCGCACCGGGTGCTCCGCCGCCCGTGCTCACCGAAGAGGAGAGCGCGTGGAAGGCCGCGATGGAGCAGAAGCAGCAGGCGAACGTCGTCAACGAGCCCAAGAAGGGCCTCGACGCCGCCGCGGCCTTCATCGCGTTCCGCGAGAAGTTCCCGAAGTCGCCGCACGCCCGCGAGGCGCTCGTCGAAACCGGCGTCTGCTACATGATCGCCGCGCGCGCGCAGCAGCAGTGGCACCGCAACCGCCCCGAGGGCGTCGCGCAGTTCAAGACCGCGCTCGAGTGGTTCGGCAAGGTCGCGAGCGAAGCGCCGGACGACGCCGTGCTCCCGCGCGCGATCTACTGCCAAGGGCTCGTGCACGTTCAGCTCGACGACCTCGCGTCCGCCGAGCGCGCGTTCACGGAGGTGATCGAGAAGCACGCCGCCGACCGCCTCTACTTCGGCAAGTCGCTCGAGCGCCGCGCTGCCGTCCGCCGACATCGACTCGACACCGCGGGCGCGAAGCGCGACCTCGACCTCTACAAGTCCACGTTCGGCGCCGAAAACACCGACCCCGCGAAGCAGACGGACGAGTTCAAGCTCGTCGAGCGCTTCCAGAACTACCTGCGCGCGTTCGACAAGCCCGCGCCGGCCCTGCGTCCCGAGACGTGGCCCGGCGGCGAGGCCGTCGCACTCGACAAGCTGAGGGGCGAGGTCGTCGCGCTCTACTTCTTCGCGCAGTGGTGCCACAACTGCTTGAACGAGGCGCCGTTCATCAAGGAGATGAGCGAGCGTTGGGGCCCGCTCGGCGTGCACTTCGTCGGCGTGACGGACTTCAGCGCGGCGCCGCAGGGCAGCCCCGCGGGGCCGAACCCGAAGGACCCGGCGGAGACGCAGAAATCGGTCGACATCGTCAAGGCGTACCTCGCGCAGCACGGCTTCGCGTTCCCCGTGATGATGGACCGCGGCGGCACGGCGCAGACCTACATGGCGCGCAAGTACCCCGAGATCGTGCTGCTCGACCGCGCGGGGAACATCGTGTGGCACGACCACGCCGCGACGTTGATGGATTCGACGCTCGAAGCGCTGCTCTTCGGCAAGCAGGACGAGGCGAAGCCGGCGCCGAAGCAGGGCGCCGCGGAGCCGAAGAAGGACGGCGCACCGGCGCAGCAAGGTTCGGCCGAGCCGAAGAAGGGCGGGGAGTGAGCTCGTATCGGCGTCTCTGCGTCTTCTGCGGCTCGAGCCGCGGCAATCGCCCCGCGTACGAAGCGCGCGCGATCGAACTCGGCCGCGAGCTCGCGCGCCGCAAGATCGGCCTCGTCTACGGCGGCGGGAACATCGGTTTGATGGGCGCGCTCGCGGATCAAGTGCTCGTCGACGGCGGCGAGGTCACCGGCGTGATCCCCTACGGCCTCGTCGTGCGCGAGGTCGCGCACGCGCGCCTCACGAAGCAGCACGTCGTGCGCAGCATGCACGAGCGCAAGGCGCTGATGGCCGAGCTCTCCGACGCGTTCGTCGCGCTCCCCGGCGGTTTCGGCACGTTCGAGGAAGTGCTCGAGATCACGACCTGGGCGCAGCTCGGCATGCACAAGAAGCCCGTCGTCGTCCTCGACGTCGAGGACTACTACGCGCCGCTCTTCGCGCTGCTCGACCACGGCGTGCGCGAGGGCTTCGTGAAGCGCGAGAACCGCGAGCTCGTCACGCGCGTGACGAGCATCGCCGCGCTCTTCCAGCACCTCGAGCGTTTCGTTCCGCACGAGACCGAGGCCTGGATCGACGCGGGGAGCACCTGAGCGCGCGTGCTCCGCGCGTGGCGGAGCTTCGCGCGATGCGCGCGCCTCACCGCAGCGGGCGCGGCCTGTATTCGAGCTTCGCGCCGTTCGCGAGGACGTTCCGGTAGGTCCGCACCTCGAGGAGCCCCGGTCGGAGCGTCAGGAGCTCTTCGCGCAGCGCTTCCTTCTTCTCCTCGAACGTCGGCTTCGTCACCGAGCGCGCCCAGAACACGTACCACGCCGGCCCGGAGGCGATCGGGTCGCTGACCGCACCCTGCGGCAGCGCGAGCGCGGCCTTCGCGACCTCGTCGGGGTACTCGTCCGAGCGGAACGCTCCCGCGATCACGCCGCCCTTCGAGCGCGTGCGCAGATCGTCCGACTCCGCGCGCGCGATCGCGGCGAAGTCCGCGCCCGCGCGCACGCGCGCCACGATGTCCAGCGCGCGCGTGTGCGCCTTCGCGATCGCCGCGTCGAGCTCGCGCGCGAGCTCCTCGCGCGGCTGCCCGTGGTCGAGCTCCTCGTAGCGGCTCGAGACGAGGATCTTCGACATCTCGCGCCACGCCCCGTCCGGGCCGAGCGACGTCTCGAACCGGCGCCGCACGTCGGCATCGGTGACGACGCGGTCGCGCTGGATGAGCTTCTCGACCAGGATCGACGTCCGCAGGCGCGTGCACTGCTCGCGCAGGAAGTCCTCCTCCGTCTCGCCTTGCACGTGGAGCTTCTCGTACCAGCGCTGGCGGTCCTCCATGAAGTCGCGATCGACGATGTCCTGGACGTACTCTCTCGCGCGCGCCTGGACCTCCTCCTCGTCCGCCTTCAGGCCGAGCGCCGCGGCCTTGCGCTGCACGAGCAGGTCCTCGACGAACGTGCGCGCGAACGTCTCGCCCCAGACGTCCATGACCCACGTCGCGTACTCGCCGCGCGAAACGGGCACGCCGCCGATCGAGAGCGCGGGCACGTCCGCGCCGGAGAGCTCGGGATCGCTCGGCGGCGACGTCATGCCTGGAAGCACCTGCACGTGCACGCCGTCGAACAACGCTTGGCGCACGAGCTCGACCTCGTCGTCCTCGGGCCCGCGCGCTAGCAGGTCCGCCGCGAGCGCGTCGCGCACCGAGTCGAGCGGCGTGACCTTCACGTCGCGCACCTGGACGAGCCACCATCCGCCGCGCGCGTAGAGCGGCTCGGACACGGCGCCGGGCTCCAGCTTCTCGAGCGCGTCGAGGAACGAGCTCGGCCACCCCTGGTGGTCGAAGAGTCCGCTCGCGGGCTTCCCGCGCCGAGCACGCGTCTCGGGATCCGACGAGTTCTCCTGCGCGAGCTGCCCGAAGTCCGCGCCGGCGAGCGCGAGCGCCCGCACGCGCTCCGCGTCGGCGCGGCGTGCGTCGCGCGCACGCGTCTCGGCCGCCGCGCGCGCGTCGTTCCCCGCGTTCTCGGGCGTCTCGACGCGCACGTCGAACTGGATCAAGCGCAGGTCGTACTTGCGGCCGTGGCGACCGTACTTCAGCCACCACTCGCGCTCGATCTTCTCACGCGGCACGACGCGGTCGATCGCGGCGAGCGCGCGCCCGTTCATCCGATCGCGCGTCTCGACCCGCCGTTGGAGTCGGAGTCCGGTCTCGGAGCGGCCGGTCCGCGCGAGCTCCGCGAGCCATTCCTCCTTCGAGCCGTGGAACGCGCCCGCGATCCGCTCCGCGAACACACGGTCGATCTCCGCGTCGACGGCCTCGGTCGGCGGCGCGACCCCCTTCTCGCGCGCGGCGCGTTCGAGCAGCCAATGCTCGCGCGCGAACACGGGCGCGAGGCCCGTCCCGTGCGTGCGCAGGAGCCACTCGCCGTACTGCGCGGCCGGGATCGGCTCGCCGTCGACGACGAGCGCGACCGCGTCGCCCGTGCTGCGTTCGCCGCCGCCCGGAAGGGGCCCCGGGGCCGTCACACCGGTCGCGCTCGGAGCGCTCGGGACCTGCGTGAAGGGAGAGCCGGCCCGAGGGAGCCATCCGGAGAGCACGGCGAGGAACACAGCGGAGGTTTGGCGCATGGGGACGCGCCTCGCGGCGCGCGAGCGCGAGTATGGCAAAGCTGGACGCCTCCCCGCACGATGCGCGCGCCGTGAACCGTTCCCCCGTCGTAGCCGCTCCGTTCGAGCCGCTCGCGAGCTCCCGGCTCGCGCTCACGCTGGGCCTCGCCCTCGCCCTCGTCGTCGTGGGGCTCTCGGCCTGGATGCGCGTTCACGCGGCGCTCGGCGACCCGAACTTCGACGCCTCGGCGCCCGAAGGGATGCTCCGGAGCGACCCCGCGCTGCTCTACCACTTCGTCGAACGCATCCTCGCCGCGGGCGGCGGAGTGCCCGCCGAGTTCCACGCCGACCGACGGATCCTCCATCCCGACGTCGTCGACGTCACCGCGACGTTCCCGCTCGGCCTCGAGTTCATCGTGGCGTGGGCGCGCGAGCTCTCGGGCTCGACGGAGCCCCTGCACGTCTTCTGCGTGCGCGTCGCGAGCGTGCTCGCGAGCCTCGCGGCGCTCGGCGTGTACGGGCTCGCTCTCGAGCTCACGCGCCGCGTGGGGTGGGCGCTGGTCGCCCTCGTCGTCTGGGCGACGACCTGGGCGAACTACCGGACCATCGGCTTCGTCCTCGTCGGCGAGGACCTCAGCGTGCCGCTGTTCGCCCTCCACCTCTACCTGGTCGTCCGCGCCGCGCGCGTCCGCACGACGAGCGCGATGATCCTGGCGGCGGCGGCGTGGATCGCAGCGCTCTCGACGTGGCACGCGACGAACTTCTTCGCGGCGATCGAGGCCGTCCTCGTCTTCGCGTGGTTCGTGCGCACCCGGGAGAACCCGTTCGCGGCCGGGCGAGCCTGGAGCTTCGCCGCCTGCGCCCTGCTTCTCGCGTTCGCGGTCCCGTTCCTCCGCGGGACGCGCTTCGCGGGCTCGTTGCCGATGGCGCTCGTGCTCGGACTCGCCGCGGCCGGGATCGTCGGCGCGCGCCGCCCGATCGGGCGGGCGACCGGCCTCGGGATCGCGCTCGCGACGGCGGCGGGCCTCCTCGCTCTTTCGCTGGGCGCCTCGTGGATCCTCGGAGGCGGCCAGGCCGAGTACAGCCACGTCTGGCGGCTGTTCGCGGCGAAGCTCGCGCACCTCGGCACGCTCCCGGCCGATCCACTGGAGCTCCCGGGCGAAGTGCGCCTGATGTGGCAGGGGCCGTTCTCGACGTCGAGCCCCGAGCAGCTCGCCGGAGAGCTCGGCTGGGCCCTGCTCGCCCTGCCCATCGCGCTCGCGGAGGCGGTGCTCGCGTTCGCGCGCGGGCGGACGGAGGATCCGCGGCGCGTCCTCGTCGGCGCGGGGCTCGGCGTCGGCGTCGTGTGCGCCTGGCTGATCTCGCGCACGGTGATCCTCCCCGGGCTGCTCCTGCCCGTCGCGTTCGCCGTCGCGGCGGAGCGCGCGTGGAGCCGGAGTTCGTCGATGGGTCGCAAGCAGCTCCTCGCGGCGGGCCTCGCGCTCGTGTCGATCACGCAGTCCTGGAGTGCCTTCGGCCGCGCGAGCTCGTTCCGGAGCTCGTGGTACGACCCGCCGCAACGTCGAGACGACCTGCGTGCGCTCGTCCAGGCTCTGCCGCGGCTCGTGCCCGAGGGAGAGCCGATCGCATCCGACTTCGTGAACTCGACCGCGATCCTCGCGCACACGGGGCACGCGATCGTCCTCCAACCGAAGTACGAGGACCGCGCGAGCCGGGATCGCGCCGTCGAGTTCTTCACGACGCTCTATCAGGGATCGCCCGAAGACCTCGCGCTTCTCCTGCGCGATCGATACCGCTGCCGCTACCTCGTGCTCGATCGGTTCACGCTCGGCCTCGAAGCCTCGAAGTACCTCGGAGGACTCCGACGCGGCGCGCCGCCGCGCGCGGGCAGCGCGTGGGAGCAGCTCGCGCACGCGAGCACCCCGGTGCTCACCACGGTGCCGGGCTTCCACCTTCTCTATCGAAGTCCGCCGTCGATCCACGACGCGCGCGGCGACGCCTGGGACGGGATGCGGGTCTACGAGGTCGATCCGGGAGTGGTTCGATGACGCATTTCGAAGCCGAGCCCCCTCCCGAGGGCTCGGAACGACCCCAGATAACACCACGTAACCCGCATCGGGAGAACGCTTTATAGAAAGTCGCAGATTCGGCCCGGCGGGCTATTGCGGACTCCCCTGGGGCCCATAGAATGCAATCTCTTAGAAGGCCGGGTCGACCGCGCGAGCGCGTGGCTCGCAGCTACGGACCGACCTGTTCCCGTTCCCCACCGAGATCGCCGCCTGGCGTATCGGTCTTGCACCACGGATTGCACCATGACTTCGAAACTGTTCTCCCTGGCCCTGGCCGGCAGCGCCGTCCTCGGTCTCAGCCTCAACGCGGCCGCGGGTCTCCAGACGCCGTCGTCCCTCCTCGTGTACCCCTGCTACGACAACACGCGTGGCACGGACACCCTGATCACGGTCACCAACACGAACCTGGATCAGGTCACGGGTACGGTCGACGTCGAGTTCGTCTACATCAACGGCGACACCTGCCTCGAGACGAACCGCACGCGCCGCCTCACGCCGGGTGACACCCTCACGGTCGTCGCTCAGGCCGACAACCCGAACTCCGACCGCGGCTACGTCTACGTCTTCGCGAAGAAGGCGGGCGTCGGCGCGATCTCCTACAACTACCTGATCGGCACGTCGTTCACGTTCTCGGGCGCGGACGACAAGGACTTCGAACTCGCCCCGATCTGCTTCAAGGGCGTTCCGGCCGAAGGCGCCGCGACGGACCTCGACAGCGACGGCCGCCGCGACCTCAACGGCGCCGAGTACAGCCAGGCCCCGGACCAGCTCGCGTTCGCGCGCTTCCTCGGCCAGCGCTACTCGCCCCAGGAATCGTCGGACATGATCCACGGCGCGAAGAGCCAGCTCGTCCTCATCAACCTCGCCGGCGCGCGCTTCCAGGCGACGGTCGACTTCCTCGTGTGGAACGACAACGAAGAAGTGTTCTCGGCCCAGAAGAACCTCGACTGCTGGGACCGCATCAACCTCGCCGACATCAACGGCGTGTTCACCAACGAGTTCCTCCGCAACAACACGAACCAGAACCCGAACGAAGTCTACACGGGCAACAACCCGCACTTCTCGGGCGGCCACGTCCCCGAGACGGGCTGGTTCTGGATGGACGGCAACATCGCGAACTCGTCGGCGGACGTCGTTCAGGACCCCGCGATCCTCGCGGCCCTGATCGAGTCGGTCGAAGGTGACGGCGGCGCTCAGCTCCCCTGGCAGATCGGCGAGCAGAGCAACGGCGACCTGCTGAACCTCAGCATCTTCGCGGACAACAACTGATGCTCGGTTGAAGGCCGAACTCCGGCTGCAAGCCGAGGGCAAGGCACCACCGGGGGCGATGCGGATTCCGCATCGCCCCCGGTCTTTTCGTCGGGGCTTCCCTCGTCGCAGAGGAGGTTTCGTTGGTCGGAACTTCACCGCGCCTTGAAAATCGAGACAATCCCCGGCCCCGCGCGGCCGTCCACTCCGGAATCCCGGCCCGCATCGCCCCCCCTACTCGACCGCGAGGCCCGCACCGTGTTCAACCTGATCCCGAAGGAGGAGGCCTTCTTCGACCTGTTCGAGAAGGCGACGGACAACGCGCACGCGTGCTGCCTCGCGCTCCAGGAATTCCTCGAGCGCTACGACGACCTCGAGGGCCGGATGCGCCGGATCAAGGAGCTCGAGCACATCGGCGACGAGCTGACCCACGAGACGATCGACCGGCTCAACAAGACGTTCATCACGCCGCTCGATCGCGAGGACATCCACGACCTCGTGTGCCGCGTCGACGACATCCTCGACCGCATCGACACCGCGGTCGACCGCATCTGCCTGTTCAAGCTCGACCGCCCGATGGAAGAGTCGAAGCAGCTCGCGCGCGTGCTCGTCCGCTCGACCGCGCTGATCAAGGAGATGATGCCGTACCTGCGCGACATGAAGGGCGCGAACGAGGTCCGTCAGCGCGTGCGCGAGGTCCATCGACTCGAGAGCGAGGCCGACACGATCGAGCGCCAGGCCCTCGTGCGCCTCTTCGAGGACAACCCCGATCCGATTCGCGTCATCAAGTGGAAGAACATCATCGAGGTCCTCGAGTCCGCGACGGACAAGTGCGAGGACGTCGCGAACGTGATCGAAGGCATCGTGCTCAAGAATGGCTGAGCCCTGGATCGTCTGGCTGATCATCGGGCTCGCGCTGGCCTTCGACTTCATCAACGGCCTGCACGACGCCGCGAACTCGATCGCCACCGTCGTCTCGACCCGCGTGCTCTCGCCGCGCTGGGCCGTCGTCTGGGCGAGCGCGTTCAACGTGCTCGCATACGTCGTGTTCCCGACGCACGTCGCCGCGACGATTGGAAAGGGGACGGTGCACCCCGAATCGATCACGCTCGCGATCGTCGCCGGCGGCCTGATCGGCGCGATCCTCTGGAACGTGCTCACCTGGTACTGGGGCCTGCCTTCGAGTTCGTCCCACGCGCTGGTCGGGGGCTTCGCGGGCGCTGCGCTCGCCGCAGCGGGGCCTCAGGCGCTGATCCTCGGGAGCCCGACGCAGAAGGGCATCATCCAGATCGGCGTCTTCATCTTCGTCGCGCCCGTGATCGGCATGCTGCTCGGCTGGCTGATCATGATCGCGACGTACTGGACGTTCCGGCGAGCCACGCCCTCGCGCGTGTCCAAGCTCTTCCGCAAGCTCCAGCTGGTCTCCGCCGCGGCGTACAGCGTCGGTCACGGCGGAAACGACGCACAGAAGACGATGGGCATCATCATGGCCGTGCTCATCGCCTCGGGGAACCTCGCGAAGGGAACGGCGGAGCCGCCGCTGTGGGTCGCGCTCGCGTGCTACGCCGCGATGGGGCTCGGTACGTTGATGGGCGGCTGGCGCATCGTGAAGACGATGGGCCAGAAGATCTGCAAGCTTCAGCCGGTGCACGGCTTCGCGGCGGAATCGGGCGGCGCGCTCACGCTGTACGGCGCGACGTGGCTCGGCATCCCGGTGTCCACGACGCACACGATCACGGGCGCGATCCTCGGCGTCGGCTCGACGCGCGGGATCCACGCCGTCAAGTGGGGCGTCGCGACGCGCGTCGTGTGGGCGTGGGTCCTGACGATCCCCGCGTCGGCGCTCGTGGGTGCCGCGACGTGGTACGTCTTCTCGCTGTGCGGTTGGCGTTGAGCTCGAATCCGCGCCGAAACGCACGTCCGAGATAGACAGCGACCCCGGGGGTTTTCTCGCCCGGGGTCGCTCGCGGACCGGGAGTTTTCTCAGCCGGCCGTGGTCTCGGTCATCGCGTCCTTGCTCTCGCTCGCCTTCGTGGACTTCGTGCCCGTCTTGTGACCGGGGTCGACCCACGAGCGCGAGAGCTCGGGCTTCGGGAACAGCTTGCGCGTGATGCGGTGGTAGAGGTCGAACGCGCGCGCTTCGGTGAGCGCCGACGGGAACCCGCCGACGAGCTCGCCGCGCGCGAGACGCCGCCGCGCGCGCTTCTCCCACCACCCGATCTTGCCGCGCGCGAGCCCGTAATCGAGCGTCGCGTAGTGGTGGTACATCTTGCGCGCGAGCATGACGTCGTCGGGGATGCGCCCCATCCACGTCTCCTCGAGGTGGTACTGCCCGAGCGAGCCGAACGCTTCGAGCTCGGTCGGCGGCACGTAGCCCTCGGCGATCGCCTGATCCCACATCGCGGTGCCGGGGATCGGGCGGTACGGCCACACGGTCGCGCGCGAGAGCGGCGCCGCGACGTGCACGCGGCGGCACTGGTCGATCGTCGCGAGCATCGACTCCTTGCTCTCGCCGGGGTACCCGATGATGTACGTGAGGTTGGCGCAGATGCCGCGCTTGTCGAGCTCGACGGCGCCGAGCACGTTGTCGTCGCCGGTGATCGGCTTGCCGATCTTCGACATCATCTCGTCGGTGCCGGCCTCGGCGCCGATCTCGGCGACGTACATGCCGCTCGCTGCGAGCAGGTCGCGCGTCGACTCCTGGTAGTGCAGGATCGAGTGCGTCTCGATGAACGAGTTCCACCAGATGCCGAGCTTGCGGTCGACGAGCCCTTGGCAGAACTCGCGCGTGCGCTTCTCCATCACGCCGAAGTTCGCGTCGTGGAAGCGCAGGACCTGGAAGCCCCAACGCTCGTGCATCTCCTGGATGTCGTCGAGCATCCGGTCCGCGGGCATCGCCTTCCAACGGCGGTCCGTCACGAAGGGCGAGCAGCAAAACGTGCACGGCTCGGGGCAGCCGTAGCTCGAGAAGTACGTGACGCCGAAGTACGGCTGCCGCTCGCCGATCGCGCGCGGCGTCGGCATGCGGAGCACGTCGCGGTGGCTCTCCGCGCGCAGCTGGTGGCGGCGGTAGGGCTCGATGTCGAGCAGGTGCCACGGGCAGTTCAGGATCTTGTCCCAACCTGCGACGCCGCGCTTCTCCGTCCTGACGACCTCTCCGTCGCGCCAGAGCGCGAGACCAGGGACCTGGTCGAGCGGCGAGCCCGCGTCGACGGCTTGCACGAGGTCGCGGAAGGTCAGCTCCCCCTGCCCGAGCACGACGGCCTGGTACAGGCCGGTCGAGAGCTGCAGATCGGGCCGGACGCTCGCGAACCACCCGCCGATCACCATGGCGAGGTCGGGGAACCGCGCGCGGACCTTGCGCGAGCAGGCGAGACCGTCGAACACCATGTATCCGAGGATCCCGGTGGTCGCGTACAGGAACGCGCCCTCGCAGGCCTCGAGCACCTTCCGGTGCGCCTCCTCCGGCGGCGTGATGCTGCCGTCGACGATCACGACCTCGTAGCCGTCCTTCAGCGGCCAGGCCGCGATGGTCAGCATCTCCAGCGGGAGCAGGTCCTTGCTGGAATCGAGGCCCAGGGTCTCGTCGACCTGCGCCGGCTGGTAGAGGACGATCTTCTTCTTGCGCCCGAGCATCCGATACGGTGGCAGGTTCGCGTCCCTGGGTGCGCCGTCCCGAGCGCGGAGCCGCGCCTGGGAGTTTTCAAAGTGTAGCAGCGACCCTGACGCGGGGGGTAGGTTGCCGCCCCTCCGGGGACGGCGGTTTTCGACATTCTTGGCGCGGGCCTGGAGCCGTCCTCATCGCTCCCCGCGCTCCGCCCCCGCGCTCCAGCGCCCGGCGAGGAGCAGGGCCTGGATCAGGTTCTCGGGAGAGGCCCTCCCCGTCCCGGCGATGTCGAAGGCGGTCCCGTGGACGGGGCTCACGCGCAGGTAGGGCAGTCCGGCGAGCACGGTCACGCCCCCGTCGTGAGAGAGGAGCTTCACGGGGATGAAGGCCTGGTCGTGGTAAAGCGCCAACACGCCGTCGAAGCGCCCCTGGGAGGCCTGCAGGAAGACGGTGTCGGGCGAGAGCGGCCCCTCGACGTCGATCCCGGCCGAGCGCGCGGCCTGGACCGCTGGAAGGAGCAGCTCGTCGTCCTCCCGACCGAGGACGCCGTGCTCCCCGGCGTGCGGGTTGAGCCCCGCGAGCGCGAGCTTCGGGCGCGGCACGCCGAAGCCGACGAGGCTCGCGTGGAAGAGCTCGAGGTGCGACAGCACTCGCTCGGTCGTGATCGAGGCGATCGCGTCCCGCAGCGGCATGTGCCGCGTGAGCAGGAGCACCCGCAGGCGGCCGGCGACGGCCATCATCTCGAAGCGCGTCACCCCGCACCAACGACCGAGGAGCTCGGTCTGCCCCTCGACGGGCTCGCCGGCGAGGTGGAGCGCCTCCTTGCTCACGGGCGCCGTGACCAGGGCCTCGACGCGTCGCGCGAGCGCGAGTTCGTGTCCCAGACGCAGCGCCGCCAGCGCGGCTCGGCCGCAGTCGGCCTGGACGGCGCCCATCCGCCAACGCTCGGGAGCCCAGGTCGGATGCCAGGAAACGGCCTCGTCCACGCGTGGGCCCGCGAGTGGAATCTCGGGCGGACGCAGGCTCTCCGGACCGATGACCTCGATCCGCAACGCGTCCCGGATCCTGGGATCGCGGGCCGCGGCGAGTCCGATCTCCGGGCCGATGCCGGCGGGGTCGCCGAGTGTCAGAGCGATGCGGGGCAGAGGAGGCATGGCCCGCATCGTGGCCCTCGACGCGCGGCGCGTAAAGCGCCGGGGAAACAGAACGCCCCGGCTCGAGGGCCGGGGCGTCCGAGGAATCGTTCGAGATCCGGCTCAGTGGGCCTGATCGAGGATCACGTACTGCCGCGTCGCGCGGATCGCGAGCACCGTGTGGAGCCCGCCGGGGCCGTCGAGGACCACCCCGCGGCGCGGAGACGAGGCGTTGTCGACCCCGAGCCCGGCGACGGCGAGCTCGTGCCCGCCGACCGAGAGGCGCTCCGGGGAGCTCGTGCGCGCGCCTTGGAACGCCCGCAGCTGGCGCGCCCCACCGGCCGCCGGAACCTCCACGCCGACGACGACGGCCCCCGAGTCGACCATCTCGCGGTCGAGGACGAGGTGCGGGCGGCCGTGGAAGACGACCCGAACCGTGTCCGTCTCGGCATCGAGCACTTCGAGCGTGGCCGCCGTGCGCCCTTCGACGCGGACGATCGAGCTCATGAGGTCGAGGCGATTGCCCTGGAGGTAGACGCTGGCCTGGGGGTCGAGGAGGAAACGGAGCAGGTCGAACGCCGGGGGTGCGAAGATCGGGAGGGTGCCGATGGTCTCGTCCCCCGCGACGGACGACGTGTCCGAGGAGGTGCTCAGGGAACGCTCCGCCAGCGTGGGGGCTTCGAGCGCCAGCAGAGGCGCAGCTGCGAGGGCGATTGCGGCCGTGATCCGCTCCAGGTTTCGCCACCAGGACAGACCGTCGCGACTTCGAGGATTCTGGGCTTGGAACATGCTCATTCTCCCTCAGGCTCCTTGCCGGCCTGAGCGATGGGCGCCGTGAAGAGCTCCGGGCAGCTCTTCAGCAACGCCTCGGGGAAACCGGGTTGATCGTCGATGGCCTCGCGCAGCTTGGGGGACCGGAAGAAGAGGTCCGCCACCTCTCCGATCCTCTGCGGGTGCCTCGCGATCAGTTCCCGGAAGTAGTGGAGCGACCGCGCTTGGTTCCTCATCAGGGCGTAGACCATGCCCAAATTGAACCTGGCGACGAAGAAACGGTCGTCCTGTTCGGGGAGACGGGAGATCGTGACCCAGCGCCAGCAGGCCACGGCCTTCTTGTAGTTCTTCTCGGCGGAGTAGAGCCGGCCGAGTTGGATCGCGGCGTGGCCGCGGTTCGCGTCGCTGATCGCCGTGTTGAAGACCTGGCGGTATTCCTCCGCGGCGGTCACGCGACGGCCTTCGTGTCCGTGGAGGAAGGCCATGTAGAGCAGGGCTTCCTCGTGCGAGGGGTCGATCGCGATCGCCTCTTCCAGCAGACGCCGGCCCTTTTCGATCGGGCTCTCGATCTTGTCGAGACGGCCGTTGAGCATCGCGCGGGCGCGTTGCCAATCGAGGCCGCCCGAACGCGTCTTGCCCTGCAGGAGCACGCCGTCGACGAACCCGCGACCGCGGCTCTGCGTCGGTTCGACCGGCACGATCACCTCGAACACTCGCTCGCGGTAACCGGGGTCGATCCCGGCGAGGACGTAGGCCTTCCCGAGCTGATAGAAGAGCGTCGCGAGGCGGTGGACGAGGTCGATCCCCTCGACCTCCTGGAGCGCCTCGGCTCCCGTGAGTTTCAGCATCGCGAAGCGCGCGAACATCCGCTCGGGATCCGCGACGTCGCGGTGGAGGGCGACCTGGGTCCGAGCGTCCTCGAAGAAACCGCGACAGCAACTGCACGCTTCCATGTGCACCATCGCGCGGCCGGCGGCGCTCTCGTCGAGCTCCGCGTCGATCAGGCACGAGAGGTCCATCTGGAAGTTCGCGCAGACCTCGTCGAGGCCCTCGCTCCAGCCATGGGGTTTCATGCTTCCACCTCCGAGTCGTCCTCGAACAGGTCGCTCGCCTCGGCGAGCGGATCCCGGGACGCCCTGGGTTCCCGAGCGGGACGACAGTCGGGAGACATGCCGTCGAACACGCGCCGCATCGCGCGATGGATCTTCCGCCGAGCGCGGAAGATCACCATCTTCAGGTTCTCGAGCTTGATGCCGAGCTCGTCGGCCGCCTGTCGATAGCTGTAGTCCTCCACCTCGACCATGCGGAGCGCGGAGCGCTCACGCTCGGAGAGCATCCCGTAGAAGCGCAAGTAGAGGTGCAGGTAGGTCATGTAGACCCGCGCGCACTCCTCGCGGCTCTCGGTCTCGATCGCGCCGGAGAGCGGGCTCGCGCTCACGACCTCGGGTTGCTGGGAGAGATCGTCGATCGCGACCTCGGAGCGTCCCGCGCGGCCGGCCGAGCGCAGGTGCTTCAGCACCGTGTTGCGCACGATCATCGCGGACCAGACGCGGAAGGCGTCCTCGCGCTCGGCATTGAACCGATGCGGGTAGCGGTAGACGTTGAAGAAGACCTCCTGGAGCACGTCGCGCGGGTCCGCCTTGCTGCCGTAGCGGCGCAAACGACCGGCGACCTGGACGAGGAGGTGCTGGCTGTTCAGCTCGTAGAGGAGGCCGAACACGCCGCGGCCCCGCGCGGTCCGGAAGCTCTCCATCAGCCGGGTCGAGACGGCGTCTCGGACGGCCTCGACCTCGCGCTGCTCGTCGGAAGCGACGGACCGCATGCCGGCGATCTCCGCGCTGCTCAGCTCCCCGTTCAGTTCAGCGAGCCGGCCACCCAGGCGCTCGCGGAACGAAGCTCCCGCTGCGCAGAGGTCCGCGTTCTGGGGATCGGATACCTGCATCGTGGAGCTGCTGAGCGCTCGGTGACGAGGGGGGCGGGGGAGGGCGCGACTCCGGGGACGGAATCACGCGACTAGTCGAATTCTAGATGGGTGCCGACGGGAGGTAACCGGGGCGGAACGGCTTCTTTTCCGGAACGTCGGTGATTCTGCAGAGATCGCGCGGAAACCGGCGAGCGCGAAGGACTTGGGAAGCGCACTCGAGCGTGGAATTGCGGTCGACCGAACCCGGGGCTTCCAGCTTTCCCCCGCGCACCGAGTCGAAACCCAGGCGCTTGCGGCGCGTGCGGGCGGCGCGCATCGTGCCGTCGATGATCCCGTCCGAGCTGGTCCTGGAGCGCGCGCTCGCCGCCGGCTTCGATCTCGCGGGCCTGGCTCCGGCGGCACCCCCCGAGCGGGCCAACGAGTTCCGCGCGTGGCTCGCCGCCGGGCGTCACGGCTCGATGGAGTATCTGCGCGCGTTCGAGCCGCGGATCACGGCGCCGGAGCGCGACCTGCCCTGGGCTCGGACGATCCTCGTCGTCGGTCTCGCTCACTCCCGCGGCGCCTTCGCAACGGAGGATGGGGCCCGCGTCGCGCGCTACGCGGCCGGACGCGACTACCACAACGTCGTCGGGAAGCGCCTGAAGCGCCTCGCCCTGGGGTTGAAACGCGACGGGCTGATTCGGGACTTCCGCAAGGTGGTCGATGCGGGGCCCCTGCTCGAGCGCTCCCACGCCGCGACCGCCGGCGTCGGCTTCGAATCGAAGGCGGCCAACCTCCTCCACCCCCGGTTCGGGCCCTGGTTCTTCCTCGGGGAGCTCGTCCTCGACACGGAGCTTGCGCCCACGTCGACTCCTCCGGCGGGCGCGTGCGGGTCGTGCACGGCCTGCCTCGACGCCTGCCCGACGGAGGCGATCGTCGCACCGGGCGAAGTCGACGCACGGCGCTGCCTCAGCTACCTGACGATCGAGCACGAGGGGCCGGTCGCGGAGGAATTCCGCCCCGCGTTCGAGGACTGGGTCTTCGGCTGCGACGTGTGCTCCGAGGTCTGCCCCTGGGGACGCCGCGCCCCCGACCTCGCGACCCGATTCGGAACCCACCCGGCGGTCGAGGCCGGGCCGATGAGTTGGCTCGAGGGTGGGCTCGCGGCACCCGAGGCCCTGGCCGGCTCACCGCTCCAGCGCGCAGGAAGCGAGCGGTTGATTCGAAACGCGCTCCTCCGCGCCGGGAACCGCCCGACGGACGCGGGGCGTGGGCACCTGCTCGCGCACCTCGCGGGGTCTGCGTCCCCCACGCTGCGCGGCGCGGCGGCGTGGTCGCTCGCGCGAGCGCACGGCCGCGACGCGGGGGTGGCCGCCGCGCTCGGCGCCGCCCTCGCACGCGAAGACGACGCCGCCGTGCGGACGGACCTCGAACGCGGGCTCGATCGCATCGCGGGCGCGGGC
Organism: Planctomycetota bacterium; assembly: GCA_046349615.1. Lineage (GTDB taxonomy): Bacteria > Planctomycetota > UBA1135 > UBA1135 > JADJNY01. The sequence goes on from JAXMBZ010000003.1 coordinate 474,306, forward strand.
TAGTCCAGGCCGTCGCGTCGGACTCGACCCAGAATCGAGCCGACGCAGCCGGTTCGGAGCCCGTCGGAAGATCCTTCCTCCAGCTTTGCTGCCCGTCGGCCGAAAGCGGAGACCGATCGACCGGTTCGGAGACGTCGAGCGCACGCTCGACCGCCCCGCCCCGCGTTCGATGCGCTCCACCTCCCGATCGCTCGCGCTCGTCGCGCCCTCGCGACAAGGCCCGCCCCGGATGGACGTCCCCGACTACTACTCCGACCTCAAGTACTGCCCGAAGTGCGAGAAGTACGTCTCGTACCTGATGGGCATGGAGCACTCCTACTGCGTGGAGTGCGGGGCGCGCGTCCGTCTCTTCTCCGAGCAGGACTGGCTCGCGTTCAACGAGAACATCACGCGCCAGAAGCCCAAGGGCGGTCGGCCCAAGAAGGACCCGAAGGACCGCCGCGGCCGCGAATCGGCCTGACGCACGCTCACCTCCCGCCGAGGCGGTGCAGTCGCTCGCCCGCGCGCGCCTGCCCCTCGCGATCGCCGAGGCTCGAGAAGAACTCGAAGAGCGCGTTCCACGTCTCGACACGGTCGCCGAAGCGCGCTTCGAGGTCGCCCGCGACGCGGCGCGCTCCGTCGACGTCTCCGAGCCCGCGCAAGACCGCGAGCGCACGCAGCGGGACTTCGATCGCACCGGGACGCTCCGCCGCCCAGCATTTCAGCGCCTCGCGCGTCCGCGCGACGTCGCCGGTCGAACGCACCGCGTCGACGTACCGTTCGAGCAGCGCCGCATCGTGCGGCCGCAGCCGCAGCGCGGACTCGATCGCGCGCGCGGCTTGGGACGCGGCCTGGAGTTCCTCGTAGCGTCGCTGCGCGGCGCGCGAATCCTCCGCGCGGCCGAGCTCGGCCTCGATGCGCCCGAGCAGGAACCACGGCTTCGGTTGGTAGGGATCGAGCTCGCGCGCGCGCATCACGGCGGCGCGCGCGGCGTCGAGGTCCTCCTGCTCGTACAGGATCTGCGCCTTCCACGCGGCGGCCTCGGCGTGCTTCGGATCCAGCGTGAGCACGCGGTCGAGGAGCTCGAGCGCGCGGGCCGCGTCGCCGAGCCGCCAACGCGAGAGCGCGAGACCGCGCAACGCCTCGACGAGGTCCGGTGCCTTCGCGAGGACGCGCTCGTAGTGCCGCGCGGCGTCCTCGTAGCGTCCGAGCGAGTAGTACGCGTGCCCGAGGACGCGCGTGTCGGCGACGCGCGCGGGGAGCAGCTCGAGGTAGCGTTCCATCGGCACGATCGCATCTCCGTAGCGCTGCAGCCGGAAGTAGACGACCGAGAGCTCGTGCAGCGCCGGCGGATAGTCGGGCTCGGCGCGCAGCACGCGTTGGAGCCCGAGCAGCGCGTTCGCGTACTCGCGCCGCGCGAGCGCGACCGCGACGTCGCGCATGCCGGCGGGGAGTTCCTTCTCCATCCGCGCGGGGTCGAAGTCCTTCCAACGTCCCTCCGCCGCGCGCGGCAGCGTGCGCGGATCGAGCCGCAACGCGGCGAGGACCTCGGGCGTCTGCCCCGCGTCGAGCGCGAGCTCCGATCCGCGGCGCGGGTCGTCGGCCGACGCGGTCGCGCGCGTTTCACGCGGCGGTTCCGCGCTCGGCGCCTGCGCTCGGCCGAGCTCGGCGCGCGCAGCGAAGAACGCGAGCGAGAGCACGGCGACGGAGCGACGACGAAACGTCACGGTGCCTCCTCGACCACGAGCCGTCGATCGACCGCGACGTCCGTGAGCACCTGCTCGCGTCCCGAGGGCCAACGCACCACGAGCCGCTCGAGCTTGGCCGCTGCGCCGAGCCCGAAGTGCGCCTCCGCGGGGACGCTCGCCTGGTAGCCGCCCGCGGTGCGCACTTCGGCGACGCTCCGACCGCCGCTCCATTCCGCGGTGACGCGCGCGCCCAGCGCGAACGGATCGCCGCTCTTCGCTCGGAGCGCGACGCGCAGCCAGTGGTGCGACGCATCGTGCACGGCGTCGTTGCGCAGCACGCGCACCGGACCTTCGACGCGCAACGCGACGAGGTCGAGGTCGCCGTCGCCGTCGAGATCGGCGAGCGCACCCGCGCGCGAGACCGTCGGCGCGGCGGCGCTCAAGGGCTCCGCGACGAATCGGCCCTTGCCGTCGTTCCGCAGGAGCAGGTCGCGCTGCGCGTACGTCGTGTCCGTGCCGGGCAGATCCGCCTGCGGGTACACGTGACCGTCGAGCGTGAAGAGGTCGAGGTCGCCGTCGAGGTCGAGATCCGCGAACGCCGTCCCCCAGCCGAGCGTCGGAAGCGTCGGCCCCGCGAGCCCGGCCGAGGACGATCGCTCCCGGAAGCCGCCGCTCTTCGCCGACGCATAGAGCGAGTCGGTCTCGCCCGAGAAGTTCGTGACGTAGAGGTCGGGCCTTCCGTCACCGTTCCAATCGGCGCAACCGATGCCCATGCTCGCCTGCTCGCGACCGTTCGCGTCGTGGCTGACGCCGCGTGCGTACGCGACGTCGCGGAACGTCCCGTCACCCTGGTTCTCCCACAGGAAGTTCGGCGTCGAGTCGTTCGCGACGAACACGTCGAGATCGCCGTCGAGGTCGTAGTCGAACGGCATCACGCCGAGGCCGAACCCCGGTTTCTCCGGGACGAACTTCGCTTCCTTCGTGCGCTCGACGAACGTCCCGTCGCCCTGCCCGCGGTAGAGCTGGTCGAAGAGCGGCACGAGCCCCTCGGGCCCGCACATGACGTCGTGGCCCTTCCACCGGCACCCTTCGGCGCCGAGCTTGGGCACGCGCGCGACGTCGAAGTCGAGGTAGCGCACGACGACGAGGTCGAGCTTCCCGTCGCGATCGTAGTCGAAGAGCGCGGCGCTCGAGCCCCACTCGGAACCGACGAGCCCGCTCTCCGCTCCGAGTTCGCGAAAGCCCTTGCCCTTCTGGTTCAGGAGGACGCGCGTCGGCCCCCACTGCGTGATCACGAGGTCGAGCCAGCCGTCGCCGTCGAGATCGCCGGTCGCGCAGCCCATCCCCCAACGGCCGCCGGCCATCGTCCACGCTTCGCCCGCAGGACGAAACGTCGCATCGCCGTTGCCGAGGAAGAGCCGCGGGGGAAAGCCCGGCTCGCCGCGCGCGATCCGGCCGAGCTCCGATCCATCGACGACGACGAGGTCGACTCGGCCGTCGCCGTCGAAATCGCCGAGCGCGAGTCCGCCGCCGTCGACGTCGACGATGTACTCCTTCTTCGGAGAACCGCACGTCGTGACGACGCCGGGGAGTGCGCGCTCCGAGACGTCGGTGAAGAGCGGCGCCTGCGCGCGCGCTGCGGTGACGAGGAGCACGCCGACGACGCCGGCGCGCGTGGCGTGGGAGACGTGGAAGGTGCGCGCGTTCATCGGTTCGAGCACACCGGCGCCCAGCGCCGGATGCGATTCCCCCAAGCATCGCCGCGCGGTGGAGCCGCGCGCAAGCTCGACGCGCTCACCAGACGGTCAGCAATCCGTTCGAGACGTTGAACGTCTCCGGCGGACAGAACGCGGCGGCGGAGTTGCGGTAATAGACCTGGTACACGGCCGTCGCGCCGCTGCCCGGCGGCGTGTTGCCGCGCACGGACAGGGACGGATCGCCGGCCTCGGGGAATTGCGACGCACCCGCGACGTTCACCTTCGTCCGCAGGCGGATCAGCGTGCCGCTCGTGCAGAGCACGCCGTCGCCGAACACGACGCCGGTCGAGTTCAGCGCGTCGCCCTTGAGGTAGATCGCGGTCGACGTCGAGGGCATCCCCGAGCCGAGCAGCACCGCCGTGTCCGGGTTCAGCGCGCCCGAAGCCGAGAGCAGCGCGCCGTTCGCGTTCGCCGAGTTCGCGCAGCCGTGGCCGTTCGCGCCCGCGTTGCCGCACGGGCACGGCGTCGGCGAGCTCGCGTCGCCCGCGCACACGGCGACGGCCGGCACCGAGCCGACGAGCGGGATCGTGCTCGAGTTCGTGATCGTCACGTTGCCGGCCCAGTCCTGGAAGCGCAGCTCGTAGACGAGCCGCGCGCCGAGCCCGGCCTTCACGTCGGTGAACTCGAAGCGGTAGATCTGCCCGCCCGAGTACGTCGCCTTCGCCGCGTAGTCCGTCCCCGTGACGGCGACCGCGCCTGCGAGCGCGCCGGGTTGGCTCGCGATCGCATACGTGCCCGAGCTGACGAACGTGTACGAGTAGCTCGCGCCGACCGAGAGGGCGCCCGAGTCGAACGACCACGGCGCGGTCGCGGACTGCACGCTGTGCGGGATCGTCCCGTTGTTCGTCCACGTGACCGTCGTCCCGGCCTGGACGGAGAGCGCGCTCGGCGCGAACCCGGCGTCGGTGAGCGACACCGCGACGGTGGTCGGCGCGACGTCGATCACGTAGCGCGCGCTCGCCGCGACGTAGTTCACTCCGTCGTCGAGCACTTGGTCGCGGATCTTCGCGTGCACGACGACCGGGCCGGCGGCCGGAGCGGACGGCGGGACCGGGTGCGCGACGACGACGGGCTTGAGCGTGTCGGCGGCGCCGGTGTTCCGATAGAACTTGTTCGCCCACTGCGCCGTGTTCGACTCGCCCTGCACGGTGATCAGGTCGTACTTGCCGTCGTTGTTCAGGTCCGCGACGGTGCAGTCGAGGGTCGAGTCGCTGACCGACTGGATCTGCGTCGATTGGTCGGTGAACGAGAACGCGCCGTTGTTGCGGTACAGGTACTCGTGCGCGCCGAGCGAACCGACGAGGACGTCGTAGTCGCCGTCGACGTCGTAGTCGAAGAGCGCGATCTCGTTGTCGTCGACCGAGCCGCCGAACACGCCTTGGTTCGTGAAGCCGAGCGTGCCGAGGCCGATCAGGTTGTTCCGCGAGGAGCCCTCCTGGAACCCGGAGAGGCTGACGAAGAAGAGGTCGAGGTCGGCGTCGCCGTCGAGATCGCCGAGCTCCGCTTCGTAGACGTTCCCGCTGTTCGCCGCGATCAAGGTCGAGGAGTCGGAGAACGTCCCCGCGCCGTTGTTCAGCATCAGGTACTGCGCCGCGCTCGCCGCGGTCGACTTCGTCGCACCGAAGAAGTCGAGGTCGAAGTCGTTGTCGACGTCCGCGAACTGGACGTCCATCTGCATCGACTTGTTCGCCGCACCGAGCGCCGCCGCGTTCTCGGTGAAATGCCCGCTCCCGTCGTTGAGGAAGAGGTGCGGCTTGCCCGCCGTGGCGACGTTGTAGACGTCGTTCACGATCAGATCGAGGTCGCCGTCGTCGTCGACGTCGCCGAACGCGGCCGAACCGGAGTTGTAGGCCGTCGTGAACCCGCGCGTGGAGCTCTCGAGGTTGAAGAACCCCGGGTTCGTGGCGCCGATGTTCACGTAGAGCGACGGAGGCGCGCTCGCGAACGCGTTCGCGTAGAGCGCGTCGACCCAGCCGTCGCCGTTCACGTCGCCGGTCGCGACGCCCTTCGCGATGCTCGTGTGCGTGCCGAGGCGCGCGACGCTCTCGTCGGCGAGCGTCCACGCACCGACCTCGACGAGTTTGTTGATCACGAGGACGTTCTGGCGCGCGAGCCCCGCCGAGGCGAAGCCCTCGCCGTCGGCGACGAAGATGTCGAGGTCGCCGTCGTGGTCGACGTCGGCGCACTCGACCCCTTCCGACCACCGCGCGGTGCCCGGGAAGTTCGTGACGGTGGTGAACTGCTGCGCGGCCGCGGGGAGCGCGAACGCGACGACGATCGAGGCGGACGACACGGCGCGTCCGAGGCGGTGGAAAGTCATGAGGACGGAACTTCTCGGGGGGCTCGAGCCCGCGGGGGGCAGCGCGTGGGGACGGAACGACCGCGCTTCGATTCGGGATGCAGACGGAGGCCGCGGCCCGCGGGTTCCTTCGCATGCGGAGGCGCTTTGCGTATCTTACCCCGCTCGTGCGGAGCGGTGACCGCGCCGCACCGCGTGAAAACGGTTCCATGCGCACGGACCCCGACGAAGCCCGAGCGCGGCTCTCCCGCGCGCAGCTGATGCTGCTCTTCACGCCCGAGCTCTGCCTCGGGCGCGACCCGGAGGGCGTGCTCGAAGCCCTCCTCCCCGCGATCGACGTCGTCCAACTGCGGCCGAAAGCACCCCTCCGGAACGCGGACGGGACGCCGAGCCTCGCGCCCTGCCCCGCCGCCGAGACGTGGCGCTGGGCCCGGACCGCGCTGCGCTTGCGCGAAAAAACGGGCGCCCGGGTGCTGGTCCTCGTCGACGACCGCGTCGACGTCGCGAAGGCGCTCCAGGACGAAGGTCTCGACGGAGTCCACCTCGGTCAGGACGACTGCCCAATCGAGGTCGCGCGCGCGGAGCTCGGCGCGACCGCGCTGATCGGCTGGTCGACGCACACGCTCGACCAGGTCGTCGAGGGCGACGAGCTCGCGGTCGACTACCTCGGCTTCGGCCCCGTGAACGCGACGACGACGAAGGGCTACGCGCGCGGGCTCGGCGCGGAGCCCGCGTGGATCGCGAGCCGCGCGACGTCGAAGCCCGTGTTCCCGATCGGCGGCATCGACCGCGAGAACGCGCAGGAGCTCGCGCGCATCGGCCGCGCGGCGGTGAGCTCCGCGCTGCTCGGCGCCGCGGACCCCGTGGGCGCGGCGCGCGAGCTGCGGCGACTGCTCGAGGCGCCCGAGGACGAACGCTGAGGGACGCGCTCCTCGGCTCACGGCGGACCGCGTTGGTCCGACGCCGGGTTCCGTTGCGGTCGCGCTCGTCGTCCGTGCGTTCGTCCGACCCCGCGCCGCCTCACTCGCGACGCGCGAGGAGCATCGCGTCGCCGTAGCTGAAGAAGCGGTAGCCGCGCTCGATCGCCTCGCGGTAGAGCGCGAGCGTGCGCTCGCGTCCCGCGAACGCCGACACGAGCATGACGAGCGTGCTCTTCGGCAGGTGGAAGTTCGTGAAGAGCACGTCGACGACGCGGAACGGCGCGCCGGGCACGAGGAAGATCGACGTGCTCCCGCGCGAAGGGCGGAGCGCTCCGTCCGCGTCGCACGCGCTCTCGAGCACGCGCACGCTCGTCGTTCCGACCGCGACGACGCGTCCGCCCGCGCGGCGCGCGCGCTCGATCCGCTCGGCGGATTCGGGCGTGAGCTCGTACTCCTCGGAGTGCATCACGTGGTCCTCGGTGCGCTCCGCCGTGACCGGCTGGAAGGTCCCGAGGCCGACGTGGAGCGTCACGTTCGCGCGCTCGACGCCGGCGTGCTCGAGCGCGGCGAGCAGCTCCGGCGTGAAGTGGAGTCCCGCGGTCGGCGCGGCGATCGCGCCGCTCGTGCGCGCGAAGACCGTCTGGTAACGCTCGCGATCGCGCGCGCGCTCCTCCTCGGCGTCGCGCGGCCGGCGGATGTACGGCGGCAGCGGCATGCGGCCCTCGTCCTCGAGCAGCGCGGGCACGGAACGCCCGCGACCGCTCGCGTCCTCGAGCGCGAGGTGCCACTCCGCGCTCGGTCGTCCATCGGAGCCCGTCGGGCGGACGACGCACCGCGCGCGCAACGCGCCGCCTTCGAGCTCGAGCTCCTCGCCGGGTTTCAGTCGGCCGCCGGGCTTCACGAACGCGCGCCACAGCATGGGCGCGGAGCCGGGCACGGGTCCGAGCACGAGCACGTCGAGCGCGCCGCCGCTCCGGCGCGTGCCGCACAGACGCGCGGGCACGACGCGCGTGTCGTTGACGACGAGCACGTCGCCGCGCCGAAGGTACCGCGGGAGGTCGCGCACGTGCGCGTGCTCCGTCCACCCCGTCGCGAGTCCGTGCGCGAGGAGGCGCGCTGCGTCGCGCGGCTCGGCCGCCGATTGCGCGATGCGGTCCTCGGGGAGTTCGAAGTCGAAGTCGGAGACCTTCATGGGCGCGCGGAGGATGCGCTCTCGCCGCGCACGCGGGAAGCGCGGCGTGCGCGCGCGAGCTCGAACCCGGCGAGCAGGACGAGCGGGACGACGACGAACGGCCAGAGCCACGCGGGCTCGCTCCAGTCGCCGCGCGCTCGGCCGCCCGCGAGCGTCGCGTAGAGGAACGGCCCGCTCGCGACGAGCCACGCCCAAGCCGGATGCGCGCCGAGCGCGAGGAACGGGACGATCCACGCGAGGTACCACGGGTGCAGCACGGGCGTGAGCACGAGGAACGCGCCGATCGCCGCGCGCGTGAACGCGAGCCCGTCGCCGCGGCACCGCCGCCACGCGACCGCGACGGCGACGAGCCAGAGGACGCCGCAGGCGATGCGCGAATCGTGCGCGAGCTCGAGTGGATCCGCGCCCGAGCCGCGCCATCGTTCGAGCGCTCCGTGCACGACGCGATGGACGACGTTGAACGCTTCCCAACGGGACGCGTACTCGCCGAGGCCCGCGAGACCGCGCGCCGAGGCGAGGAGCGGCGCGAGCCCGACGCCGAGCGCGAGGGCGAGCACCGCGAGCTTCGCCCACGACGGTCGCCGCTCGCGGGCCCAGCCGGCGAGCGCCACGATCGGCAGGAACTTCACGAGCACCGCCGCGACGAGCGCGAGCCCCGCCCCGAGGGGAGCGAGCGGCGCGGCACGCTTCCGCGCAGTCGGCGGCGCGGGAGCACGGTCCTCGGTTGCGCGCTCCGTCCACGCGAACGCAGCGACGACGAGCAGGATCGCGAGCGCGTCGAAGTGCCCCGACCCGCCGAACTCGAACGCGAGCAACGGACAGAAGCCCCACGCCGCGGCGCTCGCGGCCGAACGCCCTCGACGCGCGGCGAGCCCGAGGAGCAACGCGAACACGCCGAGATCGCACACGAGGTAGAACCCGCGCACGAGGAGCTCCGCCCGCGCGACGAAATCGCCGCCGGGGATCCGCGCGAGCGCGACGAGCCCCGCATGCACGGCCTGCGTCAGCGGTGGATAAGCGGCCGAGACGTCGGGATGGTTGAGCGCCGCGTGCAGCGCCGGCAGCTCGGCGCGCAGGCCCGCGAGCTCGGCCGCGTTCGGCCCGAGCGCATAGGGATCGAGCCCGCGCCGGACGACCTCGCCTTCCCACACGTATCGATGGAGGTCGTCCGAGAGCACGGGCCCGAGGACCACCCCGGGAACGCGGACGAGGAGCGTCATCCCGAGGAGCCATGCGGCCGACCACCGCGCGCGCGGCGCCGCGGCGAGCACGAGCAGGTACCCGACCGCCGCGGCCGCCGCCGGGCCGAGCGCGAGCGCCGGGTACGCGAACGCCTCCCCCACGACGCCGACCACGATGAGCCCCCACCCGACGGCGAACCACCGGCTCGCGACGGAGCTCGGGGCGGCGGGAGGCGGGGTCATCGGCCGGATTCTGTCAGCCCGGCCGGGGTGGGTCACGACCGCGCCGAGGTCCGCGCGGCGCAGCGGGCTCTCGCCTGGCCTCGGAAGGCCCCCCAGGGAGGGCCGGGGTCCGCGGGCCCGCCCGGAGAACGCCCCTGGAGAAAAAAAGGTTCGCCCCCCCGCTTCAACTTCTCGGGGTCCACGGCGTAGAGAGGGGTGGAGTCGATTCGACTCCTCGACTTTGCTCCGCGCCCGGGGGGGCCCCGGAACGAAGGCGAGACCTTCCCTCTCCTCTTGGAAGGTGAATCCGGGGCCGCGAGCAACCGCTCGCGGCCTTTTTCATTCCGGCGTCGGACCGGGGGACGCCCCGGCCCCCGATCGGGGCGCCTCGACCCCGCCGGTCCAGGGGAGTTCGGAGTCGAGGTCCGCGTCGCCGAGCCCGGCCTCCTCGAGGCGCGCGGTCAGGGTGTCCGTGTCCCAGCCGAGCAGGTGAGACGCTCGCGTCTTGTTCGACCGCCCGCCGCGGGTGCGGGTGGCTCGGAGCGCGGCCAGGAGGTCCCGGCGCGCGGGGTGTCGCGCAGGCAGCTTGCGCAGGAGCTCGACCCCGTTGCGACGGGCCAGCTCGACCACGGCCTCCGCGTCGAGCGATCGGCCCGGACCCGCGCCGACCTCGCGGGCGAAGAGGACGAGCTTGAACACGAGGTTCTCGAGCTCGCGCACGTTCCCGTCCCACGGCTGGCGCCAGAGGAGCGCGAGGGCGTCCTCCGTGAACGCGGGGACGGGGAGCCGTTCGTCGGCCGCGAACCGGCGGGCGAGGAGCTCGACGAGCGGGAGCACGTCCTCGCGGCGCTCGCGCAGCGCGGGGACGACGAGCTGCAGCCGCTCGAGCCGGCGTGCGAGGTCCTCGCGCACGCGCCCCGCCGCGGCGCACGCGGCGAGCGCCTCCGGCACGAGGAAGACGAGACGGGGAGCCGGCTCCCCGTCGCTGCCCGGATCGAGCGCGGACTCCTCGAGCACGCGCGCCCATTCGTCCTGCACCTCGGCGGTCAGCGCGTCGAGGTCCTCGACGACGAGCGTGCCTCCGCGAGCGCGCAGGAGCTCCGCCTGCACGTGCGCGCGCGACGCGAGCCGCGCGGGGCCGACCGTGTGGTGCACCTGGCTCTCGCGTCCGCTCTCGAAGTGCACCCAGCGTGCGAGCACCCGTCGGCCCGAGCCGCGCGGTCCGGCGAGGGCGATCGGGCCGTGCGATCGCGCGGCGCGGATCAGGCGCGCCGCGAACTCGGCGAAGTCCGCGCGCTCGGCGTCGAACCAGAGGTCGTGGCCGAAGCGCAGCGCGTGCCACTCGCGCAGCTCGCCGACGCGGTGGAGCAGCGCATGACGATCGGCGGCGGTCTGCAACCGCTCGAGGTCCGCGGGGCGGAAATCGCGCCGCCGGCTCGACTCGACCACGAGCAGCCCGGTGACGCGCCCGCACACGCGGAGCAGGAGCACGAGGCCCGCGCCCGCGCCGGCGTGGACGGAGAGCCGCTCGTCCGCCTCTTCGTACAGGACGGGACCGGTCGCCCCGAGCGCCCGCGCGAGCGCGCGCCGCCGGCCCCACGTGCGCTCGGGGAACCCCTGGCCCTGGCCCCCCTGCGCGACGAGCTCCGGCTCGCCGCCTCGGACCTGGAAGCCCCACCAGAGACGCTGCTGCGTCTTGAAGTTCAGCCGTTCGACGACGGCCTCGAACGCACGCGCGATCGGCCCGTCCGCGCGGCACGGAGCGGGCTCGGCGGCGTCCGCGGCCTCTCTCCCCTCTTCGGACGACAGGGCGGCCGAACGGCTGCGCCAGATCCGCACGGCCCACTCCGCGGCGAGCGCGGCTCGGCGCGCGCGCGACGGCAGGAGGTGGTGCTCGAACTCGGCGTGGATCCAACCCGCGACCTCGCCCTCGTCGTCGAGCACGGGCTCCAGGAACGCACTGCACGTCGTCTCGCGCCCGAGCAGTCCGAGGTTCGCGCGCGGTCCGTCGAGCGATTCCTCGGTGGGGCGCGCTTCGACGAGCAGCCGGTGCTGGAGGGTGCCGGGGACGGAGAAGAGCCCGTCGTGCTCCGCGCTCCATGCGCCGACGCGCGAGCGCAGCCCCGGAGCGACGTCGTGCGCGATCCGCCGCGCGGGCGAGCCCGGGCGGAACGCGAAGACGGCGAGGACGCTCGCGCCGAACTCGCCGCGATCGAGGGCGGACGCGCCGTGGAGCGGCCGCGGATCCGTCGGCGGAGCGTGCGTCCGCGCGCGACCGGTCAGCATCGGAAGCCACTCGCGCCGACGCTCGCGCAGGTCGACGAGTTGGGCGGGAATCGCGCCGGCCCACGGCCGCGAACCGACGAGCACGCTGCGCGCTCCCGCGGCGTCGTCGAGTCCGAGACGGGCCCACGCGAGGAGCACGCGCAGACGCGGCGTCGCGCCGAGCCGCGGCATGCGGTCGAGCAGGAGCTGGCGCGCCTCGCGCACCGCGCCGCGGTCGAGCAGGCACTCCACCGCGCCCGCGAGCGCGCTCAGCTGCCCCGCGACGGAGCTCGCGCCGCGCGGCTCCTCGAGGAGGGCGCGGAACGCGAGCTCGCCTTCGCGCGGCCCGCGCTCGACGCGCAGGAAGCGCGCGCGCCACAACTCGAGTTCCAAGTCGGCTCCGCCGCGAAGCGCCTGCGCTCCGTGGGTTTCGAGCGCGGCCAAGAGCCGCGTCGCGACCGCGAGCGCGCCCTCGCCGGGCTCGGGGACGCCGGGAAGCCCTTCGTGCGTGCTCCGGAGCTCCTCGAGGACGCTCCACGATCGCTGCGCGTTCGCCGTCGGTTCACCGAGGGAAAGGAAGCTGTCCGCAGGGAGCGCGGCGTCGAGGTGGAGTCGGAGGAGGTCGCGCAGCGTCGCTTCGAGCTGCCCGCGGCTCTGGAGCTCGAGTTCGCGCCGCGCGCGCGTCAGATCGACGCCGACGACGTGGGCGTGCGCCGATCGCGCGTCGTCGACGAGCAGCCGCAGCGCGCTCGTCATGCGCCGCGCGTGCGCGCGCTGCGCTTCGTCGGCCTCGGGGAGGAGGAGCTCGAGCGTGGATTCGGGCACGATCACGCGCGAACCTCCCATCTCCGCGCGTCCGCGAACGCGCGCGCTGCTGCGAGCGCCGCGGAGAGCCGAGCGCGCCGCCTCGGGTCGAGCCCGCCCGCGGCCTCGGGATCGCTCCACACGTCCGGAGCGACGCACGCGGCGAGCTGCGCGAACGCTGCGTCGTCGGGGCAGGCGTTCGCCGCAGCCGTGAACAGGGAGCGAGCGCCGGCCTCGTCTCGGCGCGCGAGGGACTCGAACCCGAGCAGTGCGAGCGCGAACGCTCGCGCCCGCGGACGCGGGCACGTGAGCAGCACCGCGAGCGGCTCGCGCCCGGCGCGTCCCGTCCGCGCGAGGCGCGCGAGCGCGCGCGTGAGCCGCGCGTCGACACCGTTTCCGCGCGAAAGCGCTGCGAGGGCGAGCGCGCGCGCCGAGGGCCAGGCCCGGCGCGGCGCGGCCAGGCAGCGCTCGAGCAGCGGCTCGCGCTCGACCGCGTCGCGGCGCGCGAACCGAAGCTCGGCGAGGACCGCGGCGCGCACGACGCCGAGCTCCGGGTCGCGCCACAACGCGGCGACGCCGCCGAGCGGGAGCGAGCGCGCGCGCCACCGCGCGAGGCAGGCGAGCGCCCGGCCCGATTCGAGCGCGTGGACGCGCCGCAGCTCGGCTTCGGCCGCCGCGAACGTGATCGGAGTCCGGCGGAGGTTCTCCGCGTGCGCCGCCTTCGCGACGACGTCCGCCCCGAGTTCATCGAACTTCATCGAGCTCCTCCTTCGCGCGGCTTCCGCGCGGCGTACTCCTTCGCGCGAACGCCCGCGTCCTCGCCCCGCGCGCGCGGCGCAGTCGCGACGAAGACCTCGAGCGCGCGCCGGGCGCAACGTGCGAGCTCGACGGCAGGACGTCCCGACTCGCGCGCGACCTCGTCGAGCGTCCGTCCGCAGAGCACGAGCTCGAAGAACGCGCTGCGCTCCTCGGGCACGAGCCGATTGAACGCCCGGCAGCCGAGCTGCACGGCGCGCGGATCGAGTCCCAGCGGCGCCGCGAGCGCGTGGAACGCACCGGCGTCCGCGGGTTCCTCGACGCGCGCGAGCTCCTCCTGCTCCTCGCGCACGAGCTCGATGATCGATTGATCGACGAGGCGTTCGAGCCACGTGTGGATGTCGGGCTGACCGTGGTAGCGCGGCGCCCAGCGCGCGCAGAGCGCGAGCGCGCGCAGGTGCACGCGGTCCGCGTCGAGCAGGAACGCTTGGCGCCGCAGGCGGGCCGCGACGAGACCGCGGACGCCGAGCGGGTCCTCCGGCACGATGCGCGCGAGGATCTCCCGCGGGCTCGAACCGGCGAGCAAGGGCCTCCAAGCGATCGAGCGCGGCTCCGGCTCGAGCACGCCGAGCTCCGCTTCGAGCTCCGCGAAGAGTCGGCGCACCGGCGCGGGACGGTCTGCGACTCGCTCCGCCGACACCCCTGGGCTCCGTCCTTCCGCGCGCTCCACCGCGGGATCGCGGTGCGCGCCGAGCGGGCTCGCTCCGACTCCGCCGTGCGCGGCGGCGTCGACCTCCGCGACTGCGAAGGGACTGCCGGTGAACTCGGAGACGTCGGTCGAGCGCTGCGATTCGCTCTCGGCCTCGTCGGCGGTCGCGGCACGTTCGTGCTCGCGACGCGGCGTGCGCTGCATCGTGCTCCTCCTCGTCGTCGCTCCGCGCGCGGTTCGGGACGAACCGGGTTCTGGGGGGCCGCGCGGCGCGGGACGAAGGCGAGTGTAGGGAGCTCGCGCGGAACCGCACCGGTCCACGCGGTCCTGCGCCTCCAGGCGGTCCGCGGAGGAGCGCGTTCGAGCGGAGCTTCGCCCTGCGCCGACAAGGACTTGGGCGCTTCCCGACCTGCGGCGCGCCGGAGGCGTCGGCGGGATCCACGCCCGCTCGAGGAGCCGCCGAGTTCCCCGATTCTCCGACCGGGGCGCCGCGTCCCGGGCGCCGCTGCAGCGGGCCGTGGATGCTCGTTGTGATCGCGTTCGCGCCTCCGCTAGGATCCGTCGGGTTCGAGCGCCGCGCGGCGCTCGCGTCGAGAACCGCCCCCGAGATCCCCCGTGAACAACCTGCTCGCCGGCAAGACCGGCATCATCTTCGGCGTCGCGAACAAGCGCTCGATCGCGTGGTCCTGCGCTCAATCGCTCGCCTCGCAGGGCATGCGCCTCGCGTTCACGTACATGGGCGACCGCCTCGAGCGCAGCGTCCGCGAGCTCGCGAGCGAACTGCCCGGCTCCCTCTGTCTCCCGTGCGACGTCACGCGCCCCGAGCAAGTCGAAGAGGTCTTCCGCGCGCTCAAGACGGAGTTCGGCGGCCTCGACGCGATCGTCCACGCGGTCGCGTTCGCGAAGCGCGAGGAGCTCCAGGGCGACTTCTTCCACACCTCGCGCGAGGGCTACATGATCGCGCACGAGGTCTCCGCGTACTCGCTGACGCAGATCGTGCGGACCGCGCTGCCCCTGATGGAGGGCCGCGACGGCTCGATCGTGACCTTGACCTACATCGGCGGCGAGCGCGTCGTGCCCAACTACAACGTGATGGGCATCGCGAAGGCCGCGCTCGAGGCGAGCGTGCGCTACCTCGCGCACGACCTCGGCCCGCGCGGCATCCGCGTCAACGCGATCAGCGCCGGGCCGATCCGCACGCTCTCCGCGTCGGGCGTGTCGGGCTTCACCGACATCCTCGACTACATCGAGCAGAAGGCGCCGCTCCGCCGCAACATCACGGCGGAGGAGGTCGGCGACGCGTGCCTCTTCCTCGTCAGCCACCATTCGCGCGGCATCACGGGCAGCGTGCTCTACGTCGACGCCGGCTACCACGTGATGGGCGTGTAGTCCGCGCCGTGGAGCTCGACGACGCCGACTACGCGCGCCTCGCGCGGCTGCGCGGGGCCTTCCTCGCCGGACGCGGCCGCTCGCCGTGGCGCGAGCCGCGCGACCTCGAGGTGTACGACGCGACCTTCGCGCGGCGGATCGCGTGGAAGTGGAGCGCGGTCCTCGACGAGGTCGAGAAGCGCGGCGGCCTCGGCGCGCCGGCGCGCGTGCTCGATTTCGGCTGCGGAACGGGCGTCGCGGCGCGGAGCTGGCTCGCGCGCGCGGCGGGCGCGGCGACGCGCGAGCTCTGGCTGCACGACGTCTCGAAGCTCGCGCTCGACTTCGCGTGCGCTTCGATCACGGACGCGCGCGGCGGAGCGGCTCCGAGTTCCGCGTTCGAGGCAGCACCCGCGCCGGACGCGCGGCGGAGCGGCTCGGCTGCGTCCCTTGCGAACTCGAGCGGAGCGCCCGCGTCGCACGCCGAGTTGCGCGTCGAGCGCGGGCTCCCCGCCGCGGCGCCGGACCTCCTGCTCGTGAGCCACGTGCTCGGCGAGCTCGCCTCGGCCGAGCGCGCGGAGCTCGTCCGCCTCGCGCGCACCTCCGCCGCGGTGCTGTGGGTCGAGCCCGGGGCACGCGAGACGAGCCGTGCGCTCGCGAGCGTGCGCGACGAGCTCCTCGACGCGTTCGACGTCGTCGCGCCGTGCACGCACGCCGAGCGCTGTCCGCTCTTCGCCGCCGGCGCGGACGCGGAGTGGTGCCATGCCTTCGCGCGGCCGCCGCGCGAGGTCTTCACGAGCTCGACGTGGGCGAAGCTCGGTGCGCGCCTCTCGATCGACCTGCGCAGCGTCCCGTACAGCTTCCTCGCGCTGCGAAAGAAGACGGGCGACCGCGCCGAGACCGCGGAGTCCGAGCGCATCCTCGGCCGGCCGCGCATCGAGAAGGGCCGCGCGCTCGTCGACGCGTGCGGGCCGCACGGCCTGCGCGCGCTGCGCCTCGTCGCCCGCGACGACCGAGCGCTTTTCGAGCGCCTCGAGGCGCCGGAAGGCGAAGCGCTGCTCTACCGCCTCGCCGTCGAGGACGGCCGCATCCGCTCCGCCGAGCGCGTGCTCTGAACGCGCGCAGCCGTCGAGTCCGTCGCTCGCGCGCTCGTCCGCGGACGCCGCTCGACGCTCGCGCGGCGACTCCGGAGCTTCGTCAGCCCCCGCCCGAACGCCGCTGCTTCTCCTCGGCCTGGCGCTTTTCCTCGGGCGTCGGCTGCGGCGGAGGCGGAGCCGGGTGGTCGCGCTCCCACTCCTTCTGCTTCTTCTCGCGCTGCTTCTTCCGCTCGGACTCCTGCGCCGCGTACAGGCGGCGGTAGATCTGCTGACGGTCCCACTCGAACCACGTCGCCGGCACGTCGCGCCGCGCGCGGACGAGCGCGTCGGCGGCCGCGAGCCACACGACGATCGTCCCCATCGCCTTCGGGTGGAGGAGGTCGGACTGGAAGAGCTCCGGCAACTCGCTCGGGAAGATCGTGTTGCCGCGGAGCACGAGCTCCTTGCCCGAGCGCAGCTTCGCGGAGAGTTCGCCGAGCGGGAACACGACGACGTTCTCGTGCTGCGTCGCCCACGCGCGCAGCCGTTCGTTCATCGCCGCGAGCGCGGCCGCGTCGGGCACCTGCGTCGGCTGGAGCATCTGCGGCTTGCCGCCGAGCGCCGAGCTCATGTCGGGCAGGTCGCCGACGAGCAACGGGCACGTGAACGGCGCGAGCTGCGCGAGGCCGAAGTCGAAGCTCTCGAGGCGCTTTTCGGGCGTCGCGAACTCGCCGTAGCCGAACCAGAAGAGGAAATCGAGCGCGAGCACGAACGTCGGTTGCTTCTCGCGCGCGTCCTTCGCGCTCTTCGCGCCGACGCCGCGCGGATCGGCGAAGAAGAGGAGCGAGCTCTCGCGCTCCGGCGCGGCGAGGTCGCGCTTCGCCGCGGCGCGAAGGACGTCCCCCATCCAGACGGGGGCGCCGAGCTCCGCCTGGAGGCCGTAACCCTCGGTCAGGCTCGCTCCGAGGATCGCGACCTTGTCGAGGAGCGTCGGCGCGTTCTCGGCGGCTTTCGGCGCCGACGGCGGAGCCGCGGGCGTCTGCGGGAGGACGGCGAGGAAGAGCGCGAACAGGTTCTGCATGGGATCACCGAGCTCGGAACGACTGCCGTGCGGTTCCGGAGCGCTCGGCGTTCTATCATCCCCGCCTCGCGGCGCGACACTCCCCCGTCGGGAACGCGCGCTCGCTGAATCGGAGCCGACCCTGTCCAAGCTGGAGACCTTCTTCGTCACGTGCGCCCCCGGCCTCGAGCCCGTCCTCCACGACGAGGTGCGCGCCCTGCGCGTCGCCCGCGTCGAGCGCCAGGTGGGCGGCGTGCGCTTCGAGGGCACGCTCGCCGACGCGCGGCGCGCGAACCTCGAGTTGCGCACCGCCGTGCGCGTGCTCTGGCGCCTCGCGCGCTTCACGGCGGTCGACACGGACGCGCTCTACGAGGGCGCGAGCTCCGTCGACTGGTCGCGCTTCCTCGGCCCCGACGGGAGCCTGCGCGTCGACGCACAATCGAGCGAGTCGGCGCTCGAGCACACGCTCTTCGTCGAGCAGCGCGTGAAGGACGCCGTCGTCGACCAACTCCGCGCGAAGCACGGACGTCGACCCGCCGTCGACAAGGAGCGGCCCGACCTCCCGGTGCACGTGCACCTCTTCCGTGATCGGTGCACGCTCTCGGTCGACACGTCGGGCGACTCGCTCCACCTGCGCGGCTGGAGGACGTTCCAGGGCCGCGCGCCGCTCGCCGAGACGCTCGCGGCCGGCCTCGTACTCGCGTCCGGCTGGGATCGACGCGCGCCGCTGATCGATCCGTTCTGCGGCTCGGGGACCATCCTGATCGAGGCCGCGCTGATCGCGAGCGGCCTCGCGCCGGGGCTCTTTCGCGAGCGCTTTGCGTTCGAACGCTGGCCCGGCCACGACGCGAAGCGCTGGACGGCCGAGCGCGAGGCTGCGCGCGCGCGCGTGAAGAAGCCTGCGAAGCTCACGCTCCTCGGCTACGACGCGGACCGCGGCGCGATCGCCGGCGCAAGGGCGAACGCGGAGTCCGCGGGCGTCGCGGACCTCCTCCAGTTCGAGCCTGCGCGCGCCGAGCAGTTCGCGCCCAAGCGCGGCTGGAACGCGTGGATCGTCACGAACCCGCCCTACGGCGAGCGCATCGGCGGCGAGGGCGACTTGGTCGAGCTTCACGCGCGCCTCGGCGCGCTCCTCCGCGACGCGTGCCGTGGATATCGTGTGAGCCTGCTCTCCGGGAACGCGCGGCTCGTGCGCGCGCTCGGCATCGAACCGTCCGCTTCGTTCGAGTTGAAGAACGGCGGGCTCGACTGCACGGTGTCCTCCTTCGTCCTCTGAATCCCTGCCTGCGAACCACCATGCGCGTCTTCCTCCTCCTCGCCGTCGTCGCCGGCGCCGCCGCCTGCAAGTCCACGCCGCCCGCCGTCTCCCCCGCCGCCGCAGCGCGTGCGCAGGCCGACGCGGATCCGCACGCCCGAGCGCTCGCGGAGTCCGTGATCGCGAACCTCGGCGGTTGGAACGGCTGGGAGCGCACACGCACGATCGAGTGGAGCTTCTTCGGCGGCCGTCGGCACGTCTGGGACAAGCAGACGAACGACTGGCGCCTCGACGACGCGGGCAACGTCGTCCTCATGAACCTCGGCACGCGCGTCGGCCGGGTCTTCGAGAGCGGCACCGAGGTTTTCGATCCCGTGCGCAAGAAGGAGCTCCTCGACAAGGCCTGGGCGACGTGGACCAACGACTCGTACTGGATGTTCATGCCGTGGAAGCTGCTCGATCCGGGCGTGAAGCTGCGTCACGCCGGATCGACGACGCTCGCGGGCGGCGAGCCGGCGCAGGTGCTCGAGCTCACCTTCGAAGGCGTCGGGCTCACGCCGAAGAACCGGTACCTCGTGTACGTCGGCGACGAGAGCGGGCGCGTCGAGCAATGGACGTTCTACCCCGACGCGACCAAGGACGAGCCGCGCTTCACGCTGCCCTGGCGCGGATGGAAGCGCTTCGGGAGCATCCAGCTCTGCACGGACCACGGCGATCTCCCGGGCCGCGAAGGCAAGGACTGGAAGATCGCGGTGCACGGCGAGCTCCCGCGCTCGGTGTTCGAGGACCCGAAGGCACCGACGCTGCGTTGACGCGCAGGCGCGCGGACGTCGCGCGTGCGGCACACGCAACGCCGGCGCGCGAGCTCGATGCGGCGGTCAGCGCCCCGCGTTCCAACGCTCGCGCTCCGCGTTCGTCACCCACGCGACCTCGCGCATCACCGCGTCGAGCGCGGCGCAGTCGTCCTCGGTGAAGACGACGCGGCGCACTTCGCGCGTTCCGTCCGGGAGTTCTGCGGCCTGCACGAGGCCGCGGGTGCTGCTTCACGAGAAGAGCGCGCTCTCGGGCACGACCTCGTACTCGCGGCGCTCGACGTGCGCGGCGTAGAAGCGCGCGCTGAGCGCGCGGTGCGCGACGAGGAGGCGCGCCGCGGCGACGTGGAGGTCCTCGGAGGATTCGAGCGCGTGCCGACGCTCGAAATCGGACGCCGCATCGACGAGCGCGGGCGGCGCGGTCTCGACCGCGTCGACGGGAAGGGCCGTGATCCGACGCTCGACCTCCGCGAGCTCGCGCCGGACGACGTCCGCGTCCGACGGAAGGAGCCACGCGACCGGGCTCGCGTTCGGATCGAGCTCGAACGCCTCGACGAGACGAACGAGACGAAACCGCGCGCGAGCGAGCGCCTCGAATCCGAGCGGCGCGTACCACGCGGCGAGGCGCACGTCGTCGGCGCTCGCGTCGAGCAGGAGGCCGGTGAGCTCGGGCAAGCGCGCGTGCATGCGCGCGGCGGGAAGTTCGAGGACCGAAGAAGCCTCGAGCGCGGGCTCGAGGAACGTCGACGCCGGTGCGCGCGCGGAGAGCGGCTCACGCGAGCCGAGCGGTTCGCGCTCGGTGCCCTCGAGCGTCGCGACGGATGCGAGCGGCGGTCGAGCGTCCGCCGCGGCTCGGGGGAGGGGGCGCCCGTCGTCGGCGCGCCCGCCCTCGCCGCGGAGAGCGAAGTTCGCGCCGAGCGCGAGGAGCGCGGCGAGGAGCGCCGGGCCCACGAGGCGCGAGGCGTTCGTCGTGCATCGGGAGTGGAGCATGGGCGTCGATGTCGAGCGCTCGGCCGTTCCTTGCAGGATTCCAGGCGGAATCCCGGGCGCGCGACGCGCTCGTCACTCGAGCTCGGCCCAGACGCGCACGGAGCCGTCCTCGTCCACCTCGACCCGGATGCGGTGCGGACGACAGCACACGGGGCAGTCCTCGACGTAGCTCTGCTCCGCCCCAGCGCTCGCGTCGATCGGCACGACGATCTCCTCGCCGCACGCACCGCACGTGTAGCGGCCCTCGTCCGCGAGCTCGCGCTCGCGCCGCGCGCTCCGCCGCCGCTTCGGCATCGCTCAGTGGTGATGACCGCCCGGCCCGTGCGGATGGCCGTGCGACATCTCCTCGAGCGACGCATCGCGGATGGCCTCGACGCTGACGTCGAAGCAGAGCACCTTGCCCGCGAGCGGATGGTTCTGGTCGATCGTGATCACCTCGCCCTCGACCGACGAGATCCAGATCGTGACGCCGCGGCCGGTCTCGTCCTCCGCGGAGAACTGCATCCCGGGCTCGAGCTCGATGTCGTCGGGAAACGCATCGCGCGGCACGCGCTGCACGCCCTTCGGGTTGTACGGCCCGTAGCCTTCTTCCGGCGGAACGCGCAGCTCGAGACGCTCGCCCACGGACTTGCCGACGAGCGCGTGTTCGAGACCGGGCACGATGTTCCGCGCGCCGTGCAGGTAGTCGAGCGGCGGCTGTCCGCGCGAGCTGTCGATCGTCACGCCGGACTCGTCGGTGAGGGTGTAGTGGATCGTGACGACCTTGCCGTCGGCGATGCGCTGCGGGGCGGGATTTGCCATGGGATTCTCCGGCCGGAGAGCATAGGGACGCGGCGGCGCGCGGCGAGCCCGAAGTCGGATTCCCGGACGCGCGCGGCCGCGCGTCACCGCGGCTCGGGCTCGGGCAGCGTGCGCAGCTTCGCGAGGAGGTCGCGCGCGCCGTGCGTCCGGACGAGCGAGACGAGCATCAACAGGGCGAGCACCACCGCGGCGACGACGCCGACCCCGACACCGTGCTCGTGTGCCGCCCCGACCTGGGCGCGCGGCGCGAGCTCGAGCGCGGAGTACACGGCGTCGACGGCGCAGCCGAGCAGCAGCGTGACGACCGCGAGCGCGACGACGTGCACGGCGACGACGCGGCCGCCCAAGTGCTTGCGGAGCGCGAAGAGCGAACCGAGGTTCGTCGCGGGGCTCGCGAGGAGGAACACGAACGCGGCGCCGGGGCTCATACCCTTCAGGATCAGCGTCGCTGCGATCGGCGTCGACGCGGCAGCGCACACGTACATCGGGATGCCGATCAGGAGCATCAAGAGCATCCCGGAGAGACCCTGCGCCGCGGAGTGCGCGAAGAGATCCGCGGGAACGAGCACCGCGATCAGGCCGCTGATCAGCGTGCCGAGCAGGAGCGAGATCGAGAGGTCGTCGAGCATCTCGACGAACGCATGGTGCAGGACGCGTCCGAGGAGCGAACGCGGCGGAGCGACGGCGGCGCGCGGAGCGGGCGCGGTCGACGTGGGTTCGGCTCCGAGCGCGTGCGAGTGGCCGTGCTCACGCGCGGTGTCGTGCCCGTGAGCGTGGACGGGCCCGTGCGAGTGCGCATGCACGTGGCCATGTGCGTGCGAATGCCCGTGCACGTGGACGGACTCCGCCCCATGCGCATGCACGGGCGTGTGACCCCGCGCGAGTTCGTGCGCGGCCCCGTGCACCTCGGCCGCGCAGCACGCCGGGCCTTCGGCGCGCGTGAGCGCGGCCCCCGTCGCACCCGCAGCTCGCGCGATGCGAACGACGGGCGACGGCGTCTCCGCTCGCACGGTCGGAGCGCAGCACGCGTCCTCCGCGGGCCCCGTTTCCGTCGGAACGGTCGCGACGTCGTTTCCGCTCTTCACGAAGAGGTTGACGACCGCACCCGTGAACACCGCCGACAACACAGCGCCGATCGGACGCGCGATCGTCATCACGGGATCGAGCAGCGCCCACGTCACCGTGACCGAGTCGATCCCCGTCTCCGGCGTCGCGATCAGGAACGAAGACGTCGCGCCCTTGCTCGCGCCCGCGCGTCGCAGCTCGACCGCGACGGGCACGACGGCGCAGGAGCAGAGCGGCAGAGGGGCGCCGACGAGCGCCGCGGCGCCGACCGACTTCAGGTCGTCGCCCTTCAAGTACTTCGTGAAGCGCTGCGTGCGCAGCACCTGTGAAAGCACGCCCGCGACGAGGAACCCGAGCAAGAGGAACGGCGCGAAGTCGACGAAGATCGCGACGCTCGCGTCGAGCACGCGGTGAGCGAATCCGAAGACGTCGGCCAGCCCCTCGAGCGACAACGCGGAGATCCCGACACCGACGACGACCGCGAAGAGCTTCACGCCCGGCCGCTCGCGACCATGGAAGACCTCGGGCAGGAGGTCGCACACCGCGACGTAGAGGAACGTCCCGCAGGCGAGGCCGAGCAGCACGGAGTCGATCCCGTGACCGAAGCCGAGGAGCCCGCTCCCGAAGAGCAGCCCCGCCGGCTCGATCGCCGCAAAGAAGAGGAGCAGCGCGATCGTGCGCGGCCGCCCCAGGTTCGCGAGGCGCATCACGGTCGCGAGCGAGAACGTCTCCGTCGCCTTGTGGATGAGGATCGAGACGAGGAACTGCGTCCGCGCCGTCGGGTCGGCGAGGATCGCGGTCAGCGCGACGCCCGCCGTGACCGCGTGCAGCGAGAGCCCGACGAACGTAGCCACCCAGAGGCCCGTGTGCGGATCCGCGCTCGCGCTCCGAGTCCACGACGGGAGCCAGACCCGCTCGATCGCGAACAGGATGAGGAGGCCGAGCAGCGCCGCGACCCAGGGCAGGAGACCGGGCTCCCCGGCCTCGGCCGCATGGGCGTGACCGTCGCCCTCGACCCCTGCGAGGTGCGGCAGGAGGTGGAGGAAGATCGTCCCGAGGAAGATCCCCGCGGCGAGCGCGACGAACACGTGGAGACCGCGGTCCGACCAGCGCCTGTAGAGCGGCAGGAGCGCGCCGATCAGGCT
This sequence comes from Planctomycetota bacterium, assembly GCA_046349615.1. Lineage (GTDB taxonomy): Bacteria > Planctomycetota > UBA1135 > UBA1135 > JADJNY01. The sequence continues at coordinate 497,647 of JAXMBZ010000003.1, forward strand.
CGCGACGAAGAGCAGGGCGGCGATCTCGAGGGCGGTCAGGTCCACAGGCAGGCCGCATCCTCGGCGGGAAAGCGGCGCACCGTTCTAGCGTGTGACCGGGTTCCCGTCTGCCTCGGCCCGCCTCCGCCCCCATTCGGCCGGCGGGAGTTGCCCGCCCGCCGTCTTCGCCAACGCTTCCAGGCCGGGCTCCGTAGCGATGGCCCGCGCGGCGGATCGCAGCGATCCGCGGCCCCTCGAGCGCGAGGCCGCCCTTGCGGGCCTCCCGGATCGCGGGTACCACCTACCCCCTTTTTCACCGCGGGTGTCGGACGTGAGTCCGCGCCCGCGATGCTTCTGTGTCATCCCGGAGGCTCGTCTCCCCCCGTCACGCGGCCCCGCCGCGGACCTCCCCATGATGCTCCAGATCCAAAACCTGACCAAGGACTTCGGCTCGCTCCGCGCGGTCGACGGCGTCTCGTTCTCCGTCGACAAGGGTGAAGTGCTCGGCTTCCTCGGCCCGAACGGCGCCGGCAAGTCGACGACGATGAAGATGGCGACGGGGTTCCTGTCGCCGACGTCGGGCACCGCCTCCATCTGCGGCCACGACATCCAGACGGATCCGCTCGCGGCGAAGCGCGCCGTCGGGTACCTGCCCGAGGGCGCGCCGGCCTATCCGGACATGACGCCGCTCGGCTTCCTCCACTTCATCGCCGACATCCGCGGGATCCCGAGCAGCGAGCGCGCCTCGCGCATCGCCGAGGTCGTCAACAAGGTGCACATCGAGCACGTGCTCCACCAGCGCATCGAGACCCTGTCCAAGGGCTTCAAGCGCCGCGTCGGGCTCGCGCAGGCGATCCTCCACGATCCCGCCGTGCTCGTGATGGACGAGCCGACCGACGGTCTCGACCCCAACCAGAAGCACGAGGTCCGTCAGCTCATCCGCTCGATGGCGAAGGACAAGGCGATCGTGCTCTCGACCCACATCCTCGAAGAGGTCGAGGCCGTGTGCACGCGCGCGATCATCATCGCGCGCGGCCGCGTGCTCTTCGACGGGACGCCCGAGCAGCTCACCGCGCAGGGCCCCATCGACGAGGTCTTCCGCCGGATCACGACGGGCGACCGCACCGCGGCCTGAGGAGCACTCCCATGCGCAACATCGTCTCGATCGCGAAGCGCGAGTTCGGCGGGTACTTCTCCACGCCGGTCGCGTACGTCTTCATCATCGTCTACCTGCTCCTCGTGAACGGGCTGACGTTCCTGATCACGAAGTTCTACGACCGCGAGCAGGCCGACCTCCTCGCGTTCTTCACGTGGCACCCGTGGGTGTACCTGTTCCTCGTGCCCGCGATCACGATGCGGCTTTGGGCCGAAGAACGTCGCCAAGGCACGATCGAGCTGCTCTTCACGCTGCCGATCACGCTCGCGGAGTCCGTCCTCGGCAAGTTCCTCGCGGCGTGGGCGTTCGCGGGCATCGCGCTCGCGCTCACGTTCCCGATCTGGATCACGGTCAACGTGCTCGGCAAGCCCGACAACGGAGTGATCCTCGCGAGCTACGTCGGGAGCTTCCTGATGGCCGGCGCGTACCTCGCGATCGGCGCGTTCGTCTCCGCCTGCACGAAGAACCAGGTCATCGCGTTCGTCGTGAGCGCCGTGCTCTGCCTCGTGTTCGTCCTGATCGGACTGCCGGGGATGGCGAGCGTGTCGTTCCTCCCGCCGGTCGTGGTCGAGACGATCCGTTCGTTCAGCTTCCTCTCGCACTTCGAGTCGATCCAGACGGGGGTGATCGACCTGCGCGACATCACGTACTTCCTGAGCCTGATCGCGATGTGCCTCGTCGTGAACGCGATCGTCCTCGACATGAAGAAGGCGAGCTGAGGTCCACGCCATGAAGAAACTCCTCTCGCTGGGCGGACTCGCGATCGTGCTGGTCCTGTTCCTCGTGGTGAACGTGCTCTTCAACGCGCTGTTCACGTCGACGCGCTTCGACCTGACCGAGAACAAGCTCTACACGCTCTCCTCGGGCGCGAAGAACCTGGTCTCGAAGCTCAACGACCCGGTCAAGCTCAAGTTCTACTTCTCGCGCAAGCTCCTCGCGGACTCCGACGCCGCGCCGTTGATCGGCTACGGCGACCGCGTGCGCGAACTGCTCGAGGAGTTCGTCGCGAGCTCGAACGGCAAGCTCACGCTCGAGGTCTTCGATCCCGAGCCGTTCTCCGAAGAGGAAGACCGCGCCGTCGGCTTCGGGCTCTCCGGCGCGCCCGTGACCGCGGGCGGTGAGAAGGCCTACTTCGGCCTCGCCGCGACCGGCACGACGGACAAGGAAGAGGTCATCCCCTTCTTCGACCAGCGCAAGGAGGAGTCGCTCGAGTACGACATCACGCGCCTCATCTACGGCATCTCGAACCCGAAGAAGAAGGTCGTGGGAGTGATCTCGAAGCTCCCGCTCGAGGGCGATCCGATGGCCCGCATGCGCAATCCGCGCGCGGCGCCGGAGGAGTGGGCGATCCTCGACCAGATGCGCTCGCAGTTCGACGTCCGCACGCTCGCGGACGGCGTCAGCGCGATCGAGAAGGACGTCGACGTGCTGCTCGTGATCCACCCGCAGCAGCTCGCGCAGGACACGCTCTACGCGATCGACCAGTACGTGCTCGGCGGCGGCAAGGCGCTCGTCTTCGCGGATCCGTACTGCGAGGTGCAGGACGTCCAGTCCGACCCGAACAACCCGCTCGCGGGCATGACGGCGGACCGCAGCTCGACGCTCGGCGCGCTCTTCGATGCGTGGGGCATCCAGATGTCGAGCGAGGAGCTCGCGGGCGACCGCGACAACGCGCTGCGCGTCAACTTCGGCGGCCAGGGCGTCGAGTACCTCGTGTGGCTCGGCTTCAACAAGGACAAGGGCGCGCTCTCGACCACGGACTTCACGACGAGCCAGCTCGGGCTCATCCGCATGGCGACGTCCGGCATCCTCTCGAAGAAGGACGGCGCGACGACGACGATCACGCCGCTGATCGAGACGAGCAAGGCCTCGCAACGCATCCAACGCTCGCAGGTCCAGTTCGGCCCCAACCCGCCGGGCCTGCTGCAGTCCTTCAAGTCCGGCGACGAGAAGCTGATGCTCGCCGCGCGCATCACGGGCCCCGCGAAGACCGCGTTCCCCGACGGCGCGCCGAAGGCGAAGGACGCTCCTGCCGACGCGGCGCCGAAGCCCGAGTCGCTGAAGGAAGCGAAGGAGATCAACGTCATCGTCGTCGCCGACGCGGACATGCTCGCGAACCGCTACTGGGCGGACATCCGCGACTTCCTCGGGATCCAGAAGATCCTCGTGAAGACCGCGGACAACTGCGACTTCATGCTCAACGCGCTCGACAACCTCTCGGGCTCGAACGACCTGATCAGCCTGCGCAGCCGCGGCAAGTACCAGCGCCCGTTCGACAAGGTCGCGCAGATCCGCAAGGACGCCGAGGTCAAGTTCCGTCAGCGCGAGAAGGAGCTCGAGGACAAGCTCAGCGACACCGAGAAGAAGATCGGCGATCTCCAGCGCGGGAAGGAGGGCGACGGAGCGGTCATGCTCGACGAGGCCCAGCTCGCCGAGCTCGACAAGTTCCGCGAGGAGCAGGTGAAGACGCGCCAGGACCTGCGCCGCGTCAAGCACGACCTCCTCCAAGACGTCGAGAGCCTCGGGAGCGCCGTGACGTGGATCAACATGCTCGGCATGCCCGCGCTCGTGCTCGCCTTCTCCCTCGCGTTCCTGCTCCGCAAGAAGTCCTCGAACTGAGCGACTCAACGCCATGAACACGAAGACGATCGGCATCCTCGGGGTCGCGCTCGTCGCGCTGGCCGGGATCACCGCCCTCACGCTCAACCACCGCGACAAATCGGTGCAAAGCGCCGAGACGCACACGAAGCTCTTCCCCAACCTCGCGGCGAGCCTGAAGGACGCCGCCAAGGTCGTGGTGAAGAAGAAGGCCGGCGAGTTCACGCTCGAGCGCAAAGGCTCGGGCTGGGGCCTCGCCGAGAAGAACGGCTACGCGGTCGAGGCCGAGCCGGTGCGCAAGCTGTTGCTCGCGCTCTCCGAGATGGAGACGGTCGAGGCGAAGACGCAGAGCAAGGAGCTCTACTCCCAGCTCGGCGTCGAGGACGTCGACGGCGACGCCGCGAAGTCCGCGCTCGTCACCGTTCAAGACGGCGCAGGCAAGGAGCTCGCGCGACTGATCGTCGGCAAGAACTACGAGAGCAAGAACTACGGCGGTCCCGGGCAGAGCTACGTGCGCAAGCCCGGCGACGCGCAGTCGTGGCTCGTGAAGGGCCAGCTCGAGCTCAAGGAGAAGGGCGCCGACTGGCTCTCGAAGAAGATCCTCGAGGTGAAGCGCGAGCGCATGCGCACCGTCTCGATCGTCCACCCGGACGGCCAGAAGGTCGAAGTGCACCGCGACAAGCCCGAGCAAACCGACTACACGCTCGCGGACGTCCCGGAAGGCAAGGAGCTCAAGTACGCGACGATCGCGAGCACGCTCGCTTCGGGGCTCGAGTACGTGAACCTCGAGGACGTGCAGCCCGCGGGTGCGATCGATTTCGCGAAGGACCCCGGCCCCACCGCGACGTTCACGTGTTTCGACGGTCTCGTCGTCACCGTGCGCTGCAAGGAGCAGGACGGGAAGACCTATGCGCAGTACTCCGCCGCGTTCGTCGAACCTCCCGCTCCCGCGGGCCCCGAACCGGAGGCGCCGAAGGACGCCGCGACGGCGAAGAAGTCGCCCGACGAGGTGAAGAAGGAAGTCGAGGAGCTCAACGCGCGCCTCGGAGCGTGGACGTACGAGATCTCGTCGTACAACCGCTCCGCGTACTGGAAACGCATGGACGACCTCGTCCAGGACAAGAAACCGCCGACGCCGCCGGAGGGCGCAGCTGGGGACGGCACGTACAAGATCCCGAGCGACCTGCCGCCCGAGATCCAGGAGCAGATCAAGCAGCACCAAGAGTCGCTCGGCCACAAGACCGAGGTCGTTCCGGTGCCGCCGAAGCCCGAGGGCGGAGTCCCCGCGGACGGTTCCACGCCGCCGGCGGCGAAGCCCGACGGCGGAGCACCTCCGGCGCCCGACGCCGGCTCGACGCCTCCTCACCGCTGAGCTGGACTTCGAGCCCGCTTCTCTCCGCCGCCCGCGACCGACGTCGCGGGCGGCGGCGTTTCAGCTGCGAGTTCGACGCGAGACGTACGGGCTCCCCTGGACGAGGAAACGCAACGGGAGCTCCGCCCCTTTCGTGATCCCGATGCGCGTCGTCGTCTGCACGTCGTCGATCTCCGCGCCGTCGCTCCACAATCCGAGCGCTCCGTGGACGAGATCGACGCCGTCGTGTTCGGGGCCGATCGCGAGCGCCTGGACGAGCTTCGCCGGCCCGCTGCAGAGCGCGCGGACGTCCTCGACTCCACGTCTTCGCCGCAGCACCTCGAGCCCGGCGAGGGGTTCGAGCGCGCGCACGAGCACCGCCGCGCCTTCATCCACGTTCCCCGTCACCACGTTGAAGCAGTGGTGCATCCCGTAGATGCGGTACACGTAGGCGATCCCCCCGCGCTCGAACATCGACGCGTTGCGCGACGTCGGTCCGCGGAACGAGTGCGAGGCCGGATCTCCCGAGGCGAGGTACGCCTCCGTCTCCACGACGCGCCCCGACAGAACGCCGTACGGCGTCCGATGGAGCAGGACGCACCCGAGCAGTTCGCGCGCGACCGTCGGGGCGTCGCGCGCGAAGAAGCGCGCGTCGAGGCGGCGCGCTCGAACACGCGCGCTCACGCGTCGCGTCGCGGAGCCTTCTCTCCACGCGAGCCGGCCGCGACGCGCTCCTTCTTGAAGATCAACAGGTGGTTGAAGCCGCGAAGGAAGAAGTTCTCCTCGGCTGCGGCCTTGTGGAAGTTCGGCTTCTCGAGCTTTCGGTTCCCGCGGACGACGGCGACGTGGTCGACGGCGCGGAACCGCTGCTCGAGTTGCGCGAAGAAGCGCGCGCCGATCCCCACGAAGCCGCGCTTCTTCTTGAAGCTGTCGCTGCAGTAGACGGCGAGGTACCGGCGATCGCGCAGCACGCGGTCGACCTCCGCGAAGACGAGTTCCATCGCGTCGAAGTACTCGCCCTCGAAGGCGTCGAGTTCGCCGATGCACTGTTCGTCGCCGGAGTACTCGAGGTGCGTCGAGTACGGCGGATCCATGAACACGAAGTCCGCCTTGCCGTCCTCGATCGGGAGCTTCCGTGCGTCCGCGCGGAAGATATCGGGGCGCGTGGGTGCGATGTCGTAGCCGAGGGCGCGGCGCTCGAGACTGCGCGCGACGTCGAGCGTGGTCCCGCCGCCGCAGAAGGGGTCCACCACCAAGTCCCCTGGACGCGTGTAGCGCGTCAGGAGGTTCCAGATCACGTAGGCCGGGGTCCTGCCTTCGAAGGCTGGGTTGCCGAAGCGCTCGCCCGCGATCTGCTGGGACGCGTGATACCAGAGGGTCGTCGTCTGGAGGCGGAGCGCCGGCGGCTCCCCGGACCGCGGCGCCGGCCGCTCCTCGCGCATCAGCTGCCCGTACCGGCCGCGTCGGGGCGGTAGAGGATCGCGGGCGACGGGGGCCTTTCCCCGGCCTCCGCGGTGCTCGTCGGATTCGCCGGCGCGGCCCGGAGATCTTCACACGCGGTGGTCGCGCCCAGGCCGACGCACGGGCTGGGTTGGCTTCGTGCCGGGGCTCCACCGGAGGCACGCAGCGTGGCGCGCGGCCAACGGACCTCGGTCGAGCGACTGCTCTGGACGTACTCGTAGACGCTGAGGCCCGTGCCGGCGACGACGACGAGCACGACGGCGAGCAACCCCCGCATCGAAAGGAAGCGGGGCAGAGGGTCCAGGCAGGAACGGAACACGCTCTTCATAGCTGCCGAGCTACGCCCGGGCTACCCAGATTATTCCCCCGCGAAACCCGGGCGCGCAAGGGTGATCCTGCACGGGGAGCCGCGCGACGAGCGGAAGGGTTCCGAGCCGGGACGGCCTGCACGCGCGGCGTGCAGGCCCGCCTTCAGCGGCCGGAGCGCCCGCCCTTTCCAGCCCGCCTCCCGTACTCGAGCAGTCGGTCGAACTGGGCGTGGAAGTCGTGCGTCCCCCCGTCGAGGGGCGCCTTGAAGTACCCCGCCGTATGCGAGAGCACCCCGGCCTCGCCCCGTGCGAGCGCGAACGCGGTCAGGCGAACGAGATCGACGACCAGCGGGGCCGCGAGGGCCGAGTCCGACCCCGACCAGGTGAATTGCAGGCTCATCCGCGCTCCGAGGAAGCCCTCGAAGTGGATGAAGTCCCAGGCGGTCTTCCAGTCCTGGAGCGAAGGCACGAAGTCGATCCCGACGTGACTGTGGAGCGCCGGATCCCCCAGGATCGAGCGGACCGCTTCGTTCTTGTTGCGCAGCTTCGACTCCCGGTGCGCCGGCTCGGCAAGGACCTCCCCATCGCGATTGCCGAGCATGTTGTAGCCCTGCCAGGCGAGGACCCGCAGGGCGCGCGCGGCGAACATCGGCGCGAGCGCCGTCTTGACCAAGGTCTCGCCGGTTTTCCCGTCGTTGCCGCAGTGCGGGAGTCCGCGCTGGAGCGCGAGTTCGCGCAGAGCCGGGATCGACGAACCCCGGCTCGGAGTGAAGTTGACGTAGGCCGCTCCCGACTGGAACGCGGCGTAGGCGTACAGCACCGAAGCCGGTTGCGTCCTTCCCTCGGCCAGCGCGGCCTCGAACTCGGCAAGCGAGGCCCATTCGACTCGCTCCCCGCGATGCGCTTCGGTGCTCGCGAGGTTGACGACGATCACGGCTTGGAGCTCGTTGTCGGCGCGGAAGTGGTCGAGATCGCGCCGGATGCTCTCGATCTGCGCGCGCGGGTCGAGGGCGCCGTTCCGAGAGGCCGCGGGATCGAGGTCGGCGAACCCGACGTCCGGCTCGTCGAGGATCCCGGGACGGATGCGCGCCTCGTACGCCGCGGCGTCGCGCGCTGCGGCGACGACCAGGTCGGACGGCAGGATGCCGTTGCGGACGAGCTCGCCGGCGGACTCGGAGAGGCTCCTTCGACAGACGTCGTGCCCGCCGAGCACGAACGCGTCCCACGGAGCGAGGTCGAGCTCGGTGAACGGCGCGCGGGCCGTGGCGAGCCCGACGGGCTCGAGCATCCCCTCGCGGAGCCCTGCGAGCCCGTACGCCACGCACGTCGCGATCGAGCCGCGGGCGCCGATCAGCCAGAGTCCGATTCGTCTTTGCGGCGAGGAGTTGCTCAAGGGATGGATCGGGGCCGCGGCGCGGCGAGTCGGGTCAGGGGTGGCTCCGCCGGAGCTCGTTCCAGCGGGAAACGACGGCATCGTACCGCGGAGGCCACCAAGGCCCATCCGCCGACGGCGCCGGGGCAGGTTGCGCAGGCTCGGATCCGCTCGCGGGCTCGCCGCGTGGAGACGGCGAGGCGGAGGGCTCCGCGTCGACGACTCCGGGGGCGCGTCCGGCCGGCCCCGAAGGGCCGCCCGCCGGGCCGGCGCCCGCGAGCCCGATCGAGCCCCGCCCCGCCCCATCGGCGGCACCACCGTCGCTCGACGGACCCACCGAGGCGAGGGCGGACTGGAGCTCGGAGAGCGCCGTTCGCTCCGCCTCCGTCCTCCGCGGGTCCGAAGCGATCTCTCCGGCGGTCTGGAGCAGCTCGCGCGCGGTCTGCGCGGTCCGTGGATCGATTTCGCCGCGGTCCCGCGCGGCCGCCGCAATCGCTCGCGCCGCCTCCGCCAGCGCGGCGGGGTTCGACTCCGCTGCGCCTTTCAGCGTGTCGGCGGAGGACTCGACGCGATCGAGCGCAGCGCCGGCCGCGCGCAGCGCCTCGGCGATCGGCGCGGCGTCGCCGCCGGGGTGGAGCCCCGCGGCGAGCGCCCAGAGGGTCGTCGCGGTGCAGACGCTCGCGACGAGCGGCACGCGGACGTTCAACCCTCGCGACCAGAGGCCCGGACCTCGAACCGCCGGGAGAAGCCGCTCGACGAGCACGTCGCGAAGCCCGGCGGGCACACCCTCTCCGGTCGCCTGCTCCCAAGCCGTCAGCAGCGCGCCCGAGTAACCGTCGCGAGCATCGATGTGGCGCACGACCGTGCGCTCGTCGCGAACGCATTCGAGCCACCACGCTCCGCACGCCGCGAGCGCGGCGAGGAGCGCGACGCTCCATGCACCCGGCGAATCCGCAGCACGGTCGACGCGGGCGGCGGCGAGGGTGAGCAACGCCGCGGACGCCGCGACGAGCAGGCTCTCGACGGCGTGCGCGACTTGGATCGCACGGCGCGCGCGACCGATGCGGCGCACGAACTCGTCTCGCCGCGGATCCGCGCCCGCCGTCATCGGCCCTGATTGCCCTCGACGACGGGGAGCCGCTCCTCCCAGCCCGCAGGAAGGCTGGCGAGCTTCTCGCGGGAGAAGAACAGGAGCACGGGCGAGCCGCGCTCAGGGACGAGCCAGGCGTTCGGCAGCCAGATCGTCTGCTTGATGCACTCGGGCAGCGCCGTGGTCACGAGCGTGAAGCCCTGCTCGAACAACGCGAGGTTCACGAGGTTGCCCTCGACCTCGGCCGCGAAGAGCGTCTCCCCGGGGTGCTTCTTGTCCGGTGCCGTCTTCGAGCCGAGGAAGACCCAGCGGTGACGCCGCAGGCTGCGCCCGCTCTCGAGATCGCGGACGAGATCCTCGACCCGGTAGAAGAAGGTCTCCCCCGCTTCGCGCCAGCCCGCGTAGAGGTAGAAACCGTCGCCGCTCGGAGGCTCGACGTCGTACGCGGGCGCGCCGTCGCGCAGTTCCTCCGGAGTCGGCGGCGGATCCTTCGCGACGATCCGGACGTTCGTCCCAGGCTGTGCACCGAGCGCGAGCAGCGCCGTGTTGACCGCGCGCGGCGCGACGTCGGTCACGAACAGGCTCTCGTGCGATTGTCCGCGCGGCGAGACGAGCAGGTACTCGAGCAGGTCGTCGCGGATCCCCACGCGGACGTCGATCGCGCACAGCGCGTGCTTGGGATCGAGGTGCACCCCGAGCTTCTCGAGGGCCGAGACGAGCTCGGTGACCTTGCCCTCGTCGGCGGGACCTGCGGCGACCGGTGCTTGGACGAGCGCGGGAACGGCGGGCGCCGCACCGAGCGTCGCGAGGCACACGATCCGCAGGAACACGGCGGGGAGACCGCTCATCCCAGGCCGTCCACGATCATCTGCCGCGTCACGCCGACGCGCTCGAGGTCGTCTCGCACGAGCTCGTGAACGGCCTCGGCGTAGCGCCGGATCTCGAACTGCGCGTCGGGCTTCAGGCGCTGCTCGAGGAAGTGGAGCACGCCCTGGAGGGAGACGGTCCAGTACGCCTGGCTGTAGAGGTTCTGCGGCAGGCACATCCGCGCGATCTCCTTCGCGACACCGCGTGCGATCCGCGCTTCATAGCGCTCGAACGCGAGTCGGCACTCCTCGGCCATCAGCGCATGCTCGCCTTCGTGATCGAAGCCCGCGGGAAGGTCGTGCGATGCCTGCTTGTTGCCGTGCGGCGGGTTCCCGCGGAAGGTGCGCGGCAGGTAGAACTCGGGCGTCCACTGCACGTAGCGCCCCGAAACTTCGTTCCAACTGCAACCCTTGTCGGTGTCGAAGAGGACGTCGAAGACCTCGAGCGCGACCTCCTCGCCGTTCACCGTGTACTCGCGCCAACCGCTGCCGACCTGGTACTTGAACGCCTGCCGGAAGACGAAGAGCGGCGCCTTCCAGTGGAACGTGTAGAAGGAGTGGCGGTACGGCGACGTGTGACCGTGCTCCCACAGGAAGCGACAGAGCTTCTTGTCCTTCTCGTCGAACTCCGAGCGTTGCTTGTCGTAGGAGATGCGCGCGGCGTTGACCACCTTGAGGGCGTGGTCGGTCTGCATCCGATCGACGAGCGCGACGAAGCCGACGCCGTCGCCGAAGGTCTCGACGGCTCCCGGGGGAACTTTGAGCTGAGTGAGGCTCATGCGATGGATCAGTCTAGCCTTGCGCTCTCACGAAGACGCTCCTGCGCAGCAGGCAGGAACTCGATCAGGTCCGAGGCGACGAGACCGCGCGCACCGAGCCGCGCGCGCGCGAGGTCGCCCGCGAGGCCGTGCACGTGGACCGCGGCACACACCGCGTCCCACGGCGTCCACGCGGGGTCGATGCCCGTCCGGCATGCCGCCAGGTAGGCGCCCAGGATGCCGGCGAGGACGTCCCCGGCCCCCGCCGTCGCCATGCCGGGGTTGCCCGTCGCGTTGACATACACGCGCTCCCCGTGGGCGACTACCGTCGCGCGGCCTTTCAAGCAGCAGATCGCCCTCGTGCGCGAGCTCAGCTCGCGCGCGGCGACGATGCGTTCGCGGCCGTCGCTCGGGACGGCACGGCCGAGGAGCCGCGCGGCCTCGCCCGGATGCGGTGTAAGGACGAGCGGAGCTTCGACGCGCTTCAGCGGCACGAGGTCGTCGGCGAGCGCGTTGAGCGCGTCCGCGTCGAGCACGAGCGGTGTGCGCTCCGCCTCGGCGAGCAGGACGGCGAGGAGTCGGCGCGTCGTGGGTGTGTTGCCGAGCCCCGGCCCCGCGACGCGCGCGTGATCCGGCGCGGGTGAGTCGGAGGAGCGCGAGCGCAGGAGGCTTCGGAAGGCGCGCTCCCCTTCGTAGTGCGCGAAGATCGCCTCGGGCGCCGTCGCGGGCACGACGTGCGCGAGGACGGTCGAGTCGGTGGCGAGCGTGACGAGCCCGGCGCCCGCGCGCTGGGCCGCGCGCGCGACGAGGACGGCGGCGCCGGGCATCGCGTCACTGCCACACCACGCGAACACGCGCCCCGCGAGCCCCTTGTGCGCGTCGAGCGGAAGCTCCGGAGCCGGACGCAATCGCCACGCCGCCTCGCGCGGCGCGAGATCGCGCGCTTCAGTCGCGCGAGTTCGACGCGCGCGGGCGCCGGCGGCCGCCGCGCTCCCTCTCGGGCTGCGGTTCGAGCGACGTTTCACACGAGCACCTCCGTTCGGCCGACGTCGAGCCCGGCCCAGTTCCTGAGGCGCCGCTCCTCCCACTCCTCGAGCGCGACGAGTTCCTCGGCGGACGCGAAGCCGAAGCGGCGGAGGAGCGCGACGATCACGGCATGGAGCGCGCGCGCTCCGCCGTCGTCGATCTTGATCGCGAGCCCGCGTCCAGCACCGCGCACGCCGATCGCGTAGACGGCCTCCGCGCCGATCTTGGGGAACAGCCGACCGTGCGTGACACGCGCGAGGTCCGTGCAGATGCGTTCGTGACGCCCGGCGATCAACTCGGGGAAACGCTCGACGGCGCCGAGCATGCGCTCGCACGCGGCGCGCCTCGCCGGAGCGAGCCCCTGCGGATTCGCGACGCGCGCGTACGCCGTCGCGAGCGCGGAGAGCGGCATGCGGAAAGTCGGTGCGCTGCAGCCGTCGATCGCGATCGACACGTCCTCGTCGCGCACTCCCGACACCTCGACGAGCGCGCGACGCACGAGTTGCTGACCGGGGCTCGCGGGGTCGAGGTAGCGCTCGACCGGGGCGCCGAGGTGCCGCGCGAGCGCGAGGAAGCCCGCGTGCTTCCCCGAGCAGTTGTTGTGCAGGCTCGTGAACCGCTCGCCGCGCTCCTTGAGCCGCGCGCGCGCCTCGGGGTCGCCCGGAGGCTGCGGTCCGCACTGGAGGTGACGCACGTCGAGTTCGAGCCGCGCGAGGATCCGCGCGACACGCTCCGTGTGCTGCGGCTCCGCATTGTGCGACGAGATGGCGAGCGCGAGATCGGCCTCGTCGTACCCGAACCGCTCCGCGGCACCGGTCTCCACGAGCGGCAGCGCCTGGAGGCACTTGACCGCGCTCCGCGAGAAGATCGGCGCGCCGAACGCTCCGGAGCCCTCGAGCACCGTCCCGTCCGCGTCGACGAGCGCCCAGCTCCCGCGGTGCTGCGACTCGGCGGCTTCGCCGCGCACGACGCGCACGAGCACGGGGTTGTCGGGGTAGCTCGTCATCGAGGTCGGCGCCGGATCGGAGGGCTCGGTCGGCTCGGTCGAGCCGGGCCCATCCTAGCGTCGCACGGCCCCGCGCTTCGATGCGGTGGATTCGACGCACGCGCGCCTCGGTCGCACGCCCCCTTCCAACCCGCGGCGCGATAGCGCACGATCGGTGGACTCACGTCGGTGAGGTTCCGATGGCGCCGGAGAAGGACGAACTCGCGATGGTCGACATGGAGCTCGGGCGGATCGTGATCCGCGAGGGCTCCGAGCAGCAGTTCATCTACCTGCGCGAGGTGCACGGAGCGCGCGGGTTTCCGATCGTCATCGGCACGGCGGAAGCGTGCGAGATCCGGCGCGTCGTCCAGAGCATCGAATCGGAGCGCCCGCTGACGCACCAACTCGCGTTCGAAGCGATCCGTGCGCTCGGCGGCCGGATCCAGCGCGTCGAGATCGTCGACCTCCGCCACAACACGTTCTTCGCCCGGCTCGTGCTCCAGGCCGGCGACGGCGAGGTGGTCGTCGACGCGCGACCGAGCGACGCGCTCGCGCTCGCGCTCCGCGCAAGGTGTCCCGTACGTGTCGCGGAGCACGTCCTGGTGGACGTGCGCAACGACAAGAGCGGCCCCGACGCGCTCCCTTCCGGACCCGCGGCGATGCCCGAGTAGGCGCCTGGACCCCTGCGCGGCACGCGCGTACCCTGCGCCCCACGGAGGCGTGGCAGAGCGGCCGAATGCGGCGGTTTTGAAAACCGCTGTGTCGCAAGGCACCGGGGGTTCGAATCCCTCCGCCTCCGCCATCCGCGCCGCCCCCGAGCGGGCAGCGCCTTGTGACCGACCGCCCGCGCCAGTAGGATCCCAGCCCCTTTGCGGAGAGATGGCAGAGTGGCCGATCGCGCCGGCTTGCTAAGCCGGTGAGTCCGAAATTCGGGCTCCGAGGGTTCGAATCCCTCTCTCTCCGCCAGTCCCTCGTCCTCGGTCGATTTCGTTCGGACGAACCCACGTGCACGCACCCTCGGTGCAATTCGGCGGAAGAGGCTCGCGCGCCCGACCGGGCGTCCCGAGTCGCGCGGCGCTCCCCGTCGGCCTGCTCGCCGTCCTCTGCATGGGCTGTGCGGCGAAGCGCGAGCTCGTGATCCTCTCCGAGCCGTCGGGCGCGCAGGTCCGCCTCGACAACCAGGTCGTCGGCTGGACCCCCTACACGACGACGTTCGAGGCCTACGGCACGCGGCGCGTCACGCTCTACCGCGAGGGGTATCGCAGCCTCTCGCTCCTCGCCGACCTGCGGCCGCCCTGGTACGGCGTCTTCCCGTTCGACATCTTCAGCGAGATCCTGATTCCGGTCGGCTGGAGGGATCGCCACGTCGTCGAGATGCGCCTCGAGCCCGAGAGCGGCGAGGTGACGGAGCCCGACCTCGAGTTCGTGCTCCAGCGCGCCGAGTCGCTGCGCATGGCGACGCCGGAGGGACCGCTGCGCAAGCCGCAGCCGGCGGCGCCGCCGCCGAAGGATGGGGCGCCGCATTGACTCGACGCCGCGCGGGGAGCATGAGATGAGCCCCATGCGTACCACCCCGCTCGACTACGAAGGTCTCGACGTCACGGTCATGGGTCTCGGCCTCTTCGGAGGCGGAGCCACCGTCGCGCGGCATCTGCGCCGACTCGGCGCGCGCGTGACGGTCACGGACCAACGCTCCGCGAACGAGCTCGAGCCCGCGGTCAAGGCGCTCGCCGACGTCGACCTGCGCTTCGTGCTCGGTGAGCACCGCACGGAGGATTTCACCCGCGCCGGGCTCGTCGTCGCCAACCCGGCGGTCTCGCCGAAGAGCCCGTACCTCGCGGCCGCGCGCGCCGCGGGGGTGCCGATCACCTCGGAGACCGCGCTTTTCCTCGAGAGCTGCCCCGCTCGCATCGCGGCGATCACGGGGACGCAGGGCAAGAGCTCGACGTGCCACATCCTGCACCAATTGCTGCGTTCCGCAGGGCTCCAGGCGCACCTCGGAGGGAACATCGGCCGGTCGCTGCTCGACGACGTCGAGCAGATGCGGGCGGACGACGTCGTGGTGCTCGAGATCTCCTCCTATCAACTCGAGGTGCTGCCGCCCGAGCTCGGCACGCCGGAGAACCGGCCGCGCGTCGAGTCGGTTTGCGCCGTGAACGTCCTGCCGGACCACCTCGAGCGGCACGGCTCGATGGAGGCGTACGCCGCCGCGAAGCAGCGCGTGCTCGAGCTCGCGCTCGCCGCCGGTGGGACCGCCGTCCTGCCTGCGGAGGACGAGTGGACCTCGCGCTGGCGGCCGGCCGGGCTCCGCCGCATCGATGCGTGGTTCGAGCGTGAGTCGAACGTCGGACTCGCCTTCGGCGGCGGCGAGTTCAGGCTCGACGGGAGTCCGCTCGGACGCATCGAGGAGCTTCGCCTCCCAGGCGCGTTCCAGCGCAACAACACCTTGCTGGCGCTCGGCATGGCACGGCGGCTCGGCGCCGACCCGGCGCGGCTCTCGGCTGCGATCCCCGAACTGCGCGGACTTCCCCACCGGCTCGAAGACCTCGGGTTGTTCGAGGGCCATCGCGTCATCGACAACGGGGTCTCGACGACGCCCGATTCCACCCTCTCCGCCGTCCTCTCGATGCGGCCCGGGTTCACGCTCCTCGTCGGAGGCAAGGCGAAGGACCTGCCCATCGAGCCGCTCGCCGAGGCCTGCCGCGGACGGGTCCGCAGCGTGATCGTGTTCGGGGCGGCCGGCCCCGTGCTCGCGCCGGCGTTCGAAGCTGCCGGGGTCGAGACCCACGTCGAACCGACGGTGCGCTCCGCGGTCGAGCGCGCCTTCGAGACGATGCTCGCCGGGGAGGAACTGCTCTTCTCCCCCGCCTGCGCGAGCTTCGATGCGTACCTCAACTTCCGCGAGCGCGCGCTCGACTTCCGCGCAGCGCTTCCTCGGACCTCCGAGGCCTGACCCACCCAGAACGTCGTCTCCGCCTCGGTCCGCGAGGACGTCGTCCCCGGACCGGCTCGACGCCCGGCCCCGGGGGCGCTATAGCTAGCTGAGGCCCTCGACCGATCCCCGCAGCATGCTCTGCCAGAACTGCCAGAAGAACCCCGCCAAGGTCCACGTCACCGACGTCGAGCTCCGCACCGAGGGGACCGCCGCCGACGCTCCGCCGACCTTCCAGGAACGACACGTCTGCGAGGCGTGCGCGGAGACGATGGACCTCCCGGCGATGGCCGCGCCGAAGAAGAGCACGCAGGAGATTTGGAAGCTGCTCCAGATGGCGGCGCAGCAGACCCGCAACAAGAAGAGCGGGCCCTCCTGCCCCGACTGCGGGATGACCCTGGACGAGTTTCGCAAGAAGGGCCGCCTGGGTTGCGCGCGCGACTACGAGGTCTTCAAGGCACACATCGTCGACATCCTCGAGCGCGTGCACGGAGCGCGGCGCCACGTCGGCCGGATCCCGGGCGGTCAGGTCGAGAAGGTGGACGGAAGGCACCGTCTGGTCGAGCTCCGCCGTGAACTCGAGAACGCGATCCGCGACGAAGCCTACGAACGCGCCGCGCACCTGCGCGACGAGATCAAGGCGCTCGAGACCCCGCGCGAAGGCTGACCCCGCGCGCCGTCAAGGGCGGCGCCGGCTCAGATCGACGATCCAGTACCGCGGCGTCTCGAGGACGCGTTCGAACGACCGCGCGACCACGCCGAGGCCGGGTGTACGCTCGGCTTCGTCGCGCCCGACGACCGCGTAGCGGAAGCCGTAGGGTGCGAGCGCGCTCACGACGACGTCCGCGTCCGTCGCGGCGAGCGTCTCTTGGTACGCGCGCCAGCGCGGCGCGACCACGTCGGCCGGCGCGAAGTTGTAGATGCCGCCGTTGCGCGCGACGAGCCCCGGCCGCGGGACGTTGCCGCCGACGACGCGGTCCCAGGTGTCGTTCGACGCGAAGACGGGCTCGTCCGACCGCGTGCGCTCCGCGAGGAAGCGCCCGACCTCCGCGCCGCCTTCCGCCTGGTTCTCGGCGAACACCCGCGATCGAGTCAGACACAGCAGCGCGCCCCGTCCGGCGAACCATGGGGCGATCGCAGCACAAGCGGCGAGCGCCGGCAGGGACCAGCGGCCCCATCGGAAGGGGCGCGAGCGCGCCGCGAACGCGAGCGCGAGCGCGTAGAAGAGGAACCCGTATCGCCACGAGAACGGACGCCAGAAGGTCATCAGGAAGCCCGCGCCGAGCAGAGCCAGACCGACCAGCACCATGGAGGAGAGGAGCAGCGAAGGCGCGCGCTCGCTCGATCCTCGATTCGAGCGCCAGGCGACCATCAGCAGCAGCAGGAGCGTGGGACCGAGCCACCACGCCGAGCCGGCGAGGGGCGCGCTCCCCGACAAGGTCGTGAGGTTGCGAAGCACTCCGGCCGCGCGCTCCGCGAGCTCTTCGGATGCGCCCGACTCGACGATCGCAGCCCCTCGTCCGCGCCCGGTTCCCGAAAGTCGAAGGAGGTGAACGCCGAGCACGAGCGCAGCAGGCGAGGCTCCCAGGACGGTCCACAGCGCGGAGCGCCGCGCGCGCAGCCCCCACACGATCACGGCCGCCGTGATCCAGGGCAGGTGCCCGTACCAAGTGATCCCGGCGAGCCCGAGCGCTCCCCCCCCGGCGAGCGCCCAGCGCACCTTCCCCGTGCGCTCAGCGCGGAAGCAGGCACCCAGTCCGAGGAACACGGCCGCCAGCGAGGCGTTGAACGGGTTGGGCAGGTACGCGAACCCCTCCGAGGGCGCGTAGAAGAAGAACGGCAGCGCGAGCGCCCCCCAGACAGCGCGGCGTGCGTCCACGAAGGCGCGCAGCATCCAGGCGAAGGAGGAGCCCAGCAACACCAGGACGAGCGGCGATACCGCCCACATCACCCAGAACAGCGAGGCTCCGAGGACCACCGGCAGCGCGAGCACCAGGTGGAACACGAAGGGGTAGATCGTGGGCACTCGGAGCAGCGGATCTTCGAGCCACGCGCCCTCCGCGACGCGGGCGACCTTCGCGGTGTGCCACGCGACGTCCGACATGAGCCAGCAGGTCGGGGTCGGTTGCGCGAGGAGCACACCGGCGATGAGCCCGTAGAACGCGCCGCCGGCGAACGCGACGGCGCGCTCGCTCGCGTCGACCGGCGCGATGACCCCGAATGCGACGACGAGTCCCAACGCGGTGAGGAGGATCGGCGCGAGCGGGCCGTCCGTTCCGTTCCGCGCGAGAACCCAGGCGACGGGCAGAGCCGTGCACACGGCCCCGACGAGCCATCGCGGAAGGAACGACCGGTCCTGATCCATGCGGCCTGTGTGCGCGCGACTTGAGAGCTTTCCAGGGGAAATGCAGAGCGCGCGCGGGACCCGTTCAGCCGCGCACCGTTGCGCGCGAGCTTCGCGTACGGCGCTCACGCGGACAAGGACCTTCCTCACGTCGCCCGCCGCGATCCACGCGATGGAACCCGATGCAGAAGTTCCTACGCTGGGCTCGGTAGATGCTCCGGGCGTAAACCTCGGGGCTCTTGAAGGTCGACACTCTGGAATTAGCTACGATCCCTCCCCCCCGCGGCCGCCCTTGGGGCCCCGCCGGGATTCTCACCGCAACAGGCGACAGCCGAGGACACCATGTTCGATCGCTTCACCGACCGCGCCAAGAAGGTCATGAACCTCGCCCGTCAGGAGGCGCAGAGGTTCAACCACGAGTACCTGGGCACGGAGCACATCCTCCTGGGTCTCGTCCAGGAGGGCAGCGGGGTCGCCGCCAACGTGCTCAAGAACATGGGCATCGACCTCTCCAAGATCCGGACGGAGGTCGAGAAGATCGTGAAGACGGGCCCGTCGATGGTGACGATGGGCCAACTGCCCTTCACGCCGCGCGCGAAGAAGGTGCTCGAGCTCTCGATGGAGGAGGCCTCGAACCTCGGCCACAACTACATCGGGACGGAGCACCTGCTGCTCGGCCTGATCAAGGAAAACGAGGGCATCGCCGCGCAGGTGCTGATCAACCTCGGCGTGAAGCTCGAGGACGTACGTGAAGAGGTGCTCGACTTCCTCGGCGCCGACACGCAGGAGGAAGAGGAAGAGGAACAGCAGTCCTCGGAGTCGGGCACCGGCACGGCCCCGCAGAACAGCAAGAGCAAGACGCCCGCGCTCGACAGCTTCGGGCGCGACCTGACCGAGCTCGCCAAGGAAGGCAAGCTCGACGCCGTCATCGGCCGCGCGCACGAAATCGAGCGCGTCGTCCAGATCCTCTCGCGACGCACGAAGAACAACCCCGTGCTCCTCGGCGAGCCGGGTGTCGGCAAGACGGCCATCGTCGAGGGCCTCGCGCAGCAGATCATCGAGAACCGCGTGCCCGACGTGCTCCGCAACAAGCGCATCGTCGTGCTCGACCTCGCGCTGATGGTCGCCGGCACGAAGTACCGCGGCCAGTTCGAGGAGCGCATCAAGGCCGTCATGACGGAGGTGCGCCGCGTCCGCGACGTCGTGCTCTTCATCGACGAGCTGCACACGCTGGTCGGCGCGGGCGGCGCCGAGGGCGCGATCGACGCGTCGAACGTGCTCAAGCCCGCGCTCTCGCGCGGTGAGATCCAGTGCATCGGCGCGACGACGCTCGACGAGTACAGGAAGCACATCGAGAAGGACGGCGCGCTCGAACGCCGCTTCCAGGCCGTCAACGTCGAACCGCCCTCGCCGACGGAGACCGTCGAGATCCTCAAGGGCCTCCGCGACAAGTACGAAGCGCACCACCGCGTCACGTACACGGACGAGGCGCTGCAGACCGCGGTCGACCTCGCGACCCGGTACATCAACAACCGCTTCCTGCCGGACAAGGCGATCGACGTGATCGACGAGGCGGGCGCGCGCGTCCGCATCAAGTCGATGCAGTCGCCGCCCGACATGCGCGAACTCTCGCAGGAGATCGAGCGCCTCGAGCGCTCGAAGGACGAAGCCGTTTCCTCCCAGGACTTCGAGAAGGCCGCGCAGCTCCGCGACAAGGCCTACCAGCTGAAGAAGAAGAAGGAGGAGATGCAGAACAAGTGGCGCGCGGAGCAGGCGGAGAAGGAGCAGGTCGGCTCCGTCAACGCCGAGGTCATCGCGGAGACCGTCTCGAAGATGACGGGCATCCCGCTGACGCGCCTCGAGAAGGCCGAAGCCGAACGCCTCCTGCAGATGGAGAACGAACTCGGCGGCGTCGTCATCAACCAGAACGACGCGATCAAGGCCATCGCGCGCGCGGTGCGCCGCTCGCGCTCGGGGCTGAAGGACCCGCGCCGTCCGACCGGCTCGTTCATCTTCCTCGGGCCCTCGGGCGTCGGTAAGACCTTCCTCGCGAAGCAGCTCGCGAAGTTCATGTTCGGCAGCGAAGACGCGGTCATCACCGTGGACATGAGCGAGTACATGGAGAAGCACAACGCGTCGCGCCTCGTCGGCGCGCCGCCGGGCTACGTCGGCTACGAGGAAGGCGGCCAGCTCACCGAACGCGTGCGCCGTCGCCCGTACTCGGTCGTGCTCCTCGACGAGATCGAGAAGGCGCACCCCGACGTGTTCAACATGCTCCTCCAGATCATGGAGGAGGGCCGCTTGACGGACTCGTTCGGACGTCACGTCGACTTCCGCAACGTGATCCTGATCATGACGAGCAACCTCGGCAGCCAGCAGATGAAGGCTGGCTCGCGCCTCGGGTTCGACCGCGTCAGCAGCTCGGCGACGAAGGTGAGCGAAGAGGAACGCGCGAAGCGGATGCGCGCCGACGTCATGATCGAGGTCGAGCGCTACTTCCGTCCGGAGTTCCTGAACCGCATCGACGAGCTGATCGTGTTCAACCCGCTGACGCACGAGGACCTCTCGCGCATCGTGCACCTCCAGCTCGGCGAAGTTCGCAAGCGCCTCGCGGAGAAGGGGCTCACGCTCCAGCTCGAACAGGCTGCGGTCGACTTCCTCATCAACAAGGGCTACAACGAAGACTACGGTGCGCGTCCGCTGCGCCGTGCGATCGAGCGCTTCATCGAGGACCCGCTGGCCGAGCACCTGCTCCGCCTCCCGGGCACGATCACCGAGCCGATCCAAGTCACCGTCGCGCCCGACAAGGAGTCGCTCGCGTTCTCGCAGGGCATCGGCATCGTCGAACCCGTGCAGGCCGTTGCGACGCCCTCCACGGGCACCTGAGCGCGCGACGCGGCGCACCGGAGACGCCGCCGCGCGGACGAAATCCCACGAGCCGCTCCGCTTCGCCTTCGAAGCGGGGCGGCTCGTACACTTCCCATCGTTCGATTCGAAGTACCGACGACCGCGCGCTCGGCGCGGAACGGACTCCCGCCATGCTCCACGTCCTGCTCACGATCGCCCTCATGTCGCCGGTGAACGAGGACAAGCCCGGTCCCGATCCGGCGCGCGTCAAAGCCGCGGTCGTCGAACTCGACAAGGCGCTGAAGAGCGGCACGAAGGACGAGAAGCTGAAGGCCATCCAGAAGGACTCGGAGATCGTCGACGTCGAGGTCGTCCGGGCGATCGCGCGCGCCGTCGCGGACAAGGAGCTCGACGTCCAGCGATCGGCGATCGAAGCCCTGCGTTGGATGGATCACCCCGCGGCGGTGGACGAGCTCCATGCGATCGCGAAGAACCGCAGGGACCTGCGCAAGGAGCCCACCTTGTTCGCGGCGTTGCTCCGCGCGATCGGTCAGCACGGCAGCAAGAAGTCGATCGACGTGCTGCGCGACGACGTGTGGACGGTCTTGGAAGCGAGCGTGATCGAGGCGCGCATCCTCGGCCTCGGCCGCATCCGCGCGACCGAGTCCGTCGAAGCGCTGATGGAGCTCATGAAGGTCGCCGGACCGCAGCGCATCCAGAACGTGATGCCGCACTTCCGCCTCGCACTCGCGCGGCTGACCGGCGTCGACAAGGGACAGTCGCAGGAGCTGTGGCAGGCTTGGTGGAGCGAGAACAAGGGCAAGTTCAAGGTCGCAGAGGAAGCCCCGCCCCTCGCGCGCGAGCTCCAGTTCCGGTGGGACACGTACTGGGGCAAGGAAGCTCCGTACGAGCGGCTGCGCAAGCGCGACGAGCGCGGCAGGGGCGACCCGGAGCGGCTCTCGTTCTGAATCGCTCCGCCGTCCGGACCCCCTGAGCTCGCGGGTTCCCCGTTCCACGAACCGCCCCGCGAAGAAACCGACGGAAAAAGCGCGCCCGCGCGGCGTCCGCGGCGTCCACGCACCGTGAACACGACGACGCCCGCGCTGCACCTGACGCCCTCGAGCCCGCACTGGCCCGAAGAACTGCGAGACATCGAGGGGCCGCCGCCGGAACTCTGGATCCGCGGACGGACGGAGTGTCTCGCTCCGGGACCGCGCGTCGCGATCGTCGGCACGCGCGCGCCATCGCCCTACGGCGAGACGCAGGCAGCTCGGTTCGCACGTGCGTTCGCAGCCGCGGGATGCACGGTGGTCTCCGGGCTCGCCCGAGGCATCGATCAGTCCGCGCATCGCGCCGTGCTGGAAGCGCGCGGTGCGACGATCGCGGTGCTGGGCTCCGGGGTCGACCGGCCTTGGCCGGCGGGCGAACTCACCGCCCGGATCGCGAGCGAAGGCCTGCTCCTCAGCGAGTTCCATCCCGGGGAGGCACCGCGACCGCACCATTTCCCGATGCGGAACCGCGTGATCTCCGCGCTGAGCCGCGCGGTCGTCGTCATCGAGGCCGCTCACGCGTCAGGATCGCTGATCACCGCGCGCTGGGCGGCGGATCAGGGACGGAGCGTGTTCGCGCTTCCCGGCCGCGTCGATCACCCGATGTCGAAGGGGTCGCACAAGCTGATCCGCGAGGGAGCCCAGCTCGTCGAGGAACCGGAGGAGGTGCTCGAGGAACTCGGCATCCAACCGGTCGGGCGTGGTGCCGAAACGACGGCGGAATCCAAGGACGATCCCCGGCGTGCCTTCCTGCTCGCGGCGCTGCGTGGGGAGACCCGCTCGTCCGAGGAGCTCTCGCGCGCGCTCCATTGGCCGCTCACCGAAGTCCTCGTCCAACTGGTCGAATGCGAGATGGACGGACAGGTCCGCCGCCTCCCGGGCGGCCGATATCAGCTCGTCGATCCGCGTTGAGCGGATCAGCGCACGGAGGCGACCGTGTGCTCGGCCACGACCATCGCCCCCGCGACCATCGCGCACCAGAACAAGAAGCGCGCGTACCGCCAGGGAACTCCCGCGAGCGCCTTCTTGTCGTTCGTCGCGTAGTAGAAGCCGTGGACGACGACGATCGCCAGCACGACAAAGAGGAACAAGCCGACGTGGAGCACAGGATCGATCATGCGAGCGTTCCCGTCTGCGGCATCGCCAGCGGCTGCGACGCGGGCGGTGCCCCCTCCGGCTGCTCGAGTTCCTCGGCGCGATTCAAGACGTCGAGCATCGCGAGCACGTTCAGGAGTCCCGCCACGCAGGTCATGCCCAGGCCGCAGTCGACGTACGGGATCTCGCTCTTCACGAGCGAGTTCCCGTGCAGCCCCTCCGCGATCCAGGCGGGGGCTCCGAGCAGGAACTGACCGGCCCAGTAGTAGAAGTGCCGCTCGCGATCGAGGTTCGAGCCCTCGCACAGCAGCGACCCCACGACGAAGAGCGCGATCAACGTCGAGAAGACGATCGCCCCGCGCAAGTAGCGCCGCTGGAGCACGTGACCGAGGCCGGGGAGGACCCACGCGAGCGCAACCAGGCCGATCGGGGAGCGCTTCGGGGGCTCGTTCTTGCGCCGACAGGCTTCGATGCAGGCGTGCGCGATCCAGAGAGCGTTGAGCAAGCCGCTGACGGCCGTCAACCACACGCCGAGCCGCATGGCCTCGGGCCAGACGCGCGGCGCGCCGTCTCCGAAGCCGAATTGCTTCGTCTGGTAGACGAGCATGCCGAGGTTGCCGACCTCGGGGGTCAGCGCGCCCGCGAACGGACCGCGCAAGTCGGGCTCGAGGTACTCGAGCAGCATCCCGTGGCTCAGGTTCAGCCCGACGAGGTACAGGCCCTCGATGAGCAGGAACCCGAGGAGCGCGAGCATCGGACGCCCGAGATAGAGATGGCCCGCACCGGGGACGATCCAGGTCAACAGCGCTGCGATCTGGGGCGAGGCGCGACGCTCGCTCTCGGGTGTGGCATTCCAGGACATCCGGGGGCGCGTGGTTCTACCAGCCCGGTTGGATCGGGACCAGACCGCGCCTTGTTCCGGTGCGCCCTGGGCTGCGATGATCCGTCCCATGGGAGCGGCCTCGAACCACCACGACCACCGGTTGCGCGTGCGCTACGCGGAGACCGACCAGATGGCCGTCGTCCACCACGCGAACTACCTCCTCTACTTTGAGGAGAGCCGCACGTGCCTGATGCGCGACCGAGGTTGCTCCTACGCGGACTTGGAGCGGCGCGGCATCGGTCTCCCCGTCCGCAGGCTCGAGCTCCGCTTCCGGCAGCCCGCGCTGTACGAGGAGGAGCTCGTCATCCGGACCCGCGTCGGCAAGCTCGGCGCGGCCTCGGTCGTGTTCGAGAGCGAGGTTCTCCGCGCATCGGACGAGACCGTGCTCGCCACGGGCTGGGTCGAGCTCGCCTGCATCGACCTCGAGAACCGGGCGCGCGGGCCGATCCCGCTCCCGGAGGACCTTCGCGGCTTGCTCCAAGCCGACCCGGCGGGCGCCTGAGTCCGCCCGCCGCGCTCAGAGCCGCTCCTCACCCGGCGGGGAGGTCCAGTCGTCGAGCCCCTCGACGCCGTCGTGGGCGAGCAGGCCCTGCTCCATCGGGGCCGGCGCCCGCGGCAGGAGCGGCGGGAGCGCGTCGAGCAGTCGGTCGCGGCAGGCCGGACAGGTCTCCCCGCTCGGGAGCTGGTTCAGCCGCGGCGGCTCGGTGACCGCGAGGCCACAGGTGAAGCAAAGGGTCGGGCTCGGTGCAGGCATGTCGTCCGTTTCGGACGGGGAACTCTCGCGGCTTGAGCCCACCCCAAGACTCTGCCGTGGACTAGAGATTTCTGCCGTCCGCGGCTGGCGGCAACCACGGCTCGCTCGTAGAATGCCCCGTCCGGGCCGCCCCAGGCGGCCTTTTCGAGTCCTCCAAATAGCACCAATTCAGTGCGCTTTTCGTGCTTCAGCTGACCAAACGAACCGAGTACGGCCTGATCGCGCTGGTCCACATGGCGGACCGGCCCGGCGCGGTCGTCAGCGTGCGCGAGATCAGCGAGCGCTACCCCGTTCCGCGGCGCCTGCTCGCGGAGGTGCTCAAGGACCTCGGCCGCGCGAACCTCGTCGAGTCGCAGCGCGGCGCGACGGGCGGCTACCAGCTCACGCGTCCCGCGCACACGATCACGCTCGGCGAGATCGTATGCGCTCTCGAAGGCGCACCCTCCGTCTCGAGCTGCGAGACGCTCGCTCCGGCGCGCGACGGCGAGTGCGAGCTCGAACCGCGCTGTCCGATCCGGTCCCCGCTCCACCGGATCCGTGAAGGCATCTGGTCGCTGATGGAGCGGACGACGTTGAGCTCGCTCGTGAACCCGAGCCCGCTCGTTTCCCTCGAACACCCCGGTCTGCCGCCGAACGTCGCGCGCCCCGGAGACAAGGTCGCATGAAGCTCCCGATCTACCTCGACTACCAGGCCACGACGCCGCTCGATCCGCGCGTGCTCGAGGCGATGCTCCCCTACTTCACCGAGCACTTCGGCAACGCCGCCTCGCGCAGCCACGCCTTCGGCTGGTCCGCCGAGCAGGCCGTCGAGAAGGCGCGCTCGCAGATCGCCGAGCTCATCGGCGCGTCGCCGAAGGAGATCGTCTTCACGTCGGGCTCGACGGAGGCGATCAACCTCGCGCTCAAGGGCGCCGCGGAGATGTACGCGGAGAAGGGCAAGCACATCGTCACGAGCGAAGTCGAGCACAAGGCCGTGCTCGACACGTGCAAGCACCTCGAGCAGCTCGGCTACCAGGTCACCTACCTGAAGCCGACGAAGACCGGACGCGTGACGCGCGAGATGGTCGAGGCGGCGCTCCGGCCCGACACGATCCTCGTCGCGTTGATGTGGGCGAACAACGAGGTCGGCACGCTGAACCCGATCCGCGAGATCGGCGCGCTCTGCCACGAGAAGGGCGTGCTCTTCTTCACGGACGCGACGCAGGCCGTCGGCAAGGTCCCTGTCGACGTCGAGGCGGACCACGTCGACATGCTCTGTCTCTCGGGGCACAAGCTCTACGGCCCGAAGGGCATCGGCTGCCTCTACGTGCGCCGCAAGAGCCCGCGCGTGCGCCTCGTCGCGCAGATGGACGGCGGCGGACACGAGCGCGGCATGCGCTCGGGCACGTTGAACGTCCCGGGCATCGTCGGCCTCGGCAAGGCGTGCGAGCTGTGCCGCACCGAACTCGAGAAGGACACCGCGCACACGAAGGCGCTGCGCGACGAGTTCGAGCGCCGCGTGTTCGCAGCACTCGACTACGTGACGCTCAACGGCGATCCGGACCACCGCCTGCCCAACAACTCGAACCTGTCGTTCTCGTTCGTCGAGGGCGAGTCGATGATCATGGGCATCAAGGACATCGCGGTGTCCTCCGGTTCCGCGTGCACGTCCGCGAGCCTCGAGCCCAGTCACGTGCTGCGCGCGATGGGCGTCGGAGACGAGCTGGCGCACAGCTCGATCCGCTTCGGCTTCGGGCGCTTCTCGAAACGCGAGGACGTCGACTTCGCGGTCGACCAGGTCGTGAGGGCGGTGAAGCGCCTGCGCGAGCTCTCCCCGCTCTACGAGATGGTCCAGGAAGGCGTCGACCTCTCGTCCGTGAACTGGCAGGGCGGCCACTGATCTCAAGTAAGGAACACGAGGAAGAACCATGGCCTACAGCGACAAGGTCATCGACCACTACAACAACCCGCGCAACGTCGGCTCGCTCGACAAGAGCAAGTCGAACGTCGGCACCGGCGTCGTCGGCGCACCCGAGTGCGGCGACGTGATGAAGCTCCAGATCGAAGTCGAGGGCGACCGCATCGTCGATGCGAAGTTCAAGACGTTCGGCTGCGGCTCCGCGATCGCGAGTTCCTCGCTCGCGACGGAGTGGATCAAGGGCAAGACGCTCGACGAGGCGATGGCGATCAAGAACACGCAGATCGTCGAGGAGCTCTCGCTCCCGCCCGTGAAGATCCACTGCAGCGTGCTCGCGGAGGATGCGATCAAGTCCGCGATCGCCGACTACAAGGCGAAGAGCTCGAGCTCGAAGGAGGACGCGTCGTGATCACGCTCACCGAGAAGGCGGTCAAGGAGATCCGCCGCATCATCGAGGATCAGAAGCTCCCCGAGAACACGGCGCTGCGCGTCGGCGTCAAGGGCGGCGGCTGCTCCGGGTTCTCGTACACGCTCGGCTTCGACGACCACGTCGGCGAGGTCGACCAGTTGACGGAGATCGAAGGCGTGCGCGTCGTCTGCGATCCGAAGAGCTTCCTCTACCTCTCCGGCACGCAGATCGACTTCGAAGACAACCTGATGGGCCGCGGCTTCAAGTTCGGGAACCCGAACGCGTCGAAGACCTGCGGTTGCGGCGAGTCGTTCTCCGTCTGACGCGCGACGCGAGCCCGCGATGCGCTGTCCGCACTGCCAGGCCGAGCTCGAGACGCCGCTCGCGTGCGGCGCGTGCTCGAGCGTGTTCGCGCCCGCGCAGAACGCGACGCCGTTCGAGCTGTTCGGCCTCCCGGCGGCGTTCGCGCTCGACCGCACGGACCTCCGCAAACGCCACGCGCGTTTCGGACGCCTCGTGCACCCGGACTTCCACGCGACGCGCTCACCCGAGGCGCTCGCGCTCGCCGAAGCCGCGAGCGCGCGCTTGAACGCCGCGTACGCCGTGCTCGCGGACGACGCGGCGCGCGCGGACTGGCTCGTGCGCGAGCTCGGCGGTCCGGACGCGGAGAAGGAGCGCGAGCTCCCGCGCGCGTTCCTCGTCGAGGTCCTCGAGTGGAACGAGGGGCTCGAAGCCCTCGCTGAGCCCGGCGCGCGCGATGCCGGCGCGCGCCTCGACGCGCTGACGAACGAGCTCGAGGCGCGCCGCGCGCAGACCCTCGCCGCGACGCAACGTCTGCTCGAGCCGCTCCCGCCGCGCGGCGCACCGAACCTCGCGCGCGCGCGGCAGGAACTCAACGCACTCCGCTACCTCGACCGCGCCCTCGCGGACCTCGAAGCCTTGCGCAGCGGGAACCCCGCGCGCCGCTGAGCCCCCCATGCCGTACATCGAACTCAACGTCCTGAACAACGCGCAGCCGGAGCCCTCGGTCGGCATCGATCTCGGCACGACGAACTCGCTCGCCGCGATCTGGCGGGAGGGACGTCCCGTCGTGCTCGCGCCCGAGGGACGCTCCGGCCTCGTTCCGTCCGTCGTCTACGTGCCCAACGACGGCGCGCCGATCGTCGGACGCGAAGCGCGCGACCAGGCGGTCGTCGATCCGCGGCACACCGTGTTCAGCGTGAAGCGCTTCATGGGCCGCGGGCTCGCCGACGTGAAGAGCGAGCTCGCCGCGCGGCCGTATCGCGCGACCGAGTCGGAGCGCGGACTCGTCCAGCTCGAATTGCGCGGTCGCAAGTACACACCGCAGGAACTCTCCGCGTTGATCTTGATGAAGGTGCGCGACGTCGCGTGCGCCGCGCTCGGCGGACACCCCGTCTCGCGCGCCGTGATCACCGTGCCTGCGTACTTCGACGACGCGCAGCGCCAGGCGACGCGCGACGCAGCGCGGCTCGCGGGCATCGACGTGCTCCGCATCTTGAACGAGCCCACGGCCGCGAGCCTCGCGTACGGCCTCGACCAGCGCGACAAGGGCAACGTCGCCGTGTTCGACCTCGGCGGCGGCACGTTCGACGTGTCGATCCTCGCGATCGAGGACGGCGTGTTCCGCGTGCTCTCGACGAACGGCGACACGCACCTCGGCGGCGACGACTTCGACGAGCGCCTCGCCGAGCTCGCGCGGCGCGAGATCGGCGCGAAGGCCGGCGCGCGCGTGCTCGAGGACCCCGGGTTCCAGCAGGCCGTCCGCCTGGCCGCGGAGAAGTGCAAGATCGAGCTCTCGGCGCAGCCCGAAGCCGACATGCACCTCGTCGTGCCCGATCTACGGCTCAATTGGCGCCGCACCGTGACGCGCGAGGAGTTCGAAGCGCTCGGCGCCGAGCTCATCGCACGCACGCTCGACTGCTGCCGGCGCGCGCTCTCGGACGCGAAGCTGAAGCCCGCGCAGATCGACGAGGTCGTTCTCGTCGGCGGCTCGACACGCATCCCCGCGGTGCGCGCGCGCGTCGAGGCGTTCTTCGGCCGCAAGCCGCACACCGAACTCGATCCCGACCAGGTCGTCGCGCTCGGCGCCGCGGTCCAAGCGCACATCCTGACCGGCGGCAAGCGCGACATGCTCCTGATGGACGTGACGCCGCTCTCGCTCGGCGTCGAGACGATGGGCGGCGCCGTCGACAAGGTGATCGCGCGCAACACGACGATCCCGTGCAGCGCGACGTCCGGCTACACGACGTACGCGGACAACCAGACCGGGCTCGACTTCAACATCGTGCAGGGCGAGCGCGAGCTCGCGAAGGACTGCCGCTCGCTCGGCCGGTTCCAACTGAAGGGCGTGCCGCCGATGCCCGCCGGGCTCGCGCGCATCGCGGTGCGCTTCCACATCGACGCGGACGGCGTGCTCACCGTGACCGCGAAGGAAGAGTCGACCGGCGCGACCGCGCGCATCGAGGTGCAGCCGATGCACGGCCTGACCGACGCGGAGGTCGAGGGGATGCTCCAGTCCGGCTTCGCGCACGCACGCGACGACTTCCGCGCGCGCCGCGTCGCCGACTTGAAGACGGAACTCGGCACGATGCTGCGTGCGACGGAGAAGAACCTCAACGCGGCCCACGGCGGGCTCGACAAGGAGACCTACCGCGACTTGGAGGACGCGATCGAGCGTGCGAAGGCGGCGCTCCAGCACGACGACCTCGAGCCGTTGCAGAAAGTACGCGACGACTTCGAGCGCGCGACCTTGCCCCTCGCCGCGCTCTTGATGAACAACGTCGCGCAGAAGGCGCTGATGGGGAAGACGCTCGGCGAGGTCTGACCGCGGGCGTCCGGACGACTTCGTTCCGCGAACCCGCGTCGACGCCGACGCGCGGGGCCCGATCGTCGCTGATCAAAGGCCGCAGACGATCGCGAGGACGATCACGACGAGCAGCGCGACCAGCGCCCACGCGCACCCACGCGGGTTCTTCGATCCCCAGGTGAGGAGTTCGAGCAGGTCGATGCAGCCGCCGGCGAGGTCGAGCCAATCCATGGCCGCCCCTTGCCTCGGCGACCGGGCCGATTCAGCGAAACCGGTGCCTTTTCGAGCCCGACCCGTTCCGCGCTACTTCTTCGCCTTGCCCTGCGCCGCGACCGCGTGCTGCGCGGCGGCAATCTCGGCCTCGGAGGCGAGGTAGCGGCTGCCGAGCGGCTTCAGGTTCGCGTCGAGTTCGTACACGAGCGGGATCCCGGTCGGGATGTTCAGCGCCACGATCTTGTCGTCGGGGATGCGGTCGAGGTGCTTCACGAGCGCGCGCAGCGAGTTGCCGTGCGCCGCGACGATCAACCGCTCGCCGCGCGCGATGCGCGGCGCGAGCGTGCTCTCCCAGTACGGCACGACGCGCGCGACCGTGTCCTTCAGCGACTCCGCGACGGGCCGCTGCGTCGGAGTCAGGCCCGCGTACCGGCGATCGTTCGAAGGGTTCTGCGCATCGCTCGCCGCGTACGCAGGCGGCGGGATGTCGTAGCTCCGGCGCCAGACGAGGACCTGCTCCTCGCCGTGCCGCGCGGCAGTCTCCGCCTTGTCGAGCCCCGTGAGCGCGCCGTAGTGGCGCTCGTTGAGGCGCCAGTCGCGCGTCTCGGGCAGCCACATCCGGTCGAGCTCCTCGAGCACGAGCGCGAGCGTCTTGATCGCGCGCTTCAGGACGGACGTGTACGCCGCGTCGAAGTCGAACCCGGCCTCGCGCAGGCGCTTGCCGGCCTCGCGCGCTTCCAGGACGCCCTTCTCCGAGAGCGGCACGTCGCGCCAGCCGGTGAAGCGGTTCTCGCGATTCCACTGACTCTCGCCGTGACGGACCAGGACCAGACGATGCATGGGATCTCCTCGAGTTCGTGCGCGGGCTGGGATCAACCGAGACGGGACTCGATCGCTCCGCGGGCGCGGATGAAGAGCTCGCGGACCTCCGCGAGTTCGCGCTCGCACGCGCCGAGACGCCGGGCGGCGAGCTCCTTGTCGGTGAGCGACGCCGCGTTGATGCGGACGTTGTAGAAGGCCGCCTCGGCGGCGCTCGCGAGGCAGTGGACGCCGGAAAGGGCGTCGCTCGCGAGGTTCGCGTTCACGTCCGGAGCCGCGGCCGCCGCGATGCGGAGGGCGGAGAGCGCCGCGGAGAGCGTCCGAGCCGGGACCTCCAACGCACCGAGCATCGCGGCCTGCACGGCGCGCGTGCGGGCCTCCCGCTCGGCGTCGGTGGTCTTCGGGAGCTTGTAGGCCGCGGTCACGGCGTCGTAGGCAGCGGTGTCGAGGTCGACGAGCGGGGTCGCTTCACGCCGCAGGCGCTCGAGCTCCTCCACGCGCGCCCCCATCGCGGCCTCGTGCGCGACGAACTTCGGCCCCGAGGTGAATCGGCACGCCATCGCGTTGAGCGCGCACCCGAGTTGGACGAGGTGCGCGGCGACGCTGCCGCCGCCGGGGGTCGGCGTGCGCTCCGCGAGGCGGTCGGCGAAGGAGGAGAGCGACAGGTCGACGAGGGGTGCGGAGGCGGTCATGGAGCGCAGGGGTGGGGCGGAGCGGGCGCGGCATTCTAGCGAGGCAGGTCGCCCGGGCCGCGCGCCCAGCCGAGGTCTCCCGGGCCTCCCAGCTCTGGGACGCCGACCGGCGCCTCGCGACTCGCGCTCCGGGACCCCGGGGTGGCGCCGACCTTTTTCCACAGCCTAGCCCCTTGTCATCAAAGGACTTGGGAATCGTCCCCGGACCCGAACTGGGGATCCGGGCGCGACTTTTCTTAGCTTGGCCCCAGCCGAGGCCCTGGCGGGGCCGGATTTGGAGAGGCGCCCCCGGGCGCCGACCGGTCCCGACACCTTGGAAGCCTGCCTCCCGCCCGACGGCGACCGAGCGCTCCCTCGCGCTCGAGCGCCCCGCGGCTCGACGCGGACTCGACGGCATTGAAAATCGCTTTCGCAACCCCCGAACTGCAGTCGCTGGTGCGAGCCACGAGCCTGGCCGAGGTCTCGGAATCGCTCGCCCGGACGCTGCGCCAGGAAGGCGCGGACATCCGCGTGTTCCTGCCGTGGACGGCGGACCTGAACACGGGGCCGCTGGCCGAGGTCCGCCTCGTGGGCGAGGTGAAGGTGAAGGACGGGACGGCGCGTCCGGCGGTCCAGATCCACACGGGGTTGCTCGGCGACCTCCCGATCGTGCTCGTCGATCACCCGCAGTTGCTCCGCAACCGCCTCCCCTACGCCGAGGAGGACGGCCCCTATGCGGACAACTGGCGCCGCTACGCCCTCTATGCGCGGGCGGTGCTCGAGAGCCTGCCCCTGCTCGGGTTCGAGCCCGAGGTCCTCCACTGCATGGACTGGACGACCGGGCTGATCCCGGTCCTGCGCGAGCTCGAGTACGCGACCAAGCAACCGGACCATCCCGCGGCGAAGGCGGGGACCTTCTTCGCCGTGCACAACCTCGCGCTCCAGGGCGCCTTCGAGCGCGAGATCCTCCCGCACATCGGGCTCCCCCACCGGATCTTCCAGCACGTCCGCGGCGTCGAGCTCGCGGGGAAGGTCAACTACCTCAAGGCCGGCTGCGAGTTCGCGACGATCCTCGGGGTCAACTCACCGAGCCAGGTCGAGCGCATCCAAGGCACCGACCGGGGCTACGGGCTCGAGGACACCTTCCGGCGCCGGCACAAGGAGCTCGTCGGGATCACGAACGGCGTCGACTACCGCGCCTGGGACCCGTCGAACGATCCGCTGCTGCCGCAGACGTTCTCGTCGAAGGACAAGGAGCTCAACGGCAAACGCAAGTGCAAGGCGTCGCTCCAGGCGGCCCTCGGGCTCGACAACGGCGCACGCGTGATGCTCGCGGCCGTGATCGGCCGCTTCGACGCCGACAGCGGCTTCGACCTGCTCGCCGAGGTCATGACGTCGATCCTGGAGCGCAACGTCGAGGTCGTGCTCATGGGCTCGGGCAAGCACGAGATCCTCGAGCGCGTCCGCACGATGGAGACGACGTTCGCCGGCCGCTGCCGGCTGATCGAGGGGTACAACGCGAGCGCGGCGCACACGCTGCTCGGCGGGGCCGACCTCCTGATCCAACCCTCGCACTTCCACTCGTCGAACTCGCTGGTCGCGATCGGGATGCGCTACGGCGTCGTGCCGCTGATCTACGGGCAGAGCGGGCTCGACGACACGGTCTTCGACTACGAGAAGGACAAGCGCAAAGGCACGGGCTTCACGTTCTCGCGCTACACCGGCGACGGCCTCCTCGAGGGCGTCGACCTCGCGCGCAAGGCGTACAAGGAAGCCGCCGAGTGGCGCGGCATCGTGCACCACTGCCTCAAGCAGGACTTCTCGTGGCAGGCGACGGCGCGCGAGTACCTGAAGGCGTACCGCCGCGTCACGCGCCGCACGAAGAGCCAAGTCCTCGACGAGTGAGCGCGCGAGTCGCGCACGGCAACGGAGCGAGCACGAGTCCCCCATGCGCTGCGTCGGCATCGACCTCGGCGGCACCGCGATCAAGGCGGGCGCGGTTTCCTCGGACGGGCGCGTGCTCGAGCGGCGCTCCGCTCCGACGGGGCTGGAGCGCGGCGAGCGCCACGTGCTCGACACGATCGCGAACCTCGCGCGCGAGCTCGGCGTCGAAGGCGGCCTCGGCCTGGGCGTCCCCGGCCTGATCGACCGCGAGCGCGGGTGCATCACCGCCTGCCCGAACTTGAAGGCGATGGAGCGCGTGCCGCTCCGGAGCGAGCTCGCGAAGCGCCTCGGCCTCGCGCCCGAGCGCGTGCTCCTCGAGAACGACGCGAACGCGGCGGCGGCGGGCGAGCACTGGCTCGGCACCGGCCGCGGCGAGCGCGACCTGCTCTTCGTCACGCTCGGCACCGGCGTCGGGGGCGGCCTGATCCTCGACGGGCGGCTCTACGCGGGCCCCGGCGGCCTCGCGGGCGAGATCGGACACGTCGTCGTCGAGCCGGAGGGCCTCCTCTGCGGCTGCGGCGCGCGCGGCTGCGTCGAGACGCTCGCGTCGGCGACCGCCGCGGCGCGCCGAGCGCGCGAGCTCGGTCTCCCGCGCGGCGCACCCGGCGACCTCGTCGAGCTCGCGCGCCGCGCCCGCGAAGTCGACGCGGAAGAGCGCGCGCTCCTCCAGGCCGTCGGCCGCGACCTCGGCCGCGCGCTCGCGACGGTCGTCTCCCTGCTCGACGTGCGCACGTTCGTGCTCGGCGGCGGCTTCGGCGCCGCGACGGACGTGCTCGCCCCCGGCGTCCTCGCGGGCATCCGCGAACGAAGCTACGGCGACCGCCTCGCGAACCTGCGAGTCCTCCCCGCGGCCCTCGGCGCCGACGCCGGCTGGATCGGCGCCGCGCGCCCGCTCGCGCGTTGAGCGAACGCGAGCGGCAAGCCCCGACCGCCCCCCCGAGGAGCTGAGAGAAAACAGAACCCCGCTCGCGCGCGGGGTCTGGGATGCGGTAGCACCCCCATGTGCGCCTTTGCGCCCAGTCTCCTTCGCTTCCCATCTCCCGAGCGCGCTCCCGGTCGACCCCAGAACGCTATCCTCTCCGCCCCCATGAGCGCGCCCACCGCCGCGAGTCCATCCCCCCTGCTCGCCGTCCGAAACCTCGGGAAGTCCTACGGGAAAACCCTCTTCGGCAAGTCCGGCTTCCGCGCGCTCGACGGCGTCACGCTCGACGTCGGCCGCGGACAAGTCTTCGGTCTCCTCGGCCCGAACGGCGCCGGCAAGACGACGCTGATCAAGGTCCTCCTCGGCCTCGTCGGCGAGTATGAGGGCGAAGCCTCGCTCTTCGGCCGCC
Source organism: Planctomycetota bacterium (assembly GCA_046349615.1). Classification (GTDB taxonomy): domain Bacteria; phylum Planctomycetota; class UBA1135; order UBA1135; genus JADJNY01. The sequence continues at coordinate 532,612 of JAXMBZ010000003.1, forward strand.
CCGCGGGCGACCCGGACTCGCGCCGACGCGTCGGCTACCTCCCGGAAGCGCACCGCCTCCCGGGCTACCTCACCGGCCGCCAGGTGATCCGCCTCTTCGCGATGATGTCGGGCCTCGACGCCGCCGAGGCCGACCGCCGCATGCCGCGTCTGCTCGAGCTCGTCGGCATGCGCGAGGCCGCCGACCGCAAGGTCCGCGAGTACTCGAAGGGCATGCAGCAGCGCATCGGCATCGCGCAAGCGCTCGTGCACGAGCCCGAGCTCGTCTTCCTCGACGAACCGACCGACGGCGTCGACCCGGTCGGCCGCGCGTCGATCCGCGCGATCGTCCAAGAGCTCAAGGCGCGCGGCACGACCGTGTTCATCAACTCGCACCTCCTGATGGAGGTCGAGCTCATGTGCGACCGCGTCGTGATCATGGTCCAGGGCAAGATCCTGCGCGAAGGCACGATCGCCGACCTCACGCCGCGCACGGGCTCGGTGCGCTTCGAGCTGCGCGACGTCCCGGCGGAGCTCGACAGCCTGCTCGCCGGCCTCGGCAGCGGCTTCGTGCGCCAGCCGCACGGCTTCGAGATCAAGCTGAACGACGCCGAGCTCGACCAGACGATCGACCGTCTGCGCGCGCGCGGCGTCGGGATCCGCTGCATCGACCAACGGCGGCTCTCGCTCGAGGAGTCGTTCATCGACATGGTGCGGAAGGAACAGCGATGAGTCCCGCGAAGCACGTCGAGGCGCCGAACGCGAGCTCCGCTCGCTCGCGCGCGAACGATCCGCGAGTCCTGCGCCGCGCGACCACGGAGGTGCGCCGATGAACGGTCCGACGGTGAAAGCGCTGCTGCTCGACGCCTTCTACCAGGTGCTCGACAACAAGATCTTCCGCCTGCTCCTGATCCTCGAGATCGGGATCGTCGCGGGCTTCTTCCTCGTCGGGTTCCGCGAGACGGAGATCCGCGTGCTGTGGGGCGCGTGGACGCTCTCGTACGAGGACGTGTACTCCTTCTTCGGACAGAAGCTGTCGCCGGGCTCCGACCTGCAGGGCATGCTCGTGCAGCGCGTGCAGTCGCTCGTCGTCGAGACGTTGAGCGGCTCGATCGGAATGATCGTGTGCCTCTCCGCGACGGCGTTCTTCCTCCCGCGCATGCTCGAAAAGGGCGCGGCGGACATCGTGTTCGCGAAGCCCGTCTCGCGCTTCGCGCTGATGATGTCGCGCTACGTCTCCGGGCTCTTCTTCGTCGGCATCCTCGCCCTCACGGGCACGTTCGGCATCTGGCTCGGCCTCGTCGTCTCGTCGGGCTACAACGACCCGGGCGTGCTCTGGGGCGCGGTGACGCTGCTCTACCTGTTCGCGATCCTGCACGCGTTCTCGTGCTGCGTCGGCGTCTTCACGCGCAGCACGGTCGCCGCGATCCTGATGTCGGTCGTGTTCTTCATGGGCACGGGCTGCATCCACGGCACGTGGATCGGCATCAGTTGGGCGCGCGAGAGCGAGGTCGCGGAGAAGCTGCGCACGCAGCTCGACTCCGCGGACGGCGACGAGGACGCCGCGAAGAACGCGGCGAAGAACGCGAAGAAGGACGAGGAGGAGTCCGCGTGGATCCTCCGCGCGCTCCTCGGCACGCTCGACGGTCTCCACTACGCGCTGCCGAAGACGAGCGACGCCGACGTGCTGACGCGCAAGCTCCGCAAGGCCGTCGAGGGCGAACCCTGGCGCATCGTCGACGACGAGGTCCGCCTCTCCGTGATGGAGCTCCCGAACGGAATGGAGGTCGTGCAGCCCGCGGGCGGCGCGCTCAAGGTCGACCTCGCGAAGACCCCGCTCGTCTTCGCGGCGAAGGACGGCGGGCCCGAGAAGGGCCGGATCGAGCTCCAACGTCGCACGCGCACCGTCGAACGCCCCGATCCGAGCGGCAAGGGCACGCGCACGCGCAAGCTCTCGACGCAGCAGGCCCTCGACGAACGCGTCGATCGCGCGAAGCGCGCGGGCGAGATCGTCGGCGACGTCACGATCGAGAAGACGGAGATCGACGGGCTCTACACGCTCGCCGCGCGCTGGAGCGAAGCCGGCGCGCAGCGCACGGTCCACATCCTGACCACGGGCGATTGGATCGTGGAGCTCGACGCGCGCTACGCGAACGACTGGCATCCCGCGCTGCGCCGCGAACGCGCGGGTCCGCCGGGCGCGACGAACGTCGAGCGCGGCGTGGTCGAGGCGCAGGCGCGCCACCTGCGCGACTTCCTGGCGCACGTGCGCATCGCGCGCCAGGTCGACCTCCCCGACCCGAACACGTGGTACGAGAAGCGCTTCACGTGGACGGGCCCGCTCTCGTCGAACATCGGCTTCTCGATCGCGAGCTCGCTCCTCTTCGTCGTGCTCATGCTCGGCCTCGCTTGGTGGAGGCTGCGTCGGATCGAGTTCTGATGGACGCGCGCTTCGTCGAGCTCCTGCGCGCGGCCGTGGGCACCGCGGGGGTGCTGACCGAACCCGTGCGGCGCAAGCCGTACGAGTCGGACGGCCTCGCGTACCTGAAGCGCCTGCCGGACCTCGTCGTGCTCCCGCGCGACACGCGGCAATGCGCGGCGGTGATGAAGCTCTGCGCCGAGCACCATGTGCCCGTCGTCGCGCGCGGCGCGGGCACGGGGCTCAGCGGCGGCGCGACACCCGTCGAGCGCGGCATCGTGCTCGGGCTCGCGCGCATGCGCGACGTGCTCGAGGTGAACGTCGAGGAGCGTTTCGCGCGCGTCCAAGCGGGCGTCGTCAACTCGGACCTCTCGCTCGCGGTCGCGAAGCACGGACTCTTCTACGCGCCCGATCCGTCGAGCCAGAAGGCGTGCACGCTCGGCGGCAACGTCGCGGAGAACTCCGGCGGTCCGCACTGCTTCCGCTACGGCTCGACGACGCGTCACGTCGCAGGCCTCGTGATCGTGACGGCGAGCGGCGACGTGCTCGACCTCGCTCGGCCGCGCGTCGACCCCGACGGGCTCGACCTCGTCGGCCTGTTCGTCGGGAGCGAGGGCCTGTTCGGCGTCGCGACCGAGCTCACGGTCGCGCTGACGCCGACGCCGCAGGTGACGGAGACGCTGCTCGCGATCTACACGAACCTCGACGCGGCGTGCGAGACCGTCTCGCGCATCATCGCGGAAGGGCTCGAGCCGTCCGCGCTCGAGATCCTCGACAAGCTGACGATCGAGGCCGTCGAGGCGAGCGTGCTCGCCGCGGGCTACCCGAAGGACGCCGAGGCCGTGCTGCTCGTCGAGGTCGAAGGCAGCGAGGCCGAAGTGCAGAGCCAGACCCGCGCGCTCGAGCCGATCCTCCGCGCGTTCGGCGCGATCGAGCTGCGCCACGCGCGCGACGCCGCCGAGCGCCTGCGCCTGTGGGCCGGGCGCAAGGGCGCGTTCGGCGCGATGGGCCGCATCGCGCCCGATCTGTACGTGATCGACGCGGTCGTGCCGCGCACGAAGCTCGCGGAGCTCGTGCGCGCGACGACCGCGATCTGCCGCGAGCGACGCCTGAAGCTCGCGAACGTCTTCCACGCGGGCGACGGCAACCTGCACCCGAACATCAGCTACGACCGCCGCGACGCGGACGAGCTCGCGCGCGTCGTCGACGCGGGGCACGAGATCTTGAAGGTCTGCATCGCGCACGGCGGATCGCTGACGGGCGAGCACGGCGTCGGGCTCGAGAAGCTCGACGCGATGGAGTGGCTCTTCACGCGCGACGACCTCGCCGCGATGTGCCGCGTGAAAGAGGCCTGGGATCCCGAGCGCCGCATGAACCCGGGCAAGCTGATCCCCGTGCGCGCGTGCATGGAGACGCGCGCCGCGCACGCCACAGAACGCGCGGACGCCGCGCGGGAGGCGCATTCGTGATCGACCTCGCCGACAAGGTCCGCGGTCTGATCGGTCCGCGCGCGGTCGCCGACCTCGACTGGCGCGGCCGCGGGGAACCGTTCGCGCTCGCGCTCCCGGAGAGCGTCGACGAGATCGTCGAGCTCCTCCGCTTCGCGCGCGCCGAGCGCGTCCCCGTCGCGCCGATCGGCACGGGCTCGAAGCTCGGTTGGGCGCGGCCGCCGCGGGAAGGCGCGCTCGTCGTGTCGACGCGGCGACTCCAGCACCTCGTCGAATACGAGCCCGCCGAGGGCGTGATCACCGCGCTCGCCGGCACGCGCATGGCGACGCTGCGCGCCGCCGCGAACGAGCACGGTCACTGGCTGACGCCCGACGTCCCCGCCGCCGAGAACGCGACGCTCGGCGGCGTGATCGCGGCGGGTCAGTCCGGTCTCGACCGCGTGCGCCTCGGTCCCGTGCGCCATCACGTGCTCGGCGTGCGCGCGGTGATGGCCGACGGCACGACCGCGAAGAGCGGCGGCCGGCTCGTGAAGAACGTCACGGGCTTCGACCTCCCGCGCCTCTTCACCGGTTCGCACGGCACGTTGTGCGTGATCGTCGAGGCGACGCTGCGGCTCGCGGTCGCTCCGCGCCAGTCGGCGGTCGTCGTCGCGCACGCGCGCGACGCGGCGGGGCTCGCCGGGCTCGCGCGGGCCGTCATGCAGTCGCGCGCGCGGCCGTTCGGTTTGCAGGCGGCGCGCGACGAGGGCGCGGACGGCGCGTGGGCGCTCTTCGCGCGCCTCGGCGGCCACGCGGAGGTCGTGCGCGACGAGCGCGAGCTCCTCCTCGGCCTGTGGAAGCTCGCGAGCGCGTTCGAGGGCGACGCAGCGCTCGAGCACGCGCGCCACCAGCGCGAACTCGACTTCACCGTCGAGCGCCGCCCGTGGCTGCACGCGACGTGCACGCCGCACGCGGTCCCGGGCGTCGTGGCCGCGTTCGATCGCGCCCTCGCACCGCTCGGCGTGCCGACGCGGATGCTCGCGCAGCCCTCCCTCGCGAGCGTCGACGCGCAAGTGCGCGCGCCCGAGGGCGCGAAGCTCGACGCGGCGCGCTGGATCGAGCTCCTCCACGCGCTGCGCGCGGAGCTCCGCCCGCTCGGCGCGACGCTCGTGATGCGCGACCCCACGCGCCGTATCGCCGAGTCCGGCGCGCCGTGGCCGCCGCTCGAGTCCGGAGCCGCGCTGATGCGAACGATCCGCGACCGGCTCGATCCCGACGGCGTGTTCGCCCGCGGACGCTTCGAGGAGGACCTGTGAGCACGCCGAACGCACCGTCGGGAGCGACGAGCACAGCCGCGCACCCCGCGGACCGCGCGATGAGCGCGAGCTCGCTCGTCGACTACGTGAAGAGCCTCGACTGCATCCACTGCGGGCTCTGCTTGAACACCTGCCCGACCTATCGCCTCACGGGCACGGAGTCCGCGGGGCCGCGCGGCCGCATCCACCTGATGCGCGCCGTCGCCGAGGGCGAGCTCCGCGCCGACGCCGCGTTCGCCGAGGAGATGGAGTTCTGCCTCCTCTGCCGGAACTGCGAGAGCGTCTGTCCGTCGGGCGTCCACTTCGGCGCGATGATGGAGCACACGCGCGACGGTCTCGCGCGCACCGGCGTCGCTCCGCGCAAGGGCCTCGTGCGCTTCGCGTTCGACCACGTGTTGAAGAAGCGCTGGATGCTGCGCTTCGCGACGCGCGCGGGCCGCACGCTCCAACTGCTCGGCACGTGGCGCATCTTCTTCACGCACCTCGGCAAGCACGGACGCATGCTCGCGGACGTGCCCGACATCCCGCCGGCGCGCGAACGTCGACTCCTTCCCGCCACGACGCCCGCGGTCGGCGACCGACGCGGCACCGCTGCGGTGCTCGAGGGCTGCGTGATGCCCGAGCTCTACGGGCGCGTCAATCGCGCGACGGTCGCCGTGCTCGCGCGCTCGGGCTTCGAGGTGCGCGTGCCGAAGGGTCACGTGTGCTGTGGCTCGCTCCACGCGCACAACGGCGACCTCGACGGAGCGCGCGAGCTCGCGCGGAAGACGATCGACGCGTACGAAACGCTCGTCGACGAACGCGGCGCTCCGATGCCGATCGTGCTCAACAGCGCGGGCTGCGGCGCGCACATGCGCGAGTACGAGCACCTCTTCGACGCCGCCGATCCGTGGCGCGTGCGCGCGAAGGCGTTCGCGGCGCGCGTGCAGGACCTCTCGGTGTTCCTCGCGACGCCGAACGCGCGCGCGGGCCTCGACGCGGCGCTCGCGAAGGGGCCGCGCACGAACGCGGACCTCGGCCGCGTCACGTGGGACGATCCGTGCCACCTCTGCCACGCGCAGGGCGTGCGCAAGGAGCCGCGCGCGCTGCTCGACCGCGTGCCCGGGCTCGAGCGCGTCGAGCTCGAACACTCCGAGCTCTGCTGCGGCTCCGCCGGCATCTACTCGATGCTGCGCCCCGCCGATTCCGAGGCGATCTTCGCTCCGAAGGTCGCGGCCCTCGACGCGACGGGCGCGCGCGTGCTCGTCACGGCGAACCCGGGCTGTCAGCTCCAGTGGGAGACGGGCCTCGCGCGCGAGCGCCGCGACGTGAAGGTGCTCCACCTCGCCGAGGTGCTCGAACGCGCGACGCGGCCCGCTGGGCGCTGAACGTGACGGAGGCCGGAGTGGCTCCTTGGACGCCCCCTCGGATTCCCCGAGGCCCCCCCTCCGAACAATCGATTGGTGCTCCCGCGCGTTCGGGTCCATGGTGGTGGTCATGAACACCGACTTGGAACTCCTCCTCCGCGCGCTCGTGATCGGCACGGGCGCCACGCTCGCGATGGACCTCTGGGCGCTGCTCCTGCGGCGCTTCGGCGTCCCTTCGCTCGACATGGGCTTGCTCGGCCGTTGGATCGGACACGTCGCCGCGGGACGCTTCCGGCACGCGAGCATCGGCAAGGCCGCGCCGGTGCGCGGCGAGCGCGTGCTCGGTTGGGGCGCGCACTACGCGATCGGCGTCTCGTTCGCGACGTTGCTCCTCACCGTGAACGGGCTCGCGTGGGCGCGCTCGCCGTCGTTGCTCCCGGCGCTCGTGATCGGGATCGCGACCGTCGTCGCGCCGCTGTTCGTGCTCCAGCCCGCGCTCGGGCTCGGCGTCGCGTCGTCGCGGACCGCGCGCCCGCTCTTCAACGCGTCGAAGAGCGTCGTCACGCACGTGGTCTTCGGGTTCGGGCTCTTCCTCGCCGCGAGCGCGAGCGCCGCGCTCCTGCCGGTCGGCCGCTGACGAGCGCGTCACGCGGGGAGAGAACCGCGCGCGATCGACAGCAGCGCGGCGACGAGCGGATCGCCCGCACGCGCCGCCTGCACGGCGAACACGATGCGCACGGGGCGCTGCACGGCGTGGAGGAGCTCGACCTCGCCGCGCGCTTCCGCCTCGCGTGCCGCCGGCTCGTGCAGCAGGCCGACGCCGATCCCGCCGACGACGAGCGCGCGGATCACGTTTTCTGCGTCGACGTGGATCCGGCGCGGACGGAGCGCGTGCTCTTCGAAGAGGAGCTCGGCGGCGCGACCGCAGCACCCGCTCGACTCGGGCACGATCCACGGCGCGTCGGCGAGCCGGCTCCACTCGACCGGCCGCGGACCGTCGATGCGTCCGGGGCGCGCAGCGACGAAGACGCGGAAGCTCGCGACGTCGAGCGCGACGAACTCGCGCGGCGGCGCGTCGGCCGTGTTGAAGAACCCGCCGTCGAGTTCACCCGCCGCGAGCGCGGCGCGCACCTCGGACGAACCCGCGTGCCGCAGCGCGACGTCGACCTCGGGAAGACGCTCCGCGAGCGCCGCGAGCACGCGTCCGACGACCGCGGGGTCGACGCTGCGCGCGGCGCCGAGCCGCAGCTTCCCGGCGAGCCGACCCTGGAGCCGCGCGGCCTCCGCGACGAGGTCGCGCTGCGCCTCGAGCGTGCGCTCCGCCTTTTCGAGCAGACGCCGTCCGTCGTTCGTCAGCGCCATCCCACGGGCCGTGCGCTCGAACAAGACGAGCGCGAGCTCGTCCTCGAGCGCCTTCACGTGCGCGCTCACGGCGGGCTGGCTCAAGTGCAGCGTCTCGGATGCTCGAGTGATGCTCCCGAGGCGCGCGACGGTGACGAAGGTCGTCAGTTGGTGGAGGTCCATCGTCGAGTTTCGGCTTCACGAGGCCGCCGCGGCGCGCCGTGCGCTCACGGTTTCGCCGCGGGCTTCGGCTCGAACGCGCGCGCGAGCTCGACGAGCGCGTCCTTCGAGCCCGTGACGCCCTGCGGCCAATCGACGCACACGACGCCGAAGCGTCCGTTCGCCGACACGTCGACGCGCGCGTGGTCCGTGTACGTGCCCGGCGGCTCGTAGTGGCGGAGCACGACGTAGCGCGGTTCGTAATCCGCCCAGACGACCGTCCCCGCCTCGACCGCGACCCAACCGCCCGCGTCACCGAGGTCGGAGAGTTCGCGCCAGCTCGGATCCTCGAAGTACGGCTTCACGCCCGCGTTTCCGAGCGAACCGACGAGCACGAGCGCGGCCTCACGCGGCGCTCCGATGGGCGCGAGCGCGACCTTCTTCCACGCGATCTTCGGCGTCGCGTCCGCGGACTTCGACGCGCCGCCGGAGGCCGTCGTCGCCGCGTCGCTCTTCGCGGCCGGCGGCGCCCCGAGCTGCGTGTCGGGCGCCGCGAACCGCACGAGCTTCTGCTCGAACGGGAGCTCCGCCGCGAAGCGCGGGACGAAGCCGAACGGCAGCTCGCGCACCGTGAACGCGGGGTCGAGGACGACGCTCGGCGCGACCTCGCCCGACTTCGCGAGCGCGACGAAGCCGAACGCCCCCGCGACGACCGCGAGCGTCGCGAAGGCGGCGAAGACGCGCCAGGTCGTCGCGGGCTTCGGCGCAGCGGTCGTCATCACGCGCTCACCGCTTCGGACCGACGTGGAAGGGCGAGAGCAGCGTGCGCAGCTCCTCGTCGGTGATCTCACCCTTGCCCTTGACGCGCGTGATCTGGCCCAGGACGAGCGTGTGCTCGGGCGTCTCGCCCTCCTTGACGGGCGGCGTCAGGTCGATCCACATCATGCTGCCGACCTGGTCCTTCGCCTCCTCGGGCATCATCGAGCCCATGATCCCCGAGAACTGCAGCTTCATCCGGATCACGGCGAGCTCGCGGCCCTGCACGTCGACCATCGCCTTCGTCATGTCCTCGAACTTCATGACGCCGAGGTCCTTGGGGAACTCGGGGACGTCCTTCTCGAACATCTGCGAACGCGCGCGCGTGCCGTCGGCGTTGTCGTGGATCTGGAACTGGAGCTGGAACCCACGCGAATCGATCAGCGTGAACTGCTCCATGCCGAGCGAGGCGTGGAACTGGATCTTCATCTCTTCGGGCAGCGGATCGTGCGGGAGCACGACCTGGAGCGCCTGCTCGTTCCGCTCCGGGTCCGTCGCCTTCTTGATCATGTTGCCGACGAGGACGAGCGCGACGATCCCCGCGAGCAGCGCGAGCAGGCAACCGCCGCCGCAGAACCACACCCACTTCGGGAACGACTTCTTCTTGGGTGCTTCCGTCGGGTCGACGGACCACTGGGCTTCGGTCATGGGGCTCTCCTCGAATGCACGCTGCGCCTGGAAGCGGCGCCGGCCCGGAGTCTCCGGGCCGAAGCGGCGAGGCGTGCGTGCTCGCCGCTCCAGATACGCTGCAAGCGGGCCAGAATTCTACGCTCGCGCGGCTCGTCCCACGTCTTCGCGACCGCGATCAGGAGCGCGATCAAGCTCTCGTGGTCGTTCCAGTCGACGAACTCGGGCGCGATCCGGTCCTTCGGCCCGCAGTTGTGGTAGTTGCCGAGCGCGAGGCAGAGCGCGCCCGCTTCGACGCCGTACGCGTTGTACGCGGTCGACTCGCAGCTCCCACCGTCCATGAGCGCGCGCTGGAAGAGGAAGCGCGGGTTCGCGGCCTGGAGCTCGAGCGCCGCTTCGTGCAGACGCTCGGTGATCCACGGCACGAACACGGACTGCTTGTCGCCGACGCGCACGACCGGCCCGAGTCCGACCTTCGCCGTCGCGCGGCGCGGCGAGCACTCCAGGCCGACGATCGCGAGCCCGTCGAGGAGCCGAGCGGCGCGCGCGAGGCCGAGACAGCCGACGAAGCCCGTCTCCTCCGCGCGCGTGAAGAGGCCGACGAGCGGCGCCGCGGGGCGCGTTCGCGCGCACCAATCGAGCGTCGACAGGATCGCGGCGGCGCCCATCAGGTCGTCGCACACGCGCGAATGGAGCCGCGTGCCGCGCACTTCGCCGGGCGTCAGGTCCCACATGCCGAGCGCGCCGACCCGCGGGTCGCCGACGACCTCGTCGAGCGCGCACACGTCGTCCGCGCCGCGCTTCACGGGCGCACGCACGCGGGCGGTCGCGATCGGAGCGCCCGTCTCCGGGTCGAAGAAGCGCACGGGGGCGCCGGGGAAGTAGCGCGCGGGCACGCCGCCGTGGAACGTCGCTTCGTGCGCTCCGCGGCGCTTGCCGGCGTAGAGGAACCCCGGGTGGTCGAGGTGCGCGCTGTACGCGAGCGTCTTCGTCTTCGAGCGCTTCGCGCTTCGCGCGCCGGGCCAGCGCACGATCACGTTCGCGTGCTCGTCGACGACGAGCTCGAGCTCCGGCCGCGCCGCGACGAACGCGCGCACGGCGGCGTGCGGACCGTCCTCCGCGTACGGCGCGGTCGGCGGCTCGAGGAGCGCGCGCACGTGCTCCATCGCGGCCGCGCGCGCCGCGTCGTCGAGCACGCCGCGGTGCGCGCGCGGGAGCACGAATCGCGACGGCGGCGCGGGCGCGAGCTCCGCGCTCGACGCACTACGCGACGTGCGCGCACTCCCCGCCGAGGCGAGGACGCGCGCGCCGCGCGCCAGCTCAGCGGACCGCCGCGCCATCCTTCCACTCGTAGAAGCCGCGGCCGCTCTTCTTGCCGAGTTCGCCGCGCTTCACCTTCTCCTCGAGGATCGCGGGCACCTCGAAGCGCGAGCCGAGCTCCTTCGACAGGTACTGCGCGATCGACATGCGCACGTCGAGGCCGACGAGGTCGGTGAGCTCGAGCGGCCCCATCGGGAACCCGTAGCCGAGCGTCATCGCCTTGTCGATGTCGGCGGCCGACGCGACGCCGCTCTCGACCATGCGCATCGCCTCGAGACCGACGAGGACGCCGAGCCGCGACGACGCGAAGCCGGGGCTGTCCTTCACGCGGATGGGGTCCTTGCCGAGGCGCTTCGAGAGCTCGAGCGCGCACTGCACCGCGGCGTCGGAGCTCTTGTCGGTCTGCACGACCTCGACGAGCTTCATGATGTGGACCGGGTTGAAGAAGTGCATGCCGACGACGCGCTCGCCGTGCTTCGTGACGCTGGCGATGCGGGTGATCGGGAGCGAGCTCGTGTTCGTCGCGAGCAGCACGTCGGGCCCGAGCGTGTTGCCGAGCTCCTGGAAGATCGTCTGCTTGAGCTCGAGCTTCTCGGGCACGGCTTCGACGACGCACTGCACGCCGACGATCGCTTCTTGGAGGTTCGTCGTGCCGGAGAGGCGCTTCAACGCCGCGTCCATGTCGGCCTGCGCGACCTTGCCCTTCGCGACGCCCTTCTCGAGGTTCGAGCGCACGTTCGCGAGGCCGCGCTCGACCTGTCCGGGCGCGACGTCGTAGAGGCGCGTCGTGATGCCGGCGGTCGCGAGCACCTGCGCGATGCCGTTGCCCATGGTTCCCGCGCCGAGCACGGCGGCGGTGGAGATGTTCTTCGCGTTCATCGTGGAGTTCCGTCGGGGGATGAGGTCACGCGCCGGGCACGAGCACGATCTTGCCGTGCACCGCGCGGGACTCGAGCAGTTCGTGCGCTTCGCGCGCTTTCGAGAGCGGCAGCACGCGGTCGATCACCGGTTGCCAATCGCCGCGCGCGAGCCGGTTGAGGATCGTCGGGAAGGCGCTCTTCGGGCCCATCGTCGAGCCGAGCACCGACTGGTTCTTGATGAAGAGGTGCGGGAGCTGGAGCTGCACCGTCGGCCCCGTCGTGCCGCCGCACGTGACGAGCCGTCCGTTGCGCGCGAGGGAGCGCATCGAGACGTCCCACGTCGCGGGCCCGACGTGCTCGACGACGACGTCGAAGCCGCGGCCGCCCGAGAGCTTCTTGAGCTCCTTCGCCCAGTCGGGCTGCGTGTGGTCGACGACGGCGTCGGCGCCGAGCGAGCGCGCGAGCTCCAGCTTCGACGCGCTGCCCGCCGTCGCGACGACGCGCGCGCCGGTCGAGCGAGCGATCTGGATCGCGGCGCTGCCGACGCCCGACGCGCCGCCGATCACGAGGCACGTCTCGCCCGACTGCAGCTTCGCCTTCGTGACGAGCATCCCCCACGCCGTGAGGAACACGAGCGGCGTCGCCGCAGTGCGCACGGGATCGAGGCCCGCGGGGAGCGGGAGCACGTAGCGCGCGGGCAGCGCGACGTACTCGCAGCAGTACCCGTCGCCGTGTTCGCCGCGGATGCCGTAGTCGTCGGACAGGTGATCGTTGCCCGCGAGGTCGTGCGCCGACGCGCCCGAGCTGAACCCGGGCTCGAGGAGCACCTTGTCGCCGATCGAGAGCCCCGTGACGCCCGCGCCGAGCGCCACGATCTCGCCAGTCGCGTCGCAACCGAGGATGCGCGGGAACCCGACGACGAACCCCGGCATGCCGCGGCGCGTCCACAGGTCGAGGTGGTTGAGCGACACGCCGAGCACGCGCGCGAGCACCTCGCCCGGCTTCGGCTCGGGCCGCGGGACGTCGACGACCTCGAGGACCGACGGGGCGCCGTGACGGAAGATCTGGATCGCCTGCATCGTCGGCCTTTCAGCGCCCCGCGAACTTCGCCGCGCGCTTCTCGACGAACGCGCCGATGCCTTCCTTCGCGTCCGCGGACGAGAAGAGGCGCGCCTGGAGCTCGCGCTCGAGCGCGAGGCCCGATTCGAGCGGGATCTCCACGCCCGTCTGCACCGCGCGCTTGATCAGACCGACGCTCATCGACGCCTTGTTCGGCGGACAGAACGTGCGCGCGTGGTCGAGCACCTTCGCGAGGAACGCCGCGTCGTCCGGCGCGTCGACGAGCTGGTCGACGAGCCCGAGCTCCTTCGCCTCGTCGTAGTCGAGGAGCCGTCCGGTCGCCATGAGCTCGATCGCCTTGCTCTTGCCGACGACGCGGACGAGCCGCTGCGTGCCGCCGGTGCCCGGGAGCACGCCGAGCGCGACCTCGGGGAGTCCGCACTTGCCCGAACCATGTCGTGCGAGCCGCAGGTCGCACGCGAGCGCGATCTCGAGCCCGCCGCCGACGCAGTGACCGCCGAGCGCGCCGATCACGAGCTTCGGCGTGTGCTCGAGGCGCAGGAGCGTCTCGTTCGCGTGCAGGCAGAACTGGTACTTGAACGCCGGCGTGACGTCGTTGAGCATCGCGATGTCGGCGCCGGCGCAGAAGAACTTCTCGCCCGCGCCCGCGAGCACGATCACGTGCACCGCGTCGTCGAAGCGCGCGCAGAGCACGGCCTCGTCGAGATCACGCATCATCGCGTGGCTGTACCCGTTCGCGGGCGGGTTCACGAGCGTGATCAAGGCGAGTCCGCCCCCGCTCGCGTAGGTGGCCTTGCCCTGGGGCAGCGTCACGGGCGCGGAGAGGCCGTTCGGGGTCGTGGTCGTCATGCTTGTCCTTCGCACACCGTCGCCGGACGGACGGACCTCCGCCGCGAACGGGGCGAAGCTTCTACCAGAATCGCGCGAGGGCCGCGAGCCGCGCGGAGGCCGCCGAGCGCGCGTCGGCAGCGAAGCTCGACGACGCACTCCGGGGACGACTTGATCCTTCTTCGGCGCGGCCCGCCCGGGCATGATCGACGGCGAAACGATTGTCTGCCCGTGGCGCTCTGCGCAAGCGGCTCACCGAAGGACCCACCCATGCCCAACTACGTCGACGGTTTCCTGATCCCCCTCCCGAAGAAGAACCTCGCGCGCTACCGGATGCTCGCCAAGCTCGCGGCCAAGATCTGGAAGCAGAAAGGTGCCCTCGAGTACTTCGAGTGCGTCGGCGACGACCTCGGCGACATCGGCATCTCCTTCCCGAAGCGCGTCGCGACGAAGAAGGACGAGACCGTCGTCTTCTCGTGGATCGTCTACAAGTCGCGCGCGCACCGCGACAAGGTGAACAAGGAGGTCATGAAGGACCCGCGGATGCAGCGCATGGCCGCGCTGATGCAGGACGACAAGAAGAAGCCCTTCGACATCTCGCGCATGTCGTTCGGCGGCTTCAAGGTGCTCGTGAAGGCCTGACGACCTCGGCGATCGAAGGCGCGCGGCGCGGAGCGTTCGAGCTCGCGCCGCGCGCGCTCATTTCATCTCGACCGCGTGCATGCGGCCGCCCGTGCCTTCGCAGATCGCGCGCCAAC
>JAXMBZ010000004.1:0-371445 GCA_046349615.1 Planctomycetota bacterium
GTGTGCGTGGTGACGAACGCGGCGCGAGAACGATTGCTGCGAGTCGGGTTGACTCCAGCGGACTTCGCAGCGGTGAAGGTGGAGCCGAGTGCGTGGTTCCGACGTCGCGGCAAGGTGGATCCGTTCGCCGGGCACGAGCTCCATTGGCTTCGTCCGGTAGCGTCGGCGCACCTCGATTGCGCGGCGAGCGGATTGCCGACCCAAGGCGTCTGCTCGCTGTGCGGGCAGACTCGCGTCGAGTATCGCCCAGGCGGGCTCGTGATCCAGCCACGGCTCGGAGCCGCGTCCCACGCGTGGTTTCACATCCACGAGCACGGCCGGTCGATCGTCTACGTTAGCGAAGAGGTCGCGGGGAGGTTGGCTGAGCTGAAGCTCCAGAACCTCGCGTTGATTCCCTGCGGATCGGTGCGGGAGGCGTGAGGGCGTCGAGCGCGCGTTCACCCTCGAGAGGGTCTTGATCGCGGAGTCGCGAAGCGAACCTAGGGAAGTCGAACTCGGAGTCGTTCCCGCAACACGGTCTACGTGGGGCAGTACCTCGCACCAAGACAGCTGTGCGCTCGTGGCGCATCCGCGTCCAGGTCGCGTGCAGAGCCGCGCTCAGGCGAGGTGGCTCTCCGAGCGGGACCCGGGGACGTGGGGCTTGGAATCGGGGCGGGTGCGGCGTGCGGGCGCCCTGAGGTGGAGGGGACTCGCCCATCGGCGGCGGCCGGGAGCGAGCTTCCTACCGGCCCGAGATCCCCGCCCGGACGCTCCTGGGGCGGGTTTGCACGGGCGACGCTGTTCATGGGGCCTCATTGTTCATCCGGAATGAACGTCGTACGATAATGAACAAGACGCAGGACGAGCATGCCGCGCCGACCCCAACGACGGACTCCCACCCCCGCCTGGTTCGGCCCGTTCGTCGAGCCGCTCACGCGGCTCGGAATCCAGGTCGAGACGGTCGCGAGCGAGGCCCGAGCAGGGACGAACGCAACGCGAGCCGACGCCGTGATCACGCTGCGCGGGCCGATGGGCAAGACCGAGTGGGCGTGCGAACACAAGCCCCGATTCGAACGCGCCACGCTGGGGCCGACGCTCCATCACTTGGTGCGGTTGCGCGAGCAGTTCGGGCGCGCGCTCCTGCTCACGGAGCACGTCACGCCGCCGATCGCCGACGAACTGCGCGCGCAGGGACTCGGGTTCGTCGACCTGGCGGGGAACGCCTTCCTCCAGGACGAGGGGCTCTTCGTGTGGGTGACCGGGCGACCGCGCGTCGCCCGCACGGGAGTGGAACGTCGTGCGCTCCACGCGGCGGGAACGAAGCTCCTCTGCGTGCTCCTCAGGCAGCGGCGTCACGAAGGAACGCTGCGCGAACTGGGCGAGGAGGCGGGGATCGCGCTCGGCGGCGTCGCGCGAATCCTTCGCGAGCTCGAACGGCGCACCTGGATTCGCCGCGTGAAGGACGGAGTCGAGTTGCAGGAACCCGACGCGATGCTCAAGCGCTGGGACGAAGCGTACGCGGACACGCTCCGGCCGAAGTTGTTCGAGACGAACTGCCGGCGGAGGCCCGGGGTCGCCCTCGAGCGACTCGCGGAGCTCGTCGCGACGGCCGGGCTCGGAGAGAGGGTCCTCGTCGGAGGTGAGTTGGGCGCGGCGCTGCTCACGAAGTACCTGCGACCCGAGACGGCGACGCTGCATCTCGATGGCATCGAGCCCAAGGACGCGATGCGGGCCCTCGAACTCGTCCCCGATCCCGAGGGCGACGTCGCGCTCGTCCGAGCGTTCGGACGTGTCGACGTCGGCAGCGCGAGGAAGGCGGCGACGCTCGCCGATCCGCTCTGGATCCACGCGGAGCTCCTGCTGCATCCGGACGATCGCCTGCGCGATGTCGCCGAGAAGGTGCGCATCGAGCACATCGAACCGCGATGGAAGTGAAGCTGGCTCGGGCGGACCTGGAACTCCTCCGCGACTTCCTCGCGGCGATGGACGCGGCGAACTCGACGTGCTTCCTCGTCGGAGCCGGGGCGCGCGTCTTGTCCTTCGACCATCGGTGGAGTTTGCGTGGGGCGCGTACGACGCTCGACTGGGACTTCGCGGTCCACGCGGAGAGCTGGGAGCATTGGGCCGAGCTGACGTCGCGTCTGCTCGCGGGGAATCCGCCGAAGTTCACGCGCGGCCAAGCCGCTCATCGATTCGTCCATCGAAGCGGTTCGGTCCTCGACCTGGTGCCGTACGGGGGCATCGAAGCGCCGACGGGGGAGATCAAGTGGCCGGATCGCACACGGATGGCCGTGCACGGCTTTCGGGCGTCCGAGGGCCTCCGCGAAGCCGTCGAGGTGGGGGCGGGGCTCGTCGTCCCGATCGCCGCGATCACGAGCCTCGCGCTCTTGAAGTTGCACGCCTACCGCGATCGTCGAGCGCGGGGGGAGCGCAAGGACATCCAAGACTTCGACTGGTTTCTTCGTCACTACGAGTCGGCGGGGAACGAGGAGCGAGTGTTCGTCGAGTTGGCGGACGTCGTGCGCGATGGACGAATCGAGGTTCGAGACGCCGGGGCGACGCTCCTGGGGCTCGACATCGCCCGAAGCCATGCGAGCGACGCGATCGAGCCGACGAGGCCGCTGCTCGTCGAAGCGCGCGATCCGTGGTCGCGCCTCATCGCCGACCTGCTCGTGGGAAGCCGTGGAGCCGACGACGAGTCGCACGAACGCCGAGTTCGAGACGCGTCGGCACGCTTCGGCGCGTTCGAGCTCGGGCTTTCGATCGGGGCGGAAGGGAGAGGTCTTTGATGGATACGAGGCTCGAACTCACCAGCGCGTGCGCGTAGTGCGAGCTGTCGGCGCACCACCGACCTGGACAAGGCGAACTTCCGACAGACCGATCGCGCACGATCGCCGCAGGCTTCGCCGCGTGGGGGACTTCCGCCCGCTCCCATCGCGTCGCACGCGCACTCACCTCACCGATCCAGGTCGCGCTCGCTCGCGCGTTCGGAGAGGAGTGGCTCCCCGGGTAGGGCTCGAACCTACAACAACCCGGTTAACAGCCGGGTGCTCTACCATTGAGCTACCGGGGATCGAAGGCGCACAAGGGTACCCCTCGAGGGGGGCAAGTCAAGCGTCGCGCCGGGCCCTCTATCGACCCGAGACCGCGTCCGTCCTGAGACCGGGAAGCGCTTCCCGAGTCGCGCGCGCTCACCGTCCTTCGACGAGCTCCGCGAGCGCTCCGCGGTCGAGCACGACGGCCGTCCTCGGAACGTTTTTCAGCGTGAACCCCGGCACGAAGCGCGCGGCCGTCGCCGGCTCCGCGTCCGGGATCCCCGAGCGCCGCGCGACCCACGCGACGACGCGCTCCGCGCTCACGCCGCGCGCCCGGAGCTCCGCGAGCGACAGGTCGTCGCTGCGCTTCGCGAGGCGCCGCCCGCCCTCGTCGACCACGAGCGGCACGTGGTGCCACGCGGGATGCGGGAGTCCGAGCGCGCGCTGGAGGAGCCACTGCCGTGCCGTGCTCGACAGGAGGTCGTCGCCGCGCACGACGTCCGTGATGCCTGCGCGTCCGTCGTCGACGACGACCGCGAGCTGGTACGCGGGCGCGCCCGCGCGGCGTGCGATCGGGAAGTCGCCGACCTCGGCGAAGGGGTCCGAGCGGAACGGCCCGACGAACGCGTCGACGAGCTCGATCGCGCCCGGTTCGACGACGAGCCGCGCCGCCGCGGGCCGGCCGGTGGCGGCCTCGGCTTCGGCGAGCGTGCGCCACTTCCCGCGACACGTGCCCGGGTAGCGGCCCTTCTCCTGTCCCGGATGCGGCGCGCTCTGCGCGGCCTCGATCTCCTTGCGCGAGCACGTGCACGGGTAGGCGAGCCCGCGCGCGAGCAGGTCGTCGAGCGCGGCTGCGATCGGCCGCGGGTCCTTCGACTGCACCTCGACGGGCCCGTCCCAGTCGAGGCCGAGCCACGCGAGGTCGGCGAGGCACTGCTCGGCCATGCCGGACTTCACGCGATCGCCGTCGAGGTCCTCCAGGCGCAGCACGATCCGTCCGCCGGACGCGCGCGCGTGCCACCACGCGAGCAGGAAGGACCGCGCGTGACCGACGTGGAGGAGTCCCGTCGGACTCGGCGCGAGACGACCGACGCTCTGCGTGCGGAGCGAGCTCGACATGCCGCGTCAGCGTGCCGCGCGCGCGGCTCCGTGTCGAGCGCGGCGCGGAGCGATCGCCGCGTGCGGCGGGCCGCGGACCCAGCAGTCGCGTCAGCGCCGACCGAGCGTCGACAGACCGCGCGCGAGCCCGAGGACTCCGCCGGGCGTCTGGCGCAGCGCGCCGAGGAGCGCCGGGCCGACGCGTTCGACCAGGCCGCGCGCGAGGGGCGCGAGCGCGACGCCGACACCGAAGGCCGCGAGCACGCACGCGAGTGGATGCTCGCGCGCGATGCGGTCGACGCGCGTCCAACGACGCACGTCCGCGCCTGCGGCCCGCACGTTCTCCTGGAGGCCCGCCCACGCGCGCGCTTCCTCGGAGTCGAAGAGTTCATCCAGCGTTTTCGGCGGAGGCGTCTTCATGGCGGTACTCGTGCAGTTTTCGGCGCAACTCGCGCCGCTCGTGCGCGCGCCACGCGAGCAAGCCGAGGAGCGCGGGACCGGCGAGGAGCAAGACTCCGGCGACGAGTTCGCCCGCCCACGGTCGATCGCCCGCGAGCGCGCCGAGCGTGCCCGCGAGGCCGCGTGAAAGAAGCAGCGCTCCTTGGATGCAGAGGATCGAAGTCGCGAGGAGCGCGAACACGAGGGCGACGAGCCCGACGGCCCGTCGCCGAAGCGCGTGCTCGGCGCGATCGGTGCGCACACGCGCGAGACGAGCGAGGTGCGTCCCGGCCTCGGTGAGGTGCCCGACGAAGTCGGGAGGCCCCGTGTCCTCCGCGTCCTCCCGAGCGGGCGCCTGTTCCGCGGGCGCCGCGGCCTCGCGCGAGGGAACTCCGTTGCCCCGGTACGGGACCTCGCTCGTCTCGTCGCGTGTGATCATCGTCTCGCCTCCTCGCGGCCTCGATCCGTGCGGCTCGCCGTCAACGCCGACGGCCGAGCAGCCATCCGATCGCGAGCCCCGCGCCGGCGGCGATCAGGATCGACTGCACGGGACGCTCACGGACGAAGTTCTCGAACTTGTCCTCGGCATGCACGAGGCGGTCCTTCGTGCGCGCGACGGCGCCTTGGAGGCGCTCCTTCTCGTTCACGGCGACTTCGCCGAGGGACTCCTTGATGGCGGAGAGGTTCTCGGGCGTCGACCTCCGCGGCGCGAGGACGTCCGGTGTGGTGCTCGTGTTCATGGCCTCGTTTTCCTTCCCGATGCGTGCGACCTCCGCGTCGACTCGGTTCGAGCTCGCCGGGCGCGGAGGCGCGCGCACGACGAGAGCCTCGCACCGGAGGCACGCGCATCGAATACGACGGCGAAGGGAGCCCGCGGAGGCGTGCTGGGCAGGCTGCGAGCGGGACGTTGCGAACTGGCGCGGACTCGGCCTCGGGCGAAAGGCCTCCGCGCGCCGCCGCTGTGGGTAGCGTGGTCTGCGCACACGAGCTTGCGCGTGCTCGCGCGGCCGGTAGCCTGCGCTCCCCGACGAAAGGAAACGTCATGCTCCGCCCCGGTGATCCCGCTCCCGCGTTCACGCTCGAATCGACGAGCGGTTCGAAGCTCTCCCTCTCCGATCTGCGCGGCAAGAAGGTCGTGCTCTACTTCTATCCGAAGGACGACACGCCCGGCTGCACGCGCGAGGCGTGCGCGTTCCGCGACGACCAGGCCGCGCTGAAGAAGGCGGGCGCCGTCGTGCTCGGCGTCTCGCGCGACACGCTCGCGTCGCACGCGAAGTTCCGCGCGAAGTACGCGCTCCCGTTCGAGCTGCTCTCCGATCCCGACTTCGCCGTCGCGAAGGCGTACGGCGCGCACGGGAAGAAGGTGATGTACGGCAAGCCCGTGACGGGCTCGATCCGCTCGACGTTCCTGATCGACGAGCACGGCAAGCTCGCGCGCGTGTGGTCGCCGGTGAAGGTCGACGGTCACGCGGCGGCGGTGCTCGCGGCGCTGACGGGCGCGGACGAGAAGGCGAAGCCCGCGCCGAAGAAGGCCGCGGCGAAGGCTCCGGCCGCGCGCGCGAAGGCGCCGGGGAAGAGCGGCGCGAAGCCGCGCGCCACGAAGCCCGCGAAGAAGGCCTGAACGGCGCCCCGACAACGCGAGCGGCGCGCGCTCCCGTCCGGGACCGCGCGCCGCGTCGTTCCTGAGCCGCGCAGGGATCAGTAGCGGTAGTGGTCGGGCTTGTACGGGCCTTCGACCGGCACGCCGATGTAGTCCGCCTGGTCCTTGCGCAGCTCGGTGAGCCGGACGCCGAGCTTCTTCAGGTGGAGGCGCGCGACGCGCTCGTCGAGGTGCTTCGGGAGCGTGTAGACCTTCTTCTCGTACTCCTGGTGGTGCAGGAAGAGCTCGACCTGCGCCATCACCTGGTTCGTGAAGCTGTTCGACATCACGAAGCTCGGGTGGCCGGTCGCGCAGCCGAGGTTCAAGAGGCGGCCTTCCGCGAGGATGATCACGCTGTGGCCGTCGGAGAAGCGCCACTCGTCGACCTGGGGCTTGATGTTGATCTTCTTCACGCCCTTCGTCTTCGCGAGGCCGGCCATGTCGATCTCGTTGTCGAAGTGGCCGATGTTCCCGACGATCGCGTTGTGCTTCATCTTCGCGAGGTGCGCCGCGGTGATGATGTCCTTGTTGCCCGTCGCCGTGACGAAGAGGTCGGCGGTTTCGACGACGTCCTCGAGCGTGAGCACCTGGTAGCCCTCCATCGCCGCCTGCAGCGCGCAGATCGGATCGATCTCGGTGACGACGACGCGCGCGCCCTGGCCGCGCAGCGACTGCGCGCAGCCCTTGCCGACGTCGCCGTAGCCGCACACGACCGCGACCTTGCCCGCGAGCATGACGTCCGTCGCGCGCATGATCCCGTCGACGAGCGAGTGCCGGCAGCCGTAGAGGTTGTCGAACTTCGACTTCGTCACGGAGTCGTTCACGTTGATCGCGGGGAAGAGCAGCGTGCCCGCCTGCATGCGCTGGTAGAGCCGGTGCACGCCCGTCGTCGTCTCCTCGGAGACGCCGAGGATCGACTGACCCATCTTCGTCCACTTCTGCGGCTCCTCGCGCAGCGTGCGGCGGAGCAGGTCGAGGATGATCGCGTACTCCTCGCTGTCCGACTTCTGGGTCGCGGGGACCTTCTTCTTCGCCTCGCACTCGGTGCCGAGGTGGACGAGCAGCGTCGCGTCGCCGCCGTCGTCGAGGAGCATGTTCGGGCCGTCTCCGTCCGGCCACGTGAGCGCCTGCTCCGTGCACCACCAGTATTCCTCGAGCGTTTCGCCCTTCCACGCGAACACCGGCACGCCCTTCGGATCCTTCTGCGTGCCCTTGCGGCCGACGGCGACGGCGGCGGCGGCGTGGTCCTGCGTCGAGAAGATGTTGCACGACGCCCAGCGCACTTCCGCGCCGAGGTCGACGAGCGTCTCGATCAAGACCGCGGTCTGGATCGTCATGTGGAGCGAGCCCGAGATGCGCGCGCCCTTGAGCGGCTTCTTCTTGCCGTACTCCTCGCGGATCGCCATCAGGCCGGGCATCTCGTGCTCGGCGAGCTCGATCTCCTTGCGGCCGAAGTCGGCGAGGGTGAGGTCCTTGACCTTGAAGTCGAGGCGGGTCTTCGATGCGGTGGGTGCCATGGTCGTGTGCTTTCGGTGCCGATGCGTGCCGTCAGGTCATGCGCCGGAGGGCACGCGCCCCCGGACGAGGTACAGGGAGAGCGCGGGCGCCGCTTCGTTCGAAGCGGACTCCCGGCGCTTGGGTTGGTAGCGGTCGTCGACGGCTTCGATGCGCGCGTCGACGAAGCCCGAGCGCTCGAACGCGGCGCGCACGTCGCGCGGATCGAGGCCGAGGTGGCGATCCCCTTGCTCGTCGCGCATCCACTCCTCGCGGTGCGGCGCGAGCTCGAGCACGACGGCGGTCGAGCCCGGCTTGAGCACGCGGCGCATCTCGCGCACGGCGGGCGTCGGATCGTCGAGGTGGTGGAGGACCATGCCCGCGACGCAGCCGTCGAGCTCCGCGTCGGCGATCGGGAGCTCGTCGAGGTCGCCGCGGCGCAGGTCGAGCGTCGTCCCGGGCGGCATCGGCTCGAGCTTCTTCCGCGCTTCCTCGAGCATCGCGTTCGAGCCGTCGACGCACACGAGCCGCGAGCAGAGCCCGGCGAGCGCGCTCGCGAGGTAGCCCGTGCCGCAGCCGAGGTCCGCGAGCACGAGCGGCCGCGCGAACACGTTCGCGGCGACGCGCTGGCGCGCCTGTCCCGTCGCGAAGTCGACGCCGATCTTCTCCCACTCGCCGGCGACGCGATCGAAGAAGTCGCGGGAGCGCGCGCGCCGCTCCGCGACGACCTGGTGCAGGCGCGCGACGTCGGACGCGAACTCGGGCAGCGTCGGGATCTCGGCGCGCAACGTCGACCAGAGGCGCGCGACGAGGTCCTCCGTCGCGTCCTCGGGGACGCCGAGGCGCAGGAAGGTCGTCCGCCCTTCGTGGCGCTCCTGGAGCAGCCGCGCGTCGCGCAGGACGCGCAGGTGGTTCGACACGCGGCTCTGCTGCATGTCGAGCGCGCGCGCGAGCTCGCCGACCGAGAGCTCGGAGAGCTCGAGCAGGCCGAGGATCCGGAGGCGGGTCGGCTCGCCGAAGAGGCGCAGGGCCTCCCCGAGCTGGGCGGTGGGCGCGATCACGACGTGGTCATCGTATCATGATCGCCTGAAACTTGAAGCCCAGGGCGGCCGGAACCGGCCCTGGGCGCGTAGAAAGCCCGATTCCGGGCCGGTCAGTCGCCGAGCGGGTGGGGCTCGGTCGCGAGGACCTCGATCGAGATCGAGCCCGAGGGGAGCTGGACCTGGACCTTGTCCCCGGGCTTCTTCCCGAGGAGTCCCGCCGCGAGCGGGGCGCGGTAGGAGACGACATGATCGCCGACGTCCGTGTCCCAGGGGCCGAGGATCGTGATCTCGTGCGTCTGCCCGGTGCCGAGGTCCTTGTAGCGGACGTGCGTGCCCGGCGAGACGACGCCCTCGGGGAGGATCTCGTTCTCGATCGCGACCGCGCGGCGGAGTTCGCCCTCGATCTCGGCGGCGCGCGAGGTCAAGTTGCGCTGCTCCTCGATCGCGGCTTCCCACTCGGAGTTCTCCGAGAGGTCGCCCATCGCCGCGGCGCGGCCGATCGCGTCGGAGTTCGCGGGGATCTTCACCTCGCGCAGGTGGTGGAGCTCCGCCTTGCGCTTCTCGAGGCCCTTGCGCGTCGTGTAGATGCGCTCGTTCTCCCAGAAGAACGCGGGCGCCGCGCGCATCGCGACCGGCGTCGCGCGCATGTAGATGTCCGTGAACTGGTTGTCGATCGTCTCGTCGACGCCGCGTTGCACGGTGCGCTGCAGGCTGACGATCGCTTCGGGATCGGCGCCGTGGAGCAGGCGGCGGAGCACGGAGTCCTTGCCCTTGGTGAGGAACTCCGCGAGGCGCGTGTTCGAGCGCAGGTTGTTCGCGTCGCCGCGGCGGTTCACGAAGAGGTACGACGCGAGCGCGAGCAGCGCTTGCGCGCGCTGCACCGGCGTCGGCAGGTCGCCGGGGAGCTTGCCGCTCTCGCCGAGGCGCGCGAGGCTGATCAGGACCTCGGGCGCGCGCAGCGGACGCGCGAGCAGGTCCTTGTACGCGGCGCCGAGGTCCGCGGCGCGGCCGGCTCCGTGCAGCGTGTCGACGAGCAGCTTCGCCATCCCGCTCGGGGCGTGCTGGAGGTTCTTGACCGCTTCGTCCACCCAACCGTCGCCGAGCACTTCCTGGAGCGCGGACACGCAGCGTTCTTGTTCACGCAGGCCCGGCAGCGCCTGGAAGTGGGCCCACAGCGCGGGCGTCTTGCCCGGGTCGGTCGGCGGGGGTTGCGCGGCCGCGGCGCGCAGGAGCTCGAGCAGCGGTTCGGGCGATGCACCGCGCTCCTCGCGCAGGAGCAGCCACGCAGCCATGCGCAGCGGGAGCGGTTCGTTCGGCGACTGCGTCTTCGCCTCGAGCACCTCGAGCAGCATGACGCGCATGCGCTCGTCCTGGTTGCCCTGGAGCTGCTCACGCACGCGGCCGAGCACGTCGGCGAGCGAGGTCGAGTTCTCGAGCTGGCGCTTCAGATCCGCGACGGCGTCCATCGCGTTGTGGAGCAGCTGCACGTCGCCCTTGAGCGGCGTGCCCGTGACCTTGAACCACTCGCTCGACTCGGCGTGCTTGCGCGTCTTGCGCCACCAGCCGTTCCACGCGGTGCCGTCGACGCCGACCTGCGCGAGCGCGTTCTTGATCGACACGGTCGACGCGCGGCCGTGGTGGCGCTCGAGGACGTTGCGGAGCACGGCGAGCGGCTCTTCCTTGATCTTCTTGCGCAGCGCGTCGGGATCGCGGAAGTGCTGCGAGCGCAGGTCGCTCTCCGGGAGCGGCTCGAAGATCTCCATCGCCGCGTTGAGCGGGAACCGGTCGCGCCGGCCGCTCGTGAAGCGGATCTGGAGGTCGAGCACCTCGAGCGCGACCTCGGTCACCTCGCCCGTGCCCCAACCGCCTCCGTGGTACACGAGGCGGCCCACTTGGAAGAACATGAGCCGGTCGAACGCGACCCACGCCTTGCGCGGATCGCCGAGGTTCGCCTCGAGTCCGGAGAGACGCGTGTACGCCTCCCACCAGCTCTCGCCGCTCCACGCCTTCTGCGCGGCCTGGTACAGCGGGCCCGCGAGCTCGCCGGGAGGCCCGCCGCCCTGGACCGCCATGCCGTAGAGCCGCGCGGCGTCCGCGGCGCGCCCGCGGCCTTCGAGCGCGACGGCGTGCTCCTTGATCATCGGGAGGCAGCGCGAGAGGCGCTTCTTGTCGAGCGCGAGACGGAGCGCGCCGATCAGGTCGTCGACCGGACCGTCCGTGCTCATCAGCGCCTTCCAGCTCTCGTCGAACTCGGGCCACTTCTCTTGGGCGGCAAGGAGGATCAGGCTCATGGCGTCAGGCTCGCGGATTCAGTGCGGGGGGACGGCGGCGCCCTCGCGGGACGCGGCCGTGGGCGCTGCGGTCCGGCACGAGGGCGCGGGGGCCGAACATGATGCCCGATCCAGGCCCCAGGTTCCACCCTCGGGCGACCCCGGGGCGCTCAATCCACCGCGAGGAGGGCGCCCTTCAGGTAGCGCGAGCGGCTGAACTCGGGCCGCTGCGGATGGTCGGGGGCGGCGCCGAGCACGTCGAGGAGCCGAACCCCGCGCCGGGCGCGCCGCGCGGACTGGAAGAGCATCCCGAGGAACGTCGGCAGGTCGAGCGCGCCCGAGCAGGAGAAGGTCGCGAGCAGCCCGCCGGGCTTCACGCATTCGAGGCCGAGCGTGTTCAGGTCGCCGTAGCGGTGGAGCCCTTCCTCGATCTGATTCCGGTTCGCGATGATCTTGTGCGGGTCGAGCACGACGACGCCGGGCCGTTCGCGCGCGGCGCGCGTCTCGCGCAGCACGTCGAACGCGTCGGCGTGCACGAACTCGACCGCGAGCCGGTTCTCGTCCGCGGCGGCGGCGGCGCGCTCGAGCACGACCTCGTCCAGATCGACGGCGCGGACGCGCGCGGCTCCGTTGCGGGCGGCCTGGAGCGCGAACCCGCCCGTGTTGCAGCAGAGGTCGAGCACGAACTGGCCGCGCGCGTACTGCGCGACCTTCAAGCGGTTGTCGCGCTGGTCGCAGAAGAAGCCCGTCTTGTGTCCGCGGCCGGGCGCGACGCGGTAGCGCACCTGGTGCTCGAGGAACGTCGTCTCGCCGACGTCGCGCGGCGGCTCGGGCTCGAAGCGCTCCGCGTTCGCGGCGGAGTTCGGCACCTTGTGCACGACCTCGCACTCGGGGTAGAGCTCCTTCACCGCCCACTCGACGTCGTCGCGCAGGTTCCAGAAGCCGCGCGCATGGTGCTCGCACACGATCACGGAGCCCAGGCGGTCGACGACGAGCCCCGGCAGGTCGTCGCCTTCCGCGTGCGCGATGCGGTAGGCCTCGGTGACCTCGGGGAGGCGCAGGAGCTTCTTCCGCAGGCGGTCCGCGTTCGACAGCGTGCGCAGCAGGAAGTCGCGCGGCGCGCGCAGGTCGCTCTTCTTGCCGCGCGTCAGCATCCGCAGGCGGATGTCCGAGCTCCCGTTGTAGAGCCCGTGCCCGACGAAGCGCCCGGACGCGTCGACGACCTCGACGAGCGCGCCGTCCTCGACTTCGGTGTCGGGGAAGGCCACCTGGCGGCCGTAGATCCAGGGGCCGAGGGAGAGCTCGTCGGTCGCGAGCCGGATCGTCGGTCGTTCGTCGGTCATGCGGTCCGTGCGCGCGGCCGCGCCGACGCAGGACTTGCGCGGCCGCGGGCGATTCGCGGGGGGAGACCTTATAACCTTCGCCCCCGTCCGCCGCCCGCGAGGAACCCATGCTGATCGCCTTCGTCCAGAGCGTCGTCCTGTCCGGCGCCACCGTGCACACGCTGGTCCCGGGGGAGAGCCCGCGCCCGCTCGAGATCCTCGTCCAGGACGGGAAGATCACCGCGCTCGCCGCGCCCGGGGCCGCCGATGCGTTCCCGAAGGACGCGCGCCGCGTCGACGTGACCGGGCTCCACGCGCTCCCGGGCTTGATCGACGCGCTCGTGAACCACGATCCGGAGCAGGACCGGCTGTACGTCGCCTCGGGCGTCGCGCTCGTGTGCGACCAAGGCGGCGACCTCTCGCCCGCGATCGCCGAGCGCGCGCTCGCGGCGCGCGACCGCTGGCCCGGACCGACGCTCGCGACCGCGGGCGCGCCGCTCGTCGGCGTCGGCGCGCGCGCGGGGATCGTGCTCGAGAGCGCGGACGCGGCGAAGGAGAAGCTCGGGCGTCTCCTCGGCGAGACGAAGCTCGACTGGATCGCGCTCGGTCCCGATCTCGGCGCCGGCGCGTGGAAGAAGGCGCTCGAGGTCGCGCACGAGAAGGGCCTGCGCGTCTTCGGGCCCGTCCTCGCGAACTCGACGCTCACGGAGGCGCTCGACGCGGGACAGGACGGCGTCTACCACGTCGACGCGCTGCTCCCTGCGGGGAAGGCGTGGAGCGAGGTCGTGCTCGCGGACCTGCTCCCGCGCGTCGAGAAGCTCGCTGCGTCGAAGACCGTGCTCGTGCCGACGCTGGCGCTGCACGCGGTTCAGCTCCTGCCGCAGAGGCCGGACGCGCCCGAGCTCCAGCACCTCGGACCGTTCTACGTCCAGCAGTGGGTGAGCGACGCGGCGCAGCGCGAGCACGCCTTCGCGAGCGAGAAGGGCGCCGCGTACCGACAGGCGGGACTCCAGGCGCTGAACCTGCAGCAGGAACTCCTGCGCGCGGCGTGGGAGAAGAAGGTGCGCCTCGTGCCGGGGAGCGCGAGCCCGCGGCCGTGGCTCTTCCCCGGGCGCGCGCTCGTCGAGGAGCTCGTGCTCTGGGGGCGCGCAGGCATCGCTCCGTCCGACGTCGTGCGCGCGGCGACCGTCGGTGCGGCCGAGGCGTTCGGGTTCACGGACCGCGGCACGCTCGCGGCGGGGAAGGTCGCGGACGTCGGCTTCTACCTCGGCGATCCCGAGCGCGACCTCGCCGTCCTGCGCGATCCGCGCGTCGTCGTCCTGCGCGGGAAGGTGCTCGACCGGGGCGCGCTCGACGGCCTCGTGCAGGACCTGAAGACGCGGCAGCAGGCGCAGGCCGAGCGCGCGTTCGGCAAGCAGCCGATCGAGCTCGACGCGCCGTCGACGCCCGAGGGCGCGGTGCTCGCGCGCGGCGCGGTCGAGGAGCGCGTGTTCGGCGTGCGCGCCGGCGCCGAACGCTACGCGATCGTGCGCGGCACGGACGGCGCGGTCACGTACGCGACGCACCTCCGCACGTTCGGCGGCATCGCGAAGGCGGACACGGACGTCGCGTTGACGCAGACCGTCCGCGACGGGCGCGTCGCGGCGTTCGAGCTCACCGTGAAGAGCGGCGTGCTCGAGGTCGTCACGAAGGGCGTCCTCGTCGGGAACGTGCTCAACGTCGAGCGCCGCGCGAACGGCCAGTTCGTCGGCAACGTGCCGGTGAAGGACAAGGTCGTGCTCGTCGACGTCGGGAGCGTGCTCGCCGCGTTCCAGGTCGCGCACGACGCGCGCGAGGGCACGTTCAAGGCGCTCTTCTTCGACGATTACGAGCCCGCGGTCGGTCCGTGGGAGCTGCGCGTCGACGAAAAGCGCACGCTGCTCACGCGCACGCAGTCGGGTTTCCTCGCCGCGACGCTCGGCGACGACGGTGCGCTCACCGACTTGAAGCGCGAGCAGGGCCGCGGCGTCGCGGACTTCGACGCGACGAGCGGCGAGCTCCCGAGCGGTGCGTGGCCCGTGCCCGAAGAGAACCGCGTCCCCTCGAAGCCGGCGGCGCAGCCGCGGTGACGCGCCGCGCGCGCTCCACGTCATGCACGATCGAGCTCCCTCGTCCGCGCGCTTCGCGACGCCCGTGAACCAGGACGTCCCGCTCGCGCGTCCGGGCGAGTTCCGCCCGCTCGCCCTGCGCGAGCTCTCGGTCTGGCCGCCGGTCGTGCTCGCGCCGATGGCCGGCGTCACGAATTACCCGTTCCGCGCGATGTGCCGCGAGCAAGGCGCCGGCCTCTACGTCAGCGAGATGATCACCGCGCGCGGCTTCCTGAACGGGAACCGGTTGACGCACTTGCTCGCGAGCTCACGGCCCGACGAGACGCCGCGCTCCGTCCAGATCTACGGGACGGAGCCGAACGACGTGCGCGAGATGGCGCGCGCGCTCGTCGACCAGGGCGTGCACCACCTCGACATGAACTTCGGCTGCCCCGTGCCGAAGGTGACGCGCAACGGCGGCGGGAGCGCGATCCCGCTGAAGCCGAAGCTCCTCGCACGCATCGTGCGCGCCGGCGTCGAAGGCGCGGGGAAGGTCCCGTTCACGATCAAGGTGCGCATGGGCGTCGACGACACGCTGATCACGTACCTCGACGCGGGCCGCGTCGCGCAAGAGGAAGGCGCCGCCGCGATCGGTCTGCACTCGCGCACCGCGGCGCAGCTCTACTCGGGCGACGCGCGATGGGACGCGATCGCGCGGTTGAAACGGCACGTGTCGATCCCCGTGCTCGGCAACGGCGACGTGTGGGAGTGCTTCGACGCGCTGCGGATGATGCGCACGACGGGCTGCGACGCGGTGATCGTCGGGCGCGGCTGCCTCGGGCGTCCGTGGCTCTTCCGCGAGCTCGCGGACGTGTTCGAAGGACGCGAGCCCGCGCCGCCGCCGAAGCTCGGCGCGATCGTGCGCATCATGGAGGGCCACGCGCGGCGGTTGTGCGCGTTCTTCGGGCAAGACACCGGCATGCGGCAGATGCGCAAGTGGTGCGCGTGGTACACGAAGGGCTTCAAGGGCTCCGCGGCGGTGCGCGAGGAGCTCGTGCGCGTCGACTCGATCGAGACGATGCTCGCGAGCCTCGCGAAGCTCGACCCGGACGAGCCGTTCCCGCTCTCCGGCCTGCGCGCGCACCGCGGCAAGGCGGGCCGCGCGCAGGAGAAGGTCGCGCTCCCCGAGGGCTGGCTCGACGCGCGCGACGACGACGTCGGCCCGTGCGTCGAAACGGACGGCGAAGACGTCGAGGACGCGCTGTCGGGCGGTTGAGAGCGGGCTCCGCGCCTCCGTGGGCGAGCTGCGTCGCGCGTCGGTGCGCGCTCCGTGGCGTGCGTCGCCGCGGGTCCCTCGTCGCGCGTCAGATCGGGTGCACGATCCAGAGCACGCCGACGGCGAGGCTCGCTCCGCTCGCGACGAGCACCGCGGTGCGCACGCGGCGCGGCGCGCTCGACGGCGCGGTCCAGCCGATCGCCGCGGCGACGCCCGTGACCGCGGCGAGGCACGCGAGCGCGTAGCCCGCGAGGTAGGTCGCCGGGAGGAGCACGCCCGGCAGCGCGAGCGCGGGCAGGACTGCGAAGAGGTGCGAGAGTCCCGCCGCGCCGTGCAGGAGCCCGATCCCGAACGCCGCGTGCGGATGCCGATCGTGTTGCGCGCCGAAGAGGTGCAGGTGCGGGTGCGCGTGCTCGACGCCCTCGTGCTCGTGCGGATGCGCATGCACGCGCGCGCGGAGCACGGCGTGCAGTCCGAATGCGCCGACCGCGCAGAGCACGACGCCGACCGCGCGCTCGGAGAACGCGGGGAGGAGTTCGTCGAGCCCGGGGACGACCGCGCGCAACGCGAGCACGACCGCCGCGCCGAGCAGCGCTCCCGCGGCGTGACCGAGGCCCCACGCGACGCCGACGCGCCAGGCACGCTTCCCCGCGCTCGCGGCGAACGGCGCGACGCCCGCGAGGTGATCGGGCCCGGTGAGCGCGTGCAACGCTCCCGCGCCGAGGCCGGCGGCGAGGACGAGGAGCGTGTTCGTCGTTTCCATGGGCGCAGGATGCCAGGAGCGCGGCGCCGAGGAAAGACGGCGTGCCGCGATTGCTCGCGCGCGCGGAGGACGCGAGCATGGCGCGCACTCCATGGCGGACCGCGCGGACCTCGTGATCGTCGGCGCCGGCGCGGCGGGGCTCTGGGCCGCGCAGCGCGCGGCGGAGCTCCTCCCGGGACGGAGGATCGTCCTCGTCGAGAAGACGCCGCGCGCGGGCACGAAGATCCTCGCGAGCGGCGGGACGCACTGCAATCTGACGACGACGCTCGACGCGCGCAGGGCGGCGGAACTCTTTGGGCCCGAGGGCGCGCGCTTCCTCGCGCCGGCGTTCCGCGCGCTGCCGCCGGAAGCGGTGCGCGACACGTTCCACGCGCTCGGCGTCGAGACGGTCGAGGCGCCGCTCGAGAAGATCTTCCCGAAGAGCGGTCGCGCGCGCGACGTGCGCGACGCGCTCGAGCGATCGGTGCGCGAGCGCGGCGTCGACGTGCGCTTCGACGCGAGCGTCGCGCGCGTCGTGCCGCGCGGCGCGCGCTCGACGCAGGCCAGCGGACCGCCGAGCGCGAACGACGACGGCTGGCGCGTCGTGCTGGCCGACGGAACGGCGATCGAAACCGAGCGCGTCGTGCTGGCCCCCGGCGGCCGGAGTTACGCGAAGAGCGGGACCACGGGCGACGGCTATCGCTGGCTCGCCGAGCTCGATCTGCCGCTCGTCGAGCCCGCGCCCGCGCTCGTGCCGCTCGCGAGCGACGCGCCGTGGGTGCACGCGCTCGCGGGCATCGCGCTACCCGACGTCGAGGCGCGGCTCGTCGACGCGGAGGGCCGCGCGCTCGGGAAGCGCCGCCGGCCCGTGCTCTTCACGCACAAAGGCGTCTCGGGCCCGGGCGCCATGGACGTGTCGGCGCCGGTCGGCCGCGCGGAGGTTCTAGCGGGTCGGCGTGGGCAGCGATGTCCGCCCTTTCAATTGCTCGTCGACCTGGCACCCGACCTCGACCGCGAGGCGCTGCGCGCGCTGCTCATCGAGGGGGCCTCGCGCCCGGGCGCGCCGTCGCTCGCGCGCGTGCTCCCGTTCGACGTGCCGAAACGCGTGCTCGAGCGCGTCGCGCTGCAGGCGGGGCTTCCCGCGGGCGAGCTGCGCGTCAACGGCCTCGACAAAGCGCGCCGGCACGCGCTCGTCGAGGCGTTGAAGGCCTTAGCGATCCCGATCACCGGCACGACCGGCTTCGACCACGCGGAGGTGACGGCCGGCGGCCTCGCGCTGTCGCACGTCGACCGCGGCACGATGGAGGTGAAGGGCCGCGCGGGGCTCTTCGTGTGCGGCGAGCTGCTCGACCTGCAGGGCCCGATCGGCGGCCTGAACTTCCAGGCGGCGTTCGCGACGGCGGAACTCGCGGCGCGCGCGCTCGCCAGGTGAGCGCGCGCGTCGGTTCGAGCGCTCACGCCCCGTCCGGGATGTTCGGCTCGACGAGCTGCGCGAGGAGCGCGAGCGACTCCTGCCAGCCGGCGTAGCAGAACTCGACCGGGATCATCGCGGGGATGCCGGTTTGCTCGATCGTGAGCTCCGTGCCGACGAGCACCGGCTTGAACGCGATCGTCACGGACATCTCGCCCGCGAGGTTCGGGTCGTCGAACGTGTCCGAGTAGCGAAGGCGTTCGTTCGGCACGAGCTCGCGGTACGTCCCGCCGAAGCTGTGCGTCTTCCCCGTGCCGAAGTTCGTGAACGACATGCGGTAGCTCCCGCCGACGCGCGCGTCGATCGAGTGCACCTTCCCGGTGAACCCGTGGGGCGGGAGCCACTTGACCATCGCGTCGGGATCGAGGAACGCGCGGTACACGCGCTCCGGCGGCGCGCGCAGGACGCGGTGGAGACGGACGGTGTTCGAGGTGGGGGCGGACATGGCGGTGTTCCTTTCGATTCGATTCGGACCGGCGGGACGGACCGCGGTGTGGATGCGAAGAGCGCGTGCGTCGCGCGCGCGCTTCGACCGTGCGAACGAAACGTGCGAAGCCTCCGCGCGGCGTACGCCGACGTGGAGGCTCCGCGTGAGTGTGTGCGGCGCGCCGCGACCTCGACGCGTCGAGGCGTCCGCGCGCCGCGCCGCGTCACACGAGGGCGAGCTCCTTCTCCATCGCCTCCGTGTACTTCCCGTTGCGCGCGGCGCCGTTCAGCTTCGCGCGCGTGATGAACGCCTTCTGCGCGGCGGCGACGTTCTTCGCGTCGCCCTTCCACGCCTTGAGCGCCTCGTCCTGCAGCGCGCGGCCGTAGCTGAACGAGAGCTGCCACGGGTGCGCACCCATCGCGTTCATCGCGTTCAGGTTGGCCGTCGCCTGCGGGCTCGTCTGACCGCCCGACAGGAACACGATGCCCGGCACCGCGGCGGGGACGGTGCGGTTGAAGCACTTCACCGTCCACTCGGCCACTTCCTTGGCCGTGTTCTGCTTCGGGCAGGTCTTGCCCGCGATGACCATGTTCGGCTTGAGGAGCATGCCCTCGAGCAGGACGCCGTGGTCGCAGAGCGCCGTGAAGACCTCGCAGAGCGTCTCCTCGGTGACCTCGTAGCAGCGCTCGATCGTGTTCGACCAGTCCATGAGCACCTCGGGCTCGACGATCGGCACGATGCCCTGCTCCTGGCAGAGTGCCGCGTAGATCGCGAGCTGCTGCGCGTTGTCGACGACGCAGTGCCGCGTCGGGAGCCCTTCACCGATCGTGATCACCGCGCGCCACTTCGCGAAGCGCGCGCCGAGCTTGCGATACTCGATCAGGCGCTCGCGCAGCCCGTCGAGGCCCTGCGTGCGCTTCTCCTCCGGCGAATTCGGGAGCGCCACGGCGCCCGTGTCGACCTTGATGCCGGGGATCGAGCCCGCCTTCGCGAGCACCTCGGTGAACGGCGCGCCCGCGAGCGACTTCTGCTTGATCGTCTCGTCGTAGAGGATCACGCCGCTGATGAAGTCGCCGAAGCCCTTCGTCGTGAAGAGCAGGTCGCGGTACGCGCGGCGATTCTCCTCGACGTTGGCGAGGCCGATCGACTTGAAGCGTTTCTCGATCGTGCCGGTGCTCTCGTCGGCGGCGAGGATGCCCTTGTTCGGCGCGACGAGCGCCTTCGCGGTCTGGATCAGTTCGTTCTGGTTCATGGTGATGCGTGGGAGGCCGCGCGCGGCGCGGCGAAACGGGCCGCGCGCGAGCGCGGCGGGGGAGCGGTGCGCGCCGCGTCCGAGCGGCGCGTGTTCTGTTCAGCGCGGCGCGGGGGAGGACTCCTTCGCGTTCGCGCGGTCGAGGCGCGCGAACGCCTCGAATTCGGTGAGGACGCGCAGCGCGGTCGCTTGCACCGCGCGCGCATCGTTCGCCAGCGTCGCGTGCCGCACGCGGCCGCGTTGGTAGAGCTCGCCTTCGGCGTGGCAGCGCTTCGTCCAGCCCTCGAGGAACGCGCTCCAGTCCTTCGCCGCCGGCAGTTTCGGCGCGAGTTCCGCGGGATCGGAGCGGTGCTCGTCCCACAGCGCGTGGAGGTTGTCGAGCGCGCCCGCGTAGCCGTCGCGCAGCACCGCGTCGCCGTCGAGGTAGCACCACGCGAGCGCGCGCCGCAGGCCCGCGTGATGGTGCGCGGGTTGGAAGAGCGCGCCGATCGTCTCGTAGAGGGAGTCCTGCTGCGTGACGGGCGCGACCCAACGCTTCCAGTCGCCGAGCACGTCGTGCACGATCCCGAGCGTGTCGACGTCCGGCATCTCGATCTCCGCGCCGCTCGCCCACGCGTCGTAGAGCGTGACGCCGGGGTACACGCCGCCCGCGCGATCCGTGTACGCGTGCGCGAACGCCGCCAGCGCCTTCTGTTCAGCACCGTCGTCGAGCGCGCGCTCGACGAGCGCCTCGGCGAGATCGAGGTCCGGCGGGAAGCCGCGCAGCGCGTTGAGGAGGACGCGCTCGCCGTCCTTCCAGTCCGCGCGGCGGCGGAGCGTGCGCGTCCCCGCGTCGTAGCGCCACGCGCTCGCGAGCCGGCGGGTCGGAACGCGCTCGAAGACGGCCCTCTGGAGCGTGCGGACCTCGCTGCTCTCGGGGGAGAGTTCGCGCCGCGGGATCGGCTGCGCGGGCGCGTGCGTCCTCGGATCGAACACGGGCGGCGCGGCGTCCTCGGGGAACAGGGCGGGGTCGTGCTCGGCGAGACCGAGCGCGTACTGGACGAGGCCCGCCTGGAAGGTCCCGAGGTGGCTGCACTCGAGGCGCAGGTAGTCGACCGCGTCCTTGCGCTCGGTGGCCGAGAGGGTCGCGATCGCCGCGCGGGCGCGGGCCTCGTCGACCGCGGCGCGCTCTGCGGCGACGGTCGCGGGGACCGTCGGGGTCTGGAGCAGGAGGAGCGCGTGGAGGAGGCCGATCACGACGCGCCAGGATGCCACGGCGCCGGACGCCCCGGAAGCGCGCGCACGCCCCGGCTCCGCGGGGAAAAAGAACAGGGGGCGGGTCCGGGGAGGACACGCCCCCTGAGGTGGCAAGGCCGGGTGGGTTTGGGGGGACCCTCACCCCACCGGCAGGCTCGACCAATCGGTTGGTCACGGATCCGGCCTTCCCCGCGCGGGAGCACCAGTCACGCCTCCTCCGGGGTTTCTCGCGCGCCGCAGTCACCGCAAGTCATGCGGCGCTCCCCGGTCCCTAGGGCCGAGTGAGGTCGTCGGCGCTCCCGGAAGGTCGGGTCCGTTCGAACCAGGGAAATCTACCCGCGCCCGAACGCGACGGCGGGCGGAAATACGATTTCCTACTCCGGCGAGTCGAGCTCGGGGCCGTCGGTGCTGCTCTCGGAACGTCCGCGTCCGCCGCGCCGCCGTCGTCGTCGGCGGGACTTCTTCCGCTCGAGGTCGACTTCCTCCGGCGGGGCCTGGAGCGACAGCTCGTACCGCGCCTTCCAGCCCTCGTAGATGTCCCAACCCTGTCCGCGCGCCGCGACGCGCAGGCGGAAGAGCTCGAGCGACTCCGGGAACTCCTCGCCGCGCATGAAGAGCAGCGGGCGGAAGCGCTTCGTCGACGCCTGCGTGAAGCGGCGCTGGTTCAGGATGATCCGCCGCGCGCGGTTGACCTCGCGGCGGGGGAGGCGGGTCTCGATCGCGAGGGCTTCGAGGACCTCGCCCGTCACCGTGACGAGATCGGGCGGCGGTCCGGGGAGCGTGCGGGTGTCGGGGAACGCCTCGCGCTCGACGATGCGCAGGAAGAGCAGCGCGAGGCACAGCGCGGTCGACGGCTCGAAGCCGCCGTGCACGTCGTTGTCGAGCGCTTCGAGCAACCGCCAGAAGCCGTCCGCGCGCTCCTGCGCGAGCGCGTCGTCCTTCGAGCCGAGGTAGGCGTCGACCTGCGGAAGGATCACGCGCAGCGCTCCCGATGCGCGCATCATGCGGAACGCGCCGAGCGCGGTGCCCGAGCGCATCAGGCGCAGGATCTCCTCGAGCACGCGCGGCGGCGCCGAGCGCGAGAGCCGCGGCGCGAGCTCGCACATCGCCTCCCACGTGCGCTCCTCGATCCGGAAACCGAGGCGCGTCGCGAACTTGATCGCGCGCAGGATGCGCACCGGGTCTTCCGCGATGCGCTTGCGCGGATCGCCGATCGTGCGCAGCACGCCGGCCTCGAGGTCGTCGAGCCCGCCGACGTAGTCGAGGATCCGGTTCTCGAGCGGGTCGAGGAACAGCGCGTTCACCGTGAAGTCGCGCCGGCGCGCGTCCTCCTCCGCCGTGCCGAACTCGTTGTCCTCGGTGATCAGGAGGTCGTCGAACTCGTCGGGGTGGATCTCGCCGCCCTCGACCTCGTCGGGACGGGGCTCGAAGTCCGCGTCCTGCAGGCGCGGCGGGTCGCGGCGGAAGGTCGCCGTCTCGACGATGTGCGACCCGTAGTAGATGTGCACGAGGCGGAAGCGCCGGCCGATGATCCGTCCGTTTCGGAAGAGCCGCTTGATCTGGCGCGGGTGCGCGCTCGTCGCGACGTCGTAGTCCTTCGGTCGGCGGCCGATCAGGAGGTCGCGCACGCAGCCGCCGACGAGGTAGGCCTCGTGTCCTTGCCGGACGAGGCGTGAGAGGACGCGCAGCGCGTCCTGATCGAGCACCTCGGCCGGAATGGAGTCGGCGGGGATCACGCGCGGTGCGTGGGCACCGGCGCGCGGAGCCGGCCGGCGCGTTCGCGGGGGAAGGTCGTCGTCGAAGTCGTCCGCGTGGGTCATCGGGGGGCGGAGACTCTACGAGGCGGAGGCCGCGACGGGAACGGCGGAGACGCGCACGCGCGCAATGCTTGCCGCGTCGCGCGGGGTCCGGTAGTCTCCTCCGCTCACCGTGCAGGCCAGTAGCTCCAACGGTTAGAGCGACTGATTCCAAATCAGTAGGTTCCGGGTTCGAATCCCTGCTGGCCTGCCATCCCAGCCCGAGGGCGCGCGGCGCGCCGACGGCCCGCCTGCCCTGAACTCCGCCACGCGATGACGAGCCTCCCCGCCGACGACGTGCCCCCGTTCGAACCGTTCGGCGGCGCCCCGGGGGAGCCCCCCGCGGAGCCCGCTGGAGACGACTCCAAGGCCTCGAAGGGCGAAGCGGAGAGCGCCGAGGCCGACGAGGGCCTGGAAGGCCGGCCGGACACCCCCGTGCCCGAGCTCGGCGTGCTGCTCGAGGCCCTCCAGTGGGCGTTCCAGGGCGAGGAGATCGACCCCGCGCTGCTCCCGCGTTTCGCGGAGCACGCGCGGCTCGTCCTCGCGACGAACCGCGAGGTCAACTTGACCGCGATCGTCGACCCGCGCGAGATCGCGGCGAAGCACTACCTCGACAGTTGGCGCGTGACGCGCCTGATGCCGCTCTACGGGAAGCGGCTCTTCGACCTCGGCAGCGGCGCGGGCTTCCCCGGCGTGCCCGTCGCGATCGCCGAACCCGAGGCGAAGGTCACGCTGTGCGACTCCGTGCAGAAGCGCGCGACCTTCCTCGAGCGCTGTGTGAAGGACCTCGCGCTCCCGAACGCGAAGGCCGTCTGCGAGCGCGCGGAGGACCACCTCGCGCGCAACAAGGTCGACGTCGTGCTCGTGCGCGCCGTCAGCTCCGTGCGCGAGAACGTGCGCACGCTGCGCAAGGTGCGGCACTCCCTGAAGGACCTCGTGATGCTCAAGGGGCCGAGCTGGTCGCGCGAGGTGCGCGCGGCGGAGCGCGAGGCCGAACGCCTCGGGTTCAAGCTCGACACGGTGTGGGAGCACGAACTCCCCGGCGAGATGGGCAAGCGCGCGATCCTCGTCTATCGCGCACCGGGTTCGCAGGGCGGGTGATGGGCGGGCTCTCGCTCGTCGCGCTGATCGTCATCGGGAGCTTCCTCCTCGTGATGATCGCGGTCGGGCTCGCGCTCTTCGCTCGACGGGACCGTCGCTGAGGAGCGCGGGGAGCGCGAACCTCGAGCCCCGCTCCGGGCGGGCGCGGATCATCGACCCGGCGCGCGGCCGGGCACGAGGCGCGCCCCCTCCGCGCCGTCCCGGTGGATGACGGTCTGCGTCGGGTAGGCCATCTCGATCCCGCGTTCCTCGAAGCGGCGCTTGATCTCGAGGTTGATGCGCTGCTGGACGTCCATCAGCGCGTTGTACTCGGGCTTCGTGCAGAAGTAGACGGCTTCGAAGAGCAGGGCCCAGTCGCCGAAGCTCTTGAAATGCGCGCGGTCGAAGCGCGCGTTCGGCGTCGTCTCGATGATCTCCTTCAGGATCCCCGGGATCGCTTCGAGCGCCGCGTGCGGCGTCGAGTAGGTGACCCCGATCGTGAACAACGCGCGGCGCTCGTTGAGGCGCTTCCAGTTGCGGATCCGGCTGTTCACGAGATCGCTGTTGCCGACGACGATCAACTCGCCGTTCACGCTGCGCAGACGCGTCGTCTTGATGCCGATCTCCTCGACGGTGCCGACGAACTCGCCGATCGTGATCGCGTCCCCGACGACGAACGGCTTGTCGAGCAGGATCGTGATCGACGCGAAGAGGTCGCCGAGCACGTTCTGCAACGCGAGCGCGACCGCGATACCGCCGACGCCGAGCCCGGTGATCAGCGCGGTGACGTTGACGCCGAGGTTGTCGAGGCAGAGGAGCAGGACCGTCGTCCAGACGACGACGCGCGCGATCAACGACAGGATCGACGCGCCCATGGTGCGCGCGGGGTCGTCGCCCGAACGGCTCTTGACGAGCCGGTTCAGTCCGAACCCCACGAGCCCGAGACCCCACATCCCGACCTGGAACCACGTCGCGAGGATGGCGCCGCGCGAGAGCCACACGTGCGTGGACTCGCTCAAGAGGAGCCAGTGGCTCGCGATCCGCGCCGCCATCACGAGGATGAACACGCGCGTCGTGCGCCGCACGAGGTCGACGAAGAGGTCGTCGAGATCGGTCTCCGTGCGCTCCGCGATCTGCGCGAGGCGGAACAGCACGACGCGCTTGACCAGGGCGAAGAGGATCGCGGCGCCGGCGAAGACCGCGAGCGCGAGGATCCAATCGTCGCGCGAGTTGTCCTCGAAGAGCTGCCGCCAGAGCGGGCGCGTCGCGTCCGCGGCGACGGGGACCGGGGTGCCGTTGGACGGCGTCTGTCCGGCGAGCACCTCGCCCGACGTTTGGAGGAGGAGGAGCGCGTGGGAGAGCATGAGGATCGCTTCGCGGGAACGAGCCGCGCGCCCGCGCGGTTCGACGGCGCTCCGCGGGCCGGCGGGTGCGCCGGAGTCCACGCGCGGAGCGGGATGGTGCCCGGGGGGGGAGTCGAACCCCCAACGCCTTACGGCACTTGGACCTGAACCAAGCGCGTCTGCCAATTCCGCCACCCGGGCCACGGGTGAGGGCGAGGACGATACGGCCCGAGTCGTGCGCGGTCAACAGGGGACGCGGAGCGAGTCGCCCCCCGCCGCGAGGGCCGGGACGCTATCCCGCGGTCACCGAGACGCCGTCGACGAGCGCGAACGGAGCGAGCGCCGAGCCGGAGAGCCGCTCGCGCGTGGTCGAGAGCTCCGTCATCTCCTTCAAGAGCGCGAAGGCGTTGCCCGAGAGCAAGGTCTCCTTGAGCGAGCGCACGACGCGCCCGCCCTCGACCCAGCGCGCGGACTTCGCGACGCCCGAGAAGTCGCCCGACGCGGGGTCGATCGTCCCGGAGAAGCGCTGCACGAAGAGCCCGCGCCCGAGGCGCGCGAGCATCGCGTCGCGATCGCCGCCGCGGCCGCCGCCGATCGAAACGGCGTGGACGCCGAGGCCCGGCACGCCGCGCGCGCCGCCCTTCGCGTGCCCCGTCGACGAGCGGCCCTCGACCGCGGCCGCGTAGCCGTTGTAGAGGAACGTGCGGAGCACGCCGCGCTCGACGAGCGGCGTGCGCGCGGTCGGCTGGCCCTCGCGGTCGAACGCGCCCGCGCCGGCGAGCGTGCGCTCGTGCGGGTCGTCGACGATTTCGAGCACGGGCGCGGCCACGGCCTCGCCGAGCTTGCCCGCGAGCGGGCTGCGCTTGCGTTGCACGGCGATCGCGCTCGCCGCCGAGAGCAGCGGTGCGACGAAGACCTCGACGAACGCGTCGGGCGCGAAGAGGACGGGGCCGCGGTACGACTCGGCCGTTCCCGCGCGCAGGTTGCCGACGGAGACGTCCACGAAGTCGCGCGCGACGCGGTCGAGCGCGGGCTCGAGGTCGACGAGTCGGCGCAGCGCGTCGCCGTCGTAGTGGAAGCCGCCGACGTCTTCTCCGTCGACGGCCATGCCGAAGACGCTGAAGCTCGCCTGCGCGTCGCTCTCCGCGAGCGCGACGCCGGTCGAGGCCGCGATCGCGTGCGTCACGCAGGCCACGTCGAAGCCCGCGTTGTCGACGGAGATCCGCGGATCGAGCGCGCGCACGCGCGCCACGAACGCGCGCCCGAGTTCGACCGCTTCTTCGACCGTCAGCGCGGCGAGCGCGGGCTCGACGAGCGGCGCGAGCGCCGTCACCGGCCGCGGCGCGGGGAGCCGGTTGTGCTCGTCCGGCCGCGCGAAGCTCGCGAGGTCGAGCGCGTCGCGCGCCGTCGTCGCGAGCGAGCGTTCGTCCGCCTGGTTCGTCGACGCGAAGCCGAGGCGCTTGTCGCGGAACACGCGCAGCCCGAGCGTCGAACCGTCGTCGACCTGCGTCAGCTTGAGGTCGCCCTTCTCGAAGCGCACGCCGATGCTCTTCGAGCGCGTGCCGAAGGTCTCGGCCTCGGCGGCGCCGCTCGCGAGCGCGCGCTCGGTCAGGCTGCGACAGCGCGCGAGGAGCTCGCGCTCGAGTTCGCGCGGCTCGAACGGCGCGCGCGCGGCGGGGGAGAGCGTGCTCATGAGCGGCGCCCTCCGAGCACGACCTCGCACGAGACCCACGGGCCGCCCGCGTCGACCTTCGCGGGCTGTCCCTTGCCGCAGTGCCCCGAGCCGAGATCCCAGCGGAAGTCGCGGCCGACGCGGTCGACGGAGCGCAGCACCTCGAACGCTTGGCCCGAGATGTTGACTCCGCGCAGGAGCGGGCCCTTCTTGCCCTTCGTGATGCGATAGGCCTCGCGCGTGCCGAACATGAACTCGCCGTTCGCGTCGGCTTGTCCGTTCGCGGCGCCGTCGAGCAGGTAGCCGTCCTCGATGCCGGCGATCATCTCGTCGAGCGCGGCGTCGCCGGGCGCGATGTAGGTGTTGCGCATGCGGATCAAGGGCTCGTTGTCGTACTCCCAGGCGCGCGCGTTGCCGGTCGGCGGCACGCCGAAGCGCGCGGCGCTCTCGCGGTCGTGCAGGTACGATGCGAGGATCCCGTTCTGGATGATCACCGTGTTCTGCGTCGGCACGCCTTCGTCGTCGACGGCGAGCGTGCCGCCGGCGCCGGCGTGGAACTCCGAGCGGCCCGAGTCGCAGAGCGTCACGTGCTCGGAGGCGACGCGCGTCCCGAGCTTGCCCGCGGCGACGGAGCCCGCTTGCACGAAGTCCGCTTCCACCGTGTGACCGACGGCTTCGTGCGTCAGCAGACCGACGAGCGACGGCGAGAGCAGCACCTTCGTGCGGCCGCCTTCCGGGTAGCCCGCGGAGAGCAGGTCGACGGCGCGCGCCGCCGCCTTTTCGGCGAGCGCTTCGGGCGTCGAGGCGCGGAAGAGGCAGTCCCAACCGCCGGTCGCGCCGACGGCCTCGGCGCCGCGTTGGATCTCGCCCGCCTTCTGCGCGACGGCCGACACGCGGAACTCGGGGCGGACGAGGCGCGTCCACGCACGCGCGCCGTCGCTCGTCACGATGCCCTTCTCCTCGAAGACCTCGGAGTAGGCGGAGGATGCGCTCTGGATCGCCGCGGACGCGCCGCGCGCCTTCTCTTCCATCGCGAGCACGAGCTCGAGCGTCTCGGCGAGCGGCTTCATCGCGAGCTCGGCGACGCCCGGCGCGTCGAAGCGGCCGCGCGCGAGCGCGACGCGCGGCAGCGGCTCGCTGTGCTCGGCGCGCGCCTTCGCGGACGAACGCGCCGCGG
This sequence comes from Planctomycetota bacterium, assembly GCA_046349615.1. GTDB lineage: Bacteria > Planctomycetota > UBA1135 > UBA1135 > JADJNY01. The sequence goes on from JAXMBZ010000004.1 coordinate 27,857, forward strand.
CGCGCGCCTGGTCGATCGCGTGCTCGATCGCGCCGCGCTCGACGCGGTCGGTGCTCGCGAAGCCCCACGTTCCGTCCTCGAGGACGCGCACGCCGATGCCCGTGTGCTCCGTCACCTGCGCGGTCTCGACGCGGCCCTTCTCGACGGCGAGGACGCGCGAGCGCTTGCGGTGGAAGCGGAGCTCGACGAAGCCGCCGGCCTTCCGGGCCAGCGCCTCGCTCAACAATTCGGTCGGATCGAAGTCGGTCACGGGGTTCACGCTCCAGGGGACGGGCGAGACACTAGCCCGCGGGCCGCGGCGGAGCCAGATGGAGTTTCGAGCGCGGTGACCGCGAGGAGAACCGGGCGCGCGCTCCCTTCGCGACGCGGCGGCGCCTATCCTCTCCGCCCCGTGGCGAAGCCCGACGATCCGAAAACCCCGCGCAGCATCGCGCAGAACCGCAAGGCGCGCTTCGAGTACCACGTGCTCGAGGAGCTCGAGTGCGGGATCGTCCTGACCGGTACCGAGGTGAAGAGCCTGCGGAACGGCGGCGCGTCGATCGAGGAGGCGTACGGTTCGATCCGCAACGGCGAGCTGTGGCTCCTGAACGCGCACATCCCCGAGTACGCGCAGGGAAACGTGCACAACCACGAGCCCAAGCGCGACCGCAAGCTCCTCGCGCAGAAGAAGCAGATCACGGCGTGGTACGCGCAGGTCCGCGAGAAGGGGATCACGATCGTCCCGCTCGCCCTCTACTTCGTCGGCGCGCGCGTGAAGCTCCGCATGGCCCTGTGCAAGGGCAAGAAGCTCTACGACAAGCGCGAGGACAAGAAGGAGAAGGACGACAAGCGCGAGATGCAGCGGGCGATGATGCGGCGGAGGTGAGCGCGCACCGAGCTTTGCGCCGAGGCCCTGCCGCGACTCGGACGGGTGGAGCTCCGTCACGACGCTGGGGAAGACGCCCACCGCGTGCTAGGATCGCGCCCGTTCGTCGTGGGGGCGCACCGGTCTCGACCGGTTTCGTTCAGCGGCGGGTGGCGTGTCGGGGATCTCGAGTCACCCCGTAAAATCCACTTGGGGCGGCATTGCATGCCAACAACTATTCTCTCGCGGCCTGATTCATCAGTCCGCCGTTCCCGGTCGGAGTGCCCGCGGCCGGCCGGGAACGAAAACAGCGGGCTGGCCGGCGAGTCGCGCCTCGGGGCGGACCGGCGAGACCTTTCCGAGGCTGGTACGTGAAGAGCCTGCTCCTGGGCGCGACACGGACGACGACAAACCAGGAGACACACACGTAGAGGCTCGTCGACGGGGCATTCCGGGACGCGGGTTCGATTCCCGCCGCCTCCACCATCTTCCTTCCCGCCCGCGCGGCTCGCCCTCGCGCGCGCGAGTTGAACCTCCGCAGGCTTTCATCCCGGGCCCGCGCGCCTCTAGACTCTCCGCGCTTGTCCTCGGCCGACCTCCGCCCGCGCGCTCCGGCGCTGTTCGTGCTGCTCCTGCTCCTCGCGGGCTGTCGCAGCCTCGATTCGAAGGCCTGGAACCTCGGTCAGCTCCACGACGACGCCTCGCGGCACCGCTACCACGGCGCGCTCGAGAGCGACTTCGAGTACGTCCTGCGCCACGACGTCGCCGGCGTCTTCCGCGGCGCGGGCGCGCGCCTGGCGGACAAGGACGCGTCGGGCATCGACGACCCCGCGCAGCGCTGCCTCGAGAACCTGGTCGATCTCGCCGCCTACCGCGCGCGCTCGAAGCACGAGGAAGCGGTCCGCGTCCAGTGGCTCGCGCGCCTCGCCGTCGCCGACCCCTCGAAGCTCTCGCGCGAGCGCGCGACGCTCGCCCTCGGGCCGCTCGGCGCGGAGCTCGCCGCCGGCGTCCCGGTGCCGCTCGCGAAGGACGTCGCGCCCGCGACGGCGGAGACCGTGTCGAACGCCGCCGCCGCGCTCGTCCGCGCCGTGCGGGGCGTGATCGACGCGCGCGCGCTCGAGCAGGAGGGCGGGCCGCCGCCGCTCACGATCGACGCGGCGTGCGTCGCGCTCGAGGCCCTCGTGCTCGACCTCGACGGCGCGCGCCGCGCGCTCGCCGCGACGGGCGAGCTCGCCACCGTGCGCGGGCTGTCCGCCGAGCGTCGCGCGCGCATCGAGGCGGTCTCACTCGACCTGGAGCGCCGGCTCGTGCGGCTCGCGCTCGCCGCAGCGCTGAAGGACCCCGAGCCGATCGTGCGGGCCGCGGGCGTGGAGGCCAGCGTCGCCTGCGCGGGGCTCGGCGTCGTCGACAGCATGGTCCTGCACCTCGAGCGCGAGTCCGCGCCCGAGGTCCTCGTGCGCGTGCTCGCGATCGTGCGCGAGCGCGGATTGCCGAACCCGCCCGACGAACTCGACGCCGCCGCGCGCGCGGACTGGCGTGAGCACCAGCTCCAAGCGCTCTACACCCTCCTCGTGACGCGTCCCGAGAGCGAGGTCCACGTCGCGGCGATGCTCGCGCTCTCCCGCGTCGCGGAGGCGGGCTTCGAGAGCCTGCGCGAGGAGGACTGGCAGGCGTGGTTCGCGCGCCGGCGCTCCAGTCCGCACGCTGCTCCGGCCGACGTGAAGCCCTCCTCGTGAGCGAACGTCCGAAGAACCGCTGGGCTGGACCGCTGCGCGTCGTCTTCGCGTTGGTCCTGCTCGGCCTCGTCGCTTGGTTCCTGCCGTGGCGCGACCGCCTCGTCTGGACGCAGCCGGGCAGCGTGCTCCAGGTCGCCGGCGACATCGAAGGAGATTGGCGCACGGACGCGATCGCGTTCCGCCTCGCGCCCGACGCGGAGCTCGAGCTCGCCTGGCCCGAGAAGGTGCGGGCGGCGAAGGGCGGGAGCGGCGTCGTCGCGCTCGTGCGCGACTCCGCTGCGGAGCAGGAGCCCGCGGGGAAGTCGTTCCTCGCGTGGCGGCCCGGGATGCTGCGCGTGTTCCGCGAGCTCGACCCGCGCGGGCTCGCGCTCGCGATGGCGATGTTCTTCCTCGCCGCGGTGACGAGCATCACGCGCTGGTGGCGCCTCCTCGCCGTCGCGGGCTGTCCGACGTCGTGGTGGAACTCGTTCCGCCTGACGTTCCTCGGCTTCTTCTTCAACCTCGTCGTGCCCGGGCTCACCGGCGGCGACGTGATCAAGGCCGTGCTCGTCGTGCGCGAGCACCCGAAGCGCCGCGCGGACGCGCTGATGTCCGTGATCGTCGACCGCGGGCTCGGCCTGCTCGTGCTCGTCGGCCTCGCCGTCGCGGCGGTGTGGCTCTCGGGGACTCGCTTCCACGAGCTGAAGCTCTGGGTGACGCTCTTCTTCGGCGCGGCGGTGCTCGGGCTCTTCCTCGTGCTGCATCCGCTGCCGCGACGGCTCCTGCACATCGAGCGCATCCTCGACCGCCTCCCGCAGAAGGAACGCCTGCGCGCGCTCGATCGAGCGCTGCGATTGTACGGCGAGCACCCGTTCGAGATGCTCGTCGCGGCCGTGCTCTCCGTCGGCAACCACGCGTTCATCGCGGGCGGCGTCTACGCGCTCGGGAAGGCGTTCGGCGAGAACCAGCTCACGCCGCTCGAGTACGTCGCCGTCGTCGCGCTCGCGAACGTGATCAGCTCGCTCCCGCTCGCTCCGGGTGGATGGGGGCTCGGCGAGGCGACGTTCGGTACGCTCTTCCACGTGCTGCAGGCGTCGACGACGCTCGGCATCGCGGTCAGCTTGACCTACCGGCTGCTCGTCACGGCGATGAACCTCTCGGGCGGACTTTTCCTGCTCCTCCCCGGCGGGAAGAACCTCCGCGCGGAAGGAGAGGAACTCGCCGCCGGCGTGGACGAGGGGCCTCGCGCGGATTGACGCGCTCGCGGACCTCGGGTCCAATTCCTCGGTTGCACGTCGACGTCGAAAACGTCGGCGTGGCTCGCGCGCGCGCGGCGTCGGTCCCAGGGCCGCGCCGCGTTTGCCCCGAGCCCCGACCGCGCGCGGCTTCGTGCCGCGCTCCCTCCCCCCCGACCGTCGCGCCCCACCCCCGGAGACTTGGATGCCCCTGCTCGTCGTTGGAACGCTGGCCTACGACACGATCGAGACCGTCTACGCGCGCCGCGCGGAGGTGCTCGGCGGATCGGCGACCTACTTCGCGATCGGCGCGAGCCGCTTCACGCCGACGAGCCTCGTCGGCGTGGTCGGCGAGGACTTCCGGCCGGCCGACCTCGAGCTGCTCCAGAAGTGCGGCGTCGACACGCGCGGCGTGGAGGTCGCGAAGGGACGGACCTTCCGCTGGGCGGGCCGCTACGAGGGCGACTGGAACAAGCGCGTCACGCTCGAAACGCAGCTCAACGTGCTCGCCGACTTCGACCCGAAGGTGCCGTCCGTCAACCGCAACGCGCGCTTCCTCTTCCTCGCGAACGCGAGCCCCGAGGTGCAGCTCAAGGCGCTGCTCCAGGTCGACGCGCCCGCGTTCACGATGATCGACACGATGAACCTGTGGATCGAGCACGCGCGCGACGCGCTCTATGCCGTGCTCCGCAAGGTCGACGCGATCGTCCTCAACGACGAGGAGGCGCGGATGCTCACGGGCGAGAAGAACCTGATCAAGGCGGCCGCGGCCGTGCTCGGGCTCGGACCGCGCTACGTCGTCCTCAAGAAGGGCGAGCACGGCGCGTTCATCATGGGGAGCGATCTCCACTTCGCGATCCCCGCGTATCCCGTCGAGAACGTCGTCGATCCCACGGGCGCCGGCGATTCGTTCGCGGGCGGCTTCATGGGCTACCTCGCGTCGCAGAAGCGCCACGACCCGAAGGCGCTGCGGCAGGCGATGCTGTACGGCACGATCACCGCGTCGTATTGCGTGCAGGCGTTCAGCGTCGAGGCGCTCGCGAAGCTCACGCGGCGTGAGATCGACGAGCGCTACGACGAGTTGCTCCAGATCGTCACGGTGTGAGCGCTCCGGGCCGCGTCGCGCGCCTCTTCGTCGGGCTCGCGGTGCCGCGCGCGACGGCGGAGGAACTCGTCCGAGCCTTCGCGTCCTTCGAGGTCGTGCACGCGGGCTGGCGCTGCGTCCCCGCGGAGGACCTCCACGTGACGCTCGTCTTCCTCGGCGACGTCGCGCTCGATGCGTCCGGGCCCGGGCTCGGCGAGCTGACCGCGGCGCTCGAGCGACACGCAGCCTCGGTCGCGCCGACGCGCGTACAACTCGAGCACTTCGGTGCGTTTCCTTCCGCCGCCCCGGGGCACGCGGCGCGCGTCCTCTGGGCGGGGCCGCGCAGGCCCGCGCCCGAGCTCCAGGCTCTCCATCGCGCGAGCCAGGCTGCCTGCGCCGAACTCGGCCTCGTCCGCGAGCCCGTCGCGGAGCTCGCGGCGTGGTCGCCGCACGTGACGCTCGCGCGCGCTCCGCGGGGCCGGAAGGCGCGCGTGCCGGACGGGCTCGACGCGCATCCGCTCGCGCTCGAGTTCGAGGCGCGCGAGTTCGTCCTCTTCGAGACCGTTTCCCCGGTTCCGGGGGCGGGGCGCTACCGGCCGATCCAGCGCGTTCCCCTGAACGGAACCCCGGCGTGAAGTCCTTCGGACCGCGCCGGAATCCCGGCGACCGGCTGCGGCGGGCGGCGTCTTCCTCCGGCGGGACTCCACGTGAGTTCCAGAACGGGCTACCCCCGGCCTCGACCGGCCGCTAAGGTGTGCGCCATCGACCCGAACGGAACCCGACCCAACCCAGCGAAGGAACCCATGACCACGCAGAAGCCTCAACCTACGAAAACCCCCGAAAAGCCCGCGGAAAAGGCCCCCGAGAAGCTCGTGGAGAAGGCGGTCGAGAAGACCCCGGCCGAGCGGGCGGCGCAGGAGCGCGAGAAGCTCGAGAAGCTCCGCAACCTCGAGTCGGCGATGGGGGAGATCGAGAAGAGCTTCGGCAAGGGCTCGATCATGCGCCTCGGCGAGGAGGGGGCGCTGATCCGTGAGATCCGCGGCATCTCGACCGGCTCGATCGGGCTCGACGTGGCGCTCGGCGGCAAGGGCCTCCCGAAGGGCCGCATCGTCGAGATCTACGGACCGGAGAGCTCGGGCAAGACGACGCTGACCCTGCACGTGATCGCGAACGCCCAGAAGTCGGGCGGCATCTGCGCGTTCGTCGACGCGGAGCACGCGCTCGACCCGGCCTACGCACGCAAGCTCGGCGTCAAGCTCGACGACCTGCTCGTGAGCCAGCCCGACACGGGCGAGCAGGCGCTCGAGATCGTCGAAACGCTCGTGCGCAGCAACGCCGTCGACGTGATCGTGATCGACTCGGTCGCCGCCCTCGTGCCGCGCGCCGAGATCGCGGGCGAGATGGGCGACAGCTTCGTCGGTCTGCACGCGCGCTTGATGAGCCAGGCGCTGCGCAAGCTGACGGCGGCGATCTCGAAGTCGGACTGCCTCGTCATCTTCATCAACCAGATCCGCGAGAAGATCGGCGTCATGTTCGGCAGCCCCGAGACGACGACCGGCGGTCGCGCGCTCAAGTTCTACTCGTCGGTGCGCCTCGACATCCGCAAGATCGGGCAGTTGAAGGACGGCGACGACGTCGTCGGCTCGCGCACGAAGGTGACCGTGGTCAAGAACAAGATCGCGCCGCCGTTCCGCAAGACCGAGTTCGACGTGCTCTTCAACAAGGGCATCAGCAGGGAAGGCGAGCTGCTCGAGATCGGCACGAACGCCGGCGTGATCCTGAAGTCGGGCACGTGGTTCTCGATGAAGACGGAGAAGGACGGCGAGGTCCGCCTCGGCCAGGGCCTCGAGAAGGCGCGGGCCTTCCTCCTCGACAACCCCGACCTGGCTGCGGCGCTCGAGAAGCAGGTCCGCGCGAACGCGACCGCGACCTCGGCCTCGTCGTCTCCGTCGTCGGGCTCGGCCTCGGCCGGGGACTGACCGCTTCGCCTTCGTGTCTCTGCTCCCGCGTCGGTCCCGAGCGGCCCGGCGCGGGAGCCGCGTTTCCGCCGGCGGTGCGGCGCCCACCCGCTTCCCGCTTGGCGCGCCGCGCCTCAGTCCGCATCCTGTTCGCCCCATGACCGCCTCCACGACCCACGGCTCGACCCAGCGTTTCACCGCGGCCCGCGTCCGTCAGGACTTCCTCGACTTCTTCGCGCAGCGCGGCCACGCGATCGTCCCGAGCTCGCCCGTCTTCCCGAAGGACGATCCGACGCTGCTCTTCACGAACGCCGGGATGAACCAGTTCAAGGACGTGTTCCTCGGCACGGGCACGCGGCCCTACAAGCGCGCGGCGGACACGCAGAAGTGCATCCGCGTCTCGGGCAAGCACAACGACCTCGAGGAGGTCGGCGTCGACACGTACCACCACACGTTCTTCGAGATGCTCGGGAACTGGTCGTTCGGCGACTACTTCAAGGAGGACGCGATCACGTGGGCGTGGACGCTCCTCACCGAGGTGTGGGGGCTGCCGAAGGACCGCCTCTGGGTCACCGTGTTCGGCGGCGACGAGAAGGACGGGCTCCCGGCCGACGTCGACGCGGAGCGCATCTGGATCCAGAAGGCCGGCGTCGATCCCAAGCGCGTGCTGCGCTTCGGCCGCAAGGCGAACTTCTGGGAGATGGGGGAGACGGGGCCCTGCGGTCCGTGCACCGAGATCCACTTCGACCGCGGCGGGCCCGGCACGAACCCGATGGACGGCGCGGATCCGAAGCACGGCGTCAACACGGACGACCCGCGCTTCAAGGAGCGCTTCATCGAGCTCTGGAACAACGTGTTCATGGAGTTCAACCGCCTCGACGACGGGCGCCTCGCGAAGCTGCCCGCGCAGTCGGTCGACACCGGGATGGGCTTCGAGCGCATCCTCTCCGTGCTCCAAGGCAAGCGCTCGAACTACGACACGGACCTGTTCACGCCGATCTTCGCGCGCATCGAGGAGCTCTCCGGCCGCAAGTACGGCGCGACGATGGACCCCGCGGACATCGCGTTCCGCGTGATCGCCGACCACACGCGCGCGGTGACCAGCGCGATCTCCGACGGCGCGACGCCGTCGAACGAAGGGCGCGGCTACGTGCTGCGCCGCCTGATCCGGCGCGCCTCGCGCTTCGGGCGGCAGAACCTCGGGATGAAGGAGCCCTTCCTCTGCCAGGTCGTGCCCGCCGTCGCGCAGGTGCTCGGCGACACGTTCCCCGAGATGCGCGCGCGCGCGGAGCACGTCGGCGCCGTGCTGCGCGCGGAAGAGGAGCAGTTCGGGCGCACGCTCGATCGCGGGCTCGGCCTCTTCGCGGACCTCGCTTCGAAGGTCGAGAAGAGCGGAGCGAAGACGCTCCCCGGCGCGGAGTCGTTCGAGCTCTATGCGACCTACGGGTTCCCGCAGGACCTGGTCGAGCTCATGGCGCGCGAGCGCGGTCTCGGGCTCGACACGAAGGGCTGGGACGCGGCGATGGAGAAGCACCAGGCGGCGTCGCGCTCGGAGGGCAAGTTCAAGCAGCTGCTCTCCGCCGAGCAGCTCACGGGGCTCACTGCGACGCGCGCGACGTGCCACGAGGACGGCCCGCGCACGGTCGAGCTCGACACGAAGATCGCGAAGCTCTTCCGCGACGGCGGCGCGAAAGACCGCCTCGTGCTCACCGAGACGCCGTTCTACGCCGAGAGCGGCGGTCAGGTCGGCGATGCCGGTGCGATCCGCTCCGCGGACGGCGGCTTCGTCTTCACGGTCGAGGACACGCAGAAGGTCGGCGACGTCGTCGTGCACGTCGGAAAGGTCGAGAAGGCGCCCGCGGGCGAAATCACGAACCTCGCGGTGAAGGCCGTCGTCGATCGCGAACGCCGCGACGCGACGCGCGCGAACCACACGGCGACGCACCTGCTGCACAAGGTGCTCAAGGAAGTCGTCGGCGAGCACGTGCAGCAGATGGGCTCGTACGTCGGGCCCGATCGGCTGCGCTTCGACTTCTCGAACCCGCAGGGGCTCGCCGTCGAGCAACTCGACGAGATCGAGCGTCGCGTCAACGCGGCGATCGCGCGCAACGACGCGCTGAAGACGACGGTCGAGGACCTCGCCGCCGCGAAGGCGCGCGGCGTCGTCGCGCTCTTCGGCGAGAAGTACGCCGAGCGCGTGCGCGTCGTCGACGTCGGCGGATTCTCGACGGAGCTCTGCGGCGGCACGCACGTGCGCGCCGCGGGCGACATCGGACCGTTCGTGATCGTCTCCGAGCGCGCGATCCAAGCCGGCGTGCGCCGCATCGAAGCGCTGACGCGCCGCGCCGCCGTCGATTGGATGCAGGAACAGCGCCGCCTCGTGCGCGGCGGAGCGCAGGCGCTCAAGTGTGCGCCCGAGGAGATCGCGGGCCGCATCGAAGCGCTCCAGAAGGAGCTCAAGGACGCGCGCAAGAAGAACGAGCAGAGCTCGGCCGGGGGCATCGCCGCCGCGTTCGAGACCGTGAAGGGCGGGCTCGTGACGACGAAGGGCGTCGCGCACGGCGTGTTCGTCTTCGAGAACCTCGACCAGAAGTCGGTGCGCGAATTGACCGACCGCGCGAAGGGCCTCGCGCCCGTGCTCGCGCTCTCGCTCTTCGGGCGCGAAGGAGACAAGGTCGCGCACTTGCACGTGGTGCAGGGCGTGCCGAACGGCGCCGGGCTCAAGGCAGGCGACCTCGCGAACCTCGCGAAGACGCACGTCGGCGGCGGCGGCGGCGGCAGCCCCGCGCTCGCGCAGGGGCAGGGCACGAACCCGGCCGGTCTCGGGCCCGCGAAGAGCGCGATCGAAGCGACGCTCGCCGCGGCGTTCGCGAAGCTCTGAGCCCCGCGCAGCTCCCGCGCACTCGTCGCGGGCGGGGAGCGTGCGCTCGAGCGGCACGCGAGCCCGTTCGCTCGATTGACACCCCAGAACCCCACCGCTAGCATCCTCCCCCTTACTTCCTCCACGGAACCCAGCCCATGCCGAACCCGAAACGACGCCACTCGCGGACGCGCAAGCGCCTTCGCCGCTCCCACCACGCTCTGACGGTGACGCCCGCCAACCACTGCCCGCGCTGCGGGGCCGCGACCAAGCCGCACTGCGTGTGCGACAACTGCGGCCACTACGGCTTCGCCAAGGGCGGTCAGAAGGGCGTCGAAGTCCTCGCGAAGGAAGAGTCGGTCTGAGCTCCGGGATCACTCCCGATGCTGAACAAGCGCATCGCCCTGGACGTCATGGGCGGAGATCACGCCCCGGACCAGATCGTCCGGGGCGCGCTCCAAGCCTGCTCCCGCGACGGGAAGTGGAAGCTCTCGCCCGAGCGCGTGCTGCTGGTCGGTGACGAGACGGTGATCCGCGCCAAGCTCACGGAGTTCGGCGGGGATCCGGGCTTCCCGATCCAGCACGCCTCCCAGGTCGTCGGCATGGCGGAGTCGCCGGCCGCGGCCCTGCGCGGCAAGCCCGACTCCTCGATCGCGGTCTCCGTCGGCGCCGTGAAGAAAGGCGCCGCGGGCGCGCTCGTCAGCATGGGCAACACCGGCGCCGTCGTCGGGGCCGCGACGCTCGGCCTCGGCACGCTCGCGGGGGTGCGTCGTCCCGCGATCGCGGTGACGCTGACCTTGACGGGGAAGCCCGTCACGCTGCTCGACATGGGCGCGAACAAGGAAGCGAAGCCGCAGGACCTCGTGCAGTTCGCCGCGATGGGTTCGGTCTACATGCGCGACTGCCTCGGCGTCGAACGCCCGCGCGTCGGCATCCTGAACATCGGCGGCGAGGCCTCGAAGGGCCCGGACGTGCTCAAGGAAGCGCACGCGCTGCTCTCGGATCCGAACTCGAAGTGGAACTTCGTCGGCAACGTCGAGGGCAATTCGATCTTCGCCTCCGCCGCGGACGTGGTCGTCACCGACGGTTTCACCGGCAACGTCGTGCTCAAGCTGATGGAGGGCTTCTCGTCCTTCCTGCTGCAGCTCGTCGTCGGCGAGCTCAAGAAGCACCAGGTCGATTGGACCCAGCAGGCGCTCGGCACGATCCAGAAGCGCATCGACTACGCCGAGTACGGCGGCGCGCTCCTGCTCGGCGTCGACGGCGTCGTGATCAAGGGCCACGGCCGCTCCGACGCGACCGCGGTTGCGAACGCGCTCGGCGTCGCCGCGCGCGCCCTCGACGCCAACGTCAACGAGCACATCGTCCGCGGCCTCGAGTGAGCCCGCCGGACGGCCCGCCGAGCGGAGCGGGAGCCCGTTCCGACGCGGTCGACGCGGGCTCCGTGCTTGCCTCCGCCCCGTTCGCTGCGGTTAGAATCCGCCCAGGGTGCCCGCCGGGCGCCCGCTTCGTTTCGACCCTCCTCGGATCCAGCGCATGACTGCCCGCGTTCGTGTCGGCACCGCCGGGACCGGCTCCTACGTCCCGGAGCGCGTCGTTCCCAACTCCTGGTTCGAGTCGCAGGTCGACACGTCGGACGAGTGGATCGTCCAGCGCACCGGGATCCACGCTCGCCGCTTCGTCCGGGAGGACCAGGCGACCTCCGACATGGCGCTCGTCGCGGCCGAGAAGGCGCTCGCGGCCGCCGGGCTCAAGGCGGACGACCTGGACCTGATCATCTGCGGCACGCTGACGCCCGACCACATCCTCCCCGGCACGGCCGCGCTCCTGCAGCAACGGCTCGGCGCGACGCGCTCGGGCGCGTTCGACTGCAACGCCGCGTGCACGGGCTTCATGACCGCGTTCAACACCGCCGAGGCCTTCGTGGCCGCGGGACGGGCGCGGCGCGTGCTCGCGATCGGGGCCGAGACGCTCTCACGCTACGTCGACTTCAAGGACCGCGGCTCGTGCATCCTCTTCGGCGACGGCGCGGGCGCCGCGGTGCTCGCCCCGTGGGAGGACTGCAAGCAGGGCGAGGTCCTGCGGACGATCCTCGGCGCCGACGGAACGGGCTACGAGCACATCCACATGACGGGCGGCGGCTCGCGAGTGCCTCCGTCGGTCGAATCGGTGCAGGCGGGCCAGCACTACATCCGCGTCAACGGACGCGAGGTGTTCCGCTTCGCCGTGCAGCGCATGGCCGAGCTCCTCGAGGAGCTCGCGCGCGGCCACGAGTACGACGAGATCGGGCTCGTCGTGCCGCACCAGGTCAATCGGCGCATCATCGACGCGGCGCTCGAGCGCGTCGGATGGACCGACGAGAAGGTCATGGTCAACATCCAGCACTACGGGAACACGTCGGCAGCCTCGGTGCCCGTCGCGCTCGACGAAGCCGTGCGCGCGGGCCGCGCGCCGAAGGGCAAGCTCGTGATCCTCGTCGCGTTCGGCGCGGGCCTCACGTGGGGCGGTGCGCTCCTGCGCTGGTGATTCGAAGGAAAACAAGATGAGCGAAGCGATCCTCTTCCCGGGCCAGGGCGCGCAGTTCGCCGGCATGGGCCGCGACTGGTGCGAGACCTCTCCCGTCGCACGCGACACGTTCGCGGACGCCGACCGGATCCTCGGCTTCGCGCTGAGCGCGAAGTGCTGGGACGCGGGCGACGACGTGAACCGCACGGACGTCGCACAGCCCGGCATCTTCACGACGAGCGTCGCGATCGTGCGCGTGCTCGAAGCGACGCAGGGCCTCGATCGTTCGAAGGCGGCGATGGTCGCGGGGCTCTCGCTCGGCGAGTACACCGCGCTCTGGGCCGCCGACTCGCTCTCGTTCGCCGACGGCCTGCGCCTCGTGCGGTTGCGCGGCGAGGCGATGCAGCGCGCGAGCGAGGCCGTGAAGAGCTCGATGGTCAGCCTGATGGGCGCGACCGAGGAGCAGGCCCGCGCGCTGACCGCCGCCGCGGCGAAGCACGGCATCTGCCAGGTCGCGAACCTGAACGCGCCGGGGCAGATCATCGCATCGGGTGAACTCGCGGCTCTCGACGCGCTCGAAGCCCTCGCCAAGGACCACGGCGTGCGCCGCACCCGGCGCCTCGTCGTGGCCGGCGGCTTCCACTCCGAGTGCATGCGCTCCGCGGCCGACGCGCTGAAGGCCGCGCTGCGCGACGTGCGCATCGCGCCGCCGCGCGTGCCGTTCGTGAGCAACGTGACGGCGCTTCCGACCACCGATCCGACGCGCATCCGTGAGCAACTCGCGGAGCAGGTCTGCGCCCCGGTGCTCTGGGAGAAGTCGATGCGCTGGGCCCTCGCCCAGGGGATCCGGCGTTTCCTCGAGCCCGGCCCCGGCGAGGTCCTCGCCGGGCTCCTGCGCAAGGTCGACGAGACCGTCGAGGTGCGTTCCGCCGCCACCCCGAAGTCCCTCGCTGCGAGCTGATTCTCCGCCCTCCACCCGCCTCGCTGCGGCGTTGATCGCCTGCCGGGGCACCGCTATAGTCGCCCCGATCCCGCTCCCCCGTCCCTCGCGTGGGAGCCGGTCTCCGTCCCTCCGCCCCGCATGTCCTCGACCCCGCCTTCTCCCGACCCGCGCTTTCTCCAAGGCCGGGTCGCGCTCGTCACCGGTGCCTCCCGCGGCATCGGCCGGGCGATCGCCCTCCGTCTCGCCGCACGTGGTGCCCGCGTGGCCTGCGTCGCGACCGAGGCGAGCCGCGCCCAGGAGACGGCGGACCAGTGTGCGCGTCACACCGAGGGAGCGCAGGCCTACGGTTGCGATGTCGCCGACACCGCCGCCGTGCAGGCGCTCGTGGAGCAGGTGCAGAAGGAACTCGGCGGGCTCGATCTCCTGGTGAACAACGCCGGGATCACCCGCGACCAACTGCTCCTGCGCATGACCGAGGAGGACTTCGATCGCGTGATCGAGGTCAACCTCAAGGGCACTTGGAACTTCCTCAAGGCCGCCTCGCGACCGCTGATGAAGTGCAAGGGCAAGGTGGTCAACATCACCTCGGTGGTGGGGCTCACCGGAAACGCGGGACAAGCGAACTACGCTGCCAGCAAGGCCGGGGTCGTGGGGCTCACGAAGTCCCTCGCCAAGGAACTCGCCGGCCGCGGAGTCTGCGTCAACGCCATCGCGCCCGGGTTCATCGCCACGGACATGACCGCGGCGATCGACGAGAAGGCCGCGGAGGCACTGAAGAGCACGATTCCGCTCGGTCGGATCGGGGCTCCCGAGGACATCGCCGCCGCGGTCGAATTCCTGGCCGGACCCGGTGGAGACTACATCACAGGCCAGACCCTGGTGATCGACGGGGGTCTCTCGCTCTGAGCCCCCGAGCGCCGCCGCGCGCCAGGTCCCCCCCCCAGAAAGCGCACCGAAATCAGGAGCATGTCACAGGTGACCAAGCCGTCCATCGAAGAACGCGTGATCAAAATCGTCTGCGACCAGATGGGGACCACCCCCGACAAGGTCACGCGCGATACCTCCTTCATCAACGACCTCGGCGCCGACTCGCTCGACACCGTGGAACTCGTGATGGAGTTCGAGGACGAGTTCGAGATTTCGATTCCCGACGAGGACGCGGAGAAGATCCAGTCCGTCGGAAACGCGATCGACTACATCCAGTCGAAGGCCTGATCGCCCCGCCCGGAACACGCGCGTGGAGGCCGTAGGTCCTCCCGGCATCCGCGTGTCCGGAGCGATCGGGCGTTTCCTTCTCCCACGGCACACGACGAGGTTCTCATGCGACGAGTGGTCATCACCGGGCTCGGTACCCTGAACGCCCTCGGCCTCGACGTGGAATCGTCGTGGTCGCGGATGCTCCGGGGCGAGAACGGCGTCGGTCCGATCACACGGTTCGACACGTCCGAGCAGACCGTCAAGTTCGCCGCGACGATCCAGTGGGATCCGCTGAAGCACTTCACGACCCCGGACCTGCGCAAGCTCGACCCGTTCACGATGTGGGCGCTCGTCGCGACCGACGAGGCCCTGCGCGATGCAGGCCTCGACGCCGCCGCCGCGAGCGTCGAGGCGCGCGAACGCTGGGGCTGCATCCTCGGCACGGGCATCGGCGGGATCACGGGCATCGAGGAACAGCACAGCGGGCTGCTCGAGAAGGGTCCGCGGCGCGTCAGCCCGCACTTCGTGCCGAAGATCATGGCGAACGCGGTCAGCGGCCAGGTCGCGATCCGCCACGGGCTCCTCGGGACGTGCTTCACGACGTCGAGCGCATGCGCTTCCGCCGGTCACGCGATGGGCATGGCGTGGCGTGCGATCCAGTTCGACGACGCCGATATCGTCGTCACCGGCGGCTCCGAGTCGGCGACGACGCCGCTCTCGCTCGCGGGCTTCGCCAACATGAAGGCGCTCTCGCAACGCAACGACGACCCCGCGTCCGCCTCGCGCCCCTTCGACAAGGATCGCGACGGCTTCGTGATGGGGGAAGGCTGCGGCGTGCTCGTGTTCGAGGAGCTCGAGCACGCGAAGAAGCGCGGCGCACGGATCTACGCCGAGGTCAAGGGCTTCGGTTCCACGGACGACGGCCACCACATCACGGCGCCCGAGGAGTCCGGTCGCGGTCCCGCGCGCGCGATGCAGGAAGCACTCCGCCACGCCAAGGTCGCGCTCGAGGACGTCCAGTACATCAACGCGCACGGCACGAGCACGCCGTACAACGACGCGATCGAGACGCGCGCGATCAAGACGGTCTTCGGGCCCCACGCGAAGAAGCTCGCCATCTCGTCGACGAAGTCGATGATCGGGCACCTCCTCGGCGCGTCCGCCGCGGTCGAGGCCGTGGTCTCGGCGCTCTCCGTCCACCACGGCGTCGTGCACCCGACCCGGAACTACACGACCCCCGACCCCGACTGCGACCTCGACTACATCCCGGGGAGCGCGCGCCAACTTCGCGTCCGGAATGCTCTGTCGAACTCGCTCGGTTTCGGCGGCCACAACGTCTCGTTGTGCTTCGGCCGCGTCGACTGAGCGCGCTCCGCACCAGTTCGGGGCCCTCGCGCTCCCATCCCCTCGTACAATCCTCAGGGAGTTGCCGTCAGGCCTCGTCCGCTCCCTGCCGAGTCCTTCATCCCCGGCCCAACGGCCGCCCGCACCACCACCGGAGTCATCCCGTGCAGCGCAAGTTCCAGCAGCTCTTGCACCAGTACAAGCTCGAGGTCTTCCACGTCACCCACGACAAGAAGTCGGCGGAAGAGATCTCGACCGAGTGCCTCAAGGCGACCGAGGACGTCCTCAAGCACAAGTTCCACTACCACTTCCAGCGGCTCCCGGACGCGGACCGGGTCGAGGTGGTCAACATGATCAACAACTACGTGCGCGACGCGATCCTTCCGCCCGTCGTCGAGAAGATCGTGCACCGTCAGATCCTCCTCGAGAAGAAGGTCGACGCGCTGCTGCACCTGCAGGAGCAACTCCTCGAGGCGCTGTCCTCCGACGCCGCCGAGAAGAAGGGCTGAGGCGCTCCGCGCGCGCGCGCGCATGACCTCGGCTCACGAACCGGAACTCACTCGGCGCCTCGAGCGTCACGGGCAGGAGCACGTCCTCCGGCACGTCGGAGAGCTCCCGCCGGAGGCGCGGAGTCGTTTCCTCGCGTCGGTGGCCGAACTCGATCTCCCGTTGATCGACGCACTCGGCGCGCTCGCGCGCGAGGGAGCGCGCCCCGCGGAGGTCGCGCGCTTCGAGCCGCCCGACGTGTTCCGGCCGAGGCGCGCGGCCGAGGATCGGGCTCAGGTGCGCGAACTCCGCCGGCGCGGCGAGGAACTCCTCGCGTCCGGCGCCGTCGGGTGGCTCCTCGTCGCCGGCGGCCAGGCCTCGCGGCTCGGCTACGAGGGACCGAAGGGCGCGTTCCCGGTGGGGCCCGTCAGCGGTCGCAGCCTGTTCGAGGTGTTCGCGCGCAAGCTGCTCGCGGCCCGCGCGCGCTACGGGGTTCCGATCCCGTGGTACGTGATGACCTCGACCGCGAACGACGCGGCGACGCGGGCCTTCTTCGCCCGGCACGAACACTTCGGTCTGCCTGCGTCGGACGTCGTCTTCTTCCAGCAGGCGATGCTCCCAGCGCTCGACGAAGAAGGTCGAATCCTGCTCGCTGCGAAGGACGAGCTCTTCCTCGCGCCGAACGGCCACGGCGGCGTGCTCGCCGCGCTCGCGTCCTCGGGCGCGCTCGCCGACGCGCGCGGACGCGGCGTCCGCGTCTTCTCGTACTTCCAGGTCGACAACCCGCTCGCACCTCCGTCGGATCCGCTGTTCCTCGGGCTGCACGCCGCGCGCGGCGCGGAGATGTCGAGCAAAGTGGTCCCGAAGCGCGATCCCGGCGAGAAGGTCGGCGTGATCGGCCGCGCGGACGGGCGGCTGACCTGCATCGAGTACTCGGACCTCCCCGACGCGCTGCGTTCCGCGCGCGACGAGCGGGGCGCGCTCGTCTTCGGCGACGGGAACATCGCGCTCCATGCGATCGATCTCGAGTTCGTCGACGCGCTCACCGCGCGCGGCTTCAAGCTGCCGTGGCACCTCGCGCGCAAGAAAATGAACGTACTCGACGAGCACGGACGTCCGGCGCTGCGCGAGGGCTTCAAGTTCGAGACGTTCGTGTTCGACGCGCTCGGCCTCGCGCGCGCGAGCACGACGCTCGAGGTCGAACGCCGCGAGGAGTTCAGCCCCGTCAAGAACGCGGAGGGCGAGGATTCGCCGGCCACCGCGCGGGCCGACCTCTGTCGCCTGCACGCAGAATGGGTGCGGGGCGCGGGGCTCGCGCTCCCGCCTCCGGATGCGACCGGAGTGCACCCCGTCGAGGTCGATCCGTGCGTCGCCGAGGACGCCGAGGAGTTTGCTCGCCGCGCGCCGCGCGCGCCGAGGTCCGGCCCGGGAGGGCATCTCTACTCATGAGCACCGCCACGGTGGATTCGCGTGCGTGGGCGACGACGCGCCAGAAGGACGTCCTGAAGAGCCTGGAGGTCGCCGTGCTGATGGGGGGGACGTCGAGCGAGCGCGAAGTCTCGCTGCGCTCCGGCGACGCCGTCGCGCGCGCTCTCGCGGAGCCCGACGCCGGCACGAGCGGGCCCGTGCGCGTGCGTCGCGTCGAACTCGCGTCCGACGGACGCTGGATCGTCGACGGACGCGCGGACGGCGCGCTCGAGGCGCTGCGCGCGCTCCCGGCCTCGACCGTCTTCTTCCTCGCGCTGCACGGCGGGCGCGGCGAGGACGGCACGGTGCAGGGGCTCCTCGACGCGCTCGGCCGCGTGCACACGGGCTCGGGCGTCGAAGCGTCGGCGCTCTGCATGAACAAGCACCTGACGCGCCTCGCGCTCGCGGACGCGGGCGTGCGCGTCGCGCGCGGACGACTCGTGACGCCGGCGGAGTGGCGCTCTCGTCGCGAAGCGTTGCTCGTCGAGTTCTCCCGGCTCTCGACCACGGGGTTCTCCGTCAAACCGAACCGCGGAGGATCGTCGGTCGCGACGTCGCTCCTGGATCAGCCGGAGGGCCTCGCGAGCGCGATCGAGACCGTGCTCGCCACCCACGACGACGCGCTCGTCGAAGAGCGGATCCGTGGGGCGGAGTCGACGTGCGGCGTCCTCGGCAATCGCGGCGGCGAGCTGCGCGCCTTGACGCCGGTCGAGATCGTGCCGAAGTCCGGGCGCTTCTTCGACTACCAGGAGAAGTACTCCGACGGCGGCGCGCAGGAGTTCTGTCCGCCGCGTTCGTTCCACCCGAACACGATCGCGCGCCTCAGGGCGCTCGCGGCTCGCGCGCACGCGGCGGCGGGGTGCGACGGCTACTCGCGCGTCGACTTCATGATCCCGCGCGACGCGAGCGGGACCGAGGGCGAGCCCGTCGCGCTCGAGATCAACACGCTCCCGGGCATGACCGCGCGCTCCCTGCTCCCGCTCGCCGCCGGTGTCGAGGGGCTCTCGTTCCGCGCGCTGTGCGTCGAGTTCATCGCGCTCGCGCTCGAGCGTGCCGCGGCGCGAGGAGCATGAGCGCTCGAAAGCGCGTCGCGGTCGTCGGCGCCGCCGGTCGTCTCGGCCGGCATGCGTGCGAGGTCCTGTCCGCGAGCGCCGAGTTCGAACTCGTCGCGCGCATCGGAAGCCGCGACGAACTCGAGACCACCGTGCGCACGACGCGGGCGGAGCTCGCGCTCGAGACGACGCGCGCAGGCCTGGGCTTCGAGCACGCCGCGCGGCTCCTCCGCGCCGGAGTGCGACCGCTCGTCGCGACGAGCGGAGTTTCGCCCGAGCAGAACGACGAACTCGACCGCCTCGCGCGCGAACTCGGACTCGGCGGCCTCGTCGTCCCGAACTTCAGCTTGGGGAGCTGGCTCCTCCAGCGCCTCAGCGTCGAGGCTGCGCGTTGGTTCGAGCACGCGGAGATCGTCGAGCTCCATCACGAGAAGAAGCGCGACGCGCCGTCGGGCACCGCGCTCGAGACGGCGCGGCGGATGAAGGCCGCGCGGGCCGTCGAGCGCGACGTCCCGATCCACTCCGTTCGGCTGCCCGGGTTGTATGCGCACCAGGAAGTGCTCTTCGGCGCGCGCGGGGAGACGCTCACGTTGCGCCACGACATGAGCGGCCCCGAGGCGTTCGGTCCGGGGATCCTCGCCGGGTTGCGCTACGTCGCGACGGCCCACGGCGTCGCGCGCGGTCTGGATCCGGTCTTCGGCGCGGTCGCGCGATAGGGGGCTCGAGCCCGCGGCGGCGAACGTCGCCGCTCACGCGCGTGCGTCGCGAGCACGGCGGGGCTCGACAGCGAGCCCCCGGGCCGGCATCCTGTTCGACCGCAGCCCGTGCCGGGGTGGCGAAATGGCAGACGCGATGGATTCAAAATCCATTTCCCGCGAGGGAGTCGGGGTTCAAGTCCCCGCCTCGGCACCACCGCGCGCCGCGTCCTCCGCGGAGGAACTCGCGGCGAGCGTGCGAGGGCGGCTCGAAGACGATCCGTACCTGCGTGCGGCGCTGCCGGCGCTCGTGCACCGCGTGAACAACGCAACGCAGATCCTCACGGGCTTGAACGCGCTGCTGTCGCTCCCCGGCGGAGCCGAGCTCTTCGCGACGCGCGCGAGCGACCTCGCGGCGGTGTCGGAGGTCTACGATCGCTCGGGCTGGCTCCTCGCCGTGTTCGGCTCGGCGCTCGGCGCCGCGACGCTGAGCGATCGACGTGAACGCGACGGTCTCGTTCCCGTCGTCGAACTCGCGCGCGAGCTCGCCCGCCGACGCGGCCGCGAGCTCGAATTCTCCGGCGCGCTTCCGTCGCTCGAGCCGCGCGCGGGCCTCGGCTTCGAGCTCCCGTGGGCCGTCGGCGCCTGGATGCACGGGGCGCTGCTCGCGACTCCGGACGGAGCGCGTGTGCGCTTCGTGGGCACCGATCGCCGCGGCGCATGGTCGCTCACGGACGACGCGCCGATCGACGCGGCCCGCGCCGATCTCGCCCGCAGGATCGAGGCCCGGGTTCCCGGCAGCGCGCACGCGGCGAACGAGGCGCGGATCGACTTCGACGCACGGTGGTTCGCACGGAGCGACGCTCGATGAGCGGTTGGCTCGCGCGCGTGCTCGGGAAACCGGAGACTCCCCGCCCTCCGCCGTACGGCGACGCGGCCGAACTCGCCGCCGTCGAGGCCGTGATCGCGACGCAGCGGGCGTACTTCCGCGCCGACGGCGGCGACGTCGAGCTCGCGGGCATCCGCGAAGGCTGGGTGGAGGTGCGGCTCTTCGGGGGCTGCTCGCACTGCCCGAGCCAGGATCAGAGCCTCGCTCACCTGCTCGCGCCGAGACTGCGCGCGGCGCTGCCGTGGGTGAAGGGCGTGCGAAGCGTGAGCTGAGCGCGCGCGTCGATTTCCGCGCCGCATCCGCGCCGAATCGCCGCGTGCGAAGGCGGCTCAGCGGTCGCGGGCGTGCAGCCCGAGCGTCTCGGCCGCGCGAACTTCGACGAGTCCCGGAACGCTGCGCTCGACGACGATCATCATCGTTTGGCTGTTCGAGCCCTCCAGGCGTTTCGCCGCCCAGTCGGGCGTCGCGAACTGCGCGACGCACAGGAGGATCGCCGCGTGGAGGACGAGGCCCGAGAGCGCCCCTGCCGCGGCGCCGCCGACGCGCGAGCCGAGACCGAGTTCGACGGGCTCGCCGGCGTCACGGCTCGCGAACCGGCCGACCAGGGCCACCGTGAGCAGGCCGGCGCCGAGCACGAGCGACCAACCGAGGCCGGACGCGGCGCGCGCTTCGAGGCCGGGGAAGACGTTGGCGAGCGCCGAACCCGTGCTCGGTCCGAACGCGCGCGCGATCGCGACGCTCGCGACGAGGCCGAGCAGGCGAACGAGCTGCCACCACCATCCGCCGCGTGCTCCGACGACGAGGAACACGAGGACGAGGGCGAGCCCGGCGAGGTCGAACCAGAGCGAGTCCGAGAGCGCGAGCGACGCGGCGCGGGACGTGGCGAGGTCGAGAGTCATGGTGGGGGGCGCGAACGGGGCTTGCCGGGGAGAAGCCGCGGCGGGACGTCGGTACACTAGGGAACCGCTCCCCGCCGATGCAACGCCGCGCCCACGCATGAACTCCGCTGCCCACGAGATCGACCGTGCATTCGAAGGCCTGATCGCGCTCATCGACGCCGATCCCGGCCTGCGTTCCGAGTTGCGGGGGGCGGCGGGGGAGTTCCCGTCCACCGCGCCGGAGGAGGTGCGCGCAGCGGAGCTCTGGCAGCGCCGGCTCCTCGAGTGGTTCGTCCTCGAGCGGGCGGGCGGCAGCCTCCGCGCGCCGCCGCTCGTGGAGTTGCTCGATGCGGCGCGCGATCGTCGCGTCGAGCCCGTCCTCGCCCAGGCCGCGGCGCTGCGCGGCTCCCTTTCCGGCATCTACGCCGTGACCGGCGTGGAGCCCGGGCGCGGGTTGTGGCTGCGCGACCTCGCTGCGCGCGGCGAGTATCCGATCAGCGAGCCCGAGGCCGCGGCCATGTTCCAGGTGGGCGACTTGATCGCGGGCCGACTCTTCCCGCTCGAAGACGGGAGCTGGCACGTCTCGCGCGCAGCGGCCTTCTTCCGGAACGACTCGCTGCGCGAGGCCCTCGAGCGCGACCTGGAGAAAGCGCGCGGTCCGCGCCGCGGCTTCGTGCGCGTCTCGCAGTTCGACCTCGAGCGCATGTTCTTCGGCCGCGAAGCGCGCCCGAACGACGACGCCGTCGGGGAAGCGCGCCGGGCTCTGCTCGAAGCCGGCGTCGCGCCGGAAGACGTCGAGCGCATCTTCGAGCGCCTCGCGGGCGAGCCCTTCGACGCGCAGCGCGTCGTGCACGGCGCCGAGGACGCGCTCGGGGACGTCCTCGACCGGCTGGCGTTCGAATCGTCGGTCGACCTCGACCAGGCACGCCGGCTCCTGATCCTCGCCTGGAGCGAACTCGCGCGACGCGGCCCTGGAGCCGGCCCGAGCCTCGTTCCGGCGCCTCCGCCGTCGAAGCCGGAGTCCCGGCGCCCGCACGACCCGCGCGATGCGATCGCGGAGTTCGAGGCCGCGCGCGCCCGCGGCGTGTCGCTCGAGCGCGCGTTCCAGGAGCTCGAGTCCGGTCTCGGACTCGAGGCCGAGGTCGCGGAGGACGAACTCGGTCCCGCGCCGGATTTCCCGGGAGTCGTCGGCGCGGTCGTCGAGGAGTACCTGTGGGAGACGCGCGAACTCCACGGCCAGCGCGGCGCGGAACTCGAGACGTTGCGGCTCTTCGGGACGTACGGCGCGCACCTCGGCGTGTTCGAGAACCTCGGGCAGCGCGAGCTCCTCGCGTACACGTGCCATTGGCTGCCCGAGAGCGGTGCGCTCGAGTCCGCGGACGCTGCGCGTGCGCACCTCTCTGTGTTCAACGGCTTCCTGCGTTGGGTCGAGGAAGCTCAGGGGCTCGCGCTGCACGCGGACTTCAAGCCGACGCTGCGGGGACTCGAGTCCACGCTTCCGCGCATCGTCGAAGCGAACCGGCGCCGCACGCGTTCGAGCGATCCGTCGAGCGGTGAGCTCTACGAGTTCCTCGGGATGGCCGAGGCCGGCACGGCCCGCATGCGCGATCGGCGCGGTAACGAAGTCGTCACCGAGCTCGAAGGAGAACTCGCGGCGTGGTTGCGGCCGCACGATCACCTGCGGGCGCGGCTCCTCGACGACGGGCGGCTCGCGGTGTACTGCTGCTATCCGCCCGAGGCACGCGCGCTCGCGCACGGGAAGTGACGCGCGCCGTCCGCGCGGCCTGCCCCTCGCCGGCTGCGGCCGCGTCGCGCGCTCACGGTCGCGGAGCGGCCGGGATCTGAACCTCGCACACGAGGTCGTCGAAGCTCGTCACCGACGCAGGCGGGACGTGGTAGATCTCGCGGATCGGGCCGGCCTCGGCCCAACCCATGCGCTCGAGGTAGGCGTACACGCCCGGGTACGCGCGCGGGACCTCCGGGTACGGGCCGGCGACGTACGCGTACACGACGTGCGCGCGCGGTAGGACGTCGCACTCGACCCCGGAGCCCGCCGCCGGCGCGGCCTCGATCGGGATGCAGGCGCGCGAACGCAGGTCGGCGACCGGGACGCGACCGGGATCGTCGTAGAACAGCGCGAACGGCGGCCCGCTCGCGCGCACGCCGGCGCGCTCGAGCGCGGCGTGGAGCTCAGGCAGCGCGCGGCCGGTCGCCGTGTAGGTGCCCTTGAGCTCGCGATAGGCGTAGAGCTGCTCCAGGCGCTCCTTGTAGTTCGCCTCGACGCGATCGAACGGCGCACGGGCGAGCGGGAGATCGAACCGTGCCTCGGGCCGCGCCGGCGGGAGCGGCGAGCGGTGCGGGGTGTGGCAGGCCGCGAGGGTCGCGGCGACGACGACGGCGGAGCCGAGTTGCGTGAAGCGCATCGCGGGAGCTTGGCGTGGGCGCCCCGCGGATGCCAGGTTCCCGTCGCGACCGGGTTGGGCGGCCGACGGTGGCCGTGCCCGATGCTCCGAGGGGTTCACGACCGCGCGGCGGTCCGAGGGGTTCCCAACATGTCTGATAATGTACGTTCTGTTGCTTCGAACGGGCCTCGCGCTGCGTCCCGGGCCTTCCCCGTCCGGCGCTCGTGCGGCGCGGCTTGGGACCCGGGTACCGGACGCGGCGCGCGGGCGCCCGCATGCGCCGGAGCCGCGGCCGTTCCACGGCCTCGTCTTCAGACCGATCCGTCCCGGCCGTCCGACCCGGTCGCCGCGACGCTCGTCGTCGTCAGGTCTTCGACCTTCGATCCCTTGGCGGCGCCGGTCCTGCTTCGCTACCGTGCGCGACTCGCGCGACGAGCTCGGATCGCTCGTGCGCCTCCCCCCGAAAGGCAAGCATGATCAAGCTGCTGTCGAGGCTGACCGGTTCGTCGCTCGGCAAGAAGTTCGTGATGGGGCTCTCCGGGCTCGCCCTGGTCGGGTTCCTCTTCGTCCACCTCGCGGGCAACTCCCTGCTCTACGCGGACAAGGACGGTCGCGCCTTCGACCACTACGAGCAGACGATGACGGCGAACCCCATCATCCCACTCGCCGAGGTCGCGCTCGCGGCGCTCTTCGCGGTCCACGTCGTCTTCGCCTTGCGCGTGACGGCCCAGAACCGCGCGGCCAAGGGCGACGCCTACCGCGGCGGAGCCAAGGGACGGGCCAAGACGCCGGGCTCGACGACGATGATCTACACGGGGCTCCTGATCCTCGGGTTCCTCGTGATCCACATCCTCGATTTCCGCATCGGCAAGCTCCTGCGGTCCGAGGGCTACAGCATGGCGGGGATGGTCGCGGAGAAGCTCGCGAACCCGATCTGGGCCGGGCTCTACGTGCTGGCTCTCCTGGCGCTCGCGTTGCACCTTTCGCACGGCGTGCGGAGTGCGTTCCAGTCGCTCGGTGTGAGCCACCCGAACCTGAATCCGTGGCTCGTCCGCCTCGGATGGGTCGTCACGCTCGTCCTGGGCCTCGGGTTCCTCTCGTTCCCCATCTACTTCCTCGCGCAGGGAGCCTCGCGATGACCGCGAACACGAAGCTGGATCCCAAGGTCCCGTCCGGGCCGCTCGCGGAGCGCTGGACGAAGCACAAATTCGACCTGAAGCTCGTCAACCCGGCGAACCGACGCAAGTTCCACGTGCTCGTCGTGGGCTCGGGCCTCGCCGGGGCATCCGCGGCGGCTTCGCTCGCGGAGATGGGCTACCGCGTGACGTGCCTGTGCATCCAGGACTCTCCGCGACGCGCGCACTCCATCGCCGCGCAGGGCGGTATCAACGCGGCGAAGAACTATCCGAACGACGGCGACAGCGTCTTCCGCCTGTTCTACGACACGATCAAGGGCGGCGACTTCCGCGCGCGCGAGTCGAACGTCCATCGCCTCGCCGAGATCTCGACCACGATCATCGACCAGTGCGTGGCGCAGGGAGTTCCCTTCGCACGCGAGTACGGCGGACTGCTCGCGAACCGCAGCTTCGGCGGCGCGCAGGTCTCCCGCACGTTCTACGCGCGCGGACAGACGGGGCAGCAGCTGCTGCTCGGCGCCTACAGCGCGCTCATGCGGCAGGTCGGCTTGAAGAAGCTCACGATGCTGCCGCGGCGCGAGATGCTGGAACTGGTCGTCGTCGACGGCGTCGCACGCGGCATCGTCGCGCGCAACCTCGTCACCGGCGACTACGAGCGGCACGCTGCCGACGCCGTGCTGCTCTGCACCGGCGGATACGGCAACGTGTTCTACCTCTCGACGAACGCCAAGGCCTGCAACGTGACGGCGACCTGGCGCGCGCACCGGCGCGGCGCGTACTTCGCGAATCCGTGCTTCACGCAGATCCATCCGACGTGCATCCCCGTCTCGGGGAGTCACCAGTCGAAGCTGACGCTGATGAGCGAGAGCTTGCGCAACGACGGTCGCGTGTGGGTGCCGAAGCAGACGGGCGACGCGCGTCCGCCCGGGGCGATCCCGGAGGACGAGCGCGACTACTACCTCGAGCGAAAGTACCCGAGCTTCGGCAACCTCGTGCCGCGCGACGTCGCGTCTCGCAGCGCGAAGGAACAGTGCGACCAGGGACGCGGCGTCGGTCCGTCGAAGATGGCCGTCTACCTCGATTTCCGCGACGCGATCCAGCGCGATGGCGAGGACGTGATCCGCGCGAAGTACGGAAACCTGTTCGAGATGTACGCGCGCATCACCGGCGAGAACCCCTACCAGGTCCCGATGCGCATGTACCCCGCCGTGCACTACACGATGGGCGGGTTGTGGGTCGACTACAACCTGGAGAGCACGATCCCCGGGCTCTTCGTCCTCGGCGAAGCCAACTTCTCCGACCACGGCGCGAACCGCCTCGGTGCGAGCGCGCTCATGCAGGGGCTCGCGGACGGCTACTTCGTGATCCCCGCGACGATCGCGTCCCACATCGCCGGGCGCAAACTCGCACCCATCCAGTCGGATCACCCGGCGTTCGCGGAGGCGGAGAACGACGCGCGAGCGAGGATTCAGCGGCTCCTTTCGATTCGCGGCAAGCGCACGGCGGACAGCATCCACCGTGAGCTCGGCCTGACGATGTGGAACCAGTGCGGCATGGCGCGCAACGCCGCGGGCCTGCGCGCGGCGCTGCAGAAGATCCGCGACCTGCGCTCCGAGTTCTGGGAGAACCTCTTCGTCCCGGGCGAGCCGAACGCGCTCAATCCGACGCTCGAGCACGCGGGACGCGTCGCCGATTTCCTCGAGTTCGCGGAGCTGCTCGCGACGGATGCGTTGACGCGCGAGGAATCGTGCGGGGGTCACTTCCGCGAGGAACACCAGACACCCGACGGCGAAGCGCAGCGCGACGACGCGAACTTCTGTCATGCGTCGGCCTGGGAATACCAAGGTGAAGGACGGCCGGAGACGCTGCACAAGGAGCCGCTGACCTTCGAAGTCGTGAAGCCGAGCACGCGGAGCTACAAATGAGCACGTCCCCCACTTCCTCACGCATGCACGTGACGCTCGAGGTGTGGCGTCAGAAATCCACCACCGAGGCGGGGCGCTTCGTCGTGTACGAGCTCGACGACGTTTCGCCGGACATGTCGTTCCTCGAGATGCTCGACGTGCTCAACGAACGCCTCGTCGCGAAGGGCGAGGAACCCGTCGCGTTCGACCACGACTGCCGTGAAGGGATCTGCGGCGCGTGCAGCCTCGTGATCGACGGGCAACCCCACGGCCCCGAGCGCGAGACGACGACCTGCCAACTCCACATGCGCCGTTACCACGACGGCGCACGGATCGTGGTCGAGCCCTTCCGCGCGCGCGCGTTCCCGGTGGTGAAGGACCTCGTCGTCGATCGAAGCGCGTTCGACCGAGTGATCGCGGCCGGCGGATTCGTGTCGGTGAACACCGGCTCCGCGCCGAACGCGAACGCGATCCTCGTGCCGAAGGACGCCGCCGACAAGGCGATGGACGCGGCTGCGTGCATCGGTTGCGGCGCCTGCGTCGCGGCGTGTCCGAACGGCGCGGCGATGCTCTTCGTCTCGGCGAAGGTCTCGCATCTCGCACTCCTGCCCCAGGGTGGACCGGAGCGGGACCGGCGCGTGCTCGCCATGGTCGAGCAAATGGACGCCGAGGGCTTCGGGCACTGCACGAATCACTTCGAGTGCGGCGCCGCCTGCCCGAAGGGCATCACGGTCGACAACATCGCCCGCTTGAACCGCGAGTTCCTGCGCGCGTCGCTCTGCACGCCGACCGTCACGCGGACGGCGGGTTCCGACGACTGACCGTCCGAGGTTCGTCGCAGAGGCCGAGGGTCTCGACGACCCGCCCGCCGGCCGCGAGCGCGCATGCGGCGCGCACGAGTTGCTCGTCGCGCGTTCCGCGCGCGACGAGCCACCGCGCGACTCGGCGTGCCGCACCGCTCCACGGCGCCCGCAGCAGCGCCTTCGACTGCTCGGCCGCGAGCACGTGAAAACCCCGCGCTTCGAACGCGGCGGCGGCCCGAAGTCGGGCGAAGGGCGCATCGGCCACGAGCGCCAGCCACGGACCGCGCGGTTCGGACCATTCCACGCGGACGCAGGTTCCGCTCCCGGGACCGCCTTCGACGGAGAGCCTCGCCCCGAGTCGAGCCGCGCAGGCGGCCACGCTTCGCGTGCCGAGACCGGTCCCCCCGCGGCTCGCGACGCCGCCCGTGAAGAGCTCGGCTCGGGCCCAACTCGAGAGCCCGCGCCCTTCGTCGCGCACGCAGACTTCGCGGCGCCCCGGTCCCGGCTCACGAGCTTCGACCTCGATCGCAGCTTCGTTCGGGGACGCCTCGAGCGCATTGACGACGAGATTGCGAACGATTCGAGCCAGCTCGGCGCGCGGCAGCGACGTCGAGAGTTCGGCGTCCACCCGCAGCTTCAACCGGACCTGAGTGGTCCCGCGCCGGGCGCTCGCGGCGCGGCGAAGCTCGTTCGCGAGGAACTCGCCGAGCGCCGTCGAACCTGCGATCGGCTGCGTGCGCTCGTCCCCGTCGAGCGCGTCACCGCAGGCCGAGAGCGCCTCCAGGAAGGAGCGCTTCGCTTCGGACTCGAGGCCCTCGGCGAGCAGGCGCGCCTGAGTTACGCCGTGTGCGACGTCGTGCAGTCGCTCGCGTGCGTCGTCGGCAGGCCCGCGCGGCAACCGGACCGAGGCGACGAGTTCTTCCTGGTGCAGGCGGACCTCGCTCGCGGTCCATCCAGTCCGCGGTGCCAGCTCGACGTCGATGCGAAACCCCTCGGCCTCGAGCCGGATGCTCCGACGTCCGGGGGGCCAGACGCCGGCGTCCTCCGCGAGCACCCGCTCGCGGCTCCGCCGCTCGAGTTCGATCCGTCCCCGCCGCCAACAGCGCACACCGCCGTCGACGCCCGAACTCACCACGCGCTCGACCCGCGGATCGAGGGAGATTCGCCGCGCCAGCACGAAGCGGGAGTCGAAGCGCGAAGTCGGCACCCCGGCAGTCTGCCCGGCCGCGGACGCAGACGAAAGGCACTGTCGGGGCGACCACGCCGCGTTACGTTCGCGGAACGTATCGGGCCGACTTGTCGCGCGGCGCCGATCGGAGCGCAGAAATCCAAGGATCTCGCCCCCCTTTCCTGAAGCCGGAGCAGGGATGGCTCACTAGCATGGGGCGCACGAGTCCCGGCATGGGCATTGCCAAGCGGCCGGCCTCGTGCGATCCAGGCTCGTCCACGCAGAACCCACTCCATCATGAAGCGATCTCTGCTGATCTCGACGCTCGCCCTGCTCGGCGCGCTCTGCCTTCAAAACACCACGGCCGCCCACGGCGGCACGTACCGCGGTCCGGGCGACACCGTTCCGCCCGGCGGCGGCGGCGGCGGCGGCGGCGGTGCAGGCCCCTCGACCCCCAGTCCGAGCGGCCCCTCCACGGGCGGCCCTTCGGGGCCCTCGACGCCTTCTCCCGCGGGCCCGGCGGGCGTCCCGACGGGCGGTGGCGGCGGTCGTCCTGCGGGCCCTTCCACGGGGCCTGCCGGCGGCTCCGGCCCGGACCTGACCCTCTGGGAGTTCTGGTGGGGCTTCAACAAGGACCCCTACCTCAACCTGAAGGCCGCGATCTACAACGACGTCGTCTCGGATGCGGAGTCCGAGTTCGGAATCGGCAGCGGCACGAAGAACCAGAAGAAGAACAGCCTGCGACCGTCCGAAGGCGTGATCCGAGACAAGATCGTCCCGGCGCTCAAGGAAGCGCTCGCGAAGGAGCGTGCCAACGACATCGTCACGGGCTCGATGATCGCGCTCGCGAAGATCGGCGACGTCAAGAACGAGGAGGGGGTCAGCGAGCTCGAAGGAATGATCGCGAAGTTCCTCGCGGACTCGCAGCAGGAGATCGCCGAGACTGCGGCGGTCGCGCTCGGGATCCTCGCCAACGACGGCTCCGTCAAGACGCTCGAGAACCTCGTGCGGGACAACGACGACGGCCGCAAGTTGGTCAAGTCGAACGAGGTTCCCCCCCGCACGCGCGCCTTCGCGGCCTACGGCCTCGGTCTGATCGGTGCGCGCACGAACAACAACCAGGTTCGGCAGGACATCGCGAGCATCCTGATCGAGATGCTCAAGAAGCCCGACACCTCGACGCGTGAGGTCAAGGTCGCATGCTTGATCGCACTCGGCCTCACGCCGATCGCGATCGAAACCGGCGAAGGGGGCGACAAGAACGCGACCGCGTCGCGCCAGGCCGAGATCAAGTGGCTGCTCGACTTCATGAAGGACGAGAACAACCACTACATGGTCCGCGCGCACGCGCCGACGGCGATGGCCCGGCTCCTGAACGGCGACTCGATCAAGCCGAAGGACGCGAAACAGATCCCGCCGGAGCTTCGCGACGAGGTGGTTCGCGCCCTGCTCGACACGCTCGCGGAGCACTCGAAGGAGAAGGACGAAGTCCAGCAGAGCTCGATCCTCGCCCTCGGCATGCTCGGGGAGACGGACAAGGACAAGCTCGACTCCGAGGTGCGTGATCGCCTCATGAAGCTCGCCGACAAGGGCGAGTTGCAGGCGAAGAACTTCTGCTGCATCGCCCTCGCTCAGATCGGCGGTCGTCAGGGCGCCGGCGAAGACAACGACAAGGGGGTCAAGGACATCCGCAACTTCCTCGGCGAGAAGATGACGAAGGGCTCGACCCACATCCGTCCCTGGGCGGGTCTCTCCGTCGGCGTGATGGAACGCGCGATCGCAGACAACCCGAGCGGAGGCCAGACGCCGTCGGCCTCGCAGAAGGAAGCGCTGCGCGCCGCGCTGAAGGACGCGAAGTCTCCGGACGAGCAGGGCGCGTTCTCCATCGGCTGCGGTATCGCTCGCGACACCGAAGCGAAGCCCGCACTGATCGAGAAGCTGAAGCAGGCTTCCGGCGACCAGACGCGCGGCTACGTCGCAGTGAGCCTCGGGCTCATCGGCGACCGCGAGGCGATCAAGCCCATCCAGGACATCGTCAAGGACTCGAAGTACAAGCCCGACCTGCTCAAGCAGGCGGCGATCGGTCTTGGTCTCCTCGGCGACAAGGAACTCGTGCAGGACATGTGCACGATGCTCGCCGAGGCGAAGGGCTTGTCCGCTCAGGCGGCGATCGCCAGCGCGCTCGGCTTCATCGGCGACTCCCGCTCGATCGAGCCCCTGATCGGGATGCTCCAGAACAAGCAGGGCATGACCGACTCCGCGCGCGGCTTCGCCGCGGTGGCGCTCGGCATCGTGGCCGACAAGGAGCCTCTCCCGTGGAACTCGAAGATCTCCGTCAACCTGAACTACCGGGCGAACACGACCACGCTCACCGGTGAAAACGGCACGGGCATCCTCGACATCCTCTGATCGCTCCGACGAGCGAAGTGCACCCGGCCGCCCGCCTCGCGCGGGCGGCTTCGTTTTCGCGCGCGTCGTGCCGGGTGACAGGTGGGTGGCCGCGTGGTATGACGAGCGACGTCCTGGCAGGACGGTTCTCGCGTTCGGAGGCAGGTCATGGCGGCAAGCGGCTCGAGGCAGGCGGGGCTCGTCCTCGCGGCTTCCCTGTTGGTGGTTGCGCCCGCGGCAGCACACGGCGGAACGTACTACGGTCCTGGTTCGTCGGTACCGACCGGGTATCCCATGGGGCCGAGCGCTCCCACTGGTCCGGTGAGCACGGGCGGACCCTCCGGAGCCGCCGCCGGCCCCAGCACCCCCACCCCGAACCAGGACTCGACCTCGTGGCAGACCTGGTGGGCGTTGAATCGCGCGGGCTACCTCGAGCTGCGCGCAGCGCTCCAGCAGGCCGCGCTCAGCACCCGCGGAGACGATGCGTTCTTCGGGCTCTCCACGAGCGCGCGGCGCGCGGCGCGCCCGACGACGGCGAGTCTGCGGGACCGTGTTCGGCCGGTGCTGCTCGCCGCGGTTGCGCGTGAGAGGAATCCGGACGTGCTCACGGGGGCGCTCCTCGCGCTCGCGAAGCTCGGCGACGAGGCGACCGATCCAGAAGGCACCATCCGCGTCGCTCTGAAGGGGTTCGTCGGAAGCGCGAACCAGGAGGTCGCCGAAACCGCGACGGTCGGACTGGGCGTGCTCGGCGATCCGGGGGCTGCAGCCTGGCTCGCGAGCCTCGTGCGAGATGACGCGACGGCGCGCCGGGAGCTCGTCCAGGGACCCGTGCCGACGCGGACCCGAGCCTTCGCGGCCTACGCTCTCGGATTGCTCGGACTCCGGCGTCCGAACCCGGACCTGCGCCGTCTCTGCGCGCAGGCGCTGTGCCCCGTGCTCGACGAGGAGAAGGGAACGCAGGACGTGCGCGTGGGCGCGGTCCTGGCACTCGGCCTCCTGCCGGTTTCTCCCGAGCGCCTCCCCCGTTCGTCGGCCGTCACGGCGTCGGTGCCGGCGGCGTCCCGCGCCGACGAGATCGGCTGGCTGCTGCGTCGCTTCGAGGACCCGCAGACCAGCGACGTCGTGCGCGCGCCGATCCCGGTCAGCCTGGCGCGACTTCTCCACGAGAGTGAACGAGATCTCGCCGAACCGGTCACGGCGAAGCTGCTCTCGCTCCTCGAGCGCGACGCGCGCAACTCGGCGGCGATCCAGCAGTCCGCCGTCACGGCGCTCGGTCTGCTCGGTGACAACGACGAGGATCCGCTCGACCGCCGCGTGGCCGAGACCTTGCGTAGCGCCACCGGGCGCGCCGACGGGTACGCACGACGCCTCGCCTTCATCGCGCTGGCGCGCACCGGCTCCCGCGAGGGCGCGGCCGGAGGGCGGGACGTCGGCCTGCGGAACGCACGCACGTTCCTGATCGGCGAGTTGGCGAGCGAGGACGGCTCCGCTCGACCGTGGGCAGGCCTCGCGCTCGGAATCCTGGAACATGCTCGGCACCGGTTGGGCGAGGATGCTTCCTCGGAATCCACCAGCGCCCTGCGCGCGACCCTCGCGAAGCGCGACGGACCGAACGAAGCCGGCGCCTACTGCATCGCGCTCGGACTGTGCCGCGACTCGGCGGCGCGGGAGCGCATCGAGGCGCTCGCGACGCGGACCTCGGACGACGACCTGCAGGCGAGCGCGTGTCTCGCCCTCGGTCTGATCGGCGAGAGCGCGTCGATCGAGCCCCTGCGGCGCGTGGTCGCAGCGTCGAGGAACCGCCCGATCGTGCTCCGCGACGCGTGCATCGCGCTCGGCTTGCTCGGGGATCACGAGCTCGTGCCGACCCTCGCGGCGTGGCTGCGCGAGGCGCCGAACCTCGGCCAACTCTCGGCGACCGCGACGGCGCTCGGTTGGATCGGCGATCAGCGCGCGATCGAGCCCTTGTGTGCGATCGTCGAGTCCTCGCAGGCCCCCGACCGCGTGCGCGCGTTCGCCGCGGTCGCGCTCGGGCTGCTCGGCGAGAAGGACCAGCTCCCGTGGAACGCGATCTATGCGCGCGACGCGGTGTGGTGGCTCGCTCCGGCGACGTTCTACGATCCGCTCAACGGATCGGGCATCGTCGACTTGCTCTGAAACGTCGCCCCCCGGGTGGGATCGCGGCGTGCGAGCAAGACGAGCGCCGCGAGTCCGCACGCGAACGACGCCAGCGCCGCAGCGCGCGCGCGGGTGAGCGCGGCCCTGCTCTCGGCCTCGAGATGCTCGAGCGCTCGCGCCTCTTCCGCGCGCACACTCTGGGCCTGGAGCCAACGCTCGCGCTCGCTCTCCGGCGGCGGGGAAGCCGCGAGGACGCGCGCGAGAGCGTCGGCCGAGCGACGGGCGCCCGCGGCGTCGCGCAACGTCGACGAGAGCTCGCCGTAGCGCAGGAGCAGCAGCCGATCGTCCGCATTCCGCGCGAGGCCGGCGAGCGCCGCGGCCCGGGCTCCCGCGAGGTCGCCCGCGTAGTACCGGACCTCGACCTCCGCCCGCGCTCGCTCGACCGGATCGGAAATCGCCTGGGCCGCGACGAGCCCCGCCGACCAGTCTCCGCGTTCGATGGCCGCACGCACGCGGTCGTCGGCGACGAGGAGCGCGAAGGCGCAGGCGATCGACGCGAACATCACGGGATTCCGCCCCCGAATTCCCTCGCGCGCTCGATGGAGCGCAGCTGCAGGCGTTCGATGTCGCAGCGATCGTCGACGAGCGGCGCGGCTCCACCCGCTTCGAACCATCGCCACGCGCCGGGGAGCGCGAGTCGTCGCGCGAGCGGCGCCACGCGCTCGTCGGCAGGGACGAACGCGGGGTCGGCCGGGTTCGGGATCCCTGCGCCGCGGCGGGCGACGAGCACCACGTTTCGAGAGAACGGCACGCGCAGCGCGAGCACGGGCTCGCTCATCCCGCTCGCTGCGGAGCGCGCCACGGCGTCGAGCACGGGGTCGTCGAGCGCGAACGCGCCGACGTTCACGCAGAGGAACCCTCCGAGCGCGAGCCGGTCGCGGGCGAGCGCGAAGAACTCGCGCGTGCAGAGGTGCGCGGGGATCTCCATCTGGTTCGAGTAGGCGTCGAGCACGAGCTCGTCGAATTCCTCGTGTGCGTGAACGAGCGCGGCGCGCGCGTCCCAACCCGCGAGCACGCGGTGCACGGCGGACGACTCCAGGTCCATCCAGCGTCGGCCCAACTCGACGACCGTCGGGTCGAGTTCGATCCCGAGCGCCGTGAGGCGCGTGTCCGCGGGCAAGCCCCCGTCGAGGACGCGAAGCGCCGTTCCACCGCCGAGGCCGAGCACTCCGACGCGCCACGTGCGCGGGGCGCCGGACCACCACGCCGGCAACGCGAACACGTCGTAGTACTCGCCTCCGCCGATCGGCCCGACGGCGGGAACCCAGACGGATTGGAACGAGTCGAACGCTTCGTTGACCTGCAGTTCGCGCCGCGTCGGGCGGCCCGCGTCGTCGCGGTACTCGACCACGCGCACGGACTGATACGGCGATTCGCGTGTCTCGAGCAGCGACGCGCCGGCGCGAAGCGCGGGGCGGCGCAGCTCGCCCGCGGTCGCTGCGCCTGCGACGAGGACGAGGAGTGCGACAGCCTTGGGACTGCGCGCGCTGAGCAGGGTGGCGGTCCCGAGGACGGCGAGCACGGCGCCGGCCGAGAGGAACGTGCGCGAGAGACCGAGCTCGGGCACGAGGACGAAGCTCGTCGCGAACGTGCCCGCGAGGCTGCCGAGCGTCGAGACGCAGAGGACGCGCCCGCCCGCGGAGCCCGCGCCGGTGTGCGCTGCGCGGGCGAGGATCTCGACGCAGAGCGGGGCGATGGTCCCGAGCAGGAGCGCCGACGGGAGGAACAGCACGAGCGCGGCGGCGAGGCTCCCCCACCTCAGCAGCCCCGCGACCTCGTCGAGCGCCAGGCCCGGCGGGAGGAAGGTCTCGGCGACGAGCGGGGTCAGCGCTGGAAGCCACGCGGCCGTGGCGCCGCCGATCAGGAGGAGCACCCCGAGCGCGAGCTCGGGCCGTGTGCGCGACGAGAGCCGCGCCCCGAGCAGGTAGCCGAGCGCGAGCGCGAAGAGGACGACGCCGATCACGTTCGTCCACACGGTCTGGCTCGTGCCGAACCACGGCGCGAGCAAGCGGACGGCTGCGAGTTCGACCACCATGGTCGCCGAGCCCGCGAGCGCGGCGACGACCAGGATGAGGGCGGCCGGGGGCCGTCCCGTGCGCTCGGGAGGATGCACGGTGGAAGCGCGTCGCGCCGAGCGCGATCACTTGTCCTTCGGCTTGTCCTTGGGCTTGGGCTTCGACGGGATGTCGAGGCGCTTCGACGCGACGTAGATTCGGCCCGGATCCCGCGAGGTGGTCCCGCGCATGAAGCCGAGCGTCGTCGTCAGGTTGCGCGGGATCTTCTCGACGGTCTCGATCCCGTTGCGGACGAACTTCACTTCCTTGTCGAGGTCGACGAGCTGATCGTTCAGAGAGAGCACGACCTCGGTCGCACCGTCCGCGTCGATCGTGATCGTGTTCGTGCCGCGATCCGCGACCGCGGTGAGCCGGACGGGCGCGTCGAAGCGCGGCGTCGAGACCCAGTAGGAGCGTCCCGCGGCGTTCGGTTCGGCGACGAGCACGATCTGCGCCGGGTTCGCGATGCGGGGATGGTCCTTCATCCACGCCCAAAGGTCCGCTTCCTTCGCCTCGGGCTTGATCGTGCAGTTGTCGTACTTCTCCTTCGTCAAGGCCTCGGAGAAGGCCGTGGCGCCCGCGCCGGCGCCCGCGAAGAAGGTCGGGAGGTTCTTGAAGGGTTCGACCGCCGTCTTCTCCGGGACGTCTCCGCTGCGGCCCGCGACACCCGCGAGGCTGTCGGGGAAGCGCGCGGCGAACGCGCAGGCGGCGCGGACCCCTTCGCCGCTGCCGACGAGGTACACCCGGTCGAAATCGACGGCGACGGTGCTGCGCAGGTCGACGAGCACGGCGAGGAGGTTCGAAAGCCCGCCGTCCTTCACCTTCCCGTCCTCGGACTTCGCGGCTTCCGTCCACGCGGCGAGGTCGTCGGGCATCGGAACGGCCGCGAGGATCGCCTCGTCGCGCAGCGCGGCGTCGGTCCACTTCTCGGTGATGTGCTGCGCGGGCTTTTGATCCTTGTCCGGGACGAGCAGCACGAGCGGGTAGGCCTTGCGCGCGTCGTACTTCGCCGGCACCCAGACGGCGTACGTGAGCACGGCCTTCGGGTCGTCCTGCACCTGCGGGCGCGGGCACGTGAGGTCCTTCACGCCGCCCTTCTTCACCTCGTTCACCTTCTTCTCGTAGTCGTACGAGGCCCACAGCGCCTTGCCGAGGTCCGCCGTGAGCGAGAGCGCGCTCCGCGTCTTGAGGCGGGCGTCGATCTTCTTGATCTCGTCGCTGACCTTCTCGAACGCCTTGTCCGTGCCCGACTGCTTGGCGTAGGCGTTGAAGTACGCGGCGAGTTGCTTCCCGAGGTTCTCCTGCTCCTGAGGCTTCATGAGGTCCTCGAGCACCGGCGCGCTGAACGCGGCGCAGAGGAGCAGCGATCCGAGGCCCAGGGCGAAATTCCGTCGTCTCGTCATGGCGTACCTGAGGAGCAACTAGAGGGGGTCCGAGGCCCGGGTCACGGGCTCTTGGGTTCGTCTGGTGCAAGGCGCGCGGCCTCGCGGTCCGGGGTGAGGAGCGCGAGCGCCCAGACGCGCCGGGCCTCTTCGCGCGCTTCGGCATCATCCAGGAAGGCGCGCGCCAGGGAAAGCGCGGGACGGATTTCTCCGTGCTCGGCGCGGTCGCGGGCGAGCCGCAGCGCACCCGCGGTCGAGCCCTCCGTCAGTGCGCCGCCGAGCGCGTCGAGCGCCGCTTCGCCGTCGCCGCGTGCGCGGGCGAGACGAGCCCGCTCGAGGGCGACGGCCGCGCGCTCGGACGGCGCGGTGCCGTCGTGGTCGAGCCCGTCCAGCAGGGCCGAAGCCTCGGCGAGGCGGCCGTTGACGCGGAGCACGCGGGCGCAGAGCACGGCGCTCTCGACGGACTCGACGCGGCGGCTCAGCGCTCGCGCCAAGCTCTCGGCCAGTCCGAAGCGCACTCCGGCGAGGTCGTCCTCGACGATCTCGCGCGCGAGATCGGCGCGCTCGGGGAGCTCGGAGGGCGCGGCTTCCTCGAGCGCGGCGACGGCGGCGGCGGTGCGCATCGGACCGGGCAGCGTGACCTCGGCCGCGAGCACGGCCTCGCCGGGGAGGAAGTCGAGGACGATGCCCGGGTCCCGGACGCGGCGACCCTCGAGCCCGTCGAGCCGCGCGAGCTCCGCCGCGAGGACGCGCGCGCGGAACGCCATCGCCCGGTCGCTCTGCTTGCGCGCCGCGCTCTCACGCCGTGCAGCCGTCCGCGCGAGCTCGGCTCGCAGGCTCGCGCGCTCGGGCGAATCGCTCGGGAGCTCCTCGACGCGCGCGAGCGAACTCCACACGGGCCGCCACTCGGCCTCGACGGCGGCGCGCGGCCGAGCGTCCCCGACCTGCAGCGCGAGGAGCGCCGCGGCGATCAGGCATCCAGCCAGCGCACGGCTCCTTCGGCGGCGCGCGCGGGCTCGGTCCGGCCGAGCACGTGCACGCGCTCACCCTGCGCGACGAGGTGCTCGCGCACGGCGCGCTCGTCCGACGGCGCGACGAAGAGCACCATGCCGATTCCCATGTTGAACACCTGGTACGCCTCCTCGCGCGAGACGCGGCCCTTCTCGCAGAGGTAGCGGAACAAGGCCGGCGGCGTCCATGCCTTGCGGTCGATCCACGCGTCGCAGCGGTTGAGCACGCGCGGCACGTTGTCGACGAGCCCGCCGCCCGTGATGTGGGCGAGCGCGGCGAGCTTGTCCTGCTCGAGCAGCGGCCAGAGCGGCTTCAAGTAGGAGCGGTGCACCGCGAGCAGCGCCTCGGCGACGCTCGGTCCGCCGAACTCCACCGGCCGATCGGTCATCGCGAGCTTCTGCTCGTCGAAGAGCACCTTGCGCGCGAGCGAGAAGCCGTTCGTGTGCAGGCCCGACGATTCGAGCGCGAGGATCGTCATCCCCGGCTTCACGCGCGTGCCGTCGAGCAGCTTCTCGCGCTTCACGGAGCCGACGATGAAGCCCGCGAGGTCGAAGTCGCCCGGCGCGTAGAGCCCGGGCATCTCGGCGGTCTCGCCGCCGAGCAGCGCGAAGCCGTTCTCCGCGCACGCCTCCGCGCAGCCGCGGATGATGTCGGAAACGACGCGCGGCTCCATCTTCCCCACGGCGACGTAGTCGAGGAAGAAGAGCGGGCGCGCGCCCTGCACGAGGATGTCGTCGATGCAGTGGTGCACGATGTCGCGGCCGATCGTGTCGTACACGCCGGCGCGCTTCGCGACCTCGAGCTTCGTGCCGACGCCGTCGGCGCTCGCGACGAGGATCTCGCCCGTCGCCCCGACCCGCGCGGGGTCGAAGAGGCCGCCGAACGAGCCGACGTCGCCGAGCACGCCCGGCGTGAAGCTCTTGCGGATCGCCGCCGTGGCGGCTTCGACCGCGGCGTACTTCTTCTCGATGTCGACGCCGGCTTCGGCGTAGCGGGTGGGGCTCGTGCTCATTCGGGGTGGGCTCCGGACGCGCCGGAGCGAGGGGCAGCATACCGACGCGCGCTCACCGGGGCACGCGTCGAGCGCGCGTCACGCTCCGCCGCCGCGGAGGCGGTGGAGCACGCGCGGGCCGTTCTCGAACCCGAGGTCGGCGGGCAGCGCATCGAGCTCGAACCACGCGACCTCGAGCGCGTCCTCCCCCGCGGCGAGCGTCCCCCCCACCGGCCGGCAGAGGTAGATCGCCAGGTTCGCGGGCTTGCGCAGGTCCTCGGGCACGAAGAGCAGGTCGAGGAGCGCGATCACCTCGATCTCGACGCCGCACTCCTCCCGCACCTCGCGCACCGCGGCGGCCTGCGGCGTCTCGTCGATCTCCTGGTACCCGGCCGGGAGCGCCCAGGAGCCGCGGAACGGTTCGATCGCGCGGCGGACGAGCAGGACTCGCCGGCGCTCGTCGAGCACGACGGCGGCCGCGGCGCTCGCGGGGTTCTCGTAGAGGACGAACGTGCACGCGGAGCAGCGGACGCGGTCGCGGCCCTCGACCTCGCCGCGCGCGAGCGGGCTCGCGCACAGCGGGCAGTGCTTGGCGCGACGCTGCCACGAGGTCATGGGGTTCTCGGCGAGGACGGCCCGGTCGGCGGCGGAGAGTTGCCCCGGGGCCGTCGATCCCTAAGCTAGGGCCCGCCGTTCCACCCGGCAACCGCCCCGACGTGCCCATGCGATCCCTGCTCCTCCTCGGCAGCACCGGCTCCATCGGCACCCAGACCCTGGACGTCGTGCGCGCGGGCGGTGGTTTCCGCGTCGCGGGCCTCGCGGCGCACGGCTCCTGGCCCGCGCTGCTCGCGCAGGTCGAGGAGTTCCGCCCCGCCGCCGTCGCGCTCGCGGACGAGGGCGCCGCCGCGGAGCTCGCGCCGAAGCTCCCCCGGTCGACGCGGCTCGTCTCGGGGCCGGGCGCGCTCGCCGAGCTCGCGCGCACGCTCGACTACGATGTCGCCGTGCACGGCGTCGTCGGCGCGGCGGGGCTCGCGGCCTCGGTCGCGGTCCTCGAGCGCGGCAAGCGCCTCGCGCTCGCGAACAAGGAGTCGCTCGTGATCGCGGGCGAGCTCCTGATGGCGCTCGCGAAGGAGCGCGGCGGCGAGATCGTGCCGGTCGACAGCGAGCACTCCGCGATCTTCCAGTGCCTGCGCGGGGAGCGGCTCGACCGCGTGCGGCGCGTGCTCCTCACCGCGAGCGGCGGTCCGTTCCGCGAGACGCGCGCGGAGGACCTCGAGCACGCGACGCCCGAGATGGCGCTCAAGCACCCGAACTGGTCGATGGGGAAACGCATCACGATCGGCTCGGCGACGCTGATGAACAAGGCGCTCGAGGTGATCGAGCTCCACCATCTCTTCGGGCTCGAGCGCGAGAAGATCGACGTCGTGATCCACCCGCAGTCGATCGTCCACTCGCTCGTCGAGTTCGTCGACGGCTCCGTGATCGC
The DNA here is from genome assembly GCA_046349615.1 of Planctomycetota bacterium. GTDB lineage: Bacteria > Planctomycetota > UBA1135 > UBA1135 > JADJNY01. Next base: position 67,912 of record JAXMBZ010000004.1, read on the forward strand.
GCAGATGGGGCCGCCCGACATGCGCGCGCCGATCCACTACGCGCTCCACCACCCCGACCGCGCCCCGTCGCCGTTGAAGGGCTTCGAGCTCGACCTCTTTCGCCGCTTGACCTTCGAGCCCGTCGATGCGCGGCGCTTCCCGGCGCTCGAGCTCGGCTTCCGCTGCGTCGAGGAAGGCGCGGACGCGGGCAGCGCGCTCAACGCGGCGGACGAGGAGAGCGTCGACGCCTTCCTCCGCCGCGAGATCCGTTTTCCCGAGATCGCGCGCATCAACGCGCGCGTGCTCGACCGAAGGAGCGGCGACGCCCGCTCGATCGACGCGCTGCTCGCGGCCGATCGCAACGCGCGCGCGCTCGCGCGCGACGAGATCCGGCGCGCGGCGACGCCCGCGCCCCAGAGGACGACCTGATGGATTTCCTGTCGAACGCCGGCTCGATCGTGCTCGTGGTCCTCGGGATCGGAGGCGTGATCTTCCTGCACGAATGCGGGCACTTCTTCGCCGCGCGCTGGTGCGGCGTGCGCGTCGAGTGCTTCAGCCTCGGCTTCGGGCCGAAGCTCTTCGGTTGGAAGCGCGGACCGACGACGTACCAGCTCGCGCTCCTGCCGCTCGGCGGCTACGTGAAGATGGCGGGCGAGGAAGGCTCCGCCGACGGACGTCCCGCGCCGGACGAGCTGCCGTCGAAGTCGGTCGGGCAGCGGTTCCTGATCTACTCGGGCGGCGTGATCATGAACGTGCTCACGGGCTTGATCGTCTTCCCGATCCTGTTCGCGCACGGCGTGCCCTTCCCCGAGCCGGTCGTCGGTTCCGTCGCCGCCGGCGGCCCCGCGTGGAACGCGGGCCTCGAGACCGGCTCGAAGATCGTCCGCGTCAACGATCGGAAGATCACGAAGTTCGGCGACATCGCGACGGAGATCGCGCTCGGCTCGCCCGAGCACGCCGAGATCGAGTACCTCGACCCGAGCGGCGCGCGCCACGTCGTCGCGCTCGTTCCGACGTGGGATCCCGGGCTCGGCGCCTTCACGATCGGCGTCGGTCCGGGGTTCGATCCCGCGGGCAAGCTCTCGATCGAGCCGAACTCCGCCGCCGCGCGCGCGGGGCTCTTGGAGAACGACCGGCTCGTCGCGATCGAAAACGGCGTCGCGGGTCTCTCTCCGCTCGAGGCGTTGCGGCTCCTCGCCGACGAGAACGCGCCCGTGCAGGGCGTCTTCGAGCGCGATGGGAAGCGCTTCTCCGCCACCGTCGCGCCGGAGGACGAGCCCGCGGCGACGCAGGCGAAGCTCGGCGTGCTCCCCGAGGCCTCGCGCGTCGAGGCGGTGCGCGAGAGCGCGGCGACGAAGGCCCTCGGCATCGCGACCGGCGATCGGATCGTGTCGGTCAACGGCCGGCGCGTGCACGGCGAGCACGACCTCCTTCGCGCGCTCGGCGGCGCGCAGAAGGACGCGGAGTTCGTCTTCGTCCGCGCGGGTGAGACGCGCACCGCGCGCACGGGGCCGCTCTCCGCGGAGGCCGCGCTGCGACTCGCGCGCGACGTCGCGGTCGCGTTCGACAAGGACGCGACGCGCATCGGGGTGCTCCACGGTTCGCCCGCGGAGCGCGCGGGCCTGCGCGACGGCGACCGCATCGTCAAGCTCGCCGGCGCCGAGCCGAAGACGTGGGAGGACGTGCGCGCGGGGATCCAGGCCCACAAGGACGGCGCGCTCGCGATCGTCGTCGAACGCGAGGAGGACGGCGAGCGGCGCTTCGTCGAGGCGACCGCGACGCTCGATCCGTGGAAGACGAAGAGCTACGGCTTCGCGCCGCAGGCCGCGCAGTACGTCTACCAGGTCGACGGCGCGTTCGCGGCGGTGAAGGAAGGCTGGTTCGCGTCGTGGACCTTCCTCGAGGAAGGCTGGCTGACGCTCAAGCGCATCGCGAACCGCCAAGTGTCCGGCGACAACATCGGCGGCATCATCACGATCGGCGTCGTGTCGAAGAAGTTCGCGGACACCGGGCTCGTGTCGCTGCTCTTCTTCCTCTGCATGCTCAGCATGAACCTCGCGTTCCTGAACGTGCTGCCGATCCCCGTGCTCGACGGCGGACACCTGCTCTTCCTGCTCATCGAGAAGGTGAAGGGCTCGCCGGTGTCCGAGAAGGTGCTCGGCTACAGCCAGATGGTCGGGATCGTGCTGATCCTGTCGCTGATGGTCTACGTCACGTTCAACGACGTGATGCGCTGGATCGTCAAGTAGCGCGATGAAGGCCTGGGGCCGACTGCTCCGGCTCTCGCTCGCGCCCTCCGCGCTCGCGGACGTCGCCGCGGGCGCCGTGTTCGCGCAGGGCGGCTTCCATCCGGCGGGGCGCGAGCTCTGGACGATGCTCGCGGCGTCCGCGTGCGTCTACCACGGCGGGATGGCGCTCAACGACTGGGCCGACCGCGAGCACGACGCGCGCACGCGCGCCGATCGACCGATCCCGAGCGGCCGGATCTCCGCGCGCGCGGCGTTCGTCGTCGCGCTCGCGCTGCTCGCGCTCGGCGTCGCGCTCGCGTGGAGCGTCGCTCCGAGCACGGGCGCGTGGACGAGCCTCGCCGCCGTCGGCGCCATCGCGTACGACCTTGTCGGACGCGGGCCCGTCCTCGGTCCGCTCCTGCTCGCGCTCTGTCGCGCCGCGAACCTCGGGTCGGGCATCGCGCTCGGTCTCGTGCACGGCACGTCGCACTCCGCGACGCCGGTCGAGGTGCAGTTCGCGCACGTCGTGCCGCTCGTGTTCTACGGCGCGTACGTGTTCGGCGTGTCGCGCATCGGACGCCTCGAGGACGCGGAGGACGACGCGCCGATCGAGCCCGCGCCGTGGATCCTCCTCTGCGTCGGGGCGCTCGTCGTGCTGCCGTGGTCGCCCGCGCCGACGAGCGTCGCTTCCGGCGTGCGAGCCCTGCTCGCGACGACGGAGCACCACCTCCCCGTGCTCCTCCTGCGCTGGAGCGCGGGCCTGCTCGCGCTCGCCGCCGCGTATGCGCCGCTGAAGCTCGTCGCCGCGACGCGTGCGTGGACGCGGCCGCTCGTCCTGCGCGCGATGGGGATGCTCCTGCGGCGACTGCTCGTCGTGACGGCGACGCTCGCGCTTTCGACGTGCACGCTCGACGGCGTGATCGTCGCGGCTGCGATCCTCGCGGGCTATCCCCTGTCCTTCGCGTTGCGGCGCGTGTTCCCGCCGTCCTGAGCGCCGGGACGGACGGTGCGCGCGCGTCGCGCGAGCCAGGCGAGCGCGTCTTCGCGCGTCGCGTGCCGGCCGTCGAGCCGCTCCGTCTCCGCTTCGCGCAGGAGCGTCCCCCACGCAGGTCCGCGCGGCACGCCGGCGGCGTCGAGGTCCTTCGCGTCGAGCCAGGGCTTCGGCGCGAGGTCGTCCGGCCCGAGCGCCGCGCGTTCGGCGCGCAGCGCGTCGACGACGAGCGTCCCCCGTCGCAGGTGCCGGTTCCATGCGGCGGCGAGCGCGAGCCCGTCCTCGAACCCCGCATGCTGCATCCACCGCAGGCGCTGCGCGCGGCTCGCGGGCACGCGCGCGAGCGGCGCGACCTCGCACGCGACCGTCCACGCCGCGAGCACGGCGGCGCGCGTCGAGCGCGCGACGCGCAGGAGATCGAGCTCCGCCGCCGCGCGCCCGCGGTCCATCGGCCCGAACGCGTTCGTCTCCGCGGGCTCGGGACCGTAGAGCGCCGCGAGCCCGAGCACGAGGCCCGGCGGATCGTCGAGGGCGCGCAGCGTGGCGAAGCGCTCGCGGAACGCGGGCTCGGGGTCGCGCCCCAGGCGCGCGAGGAGGCCCGGGAGCGCGAGCAGGAGCAGCTCGGTGCTCCAGAGGAGTTCGATCGCCGCGGCGCCGCGCGGGCGCGCGAACAGCGTCTCGAGCTCGACGAGCACGCGCTCCGGGCTGACGCCGCGCAGCGCACCGCGGGCCGCGCGCGCGGCGGCGAGCACGTCGGGCGCGGGCGCGAGCTCGAGCTGCGCCGCGAAGCGCGCCATGCGCACGAGCCGCAGTCCGTCCTCCTCGAAGCGCTCGCGCGCGACGCCGACGCAGTGGAGCTCGCGCGCCTCGAGGTGCGCGAGCCCGCCCGTCGGATCCAGCACCTCGTCCGTGCGCGGGTCGAGGTAGAGCGCGTTGCAGGTGAAGTCGCGCCGCGACGCGTCCTCCTCCGCCGTCGCGCCGAAGACCACGGCGTCCGGTCTGCGCGCATCGGCGTAGCCGCTCTCGGAGCGGAAGGTGGTGTGCTGGAGCTCGACGCCGTCGACGAGCACGACGAGCGTCCCGAACGCACGCCCGATCGGGATCGTGCGGAACCCCGCGCCCTCGACCTCCTCGGGCGTCGCGGGCGACGCCATGTCGACGTCGGACGGCGTGCGTCCGAGCGCCAGGTCGCGCACCGCGCCGCCGACGATCCACGCGCGCCGTCCGCGCGTCGCGAGCGCGTCCGCGAGCCGTCGCGCGGCGTTCGCGTGCGCGCTGGAAAGGTCTTGCATCGCAGGTCGGCGGAGCATGGAGTGTCGAGCCTACGCGCCGGAGGGCGCGCGAGCGAGGGCCGCGCGGCCGACTCCGCTCGCGCACGGCGCTTCGAGGGGAGACAGCGATGCAGAGCGGTGCCACGCTCGGCGGACCGGCGTCCGCGAGCGGCGAGAGGACGGTCCAGGGAGCGCAGGCTTCGCAGGAAGGCGCGCGCGCGCGCCGCACGCTCGGGCTCGTCGACTACCTGACGCTCGCCGCGATCGGCCTCGTCGTCGTGCTCGTGTCGCTGCCGCGCCTGCGCGCGTTCGCGCTGCGCGAGAACGAGCAGGACGCGATGCAGATGCTGCGCCTCCTCGCGAACGACGCGGTGAAGCACCCCGACGTGCTCCGCGCGGGCGGGCTCGGCGCGCTGCTCGCCGCGAACGACGCGCATCGCGTGCGGCTCGAGGATCTCGAGCTCGTCGAGCAAGGTCGGTTGCGCCGGCACGGCTACCTCTTCGACGCGCGCGAAGCGGCGCCCGGCCGCTGGGTCCTGCGCGCGTGGCCGTGGGACCACGGGCACACGGGCCTCGGCGCGTTCGAGATCGTCCCCGGCGGCGCGCTCCACGGCTTCGCGAACCCGGACGGCGCGATCAGCGGTCCCGCGAACCCGCCGGCGCCGCTCGCGGACCCCGCGGCCGCGGGCTGGACGCGGATGGCGGAGGAGTGATCGACGTCACTGCCCGCCGCGCGCCTTGAGCTTTTCGCGCGCGGCGCGCGCGAGGTCGTTGCGCCCGAGGAGGTCGAACACCTGCGCGATCGCGCCGAGGTCGCGCGACGCGCCGGCGACGGCTCGTCCGGGCGTGAGTTCGGAGGTCGTCCGCAGCGTCGACGCGCCGAGCGCGGCGAGGTCGCGCAGCGCGCCGTCCGCGTCGGCGGAGCCGGTGCGGAACGCCGCGAGCGCTCCGCCGGCGTCGATCTCGAGCAGGAGCGGCAGCGGCAGGGACTCGAAGGGCCCGAGGACGTCGATCAAGTAGACCTGGAGCGCTTCGAGGAACCGCGCGTCGGCTTCGCCGGCGCAGCCCTCGAGCCCGAGCTCACGCAGCCGCGCGCGCAGCGCGGCGCGCGCGTCGGACGGTCCTTGCAGCACGAACGCGACGCGGGCCCGCGCGGCGCGCTTCGCGCACTCCTCCACGGCGAGCACGGAGAGCGCGTCGCCCGCGTCCGCGAGCACGACGACCGCCGGCGCGCCGGCGAGCGAGTCGACGCGCGCTTCGCCGCCGTAGCGCGGGAGCTCGAGCGCGCCGATCGGCAGCCGGTCGAGCAGCACGACGCGGTCGCGCGGACGGATCGGGAGCGCGCGCTCGGGACCGAACTCGGGTGGATCGCTCGGCGCGCTCGCGAGCGCGGGGTGCGGCGTCGGCGCGATGCGTTCCGCGCGCCCCGCGCCTTCGACGAGCCGCCAGCGCGCGCCGGGCGCGGCGCCCTCGAAGCGCTCGAGCCTCCCACCCGGCCAGCGCACCTCGAGCTCGGCGAGCTCCTTCGCGGCGCCGAGACCGAAGCGCAGACGCCGCGACGCGCCGCAGAGGAAGCCCGCCTGCGTGCGCACCTCCGCCTGACGCAGGACACCGCCCGCGCGAAAGCGGACGCGCGCGCCGATCGCGTCGCGGTTCGAGCGCGTGCCGACGAGTTCGAACGCGACCCAAGCGTTCGGAGCGGGGTGCTCGTTGCGCAGGAGGCGCAGACGCGGCGCCGTGCGGTCGCGATGGAGCAGGTCCTCGCGCCCGTCGTCGTCCCAGTCGAGCGGGAGCGCGGTGCGGCCGTCGCCGAGGAAGTCGACGCCGAGCGCGCCCGCGGCCTCGACGAACGCGAGCCCGCCGAGGTTCAGGAACGCCGCCTTGCGCTCGTTCCCCGCGTAGCTCCAGCCCTCGAACGCCGTGAAGTGCCGCAGCGCGGTCCAGGCGTTCAGGTACGCGGGCTCCGGCGGCGGCGCCATCGACGTCGAGGCGATCACGCAGCGCCAGAAGTACCCCGCGAGGTCCGTTCGATTCGGGCCGCTGACGAAGCCGTTCGGGGCGTCGAGGTCGGCGAGTCCGTCGTTCTGCAGGTCGAAGAAGCGCGCGCCCCAACCCCACCCGGCGGCGGCGACGCCCGCGCGCTCGGTGGCGTCCTCGAACCGGCCGTCCGACAGCGCGCGGAGCAGCGTGTTGCCGCGCGCTTGCCGCACGTACTCCGGGCGCAGCTCGGGATGTGTCGGGAGGAAGCGCTCCTGCCGCGCGACGCGCAGGCCGATCGGCGAGTGCATGTTCGTGACGTAGAGATCGAGGCGCCCGTCGAGGTCGACGTCCGCGACGTCGATGCCCATGCCCGCGGCGGGATCTTCGACCCCGAGCTCCGCGGCGACGTCGTGGAACCGTCCGCCTTCGTTGCGCAGCAGTTGGTTCCTGCCGAAGTCGTTGACGACGTACAAGTCGGGGTCGCCGTCTTCGTCGTCGTCGAGCCAGAGCGCGGCGAGCGTGAAGCGCGGAGCGTCGCCCTCGAGCCCGAGTTCCTTCGCGCACTCGGTGAACTTCCGGTCGCCGTCGTTGCGCCAGAAGAGGTTCGTCGCGCCGTTGCGCGCGTCGTGGTACGGCGCCGGCGCCGCGCCGATCATCCCGCCCGCGACGTAGCGACACGCGAAGACGTCGAGGTCGCCGTCGAGGTCCGGGTCCGCGGCGGCGAGCGTGCCGACCTCGGCCGGATCGGGGCCCCGGAGCATCTGCCCCTGCCCGAAGCCGCCCTTCCCGTCGTTCCAGGCGATGTAGACGTGCTGCCGCGAGCCGACGAGCAGGTCCTGGTCCCCGTCGCCGTCGAGATCGCAGAAGAGCGCCGGGCCCGACCCGTCGACGAAGTCGGCGTGCACGGCGTGCGCGACGTCGCGCGCCGTCCCGTCGGGTTCGTGCCGGTAGAGCCGGTTCGCCTGTCCGCAGGGCTGCGGGAGATAGACGTCCTCGAGCCCGTCGCCGTCGGCGTCCCCCACGGCGAGCCCGTGCATGCCGAGGATCGGCGTGTTCGCGAGGCGGTCCTCGCGCAGGTTGTCGTCGCCGTTCCCGCGCAGGAGCACGTCGCCCCACGTCGGATCCGCGCCGAACACCGCCTGCGTGACGGCGCGCAGCACGGGCTTCGCCACGACGACCGACTCGAAGCGGCCCGCGCGCGCGAGCGAGCGTAGCGCGAGCGCTTGGTCCGCGAGCGCTTCCCAGCGCGCACGCACACGGAACGCTTCCTCGCGCCGCGCGCCGAGCGCATCGGGGCCCGCGATCGCGCGGACGGCGAACTCCATCGTCCAGACGTTCGGCGCGGAAGCCTCGACGAGGTCGCACGCGAGTGCGACGCGCACGGGGCTCGCGCCCGCGAGGCGGGCGCCGAGTCGCGCGAGCTCCTCGCGCGCGCCGTCGCCGTCGCGCGCCGCAGCGGTCGGTTCGGGCTCAGCCCGCGCGACGCGGATCGTGCCGTCGTCGAACTCGAGCGTCAGCGCGCTCGGCGCGAGCGGTGCCACCTCGAACGCGCCTCCACGTGCGAGCACCAGGAGCGCGGACGCGTCGCAGCGCGCGAACAGCGCTTCGAGCGCGGGGCGCAGCGCGCCTTCGGCAGCCTCCGCGGCGATCTCGCTCGGCCAGGCGTCGGCGCGCGAGTCGATGCGCCTGCGGAGGTCGGCCACCCAAGGTGCGAGCGGGCGCATGCGGCCGACGAAGCGCGCGGTCGGCGTCGGTGCTGCACCGGACTCGGAGTGCGCGAACGCGACGCCGCCGGTGTGCGCGGCCTCGTGTCCGCAACTCCAGAGCGCGGAAACCAGCGCGATCGTGAACGACCGCGCAGCACGGCGACGGACGGACAACACACATACAACTTACGTTGCTCCCCCGAGCGCGCAAGCCTGTGGACGTCAGCCCTGCAATCCGTACCACCGCCAGAGGAGGTCGTTCAGCGCCGGCCGCGTCCTTGGATCGGCGATCCGCAGCGCGTAGCGCTTGAGGATCGGCGCCATCCGCTCCGCGGGCCCGAAGTGGCAGAGCTTGTCCGCGGCATAGAGCCCTTCGCACGGCGTCGTGCGCGGGTCGTCGAGTACCGCGACGAGGAGGTCGCGGGCAGCGTCGTCCTGCGCGTAGATCGCCGACGCGAACAGGTCGAGGCGCCGCACCGGATCCGGCTCCGTCTTCCAGCGCTCCTGGAGGAAGCGCGCGCCGGGCGCGCCGGCGTTCCCGATCATCTGGGCGTACCAGCGGTGACGCGTGACGCCCGAGATCGGCGCGCCGGGTTCGAGCGCGGCGGCGTAGAGCAACTCGGCCGCGGCGTCGAGCGGCAGGAGGGAGATCGCGCGGTCCAGCGCGCGCACCTCGACGCGGGCGGGGCCCGCTTCGCCGCGACGGAGCGCGGCGAGCCGATCGAAGGACCGCTGCGCGAGGGCGGCGTCCCGCTGCCACGCTTCGCGCAGCGCGAGGACCGCGTCCTCGAGGTCGACGCGGTCGCCGCCGAGCATCTGGACGGCGGTGTCGATCGCGTTGGCGTCGCCGGTCTGCACGAGCGTGCCGAGGCAGAGCTTGCGGACCTCGCGAACCGGATCGGCGAGGCCGCGCTGGAGAGCGGTCCGCACCGCGGGCTCGTGCGTGCAGGCCGACAGGTTCTGCGCGGCGAGGGCGCGGCGCGAGGCCTCCGGGTCGGACTCGAGCACGACGGCGCACTCGGCGCCGAGACCCGCGCGGTGGAGCGCTTGGACGGCGAGCGTGCGCTCCGGTCCGGTTCCGTCGCGCAGCGTCGTGCGGAGCGCGGCGAGCGCTTCGAGATCGCCGTTCGCGGCGAGCGCCGCGCGCAACCACGCCGCGGGCTCCGGGGGGGCGTTCGCGAGCAGGGCGTGGATGCGCGGAAGGAGCTCCGGACGACGCGCCTCGCAGAGCCGGGGCAGGAGCACCTCGCACGCGGGCTGGAAGCGGCGCGCCTCCATCCAGTCGAGCAGGTCGTTCTGCGCGCGCGCCGGATCGGCCGCCGCAAGGGCCTCCGCGATCACCCTCTGCGTCTCGACGTTCGAGAGGGAGACCTGCGCGAGGATCCGATCGTAGTCGGCGGACGCGGGATGCTTGACGAGTCCGCGCATCGCCGCGATGCGCACGGACTCCTGCGGGTGGTCGAGGCCGCGCGCGAGCAGCGCGTGGGCTCCGGGGTCCGCCATCAAGGTCAAGGCACCGAACGCATTCGTCAGGCGCCCGCCCCCGTTCGCGTCGTTCATCTGCGCTTCGATGAACCGTGCGAGCTCGGGCAGCGCTGCGGCGCCGAGGCGCGCGAGCTCGGTCTTCGCCGCGATCATCGGGTCCTGCTGGCCGAAGCCCAGCTTCGACACGAGCACGGGGATCATGTCCGCCGTGTCCGCGAGGAACGGTTCCGTGCGCACGGGCGAGGCGAGCAGGTAGTCGACGCGATCGTCCTCGCAGATGCCCGGCGGCGGCAGCCCCCGGTCGGGGTCGATCCCGGCCCCGACCGCGCCGGTCCCGGGATCGCGTGAGCAGGCGGTGAGGAGCGCGAGGACGCACGCGGCGGCGAGCGCTCGCGCACGCTCCCCGCGACGGAAGCGGGAGGACGTCGACGTCATGGCGTGGGCGCGTCCGCGAGCAAGCCCTGCGCCGCGCGCAGCGCGACCTGGGCCTTCGCGAAGTTCACGCGCGCCGTCCGCTCGTTGCTCATCGCCGTCGTCAGGTCGCGCTGGAGGCGGAGGACCTCGAAGTTCGTCGAGATGCCCTCGCGGCTGCGGGCCTGTTCCGCGGCGAGCTGCCGCTGCGCGAGGTCGAGGCTCTTCTTCGACGCGCGCACGGCCTCGGCCTGGTAGCGCACCTGGCGCACGGCCTCGCGCACCTCGGTCGCGATCTGGTTCTCGAGCGAGTCGTACGACAGCTGCGCGGCGCGCAGGCTCGACCACGCGGCCTTCGCCGCGTTGCGCGCGGTGCGGTTCGAGAGCGGGATCGTGTACGTGAGCGCGGCGCGCCACGTCGGGTACTCGTACGAGATCGCGCTGTCGAACGCGTCGCTCGCGTTGCCGTCGAAGCCCGTGCTCGACGCGGAGAGGTCGAGATCGAGCGCGCCCTGGCGTTCGTCGACGCGCGTCTGGTGGCGGATCGTCGCTTCCTCGATCGCGATGCGCTGCTGGCGCAGCTCGGCGCGCTTCTCGATCGCCGTCTCGAGCGCGGCGGTCCACTCCGGCACGCCCGCGGCGGTCGGATCCGTCGCGAGCGGCGTGCTCGGGACGAGGAGCGTGTCCCACACCGGCGCGTCCGTGCCGGGGAAGAGCTGCGATTTGAGCACGTCCGCGGACTGTCGCACCTTGAGTTCCGCCTGGAGCACGCGCTCCTCGTTCGTCGCGACCTCGGTCTCGGCCGTGAACACGTCGAGCTGGATGCCGATGCCGGCGTCGAGCCGCTTCTGGTCCTGGACGAGCTGCGCCTTCGCGAGCTCGAGGCTGGAGCGCGCGACCTCGAGCTGTGCGCGGGCGAGCACGAGATCCCAGTACGCGTTGCTCACGTCGCGGATCAACGTGTGGCGCACCTGGCGCTCGCGCTCGCTCTGCCGCTTCCACGCGAGGTCCGCGGTGCGCTGCTGCGCGGTCGCGTACTCGCGCCACGCACCGCGGAGCAAGGGTTGCTTGTAGCTGAGCGTGAGCACGTCCGTCGTGGACGTCTCCTGCGCGGCGAACGTGCTGTCCGTCTTCGTGTTCTCGCGGTTGTACGCGGCGCGGAAGAGCCCGCCCGTCTCGAGCGGGCGCTGGAACTCGACGTTGCCGCTCTGCGAGTTCTCGTTCGAGCCGCCGAACACGCTCGTCGACTGGAACTCGCGGTCCTGCCAGGCGGCGCCGGCGCTGAACCTCCAGTCGAACGCGCCCCAGCTGCCGCGCAGGTCGTACCAGGCGACCTCGGTCGAGAGCTGTTCGATCTTGAGGCCGAGGTTGTTCTGGAGCGCGAGCGCGATCGCGGCATCGAGCGTCAGTTCGAGCCCCTTTCCCGCGCCGAAAGGGTCCTGCGCCTTCTCGGTGGTCGCCGGCGCGCCGTTCGCAGCGTCCTGCGGGGCGGCCGCGGCGAGGGCGGAGAGGCACAGCGGGACGAGCACGAGCGCGGAGCGTTGCTTCATGGGGGCGCTGAGGATACGGAACGCGGGAGGGCGAGGAAACAACGCGCGCGGGGCGAGCCCGCGCGCACCCGGCGGGGTCCGACGCCGGGCGCGCGCACTGCGCGGACCGCGGCGGGAGGTTTCTCATCCCCGGTCGACGACTTCGAGGTCGCCGTGGAGCGCGCGCGCGCGCCGGCCGAGCTCCGTGAGCGCGCCCGCGAGCGCGGCGGTCCGCTCGGACGCGCCGGCGACGCGGAGGACGAGCTCGCGCGTCTCGGGTCCCGCGTGCTCGAGGCGGAGCGCGAGGCGTTCGGGCGGGAGGAGCTCGGCGATGCGATCGGCCCACTCGATCACGGTGACCCCGTCGGCGGGGAGCGCCTCGAGTCCCCCATCGGCGAGGAACGCGCGCTCGCGCCCTTCCATCCACGCGTCGAGGTGCGCGAGCGGCATGCGCCCTGTGTACGTCTGCAGGAGTGCATACGTCGGGCTCGAGACCCGGTCCTCGACGTCGAGCCCGCGCGCGAGCCCACGCACGAAGCAGGTCTTGCCGCTGCCGAGTTCGCCGTCGAGCGTCACGAGCGCGCCCGGCTCGAGCGCGCGCCCGAGCGCCTCGCCGACGGCCTCCGTCGCGGCCGCGGAGCGCGAGCGCAGATGGAGCTCACGCACCATGCTCGTACCCTCCGCGCGCGTGCGTCCAGCGCTCGCGGCGTCCGTCGGCCCAGACGAGCACGAGCCCTTCGCCGCGCACCACGCGCCCGACGACGCGGGCTCCGAGCGAGCGCGCGGCCCGTTCCGCCGCCGCGGGCGGGAGCGTCGCGAGGAGCTCGTGGTCCTCGCCGTCGTGGAGCGCGTGGTCGAGCGGTGCTCGGCCGGTCAGGCGCGCGCGGCGGCGCGCGTCGGCGTGCACGGGGACGCGCGCGAGCTCGAGCTCGATCGCGACGCCCGCGGCGCGCGCGAGCCGGAACGAGTCCCACGCGAGACCGTCGCTGACGTCCATCAGCGCGGTCGCGCCGGCGCGCGCGAGCGCGCGGCCTTCCGCGAGGCGCGGCTGGATCGCGAGGTGGCGCCCGAGGAGGCTGCCCCCCACCGCGCCGGTGAGCACGACCGCCTGTCCGACACGCGCGCGCGCTCGACCCGGCGGCGCGCCGGAGCCCGTGAACACGCCGAGCGCCGTCACGGAGACGACCGTCGGTCCGCGCGTCGACGAGAGGTCGCCGCCGACGAGGTCCGCGCCGTGCTCGCGCGCCGCCGCGCGCACGCCCGCGAGCACGCCGCGCAGCCAGCGCTCGTCCTTCGCGCGCGGCGCGGCGACCGTGCACGTGAGCGCGCGCGGCAGCGCCGCGGTCGCCGCGAGGTCCGAGAGCGCGCGGCACGCGGCCTTGCGCCCGACGGCGCGCGGAGACGCGCGCTCGTCCCAGTGGACGCCCTCGACGACCTGATCGGCGCACACGACGGGCCGCCCGGGCAGCGCGTCGAGCACCGCCGCGTCGTGCCCGCGGCTCCCCGCGAGGCCGCGCGGACGGGGCGTGCGGGCGAGCCAACGGTGCAGGGCGTCCTCGGACCAGCTCATGCGCGCACTCTAACGCGCCGTCGCGTCGAGGAGCGCGCGCGCCGCGGCCTCGGGATCCGCCGCCTCGAGGAGCGCGCCGCGGACCGCGACGCCGCGCGCGCCGAGCGCGAGGACCTCGCGCGCGTTCTGTGCTCGAATTCCGCCGAGCGCCCACACGGGGACGGGCGCACGCGCGAGCTCCCGCGCGAAGCCGGCGAGGCCGAGCGGCTCCTTCCATCCGCGCTTGCTCGGCGTGTCGAACACGGGGCCGAGGACGAGGTAGTCGCTCGCTGCCCAGGGCTCGAGTTCGTCGCCCGCGTGGGCCGAGAACCCGAGCGCGACTTCGGCTCCGACGACGCGGCGCGCCTCCGACGGCGGGAGCGAGCGGAACCCGAGGTGCACTCCGTCCGCGCGCGCCGCGTGCGCGAGGTGCGCGCGGTCGTGGAGGCCGAGCCAGGCCTTTTCACGCGTGTCGAGTCCCGGCGTCTCACGCGCGTCGAGCCGCGCGCGCAGCGCGAGCGCGAGCTCGAGCACCGCGCGGTCGGAGAGCCCGGGCTCGCGCACGAGCACGGAGTCGAGTCCCGCGGCGATCGCGCGCGACGCGGAGTGCAGGAAGCGCTCGACGTGCGCGGGCTCGAGCGTGCCCGGCGTCAACGCGACGAGGCGCGAGGGCAGGCGCTTCATCCGCCGTCTTCGAGCTCGACGAGGTAGCCGAGCTCGCGCAGGAGCGACTGCGTGCGCCGCAGCGTCGCGTTCGACTTCATCTGCACGCGCGTCTCGTCGAGGACGGTGCGCACGTGCGGGCGAACGCCGGGATCGAGCTGGAACTTGCGCAGGAGTTCGGGGTTCTCGCCGCGCACGACGTGGTCCTTGCCCAGCGTCAGCATCCCCGCGCGCACCGCCCAGTCGCGCACGGAATAGAGCACGTTCTGCGGCACCGGCGTGCGCGAGTGGCGCTCGAGGACGGAGAGGATGCGGCGCAGGTACATCCCTTCCGAGAGCGCGCGATGCACGCTCTTCTCGCTGACCTTGAAGTGGAGCACGCTCCCCTGCCGGACGCGCGCGGAGAACCGATCGAGGTCGTGGATCAGCTCCGCGTCGTCGCCGGTCGGGAAGAGCACGATCTCGAAGTCGGGCGTGACGACGAGGCTGCCGACGAGCGGTGCGCCCTCCGGCGTGTCGTCGACGACGCCGAGCACGCGCGCGCCCGTGCGCGTCAGGCGCAACGCGACGGGGCGCCCCGCCTTGTCGTAGCCGAGGTCGACGATGCCGAGCAGGTGCAGGCGCTGGCGCACCCACGCGACGAGGTTCCACGCCATGCGCTGGATGTCCTCCATCGGGACGTGGCTCTTGCCCTGGAAGCGTGCGGCGAAGTGCTCCTCGACCTCGTGCTCGTCCACGTTGCAGAGGTACGTGTTGCGCGCGAGGAACGGCACGTACATGAGGTCGTACCAGACCTGCGGCTCGACGCGCTTCAGGAGGCGCATCAGGATGCGGCGCATGCGCGTCTGGTGGTACGGCTCGCCGGCGAAGTCGCGCTCCTCGATCGCGTGGTCGAGCAGGCTCTTCAACTTCTCGTCGAGGTCCTTCGTCTCGAACTCGCGGCCCGCGGCGGTCAGCGTGAACGTGCGCTCGCCCGTGGACTCGATCAAGTGCTCGTGACGCGCGAAGGAGTAGATGAACTGGAGGATCGCGTCGCGCGGGAGTTCGCGCCCCGGGTTCTTGATCATCTCCTCCTGGATGCGCTTCTCCGTCGTCTTGAAGATCTCGCCGCGCACCGTGAAGCGCACGTCGTGATCGAGGATGTAGCCGACGAAACGCGAGATGTTCGACGCGAGGTCGACGCCGAGCGCGACCTCTTCGTGCGGACGGTCGGGGTCGCCGGGCACGGCGACGCGGCGAAGGTAGGCGAGCGCGACCTCGTTGAAGACGAGCAGGGTCTCGTCGGCGTGGTGGATGCCGTGCCGGCCGAGCTCCCAGCGCTCGACGGTGCCGACGAGCGACTCCTCGAGCTGCGCGGCCCAGCGCCGACCGTCCCACGCGAGACCGGTGTCGAGGCGTTCGAAGAGGTTGCGCGGGAGGATGCCGCCGAACTCCATGATCGCCTTGACGACGAGCTGGCGCAGGCCGTCGGGGAGGCGCTCGACGCGCGCGACCGCGGCCGCCTCGTTCGAGTACATCTTGTAGAGCTCGCGCTGGCGCGCCGCGGGCGTCCGCGCGGCGCGCACGGGATCCTCGTAGAGCCGGTCGAGGTGTCCGCGCAGCGTGAACGCGTCGAAGATCCCGCGCTTCTTCGCGCGGCGGCGGCGGAGGATCGACTCGGCGAGGTCCCACGGGACGCACCACGCGCGCGAGCCCCAGTCGTGAAGTCCGTTCGCGCGCGATTCGCAGAGGAAACCGGAGCGCGCGAGCGCGGCGAGCGCGGCCTCGAGGTCGTACTGCGAGCAGTGCGCGAGCGCGCGCGCGTTCGCGAGCTCGAGCAGCGTCGCCTGGTGCCGCGGCGCGTCCAAGAGCACGTCGAGCACGAGCCCGAGGCGCTTCCCGAGCGCTTCGACGCGCGCTTCGAGCATTCCCGCGTCGTTCATCCAGTCGTGCACCTGTTTGCGGACGACGGCGGGCTCCGCGGGGATCGGCACGGTCCGCGCGCCGTTCCACGTGCGCCAGAGCTCCGGCAGGTCGACGTCGGGCACCGCAGCGAGCGCGTCGACGAGCCGCAGGCGGTTCGCACGCGGCCCCGCCGCGCCGTTCGAGTTGCTCGGGCTCCCGGCGCTCGCCGCGGAGGACGCGGGCGGGGTCGCGGGGCGCGCTCCGGCCTCGGGGGTCGCGGAGGGCGCGGTCTCGCCGCGGCCGTTCTTGTCGCTGTCGTGCGGGCTCATCGAGTGGGAGTCGTGGGAGCGTTGGCGAGCGATTGGGCCTCGACGATCTCGTACGTGTAGCCCTGCTCGGTGAGGAAGAGCTGGCGCCGCTGCGCGAAGTCCTGGTCGCGCGAGCCCAGCGTGACGATCGAATAGAAGACGGCCGGACCGCCGTCGGACTTGGGCCGCAGGATGCGGCCGAGGCGCTGCGCCTCTTCCTGCCGCGAGCCGAACGTGCCGGAGATCTGGATCGCGACGTTCGCGTCGGGGAGATCGATCGCGAAGTTGCCGACCTTGGAGACGATCAGGAGCGGCACCGCGCCCGACTTGAAGCCCGCGTAGAGCTTCTCGCGCTCCGCCGTGGGCGTCTTGCCCGTGATCAGCGGCGCCTGCAAGTGTCGTTGGAGCGCGTGGAGCTGCTCGATGTACTGCCCGATGACGAGGATGTGGCTCCCCTTGTGCAGGAGGACGAGCTTGTCGATCACGCCGAACTTCGCGGGGTTCTCGCTCGCGATGCGGAACTTCGCGCGCGCGTCCGCCGCGGCGTAGAGCGTACGGAGCGCGCCGTCGAGCGGCACGCGGACCTCGACGCAGCGCGCCGTCGCGATGAAGCCCTGGCTCTCGAGCACCTTCCACGGCACGTCGTAGCGTTTCGGACCGATCAGGCAGAAGACCTCGTCTTCCTTGTGGTCCTCGCGCACGAGCGTCGCGGTCAGGCCGAGCCGGCGGCGCGCCTGGAGATCGGCGGTCACGCGGAAGACCGGCGCCGGCAGGAGGTGGACTTCGTCGTACACGACGAGCCCCCAGTTCTCGCGGCCGAAGAGCGTGAAGTGCTCGAACTCCTCCGTGCGCGAGCGGCGCCACGTCAGCATCTGGTAGGTCGTGATCGTGACGGGCGCGACGTGCTTCTCGTCGCCCGTGTATTCGGCGACGTCCTCGGGGCGCAGGCCGGTCTTGTCGAGCAGTTCCTCGCGCCACTGCCGCACCGCGACGGTGTTCGTCGTCAGCACGAGCGTCTTCGTGCCGACGAGGCTCATCACCGCCATGCCGACGACGGTCTTGCCCGCGCCGCACGGGAGCACGACGACGCCGCTGCCGCCGAGCACGGTCCCGCCGGCGTGGAACGCGCGCGCGGCGCCTTCCTGGTACGCGCGCAGCGCGAAGGGCCGTCCTCCGCGCGTCGTCGTGCGCAGCGGGATCGCGAACGCATCGCCCTGGATGTAGCCGCCGCGATCGTCGACGGGGAAGCCGAGCCTGATCAACGCCTGCTTGATCGCGCCGCGGTTCTCGCCGCCGACGAAGGCGCGGTTCGTGCGGTCGAGCTCGACGAGCTCGCGCACGCTCTTGTGGCCGAGCACCTCCGCGAGCGCGTCGCCGCGCGCCGCGACGAGCTCGTAGCGCGCGGAGGCGCCTTCGCCCTCGCGCTTCTCGAGGCGCAGGAGCCCGTAGCGCTCGATCCAGCCGCGGATCTCCGTCACGACGTTGCGCGGGACGGGCACGCACGCGAACTCCTCGAGCGTCGCTTCGATCTTCTCGGCGGTGAGCCCCATCGCCGCGGCGTTCCACACCGAAATCGGCGTGATGCGGTACGTGTGGAGGTAGTCGGGGCTCTTCTCGAGCTCCGCGAAGAGCGCGATCTGGTCGCGCGCTTCGGCGAAGCGCGGGTGCTCGCGCGTCGTGGGCCGGCCTTGCGCGTCCTTGACGGGGCGGCCCTGCGCGTCGACGACGGACGTGACGGTGTGCAGCATGAGCGAGCGATCGCTCTGCACGATGAGCGGGTTGTCGGGACGCATCATCGGCGGACTCCCTTCGACCCGGGACGGGCCGACGCGCGCGTGGAGGCGGACGAAGCGCGGCGTTCCCCGCGCGCGGACGCGGCCGCCGCAGGAGCGGTGGCGGCGGAGCTCGAGAACAAGAAGGGGCCGGTGATCGAGCGCGGATCGCGCGCGAGCTCGCGCGGGGCTCCTTCCGCGACGACGCGCCCGCCGGCCTCGCCGCCGTCCGGGCCGATCTCGACGAGGTGGTCGCAGAGCTCGAGCAGCCCCGTGTGGTGCTCGATCAGGACGACGGCGTTCCCCTTCGCGGCGAGGCGGTCGAGCACGCGCGCCAAGTGCACGACGTCGCTCGCCGCGAGGCCCGTCGACGGCTCGTCGAGCACGAGCACGCTGCGCGCGGCGGTCTCGGCGCGGAAGAGCTCGCTCGCGAGCTTGACGCGCTGCGCTTCGCCGCCGGAGAGCGTCGTCGAGCTCTGGCCGAGCTGCAGGTAGCCGAGGCCGACGTCACGCAGCGACTCGAGGATCGGGACGATCGCGGGTTGGTGGGCGAAGTACTCGAGCGCCTCGTCGACGGTGAGCGCGAGCACGTCGGCGATCGACTTGCCGCGTAGCGTCACCTCGAGCACCTCGGGCGCGTAGCGCTTGCCGTCGCAGTCCTCGCACGGGAGCCAGAGGTCGGCGAGGAACTGCATCTCGACCTGCGTCGCGCCCTTCCCCTCGCACGCGGGGCAGCGGCCCTTCGTCGAGTTGAACGAGAAGCGCGCGGGTTCGAAGCCCTTCATCCGCGCCTCGGGCGTGCGCGCGAAGAGCTCGCGGATCGGCTCGAGGAGGCCCGTGTACGTCGCGGGGACGCTCGCCGGCGAGCGGCCGATCGGCGACGCGTCGACGACGACGACGCGCGTGCCCGCGTCGAAGCCCGCGAGGCGCTTCCACCGTCCGCGCGGAGCTTCGCCCTCGAGCGCGGGCACGAGAACCTCGAGCACGAGCGTCGATTTCCCCGAGCCCGACGGACCGCACACGCCCGTGACGGCGCCGAACGCGAACTCGAAGTCGACGCCCTTCAGGTTGTGGAGCCGCGCGCCCGTGAGCTTGACGCGCTCCGCGCGCGCGTCCGCCGCGGCGACGGGCCGCGCACGCTCGAGCGCGAGCTCGCCGCGCAGCGCCGCGGCCGTCTTCGAGGTCGGATGGCGCTCGAGCTCCGCGGGCGGCGCGCTCGCGACGATCTCGCCGCCCAGGCGACCCGCGCCCGGACCGAGGTCGACGATCCAGTCGGCGCGGCGCATCAGCGTCGTGTCGTGCTCGACGACGAGCAGCGTGTTGCCGCGGTCGCGCAGTTCGCACAGGGCGTCCGTCAGCTTCTCGACGTCGCGCGGGTGCAGGCCGACGGTCGGTTCGTCGAGGACGTAGCACACGCCGACGAGCTGCGATCCGAGGCTCGACGCGAGGCGCACGCGGCGCGCTTCGCCGCCCGAGAGCGTCGCGGTCCCGCGATCGAGCGTCAGGTAGCCGAGCCCGACGCGCGCGAGCAGCGCGAGGCGCGAGCGGACCTCGTGCACGACGGCGCCGACGGACTCCATCCGCGCGGCGTCGCGCTCGAGCTCGGTCGCCCAGGCGAGCGCGTCGTCGACGGAGCGGCGCGTGAGCTCGGGCAGGCGCGCCTTGCCGACGGTGACGGCCGCGGACTCGGGCCGCAGGCGCTCGCCGCGGCACGTCGAGCACGTGCGCTTCTCCATCACCGTCTCGAGGATCGCGGACCAGTCCGGGTCCTCGCTCTTCTGGTGCCACGCGTCGACGTGGCCGCAGAGCCCGGACCACGTCGCGGTGAACTGCTCCTCGATCTCGGCGTTCTCGGTCGTGCGCTCCATCTGCACGACGTACTGCGGCCGCGCGCCGACGCCGTGCGCGATCAGCGCGCGCTGGTCGTCGGTGAGGGACTTCCAGGGCTTCTCGATCGGCACTTTGTGCAGGCGCGCGACGGTGCGCAGGAGGTGCTCGTAGTAGCCCTTGCCCTTGACGAGGTAGCGCGCGAGCTTGCCGCCGATCGCGCCGTCGAACACGGAGAGCTCGGGGTGCGGGAAGAGCTTCTCCTCGGTGCACTCGACCTTCTCGCCGAGGCCGTCGCACGCGGGGCACGCGCCGACGTGCGTGTTGAACGAGAAGTGCCGCGGCTCGAGCGCGCCGTCGATCTGGAACCCGCACTCGGGGCACGTTCCGCGCGTGCCGTGCTCGCTGCGCGCGCCGCCGCTCTTCGCGACGAACGAGACGCGGCCGCCGGAGAGCGTCTCCGCGGCGTCGACGGCCTCGGCGACGCGCGCGCGCGACTCCGCGTTCACCGTCAGGCGGTCGAGCACGAGGTCGAGGCGCACGGGCTCCTCGTCCTCCTTCTTCTTCGGCAGCGTCGGCAGCGCCGCGTCGATGCGCGCTTCGACGCCGTCGACGAGCACGCGCACGTAGCCCGCCTGCTTCCACGCGCCGACGCGCGCGGCGAACGCGGCCTGCGCGTCGATCGGGTTCTCTCGACCGGGCCCGAAGATCGGCGCGACGAGCCAGCCCGTCTCGCCCGCGTGCTGCGCGAGGAGCTTCTTCGCGACGCGCCCCGCGTCGCTCTTCTCGAGCGGACGGCCGTGCGTCGGGCAGCGCCGCACGCCCGCGCGCGCCCAGAGCACGCGCAGGTGGTCGAGGATCTCCGTCGTCGTCGCGACGGTCGAGCGCGGCGACGCCGACATGCCGCGCGCTTCGACGGCGACGGCCGGACCGAGGCCCTCGATCGTGTCGACCGGCGGGCGGTCCTTCGTGCCGAGGAACTGCCGCGCGTACGTCGAGAGCGACTCGACGAAGCGCCGGCGGCCCTCCGTGTAGATCGTGTCGAGCGCGAGCGAGCTCTTCCCCGAGCCGGAAGGCCCCGTGATCACGGTCAACGCGCCGCGCGGGATCGAGACGTCGACCGCCTTCAGGTTGTGCGTGCGCGCGCCGCGCACTTCGATCGACGTCGCGGGCGCGGGCGCCGCCGTCGGCGCGAGCACGGCCTCCTTCCACGTGCGCTGGTCGCGGAACGCGCGCAGCGCGGCGCCGGTGTGCGAGCGGCGCACTCGCTCCAGCGCCTCCGGCGTGCCCGTCCCGACGAGCTCGCCGCCGCCGGCGCCGCCTTCGGGCCCGAGGTCGATCACGTGGTCGGCCGCGAGCACGAGGTCGAGGTTGTGCTCGATCACGATCACGGTGTGGCCGAGGTCGACGAGCTTCTGCAGCGCGGCGACGAGGCGCGCGACGTCCTGCATGTGCAGGCCCGTCGTCGGTTCGTCGAGCACGTAGACCGTGTGCCCGCGCGGACGGCGCTGGAGCTCGGTGACGAGCTTCAAGCGCTGCGCTTCGCCGCCCGAGAGCGTCGTCGACGGCTGGCCGAGCGTCAGGTAGCCCAGGCCGATCTCGACCATGACCTCGAGCGGCCGCGCGATCTTCGGGACGTCGCGGAAGAACGCGAGCGCTTCCTCGCTCGTCATCGCGAGCACGTCGGCGATGCTCTTCCCCTTCCACTGGACGTCGAGCGTCTCCGCCTGGAAGCGATGTCCGCCGCACTCCTCGCAGGGCACCGTGACGGGGGCCAGGAACTGGAGCTCGACGTACTGCGCGCCGGCGCCCCCGCATGCTTCGCAGCGCCCGCCCTCGACGTTGAACGAGAAGCGTCCCGGGAGGTAGCCGCGCAGCTTCGCTTCGGGCGTCTCCGCGAACAGGTCGCGGATCGCGGTGAAGACGCCCGTGTACGTCGCGGGGTTCGAGCGCGGCGTGCGGCCGATCGGCGTCGCGTCGATCGTGACGAGCTCGTCGACGTGCTCGACGCCCTTCATGCGCGCGTGCGGTTCGGGCGGCGGCGCTTCGCGACCGAGCTTGCGCTCGAGCGCGCGCACGAGGATGCGGTTCACGAGCGTCGACTTGCCCGAGCCGCTGACGCCCGTGACCGCGGTGAACGTGCCGAGCGGGAACGCGACGTCGATCCCCTTCAGGTTGAACCCGCGCGCGCCCTCGACGACGAGCTGCTTGCCGTTCCCGGCGCGACGCTCGCCCGGCGCTTCGAGCACGAGCGCGCCGCGCAGCAGCATCCCGGTCGGCGTGTCGAGCTTCGCGATCTCGCGCGGCGGCGCGTTGCCGATCAAGTGGCCGCCGTGACGGCCCGCGCCGGGACCGACGTCGAGCAGCCAATCCGCGGCGCGCAGCGTCGACTCGTCGTGCTCGACGACGACCACGGTGTTGCCGAGGTCGCGCAGGCGCTCGAGCGCGCGGATCAACCGGCCGTGGTCGCGCGGATGGAGCCCGATCGACGGCTCGTCGAGGACGTACAGCACGCCCGAGAGCCCCGCGCCGAGCTGCGCCGCGAGCCGGATGCGCTGCGCCTCGCCGCCGGAGAGCGTGTCGGCCGCGCGGTCGAGCGTCAGGTAGCCGAGGCCGACCTCGAGCAGGAACTCGATGCGCCGGTGGATCTCGTTCAGGAGGTCGCGCGCGATCGTCTTCTCGCGGGCGGTGAGCTCGAGCTTCGAGAGGCGCGGGCCGAGCGCGTCGATCGGCAGCGCGGAGAGCTCGGCGAGCGAGACGCCGCCGAAGAGCACCGCGGACGCCGCGGGCTTCAGGCGCGAGCCGCCGCAGTCCTTGCACGGCTCCTCGGCGATGTAGCGCTGCACGTGGTCCTTGTGCAGGCCGCCGTGGCTCGCCTTCTCGATCGCGGGCAGCACGCCGGAGAACCGGCGCATCCAGCTCACCTTGCCCTTGTACTTCGCGCCGTTCCACTGCGCCTCGGCCTCGAAGCGCTCGTCGCCCGTGCCGTGCAGGATCACGGCGCGCGCCTCCTTCGAGAGCGCCTTCCACGGCGTGTCGAGGTCGAAGCCGTTCGCCTCCGCGACCTGCTCGAGGAACGCGAAGTCGACGTGCGGGAACAGCAGCGCGCCGCCGGACGCGCGCGTGACGGCGAGCGCGCCGTCGCGGATCGAGAGCGACGCGTCGCGCACGACGGACGCGGCGGACGGACGGCGCTGCACGCCGAGCCCGTCGCAGCGCTCGCACGCGCCGTGCGGCGAGTTGAACGAGAAGAGGCGCGGCTCGAGCGGCGGCGTCTCCGTGCCGCAGCCGGGGCACGAGCGCGAGGTCGAGTACGCGCGCTCGCCCGCGTCGGTCGTGACGATCACGTCGCCGCCGGAGAGCTCGAGCGCCTGCGCGAGCGCTTCGCGGAGGCGCGACGGCTCGTTCGCCGCGAGCTTCATGCGATCGACGACGACCTCGATCGTGTGGCGCACGTAGCGCGCGAGCTCGCCCGCCTCCTCGATGCGCTTCACCTCGCCGTCGATGCGCGCGCGGACGAAGCCCTTCTTGCGCAGCGAGTCGAGCTCCTCCGCGTGGTGGCCCTTCTTGTCGCGGATGCGCGGCGCGAGGAGGAGCACGCTCTCGCCCGCGAACTCGGCGAGGATCTGGCGCGCGATCTCCTCGGGCGTCTGCGCCTGGACCGGCAGCTTGCACTTCGGGCAGTGCGCGCGGCCCGCGCGCGCGTAGAGCACGCGCAGGTGGTCGGTGATCTCGGTCAGCGTGCCGACCGTCGAGCGCGCGCCGCGCGAAACCGACTTCTGGTCGACCGCGATCGCGGGCGAGAGGCCCTCGATCGACTCGACGTCGGGCTTCTCCATCTTCCCGAGGAACTGCCGCGCGTACGCGGAGAGCGTCTCGAGGAAGCGCCGCTGGCCCTCGCGGAAGAGCGTGTCGAACGCGAGCGAGCTCTTGCCCGACCCCGAGACCCCCGTGATCGCGACCAAGCGGTTGCGCGGGATGTCCACGTCGACGCCAGCGAGGTTGTTCTGGCGCGCCTTGCGGATCTGGATCAGGCCGTCCTTCATTGCCGAACCGTCCGCGGCGGCCGGCCGGAGGCCCGGAGCCCCCGCCCCTCTCCCGGGGGCGGACGCGGCGGGTGATTCCAGGCTCGGATGCGCAGGGACGAGCCCGGCCATTGTAGCGGGAGGGACCCGCTGCGAAAGGCCCGCTCGCGGCTCGGTTCAGGGGTACGCGAGCTCGACCCGGCGCTCGATCCCGAGCGCGGCGCGCGCCGCGGCGCCGAAGGGCGCGGGCGCGAGTTCCCCGCGCGTCCAGGGCTCGTACTGGTCGAGCCGGTGCGGGCTCAGGTCCGCCTCGGACTGGCCGAACGGGAGCAGCGAGCGGGTCGCGTCGGGAGCGCCGCCCGTCCAGGCGAGCCCGAAGCAGGACGCGGTCGCCGCCCGCAGCGTGTTCGCATCCGTGCAGTCGAGGTCCTGGTAGCTCTGGGTCGCTCCGTCGAGCGGGTCCTGATCCTCCAGGTTCGTCCACGCCTGGACCTCGCCGGAGAGCACGTTCGCGCGGTACCAAGCCGCCCACTGCGACGCGTCGCCGGCGCGCTGGGTCGTCGTGTGGAGCGCGCTCGAGAGCTCCCCCTCGAGGAAGCCGAAGTCGACGGAGTCGAGGCCGACCGCCGGGCGCGCGTCGAGGCCCTCGACCTTGCGGCGGAGGTAGGCCGCGAGCCCCGACGCGCCGCCGCCGTACGCCGGAACCAGCGGCGCCGCGGCCGGATCGGTGAGGCGCAGCGTCGTCGGCAGCGCGCTCGCGAGCAGGCACCCGGGCTGCGCGCCGTCGAGGCGCGCGCCCGCGAGGTACCACGGCCGCAGGATGCGCAGCGCCTCGGCCGCGTCGGCGCTGAACGCGTGGCCTTGGACCTCCTTCGCGTGGAGCCCGAGGCGCACGACGTCGCGGAACGCGGGCGAGACCTTGTCCGTGCGCGGCGCGAGGACCTCGCTCTCCGAGAGCGACGCGACGCCGGCGCCGCCGAGGAGCTCGCGCAAGCGGCGCGAGCGGTCCTGGTCGCCGCGCGCGTTGTACGGCTCTGGGATCGGGTACCACGAGCCCGCGGGCGCGTGGTTCGCGCTGACGATCACGCCGCCCGCGGGGTCGAGCACCCACGGGCGCAGGTCGTGCGGGAGGAGCCCGATCCAGTCGGCGTCGGAGCGCGTGCCGTCCTGCGCGGCCCACCCCGCGAGGAACTGACCGGGCGACCGCACCGGCCAAGCGCCGGTCGCCGCGTAGCCGATGTGCCCCGCCTCGTCGGCGAAGACGACGTTCGCGCTCGGGTAGTCCCAGCCCGAGAGGCGCTCGCGGAACTGGGCCGCGCTCGCGCTCGCGTAGAGCGCCGCGAAGCCCGCGGTCGTGCTGCGCTCGGGGTGCGCGATCGGGAGCGCGCGCAGCGCGTACTCCTCCCCCGGCCGCGCGTCGATCGCGAGCGTGCTGACGAGCGGACCGAAGCGCGTCTCGCGGACGTCGAACGTCACGGGCGCTCCGCCGTGGACGAGCACGGTCTCGCTGCGCACGCTCGTCCAGGGCTCGAAGATCCCGTCGATGCGGTAGCCGAGCCCGCTCGCCGCGGGTTGGATGCGGAAGAGGTCGCTCTGGTCGAGCCCGAGCGCCGTGACGCCCCACGCGACGTTCGGCGTCGCGCCGACGAGCAGGTTCGGCGAGCCCGGCGTGCCGATGCCGCGGACGTCGATCGTCGCGCCGCGCATGTGCCACTCGTAGAAGACCGAGGGCAGGTAGATCAGCACGCGCGGATCCGCGACGAGCCGCGAACGCCCATCGTCCATCTTCGCACCGGCGACGGCCCACGCCTGGCTGAAGTGGAGGTCGAGCGTGCCGCCCGGACAGTTCTCCGTCGCGTCGAGCCCGTGCGCGAGCGCGTACGCCGACATCGCATCGCGCACGGCGGCCGGCACGTCGGCCTGCTGCACCACGGCGGCCGCGTCGTCGCACACGACGCCGCTGAAGAGGTAGGCGCGGATCTGCTCGTCGGTCCAGCCTTGGTCGCGCAGGCCTTCGATCGCGTGCAGGTTGCGCGCTTCGTTGAACGCGTCGAACGCGTAGTGGCGCGACATCCGGTACCAGACGCCGAGGCAGTCGGCGGCGGTCCACGGCTCGAGCGGGAGCCCGTACTGCGCGAAGAACGGATGCGGCGCGTAGCCCGGCTCGCCCGCCTGGACCTTCGCGATCACGCGGTTGACGCCCGCCGCGTACGCGTCGAGCAGCGCGCGCACCGACGGATCGAGGAGGTCGGCCTCGCGCTCGGCGTGGCGCCGCCAGCCGATGCTGCGCGCGGCGACGTCGTGGTAGACGTTGCGGAGCTGATCGGAGCTCGGGAGCTGCGAGCCGGGCCCGAAGAACTCGGCGACGCGGCCCTGGTACTGCACGCGCTCCCAGCACATCTGGAAGAGCCGGTCCTCCGCCGCGGCGAAGCCCGCGCCGAAGTACGCGCCCGCGTCCGTGTCCGCCTCGACGTGCGCGATGCCGCGCGCGTCGCGTTCGATACGGACGTTCGCCGTCGAGCCGCCGCCCCCACCGCCGCCGCCGGGGGACGTGCCTCCGCCGCCCCCTCCGCCGCAGGCGGCGAGGACGAGGCTCCCGAGGACCGCGAGCGACGACGATCGGACGAGCATGAAGACGAGGACCGCCTCGCGCGCGGCGCGCGCTGGGGACGGAGGGCTCCGATTCTGCCCGACGCGCGGCGATCGCGCGAGACCCGGCCCGCGGCAAGGGTGGCCTTCGTGCGCAGCGCGACGACGAACGCGCGCCCCATGCCAAGATGGACGCGGAATGCGTTTCCGATCGCGCCTCGCGTGGGTCCTCGTCGCCGCCGGCGTCCTGCTCGGCGCGCTCGGGGTCCGCGCGTGCGCGCGGCGCGCGGCGTCCGCTCCGCGAACGGGACCGCGCGCGCCCCCGGCGCTCTCGGCGGACGCACGCGCCTCGATCGCGCTCGCGGCGGACGTCTTTCCCGCGCGCGTGCGGCCGGGGGACGCGCTGTCGTACGCGCTCGACTTCCGCATCGACGGCGGCGCGCGGATCGCGCGCGACCTGACCGTCTTCGTCCACTTCGAGCCCGCGGGCGCCGGCTGCGCGGCGATCGCGTGGCAGCACGACCACGCTCCACGGCACCCGACGAGCAGCTGGGACGCGCCGGGGATGCGCGACGGACCGCGCCTCGTCACCGTGCCCGAGTCCGCGCCGGAGGGCGAGTACGAGCTCCACGCGGGGCTCTACGACCCGGCGACGCTCGAGCGCTTCGTCGACGCGCGTCCGGGCCGCGTCGTCGTCGCGCGCGACGCGCTCCCGAGTTCCGCGTGGACTCCGCGCGACGCGCGCGGCGAAGGCGCGCCGGCGGGCGCGGCGCAGGCGACGTCGAGCGGATCGGTCCCCGCGACGCCGCGCGTGCCGGACGCCGCGGAACTCGCGGGCGACGGCTGGCGACTCGGCGTCGCGCCGCGCGGCGCGGCGCTTCGGCTCGAGGACCTCGCGGGCGGCGCCGTGTGGCGCACCGACGAGCGCGGAGCGGGCGGCCTGCGCGTGCGCGTCGAGCGCGCGGGCGTCCGCTGCGAGCTCCATGCGGCGACGTTCGACGCGGTCGAGGCCGAGGCGGAGCGTCTCGTGCTCCGCGCGTCGCTCCACGGGCGCGCGGACGACGGTGCGCACGCGGTGGAGCCCGCGCGAGTGGACGTCGAGCTCGTGTTCGCTCCCACCGCGGACCGCCGCGGCGTGCGCGGCTCCTGGACGGCGACGGCGTCGGACGGTTGGAGCGTCGTCGAGCTCACGCCCTTCGAGCGCGCGTTCTCGGCGTCCGAACGGGCCGGCGGCGCGCTCGTGCTCCCGCGCTGGCTCGGCCAGCTCCTCCCCGCGGACGCGGGGCTGCCGCACGAGCGCTGGTACGGCGAGAACGACCTCACGATGCCGATGTGCGGCGTGCTCGCGGGCGGATGCGCGCTGCTCGTCGCCTGGGAGCACGGCACCGCGCGCCTCGGCGCGCACCTCGACCTCGACCGGTCGGTCGGCGCGCGCGCGTGGAGCATCTCGCTCGCGCTGCCCGCAGGATGCGGCGCGTTCGAGCTCCGTGCGCTCGGCCGCGGAGACCACGTCGCCGTCGCGCGCGCCTACCGCGAGCGGCCGGAGACGGCGCGCTACCGCCGCACGTGGCGGGAGAAACGCGACGCGTCGACCGAGCGGCTCGAGGGCGCGGCGCTCTTCCGCACGACCGCGCGGATCCGACTCGCGCCGCACACGCCGTACAACCCGGGCGCGGAGCCCGTCGAGGAGCTCGGCTGGACCTTCGACGAGATCGCGCGGTGCGCGCGGCACTGGCGCGAGGACCTCGGCGTCGAGCGCGCGAACGTCCTCGTCGCGGGCTGGAATCGCGGCGGCTACGACGCGGGCCATCCCGACGTGCTGCCCGCGTGCCTGGAGGCGGGCGGCGACGCGGCGCTCGCGCGCTGTTCGGCCGACGTGCGCGCGCAAGGCTACCTCTTCACGTTGCACGAGAACTTCTACGACCTGTACGAGGACGCGCCGTCGTGGGATCCCGAGCTCGTCTGGCGCGACCCCGCGGGCCGCTTCGTCCCGGGCGCGACCTGGTTCGGCGGCCCGTCGCACCCCGTGTGCAGCCGCGTGCAGCTCGACTTCGCGCGCCGCGACCTGCCGGAGATCGTCGCGCGCTTCGCGCCGGGCGCGTTCTTCCTCGACACGACGCTGACGCCGGCGCTGATGGGTTGTCACCACCCGCGGCACGCGATGACGACGGAGGACGACCGCGCCGCGCGCCTCGCGCTCCACGCGTACGCGCGCGAGCGGACCGGTGCGCTCGGGCTCGAGGGCGGGACGGAGTGGGCCGTGCCCGTCGCCGACTGGTTCGAGGGGATGCTGACGCACAAGACGATCCATCGCGACGGCTGGATCGTCGTGCCGATGTTCCCGCTCGTGTTCGGCGACTGCGTGGACCTCGTGCCGATCCAGTCCGACAAGCTCGGCGTCGGCGACGCGCGCAAGGTGCTCGACCTCCTGCTGTACGGAGCGATGCCGTCGTACGAAGTCCCGCCGCACGCATACTTCGAGGACGCACGCGGCGGCGCGGGCGCGGCGCGCGAGCTCCCGGTGCGGCCCGGCGAGGCCGAGCTCGCGACCCCGGGCGGAGCCGTGCACGACACGACGTTCGCGCGCGCGGATTCAGGCGCCGCGGCGGGGCGCCTCGCGATCGACCGCCTGATCCAGAACACGTGGGAGGTGCTCTCGCCCGTGAACCGGCGCGCGCTCGCGACGGGCATGACGGAGCATCGCTTCCTCCGCGCGGACCGCACGGTCGAAGAGACGCGCTTCGGCGACCTGCGCGTCGTCGTCAACTACGGGCCCGAGCCGTTCGACGCCGGCGACGCGCGGCTCCCGCGCCAGGGGTTCCTCGTCGAGAGCCCGACGCTGCTCGCGTTCCACGCCGTGCGGCGCGCGGGCCTCGACGCGCCGGGAGGACAGCTCTTCGTCGTCGAGAGCCGCGACGGACGTCCGCTCGCGGAGAGCGGCGACGTCCGCGTCTACCACGGGTTCGGCCCGCCGGAGTTGGAGCTCGCGGGGCGCCGCTTCACCGTCGAACGCACGGCGCGCTTCGATCCGCGGCGCTGAAGCGCGCGCGTCACGGCGTCGCGAAGAGCCCGAACGTCGCGATCGCGGGCGCAGCGCGCGCGTCCTCGACGACGAGGCGCACCTTCGCCGCGTTCGTTCGCGGGACCGCGAGGATGCGGCGGAAGCCGATCGTCGTGCCGCGCGCGAGCTCGCGCCACGCGCCGTGCTCCTCGACGTCGACGTGGAACGCGCGCACGCGCTGGCCGAGCTCGACCGGCTCCTGCAGGAGCACGCGATCGAACGTGCGCGCCTCGGGGAGCTCGAACACGAGCTCCGCGCGCAGCGCGTCGTCGGGCGCCGCCCACGCCGTCGCGCGCTCGCCGTCGCACGCGAACGCGGCCTCGTACGGCGAGTCGATCGAGAGGCACGGCGCCGAGCTCGCGCGTCCGCGCCGCGTGCACGACGCGCTCGCCTTCGCGTCGCGCGCGAGGTCCTTCGCGAAGGTCGCGTCGAGGCGCGCGCGGAGTTCCTTCAACACCGCGACTTCGTGGTCGGGGATCTTGCCGCGCCGGTCCGCCGGCACGTTGAGCAGGAGGTTCGCGTTGCGGCCGACCGACGCGAGCCAGAGGCGCTCGAGCTCCTCCGCCGACTTCACGGAGTCGTCCTCGCTCTCCTTCCAGTACCACCCCTTGCGGATCGAGACGTCGCACTCGGGCGGCACCCAGTGCGTCCCGTCTTCCTGCCCCGGCGTCAACGGGCCCGAGTTCGGCGTGCCCGGGAAGAACTCGTCGCGGCGCAGCATCGCCCACGACGTCTCGCCCGCGATCCCGTCCTCGTTGCCGACCCAGCGCACGTCGGGGCCCGCGTCGCTGAAGATCACGGCGTGCGGTTGGTGCTCGCGCACGACGGCGACGAAGCTCGGCCAGTCGTACACCTGGCGCTTCCCGTTCGGACCTTCGCCGCACGCGCCGTCGAACCAGACCTCGAAGAGTGGGCCGTAGCCCGTGCAGAGCTCCTCGAGCTGCGCGCGGAAGATCGCGTTGTAGCGCTCGGAGTCGCCGTACGCCGGGTGGTTCCTGTCCCACGGCGAGAGGTAGAGGCCGAGGGCCAGGCCGTACTCGCGGCACGCGTCCGCGAGCTCGCGCACCACGTCGCCCTTCCCGTCCTTCCACTTCGAGCGCGCGACCGTGTGCTCGGTCGTCTTCGACGGCCACAGGCAGAAGCCGTCGTGGTGCTTCGCGGTCAGGATCACGCCCTTCATCCCCGCGTCGCGGAACGCGCGGACCCACTGACGGCAGTCGAGCTCCGTCGGCGCGAACGTGTCGGGCGACTCGCGGCCCTCGCCCCACTCGCGCGCGGTGAACGTGTTCATGTTGAAGTGCACGAACGCGTAGTACGCGCGCTCGTGCCACGCGATCTGGTCGGCGGTCGGCAGCGGCGGGAGCGGCGTCGGCCCCGCGACGGCGGTCGGCGGCCGGCCGACGCGCGACGCGCACGCGGCGGCGAGCAGGAGCGCGCCCACGGCGACCAGCGCGCCCCGCGCGCGCGGCACGAACGGAGCGGGAATCGAGGCTGCGCGCATGTCAGCGCCCCCGCGCGCGATCGCCCGGCGCCGCGCCCGCGTCCCCGTCTCCTTCGCGGTCCGCCTTCGGAGCGGGCACGTAGCCGAAGCGCTCCTTCGGGAGCGGCAGGAGCGCCTCGCCCGCGAGCCCCGCCGTCAGCGCGAGTTGCGCGCCGCCGGTCTTGTTGAACCACTCGACGACGAGCTCGTGGCAGCCCTTCGCGAGCGCGATCTCGCCGCGCTCCTCGAGCGGCCCGTGCAGTCCGTCGTTGTCGACGACGAGCTCGCCGTCGATGCGCAGGCGCGCACCGTCGTCCGACGAGAGCCCGAACGTCCACACGCCCGTGCGCTCGAGCTCGACGAAGCCGCGGAAGCGCCGCGCGACGTGCTCCTCCACCTGGCCCGACGGGAGTTCGACGCCCGGCACGACGTAGCGCGCGGAGCTCTTGACCGTCTCGAAGTCCGGCAGCTGGTCGAAATCGCCGGGGAAGCGCTCGCAGACGAGCCCCGCCTTGCGCGACGGCGGCGCGAACGCCGGGCGCGGATCGACCTTCGTGAACGTGCGCGCGGAGACCGGCGACGCCGCGCGACCGCCGTCGAACGCGCGCGCGCGGACGATCGCGCTCTCCGTCAGGCGGAACGGGCCTTGGTAGAGCGGCGACGTGCCGTCGGGATCGCCGCCGTCGGTCGTGTAGCGCAGCACGGCGCGCTCGACGGACGGGACGAGCCGCACGGCGACGGAGCCGACGAACAGGTTGGAATCGGCCTCGATCGCGGGCGCGTGGAAGACCTGGACGCGTCCGTCGAGCTCGACGGCGACGACGCTCGCGTCCGCGTCCGGCGCGGCGCCCGTGACGTGCACGACGACGCCGTCCGCGTCGCGCGCGACCGACACCGCGCGCTTCGGATCCGCGAGCAGGCGCGCCGAGCGCGCGACGTTCGCGAGGCCCGGCAGGTGGAGCGCGCCGTCCGCGGGCCAGTCGAACACGTGCAGGTAGAGCGTCGTGCGCCCGTCCTTCGTCTTCGTCGTCGCGCGACCGAACGCGAGGGAATCGAACGGGCTCGCGGTCGTGCCGTGGATCGCCTCGCCGTTCACCTTCGTCCACTTCCCGACCGCGGCGAGCCGCTCGAGCGCCTCCGGCGGGAACTCGCCGAGCTCCGTCGGTCCGACGTTCAAGAGGAAGTTCCCGCCCTTGCTCGCGATGTCCGAGAGCATGCGCACGATCTCGCGCGCGCTCTTCCAGTGGTGGTCGTTCTTGTTCCACCCCCAGTGGTCGTTCATCGTCATGCAGGTCTCCCAGTCCACGCCGGGCATGCCGGTCGCGGGGATCTCCTGCTCGGGCGTCGCGAAGTCGCCGCGCGCTTCCTTCGACGAGTTGAAGCCGCCCATCCCGCCGCGCATGACGTCGACGCGGTTGTTGACGATCATCGCGGGGTCGAGGCGGCGGCACAGGTCGAAGAGCTTCACGCCGCGCTCGTGGTTCCACGTCGACTCCCACTCGCCGTCGAACCACATCACCGCGGGGTGGTAGCGCGTGACGACCTCGGTCACCTGCGCGTGGAGGTAGCGCTCGAAGCGCTCGAAGTCCGCGCCCTCGGCCCCGCGCTTCTCCCACGAACGGCGCGGGAGGTAGTCGGGGTGATGCCAGTCCATGATCGAGTGGTACGTGCAGAAGCGCAGACCGTGCCGCGCGCACGCCTCGGAGAGTTCCTTCAACACGTCGCGGTGGAACGGCGTGCTCGCGACGTCCCAGTCCGTCTCCTTCGAGTCGAAGAGGCAGAAGCCGTCGTGGTGCTTGCTCGTGATCACGACGTACTGCATCCCCGCGTCGGCCGCGGCCTTCGCCCACGCGTCCGCGTCGAACTTCACGGGGTCGAAGCGCGCGAGCAGCTTCTCGTACTCGGGGAGTTCGATCTTCGCGGTCTCGCGGATCCACTCGCCGTGGCCCGTCTCGCCGTTCCATTCGCCGGCGGGGATCGCGTAGAGGCCCCAGTGCAGGAAGAGCCCGAACCGCGCGTCGCGCCACCACGCCATGCGCTCGTCCTGCGTGAGCGCGCGCGGTTCGGCGGCGACGGCGGACGGAGCGTCGTGCGCGGGGCGCTGACACGCGCTCCCGAGGAGCGCGAGCGCCCCGAGCGCCCCCCGGGCCAACGTGGAGGTGCGACGAGCAGCGAACCCTTGCGTGGTGGACATGCGTGGACTCCGAGGGATCAATCGAACGGAACGGACCGTTTGCGCGCGACGGCGCGCAGATCGTGGACGACGGGGAGGACGAGCGGGATGCCCGTGCGCGCGCGCTCCGCCTCGCACGCGCGCTCGGGATCGCCGGGGATCAGCGGCCCCTGCGTGCCGGGCGCGGGCTTCGTCGCGCGGAACGTGCGCACGAGGTCGTCGATCTGACGCTTGAACTCCTCGGGCTCGACGAAGCCGTCGATGCGCAGCGCGCCGAAGAAGTGGCCGATGCCCTTCCCCACCGAGCGCGCGGGAACTTCCTGCCGCAGCGCGAACGGCGGCGTGAACGGGCCCCAGTTCGCGCCCGAGAGCACCGCGGAGAGCACGTCGACCATCAACGCGAGCGCGTAGCCCTTGTGTCCGCCGTGCTCGCGATCGGAGCCGAGCGGCAGCAGCGCGCCGCCGTCGATCATCGCCTGCGGGTCGGTCGTCACGCGGCCCGCCGCGTCGATCGCCCAACCGGCGGGCACGCGCTCCTCCTTGCGCTTCGCGATCTCGATCTTGCCGTACGCCGCGGCGCACGTCGCGAGGTCGATCACGATCGGCGGCTCCTCCTTGCCCGGGAACGCGATCGCGATCGGGTTCGTGCCGAGCATGCGCTCCGCGCCCCACAAGGGCGCCACGAGCTTCGTCGAGTTCGTCATCGCCCACCCGACGAGGTCGCGCTCGAGCGCGCGGAGCACGTACCAGCCCGCGATCCCGTAGTGGTTCGTGTTGCGCACGCTGACCCAACCGGAGCCGCACGCCTCCGCCTTCCGCATCGCGAGCTCGTTCGCGCGCGGCCCGACGACGAGGCCGAGCCCGTTGTCGCCGTCGAAGGTCGCGGTGCTCGGCGTCTCGCGCACGACGAACGGTTTCGGCCGCGGGTTGATGCGGCCGAGTTCCAGCATGTCGACGTACGTCGTGAGCCGCGCCACGCCGTGCGAATCGATGCCGCGCAGATCGGCCGCGATCAGGACGTCCGCCGCGACGCGCGCGTCGTCCTCGGGCACGCCGAACGTCGCGAAGACGCGTTCGCAGAACGCGCGCAGGACCGGGGCGGGGAAGGAGATCGTCTCGACGGTCATGCGCGCGCTCCTCCGTAGGACGGCGCGGGTGCGGGCGCGCCGAGCACTTCCTCGACGCGCTCGACGATCGCCGCGCCGATCGCGAGCGAAGCCGTCGCGGCGGGCGAGGGTGCGTTGAGCACGTGGACCTCGCGGTCGCGCCGCACGACGAGGAAGTCGTCGACGAGCGCTCCGTCGGGAGTCAGCGCCTGCGCGCGCACGCCGGCCGGCGCGGGCACGAGGTGCTCGGCGCGGATCGCGGGACAAAGCCGCTGCAGCGCGCGCACGAACGCGCCCTTGCTGAACGAACGGTGGAGCTCGCCGAACCCCGCGCGCCAGTGCTTCTTCGCGAGCGCGCGGAAGCCCGAGTACGTGAGCGCGTCGAACAGGTCGCGTACGTCGACCGTCGAGCGCGTGTAGCCCTCGCGCGCGAACGCGAGCACGGCGTTGGGACCGCACTCGACGCCGCCGTGCACGAGGCGCGTGAAGTGGACGCCGAGGAACGGGAAGTCCGCGTCGGGCACGGGATAGATCAAGTTGCGGCAGACGTGCGCGGCTTCGGGACGGAGCTCGAAGTACTCGCCGCGGAACGGGACGATGCGCGCTTCGCGCTTCCCGCCCGCGAGCGCGAGCACGCGGTCCGAATGCAGGCCCGCGCAGTTCACGAGCGAGCGCGCGCGGACCTCGGCGCCGTCCGTCGCGGCGACGAGCACGCGCGCGCCGTCGCTCGCGACGCGGACGACGCGCGCGCCGAGGCGGACCTCTCCTCCGGCGCGCTCGATGCGCCGCGCGAGCGCCGCGCACACGCCGGGGTAGTCGACGATGCCCGTGCCCGGGACATGGAGCGCCGCGACGCCGGCCGCGTGCGGCTCGAGCTCGGCGAGGCGCTCCTTCCCGATGCGCTCGCACGCGACGCCGTTCCCGCGCGCGCGGTCCTCGAGCTTCGCGAGCCCGGCGAGGTCGCGCTCGTCGACCGCGACGACGACCTTGCCGCACCTCTCGAACGCGACGCGCTCCTCCGCGCAGAACGCTTCGAGCGCGCGCTTCCCCTCCAGGCACGTGCGCGCCTTGAGCGAGCCGGGCTTGTAGTAGAGCCCCGAGTGGATCACGCCCGAGTTGCGCCCCGTCTGGTGCAGCGCGAGCGCGCGCTCCTTCTCGAACAGCACGACGGACGCGCCGCGGCGCCGCGCGAGGAAGCGCTCCGCGGTCGCGAGGCCGACGATCCCGCCGCCGACGATCGCGAGGTCGACGTCGCGCGGCGCGCTCACGCGGCTCAGCTCCCCTGCACGACGCGCTGGCGCTGTTCGCCGAGCCCGGCGATCCAGAGGCGCATCGTCTGGCCCGCCTTCAAGTAGATCGGCTCGGGCTTCTGTCCGAGCCCGACGCCGGGCGGCGTGCCCGTCGAGATCACGTCGCCGGGCTGCAGGCTCATGAAGTGCGACAGGTAGCTGACGAGGTGCGCGACGCCGAAGACCATCGTGCGCGTGTTCCCGTTCTGGAAGCGCTTCCCGTCGACCTCGAGCGCGAGGTCGAGCGCCTGCGGATCGGCGACCTCGTCGCGCGTCACGAGCCACGGACCGATCGGGCCGAACGTGTCGCAGCCCTTGCCTTTGTCCCACTGCTTGCCGCGCTCGAGCTGGAACGCGCGCTCGGAGAGGTCGTTGACGACGCAGAAGCCCGCGACGTGGTCGAGCGCCTTCTCCTTCGACACGTACTTCGCGTGGCGGCCGATCACGACGCCGAGCTCGACCTCCCAGTCGACCTTCGTCGCTCCGCGCGGGATCTCGACGTCGTCGAACGGCCCCGAGATCGCGCTCGTCGCCTTCGCGAACACCTCGGGCTCGTCGGGCACCTTCGCGCCGGTCTCCGCGGCGTGATCCGCGTAGTTGAGGCCGATGCAGAGGAACTTGCCGACGCG
The DNA here is from genome assembly GCA_046349615.1 of Planctomycetota bacterium. Lineage (GTDB taxonomy): Bacteria > Planctomycetota > UBA1135 > UBA1135 > JADJNY01. Next base: position 103,848 of record JAXMBZ010000004.1, read on the forward strand.
CCCGACGCACGGGCCGATGCGCGCGTCGTCCGGTACGCGCGGCAGGTTGCGCCGCTCCGCGCGCACGAACCGCGCGAGCCCCGCGAGCGCTTCGGGCTGGAGCACGTCGCCCGCGACGTCGTCGATCACGCCGGCGAGCGAGAGCGGACCGAGCTCGGGGTCGTGGACGGCCGGTTGTTCCTTGCCTTTCGGGCCGAAGCGCATCAGTCGCATGTCAGGTGCTCCACCCGCCGTCGATCACGTGGATCGCGCCGGTCGTGTAGGACGATTCGTCGCTCGCGAGGTGCAGGACGAGCTCCGCGATCTCCTGCGGCGTGCCGAGGCGCCCGATCGGCTGGCGCGCGATGAACGCCTTGCGCGCGGTCTCGACGTCGCCGAGCCGCGCGATGCGCTCGTCGAGCGACGGCGTCTGCACGGTGCCCGGACACACCGCGTTGCAGCGCACGCCGCGCGCGACGAAGTCGGCGGCCACGGACTTCGTGAGCCCGATCACCGCGGCCTTCGTCGTGCCGTAGACGCAGCGGTTCGGCGCGCCTTTCACGCTCGACGCGACGGAGGACATGTTGACGATGCTGCCGCGGCCCTGCGCGAGCATCCCGGGCAGCACGGCGCGGATCGTGCGCCACATCGACTTCACGTTCAGGTCGAAGGACGCGTCCCAGTCGCTCTCGTCGCAGTCGAGGAGCGTGCCGTGGTGCACGTGTCCCGCGCAGTTGAAGAGGACGTCGAACGCCGCGTGCTGGGCGACGAGCGCGTTCACCGCCGCCGTGTCGCGCACGTCGAGGCGCGCGACCTCGATCCGCGCGTCGCGGGCGCGCAGCGCGGCGAGCGCGACCTCGTTGACGTCGGTCGCGAGCACGCGCGCACCTTCGCGCGCGAACGCGAGCGCCGTCGCCTCGCCGATCCCCTGCCCCGCCGCGGTGACGAGGCAGCGCTTCCCTTCGAGCCGGAGGCGCGCGCTCATCGCTTCCGGCCTTTCCCGCGGCTCTTCGCCGCCGGCTTCGCGCGGGCCTTCGAGCGCCGCCCCGAACGCACGGACGTCGCGCGCCGCGCTGCCCACACGGGCCCGTCGGGGTATGCGAAGGCTTCGAGCGAGAGCGGCTTCATGCGCACCGAGTAGCCCGGCGCGCGCGGCGCCGTGTACGCGGCGTCCTCGATCACGCACGGATCGACGAAGTGCTCGTGCAGGTGGTCGACGTACTCGGCGACGCGGTTCTCGAGCGAGCCGGACACGACGATGTAGTCGACGAACGCGAGGTGGTTGACGTGCTCGCACAACCCGACGCCGCCCGCGTGCGGACACACCGGCACGCCGAACTTCGTCGCGAGCAGCATGACCGCGAGGTTTTCGTTCACGCCGCCGAGGCGGCACGCGTCGATCTGACAGAACGAGATCGCGTTCGCCTGCAGGAGCTGCTTGAAGACGACGCGGTTCGCGCACTGCTCGCCGGTCGCGACGCCGATCGGGCGGATCGCCTTCGCGATCGTCGCGTGGCCGAGCACGTCGTCGGGCGACGTCGGCTCCTCGATCCACCACGGACGGAAACGCGCGAGCTCGCGCATGCTCTCCACCGCTTCGTGGACCGACCAGCGCTGGTTCGCGTCCATCATCAAGCGGTTCTCGGGCCCGATCTCGCGCCGCAGGATCGCCGCGCGCCGCGCGTCGTCCTCGAGGTCCGCGCCGACCTTCATCTTGAAGTGCGTCCAGCCGTCGCGCAGCGCCTCGCGCGCGAGCCGCCGGATCTTGTCGTCCGAGTAGCCGAGCCACCCGACGGAGGTCGTGTACGCGGGGTAGCCGTTCGCGACGAGGTCGCGCTCGCGCAGCGCCTTCGTGCGCGCGTTGCGTTCGAGCATCGCGAGCGCTTCCTCGGGCGACAGCGCGTCGTCGATGTAGCGGAAATCGATCGTGCGGACGAGCTCCTTCGGCGACAGGTCCGCGACGAGCTTCCAGAGCGGCTTCTTCGCCTTGCGCGCGGCGAGGTCCCACAGCGCGTTGACGACCGCCGCGGCCGCGAGGTGCACGACGCCCTTCTCGGGGCCGAGCCAGCGCAGCTGCGAATCGTTCACGAGCGAGCGCCAGAAGCCGGCCCAGTCGTCCTCGATCTCCTCGAGCGTGCGACCGACGACGAGCGCGCGCAGCGCGTGCAGCGCCGCGACGACGACCTCGTTGCCGCGCCCGATCGTGAACGCGAGGCCGTGGCCCTCGAGCGAACGGTCCGTCTTCAGCACGACGTACGCGGCGGAGTAATCCGGGTCGACGTGCACCGCATCCGACCCATCGTGGTCGTCCGAGGTCGGGAAGCGGACGTCGAGTGCCTCGAGCGCCGTGATGCGGGTCTTCGTCATGCCGTCACGCGTCCCTTCGCTCCGAGGCGGTAGAAGCGCGCCGCGTTCCCGCCGAGCACGGCCGCGCGCGCGTCCGCGGAGAGCGGCACGAGGAGCTCGTCCGTCGCGGCGACCCAGCGCGCGTAGTCGCAGGCGAGCGTGAGCACGGGCCAATCGCTTCCCCAGAGCACGCGCTCCGTTCCGAACGCCTCGAGCACGAGTTCGACGCACGGACGAAGGTCGGCGACCGTCCATCCGGGCTCGGCCTCGGTGACGAGCCCGGAGAGCTTGACGCACGCGCGCGACTCCGCTGCCAGCGCCTTCATGTGCTTCGCCCACGTCGTGAACCCGTCCCACTTCGCGCCGCCGGCGACGATGCGCGGCTTCGCGAGGTGGTCGATCACGACGTCGAGCTCCGGGTGCCGCGCGACGAGCTTGCGCAGGTGCAGGAGGTGCTGCGGCCGCACGAGCGCGTCGAACGTGAGCTGGCGCGCGGACACGGCGCGGAACGCGTCGGTCAGCTCGCGCCGCAGCATCCACGTGTCGGACGGCAAGTCGTGGATCATCGGGCGCAGGCCGACGAGCGCGGGCTCGTGCGAGAGCGCCTCGATCTCCGCGGCGACGGTGCGCGACTCGAAGTCGACCCAGCCGACGACGCCGGCGACGCGCGGGTTCGCGCGCGCGACGCCGAGGAGGAAGTGCGTCTCGCTGACGGTCGGCGCGGCCTGGACGAGCACGGTGCGCTCGATCCCGGCGCGGTCGAGCGCGGGGACGAGCTCCTCGTACGCGTGGTCGCGGTGCAGCGCGCCGTGGTCCGGGCGCAGCCACGCGTAGTCGCCGCGCGCGAGCTTCCAGACGTGGTGGTGCGCGTCGATGCGCTCGGGGCGAGTCTTCGGGTTCGGGGTCACGCGTTGCCTTCGGGCAGGGGGTGCGGATCGCGCGCGAGCGGCGTCCCGCCGCGAGCATCGGAGTCGTAGAGGGCCTCGACGAGCCGCATGGTACGCCATGCGTCCTCGACGGACGTCGCGAGGACGTGGTCCTCGCCCGCGGCGAAGCGCTGGAGGTTGGACATCGGCCCGCGGAACGCGTCGGGGAACCAGCTCCCGACGAGCGGCACGCTGCGCCATTCCCGCGCGCGCTCGCCCTCGCCGCGATGGAGCGCGAGTTCGAGCGTGTCGGGCCGGCCGCACGGGTAGTCGAGGTTGACGCCCATCACGCCGACGGCGGCGCCGGCGAGCCCTTCGACGCGCAGCTCGCTCGCTTCGTGACGCGGGCCGTGCCCGTGGTGATGGTTCACCGAAAGCGCGCAGCGCACGTCGTCGGCGTAGTCGAGGATCATCGTCGACCGCGAGCTCGCGAGCTTCGGCGCGTCGGGGTGCTTCACGGTGCGGCACCAGACGGCGCGCGGCTCGCCGAGCAGCGCGCGGATCGAGTCGAGGTAGTGGATCGAGTGGAGCGCGAGCTCCATCCGCGGCAGCTCCGCGAGGAAGGGCCAGAGCTCCCACGGCATGCGGCAGTTCACGCGCACGTCGAGCTCGACGACTCGGCCGAGGAGCCCGCGCTCCTTCGCGTCGGCGAGCGCGAGCATCAGCGGGGAGAAGCGGAGCTGGAAATTCACGGCGGCGACGAGCGCGCGCTCGCGGCACACGGCGCGGATCGCGGTCGCCTCGGCGAGGTCGCGCCCGAGCGGCTTCTGGATCAGGACGGGCGCGCCGCGCGGGATCCGCCGCACGAGCTCGAGCACGGCCTGCGGCGGCACGGCGACGTCGAAGACGGCGCCGGGGACGGCGAGCGCATCCTCGAGGCGCTCGTGCACGCGCGGCAAGGCGAAGCGCCGCGCCGTCGCTTCCGCGCGCGCGCGGTCGAGGTCGAACACGCCGGCGACGGGGAACGCGCACGCGCGGTACGCCGGCAGATGCGCGTCGTTGACGATGCCGCCGGCGCCGACGAGCACGATCGGCCGGGGCGAGTTCGGCAGCGGCCAGCGCTGCCGGAGTTCCGCCTCGAACGGCGCGAGAGCGTTCATCGCCGGCCTCGCTTCGCGCCGCGCGCTCGGCGCGCGGGGACGCCGCGCGCCCCCGCCCCTTCCCCTTCCTCGATGCGCGCGGAGAGTTCCTGCGCGATGCGCGCGATCTCGCCCCGCGCCTGGGCGATCGTGCGGCCGCCGCCGAGGTCGATCCGCTGCAGGTACGGCGTCGTCAGCGCGGCGAGCACGTGCCCGCGCGGGTCGAGGATCGGCACCGAGAGGTCGTGCACGCCGCGGACGCGTGTGCTCTCCATCTCCTCGTAGCCGCGCGAACGCACGAGCGCGAGGTGTTTCGCGAGCGCGGCGACCTGCTTCGTCTCCGCGGGCTCCATGCGCTCGAGCAGGCGCTCGAGCTCGTCCTCCGCCTGGAACGCGAGCAGCACGCGGCCCGAGCACGACGCGGGCAGGCTCATCGTCGAGCCGACGCGCACGGCGAAGCCCATCTCGCCCGGCGCGTCGACCTGCGCGAGCACGATCGCGCGCCCGCCTTCGAGCACGGCGAGGTGGCAGGACTGGTGGACGCTCGCCGCGAGGTCCTTCATCAACGGCAGCGCGTCCGTCAGGAGGCGGTCCATCGGCGTGTAGCGGTGCGCGAGCTCGAAGAGCTTCAGCGTCAGCACGTACGCGTCGCCGGGGCGGCGGATCGTGACCCAACCGCGTTCGACGAGCCGCGCGAGCATGCGGAAGATCTCGCCGACCGAGCGGTCGAGCGCGCGCGCGATCTCGGCCTGCGTCAGGCCGCCGGGGTGCCGCGAGAGCAGCTCGAGGATGTCGAGGCCCTTGTCGAGCGCCGGCGCGCGGTAGCGGCCCTCGGCGGCGTCCTTCGTCTTCTTCGCCACGCGCGGAGTTTCACTTGTGAAGCGACGGTTGCGCAAGTAAAACCAGCACCCCACCCCGATGCTCCCGTCGAACCTGGCCCGACCGGTGCACGAGCGCGCGTTCCTCGCGCGTCGGAGAGCGCTCGTCCTCGGTGCGTTCGTCCTCGGCGTGCTCGCCGCGTGCAGCGGCAACGGCGCGCCGACCGGCGGCAAGCCGCGCGTCGTCGTGATCCCGAAGGGGACGACGCACGTCTTCTGGAAGGCCGTCGAGAAGGGCGCGCGCGACGCAGCCCTCGAGCGCGGCCTCGAGCTCGTGTGGAAGGGCCCGCTCGCGGAGAACGACCGCGCGCAGCAGATCCAGCTCGTGCAGCAGTTCGTCGCGGAGAAGCCGGCGGGGCTCGCGCTCGCGCCGCTCGACCACGCGGCGCTCGTGCCCGCGGTCGCCGCGGCGCGCGCGGCGGGGATCCCGGTGGTCGTGTTCGACTCTGCGCTCGACGGCGGCGCGCCGCGCGACTTCGCGAGCTTCGTCGCGACGGACAACACCGCGGGCGGCAAGCTCGCGGGCGAGGAGCTCGCGCGGCTCCTCGGCGGCGCGGGCGACGTCGTGCTCCTGCGCTACCTCGTCGGCAGCGCGAGCACCGAGGCGCGCGAAGCAGGCTTCCTCGAATCGATCCGCGCGCACGGCGCCAAGGTGCTCGTCGAGAACCGCTACGCCGGCGCGACGATCGGCGAGGCGAAGACGACCGCGCTGAACCTCGCCGATCAACTGAAGCAGGCGAAGGGCGTGTTCGCGTCGAACGAGCCCGCGACGAACGGGATGCTGCTCGCGCTGCGCCAGCTCGGCCTCGCGGGCAAGGTCAAGTTCGTCGGCTTCGACGCGTCGCCGCCGCTCGTCGAGGCGCTGAAGCAGGGCGAGATCGACGCGCTCGTCGTGCAGAACCCGCGCAAGATGGGCGCGCTCACGGTCGCCGCGCTCGCGGACCTGCTCGAGAAGAAGACGCCGCCCACCGCGATCGACACGGGCGCCGTGCTCGTGACGCGCGAGAACATGAACCGGCCGGAGGTGGCCGCGCTGCTCGAGTAGCCCCGGACTCGGGAAGCGCGCACCTCACGGTGCCCCCCCGGGCGGAGGTGGGTCCACGCGGCCCATCTCCGCCCAACTCTTCGGGAGGAACGTCGCGCGCTCGCGCGCCAGAGGACGCTCGACCCTCGCGGTCCGAGACGTTCGAATGGAGCCGATGTCGCCGCCCCCCACCGGCTCCGGACGCTCGTCCGGACGCGGCCTCGGTCGCTCGCTCGGCCCCGCGCTCGGGCTCGCGTGCGCGTGGGTGCTCTTCGCGGTCCTCGCGGGCGGCGACTTCACGGCGCTCGAGAACCAGCGCTTGATGCTCTTGCAGACCGCGGTCGTCGGATCCGCGGCGGTCGGCGCGACGTGGATCGTGGCGCTCGGCGGGATCGACCTCTCCGTCGGCTCGACGATCGCGCTCGGCACCGTCGTCGGTGCGCTCGCGCTGCGCGGGAGTCCCTCGATCGCGCTCGCGGTGCTCGGCGCGCTCGGCACGGGGCTCGCGACCGGCGCGTTGCTCGGCGCGCTCGTGATCGGCGAGCTCGCGCGCGTCGTCGGCGTCGCGGGCGGGCTCGCGCTCGCGTGGATCGTCGGGCGCGCGCACGGCGCGCTCGTCGGCCTCGGAGTCGGCGTCGCGTTCGCGCTCGTCGTCGCCGCGTTCGTCGCGCGCTTCACGCCCAAGATCGCGCTCTCGCCGTTCATCGTGACGCTCGGCGCGTGGGGTGCATTGCGCGGGCTCGCGAAAGGGCTCGGCGACAACCAGCCCGTGTACCCGAGCTCGATGGGCGCGCTCTCCGAACTCATGTTGCCGAGCGCGAGCGGGCCGTTCGCGTTCCTGCCGCCGGGCGTGTGGATCCTGCTCCTGCTCGCGCTCGTCGGCGCGTTCGTGCTGCGGAAGACGGTGCTCGGCGCGAACCTGCTCGCGATCGGGTCGAACGAGGCGACGGCGCGCTTGTCGGGCATCGCGGTCGAGCGCACGAAGCTCGTCGTCTACACGCTCGGCGTCGGATGTGCGGGCGTCGCGGCGCTCTTGCAGCTCTCGTATCTGTCGATGGGCGACCCGACGACGGCGCAGGGCGCGGAGCTCAAGGTGATCGCGGCCGTCGTGATCGGCGGTGCCAGCCTGTCGGGCGGCGCGGGGTCGATCCTCGGGACGCTGTTCGGCGCGCTGCTGATGACGGTCGTCGACAACGGTTGCACGAAACTCGGGCTCGACAACTGGGTTCAAGAGGTCGTCACGGGCGGGATCATCGTCGCGGCGGTGGTCGTGGATCGTTTGAGACAGAGGGAGGCGACGTGAGCGAGGATCGCAAACACGACGAGGCGCGAGACGATACGGAGCTCTCGCGTCGAGAGTTCATCGCGGCGAGCGGGAGCCTCGGCGCGTTCGTGCTGGTCTCCCGCAGCGCCCAAGATGTGGCGCCGCCCTCGGAGAGCGAGGACGGAGTCCTCGGCCCGTTCCTCGGAGCTTGCGCGCCGGGTGAGATGCGTGTGTGGATGCGCAAGCTCCCCGGGCGCAGGATCGCAGTGCGCCTGCGCAGCTTCGCGGGGACGGCGACGAGCTACGCCGATGCGGTCGAGAGCAAAGATGGGTGCTGTACGCTCCACTTCGAGCGACTGCCCGCTGCGGACGCGCGCACCGAAGCCTGGCTCCAGTGGTCGGTCACCGGAGCCCTTCCGCCACGCGATGTGGGCAGCGGAAAGGGCGACCGGCAGGTTCGCTTCACCGTGCCTGCGGCGTGCTACTCCACGACGCAGCTGCGCTTGGCGCTCGGCTCCTGCGCGAACGAGAAGCCGGGAGAGGCGAATCCGGCGTGGAAAGTGCTCCGCGCGGCGAAGCCCGACGCGCTGCTCCTGCTCGGCGACACGCCGTACATCGACTCGACGGAGCTCGACGTGCAGCGTCGACGCTATCGCGAGTTCTACTCGAACCCCGACCTCGCCGCATTGATGCAGGTCACGCCGACGTGGGCGACGTGGGACGACCACGACTTCGCGACGGACGGCGCGGACGGCACGGCGAAGGGGAAGGAGAACGCGCGGCGTGCGTTCGTCGAGTACCACGCGCTCGCGAGCTACGGCGAGAAGGACCAAGGCATCTACACGCGCTTCCAGCTCGGCGCCGCGGACGTGTTCCTGCTCGACACGCGGTGGTTCTCGGGCACGGAGCCGTCGTTCGCGGACGCGACGAAGACGACGCTGCTCGGCAAACAGCAGTGGGAGTGGCTCACGCGCGGACTGCGCGAATCGAAGGCGCCGTTCAAAGTGCTCGCGTGCGGCATGGTGTGGAACGGCGCCGTTCGTCCGAACAAACCCGACTACTGGATGGCGTACCCGCACGAGCGCAACGCGCTCTTCGACTTCGTCGCGCGCGAGAAGATCGCCGGCGTCGTGCTCGTCTCGGGCGACATCCACCGCTCGCGCGTCTACGCCTTCCCTCCGGAAGACACCGGCGTCCCCTACCCGCTCCACGAGCTCGTCACCTCGCCGCTCGGCAACCACCCGATGGACGCGGCGAACGTCGCGTCGAAGGATCTGCTCTTCGACTCCGGCGACAAGCACCAGTTCCTCCTGCTCGACGTGACGTCCGACGCCCTCGTCGCGCGCTTCCACGCCGCCGCGCGCGGCGAACTGCACCGCATGACCCTCGACGCGAACGACCTCGTCCCCCACGCCGCGATCACGCCGGAAGCGCGCACCGAGGACTGGGCGCTCGAGCGCACGCAGCTCGTGATGACTCGCTCGAACGTCGAAGGCGCGCGCCTCCTGTTCCTCGGCGACTCGATCACGCAGGGCTTCGAGATCGAAGAGGGCGCGCCGCTCTGGAAGGAGCGGCTCGCTCCGCTCGGCGCCGTCAACCTCGGCGTCAGCGGCGACCGCACGCAGAACGTCTTGTGGCGGATCGACCACGGCCAACTCGACGGCTACGCGCGCGCCGCGACGCCGCCGCGCCTCGTCGTGCTCCTGATCGGCACGAACAATTTCGGCATCGCTCCGCCGTCGCCGCCGGAGCACGTCGCGCAGGGCATCGAGGCCGTCGTCGCGCGCGTCCTACGCAAGCTCCCGCGCGCGCGCGTGCTCGTGCTCGGCATCTTCCCGCGCGCGAACAACCCCGACGTCGAGCCCGACTGGATCCCGCGCGCGAACGCGCTCGCCAAGGACCGGCTCGCGAAGCACGGCGAGCGCGTGCGCTTCCTCGACTTCGGCCGCGATTTCCTCGGGCCGGACGGCCTCGTGTCGATCGAGCTCCTGCCCGACAAGCTGCACCTCTCCGCCGCGGGCTACCGCGTGTGGTGGACGCGGATGGAGCCGCTCCTCGCCGAGCTCCTGCGCGACTGACGGAGCGCGTGCGGCCGCGGGGCGTGCTACCGTGCGCGCATGTTCGACCCCGCCACGCACCTCGTCTCGAGCCACTTGATCCGCTGCGTCCTCGACCTCTCCGATCCCGCGAAGACGGAGTACGCGCCGGGGCTCTGGTCGAGCGCCGCGAGCGTGCTCGGCGGCACGCGCGAGAAGGAGCCCGACCTCGCGGCGGCGATCGACGCGCGCGACGTGAAGGCGCTGCACGCGATCGCCGAGGCGTGGTCCGCGAAGAAGCGCCCGCTCCCCGACCACGACGTCGAGATCCTCCGCCGCGCGCTCAAGGCGTTCCACAAGTCGCTCAAGCTCACGCAGCTCGACAGCGAATCGACGCTCGGCGGCCGCGGCATGACGAGCGGCCGCCAGTCGGGCATCGTCGGCATCACGCCGCCCAATCGCTTCCCGCGCGAGGTGTGGGACGAGCTCGTGCGCCAGGGTTCCTTGCGCGGCGGACGCAACGGCGTGTACGAGCTGCCGCCGGGTTGAGCGCGCAGCGCGGACGCGCTCGCGCGCAGCCGCCGTCGCGCTCGAGTGCGAGCGGGCGCCGGCACGGACCGCAGCACGAGCGCGCGAGCATCGCTCGCCGTCGAACGTGAGCCTGCGCGAAACGACGCGGCCGGTCGCGGAGCGTTCTCCTCGACCGGCCGCCCGTCACGCCGCGCTCACCAGGTGAGCCGCCATCCGTTCGTCACGTTGAAGGTCTCCGGCGGACAGAAGACCGCTGCCGAGTTGCGGTAGTAGGTCTGGTAGAGCCGCGTGAAGCCCGACCCCGGTGTGACGCCGCCGCGCGCGGACAGCGTGATCGTGTCCGTGGAATCGGGGAACGCGGAGGCCCCTCCGACGTTCGCGCGCGTGCGCAACCGGATCAGGTTCCCGCCCGCGCAGCGCACGCCGTCGCCGAACGTCGTGTCGACGAGCGCGTCGCCCTGGAGATAGATGCAGGAAACGACGGCCGGCATCCCGGAGCCCGAGAGCACCATCGTGTCCGGGGTCGTCGTGCCCGTCGCCGCGAGGTTGGCTCCGCTCGCGTTGACCGAGTTCGCGCAGCCGTTGCCCACGCTCCCGGTGTTGCCGCACGGGCACGGCGTGGTCACGTTCGCGTCGAGCCCGTCGCCGGCGCAGAAGCTCCCGTTCGCCAGGCTGCCAAAGATGCGCAGGAACGCGTCGCCGATCACGGTGCCCGCGCCGTTCTTGAGCGTGACGAGCGTCCACACGATGCCGTCGTCGCTGAGGAAGAGGTCGTCGGGCTGGAACGAGCCCACGAACGCGTCGTCGTCGAACACGCCGTCGTTCTCGAGCGCGACCGGGTCGCCCTCGCGGAGCAGGACCGTCGTCCCGTCGTACACGAGCACGTTGTCGATCGCCGTGTTCGGCTCGTCCGTGCTCCCCGACAGCACCCAGTGCCCGGCCGAGTTGCCGTTGAAGCCGATGAACGACGTGCTCCAGTGCTCGCTGCCGGCGATCAGGTCGCCGGTCTTCGCGAGGAGCACGCCGTCGCGCACCGCCCACTTGCCCGTCGTCGGGCTCGTGAAGTCCTGCCCGCGCGCGTACCACGTCCCGTTCGGGAGCATGCGCACGAAGAGCACGCTGTTCATCAGCGGTCCGCCCGCGACGACGGGGGAATTCTCCTGCATGACGACGACGTCGTCGACGACGAGGACGTTGTCGATCGTCGTGTTCGTGTTCTCGGTGTCGCCGCGCGCGAACCAGTGCAGGCCGTCCGCGGTGCTGCCGCAGCCGTCGTACTGGAAGCTGTCCCAGACCTCCGTGCCGGCGCCGACCGTGATCGTGTCGAAGCCCGACTGCCGGAAGCGCTGGTTGGTTTGGTGGAAGAGCCCGGGATAGCGGAAGCTCGAGCAGTTCTGGATCGGCGTGACGCCGTAGAAGAAGGTCCCGTCGTCACGCAGTTGCACGGAGGCCACGCTGTTGCCGAGTTGCTCGTCGCCCTGCGGGTTCGCCGGGATGTCCGTGCAGGAGACCGGGTCCCCCTGCTTGATGACGATCGTGTGCACGCCGCCGACGACCTTGCACACCTTCTCGAGCGTGTTCGCGACGCCGTTCTTCGCGCGGAACGAGAGTCCGATGTTGCCCGCGGTGTCCCACGACACCGGGTTCGGTGTGTCGAAGAAGTCGTACTGCTCGCCCACGGCGCCGCCCTGGACGGGCTGGCCGTCCTGCATGAACATCGTGCCCGACGTCCCGCCGCCGAGGATCAGGATCGAGTCGTTCGTCGTCGCCTGCGTCGTGCGGCCCTTGATGCACCACTGGCCGCCGTCCTGGCGCACGCGCAGGTCCTCGATCGCGAGCCAGGTCGTCGCGACCGGGAGTCCCGCGCCGTCGAGCGCGCCTGGGACGGCGGACGACGGCGAGGTCGTCACCTCCGAATAGATCACGTGCGGGGTCTGCGCCGCAGCGAGTCCGGCCAGGCCGGCGAACACGGGGAACACGAAGTACAGCGAGGTGCGATGGATCGGGGGCGTCGTCATCATGAGGGTCTCCTGGGACGGACGGTCCCACGATAGCGCTCCGCCGCGGCTGCGGGGGCCCCGCTCCGTTCGCATCTCGCGAAGGTTGCGTGCGAAGGGCGGGCGGATCTTCCAGGGCCTCGGCGCGGCGACGCGCCCCTCTCCACGGCAGGCCGCGCATCGAGCGGGGCTCCAGGAACCGGGCTCGTCGAAGAGCGTCAGCCCCCGAGCTCGACGACGAAGGTCTGTCCCGGGACGACGTCGAGGCGCTTCGCGAGCGTGACGACGACCCGCGTTCCCTCCTGCACGAAGCTCGCGGCGTGCTCGCCCTCCTGCGCGGGGAGCGCGTCGACGTAGCGCGCCGACGCCTTCGCGATCCGCTGCTCGGGCCGCACCTCGAACGCGAGCGTCTTCAGCCACACGCGGCCGTACGCGGGTTCGTAGCGCGCGACGAGGCCCTTCGCATCGCGCGTCTGCGCGTACGTGCCCCAGCCCTCCGGCGCGGTGAACGCCGCTTCGAACGCGTCGGGCGCGATGCGCGGCGCGAAGCCGAGGTGCGCGTTCGGTCCGTGGAGCTCGAAGCCGCACGCCGCGAGGTACACGCCGTGGCTCGCCATCGCGCGCGCGTAGTGGTCGCTGCACTCGACCTCGTTCCACGGGTTGCGTTTCGACGCGTGGTAGCGGTCGTGGATCGCGCGCTCGACGGCGAGGCCTTCGAGCACCATCCCTTCGTACAGCATGTGGCTCGCGACCTGGTGCTCGAAGCCCGTCATGCACTCGTTGAAGTAGCCCGCGGCCCAGGCCTCGTCGCCCTTCCCCGTGGCGCTCTCGTGCCCGCCCTTGGGCCACGTGCACATCAAGAGGCCGCCTTCGCCCGGCAGCGCGTACCAGCGCCCGCCGCGGATCGTGGAATCGAAGCGCGCGCGGTACGGCCCGATGTCGGGCGCGAAGTTGTAGCGCCACAAGGCCGCGAGCGCCGAGCGCGCTTCGTTCGCGGGCACGACGCGCGGGAGCCCGACCTGGTGCGCGAACGACTGGCCGAGCAACTGATCGATGTGGCAGCCCGCGCCCGTTCCGTTCGCTTCGGGGTGCGCGGGGTCGAGCTTCTGCACGAAGTACTCGCCGTCGAAGAGGCGCGCGACGAGCGCCTTCGAGCCCCTCTCCGCGAGCGCGCGGCAGCGCTCGGCGAACGCGGCGTCGCCCTGCTCCTTCGCCATCGCCTCGCTCGCGCGCAACGCGGCGACGTAGAGCGAGCTCGTCCACGCGATGGCACCCCACCACGACGCGTCGAGCGTGTTGTACTGCTCGCCGTCGAGCAGACCGTCCGCGTCGGGATCGTGCGCGATCACGAGCTCCATCGCCTTCTTCACCCGCGGCCACAGGCGCGCGAGGAAGGCGCCGTCCTTCGACATCAAGTGCTCGCGCCACGCGCGCACGATCGTGCCGCACTGCCCGTCGATCGCGAGCGAGCGCGCGGCCTCGCCGCGGTAGTCGACGAGGCCGGAGTCCGCGTGGAACGACGTGCCGAAGTCCGTCCGCTCGCGCAGGTCGCGCTCGAGCTCGGGGAAGACGCGCGCGAGGCCCTGCGCGTACTGCCAGACGTGCGTGCACGTGCCGGCGCAGCAGTAGGTCCCCTCCCAACCGTAGAAGCGGCCGTTCGAGAAGCGCAGGCACGTCGCGGTCGCGACGGTCGAGAGGTTCGCGAACGTGCGCTCCACGAACCAGTGCGGGAGCGTCGAGCGGTCGAACCAGGTCGCGCGCCAGGCGCGCGTGCTGTCGAAGAGGTAGTCGCGGCGTTCGTGGACGTGCGCGATCACGGCCGCTGCGTCGGCGAAACGCGTCGCGTAGTGGCGGCGGAGCTTCTTCACGTCCGGGATGAAGTCGAGCGCGTCCCACGGGAGCCCGGGCACGTGCCACGCGATCACGAACGTGAACGTCGCCTTCGCGCCGGGCGAGAGCGTCGCGCGGCTCGAGACGCCGCAGTTGTCGCGCTCGCCGTAGTAGCCCTTGACCTTCTGGGGTGCGTCGTCGCGGAGCGGGCGGATACCGAGGTGGCCGCGCCCCCCCATCGAGGCCGAGCCGCGCGCGCCTCCGGTCGGCGTGAAGAGCGCGATCCCTTTCGTGCCGTAGTCGGCGGCCTCCTCGAGCACGACCGGCTCCTCGCGCGGCTCGTCCGTCCACACGAGGTCGTCGATCCCGACGTTCCCCCACGGACCGGACACCGTGTCGACGATCTGCAGGACGCACTCGCGCCCCGCGAACTCGAGGAGGTCGAGGTTCTCGAACCGCATCCGGTTCGCGTTGCGCCCCGTCGCCGTCGCGACCGTTTTCCCGTCGACGAGGACGTTCAGGCACGTCGCGCCGGGATGGTCACCGCCGCCGATGCGGAAGGAGAGGAACTGCCGCTCGACCTTCATCGGCTTGCTCGTGAGCGTGCCGACGTGCGCGTCGCCCTGGACGACGTCCTCGGCGTGGCGCGTCTCGTGCGTGTTCACGACGCGCTCGCCGTGCGCATCGACGGGCCCCATGTACTTCGGGAGCTCCGCCGTCTTGCGCGGTCCGGCGCCGAAGGCCGTGCCCGTCGCGGTCCACGTGCCCCAGCCGTCGCGCTCGAAGTCGTCGATCGGGACGTCCGGGTTCAGGGGCGGACGCTTCGGGTCCGCCGTGCAGGCGACGTGGACGAGCGTGTAGCCCTCCTTCTTCGACACGACGATGCGCCGGTCGCCGTGGAGCTTCGGGAGCGTGATCGGCGCGATCTCGCTCTCGATCCACCCGAGCATCTCGATCTCGAGCGGCTCCTTCCCGGTGTTCTCGACGACGTACTCGCAGACGATCGCCGGCAGCGACGACGCGTCCGCGTCGAGCGGCACGAAGGGCGAGAACGCCTCGAGCGTCACGCGGAACGGCGCGTCGGCGTCGGAGTACTCGACGAACGCCGCGGGGAACTCTCCGCGGAAGCGGATCGAGCGGAACCCGTCGCGATCGATCGAACGCGACCACGTGCGCGTTCCGGCGCGTGCAAAGAGGTGGAAACCCTGCTCGAAGATCGAGCGGCGCGCGAGCGGCGTCTTGTAGTGCGGACCTTGTGCCGAGCGGAACTCCTCCTCGACCGGCGCGTTGAACACGTCCCACAGCCACAGCTTCCCGTCGCCGCCGAGGTACACCTGCCCGCAGCCGATCCCGCCGATCGGCATGCCGATCCAGTCGAGCTCACCCTTCTCCGACGTGTAGACCGTCGGCTCGCCGCGCGCCGTGAGCGACGCGACCCACGCGGGGTCGAGCTTCTTGTCGCGCGGGATCGGGAACTCCTCGCGCGCGAACGGACCCGCGAACGGCGCGACGAAGGTCGAGCGCGCGGCGAGCGCGGCGCTCGAGAGGCCCGCGAACGCGAGGAACTCGCGGCGGTCGAGCGCGCCGTTCGATCCCGAGGGCGACGCGGCGGACGGCGCGGCGTTCGTGCTCGCGCGCGGGCCGCAGCTCGTCCCCGGCGCGCAGCACGCGCTCGCGCGGGCCTCCCGGCGGTCGAGCGGCAACCGTGAAGCGTCGCGATCAGCGCGGTCCGTCATGATGGAAGACCTCCTGCATGCGCGCCCACCACTCGCCGTCGGCGCGCGCGGCGATCGGCTCCTGGAGCGGCTCGCAGACCGCCCACCAGCGCCGCGTCGTCTCGTCCGCGGCCATGCGCGCCAGGTCCGCGGCGAAGTCGTCGCCGACGTACTCGAAGTACGCGAAGAGCCAGTCGCGCCCGTCGTCGAGCGTCTTCACGAAGATCGAGTAGTTGCGCAGCCCACAGCGCTCGATCGTCGCGAGCACGCCGGGCCACACCGCCGCGTGCAAGCGCTCGTACTCGGCGCGCGCGCCGGGCTTCAACCGCAGGACGAGACCGTGGCGCTCCATGCGCGGAGCGTCGCTCCGCGGCCGCGCGCGGTCAACGGTCGCGTGCCGATCGGTTAGGGCGCCCAGACGATCCGCACGCCGTTCGTCCGGTTGCTCGTCGACGGCGGACAGAACGCGAGGGAAGCGTTGCGGTAGAAGCACTGGTAGTAGCGCGTGCCGCCGACCGTCGGGATCGCGCCGCGCACGCTGAGCAGCGGATCGCCCGCCTCGGGGAACGTGCCCGTGCTCCCGCTCAAGAACTTCGTGCCGATGCGCACGATCGTGCCCGACACGCAGCCGAGTCCGTCGTCGACGATCACGGGCGGCTGCTGCGCGTCGCCCTGGAAGAACACGCACGTCGTCCCCGAGAGATTCGTCGCGGTGAGCACGACGGCGTCCGTGCTCACGCGCGGCGTGCCCGTGCTCGCGAGCGTTCCGCCGGTCGGGAAAACGGAGTTCGCGCAGCCGCTGCCGGTCGCGCCGTTGTTGCCGCACGGGCAGGGCGCGACCGTGCCGTCGCCGGGGCAGAACACCGTCGAACTCGGCGTGATCGGCGGGAGCTGTCCGTCCGTGATCCACGCGGCGATCAGCGCCTGTTCGCTCGCGGTCAGGCACGCGCCGTTGCCCGCGTCCTGGGTCGGATCGCCGGTGCATCCCCCGCCGAACGGCATCGAGCCGTCGAGGATGCGCACGAGCGATGCGTAGCCCTTCGTGTTCCCCGGCGAGTAGTACGACGCGAGTTGGGAGTGGAAGTACGCCGTGTTCGGGTTCGGGTGCCCGATGTTGAAGCCGCCCGAGCCGCCGGTGACGTGGCACGGCGTGCACTTCGCCTGGAAGATCGGGTGGACGCTCGAGAACGTCGTCTGCGCGGAACCGACGACCGCGAGCGCGACGACGAAGCACAAGGAGAGAACGGTTCGGAACATGGCGGCTCTGAGAGGGACGAGGGACGAGTCGCACCAGTGTACGGCCTCGCCGCGAATCCGAAACAGGGCCCTTCACCAGCCGCGCATCGTCCGCCAGGCGTCGACGACCACCCCGTCCCGGGCCACGTGGTAGCGGTCGAATTGCGCCGCCGCGAGGCAGGAGTGGTTCGGGACGATCGCGATTCGCGCGCCGATCGGGAGCGCTTCGAAGTCCGCCGAACTCGCGCCCGCGAGCTTGCCGTGCTCCTGCGACAGCGCTGCGACCCGCAGGCGCTGGAACACGCGTCCTCGGTCGGCGCTCGCGACCACGCCGAACCCGCACGCGGGGTCGACGTGCGTCGCGCCGGGGTCCTTCGAGAGCGCCAGCGCGCCTGCGTTCACGAGCAACTCGCCGCGCGCGGGCGCGTGGCCGATCACGGTCGCGACGACCCAGAAGGCCGCGTCGTCGAGCGTGCAGCTCCCGATCGCCGCTTGGAACGCGTCGTGGAACAGGTAGTTGCCCGGCCGCGCTTCCGTGACACCGGTCAAGTCCTCGACGACGCTCATCGTCGGAGTCGAGCCCACGCTGATCTCGTCGACGCGCACGCCGGCGGAGCGCAGTCGCTCGGCGAAGCGCACGGTCACGGCGCGCTCCTCGCGTGCGACGGCTTGCAGCTCGGAGCGCTGCGTCGCGTGGTACGCGTGGCCCGCGTGCGTGAGCAGCCCGCGGAAGTCGAGCCCCGGCAGTCCCGCGAGCTCGCGCGCGAACGCCAGGCTCGCGGGGTCCGCGGGGTCGACCCCGGCGCGGTGGTAGCCGCAGTCGACCTTGAGGAGGACCGGCACGCTCCGCTCCGCCGAACGCGCCCGCGCCGACAGCGCGCGCGCCGCGTCGGGGTGGTCGACGAGCAACGCGAGAGAACGCACGCGGCTTCCGAGCGCGAGCGCCTCGTCGATGCGGTCGAGCGCGATCGGCACCGCCCACGTCAGGTCCTCGAAGCCCGCGTCGGCGAGCCCGCGCGCCTCCGCGAGCGTCGACACCGTGACGCCGCCGAAGTGCCCGCGCACGGAGAGCCGCGCGATCTCGGCGCACTTGTGCGTCTTCACGTGCGGGCGCAGGCGCACGCCGAGGCGCGTCATGCGCTCCGCCATGCGCGCCGCGTTGCGCTCGAGGCGCGGGAGGTCGATCACGGCGCACGGTGTGGGGAGCTCGTCGATCCGCATGCGGCGCATGAGAGCAGACGGGCGCGCGCGGACGAAGCCCCCACGCTCACCAACGGACGCGCACCCCGTTCGTGACGTTCGACGTCGCCGGCGGACAGAACAGCGCCGCAGTGCTCCGGTACCACGCCTGGTAGTACGCGACGACGCCGCTTCCGCTCACGGTCCCGGTGCGCACGGAGAGCAGCGGATCGCCAGGACCGGGGAACTGCGCGATGCCGCCCGCGGTCTGCCGCAGCGCGAGGCGCGTGATCGTCCCGCCGACGCAGCGCACGCCGTCGCCGAAGACGACGCCCGTCGCGACGCGCTCGTCGCCCGCGAGGAACAGCACCCCGGTGCTCGCCGGCAGGCCGCTCGCGCGCAACACGACGGCGTCGGGGCGAATGCGGCCGACGGCGGAGAGCTCGCCGCCGCTCGCGTTCGCGTTCGACGCGCAGCCGCGGCCCGGGGCGCCAGAGTTCCCGCACGGGCACGCCGTGGTCACCGCTGGGTCGAGCCCGTCGCCGGCGCAGAAGCGCTCGAGGTCGCACCCCTCGAGGCGCGCGACGCAGCGCGACGGTCGGTCGCCGGCGGCCGTGAAGGTCCCTCCGACGAACAGGGTCGGCCCCTCTCCCGTCCCGTCGTCGACGTCGCCGAGCGCCGTCGCGGGCCCGTCGAGTCCACCCGCGACCTCCGTCCAACTCGATCCGTCTCCGCGCCAGCGCGCGATGCCGCGCGGCTGGCCGCTCTGGAACTGTCCGGCCGCGAAGAGCGCGGGCCCGCTCCCCGTCCCGTCGTCGAAGACGTGCAGGTCGTAGGTCGTGACGAGGAAGATCTGCGCGCTCCACGTCCCCGCGGCGCCGCGCCGCCAGATGCCGTTCGTGCCGCCGCTGAAGAGCTCGGGCCCGCTGCCCGCGTCGAACACGGCGAGCGCGCGCGCGTCTCCGCCGAACCCGAGGCTGGTCCACGTCCCGGCGCGGTAGCTCGCGACCGTGCTGAAGGGCTGCGTGCCGAAGGCGCCGCCGACGATCAGCGCGGGGCCGGAGCCGTCGTCCCACACCGCGAGCGACACGCCGACGTTGAGCGCGCCGATCGGCCCGTTCACCGGGAGCGACGACCACGCCGTGCCGTTCCAGCGCGCGACCTTCGGCGCGGGGACGCCGCCCGCGCTCGTGAACTGGCCGGTGGCGTAGAGCGCGGGTCCCGTCCCGTCGTCGTAGACCGCGAGGGCGAACGCGTCGTCGGAGAGTCCCCCGCCGACGGGCTGCCACAGCGCCCCGTCCCAGCGCGCGACGTGGTTCACGAGCACGCCGCCGCTCAGGGTGAAGCGCCCGACCGCGTAGAGCTCGCTCCCCGCGCCGAGGCCCGCATCGTAGCTCGCGAACGCGCGCACCTCGGGGCCGTACTGCGGCGGTCCGCCCTCGAAGCCCGCGCCGAGCGGTCGCCAGCTCGAACCGTCCCAGCGTGCGACGTTCTTCACGCTTCCGCCGGAGGACGCATCGAAGCGCCCGCCCGCGACGAGTTCGGGGCCGCCGCCGAAGTCGTGCGCGCCGTACGCGAGCACGTAGTCGCTCGAGTAGGAGCCGAGGAAGCCGCCTCCCGCGGGCACGGGGCTCCACGCTCCGGCCTCCCAGCGCGCGATGTGGTTCACCGCGCGGCCGTCGGCGCGAAGACAATCGCCGCCCGCGAAAAGCCGCGGTCCGGCGCCCTCGTCGAAGGTCGCGAAGGCCGCGACGAACGGCAACCCCGCGGTCGCGCCGGTCATCCCCATCCCCGCAGGACTCCAGCTCGTTCCGTTCCAGCGCGCGACGCGCTCGGCGGCGATCCCACCGGCGTGCGTGAACAGTCCGCCGGCCCACAGCTCGCCCGCATTCGAGGAGCCGAGCCCGAACACCTCGCCGTCGACGCCGGCGCCGAGCGCGGACCACGCGCTGCCGTTCCAGCGCGCGACACGGCCCAGCGGGAGCGCGCCGGAACTCGCGAAGTTCCCGCCGGCGAAAAGCGCGGCCCCGCCGCCGCCACCGTCGTCGTGGACGTGGAGCGCGCGCACGCGGCCGTCGAACCCGTTGCCGAGCGCCGACCAACTCGTGCCGTTCCAGCGCGCGACGTGCTGCGCGGGAGCGCCGCCCGCGAGCGAGAACTCGCCGCCTGCGTAGAGTGCCTCGCCGCCGCCGTCGTCGAACACGCACAGCGTGAGCACCGGCAGGTCGAAGCCCGCGCCCACCGCAGACCAACTCGCGCCGTCCCAACGCGCGATGCGGTTCGCGGGGGCGCCGTCGGCCTGCGTGAACACACCCGCGGCGAAGAGCCGCGGACCCGCGCCCTCGTCGAACACCGCGAGCGCCGAGACGACGTCGTTCATGCCGGCGCCGAGCGCGTGCCACTGCGCGCCGTCGAAGCGCCCGACGCGCGCGAGGGCGGTCCCGCCGCCCTGCGTCGCGGTGAACGCGCCGGCGGCGTGCACTTGGAGCCCTGTCCCCGAGTCGAAGGCCTCGATCGCGAGCGCGGAGTTGTTCAAGCCCGGACCGAGCGCCGACCACGCCGCGCCGTCCCAGCGCGCGATGCCCGACGTCGGCACGGTGCTCGCGATCGCGAACGCGCCGCCGGCGTAGAGCGCGGGCGGCGCCGAGGGCGCGAGGTCGAGTGCGCGCAGGACGACGACGCGCTGGTCGAAGCCCGGAGCGGAGAAGCCGTCGCTCCAGGTGCCGCACTGCGCGTTCGCGGCGGTGGAGCGGCACACGAGGGCGAGTGTGGACGCGCACACGTACATGGGGAGCGGGCGCATGGCCCTACGGTAGCAGGGCACGCGCCGGGGGTGGGGAACGCCGTCCTCGGACGCACCCGGCCTCGGACGCACGGGGCCGGGAGTGGGCGTCGGTTGCGCGCCGGCAGGGACCAAGCGACGCTCTGCGCATGACGCTCGGACGCACTCGCGCCCTCACGGCGATCGCCTTCGCGCTCGGGACGCTCCTCGCGCCGAATTGCGCGCCACCCGACCTGCACGACCGCGCGCGCTTGCGGGAGCGGAGCCTGACGCTCGTCGACCTCGCGCACGACCCGGAGCGTCGCGCGGTCGTCGATCGCGAACCGCGGCAGTACCTCGGCCATCCGACGACGGTGCTCTTGGACGACGGGAAGACGCTCCTCTGCGCGTACCCCGAGGGCCACGGCCGCGGCGCGATCCGCGTGCGGCGTTCGACGGACGGCGGACGGACGTGGGGCGAGCGTCTCGCGGTCCCCGCGAGCTTCGCGACGAGCCTCGAAACGCCGACCTTGTTCCGCGTCGCGACGCGGAGCGGAGGGAAGCGGCTCTTGCTCTTCTCCGGCCTCTTCCCCGCGCGTCTCGCGACCTCCGACGACGACGGCGAGCACTTCACGGAGCTCGCGCCGATCGGAGCCTTCGGCGGGATCGTCGTGATGTCGTCGCTCGCGCGGCTCGCGAACGGCGAGCTCGCGGCGTGGTTCCACGACGACGGGCGCTTCTTCCACGCGGGCGGGAGCGCGACGGGCACGTTCACGCTGTACGAGACGCGCTCCTCGGACGACGGGACGACGTGGAGCGCGCCGCGCGCGCTCTGGAGCGGAGCGGACCTCCATCTGTGCGAGCCCGGCGTCGTGCGCTCGCCCGACGGGAAGGAGCTCGCGCTCTTCCTGCGCGAGAACCGGCGCGTCGCGCCGTCGCAGGTGATCACGTCGAGCGACGAAGGCGCGACGTGGAGCGCGCCGCGCTCGCTCTCGTGGACGCTCACGGGCGACCGCCACGTCGCGCGCTTGACGCCCGAGGGCTGGCTCGTCGTCGTCTTCCGCGACATGGCGCCCGAGAGCCCGTGGCGCGGCGACTTCGTCGCGTGGATCGGATCGTTGGACGATGCGCTCGCGGGCCGCGAAGGCGCCTACCGCGTGCGTCTCGCCGACAACCTGGACGAGTGGGACTGCGGCTACGCGGGGCTCGAGCTCCTCCCGGACGGGACCTTCGTCGCGACGACGTACGGGCACTTCGACGCGGGCGCCCCGGCGTACGTGATCAGCGTGCGCTTCGGGCTCGAAGACCTCCCCGGGCTCGTGTACGTGCACAAGGACGCCTCAAGGATCCGCTGAGCGCGCAAGGAGCGCGCTCACCCGAGTTCGAGGATGCGATCCATGCGCGCGGAGACGTCCTTCAAGCGCGCGAGCCCGCCGCCGCCGACCTCCGCCGACGCCCAGCCGCGGTAGCCGAGCGCGTCGAGCGCCTGCACGATCGCGGGCCAGTCCGCGTCGCCGTCGCCGAGCTCGACGTCGAAGCCCTTCCAGCGCCCTTCGCCGTCGAGCTTCTTGCGCGAGTAGTCCTTCACGTGCAGACGGCGGATGCGCGTCCCGAGGATCTTCACCCACTGCGCGGGGCGGCCGTAGAGCACGACGTTGCCGAGGTCCATGTGCCAGCCGACCCACTCGCTCTCGAACTGGTCGACGTAGCGCGCGGCCTCCATCGGCGAGAGCAGGAAGTCGTTCCACACGTTCTCGATCGCGACGTGGACCGAGAGCTCGGCGGCGAGCGGCAGCACCTTCGCGATCTCCGCGGAGGAACGTTCCCACGCCTCGTCGTACGCGACTCGGCCGTTCACGACGGCGGGCACGAGCAGCACCGAGTCCGTTCCGTAGCGCCGCGCGTCGCGCACGGCGGTCTCGAGCGCCGCGCGCCCCGCGTCGCGCACCGCGGGATCGGGATCCGAGAGCGGCTTCGACCAGTGCACGCTGTCGACGACGTCCGCGACGCGCATCCCGGTGCGCTTCAGCGCGTCGAGCATCTCCTCCGGCGTGTACTCGTCGGTCGGCGAGTCGAGCTCGACGCCCTCGAAGCCCGCGGCCTTCGCGAGCTCGAGCTTCTCGAGCGCCGACTTCCCCTCGCCGATCATGCCCCACATGCAGGACTTCGCGAGGCGCTTCCCCTGCTTGGACGCCGCGGAACGCGTCGCACTCTCCCTGTGCGTCCACTCCGGCGGGACTCCGAGCGTCCCGCGAGGCACGGAACTCCTGCACGCCGCGAGCGCGCCGAGTCCGGCCGCCGCGAGCCACGAACGTCGATCGAGCGTGCTCATCGCGCGGCCCTCACTTCCCCTGCGGCGCGGGCCCGTCGCAAACGACGCGGAACCCCGCGAACGGCGCGTCGGTGAGCCAGAACTTCGACTTCGGGATCTGCGGGTCGCGCCGGTTCCACGCGGGCTCCGGCAGGAGGCGCGCGGCGAAGCGCGCTTCCTCGCGCGTCGAGCGATACGAGCCGCCGCGCAGCACCGCGCTTCCATCGGGAGCGGTGCACCACTCCCCGGTGTTCCCGATCATGTCGAAGAGACCGAACTCGTTCGCCTTCCGCGTGCCGACGGGGTGCGTCTTCTTCTCCGCGTTCGACGCCGTCCACGCGTAGTCGTCGAGCGCATCGCCGCCCATCCACTCGCCGGTCTCGCCCGCGCGCGCGGCGCGCTCCCACTCGGCCTCCGTCGGAAGGCGATAGTGCCGACCCGTGTACGCGGAGAGCCACTCGCAGAAGCTCTGCGCGCTCAAGGCGGACATCGAGAGCGCCGGATAGCCCGCGTGCCCGAAGCCCTGGTCCATCGGGATGTACGGCTGCGTCGAGCGCGTCACGGCGTCCACCGCGGGCGTCGTGAGGTGGAGCTCCTCGTCCGTGCGGAAGAGGTAGACGTCGTACGCCTCCCACGGGACTTCGGTCGTCGAGAACCAGAGCGGCTGCGGCCCGGGGATCGGCACGAAGGTCAGCGTCGCCGTGCAGCCGGGGACGGGTTCGTCGAACGGCGCGAGCGCGAGCACGGACGGCGCGACGTGCGGAGCGGACGCGGACGCGGGCTCCTTCGCGCCTTCGCTGCGACACGCCGCGACGCCGACGAGGACGAAGAACGAGAGGAGGAAGCGCTTCATGCGGTGACCGAGTTCGCGTTCGAGCTCACCAGCGGTCGGCGCGCGCGACGGCGCGCGCGGCGTCGAGCGGATCGCCCTTCGGCGAGCACTCGAGCCCGACCCAGCCGCGGAAGCCGAGCTCGTGGGCTTCGCGCAGCACGCGGGGATAGTGGATCTCGCCGGTGCCGGGCTCGTGACGACCGGGGTGGTCGGCGATCTGGAGGTACGCGATCTCGGCGAAGCCCTCGCGGAGGTGGCCGCAGAGATCGCCCTCGCTGATCTGCAGGTGATAGAGGTCCCACAGGATCTTCACGCGCGGCGACGCGACGGCGCGCACGATCTTCAGCGCGTCCGCGCTCCCGTAGAGGCAGTGTCCCGGGTGATCGACGCGCCCGTTCATCGGCTCGAGCATCAACGTGACGCCCGCGGCCTCCGCGAGCGGCGCGACGCGCTTCAAGCCGTCGATCACGTTCTGGTGCATCGCCTCGAGCGTGAGCCCCGGCTGCAGGTTGCCCGCGACGACGCACAGGTACTCGCTCCCGAGCTTCTTCGAGGTCGCGAGCGCGTCCTGGATCGCCTGCTCGAACGCGGGGTGGTTCTTCGCGTCGCAGAGCCCGGGCTCGAAGCCCCACGCGGTGAACTGCGTGACGGCGATCCCGAGCTCCTTCGCGAGCGCCGCGATCGCGTCGACATCCTTCGAGCGCCAGTCCCAGAACTCGACGCCGGGGAAGCCGAGCTCCGCGGCCTTGCGGATGCGGTCGAGGAACGGGAGGTTCGACCACCACATCTCGACGTTCACCGCGAAGCGCGTGTGCGGCGTCTTGCCGAGGGAATGGAGGTCCTCCTTCGCGCTGTCGAACGGCCGTTCCTGCGCGGGAGCCGGCTCCTGCGACGCACGCGCGAGCGCGGGCGCCGCGCCGAGCGCGAAGCCGACCTGGAGCAGTCCGCGGCGGTCGATGCGTGTCATGCGGCGGTCCTCGCGCGGCGAGCGGCGCGGATCAGACGAACGGCGTGCGGCCCGGGACCGGCGGCGTGCGCGCGGGGAGATCGCCGAACGCATAGGAGTCGAGCGCGAGCGACTCCTTCGAGTTCAACGCCTGCTCCCACGTGATCACCTGGCCCGTGTACGCGGCCATGCGCACCATGAGCGCGAGGAGCGTCGAGTGCGTCATGCGCAGCCCGTCGTTCTGCGCCTTCCCCGCGCGGATCGCGGCGAAGAGCTCGTCGTGCTCCGTCTGGTACATGTCGTTCTGCGGCGTCGTGCACACCCACGGGTGCTTGCCTTCGATCGCCTGGTAGGGATCCCAGCCGCGCACCGTCGCCTTGCCTTCCGTCCCGTAGGCGTAGTCGTGGTTCTCGTTCGCGCAGCCCTCCCACTGACGGCACATGTGGAAGCCCTTGCGGCCGTCGCCGTAGTCGAACGTCGCGGAGAAGTGGTCCCAGCGGTCGCCGACCTGCACGGGCGTCGAGCGGCCGCCGACGGCGACGACGGACTTCGGCGGCACGTCCTTGAAGCACCACGCCATCTTGTCGATCGAGTGCACGGCCTGCTCGACGACGTGATCGCCGCCGAGCGCCGTGTAGTGGTACCAGTTGCGGATGGCGTGCTCCATCTCGCTCTGGCCGGGCTTCTTCGGCACGAACGCGTTCGGACCGGTGTTGTACGTCGTGTAGACGGCCTGCACGTCGCCGATCTGTCCGTCGACGATGCGGCCGAAGAGCTCGCGCTGTCGGTTGTGGTAGCGCCAGCAGAGCCCCGAGACGAGCACGAGCCCCGCGGCGCGCGCCTTCTCGACGGACGCGAGCACGCTGCGGATGCCGACGGCGTCGACGGCGACGGGCTTCTCGCAGAAGATGTGCTTCTTCTTCTCGACGGCGTACGCGAGCGTCGCGGGCCGGAACACCGGCGGCGTCGTCAGGATCACGACGTCGACGTCGGAGTCGAGCAACTTCTTGTACGAGTCGAAGCCGGTCCACGTGCGCTCCGGCGTGACCTGCACGAGCTTGTCCGCGTCGGCGCCGAGCGACTCCTTCAAGCCCGCGAGGCAGCCCTGCACGCGGTCGGGGAGGATGTCCGCGATCGCGTGGAGCACGACGGTCCCCTTCTCCGCGCGCAGCGCGTTGAACGCAGCACCCGTCCCGCGTCCGCCCGCGCCGATCAGTCCGACCTTGAGCACCTCGGGCGGGAGCTTCCGCTCCGGCGCCGCGATCACCGCGGGGGCGGCCGCGCCCGCGCCGGTCGACGTGCAGCCGAAGAGGAGCGGCGCGGCAGCGGCCGCGGCTCCCTGGACGAACGTGCGACGATCGATGCCGGACTTCCTGGACGCGCGCGACGGACGGCGGGGCTTCATGGATCTCCTCGGACGGGGCCGGGCGGAGTCTAGCAGCCTGCGCGCGCGAGCGACCAGGGGCGGCCTTTCGGATTTGAAAGCGTCACGCCACCCGCGAAAGGCGGCTCCGTCACGCGTGACGGACGCGCGAACGCACGCTCTCGAACAGCGCGGGCCCCGTCGCGACGATGTGGCCGCCGCGCAGCCAGTCCTCTCCGCCGTCGGCGTCCTGCACGACGCCGCCCGCCTCGCGCACGAGCAGCGCGCCCGCGGCGACGTCGTGCGGAGCGAGCGCGAGCTCCCAGAACCCGTCGAGCCGTCCCGCCGCGACGTACGCGAGGTCGACCGCGGCCGAGCCCATCCGCCGGAGGTCGCGGACCTCGCGGTAGAAGCGGTTCAGGTTGTCGAGGTTGTCGCAGAGCTCCTCGCCGCGCCGATACGGGAAGCCCGTCGCGAGGATCGCGTCGCCGAGCGCGGCGGTCTTCGTCACGGAGAGCCGCTCCGCGCCGCACCATGCGCCGCCGCCGGCGCGTGCGTGGAACGTCTCGCCGAGCCGCGGCGCGTGCACGACGGCGACCTGCGGCGTGCCGCGCCAGTGGAGCGCGATCGACACGGCGAACGCAGGCAGACGGTGCACGAAGTTGACGGTCCCGTCGAGCGGGTCGAGGAACCAGCGCGGCCGCTCGTCGTCGCGCGCGTCGTGGACTTCCTCCTCCGCTTCGATCGCATGGCCTGGGAACGCCGCGCGCAGCCGCGCGACGAGCGCGCGCTCGCTCGCGACGTCGGCGGCGGTGACGAGGTCGCGCGGCGAGGTCTTCGTGCCGATCGCGTGCGGGTCGAGCCGGCCGAAGTGCTCGAGCAGGATCGCGCCGGACGCGCGCGCGCCCTCGAGCGCGACGGCCAGCGCGCGCTCGCGCAGCGCGAGGTCGAGCAGCTCAGCCATCGGCGCGCACGAGCTCTCCGCAGATCTGGTCCTGCATCGGCTTCCACACGCTCTGGTTGAGGCCGCCTTCGGGCGGGTACTCGACGAGGATCGAAAACACGAGCGTGCGGCCGTCCTCCGCGTCGAGGATGCCCGAGAGCGCGCTCGTCCCGTTGATGAAGCCCGTCTTCGCGCGCACGCGGCCCGCGAGCCGCGCGTCCTTCATGCGGCCGTCGAGCGTGCCGGTCTCGTGCCCGACCGCGAGCGAGTCGAGGTAGAGCTTCGCCGCGGCCGCGTTGCCGCAGAGCACGGCGTCGACGAGCGCCGTGATCTGGCGCGCGGTCACGCGGTTCTCGCGCGACAGGCCCGAGCCGTCGACCTGCACGAGGCTCGCCGGGTCGAGGCCGAGGCGCTCGAGCGCCGCCGCCGTCGCGGCGCGCCCGCCCGCGCGCGTCCCGCGTCCGAACTTCTCGTGGCCGAGCGCGAGGAAGAGCTGGTCCGCGCACGCGTTGTTCGAGTCCGTGTTGATCGGCCCGAGCACGCGCGCGAGGGGCGTCGCGACCACGGCGAGCTCGCGCTCCAGCGCTCCGACCGGCCGGCGCGCCCGCACGATCCCGCCGCGCAGCGTAATGCCGCGCGCTTGGAACGACGCGAGGAGCGCGCGACCGAACAGGTCGACGGGATCGGAGACGGCGAAGCGCGCGCTCCATTCGGGCACGTCGCGCGGGATCGAGCCCTCGACGACGACGGTCCCGTGCAGCGCGCCGACGCGCACGTCGAGCGCCTGCTTCGCGCCGACGGTGCGCACGCCGAGGCGCTCGGGGTACGCGTGGCCGCGCGGGAGCACCTCGACGCGCGCGCGGACGCCGTCGCCCGCGGTGACGGTCGCCGTCAGGCACCCCGCGTTCGCGCTGAACCCGCCCGCGAGCGCGCAGTACTCCTTCCACCAGTCCTTCTCCGTCGGCCACGCGGGCCCCGGCTCCGGTGCCTGGAAGTCCCCTTCGTCGAGCACGAGCGCTCCGTCGATCCCGCGCACGCCCGCCGCGACGAGCGCATCGAGCGCGGGCTTCAGGAGCTCGGCGACCTCTCCGCGCGCCTCGGGGTCGTAGAGCGGGTCCCCCGCCGCGCGCACGACGAGATCGCCGGCGAGCCGGCCCTCGACGATCGGCGCGTCGGACACGAACCGCGTGCGGAACTGGTAGTCGGGACCGAGCAGCGCGAGCGCCGCCGCGGTCGTGACGAGCTTCAGGTTCGACGCCGGCCGCAGCGAGCGATCGGCGCGCAGCGCGACGAGTTCGCCCGGCACCGCGAGCTCGCGGACGTGCACGGCGACGGTGACCTCCGACGGTTGCACGCGGCCCTTCGTCTCGCGCGCGGCCTTCTCGAGCGCGGCCTGCACGCGCGCTTCGACGCGCGCTTCGAGCTTCGCGTCGCGCGCGTTGACCACGTCGGGCGCGCGCGGCGGCCCGGAGTGGAGCTCCGGCTCGGTCGCCGCCTGCGCCGCCGGTGCCATCGCGGGCGGGCCCGGCTCGGGCTCGGCCGCGGCGGTACCGCGGTCGGCGAAGCCGAGCTTCCAGAGCGCGAACACGCACACGGCGTTCGCGAGGAGGATCAGGATCACTCGCGCGGTTTGGGAGGTCGTTCGTCGTCGTTGCTGAGCAGCCATACCGTGTTGAACACGAAGCGCGTCGTGTTGAAGACCTTGTCCGTGTCGAGGCGATCGAAGGTGTCGCGCCAGGTGTGGTAGTCCTTGTTCCGGTCGATCGGCAACCCTTCGAAGAAGAAGAGCGCCGGCACGCCGAGCTCGTGGAACGAGTAGTGATCGGAGCGCTGGAAGAGCTCCTCGCCCTGCCGGACGACGAGCTTCGTGACGCCGGTCGAGCGCAGCGTCTTCGCGCGCTGGAGCACCTTCTCGAGCGACGGGTTCTGCTGGATCCCGAGCACGGCGAGCTCCTCCGCGTCGCCGCGCCCGATCATGTCGAGGTTGACCATCGCGACGAGCTTCTCGCGCTCGACCGGGAGGCGCGCGCAGAACGCCTTCGAGCCGAGCAGGCCGTCCTCCTCGCCCGAGAACGCGCAGAAGAACACGGAGCGGCGCGGCCCCGCGCTCGCGACCGCTTCCGCGAGCTCCATCAGCGCGGACGCGCCCGACGCGTTGTCGTCCGCGCCGAAACCGATGCGGCCGCGGTCGTCGACGCCGACGTGGTCGTAGTGCGCGCCGACGACGACGTACTCCTCCGCGAGATCGCCGCCGCGCACGAGGCCGACGACGTTGTCGATCGCGACGGACTTGCGCTCGACCCGGCTCTCGACTTCGACGCGCGCCCCTTCCTTCGTCCGGAAGGGACGCAGGGAGCGCTCGATGCGCTGCGCGAGCGCGAGGACGTCCTCACCGGCGAGCTTCGCGGCGCACGCGGCCGAGAGTTCGAGCACCGGCAGGTGGTTCTTCGGCTCGGGGTCCTTCGGCGCGCCGACCCACTCCGCCCACGTGTGCCGGAAAGCGAGCTTCCCGAGCGCGGGCGCGCTCTCCTTCTTCCTGTCCTTCGTCTTCTCCACGGGCGGTCGCCGCACGACGAGGATCGCCGCGGCTCCGGCCTGCGCGAGCGCGTCGACCTTGCGCCAGAGCGCAGCCGCCGGGGAGACCTCGGGCCCGTCGAAGGCCTTCGCGTGCTCGGGCTCGCCCTCGACGACGAGCGCGATCTTGCCGCGCAGCTTGAGCCCGTCGAGGTCGCTGTAGCGTTCCGAGCGCGCGTCGATGCCGAAGCCGGCGAACACGAGCTCGCCGGCAGCCGCGCCTTCCTGCCCCGCGACGGGGACGTAGTCGACCCCGAGCACGAACGGCCCTGCGCCCGCGAGCGCGAGCTTCGACGCCGGAGAGGGCGCCGGGAGATCGCGCTTCCACGGCCGGAGGAGCGTGCCCTTCGGCGCGGCCGTCCCGGCGCTGGCCGACGGCGCCTCGGCGCCCGGGAGCGGCGTGCCGCGGAGTTCGCGCCAGACGAGCTCCGAATCGGCGGCAGGGAGGAGACCCGCGGCCTCGAAGCGCTCCACGATCCGGCGCGCGGCGAGTTCGAGCCCGACGCTCGGCGTGTCGCGGCCCTCGAGCTCGGGGCTCGCGAGGAAGCGCGCGTCCTCGACGAGCTCGCTCTCGCGGAGCGTGTCGAAGCCGGTCGTGAACCCGCCGCCCGCGCGCAACGCGTGCGCGGAGGCGGCGAGGAACAGTGCGGCGGCGAGGACCTTCGGGGTCGAACTCAAGGTCGCCAACCTGCATTCCGCGCGGCGCGCGATCAAGGGCGCGTGCGACGGCTCACGGCGTGAAGCGCGCGAGGTCGCGCGCGAGCTCGACCGGCCCGCCGAAGGTCCGCGCGGCGACCGCACGCGCCGCGGCCGGGTCGTTCTCGGGGTAGAAGTGCGTCAGGACGAGCCTCCGCGCGCCCGCCCGGACCGCGAGGCGCGCGGCGCTGGACGGCGTCAAGTGGTGCTCGACCGCGCGCTCGTCTTGGAACGAACACTCGCAGACGAAGAGGTCCGCGCCGCGCGCGAGCTCCGCGAGCGCGTCGACCTCGCCGCTGTCCCCGCTGAAGACGACCGAGCGCCCGCCGAGTTCCGCGCGCCAGGCGAGGGCCTCGGGCGCGTGCCCCGTCGCCGCGCACCGCAGGACGAGCCCGTCCCCACCGGGGTCGAACGGGGCGCATCCGGGCTCGACCTCGATCACGCTCGCGTGCTCGAAGCGGGTCCAGGAACGCGACCCGGCGAGCGCCGCGCCGCGCTCGAGCAACTCGCCGAGGCCGCGCGGTCCGACGAGCTGGATCGGGCCGCACGGCGGGCCCGACGGGTTGCGCCGCGCGAACGCGAGCGCGAAGAGGTCGAGGACGTGGTCGGGATGGAAGTGGCTGACGACGACGCGCTCGATCGTCTGCACGTCGAGCCCCGCGGGGGCGAGCAGGCGCACGGTTCCCGGACCGCAGTCGAACAGCGTCGCGCGCCCCGTGTCGGCGCGGAGGAGCGCGTACCCCGCGGGGCCGTAGCCCGCCCGCGGCAGGATCGAGCCCGCGCCGAGCACGATCCATTCGAAAGGCGGCCGCTCCACGCGGCTCTCCTCTACCCGGCGATCGGGACGGAGGGAAGGGCCGGGGCCGGACGCACCGCGAAGCGCGTGAAGCGCCCGCCCTCGATCTCGTACCGCACGTGCTGCCTGCGCGGCGGAAGCCCGTCGGGGAGCACGAGGATCTCGGCCTCGTACCCCGCGCCGTAGGGCCGCGACCCGACCGCGCGGAAGACGATCTGGCGCGGCACGTGGACGAGGAAGCGGAGGATGTCGTGGCGCCCGAGGAAGCACAGCTCGTGACCGCCGAGGTGCGTGCGGAACTCGGCGTCGCGGGCGAAGAGGTCGGCGCACGCGCGGGTGTCCACGGTCAGGAGACGGACGAAGTCGTCGATGAGAGTACGGCTCATGTGTCGATGCGAGTTGGCCTGGCCGGGCGTGCGGTGCTCTATCCGCGCGGTGCGCCGCGGACACCGAATCCTTGGCGTCTCGACGAGAAAAACCGCGGAGCGCGCGGTCGAGGACTCCACGCCGGGCGCGCGCTCCGACTCCGCCGCTCGCGGCGGTCCACGCGCTCACGCGTGCGCGGAGCCCGTGCACGCATCCGCGTGCGCGATCGAACGTCCCTGCGTGCGGAGACCGAACGCTCAGCCGTCGGCGAACCCGCGCGGATGCCGCACGTGGAAGTTCCACGCGTCGCGCACGATGTCCTCGAGCGCCGTCCGTCGCGGCTCCCAACCGAGTACGTCGCGCGCCCGCGTCCCACCGCTGACGAGCTCCGGCGGATCGCCCGGACGCCGCTCCGCGACGCGCGCCGGGATCGACTTCCCGGTGACGCGGCGTGCGGTCTCGATCACCTCGCGCACGGAGAAGCCCGTCCCGGTGCCGAGGTTGACGAAGACCTGCGTCTCCCCCGCCTGGAGCTTCGCGAGCGCGCGCAGGTGCGCGTCGGCGAGGTCCTCGACATGGATGTAGTCGCGCACGCACGTCCCGTCGGGCGTCGCGTAGTCCTCGCCGAAGATCGTGAGCTCCTTGCGCGTGCCGGCCGCGACCTGGAGCACGAGCGGGATCAGGTGCGTCTCCGGTTCGTGGTGCTCGCCGAGCGTGCCGTCGCGCGCGGCGCCGGCCGCGTTGAAGTAGCGCAGGCCCGCGATGTGGAAGCCGTACGCGACGGAGTAGTCCTGGAGCATGTGCTCGATGTGGAGCTTCGTCTTGCCGTACGGCGAGATCGGCACCTGCGGATGGTCCTCGGTCAACGGCAGGCGCACGGGGTTGCCGTAGGTCGCGCACGTCGAGCTGAAGACGATCGCGCGCGTCGCCGAGTGGCGCATCGCCTCGAGCAGGTTCCAGGTGTTGACCACGTTCTCGCGGTAGTACTTCGCGGGGTCGGTCACCGACTCGCCGACGTAGCACTTCGCCGCGAAGTGCACGACGCCCGCGGGCTTCACGCGCGCGAACACGTCGGCGAGCCGTTCGCGATCGGCGAGGTCGACGACCTCGAGCGGCGAGCGCACCGCGACACGATGTCCGGTCGAGAGGTTGTCGAGCACGACCACCGGGACGCCGCGCTCCTCGAAGTGACGGACGGTGTGGCTGCCGATGTAGCCGGCGCCGCCGACGACGAGCACCGGACCGCGGACCGCGGGCGTGGAGGGGCTGGAGGAGGACATGCGGCGCGGACTCTAGCCTCGCGCACGCCCGCGGGCGAGTGCGTCGAACGCGCTCTCGCGCGGTGTCGTCGAGGTCAGGCGCGCGAGAGGACGCGGGCTCCGACGCGCTCGAGATCGCTCCAGAAACGCGGCCACGACTTCACGACGCAGCCGGGCTCGAGGACGTCGACGTCCGTGCGCACGAGCCCGAGCAGCGCGAACGCGAACGCCATCCGATGATCGCCGTCGGGGTCGAGCTCCACGGGCGCGTGCGTCGCGCGCGAGGACCGCGGGCCGATCGAGAGGAAGTCGCTCCCCGCCCGGGTCTCGAGGCCGAGCGCCGCGAGGCCGCGCGCGAGCACCTCGATGCGCGAACTCTCCTTGCCGGGCAGCGTGCCGAGGCCCGTGAGCGTGCTCCGCGCGCCGACGTTCCATGCGGCAGCCGCCGCCACCGCGGCGAGGACGGGCGCGAGGTCGGGTTCGCGCTCGAGGTCGAGCTCCGCTCCGCGCGTCGGCGCGCCGCGCGCGGTGAGCGCGTCGTCGCCCGCCTGCGCCGCGCATCCGAACGCGGCGAGGTGCTCGACGATGCGCACGTCGCCCTGCGCGGACGCGCGCCCGAGGCCCGGCACGCGCAGCTCCCCGCCCGAGAGGCACGCCGCGGCGAGCGCGACGGCGGCGCTCGACGCATCGGGCTCGATGCTCCAGGGCGCGGGGCCGGGCCGCAGCGGACCGCGGACGAGGAAGCGCTCGACGTCCGCGGACTCGAGCGCGTGCTCGACGCGCACGCCGAAGCGCGCGAGGGTCGCGATGGTGAGGTCGAGGTACGGGCGGCTCGGGATCCCGCCGCGGACGACGAGCTCGATCTCGTCGGGGTACGCGGCGAGCGCCGCGAGGAGCGCGCTCACTTCCTGACTGGACTTCGGACGCTCGAGCGCGAGCCCGCTCGGCGGACCGATCGGCCGCACGCGCAGTGCGAAGCTCGCGTTCGGATCGCCGCCGTGCACGGACTCGAACCCGACGCCGACGGCGGCGAGCGCGTCGACGAGCGCGGGGCTCGAGCGCCGCGCGAGCGTGCCGCGGGGGACGATCTCGTACGTCGCACCGGCGCGGCCGCAGAGTCCGAGCGCCGCGAGCGTGAAGCGCGCGAGCGTGCCCGACTCGCCGACGTCGAGCGCGGCGCTCGGACTCCAGCCGCGATGCGGCCCCGGCGGGGTCCCGACGATGCGCACGGCCGCGGGCGCGAGCTCCTGGTACTCCGACGCGACCGCGCGCGCGACGAAGCGCGCGCGGACGACGTCCGCGCCGTCGGGCAGCGCCGTGAGGCGCGTCTCCTCCGACGCGAGGCTCGCGAGGACGAGGAGCCGCTGCGCGATCGACTTCGAGCCCGGGACGCGCAACTCTCCACGCACCACGCCGCCTGGACGCAGTCCACGAACGCGGAGTACCGATTCGGGGGTGGCGCCCTCCGCGCTTCGATCCGCCGTCATGTCGCGCGCGATTGTAGCGGCGCGCGCTCGTCGTCATACTCCGCTCCCCCATCCGGCGGAGCCCGAGCCGCACGTCCTCCGCCGCATTCCGCGGCGGAGCTCGCGCGCCGCGCACGCAAGGAGATCCCCATGAACGAAGCCCCCGTCTTCCTCGGACGCGACGAGCGCGTGCCCGGGTACAAGCTCCTCGCCTCGGGCAAGGTGCGCGACATCTACGAGCTCGACGCGCGCCACCTGCTCTTCGTCACGACGGACCGCGTGTCCGCGTTCGACGTCGTCATGCGCGAGGGCATCCCGTGGAAGGGGCGCGTGCTGACGGCGATCTCCGCGTTCTGGTTCGAGCACACGCGCGACGTGATCGAGAACCATTTGATCAGCACGTCGGTCGAGGAGCTCCACGGTCTCGACGCGGGTTGGCGCGAGAAACTGCGCGGCCGGATCATGATCGTGCGCCGCTGCAAGCCGACGAGCGTCGAGTGGGTCGTGCGCGGCTACATCGCGGGCTCGGGTTGGAAGGAGTACCAGAAGTCGCGCACGGTCTGCGGAATCGCGCTGCCCGAGGGACTCCAGCTCTCCTCGCGGCTTCCGAAGCCGATCCTCACGCCGACGACGAAGGAGGAGACGCACGACCTGCCGCTGACGCCGAGCGAGGCGCGCGAGCGCGTCGGCGCGAGCGTGTTCGACCGCGCGGAGAAGGCGGCGCTCGAGCTCTTCCAGCGCGGCTCGCGCGAGCTCGAGAAGCACGGGATCCTGCTCGCCGACACGAAGTTCGAGTTCGGCGAGCTCGACGGGCGGCTGATCCTCATCGACGAAGCGCTGACGCCGGACAGCTCGCGCTTCTGGCCGAAGGACGACTGGAAGCCCGGCACGAACCCGCCGAGCTACGACAAGCAGGTCCTGCGCGACTGGCTCGAAGCGCAGCCGTGGAACAAGAACCCGCCGCCGCCCGCGCTGCCGAAGGAAGTCGTCGCGCAGGTCGCGCAGCGCTACCTCGACATCTGCCAGACGATCACGGGCCGCTCGCCCGCGAACGAGGCCGCGAAGGCGGGAGCGCGCGCGTGAAGGTCGCCGTGCTCATGGGGTCCGACTCGGACCTGCCGCGCCTCGAACCGTGCTTCGAGGCGCTGCGCTCGCTCGAAATCCCCTTCGAGGCGCGCGTGCTCTCCGCGCACCGGACGCCCGACGCGGTCGTGAGCTTCGTGCGCGAGGCGCCGGCGAACGGCGTCCGCGTCTTCGTCTGCGCCGCGGGGTCGGCCGCGCACCTCGCGGGCGTCGTCGCGGGGCACACGGACCTCCCCGTGATCGGGATCCCGCTCGACAACCCGCCGCTCGGCGGGCTCGACGCGCTGCTCTCGACGGTGCAGATGCCCGGCGGCGTTCCCGTCGCGACGGTCGGCGTCGGCGGCGGCGGACCGATGAACGCCGCGCTGCTCGCCGCGCGCATCCTCGCGCTCGTCGACGCGCCGCTCGCGCGCCGCGTCGAGCGCTACCGCGCGGCGCAGACCGACAAGGTGCTGCAGAAGGACGCCGCGCTGCAGGCGAAGCTCGCCGCGCGCGGCGCCTGAAAACACGCGATGCGTGCAGCGCGATCGCGCTCCACGCATCGTCGTTCGGAAGCCGCGGCGCTCAGCCTTGGAGGACGGTCTTCCACGCGGCCGCGTCGAGCGGCCACGACTTGCCCGTGAGCTGTTGCAGCGCGGCCCAGGCCGACTTGCGAACGGCTTCGTGCTCGGACTCGAGCGCGCGCACGAGCTCGGTCTCCGCCGCGGGCGAGCCGAGCGCACCGAGCAACTGAGCGATCGCGCTCGCGAGCGAGGCCTGGGGCGAGTGCAGGAGCGGCAGCAGCGCGTGCGCGACCTCGTGACGGAAGAGCGCGTGGCGCGTCAGCTCGCCGGCGGCTTCGGTCACGCGACCGGGATCCTCGTCCTCGAGCCCCTGCATCCAGCGCACGCCGTCCGTCTCGAACCAGTCGAGCTCCGCGCCGAACCACTCGCGCCAAGCCTTCGCGTCGTCGCCGAAGTCCTGGCCGCTGATGCGGCGGAGCGTCCACAGCGCCGTCTGGCCGACGAGGTGTTGTTCGTCGTCGAAGGCCGCGAGGAACGCATCGAAGGAGCGATAGTCGTGCGCCCGGCCGAGCGCGGCCGTCGCCTCGCGGCGGATGCGCCAGTCCTGGTCCGTCAGGTACGGCCGGATCCAGGTGAGCTTCTCCTCGGGAAGCGTCCCGAGCGTCGATTCGACGAGGCGGCCGACTTGCGCGAGGACGACGAGGTCGAGCGCCGCATCACGGCCGAGCAGCGCGAGCATCACGTCGATCGCCTTCGCGCGGCCCGACGCGGCGAGCGAGCGGACGACGGCCGGGAGGATCCGCGGCTCGAGGCTCTTCGCGCGCGTCGCGAGCGTCTCGAACGCCTGGCTGTCGCGCTCGAGCAGCTTCGCGAGCGCTTCCTCGGTGGGCGCCTGGAGGTACGCGCGGCCGAGGTGCATCGGCTCGATCGAGGTCATCCCGTCGATCCACGCGTCGACCGCGCGCGGTCCGCCGATCTCGCCGAGCGCGCGGAGCCCGACGAGCTTCACGTCGACGTTCCCGTGCAGCACCGCCGCGGCGATCGCGGGCACCGTCTTGGCCGGCGGCAGACGCTTCAGCGCGTCGAGCACGATCACGTCGTCCCGCGGAACTTCGGGCAGGACGACCGGCTCGTCGGTGTCGGGCACGGGCGCCTCGTTCACCTCGGGCTGCGGTCCTTCCATCGTCCCCGCCAGGAACGCGAAGAGTGCGGCGCTCGCATCGGGGCCGAGCTTGACGAGTTCGTCCACGACTTCCTCGTGGACGCGCCCGCGGAGTTGCACCGGGTTCAGGATGCGCAGGATCTCCCGCCCGAACTTCGAGTCCGTGCGCTGCGGCAGGAACGTCGGCCAGGTGCGCGCACCCGAGGCGGGGGCCTGGGGGTGCGCGAGGGAGGCGCTCGTGGATGCCGCGAGTGCGGCGAAGAGGACGAACTTGGGGAGGGTCGTCATGGCGTTCAGGGTGCAGCGACTTCCTTCATCATCGCGATCGTGTAGGAGCTCGGACCGCTGGCCGACGCGCGCGGGAGGCCGGGCATCGCAAGCGTCCCGGCCGTGACGCGCCGGTCCTGGTTGACGGTCATCTTCGTGTGACGTCCGCCGGAGTCGCGGTTGATCGCCACTTGGTTGCCGGCGGTCATGTTCCCGTTGACCGTGATCTGCAGCGAGCCGGACGCGTCGAGGTTGTTGTCGATGAAATTGTTCTCGGCGTACATGAACGCATCCATGCGGTTCAGCGTGCCGAAGGTCGGGTCGCCGAAGTAGATGTTCCCGCTGTCCGTGACGGACGGGTCCTTCAGCGTGATGAACGCGATGCCGTCCTTCGACGTGTTCTCGTAGAAGATGTTGTCCGAGATGTAGAGGTTGCCCTTGATCACGAACGTGACCTGGACGCCCGTCGTGTCGCCGGCCTTGATCTTGAACGACATCGCGGACTGGTTGTGCACCCAGAGGTTGCCGTCGATGTAGTAGACGATGCGGTTCCCCGACTGCGTGCCGTAGCCCGAGAGCGCCGGGTTGTTCAGCTGGATCGGGTTGCAGTCCGTGCCGTTCGAGGCCGAGTCCGCGTGCAGCGTCTGGTAGGGGTCCTCGAGGAAGTAGTCTTCCTTCGTGGTGGCCGCCCAGTTCGTGCGCCGGTCGCTCGGGTTCTTCCGGAAGATGTGCGCGCGGTTCGTCTTCGGCAGTTGGTACGCGCTGCCGCCCTGACCGGAGCTCGCGTAGGTCGCGCTCGCGAACTCCGTCGCGACCTTGACGTTCGCCGACACCGGGTAGTTCATCGCCGCGAGGTCCGGGATCGGCTGCGTGCCGCCGAGGACCGCGGAGCGGGCCCGGCCCGAGGCGTCCGGCAGGATCGAGCTCGAGGGGCCGGTGAAGCTGCGGAACGCGCGCGGGGTCCCGTCGACCGTCGCCGTGCCGCTGAAGGTGATCGAGTTGCCGCTGAACATGTCGCCGACGACGCGGTCCGCCTGGGAGCCGGTGCCGCCGAAGTTCATCGAGTAGGTCGGGCTGTTGCTCGTGTTGCCCGCGAAGATCGCGTTGTCGTACACACCGCCGGACGGCGCAGCGATGATCGCCTGGACCGCGCGCGTCACGTTGCCCTTCCGTCCGAAGCTCGTGATCGTCCACGTGCCCGAGTTGTTCACGGCCGTGCCCCAGTAGGAGCCGCCGCCGAACGACGTCGGCGAACCGGCGCTGCCGAGGCTCGCCGTCCCGCGCGCCGTCAGTTGCGCGAGCGCGGCGCTGACGCCGGACTCCGCCGCGTAGAGCGCCTCGGTGCGGTCGACCGCGGAGCCGATCTCCTTCTGGCTCGCGAGGCTCGCGCCGAGGATCGCGCCCGCGATCCCGGTGAGCGCCACGATCGAGATCAACGACATGAGGAGCGCGTTCCCCCGGCGCTCCTTCCTCCCAGCCTTCAACAGACGTTGCATGCCATCCCCTCTCAGTTGCGAACCTTGATGCTCGTGGACACCGTGTGCGTGATCGAACTGCCGTTCGCGTCGCGACCGACCAAGGTGAGGCGGATCGTGAGTTGATCTCCGCTGAGCACGAACGAGAGCCCGCGCTCGTCGGTCAGCCCGTTGCCGTTGTCGTCCGCGCCGTTCGGCGTCTCGCCTTCGAGGTACTCGCGCACTCCCCGGACGAGGATCGTGCTGCGCTCGCTCGCGAGCCCGACGTTGCGCGTCAGGACGATCGCGCCGTCGTCCGCGAACCCGTTCCCGTCGTTGTCGACCCCGTCGTTGCCGTCGTCCGTCAGGTACTGGAGGTCGATCCGGCTGCTGTTCCCCCACGTCACGGCGCCGGCGGCGTACGTGTTCGGTGTGCGGAAGGTCAGCGTCGAACTGCCGAGCGGCGCGGTCGGGTTCGGGGTGAGGCCGCCCGTGCCGCCCATCGCGAGTTCGTCCGCGATGCGATCGAGCGCGCGCTGGGCGCGGATCCCGAGCTGGTTCTGCGCCATCCCGGCCCGGTACGCGCGGTTTCCGCTCAGCGTCGTCAGACCGACCGACAGGAGCAGGAGCCCGAGGATCGCGGCGGAGACCGCGACCTCGACGAGCGTGAAGCCGCCGCGCCGGCGCGTGAGGGTTCGCGCGTGCCTCATCGGTTCACCAGCAGGGTCTGGAACGTCACGGTCCGCGGTCCTGCGACGCCGCTCCACGTGACTCGGATGCGGACGGGCAGCACGAGGTACGAGCCCGGCATCGCGCCGGCCGTGATCGCTCCGTCGCCGTTCAAGTCGCGGGGCATCCCGAGCGCCGCGTCGGTGACGGACTCGCTCAGCGCGCCCGCGCCGTTCGTCGGGAACTCGACCGCGCCCACGCTGGTCGAGCGCCCCGCGTGTTGAGCCGCCGCACGGTCCTCGTCCGAGAGACGCAGCCCGGGAACGTCGAACGACGCGCCGTGGCCGCGTCCCGCCCCGCCTGGGTCGTCCGAGTCGAGCGAGTTGTAGTTCGCGAAGATCTGGGAGAAGGTCCCGTTCTGCATCTGCTCCGCGAGCGCGCGCGCGGCCTGGTGCGCGACCATCGTCTCGCGGTTCGCTTCGACGAGCTTCAAGCTCGCCGCGACCGCGCTCACCATGCCGAGCACTCCGACGACGAGCACGGCCGCGGAGATGGTGACCTCGAGGACCGTGAAGCCTCCGCGGTCAGCGGGTCGGGTGGTACGCCAGCGTCGATGGAGCAGCATGCGCATTCGAATGAGCCTCGCCCTGCCGCGAGGTGTACGGCTATCCTCATCGAATGCGACGTCCGCCTCGATTGAGGAAAAGCCTGAACTCGCTCCCGCTCGCTCTCACGCCACTCGTCGCCGCTGGAACTCCGTGCACATGAAGGTGGAAACCGTTGCCTGGGTCGGCTCGCTGCCTGGAAGCGTTCGCCTGATCGACCAGACCCGACTGCCCCTCGAACTCGTCCACGTGGAAACGACGGACGTCGAGGTCTTGCGCGACGCGATCTGCCGCCTCGTCGTCCGCGGCGCACCCGCGATCGGGGTCGCGGCCGCCTACGGGGTCGTGCTGGCCGTCCAACCGCACGCGGCGTCCGACGCACGCGACGTGGCGGGACGCGCGGCGGAGGCGTGCGCGCGGCTCGTCAGCGCCCGGCCGACCGCGGTCAACCTCTCCTGGGCCGTCGAGCGCATGCTGCGGCGCACGAAGCTCGAGCACGAGCGCGGCGCGAGCGGCGCGCGCCTCGTCGAGGCGCTGCTCGAGGAAGCGCGCGCCGTCCACGCCGAGGATGCCGCCGCCTGCAGGCGCATGGGCGAGCACGGCGCGGGCCTCCTGCGCGACGGCTGCACCGTGCTCACGCACTGCAACGCCGGCGCGCTCGCCACCGGCGGGATGGGGACCGCGCTCGCCCCCATCTACGTCGCCCGCGAGCGCGGCCTCTCGGTGCGCGTCTTCGCCGACGAAACCCGGCCGCTCCTGCAGGGCGCTCGCTTGACGGCGTGGGAGCTCGCCGAGTCGGGCGTCGACGTCACGCTGATCACGGACAACATGGCCGCGCGCGTGTTCGGCGAGGGCCGCATCGACGCCGTGCTCGTCGGCGCGGATCGGATCGCACGCAACGGAGACGTGTGCAACAAGATCGGGACGTACGGCGTCGCGATCCTCGCGCGGACGCACGGCGTCCCGTTCTACGTCGTCGCGCCGCGGTCGACCTTCGACCCGCGCGTCGCCGACGGCCGCGGCATCCCCATCGAGGAGCGGGCGCCCGAGGAGGTCACGGAGGGCTTCGGTCGCCGCACCGCGCCCCGCGGGGTGCGCGTCTACAACCCGGCCTTCGACGTGACGCCGGCGCGCTACGTGACCGCGATCGTGACCGAGGCGGGCATCGTGCACGCTCCCGACGAGGCCGGGATCGGGCGGATCCTCGCCCTGCCGTAGCCCGGCGCGCACGCCTCACGCGGCGCCTCCGCCGTGGAGGACGCGCTGGGCGCGCCGAGCGAACTCCGGCGTCCGCTTCAGATCGGGACCGCGCGCGGTCGATCGTCTGGACTCCA
Source organism: Planctomycetota bacterium (assembly GCA_046349615.1). GTDB lineage: Bacteria > Planctomycetota > UBA1135 > UBA1135 > JADJNY01. Next base: position 145,258 of record JAXMBZ010000004.1, read on the forward strand.
GAGTGTGGGCACGACGTTCGCGGCCCCGCCCCCCAACCGAGAGCGACTCCATGAGCTCCACGCGCAAGAAGACCACCCCCGCCAAGGCCACGACCCAGTTCAGCGAGGAGGAGGACGGCCGCAAATCCGCCCTCCGCCCCGACGAGATGCCGGCGGACGTGCTCGAGTTCATCACCGCGATCGACGACTACAAGCGCGCGCACCAGCGGCCGTTCCCGACGTGGAGCGAAGTGCTCGAGGTGCTGAAGTCGCTCGGCTACCAGCGCGCGTGAGCGCCGCCGTCAGGCGTGCACGACGCGCGCGGCTTCCCCGTAGATCGGGAACGCGCGCGTGAGCTCGCCGACCTCGCCGCGGATCCGCCGCGAGAGCGCTTCGTCGCCGGGCTTCGACAGCACGTCGGCGATCCAGCCGCCCATTCGACGGACCTCCGCGACGCCGAGTCCGCGCGACGTGATCGCCGCCGTGCCGAGCCGGATGCCCGAGGCCTCCATCGGCGGACGCGCGTCGTACGGGATCAGGTTCTTGTTGCACGTCAGGTCGACCGCGTGGAGCAGGTCCTCGGCCTGCTTCCCCGAGAGCCCCTTCGAGTTCACGTCGACGAGCATCAGGTGGTTGTCGGTGCCGCCGGAGACGATCCGCAACCCGCGGGAAGCGAGCGTCTCGGCGAGCGCGCGCGCGTTCTCGACGACGTGCTTCTGATAGACGACGAACTCGGGGCTCGCGGCCTCGCGGAGCGCGATGGCCTTCGCTGCGATCACGTGCATCAGCGGTCCGCCCTGTCCGCCCGGGAAGACCGTGCTGTTCACCTGCTTGATCGTGTCCGGACCGCACAACACCATCCCGCCGCGCGGCCCGCGAAGCGTCTTGTGCGTCGTGAGCGTGACGACGTCCGCATGCCCGACCGGCGTCGGATGCACCTTCGCGGCGACGAGGCCCGCGATGTGCGCCATGTCGACGAAGAGCTTCGCCCCGACCTCGCGCGCGATCGACGCGAAGGCCGGGAAGTCGAGGGTGCGCGAATACGCGGACGCGCCCGCGAGCAGCACCTTCGGGCGCACGGCGAGTGCTTTCTCGCGCACGCGGTCCATGTCGATGCGCTCGGTGCCCTTCTCCACGCCGTACGAGTGGATCTCGTAGAAGAGCCCCGAGAAGTTCTTCGGGTGCCCGTGCGAGAGGTGGCCGCCGTGGTCGAGCGACATCGCGAGCAGCTTGTCGCGCGGCTCGAGCAGCGCCATGAGCGCGGCGATGTTCGCCTGCGTGCCGCTGTGCGGTTGTACGTTGACGTGCGTGCAGCCGAACAACGCCTTCGCGCGCTCGCGCGCGAGGTCCTCGACCACGTCGACGTGCTCGCAGCCGCCGTAGTAACGGCGCCCAGGGTAGCCCTCGGCGTACTTGTTCGTCAGCACGCTGCCCATCGCGGCCATGACCTCGCGCGAGGCGTGGTTCTCCGAGGCGATGAGCTCGAGCTGCGTCTCCTGCCGCCGGCGCTCGGCTTCGATGGCGGTCCAAACGGGCTCGTCCTGGAATCGTGCGTTCATCGTGGGGTTCCTCGGCACGTCACTTCGATGTCGACTGGGGCAAGGGGCCGGTGCGGACGTCGTTCTCGTAGAGGCCGCTCTCCTCCGCATCGAGCACGCCGTCCTCCTTCCAGTACCGCCACTCGCCCACGCGCTTGCCCTCCACGAAGCGCCCTTGGCTCTGGAGCTGCTTGCTCGGATACCAGGCGCTCGCGTCGCCGTGCTGGACTCCTGCGTGGAAGCCGCATTGCCGGAGCATGACGCCCTCGGGCGTCCAGACGGTCCAGAGCCCTTCGTGCTTGCCGTGGTCGAACGCGCCCTCCTTCTCGAGGAGGCCGTTCGGATGCCAGCTCTTCCACGGGCCGTGTTGGACGCCGTCCACGTAGCCGCCCTCGGAGGACTTCTGTCCGTTGTCGTGCCACGACGTCCAGGGGCCGACCTGCTGGCCCGCCGCATAGTCGCCTTCGCGGAGCTTGGCGCCGTTCGGGTGGTATTCGACGACGTGCCCGTCGAGCGCGCCCGCGACGTAGGTCACGCTGCGGAACGGTTTGCCGTCGGGGTACCACTCTTCGCAGAGTCCACTCTCGACGCCCGCGACGTAGGTCACCTTTCGCGCGACCTGGCCGTTGTCGTGCCACTCCGTGACGGGGCCGTCGAGCTTGTCGGCGACGAAGTGCGCCTCGTTCTGCTTCTGACCATTGGGGTGGTACGCGGTCCAGAGCCCGACGTGCAGGCCGCCCGCGTACTCGCCCTGCGAGGCCATCTGGCCGTTCTCGTACCACGCGGTCCACACGCCCTCCGGCTTGCCGTTCCGGATCGTCCCTTCCGAACGCTTCTTCGTCTTCGCAGCGTCGTGGTATTCGACGTAGGGGCCGTCGGCCGGGACCGCGGGCGCGGAGTAGCGCTCGGGAGGCGGCGGAGGCTTGGGATCGTCGCAGCCGGCGAGGTAGAGGACGGGCGTGAGGACGAGGAGCAGTCGAGCGCTCGGACGCATGCGGAACATCGGGGCGAGGATACCACCGCCCGAGGCGAAGACCCACCCCGCGCGGAGGGGTGCACTCCCTGCGTGCCTGCGCCCGAGCGCGAGGGCACACTGGAGGAGGTCATGAAGCGCGTATCGGCCTGCCTCCTCGCGGCGGCGCTCCTCGGGTGCTCGCGCCCGCCGGAACGCTGGAACGTCCTCCTCGTCACGCTCGACACCACGCGCGCGGACTACCTCAGCGCCTACGGCGGGCCCCCGGGCATCACGCCGAACCTGGACGCCCTCGCGGCCGAGGGTGCGCGCTTCGACCTCGCGATCAGCACGGCCGCGGTGACGCCCGTCGCGCACGCCTCGATCCTGACCGGCCTCGAGAACATGGAGCACGGTGTGCGCGTGCTCAGCGCGGGGAGCGGCTTCCGCCTCGCGGCCGACACGCCGACGCTGGCGACCGTGCTCCACGGCGCGGGCTGGAACACGGCGGCGGTGCACAGTGCGTTTCCCGTCTCGTCGCACTTCGGCTTCCAGCACGGCTTCGACGCGTTCGAGAGCCTCGAAGGGAAGGTGACGCACGCCGCGAAGGGCGACGTGTGGGACGTGTCGACGCTGCAGCGGCGCTCGGACGACACGACGCAGCGGGTGCTCGCCCGCCTCGCCGGCGAACGCGAGCCGTGGTTCCTCTGGATCCACTACTGGGATCCGCACGACGACGTGCTCGTCCCGCCCGCCGAGGCCCTCGTCCCCGGGCTCCCGCTGCTGCCGGACGGACGGCCGCGCGCCGGGCGCGAGCTCTACGCGAACGAGCTCCACTACGTCGACCAGCAGTTCGGGCGCGTCGTCGCGGACCTGAAGACGCGCGGCGAATGGGACCGGACGATCGTCGTCGTCATCGCGGATCACGGAGAAGGGCTCGGCGACCACGGGTGGGAACACCACCGCATCGTCTACCAGGAGCAGGTCCGGGTCCCGCTCCTCGTCCGCGTCCCGGGGCTCCCCGCGCGCGCCGTGCCGGAGCTCGTGCGCAACACCGACGTCTGTCCGACCGTGCTCGACTACCTCGGCCTCGAGAGCCCGCGCCGCGGGCGCGGTCGCACGCTGCGGCCGCTGCTCGAAGGGCGCGCCGACGCCCCGCGCACCGCGTACTTCGACCAGATCAACGGCTACGACTCGAACGCGGGGCTCGTGCGCAACCGCCCGAAGGACGCGTTCCTCTACGGAGCGATGGACCGGCGGTGGAAGCTCATCTGGCGGCCCGAGTTCATCGAGGACAGCGAGCTCTACGACCTCGAGCACGACCCGCACGAGGAGCACAACCTCTTCCGCTCCCAGCCCGAGCGTGTGGCGGAGCTCGGGCGGGTGCTCGCGGAGCGCAACGGTTGGGTCCTCGGGCCCTTCCCCGCCTCCGCGGCCACGGAGGGCGACGGAGCCGAGCGCGCGCTGACCGGGCTCGGCTACGTCTCGGGCGCGTCCTCCTCGATGGAGGCGTCGGATTGGGGCTGGGTTTGCCCCGTCCACCGGAGCACCGTGCGCGAGGAACGGGTGCGCTGCCCGGACTGCGGTGCGGCTCCCCTCCTGGCTCGACGGAGGTCTTCGTCCGAATCCGGGGCTGCGGAATCGAAGCCACCACGGTAGGCTTTCGGGGAAGTACCGAGGCGCACGGAATCGCCGTCCAGGGGGGCGGCTGGTCGTGCCTCGAGACCAGCGATGGAGCTTTCGCGGCCTTTGGACGGGTCCGGGAACTTCGTCGCGCTCCCACCCGTCCAGGAACGACCGAACGATCCGTTCGGCGGCCCTCAACCCACTCGGATCCCCATGACCTTCCTCCACCGCCTCCTCGGACTGTTCGCGCTCGGCACCCTCGCGGCGAGCGCCTCGGCTCAGGTTCACCTCAACGAGATCTACTTCAACGACGCCGGCACCGACGACGTCGAGTACATCGAGCTCAAGGGCACGCCCGGCACCTCCCTCACGGGGTACATGGTCCTCGTCGTCGAAGGCGACCAGACGAACCCGGCGACGAACGCGGGCACTCTCGACAAGGCCTGGGACCTGACGGGGCTCACGATCGGCCCCTCGGGCTACTTCCTGCTCGGCGACGTGGCCGTCGTTCCCGCCCCCGATCTGCAGATCGGCACGACCGACGCCATCGAGAACGGCACCGACACGTTCTACCTGGTCCAGACCGCCAACCCGGCCGCGATCCTCGCGCTGCTCACGAATCCGGTCTCCCACATCGACTCGCCCCTCGGCTCGACGACGACCCTGATCCCCACGCTCGGCACCATCGTGGACAGCGTGGGTGTCACGGACGGGGGCGTGAATGACGTCGTCTACGACGGCGCTCTGGTCGTCCCCGCGAGCGGCACCTCCGCGCGCAACCCCTACCGCTGCGGCGACTACCCGGGCGCGTGGGACCTCGGCAACGGCCTCGCGTTCAACCCGCCGACCGACCCGAACCCGTGGCCGACTCCGGGCGCGGTCAACGAGAACCTCTGCCCGCCGCCGGTCGCGCCGGGCAATCCCTACTGCTTCGGCGACAACTCGGCCGGCAGCGTGACGACGCCGTGCCCCTGCGCGAACTTCGGCGCGCTCGGCAACGGCTGCGCGAGCTCGTTCAACGTGAACGGCGCGAACCTCACCGCGAGCGGCGTGGTCGCGAGCGACAACGTCGTGCTCGAGGGCTCGGGCATGAACACGACCGGCAACTGCATCTTCCTCAAGGGCGACACGGACAACCCGGCCGCTGAAGTGTTCGGCGACGGCATCCGCTGCGCGACGGGCGTCCTCGTCCGCCTCCGCACGAAGACGCTGAACGCGGGCGCGGCGACGTTCCCCGACTCCGCGGACACGATCACGCTCTCCGCGCGCGGCGGCACCCCCGTCGGCTCGGGCCTGATCGGCTACTACACGGTCTACTACCGCAACGCCGCGGCGGCCTTCTGCCCGCCCGCGACGTTCAACGCGGCGAACGGCTACGTGATCACCTGGTGATCGCGTCCGACTGAGCCCGGAAGGCGAGGGCGTCGCGCGTGCGACGCCCTCGCTGCGTTTCAGCGCCCCCTCACGGGCAGACGTCGTTCTCGAACCCCGGCGTGCCCGTGTCGGTGCTCGCGGCGTTCCAGAGCGTCGACGACGGACACCACTGCGCCCCGTCGTCGTTCGAGAAGGCGTCGCGGAGCGAGCGATTCAGGCTGATCGAGTGCCCGGCGAGGTCCGGCCAGGCGACGCCGTCGTCGTAGGCGACGCGGTCGACGACGAGCCCGTTCGGCTTCTGCAGCACGATCTGGTCGGCGCCGTTCCCGAGGACGAAGCCCGAGTACGCGAACTGCACCGGCACGCCCCCGTTCTGCGTCGTGTCGGCGCTGTTCCCGAGCACGAAGTACTGCCCCGGCGCAAGCCGCAGGCCCTGCCCGCCGTTCGAGAGCACGGTCTGGGTCCCTGCGTCGTCCGCGAGGATCCAGCCTTCGATGTTCACGCGCCAGGGGAGCGTGTTGTAGAGCTCGATCCACTCCCCGCGCGTGTCGGCGACGGCGGACGGGTCCTTCATGAACTCGGTGACGACCACCCCGCCCGTCTGGGGCGTCGGGCCCTGGACGAGCAGGTCCTCGAGCGCCCAGCTCTGGGTCACCGCGGTGACCGAGAAGGGCGTCCAGTCCTCCGCGCGGGCGGCGGCGGAGAGCACGAAGGCGAGCGAGCTGGCAACGGTCCAACGAACGAGTCGGTTCATCGACATGGAATCCTCTTCGGGTCGCAGCGATCGAATCGGCGCACCTCGGCGCCGCGGGCCGCGGGCACCTGCCGCGCGACCCTCCGATCGCGCGACGCCGCGAACTCGCGCCGGTGATCGAAAAAATCGGAAGAAGTTGCCGAGAAGGCGCCCCGTACGCATCACGCCTCCTTGACCGCCCGGCGAGACCGGGGGAGGATTCCACACTGGGGTTGCGCGGGCGAGGCTCGCGCGTCCTCGGACTCGCGCCCTCCCGGCGCGCTCGCAGGGTTCGCACCTTCGACCCACACCCGAGTCTTCGCGCATGTTCCGTCCGTCTCGAATCCACTGGTCTCGTCCGTCCTGGCTCACGAGCTCTCTGCTCCTCGGTACGGCCGGACTCTGCGGCGCCGCGGCACTCGTCAATCTGCCGGTTCCGACGACGGCGAACGACTTCCACCAACCAGGGACGCAGCCGGGCGGCCTGTTCGTGGACGTCTTCGACTCCCCCACGTGCGCGGGCTGCCACGGCTACTACGATCCGAACCAGGAGCCGTACTCGCGCTGGAGCTCGAGCCTCATGGCGCAGAGCTCGCGCGATCCGGTGTTCCATGCGACCCTCGCCATCGCGAACCAGGACGCGGCCGGCGTCGGAGAATTCTGCCTGCGCTGCCATACGCCGGGTGCCTGGCTCGCGGGACGCTGCACGCCCGCGGACGGTTCGGGCCTGAACCCCTCGCTCGGCGACTTCGACGGCGTGACGTGTCACCTCTGCCACCGTCTCGTCGATCCGTACGAGGACGCCGCCAACCCGCAGATCGACCGGCGCATCCTGAACTCGCTCGCCGAGCGCCCGGTCCAGCCGCACAGCGGCCAGTACATCGTCGACCCGCAGGACATCCGCCGCGGTCCGTTCGATCTCGGCCCGAGCTTCCCGTACCACGATTGGCGTCAGTCGCCGTTCCACCTGGATTCGCAGCTCTGCGGCACGTGCCACGAGGTCTCGAACCCCGCGCTGACGCGCCAGCCGAACGGCGACTACACCGTCAACACGCTCGACGCGCCGCACCCGACCCAGCTCCCGTACGACGAGTTCCCGATCGAGCGCACCTTCAGCGAGTGGAAGAACTCGCACTTCGCCAAGGCGAAGATCGAGATGGGCGGCCGCTTCGGCGGGAATCAGACGGCGGTGTCGACCTGTCAGGACTGCCACATGCCGAAGACCACCGGCACGGCGTGCAACCCCGTGCTCGGCGGCGCGGTCCGCAACGACCTCCCGCTGCACGATTTCAACGGCGCGAACAGTTGGGTCCTCGACGCGGTCCGGTCCATCTATCCCGACAGCGAGACCGGGCTCACGAACGCATCGGTCGCGGCCGCGCACCAGCGCACGCAGCAGCTGCTCTCGAACGCCGCCGACCTCGAAGCGAGCGTGAAGAACGGCCAGCTCGCGGTCCGCGTCGTGAACCAGTCGGGCCACAAGCTCCCGACGGGCTACGGCGAAGGCCGGCGCATGTGGATCAACGTCAAGTTCTTCGACGCCGGCAACACGCTGATCGCGGAGCGCGGCGCGTACGACGTGGGGACGGCCGTGCTGACGGGTGGAGACACGAAGGTCTACGAGATCGAGCAGGGCATCGACGCGAACGTCGCCGGCGCGACCGGCCTCCCGATCGGCCCGAGCTTCCACTTCGCGCTCAACAACAAGATCTACAAGGACAACCGCATCCCGCCGCGCGGCTACACGCTGTTCGCGTTCACGGCCTCGCAGGCGCTGCCCGTCAACTACGCGTACGCGGACGAGCAGTACTGGGACGACACGCTGTTCGCGGTGCCGTTCGGCGCGCACCACGCCGAGATCAACCTCTACCACCAGACGACCTCGAAGGAGTACATCGAGTTCCTCCGCGACGAGAACACGACGAACAGCGCGGGCCTCGACGCCTACAACCTGTGGGTCGCGAAGGGCAAGAGCGCGCCGGTGCTGATGCAGTCGCGCTCGATCGTCCTCGGCTCGCCCTCCTGCCTGCCGGCGATCCAGTACGGCCTCGCGAAGCAGCGCATCAACGGCGACTACCCGAGCGTCAGCGCCGTCGGCTCGACGTCCGTCGCGGTGAACAACCTCAAGATCGCGGTCGACAAGGCGACGCCCTTCCAGAACGGCGTCCTCTTCTACAGCCCGGATCAGGGGAGCCTGCCCTTCCACGGCGGAACGCTGCTCCTCGGCGGGACGATCTCGCGCCGCGGTGTGTTCACGGCGGACACGAACGGCCATGCCGAACTCGCGATCCCGCTCTCCCCGGGGATGATCGATACGACGCGGAACTTCCAGGCGATCTTCCGCGATCCGGCGGCCCTCGACGGCTACGGCGTCACGAACGCCGTGCACGTCGAGATCTGCCCGTGACCGACGTCCGCCGGCGCGCTTGAGCGTGCCCGGCGGAGCGCCTACCCTCCACACGCCGTGGGGCCGCTCCGGTCCCGCGGCGTGTTCGTTTCCGCCATGAAGCTCTTCCTCCGCATCCTCCTCGGGCTCGTCTTCCTCGCGCTCCTCGCCCTCGGCGCGGCCTTCCTGTTCCTCGACCCGCTCGTCGGCTCCGCGATCGGACGCGGGGCGTCGTACGCGACCGGCGTGGAGGCGCGCGTGGACGACGTCGACGTGGGCCTCGCGAAGGGTGCGTTCGACCTGAAGGGCCTGACGATCGCCAACCCTCCCGGCTTCACCTCTCCCCACTTCCTCTCGATCGGCACCGCGCGTGCACGCTGGGAGAACGGCACGATCCTCTCCGACGCGCTCGAGCTCCCCGAACTCGCGCTCGACGGCTTCGACGTGCACCTCGAGCGGAACGCCTCCGGTTCGAACTGGAGCCGCATCCTCGAGCACCTCGACCAGGTCGCGGGCTCGAAGAGCGGCAGCGCCGAACCCGCGCCGGAGACGAAGGGCTCGCGCTCGCTGCACGTGAAGAAGATCGAGCTCGACCACGTGAAGGTCTCGCTCCACCTTGCGGACGTTCCGGTCGGCGCGGGGACGCACACGGTCGAGCTGCCGCGCATCGTGATCGAGGACTTCCGGAGCGACGGTTCGACGTTGCAGCTCGTCTCGACGCTGACTCGCGCGATCGTCAGTGCCGTGCTCGATCAGTCCGTGAAGTCCGGCGGCGGCGTGCTTCCGAAGGACGTCTTGAAGGACCTCGATCACGGGCTCGCGGGCCTGAAGCAGAGCGTCGGCAAGGAAGCGAAGAAGCTGCTCGACGATCAGCTCGACGGCGGCGTGAAGAAGGCCCTCGAAGGCGTCGAGGGTTTGCTGAACAAGAAGAAGTGAGCTTCAGCGCGGCGAATTCGGGGGCGGCTCGTCCACGGAGCCCGCGCCCTCGTCGTAGCCGAGCGCGCGGAGCTTCTTCATCGTCTCGAGTGTCTGCGTCGGATCGAAGCGCGACGCGCGTGGACGCGCCTCCTTCTCGAACCGATCGAGCGCCGCGCGGAGTTCGGCGAGCGGTGCCTGCGCGAGGGCGTCCGTCCTCCCCCGCAGCAGGTCGTCGCGCTCGCCCGGATCGACGGAGAGATCGAAGAGCTGTTCGCGCGGCAGATACGGGGCGCGGACGAGCTTCCACCGACCGAGGCGCACGCACTTCGCCTTGAGCGCGTTCTCCCAAGGCGTCTCGGGGCCGCGCGGCCGCTCGACGCTCGGCGGCTGCGTGGCTTCGCAGAACACCGGACCGTGCTCGCGACGCTCGCCTCGCATCCAGGGCACGAGGCTCACGCCGTCGACCTTCTTCGGCGACGTCCACCCGACGAGCTCGCACAGGGTCGGCAGCACGTCGACGCTCGAAACGGGCTCGACGACGCGCCGCACACCGAGGGCGCTCGCTCCCGCGCCACGTCCGACGAAGAGGAGCGGCACGTGCACCGTGGTCTGATAGGTCCACAGCCCGTGGTTCCAGGTGTCGGCGTGCTCGGCGAACGTCTCGCCGTGGTCCGCGAAGACCACCACGAGCGCGTCCTCGAGCAACCCGCGCTGCTCCAGTCCGTCGAGCAGGCGCCCGACTTCGCGATCGACGTACGCGAGTTCGCCTTGGTAGAGCGCGGCGAGGTCTTCGTCCTGCGGGAGAGCGCGCCCGTCCTCGACGTCGAGCGCGTGGGCGTCGAGCCCGCCCCGGATCACGGCCTGCACCCCGCGCGCCTTCCCCAGGGTGCGCGTCTGCTGTGCGCGGACGGCGCCATCGAGGTCCGCGAGCGAAGCGGAGCGCGGCGCGCCCGGTCGCGGGTTCATCGCGTCGAACGGCGGCGGCGGCTCGTACGGGGCGTGCGCGTCGAAATAGTGCGCGAAGAGCAGGAAGCGCTCGGGCTTCGCCCGCTCCACCCACGCGAGCGCCGCGTCGGTTACGGCTGCGGCGGGGCGCTGCTCTTGCTCGTGGTTTGCATCGATGTCGACGACGAACTTCTCGTCCCACGTGTCGAAGCCCTGCGCGAGACCGAGGCTCTTCTCGAGCGCGAACGATCCGACGAACGCTGCGGTCTCGAACCCAGCGGATCGGGCGAGCTCGCCGAGCAGCTCGTTCTCTGGACTGACGACGAAACCGTTGCGCGGGACGCCGTGCGTGTGCGGATAGAGCCCGGAGAACACCGACGTGTGGCTTGCGAGCGTCGTGGGCGCGGCGCACGTCGCGTCCTCGAACAGCACGCCGCGGCCCGCGAGCGCGTCGAGAGCCGGAGTGTGCGCGTCGACGCGTCCATAACACCCGAGTCGATCGGCACGAACCGTGTCGAGGCTGATCACGATCACGCGCTCGAAGCGCGGCGTCTCGGGCCCGCAGCCCTGGAGCAGCGGAAGCCCCACTGCGAGCGCGAGGAGCGCGGTCCGCGGGCTCATGCCTCCTCCTTCCCGGCGTCGCCACCGTCGAGTCGCCAGTCCTTGAGTCTCTGGTAGACCTTCGCGCGGGAGATCCCGAGCATCTCCGCAGCCTTGCGTTTGTCGCCCGAGGCGAGTTCGAGCGCGCGCAGGATCGCGCGCTTCTCGAGCTCCTCCAACGTCGGCACGCCGGCGGCGAACGGGTCCGCCGCCGAACTCGCCGGCTCGCGCGTCGCGCCGGCCGTCCGCACGAGTTCCGGATCCACGACGTCGCCCTCCGAGAGCACGTAGAGCCGCGTCACTTCGTTCGCGAGCTCGCGCACGTTCCCCGGCCAGGCCCGACGGCACAAACGCGCAACCACCGCGCGATCGACCTTCTTCGAGAGCCCCGTGCGCGCGTTCTCGAGGCGCAGGAAGTGGTCGACGAGCTCGGGGACGTCCTCGATGCGCTCGCGCAGGGCGGGCAAGGCGACGCGCAGACCGTCGAGGCGGTAGAAGAGGTCCGCGCGGAAACGTCCTTCGCGCACCTCGGCCTCGAGGTCCCGATTCGTCGCCGCGACCAGTCGGAAGTCGGCGTGCCTCACGCGCGAGTCCCCCACGCGCCGGACTTCGCCGGTCTCGAGCACGCGCAGGAGCTTCGCCTGCAGCGCGAGCGGGAGCTCGCCGATCTCGTCGAGGAAGAGCGTGCCGCCTTCCGCGCGCTCGAAGAGGCCAGGGCGATCGCTGTCGGCGCCAGTGAACGCGCCTTTCTTGTAGCCGAAGAGCTCCGACTCGATCAGGGACTCGGGGAACGCGGCACAGTTCTCGGACACGAACGGCCCCGCCGCGCGCGGCGAGAGCGAGTGGAGTGCGCGCGCGACGAGTTCCTTGCCCGTGCCGCTCTCGCCGACGACGAGCACCGAGAGCTTGCTCGGGGCTGCGCGCTCGATGAGCTTGTGGACCGCCCGCATCGGCGGCGCGTTCCCGACCATGCCGCTCGCCGGCAGCGCGACGTTGGCCTCGCGCAGCGCGGCGCGCGCTGCGCGGAGATCGGACTCCTTGTGCTGGACCTGCTTCGACAACTCGCGGTTGAGGCGGCGGATCTCCTCGACGCGGCGCACCTGCCGCACGGCGAGCGCCGCCTGGTCGGCGAGCAGCGCGAGCAGTCGCTCCGCGCGCGCCGCGAACGCCCCGCGCTGCAGACGGTGATCGAGGTAGATCACGCCGCGAAGCCCCGGCTCGACCTGGAAGGGCGCACAGAGGATCGAACGCAGCTCGAGCGCGACGACGGACGGCGACGCGGCGAGTTGCGGATCGTCCACGGCGTTCGAGAGACGCAGCACGCGCCCCGCGTCGAGCGCCTGTCGCACGATGCTCTTCGACACCTCGAGATCGGGCGCCGCGATGTCGCCGCGCCGTGAGTCGAGCGCGGTGTCGAACGAGAGCTCGCCGTCTTCCTCGAGCACGAGGAAACCCCGTTCCGCGCCCGTGACGCCGAGCGCGCCCTCGACGATCGCGCCGAGCAGGTCGCGGAGCGCCTCCTGCTTCACGAGGCGGTGGTTGATGTCCAGCAGGGCCACGACGTCCATCTCGAGTTCCTCCTCGCCGTTTGCGGTCGGCGTGCGTGCATCCAGGTCCGCGGGCCACGGATCGGGCATCGAGAGCAGCGTGCGCCTCAAGCGTGCGGCCTCGTCCGCGCCGAGTCCGGCGGCGCACCGGGCGAACGCGGTCTCGGCGAGAGCCGCGGCCTCGCGCGCGAGCTCCGGCGCCGGGCAGCGCGCGGCGATCGCGATCGCGAGACGCGCCGCGCGGTCGTCGCGGCCGCATTCGACGAGCCCGCGCACGCAAGCCATCGCCGCGTGCGCGGCCGCGTCCTCGCCGAGGTCGGCGACGAGGTGGTCGAAGACGATGCGGTCCTCGTGCACGAGCGGCGCGACGTCCGCTTCGTTCGCGAGCGGCGCGGCCTCCGCCGCGTCGACGCTCCGCTCTCCCGTCCGCCGGAGCGCGTCGAGGAGCCAATGCGCCTCGGCTTCCGGCAGCGGATGCCCGAGGCGCGCGGCGAGCACGCCGGCTCGTCGCGCCGTCTCGACGGCTCCACGCCGATCGAAGGCGAGCCATTGGACGCGGGCCCGGCTCGTCAAGAGGCGCGGATCCGCCTCGGCCGCGCGCTCTCCCTCGGTGCGTCGAGCTGGAACGCCCGCGGGTCGTCCAGGGGGCGCGAAGCGCACGCGCAGCTCCTCCGCCCGCGCCGCGAGCGGCATCGCGAAGCTCGCCCGCCCGCCGCGCTCGAGGGCGCGCGCCGCGCTCGCGAGCTCGAGCTCCGCGCTGCGCGCGTGACCGCGCTCGGCGAGCACCAGCCCGAGCATGCCGCGCACGGCCGCCGCGCCGGAGGCGTCGCCCAAGCGTTCGCGCAGCGCGAGCGCCGACGTGAAGAGCGCCGCGGCCTCGCCGAGTTCGCCCTGGTCGCGCAGGATCCCTGCGACGAGCGCGCGCGCCTGCGCGAGTCCCGGGAGATGGCCGGCCTCGTCGTACAGGTCCTGCGAGCGTCGCGCGTGCGCGAGCGCGTCGGCGATCGCGCCGCTGCGCCGGAGCACGGTCGCGAGGTTGATGCGGACTCCGGCCTCGCGCGCCGCGTCGCGCGCGTTGCACGCCTCCTGCAGACCGCGCTCGAGCTGCGCACGAGCGGTCGTCGGATCTCCGCGACGGAACGCGCTCATCGCCCGGAGATTGTCGAGCGAATCGATCACGCGCGCCGCCAGCGGCGCGTGGACTCGCGCGCGCGCGTCCTCCGCGAGCTTGTCGAGCTCCGCATCACGGCGCGACTCGAAGTAGACCCGGCCGAGACCGTGCCACGCGTCGGACGGATCGTCGGGCCGGAGCGTCGCGGCGATCACGAACTGCTCCTCGGCGACGGCCCAATCGTGCCGCAGGATCGCCGCCGCGCCGTGCACGCACGCGGCGTGCGCGCGCTCGGCAGCGCTCGGCGCATCGTCCAGTCCGCGGACGAGGTCGAGCGCGCGTTCGGGCCGTCCCAGCGCGATCCAGCAGAGCGCCGCTTCCGCCTCGAACGCCGACGGCATCGCAGCGTCGATCGACTCCGCCGCGGAGCGCAGCGCGGCATGGACCTCGAGCGCCTGCTCCGCCTGTCCGGCTTCGCGCAACCTGCGCACCAGCTCGAGGGCCGCGGCGTCGTGTCCACCGTCGAGCCGCGCGGCCCAGCGATGCGGGAGCAGCGCCCCCGGGCTCGCGTTCGCGCGCTCGAGCTCCGCGGCGCGCAGCGCATGGAGCTCACGCGTCAGGGCCGAAGAGAGCAAGAGCTCGCGCGGACGGACCCCGATCGAGCGCAGCTCGGTGCCCTCCTCCACGGCCGAGCGCTCGACGTAGCCGGTCGGTTCGAGCTCGGCGAGCGCCGCAGCGAGCGCGGCGCCGTCGAGCCCTGCGCCGCGTCCGAGTTCCGCGAGCAGCGCGCGCCCGCCGGCGATGAGCAACCCACCGAGCGCGCGCCGGGCCGCGGCGCCGAGCGCGGCGAGCCGCTCCGCCCGCCGCGCGTCGTCCAGGGCTCCGAGCCGCGCCCATCCCCCGGGAGCGATCCGCAGTCCGCGCCCCGTGTGCAGCAAGGCCCCGGCGGCGGCGGCCGCGCGGAGTCGAGCGTCGAGTCGGGCGGCGGACCCGCCGCAGGCGCGCTCCAACTCGCGCGCGATCGAACGGACGCGCTCCGCCGACTCGTCGAGGTGCGGTCCGAGCTCGCGCTCGATCGTCGCGGCGTCGATCGGCACCAGCGTCCGTCGTTCCCAGGCGAGGTCCGTGGAGACCGGTGCGAACGCTGCACAGACCACGAGCAAGGTCGGTTCACCGCCGACGCCGCTCTGCGCCTGCGCCAGGCTCCGAGCGAGCCCTTCGACGATGCGTTCGTCCCACGGAGATCCGCTCGGCGCCGCGAACACGATTCCGCCGGCGAGCGAGCCCGAGCGTTCGAGCAGCCAGCGATCGAGGTCGCGGCCGCCGGTGAGCTCGCGGCGCACGCGCGCGAGTTCGAGCGCGTGCACCGGCGAGCCGTGCAGCGCGAGCGCGAGCCGCAGCGCGGAGAGCACCGCCTGCGCGCCCTCCGTCTCCACCACCGTGATCCAGCGCGGGGCGAGGGGCGTGTCGGCGTTGCGCCCGGTACTGAACTCCTCGAACGCCGCGCGGGTGCTCTCGACGAACTCCTCGAACCAACGCTCGCGGCCGCGCGACACCGACCAACCGAGCGTGCCGGGCTCCTCGGAACCGAGTTCGAGTCCCAGGCGCGGCCCGAGGCGGCGCGCGACCTCGAGCGCGGTGTCGGGACGCGCGGCTGGGTCGCGCTCGACGAGCTGCGCGACGACGTCGCGCGCCCACTCCGGAAGCTCCTCGACGCGCGTCCCCGCGGCCGTGAAGAAGTCCTGTTCGGGGAAGCGTCCGTAGAACTCGCGCGCCGTCACGCGGCGGCCGAGGAGGAGCTCGTGCAGCAGGACGCCGAGCGCGAAGAGGTCCGCTCGACCGTCGATGCGGCCGCCGAGCAGGAGCTCGGGTGCGAGCGCGAACAAGCTGCCCGAGACCCCCTCACCGTTCGCCGCGAGACGCGCGTGCGAAAGGCCGAAGTCCGTGATCACCGGCTCGGAGCCCGCGCGCACGATCACGTTCGTCGCCTTCAGGTCCGCGTGTACGAAGCCCGCGCGATGGATCGCGTCGAGCGGGGCGCACAGGCGCGCGACGAGACGCCCGAGCTCGGCGTGCCCCGGGTCGCCGGCCGCGCGAAGACGCTCGCCGACGCGCGCGAGGTCCTCGCCCTCGATCCAGCTCCGGAGCGTGAACGGGCGGCCGTCGAGGACGCCGTGGTCGAGCAGCCGCGCGAGGCTCGGATGCCGGACGCGCGCGAGCAGGGCGAGCTCCGGATCGACGCCTCGTCGTGCGTCCGCCGCGGGCAGGAGCCGCAGCACCCCGAACTCGCCCCCGCGGCGGACCCGCACGACCTGGCCTTGTGCCCCGGCCGCGAGCTCGCGGTCGAACAGCCAGCCCGCCGGGAGCGAGGGCTGGACCGGCTGGCCGGCCGGCGAGGATCGGGGGGCCGTGGATTCCATGGCGTGGACGATCATCCAACTTCTGGATGTCCCGTCCAGCTCTCGGCCTCGAACCCGGACGACCTGGAGCGCACCGGCCGCGGAACGCCGGGGGAGGCTCCGCGACGATCGACGGCGGCCGACTCCTGGAGAGGCATGCGGCTCGACGCGGCCAAACGGCATGCCCCGGAGCTCGCCCCGCTCCCCCACGCCTCCGAAGCTCGGCCGGCTTGCATCGCCTCGCTCCCGTCGCGGCCGCAGGCCGCGTGTGCGCTTTCGAGCCGCCGGCCGACGGAACCGGCGTCGCGCGGATCCACGCCGACACCCGCGGCGCCCACGCGGTGCGTCCCCCGAGGTCGACGGGCTCCCGCTCGAGTTCGACGGAGGCCCGCACGCCCGCGGAGGCTTGCGCGCCGCGCTCTCGTCGCGCGCCCGCCCCTCTGACGAAGCGTTCACGTCGTCTGCGTTGTCGCGCGCGTCCCGCGTCGTGACAATCCGCGCTCCATGACCGATCGCCACGCGCCGCGCATCCTCTCCGTCGCGACCGCCTTTCCGCCGTTCACGGTCGACGTCGCGGCGACGATCGCGGGCATGCGACGGCTCTTCCCGGCCGAGGACCCCGCGTTCGTCGCGCAACTCGTCGAGCGCAGCGGCGTGGAGCGCAGACACCTCGCGTGCGACGTCGAGGGCACGCTGCAGCGCCGCTCGTTCGACGAGAAGAACCGGCAGTACCAGGAGATCGCCTTCTCGCTCGCGAACGACGCCGCGCGCCGCGCGCTCGAGCGCGCTCGCGTCGAGCCCGAACGCATCGACGTCGTGATCGACACGTCGTGCACGGGGATCGCGATCCCCGCGCTCGACACGGCGCTCGCGCCGGCCCTCGGGCTCCGCCCCGACGTGCGGCGCATCCCGATCACCGAGAGCGGCTGCGCAGCGGGCGCGTTGGCGTTGGGACTCGCGGGCGAGCTCGGACGCCTGGGCAAGACCACGCTGGTCGTCGCCGTCGAGCTGTGTTCGATCACGCTCCGGGACGACGACCGCTCCCGGACGAACGTCGTGTCGTGCGCGATCTTCGGCGACGGAGCGGGAGCCGCCGTCGTCGGACCAGGCTCGAGCGGTCCCGTCTTCGAGTGGACCGCGTCGCACCTGTTCCCGCGCAGCCGGCACTTGATGGGCTTCGACGTCGGCTCGAGCGGCCTCGGCATCGTGCTCGACCGCGAACTGCCGGTGTTCCTCCTTCGAGCGCTGAAGCCCGCGCTCGACGGTCTGCTCGCGCCGCGCGGGCGCGAGTTCGG
This sequence comes from Planctomycetota bacterium, assembly GCA_046349615.1. Classification (GTDB taxonomy): domain Bacteria; phylum Planctomycetota; class UBA1135; order UBA1135; genus JADJNY01. The sequence goes on from JAXMBZ010000004.1 coordinate 162,661, forward strand.
CGCGTTCGAGCGGCTCTGGGTCCACCCCGGCGGACGGCGCATCCTCGAGGCGATCACGGAGCTCTACGGGCTCGACGAGGACGCGCTGTGGGCGTCGCGCGAAGCGCTCGCGCGTCACGGCAACCTCTCTTCCGCGACCGTCTTCAGCGTGCTCGAGCAAGACCTCGCCCGGCGCTCTCCGCGCGCGGGCGAAAACGCCTTGCTCGTCGGCATCGGCCCCGGGCTCTCGCTCGAAGCGTCCGCGTGGCGCTTCGTGGAGTGAGCCCGTGCTCCCGGCCTGGACTCCGATCGCGCTCGGCCTCGTCGTGGCCGCGCAACGGCTCGGGGAGCTCGCCTGGAGCCGACGTTTGGAGCGCGCGGTCGCGCGGCGGCCCGGTGCGCTGGCGGAGTCCCGCGTCGCGTTCGGCGCCATGTTCGCCGCGCACGCGGGGCTCGTCGTGCTGCCGCCGCTGGAAGCCGCGCTCCTTCCAGTCGTTCTTCCGGACACGGTGCGTCTCGTCGCACTCGGCGTCTTCCTCGCGGCGCAGTGCCTGCGGTACTGGGCGATCCGCTCCCTGGGTCCGGCGTGGAACGTGCGCGCGCGCGTCACGCCCGAGCTCGGCGTCTCGACGCGCGGCCCCTACCGGTGGATCCGCCATCCGAACTACCTCGCGGTGCTGCTCGAATTCGCAGCGGTGCCCGTCGCCGCGGGGAGTCCCTGGAGCGCGCTGTTCCTGAACGCGGTCCATGCTCCGATCCTCGCCGCGCGCATCCGCCGCGAGGAGGCGCTGCTCGCTTCCATCCCCGGCTACGCGCGGGCGATGGCCGGCAAGGGCCGGTTCTTCCCCCGTGCGCGCGCGACCGAGGTCCGATGACCGCGCCCACCTTCGACGTCGCCGTGATCGGCGGCGGCCCGGCAGGGCTCACGGCCGCGCTCACGGCCGCGCGCGCGGGCGCATCGATCGCGCTCTTCGAGCCGCAGGGCCGCGGCTTCGACAAGCCGTGCGGTGAAGGCATCCTCCCGCGCGGCGTCGCCGTCCTCGAGCGGCTCGGATGCCTCCCCGAGCCGGCGTCCCGGCGTGCGTTCGACGGCCTCGAATACTGGCTGCGGGGGCGGCTGCGGCTCGAACTCGCGCTCGACTCGACCGCGTACGCCGTGGAGCGTCCGGCCTTGCTCGCGGCGTTCTGGCGCGAGCTCGACCTCCGCCGCATCCGCGTGGTCTCGGCGCGCGCGCGCGTCGACGAGCGGGAACACGGGCACTTCTGCGTGTCCACTCCGCACGGTGATTCGGTCCGCGCCCGCGTGATCGTCGACGCCGCAGGCGCGCGCGGACGCGCGGACGCGATGCCCGCGCCACGCGCGGAGGCCGTCGGCCGTGTCGGCGTCCGCGCGCGCGCACGAGCCGCGCGCGCGATCGAACGCGTCGAGGTGCACTTCGGCGCCGAGGGCGAGGTCTACCTCACCCCGCTGCCGTGCGGACGGGTCAACGTCGCGGTCCTCCTGCATGCGCACGCGGTCCGTGCACGCGGCGCGCGGGCCCTGTTCGACGGCGCGCTCGCGCTCCATCCCGCCGCGCGCACGGTCGTCGGCGCGATCGAGACCGAGCCGGAGGCCCGCGCGTTGCGTCCTCACGGGCTCGAACGCGCCGTCCGGCCCGCGTGGTTCCCTTGCGGAGACGCCGCCGTCGCCGTCGATCCCATCCTCGGCGCCGGAGTCGGGGCCGCCGTCGAGAGCGGCGAGGCGGCAGGACTCGGCGCGCTCGCGGTGCTGGACGGAGCGGACGAGCTCGCCGCCGTGCGCTCCCACCACGTCTGGGTTCGACGCGCGACGGCGCGCGCGCGCCTCGTCGCGCGCGGTCTCGTCTTCTTGTCCCAACACGCGCAGCTCGCGGACACCATCGCGGGCGGGCTCGCGCGCGCTCCCGCGGTGGGCCGGGCCTGCGTCCGCTTCGCGCTCGCCGGGCCGCGTCGGCGTCCGCGCTTCAACGCTTCGTGAGCTCGCGCGCGCGGATCAGGCTGCCGCGCTCCCAGGACTCCTCGTAGGCAGGCGTGCCGGCGGGGTCGTAGTAGACCCAGCGCCCGTCCTTCTGCCCGTCGCGATATTCGCCCTTCGAGCGGGGCGCGCCGCCGGGATGGTTCTCGATCCAGGCTCCGGAGCGGCGCCCCGCGACGTACTCGCCGCGGCGGAGCACGGCCCCGTCCTCGCCGTGGAACGTCCAGGTTCCATCGGGCTCGCCGCGTCGGTAGTCGACCTCGCGCTCGAGCGTGCCGTCCGGGTAGTAGTTGCGGCGGACGCCGTCCCGCAGCGCGCCGCGCCACTCCGCCTCCTCGTACCTTGCGCCGTCGGGGTACGCGAGCACGCGGGTGTCCGGCGCGCAGGCGGCGAGCGCCAGGAAAACGAGCGCTGCGGAGACGGAACGGTCCGAGACGTTCATGCGCTCAAGGTGCGTGAAAACCCTTCCGGGAACAAGCGCGACCGCGCGCACGTCGAACCTTCGGCCCCGCGCCTTGACACCCTTTCCAGGGCAGGCGACGATTTCTACACGGCCCGATTCGGAGTGCGATCCGGACGGGCCCCGTTTCGTTTTTTCCCCAGCCGAGCGAACCCGATGCGCTTCGACACCCTGGTCCCGAACCTCCTCCTCGCGCTGCTGCCCGCGGCGCTCCTCAGTCCGCTCGCCACGGCACAAACGCTGCGGACTTCGCTGGTCGCCAGCGGCTTCGCCCGGCCGACGAACCTGGTCCCGATCCCCGGGGATCCGACCCGCCTCGTCGTGACGGAGCAGTGGACCGGCAACCTCAAGCTCATCAAGAACGGCGTCGTGGTCACCACGCCGTTCCTCACGGTGACCGGGGTCTCCACCGGCAACGAGCAGGGCCTCCTCGGCCTCGCGTTCCACCCCGACTTCCTCACGAACGGCCGCTTCTACGTCAACTTCACGAACAGCACGGGGACGACGATCCTCCGTGAGTACGTGATCTCGAATCCGACGCAGGACGTCGCGGCCGTCACCGCGACCAACCAGGTCCTCTCGGTCTCCCAGCCGCAGTCGAACCACAACGGCGGCTGCCTCCAGTTCGGGCCCGACGGTTACCTGTACGCGGGCTTCGGAGACGGCGGCAACGGCTGCGACACGGGCACCGGGCACGCGACGAACGGCAACGGCCAGACGTTGACGACCTACCTCGGCAAGATGCTGCGGATCGACGTCGACAACGCGCCGACGTACGTCCCCGCGGGCAACCCCTTCGCCGCCTCCTCGTTCCCGCTGATCTGGACCTACGGCCTGCGCAACCCCTGGCGCTTCAGCTTCGACAAGCTCACCGGCGACCTGTACATCGCCGACGTCGGCCAGAATGCCGTCGAAGAGATCAACTTCGAGCCCGCGGGCGCGGGTGCCGGCCTGAACTACGGCTGGCGCTGCTTCGAGGGCAACTCGTGCTCGAGCGCGAGCGCCTGCGCGACGACGCCGTGCAGCTGCGTCTCGACCGGCCTCGTCTTCCCGATCCAGACCTACACGCACTCGGTGGGATTCTGCATCACCGGCGGCTTCGTCTACCGCGGCGCGAACATCCCCGCGCTCGCCGGAACCTACTTCTACGCGGACTACTCGACGAACAAGCTGTGGAGCTTCAAGTACACGCAGGCGGGCGGTCTGACGAACTTCACCGACCGCACGACGCAGCTCGACCCTCCCGGGACGCCGACGATCACGACCGTGACGACCTTCGGCCAGGACCTCGCCGGCGAGCTCTACATCGTCGAGCAGGGCGGCGAGATCTGGCGCATCGACGGCACGCCTCCGGGCACGGCGAACTGCGCGGGTGACGGCAGCCTCCCGCTCGACTGCCCGTGCAGCAACACGGGCGCCGTCGGTCACGGCTGCGCGAACTCCGCGAACTCGAACGGCGCGCTGCTCTCGGGCGTCGGCGACACCGGTTCCGACAGCGTCCGCCTCGACACGACGCTGATGCCGACCACGAGCTCGTGCATCTTCCTCAAGGGCGATCTCTACGACAGCAACTCCGTCAACTTCGGTGACGGCCTCCTCTGCACGAGCGGCGCGCTGATCCGCCTGCGCACGAAGATCGCCAGCGCGGGAGCGGCGAGCTTCCCCGACTCGACGGACACGGTGACGCTCTCGGCTCGCGGCAGCACTCCGCCGGGCTCGGGACTGACGGCGTACTACCAGACGTACTACCGCAACGCCTCGGCGTCGTTCTGCCCGCCCGAGACGTTCAACGTCTCGAACGGCTACCAGATCACCTGGTGATCCCCGGCGCGGCTCGTCCGCGCAGCTCGGATCGATGCGAGGCCGGCCGCGAGGTCGGCCTCGTCGTTTCAAGCGGGCTTCGCGGCGATGGCGATGCGGCGGACGGACTGCTAGTTTCCCCTTCGTGCGCCTCGGTCTCACGCTCTTCGCGGTCGCCCTCGCCGCCTCCGCGGGTGCGGCGGTCTGGCTCGCGTGTCGACCGCAGGGCGCGACGGCGCAGCGCCCGAACGTGCTCGTCGTCGCGGTGGACACGCTGCGCGCCGATCGGCTCGGCTGCCTCGGCAACACGCGCGGCTTGACGCCGAACCTCGACCGCCTCGCCGCGAGCGGCGTGCTCTTCGAGCGCGCGTACTCGAGCGCGCCGTGGACGCTGCCGAGCTTCGCGTCGATGTTCACGTCGCAGGCTCCCGAAGAACACGGGGCCGGCGGACGCGTCGGCGACTTCCGTGCGCTCGACGCGAGCCACGACACGCTCGCCGAGCGCTTCCGCGACGCCGGCTATGCGACGGGCGCGGTCGTCAACGTCGATTTCCTCGGCCGTGCGTACGGCCTGATGCAGGGCTTCGAGTCCGTCGACGAGCGCTTCTACGCGGACAACACGCACCTTCGCGATGCGCGCGGAACGACCGACGCCGCGGTCGCGTTCCTCGATCGCGCGGGGAGCACGCCGTTCCTGCTCCTCGCGCACTACTTCGACCCCCACGCGCGCTATGCCCCGCCCGCGGAGTATCGCGCCCGCTTCGCCGATCCCAGGGATCAGAAGGGCTCCGCGTTCGACTTCGGCGCACGGGAGCAGGTGACCCTGTGGCGCGCGCGACGCATCCAGCCGACGCCCGACGACTTCCATCGCGCCGAGCTCCTCTACGACGCGGAGGTCGCCTACACCGACGCCGAGATCGGTCGCCTCCTGGACGAGCTTTCGCGCCGCGGTCTCGCGCAGAACACGCTCGTGGTGCTCGTCGCCGACCACGGCGAGGAGTTCCTCGACCACGGCGACTGGGAGCACGGCCACACGCTCTACGACGAGTTGCTCCACGTCCCGTGGATCCTCGCGCAGCCGGGACGACTCGTGCCGCGCCGCGTCCCCGAGACCGTGGGCACGATCGACCTCGCGCCGACGCTCGCGGCGTGGTGCGGCGTTCCCGCGTCGCCGTCCTTCCGCGGGCGCGATCTGGCCCCCGCGCTGCGCGGTGAAGCGCTTCCGCCGAGCGCGCTCCTCGCGTTCGGGAACTTCTGGGGCCCGCCGCTCGAGAGTCTGCGCTCCGACGGGTGGAAGTGGATCGAACACCGCGCCGACGCTGCGCGTCCGCCCGAGCTCTTCCACGTCGTCGACGATCCGCGCGAGTCGGTGAATCGTGCCGCGACCGAACGTTCCCGGGCCGAGCAGCTCGAGCGCGATCTGGAGCTCCTCCGACGCGTGCTCGCCGGGCGCGCGAAGCTCGGGCCGCCCGTCCAGCCGTCGGCGGAGGAGCGGCGCCGCTTGCAGGGCATGGGCTACGTCGGAGCCGAGGACGATCCCGATGGCAAGTGAGGTCGCACTCGACCTCGATCCCCGCCGCGCACGCGTTGGCTTCGTGCTCGTCTGCGCGCTCGCGCTCGTCCTGCGCGTCGTCTACGTGCTCCAGGCGCGCTCGAGCCCGCTCTTCGACCACCCGCAGATGGACGCGCTCTACCACGTCGAGTGGGCGCGGGCCTTCGCTCGCGGCGAGGACTTCCAGCCCGGGCCGTTCTTCCGCGCCCCGCTCTACCCGTGGTTCCTCGGGCTCTGCACGCGGTTCTTCGGCGAGGATCTCCTGCTGCCGCGGCTCGTGCAGGCCGGATTCGGAACCCTGACCGTCGCGCTCGTGATGCGCGTCGCCGCCCTCGTGTTCGATCGCCGCACGGCGCTCGTCGCCGGACTCGTCGCCGCGACCTACTGGACGTCGATCTATTTCGAAGGCGAGCTCCTGCTTCCCGTGCTCGAGATGCTCTTCGACCTCGCGGCGATCGAGCGCACGCTCGTCGCCGGTCGCGACGGCCGAATTCGCAGTTGGTGCGTCGCCGGCGCGGCCTGGGGCGCGGCGACGCTCGTGCGCCCCAACGTGCTCGCGTTCGTGCCGCTGATGGTGCTCTGGAGCCTGCGGGGTCCGGAGCGCTTCGGACTCCGCGCGGTCCGGGCCGCGGCCTTCGTCCTCGGGCTCGCGGCGCTGATCGCGCCGGTCACGCTCTACAACCGCATCGTCGGCCACGACGCGGTGCTCGTGAGCTCGCAGGGCGGCGTCAACTTCTGGATCGGGAACAACCCGTCGTCGGACGGCTCGTCGGCGATCGTGCCGGGCACGCGCGGGGACTGGTGGGGCGGCTACCACGACGCGATCGCGATCGCGGAGTCCGCGCGCGGGCGCGCGCTCGCGCCGAGCGAGGTCTCGGCCTTCTACACGGAGCGAGCGCTCACGTGGATGCGCACCGAGCCGATGGCCGCGCTGCGCCATTTCGTGTGGAAGGCGCGGCTCTTCTGGATGGACTGGGAGCTCGGCAACAACGTCGACGAGCGCTTCTTCGCCCTGCGATACGGCCCCATCCTGCGCTGGCTACCGGTCGGATTCGGAGCTCTTGCCGCGGCTGGAATCGTCGGACTCCTCCTCGCCTGGCGACGGAGCTGGACCTGCGCACCGCTCCTGCTGTTCGTCCCCGTCTACGCCGGCACCGTGATCGCGTTCTTCGTGTGCGCCCGGTTCCGCATGCCGATCGTGCCGGTGCTCGCCGTCTTCGCGGGGTCGGCGGCCGTCCACGCCTGGGATGCATGGAGGTCGGCGCGGCGGCAACTCGCGGTCGCGATCGCGACGGCGATCGCCGCGGCGGGCGTGCTCCTCCATCGCGTGCCGGACTCCGTCGATCGCACCGGCGCACAGGGTTGGTGGTTGCTCGGCTCGCTCGCGCTCGAACGCGGAGAGTTCGTCGAGGCCGCGAACTGCTTCGCCGCCGCGCGCGATGCGCGCCCGTCGCTCGCGCTCGCGCACGAAGGACTCGGGCTCGCGCTCCTCGGCCTCGGTCGCGAAGCGGAGGCCGCGGCGAGCCTGCGCCGCGCCGTCGAACTCGACCCGCACCTCGCTGCCCGAGCCGCGGACCGGCTGCTCGAGCTCGCGATCGCGCGGGGCGACGATGCGGGAGCGCTCGCGCTCGCGCGGCGAACGGGCGCGGACTTCCCCTACTCCGCGCGCGGTCCGTACGACGAGAGCCGCGTGCACTTCGCAGCGTACGAACGAGCGCAGGCGCACGGGGACGCCGCGGCGGCTTCGCAGGCCCTCGAGCGCGCCGAGGCCGCGCTGGCGCGCGCCGCGAATCTCCCGCTCGACGACGACCTGTCCTTCGCCGTGCCGTTCTCCAGCGGGAAGGTCGCGCTCCTGCGCCGCCGCTTCGAAGCGGCCCGCGCGGCCTTCGAGCAGGCGCTCGCCGCGCGCCCGAACCTCGACGCCGAAGGATGGATGCTCGAGGCGGTGCGCGGCCTCGTCACCGCTCTCCGCGGCCTGGGGCGAAACGACGAAGCGCTCGCCCGGCTGCACGCGCTCCTGCTCCCGCTGCGGGAAGACGCGCGCGCGCGCGACCTGGAGCGCGAGCTCAGCGGCGAGCGGTAGTCCTCCACTGCGCGACGCCGAGCGATTCCCGCCCGACGGGACGCCGTGACGGCGGGGCGGCCCCCTTCGCCGCCGCGCAGCCCCGTCGGCCGCGAAACGCAGGGTCGGGCGCCGACCGCCGCGAGCGTCGACACGAAAAAAGGTGGCGCCCACGCGGGGCGCCACCCTTTTCGCTTCGGGCCGACCGCGTCGGCTCCGAGATCACCAGGTGATCTGGTAGCCGTTCGCGGTGTTGAACGTGCCGGGCGGGCAGAAGGCCGCGGCCGCGTTGCGGTAGTACACCGTGTAGTAGCCCGTCAGGCCCGAGCCGACCGGCGTGCCGCCACGGGCGGACAGCGTGATCGTCTGGGTCGAGTCGGGGAAGGCCGAGGTGCCGGCCACGAGCGGAACCGTGCGGAGACGGATCAGGGTGCCGACCGCGCAACGCACGCCGTCACCGAAGACCACGCCGCCCGCGTCGTCCGTGTCGCCCTTGAGGAAGATGCTGTTGCCCGTGGCGTTCATGCCCGAGCCCTGGAGCACGACGTTGTCGAGCGCGACCTGGCCGGTGGCCGTGATGTTCGCGCCGTTCGCGTTGAACGAGCTCGCACAGCCGTTGCCGGGCGCGCCGAAGTTGTTGCAGGGGCAGGCCGTCGTCACGAGCGGGTCGAGACCGTCACCGAAGCAGTACGCGAGGCCGGGAGCCGGCGGCGTGCACGAGACCTTGGCGTAGAGCTCCATGTGGAAGTTCGCGTAGGCGCCGTCGTTGCCGCCGGAGCCGATCGGACCACCGAAGAAGTAGCAGCCCGCCGCGGTGGCAGCACCGTTGGGCAGGAAGCCGTTCTCGAAGCGGACGCCGTCGTCGGCGACCATGTCGGTTCCGTCTTCGCCACCCGGGGTGGGGAAGCCGACCGCGCCGTTCGCCGGGTACGTCGGAGCTGCGGCGCCCGAGGGGCCGTCGAAGCGCGTTCCGTCGTAGCCGGCGGATTCGACCGTCGTGTTCGGCGGGAACTGCTTCCAGCCGATACCGTTGTGGGCCGTGCCCGAGCCGTCCGCGGGGCAACCCGTCTGGATGAAGCCAGCCCAGGTCGCAGCGCTCGTGGCGCTGGGGAACGTGAACGTCCACCCGAAGGCGTCGTCCGTGTTGGCGCCGTACGCGCCGTCACCGTCGGCCAGCATGTTGAAGCTGAGCGTGGCGCCGGCGAGGTCGAGGTTGACGATCCAGCAGCCCAGAGCCGCCGTCGACGCGCGACCGGGGAAGCCCGCGAGCGCGAAGGGGCCGCCCTGCGGCGGCGCAACGACCGGCGTCGTGCAGGTCGGGTTCCACGACTGGTAGAAGGCGATCGTCATCGACGTCGTCGCACCGACCGAACGCGAGCAGTACCCGATCTGGAATCCGTCGATCGTGTAGCTGTTCGCGCAACCGGCGGCCGAGCCCGGCACCGTACCGACCGGAAGAGCGGCCGGGTTCCACACGGTGTTCGGCGAGCTGAGGCTCGGAACGCGGCCGGAGCACGTGACCGTGAGGCCGCCGTAGCCCGGGAAGTAGTAGCCCGTGGGCAGCGTGCAGTTGTAGACGATGTCGGAACCGGCGACGCCCGTGAGCTGCGTGGCCTGGCCGCGCGTCCACGTGCCGGTCGCGAGGTGGTAGACGCCCGCTTGCTTGACGGGCACCGAGACGCGCTCGAATCCGCGCGTCTCGATCTTCTGCGCGAACGACGCCGCCGAGAGGGCCAGCACGCTCGCTGTGTAGAGCGAAGAACGAAGCATTACGATCTCCTGATGGGTTTCGGAATGTGAAGAGAACCTAGTACTAGGGAGTGCCGTCGGCACGACTCACGGCGCCTCCTCGCGAGGAGAACGACGTGCCCATTCCTGCCGGACGGAGTCGACCCTTGGACGAGGACGGATCCCGTCCGGGTTCCGCGGGGCGACAAGGAAACCTTACCATCGCGATTCCAGCACGGGGAGATGCTGTCCGCGTCCGTCGACGGGAATCGGAATTCCCTTCCTGCCCCGCTCCGACGGGGAAGTCGCCTTCCCTAGCGGAATTCGTCCCCTCCGATCGGCTCCGAACCGTCCGTTCAGGAGCGCCGATAGGCCGAGCCCGGGACGCCGATCGGGAGCACGACGATCCGCCCCGTCCAGGCCTCGGCTCCGGGGCGAGCGAAGCCGAGCTTGGGCGCCGCGAACGAGAGCGTGAGTTCGGCGCGGACCGCGGGCTCGCCCGCCTGCCCCGTGTCGGCGTCGAAGCCGGAGGGAAGGTCGAGCGCCGCGACGAACGCCCCGGCCCGCCTCCGCCGCTCGAGGGCGCGGATCCACGCCGCACAGGGCTCGCGCGGCGGCCCGCTCGCCCCGGTCCCGAGCAGCGCGTCGACGAGGACCGAGCAGGGGTGGAGGGCGAGTTCTAGTTCTTCCGAGGACGGCGCCTCCAGCACCGGGATCCCGGACCGCGCGAGGATGTCGAACTCGAGGCGTGCCGCGCTGCGGAGAGTCTCCCGCGGGACCAGTCCGAACACCCGCACCGCGACTCCCGCTGCCGCCAGCCAACGCGCGACGACCGCCCCGTCCCCGCCGTTGTTGCCGGGGCCGCAGAGCACCCCCACCGTGCGGTTGGAAGCTCCGAGCCGCTCGAACTCCGCGAGCAGCTCGCGCGCCGCACCGGCCCCCGCGTGCTCCATGAGCACCAGACCCGGGAGGCCGAACTCGACTTCCGCGCGGAGGTCGAGGGCGCGCAACTCCGCGCTCGACATCGGCGTCGCGCTGGCTCCCGGGCGCACCTCCACGGCCCGAGCATGACCGATGCCCGCCCCGCGCACCACTCCTGCGATTGACATCCCGGGTCGGCGCCGGGGAGCATGCTCCGCCGCCGCGAGCCTCTCCGACTCGGCGCCGCCGTCCTCCCATGCCCGAATCCTCGACTTCGCACGCGGCCGAGGCGCGGACGGAATCTCCGCGGAGGCGCCGGACCTGGGGCGTCGCGTTCGGGCTGTTCCTGCTGCTCGGCCTCGTGGGTGCCGCGTTCCTCGTCTTCGGCAGCGCGTCCGCGCGGACCGACCCCGCGCGCGGACTGCGGGCACTCGGCTCCGCGCTCCTCCTGCGCGACCACGACGATCCAACCGGCGAGACGCTGCTTTGGATGCGCCTCTGGCGCCTCGGGACGGGAGCGGGCGTCGGCGCCGCGCTCGCGTTCGCGGGTGCGCTGCTGCAGGGGCTCTTCCGCAACGCGCTGGCTTCGCCGTCGGTGCTCGGCGTCACGACGGGTGCGAGCGTGGGCGCCGCGCTCGCCGTCGCGCTCGCCGCTGGAGTCGGGGGAGCCGGCGCCGCCGGCATCGCGTCCCCCCTCGGCGTGTGGATGGTTCCCTTGTGCGCGTTCGGCGGAGCGCTCGCCGTCGCGGCCTTCGTCCACAGGATCGCCGCGGCGCGCGGGCGCTTGTCGGTCCCGACGCTGCTGCTCGTCGGACTCGCGATGAACACGTTCCTCGGCGGATTGCTGAGCCTGATGCAGCAGCTGCTCCTCGATCGCTGGGACGCGCTCCGCAGCATCGTGGCCTGGAATCTCGGGACGCTCGTCGACCGCGGCCCATGGCACGTCGGCGTCGTGTGGGCGCTCGCGCTCCCCTGCATCGCCGTCGCTCCGCGGATCGGATGGGAGCTCGACCTGCTCCAAGCGGGCGAGGACGATGCTCGTCAACTCGGCGTCGACATCGCGCGAGTGCGGCGCGTCGCGTTCCTCGGCGCGACCTTGTGCACCGCCGCGGCGGTCGCCGTCGCCGGACAGATCGCCTTCGTCGGGCTGATCGTGCCGCACCTCGTGCGCCTCGCCGGCATCGGGGCGCACCGATCCCTCCTCCTCGTCTCCGCGCTCGCGGGCGCCGTCTTCCTCAGCGCGGCGGACCTGCTCCAGATCGTCGCGTTCGACGATCAACTCGCCCCCGGCGTCGTGATGTCGCTCCTCGGAGGCCCCTTCTTCGTGTGGCTCCTGTGGAAGAAGCAGCGCGAGATCGCGCTCTGGTGACGCGCGTCAGCGCGCGCCCGCATCGCGTCGGCGATAGACCAGGTAGTCCTGCGCCCAACGCGGCGGGAGCGTGTCGAGCGCGGGCGACAGCTCGCGCGCGCCGTCCGGACTGAACCGCTCGATGGGTTCGTACTCCGCGAGGAGCTGCGGGTCGGCGTACAGCGGCGCGACGCGGTCGCGCTCGGCGACGACGAGGAGGTACTCCGGCCGGAACGCGCGGATGATCGCGTTCGGGTGCGGATAGTCGAGCGCGGGCGGCCACGTCAGACCCTCGCTGTCGAGGACGGTTCCCTTCCACGCCCAACCGATCGCGCCGATGTCCGACGCGAGGATGCGTGCGCCCGGTTCGCGCTGCGAGACGGCGCTCGCCCACTGCTGCATCGGCGCGTACACGCGGCTCGTCACGGGCGTCGGCCATGAGAGGCTGACGATCGCGACGCCCGCGAGCGCGATCGGGACGAAGACGCGCGGCGCCGTGAGCTCGATCCAGGCCGCGCGCGGACGGAGCCAGCGTTCGAAGGCGAACTCGGCGCCGGCGCCCAGCGCGAGGAGCGTGCTCGCGAGCGGCACGTAGAAGTACCAGCCCCACACGTGCGGACGCGCGGCGAGGTAGCTCGCCGTGATCGCGAGACCGAAGGCGACGAACGAGCGCAACGGACCCGGTCGACGGAGCAGGACGAAGAACCCGACGCACGCGAGCGGGAACGCGAGCCACAGGAGCGCGTGCGGAGCGAACGACTGTGCGAGGATCGGCTCGATGCGCTCCCACGCGCCCGCCTTCATGTGCGATTTCGCGAGCACGGACTGCGGGATCGGGAACCCATACGCCCGGTTCAAGATCGCGATCGTCGCGAGGCCGATCGCCGCGACGGGCACGCCGAATGCGAGCAACGCGCGCGGACGCCGGAGGAGCTCGAGCACGCACACGCCGACGAGGAGGACGCCCTCCGGACGAACGGTGCACGCGAGCGCGGCGAACACGCCCGCCCACGCGACGCGGCCCGCGAAGACGAGGCTCGACGCGGCGAGCGCGAGCAGCGCGAAGAGCGGCGCTTCCATCCCGCCGACGCTGATGCGCGCGAGTTCGGGGAACGCGGCGAAGAGGAGCACGGCGATCGTCGCGCCGAGCCGCCGCAGGCCGAACGCGCGCGCGATCAGCGCGGCCGCTCCGACGTCGCAGAGCGCGTTCAAGCCGCGCGACACGTCGACGAGGTCGAACGGCAGGTGCCCGAGCACGCCGAGGACGAAGCCGTAGAGCGGCGTCGTCGTGCCGAGCACGGGCTCCCACGCGGCGCCCGGATTGAAGACCATCCCGAGGCCTTCGGTCAGGTTGCGCGCGTAGCGGTACGTGATGAAGGCGTCGTCGTAGACCGGGCACGCGCGCATCGCGAGGAGCCGGCACACGAGCACGCTCGCGAGCAGGAGCGCGAACTCGAGGCTCGTGAGGCGCTCGCCCACCCGTGTGGGCCGCTCGGGCGCCACGGTCCCCGTGCGCATCGGGTCGTTCCTGTTCGAACTCATGCGGTTCCCTGATCGGACGCCCGGGCCCCGGGGATGAGCGCGGCACCCGCGCCGGAGTCTACGGCGGGACGGAGCGCACCTCCACGCGCGCCGGCGGGCTTCTGAGCGGCCCGCCGGCGTGGTACCAGGAAGCGCATGCCGACCCACCGGGGCCCCGCGCGCGCCGTCCGTTTCCTCCCGATCGCCCTCGTCGCCGCGGCCTGCGTCGGCGCGCGCGACGCACGAGACGGGACGCACGCGGCGCCGCGCCCCGCCGTTTTCGACCACGTGCTCGTGGTCAGCGTGGATGGGCTTCGGAGCGACGCCTTGCTCACGCTGCCCAAGGGCTCGCTCCCCGGCTTCGAACAGCTCGAGCGCGGCGCCTTCACCCTGAACGCGCGCTGCGATCCCGAGTTTTCCGTCACGCTGCCGAACCACACCGCGATGCTCACGGGGCGCCCCGTGCACGGGCCCGCGGGACACGACTGGGTGCTCAACGACGAGGCGCCGAAGGGCGTCACGCTCCACTCGAACCACGGCGCGTACGTCCCGTCGATCTTCGACGTCGCGCACGATCGCGGCGTGCGCACGGCCCTCTTCGCGGGGAAGCCGAAGTTCTCGCTGTACGACGTCAGCTACGACGCGGAGCACGGCGCGCCCGACACGACGGGCGCGGACGAAGGGCGCGACAAGCTCGACCGCTTCGTGTTCACGCTGAAGACGCAGGAGATCACCGACGGCGCGCTCGACGCGCTCGCGCACCTCGGCGAGCGCACGCTCGTGTTCGCGCACTACGCGACGACGGACTTGACGGCGCACGCGGCCGGTTGGGACGTGACGCCGGGGTCGCGCTACGTGAAGGCGGTGCAGGAGGTCGACGCGGAGCTCGCGCGGATCCTCGCCGCGTGCGACGCCGACCCCGCGCTCCGGGGAAAGACCGCGATCGTGCTCACCGCGGACCACGGCGGCGGTGCGCCGCTGCGCAGCCACGACCGCGCCGACATGTGGGTCGACTACGTGATCCCGTTCGTCGTGTGGACCGGCGATCGAGAGGGCGAGCACGACCTCTACGCGCTCTCCGCGGGAGGCCGCGCGGACCCGGGGCTCACGCGTCCGCCGATGGGGCGCCGTCCGCCGCCGATCCGTAACGGCGAGGCGGGCAACGTCGCGCTCGCGCTGCTCGGACTTCCGCCGGTGCCGGGCTCCGTGATCGGCGCGGAGCAGGATCTGCGCGTGCGCTAGGACGGCGCCCGGGATCTGGATTGGCGCACCCGGAGGGACTCGAACCCCCAACCTATGGTTCCGAAGACCAGTGCTCTATCCATTGAGCTACGGGTGCGCGCGGGCCGCTCATCTTCGCGAGCGAGCGCGGAAAAGCAACCGGGCGAGGCGCGCGCGTGCGCTCCTCGCCCGGTTCGAGATCGACGGGCTCAGCGACCGGCGAGGTTCTTCGCCGCGAACTCCCAGTTCACGAGCTTCCAGAACGCTTCGACGTAGGCCGCGCGGTCGTTCCGGCGGTCGACGTAGTACGCGTGCTCCCAGACGTCGCACGTGAGGAGCGGGACGTCGCTCCCCGTGATCGGCGTGCCCGCGTTCGACGTCTCGACGATCGCGAGCGAGCCGTCGGGCTTCTTCACGAGCCACGACCAGCCGCTGCCGAAGAGCGTCAGCGCCGACTGCGTGAACTTCTTCTTGAACTCGGCGGCGTTGCCGAAGCTCTTGTCGATCGCCTTCGCGAGGTCGCCCTTCGCGTCGCCGCCGCCCGACGGCGAGAGCGAGTTCCAGTAGAACGTGTGGTTCCACACCTGCGCGGCGTTGTTGAAGATCGGGCCGGGGCCCGCCTTCTTGATCACGTTCTCGAGCGACTCGTTCGCGAGCGGCGAGGTCGCGAGGAGCTCGTTCAGCTTGTTGACGTAGTTCTTGTGGTGCTTGCCGTAGTGGAAGGAGAGCGTCTCGGCGCTGATGTGCGGCGCGAGGGCGTCCTGGGAGTACGGGAGATCGGGGAGCGTGAATGCCATGGGGATGTCCTCGGTGGGTGTTCGGGGGGCCTGGATTCCTTGCGCGAGAGGATGCCAAATCGCGGGGCGGAGTTCGATCCCTCGAAGGGACGGACGCGCGGACTCGCGCGCGCGGACAACGCGCTCATCCGAGCTCGAGCAGCACCTGCAGCTTCACGAAGTCCACGTCCTTGATGACGACGCGGATCGGGTGCCCCTCGGTGAAGGAGAGCGAGCGCTTCCCCGCCTTGATCACGAGGTTCGGGCCCTTGACCTCCGCGCGTTCGCCGATCGCGCGCGTCGGCAGGAAGCCGCCGACGTTGAACGGCGTGAGGCGCACCTCCATGCCGTAGGGCGAGACGCGCACCACGATCGCGTCGATCTTCTCGCCGATGTGCGGGTGCAGGTACTGGCAGACCTTCAGGTCCTCCATCGAGCGCTCGCACATCTCCGCCATCTCGGACATCAGCGAGCAGTGCGACGCGACGTCGTTCAGGTCCGCGAGGAACTCCTCCGCCTTCAAGTCGCGCGCGGCCTCGTCCGGACGGCTCTCGACCGCCCACAGCCAGCGGTGCACCATCAGGTCGGGGTAGCGGCGGATCGGCGACGTGAAGTGCAGGTACGCCTTGCGCGCGAGGCCGAAGTGCGTCGCGACGTCCTCGTGGTCGTGCACCTCGTACACGGCGCGCTCGATCAGGCCCATGATGCGCATGATCAACGCCTCGGCGTTGGGCTTCTTGCGCGCGGTCTGGATCAGGCGCGCGATGTCGCGGCCGGTGAGCCGGTCCTTCTCGGGCACGCGGATGCCGTGGTCCTCGAGGCCCTTCGCGACCTTCGCGATCTCCTCGGGGTCCTTCTCGGGGTGCACGCGGTAGATCGTGGGCAGCCCCTTCTCCCGGAAGAGGTCGCCGACCGCCTGGTTCGCGGCGAGCGCCGTCTCCTCGATCAGCGTCTGCGAGAAGTAGCGCGCGGCGTCGACGACCTTGACGACCTCGTGCTTCTCGTCGAAGACGAACTTCTTCTCGACGGACGACATGCGCAGCGAGCCCTTCGCGTCGCGCAGTTGCTGCTGCTGCTTCGTCCAGCGCTCGAAGAGCTTGAGCGAGCCCTCGAGGAACTTCGTGGCGCGCGCGCCCGGCGTGTCGGCGCCGTCGAGCAGCTCCTGCACCTCGCGGTACGTGTTGCGGCGCGCGGAGCGGATCACGCTCTTCCCGATGCGCGCGCTGACGCGTTTGCCCTTCGCGTCGAACACCATGAAGACGGAGTACGCGAAGCGATCGCGCTCGCCGACGAGCGAGCACAGGTGGTTGCTGAGCTCCTCGGGCAGCATCGGCACGACCTGGTCCGCGACGTAGACGCTCGTCGCGCGCGCGAGTGCCTCGTCGTCGAGCGCCGTGCCCGGCTTCACGTAGTGCGCGACGTCGGCGATGTGCACGCCGACCTCGACGTGGCCGTCGGGGAGGGCCTTGATGCCGATCGCGTCGTCGTAGTCCTTCGCGTCGTCGCCGTCGATCGTGTAGATGAGCTCGTTGCGCAGGTCCCAGCGACCGGCATATTCCGCGGGATCGGGATCGCGCGGGAGCTTCGCGACCTCCGCCTTGACGTCCGCCGGGAACACCGTGCGCACGCGGAACGACGCGAGGAGCTGCATCTCCTCGCTGTCGACGTCCCGGTAGACGACGGGGCCGTGCTCCATCGGCCCGAACGCGCGCGGCCGGCGCGCGATGCGGTCGCGCGAGCCGCCGCCTTCGGGGATCGACTCCGCCTGCTCGAGCGCCTTCTCGACGTCGAGCGTGCTCTCCTCGGCCGGTTTCGATTCCTGCGGCGTGCCGCCGCGCGAGCGGAGGAGGTCCTTGAAGCTCTTCAGCGGTTTCTTGTCGTCGGCCATCGTGATCGTCTCAGGGAAGCTAGCGCGCGCGCTCTCCCGCGGCGAGCGTCGCGTTCCCGCGCGCGCGGTCGATCGCCCAAAGGACGAACGCGGCGGCGGGCAGGAGCATCAAGGGCTCGATCGGGAAGCGGTACCGCTCGAGCACGTGCGTCAGGTAGTACGGCGCGGGGAAGAGCACGAGCATCACCACGAGCGCGCGATGCTCGACGCGGCGCTTCACGAAGAGCGCGCACCCGGCGAGCGCCAAGAGCCCCGCGAGCCCGTGCATCCCCCACTTGACCCAGCTCGCCGGATCCGTCGCGGCGCTCTTCGCACCCTCCGTGCGCGGGTCGGACCACGGGAAGTCACCGAGCCAGTACAGTCGCGCGCGGTGGAGCGTGAGCCGCGCGAAGCGCAGGGGGTCCGCGCGGATCCATGTCTGCGCGCGCTCCATGCACTCCTTCGCGTAGGGCACCTCGCCCTCCGCGACGTAGCGGCGGAACTCGTCCGCGCTGTAGCTCGGGTGCAGCTTCGTCTGGAAGTAGCCGTTCGCGAGGTCGTTGTTCCCGACCATCATCTCGACGCCGAGGTTCGTGCGAAGCGCGAACGAACCGACCGCCTCGCGGTTGCGCAGACACCACGGGAGCACGAGCACGAACGCCGCGGCTCCGAACGCGGCGAGGCGCACGAGGCGTTCGCGCCACGTCGAGAGCCCGCTCGCGAGGATCCACAGGACGCCGGGGACGATCGACGCGGGCGCGGGGTTCACGAGCATCACGGCGCCGAAGAGCGCGCCGAAGATCGCCGCGCGTGCGACGCTCGCGCCGCGACCGAAGAGCACGACGCAGAGCACGAAGCCCGTCAGCACGAACGCGACGCACGTCGTGTCCCACACCGTGTGCGCTGCGTTCCAGATCGAGTACGGGAGCAGCGCGAGCGTCCACCCCGCGACGCGCGCGAGCCGCAGTCCGCCGAGCGCGAGCCCGAGGCGCCAAAGGAGCCCCGCCGTCAGCGCGGAGAGCACGCACTGAAACACGAGCAGGAGCCCCGCGGTCGTCGCGCTCACGCCGCCGCCGAGCTTCATCAGTCCCGCCAGCAGGTACGGGTACGCGGGCGCGAGCCAGCCCGTGATCGGCGCGGTCTCCCCCCACGGTCCTTCCGCGCGCGCCCACTGCCCCGCGTAGCCGCGTCCGTCGGCGAGCGACTCGGCGATGCAGCCGGACTCGAAGCCCCAGCTCCACGCGTCCTTGCCGACGGCGTGCTGCGCGCACCCGTGCACGAAGAACGCGGCGAGGCGCAGGAGCAGCGCGACGGCGACGAGGAGCATGAGCTCGCGCGCGTGCGCGCGCGCACCGAGCGATTCGTTCCTCGACGTCGAAGCGCTCGAGGCCGGGGCACCGGGGGGCGGCATGGTCGGCACCTTATCGGCCGCGCGCGGGCGACGGTAGCGGGCGTTCGAAGCGGAAAACGCGGCCGACGGCCGCGATTCCTCGCCCGCCGTCGGCCTGGGTCCGAAACGAGGCGCGCCGCGTCAGTCGCGCACGACGTCGCCCGAGCCCTGCACCGACTGCGTCAGGCGCGGATTGCCCGAGTAGCGCACGTCGCCGCTGCCGAGGAGCTGCACGTCGAGCGCTTCCGACGCCGTGACGCGCGCGTCGCCGCTGCCGGAGAGCCGGACCTTCACGTCCTTCGCGGCGAGTCCCGCGAGCCGGGCTTCGCCGGAACCGTCGACGTCGACGACGAGCTCGTCGACCGCGCCGACGGCCGTCACGTCGCCCGAGCCCGTGATCGCGGCGCGGAACGACGCGCCCTTCACGTTCGAGAGGCGCACGTCGCCGCTGCCGAGCAGGACGGCCGCGTCGAGCGTCGGCGCGGTCACCGTGATCTGCACGGTCTTGCGCGTGGTCGGCGCGCCGGGCGCGCGATCGAGGACGAGCGTGCCGTCGCGCACCTCGGTCTTCAGGAACGGGAGCAGCGCCTCCTCCGCCGTGACGACGACGGACTGCGCTTCGCCGACGCGGACGTCGACGCGCGCGGCGCCGCGCAGCTCCAGCGCATGGAATTCCGCGACGGTGCGGACCTCGGTGCGCGTCGGGGTCGAGGCGAGGTCGCGGCTGCGCAGCGTTTCGACGCCGTCGTCGGAGACGACGATGATGCAGGCCGGGGCGAACGTGAGCGCGAGGAGGGCGGGGATCCAGTTCTTCATGGTGGGTGGCCTCGCCCGCGATGCGATGGGGTCGGGCGAGGCGCGCGCAGTGCGCGGCTCCGCGGCCCGGATTTCCAGGCCGCGGAGCGTAAGAACGCGCGCCGACGATCCGGCCGTCAACGCACGACGAAGTTGACGAGGCGCTTCGGGACGACGACGACCTTGAGGACCTCCTTGCCCTCGAGGTGGACCGCGGCCCCCGCGCGCGCGGCGGCCTCGATCGCGGGCCCCTCCGCGTCCTTCGGCACCTTGACCGTCGCGCGGTGCTTGCCGTTCACCTGCACGGGGATCTCGAGCTCGTCGTCGACGAGGTAGAGCGGGTCGGGGCGCGGCCAGTGGCTCTTCCCGACCTCGCCCTCGGCGCCCATCCGCTGCCAGAGCTCCTCCGCGACGTGCGGCGCGAAGGGCGCGAGCACCTGGAGGAAGCGGAGTCCCTGCGCACGCGTCATCGCCTCGGGTGCCTTCGTCGCGTCGTTCAGGAACGTCATCATCGCCGCGATCGCGGTGTTCAGGTTGAAGTGGTGGAACGCGTCGTCCGTGCGCGCGATCAAGCGGTTGACGCCGCGCTCGAGCGCGAGCGTCGCGCCCTCGAGCTTCGGCTCCGGCGCGCCGCGCGCGAACTGCGGGCGGATCGACGCGTCGCCGTCGGGATCGACGAAGAGCCGCCACACGCGCTCGACGAAGCGCCGGCAGCCCGGGATGTCGCGCGGGTTCCACGGCTTCGAGTCCGCGAGCGGCCCCATGAACATCTCGTAGAGACGGAAGCTGTCCGCGCCGTACTCCGCGATGATGTCGTCGGGGTTGACGACGTTCTTCAGCGACTTCGCCATCTTCGTGACGATCTGCGTGAGCTCGGCTCCGCTCGTCCGCTGCACGTAGGCGTTGCCGCGCGTCTCGACCTCGTCGCTCGCGACGAGGCGGCCCGTCGCGTCCTGGTACGCGAACGCCTCGACCATGCCCTGGTTGAAGAGCTTCTGGAAAGGCTCGGGCGTCGACACGAGGCCGGCGTCGAAGAACACCTTGTGCCAGAAGCGCGCGTAGAGCAGGTGCATCACGGCGTGCGCCGCGCCGCCGACGTAGAGGTCGACCGGTCCCCAGTACGTCTCCGCCTCGCGCGCGAACGCGGCGCGGTCGTTCCGCGGGTCCATGAAGCGCAGCCAGTACCAGCACGAGCCCGCCCAACCGGGCATCGTGTCCGTGTCGCGCCGCGCGGGCGCGCCGGTGCGCGGATCGCTCGTCGCGACCCAGTCCTTCGCGCGCGCGAGCGGCGCGGAGCCGTCGGGCGACGGCTTGAAGTCGCTCATGTCGGGCAGGAGCACGGGGAGCGCGTCCTCGGGCACCGGCACGATGCTCCCGTCCGCGCGGTGGAGCAGCGGGAACGGCTCGCCCCAGTACCGCTGGCGCGAGAAGAGCCAGTCGCGGAGCTTGTACGTGACGCGCGCCTTGCCGAGCCCGCGCGCGACGAGCCACTCGATCGCCTTCGCCTTCGCGGCGGGCGTCGCGAGTCCGTCGATCGGTCCGGAGTTGATCGCCGTGCCGTGCTCGGTGAAGCACACGCCGTCCGCGAGGCCCTTCGCGCCCGCGGGCGGCTTGACGACCTCGCGGATCTCGAGGCCGAACGTGCGCGCGAACTCGTGGTCGCGCTCGTCGTGGCCGGGCACGCACATGATGGCACCCGTGCCGTAGCCCGCGAGCACGTAGTCGGCGATCCACACCGGCACGCGGCCGCGCGGATCGTTCGCCTCGAACGCGGGGTTGTGCGCGTACGCGCCGGTGAACACGCCGGTCTTCGTCTTCGAGGCGTCGC
Source organism: Planctomycetota bacterium (assembly GCA_046349615.1). GTDB lineage: Bacteria > Planctomycetota > UBA1135 > UBA1135 > JADJNY01. Next base: position 183,902 of record JAXMBZ010000004.1, read on the forward strand.
CGCGCTCGAGCTCCGACTTCGACGCCGCCGCGGCCTTGTACGCATCGACCGCCGCGCGCTGCGCCGGCGTCGTGATCGCGTTCACGAGCGCGTGCTCCGGCGCGAGCACCATGAACGTCGCGCCCCACAGCGTGTCGGGCCGCGTCGTGAACACGGTGATCTCCGCCTTCGCCGCGCCTTCGACGGCGAAGCGGATCTCCGCGCCCTCGGAGCGTCCGATCCACTCGCGCTGCTGGATCTTGATCGACTCGGGCCAGTCGATCAGGTCGAGGTCCGCGAGCAGACGCTCCGCGTACGCCGTGATCTTGAGCATCCACTGCTTCAGCGGACGCCGCACGCACGGATGGTTGCCGCGCTCGCTGCGACCGTTGATCACCTCTTCGTTCGCGAGGACCGTCTTGAGCTCCTCGCACCACCACACGGGGACCTCGGCCTGGTACGCGAGCCCGCGCTCGTGGAGCTTCAAGAAGAGCCACTGCGTCCAGCGGTAGTACGTCGGATCGCTCGTGTCGATCTCGCGCGACCAGTCGTAGCTGAGCCCGATCAGCGCGAGCTGGCGCTTGAAGTTCGCGGTGTTCTCCGCCGTCGTCTCGCGCGGGTGCTTGCCGGTCTGGATCGCGTACTGCTCCGCCGGCAGGCCGAACGCGTCCCAGCCCATCGGGTGGAGCACGTTGAAGCCCTGCATGCGCTTGCGCCTCGAGATCACGTCCGTGCCGACGTAGCCGAGCGCGTGGCCGACGTGCAGCCCCGACCCCGACGGGTACGGGAACATGTCGAGCACGTAGTACTTCGGCTGCTTCGGATCGAAGCCGGGCTCGCCCGGGTTCTTCGCGCGGAACGCGTGCGTGTCCTTCCAGTGGCGCTGCCACTTCGTCTCGATGGCGCGGGCGTCGTAGGGGTGGTTCACTCGAGGAGCCTTCGGTGCAGGTCGGGCGGGAGAAGGGGCGAGATCCTAGGGTCTCGCCGGGAGTGGAACCATGCGCCCGACCCGAGGCCCGGGCTCGCGACGGTTTCCGAGCGCGCCCGGGTTGACTCGGCTCCGCCTCGCGGGCATCCTTCGTGGCCCCTTTCGGACGCGACACCGCGCGGAAGGGCCCCGTGGAGCGGCGCACGCGCGCCTCCGCGGCTGACAACGCGGGGGATTAGCTCAGTTGGTAGAGCGCGACAATGGCATTGTCGAGGTCAGGGGTTCGACCCCCCTATCCTCCACCACCTTCACCGCCCGAGCCGGGACCGAGGTCCCGCTCGGGCGGCTTCGTTTTCCGGGCCGGCCCCGGACGCGCCCGGCGCTCTCCCCGAGCACGCTCGGAATCCGCCCGGTCGCAGGAGCAGGCGCAGGACCCTGAACTCCGGAACTCGGCGGAAGCACCGCCGTCGCACGCGGCACGAGATCACGAACTCAGGTCGTCTCCAGAGCGGACCTCGAGATCGCCGACAGAACGCGGGTTCCCCTCCCGGCTCCACCCCAGGAAGGCCCCATGAAGCTCTGGCTGTGCGCCGGAACGCTGGTCGTTCCGCTGTGCTTCCTCGCCCACCACCTCTCCGCGTCCCAGACGGCCGCCGCAGTCGACGATTCGTTCGACGGGCGCATCGAGCCCGCTCGCAGCGTGCTCGTCGCCGCACCGAAGGACGGCATCCTCGTCGAGGTCTCCGTCGACGTCGGCTCGGTCGTGTCCGCCGGCGACGTCCTCGCGCGGCTCGACGCACGCGCCGACGAACTCGCGCTCGCGCTGGCCGACACTCGGGCCAGCGCGAAGTCGGACGAGCTCCGCGCGCGCGCGACGATCGAGGACATCGACGCGCGCATCGCGCGCCGCGCGCCGCTCTACGACGAGCAGCTCCTCCCGTCGGCCGAGCGCGACGAGCTCGCGCAGCACCGGCGGGTCGCCGAGGTCGACCTCGTGTCCGCCGCGGAGAAGACGAAGCTCGCGGAGCTCGACGTCCAGCGCGCGCGCTTCGAACTCGAACGCGACCGCGTCGTCGCTCCGCTCTCGGGCGTCGTCGTCGAGCGTTTCCTCTCACCGGGAGAGTGGGTCGGTCGCGCGCAGCCCGGCGTCGTGCGCATCGCCGCGCTCGATCCGCTGCGCGTCGAGGCGACGCTCCCCCTGCGCCTCCTGGACCGCGTGCACGTGGGCGACCTCGCCTGGGTCCGCGCCGAGAACGAGGCGGGGCGCGAGCGCGAAGCGCGCGTCCTCGCCGTCGCGCGCGCCGTCGACACCGCGAGCGCCACGTTCGTCGTGCGCCTCGAGCTCGAGAACCACGATCTCGCGCTCCCCGCGGGCCTCCGCTGCCGCGTCCGCTTCACGCCCTGAGCTCCACCCCACCACCGCGCTCCGCTCGCGCGGCCCGAAGACCGGTCCCCATGTCCCACGACGACGCGCAGGGCACTCCGTCGCCCGAGCCGAAGCCGACCACACCCGAGCCGAAGCCTCGAACTCCGCCTGCGCGCGACGCGGCCGCGCGCGCGCGCACCGAGCCGGAGGCGAGCGCGAAATCGGCGCCGCAGGCGAGCCCGACTTCGGCGCCGCAGGCGAGTGAGAAATCGGCGCCGCAGGCGAGCGCGAAGTCGGACTCGACGTCGGAGCCGAAGCCCACGTCGAAGGACGGCGCATCGCCCCGGCGCCCGCTCGGCGTCGAGAGCCTCGAGGCGCGCATCCTGATGTCGGGCACGTGGGCCGACGCGGCGACGCTCGCGGCGCTCTCCGGCGCGACGGCGGGGAACGACCTCTTCACGGGCGACGCGTCGAACGACACCGCCGACGGTGGTCTCGGCGACGACACGCTCTACGGCGGCGCGGGCGACGACTCGCTGCTCGGCGGAGACGGCAACGACGCCCTCTTCGGCGACGACGGGAACGACACGCTCTCCGGCGGCGCGGGGAACGACGCGCTCCACGGCGGCGCGGGCAACGACACGCTGATCGGCGGCGCCGGGAACGACGTCTTCGACGGCGGAGCCGGCACGGACACGGCCGACTTCTCCGCGAGCACGGCCAAGCTCACCGTCAACCTGTCGGCGACGACCGCGCAGGTGACCGGCGACGGCACCGACACGTTCAGCGAGATCGAGAACGTCACGGGGGGCTCGAACGCGGACACGCTCACCGGCACGTCCGGCGACAACGTTCTCACGGGCAACGCCGGGAACGACGTGCTGAAGGGCGGGCTCGGCAACGACTCGCTGATCGGCGGCGCGGGCACGGACGTCGCGGACTACCGCGACATGACGTCCGGCGTGACGGTCGACCTCAACGTGACCAGCGCGCAGGACACCGGGGCGGCGGGCATCGACACGCTCTCCGGGATCGAGAGCGTGTACGGCGGCACCGGGAGCGACACCCTGACGGGCACCGCGGCCGCGAACGTGCTCTACGGCGGCGCAGGCGACGACGTGATCAACGCGGGCGGCGGCAACGACACGGTCCGCGGCGGACTCGGGAACGACACGCTCGACGGGGGCGCGGGCACGGACACGCTCGACTACTCCGACGTGACGAGCGGCGTCACCGTCGACCTGCGGACGACGACCGCGCAGAACACGGGCGGCGGTGGGACGGACACGCTCTCGAACTTCGAGTACGTGACCGGCACGTCCTACGACGACGTCCTCACCGGGACCACGGCGGCGAACCGGCTCATCGGCGGCGCGGGGAACGACACGCTCAGCGGCGACGCCGGGAACGACACCCTGCGCGGCGGCGCGGGCAACGACGTGCTCTCCGGCGGCGCGGGGACGGACACGGGCGACTACTCGGACATGACGACGGCGGTGACCGTCGACCTGAACCTGACGGGCGCGCAGAACACGGGCGGCGCCGGGATCGACACGCTCTCCGGCATCGAGAACCTGACGGGCGGCACCGGCGCGGACACGCTGATCGGAGACGCGGGCGCGAACATGCTCAGCGGCGGCTCGGGCAACGACACGCTCCGCGGCGGACTCGGGAACGACACGTTGACGGGCGGCGCCGGCGTCGACACGGCGGACTACTCGGACGCGACGAACGGCGTGACGGTCAACCTGGGCGTGACGACGTCGCAGAACACGGGTTGGGGCAACGACACCCTGACGACGATCGAGAACGTCACGGGCTCGAGCTCCGCGGACACGCTCACGGGCAGCACCGCCAACAACGTGCTCGCCGGCGGCGCGGGGAACGACACGCTGAGCGGCGGCGCGGGGAACGACACGCTGCGCGGCGGCGCCGGCGACGACGTCCTCGTGGGCGGCACCGGGACCGACACCGCCGAGTACTCGGACGCGACCTCCGGCGTGACCGTCGACCTCACCGTGACGACGGCGCAGAACACAGGCGGTTCGGGCACGGACACGGTCACCGAGGTCGAGAACCTCACGGGCTCGGCCTACGGCGACGTTCTCACCGGGGACGCCGGCGCGAACACGCTGACGGGCGGCGCGGGCAACGACGTGCTCTCGGGCGGGGCCGGCGACGACGTGCTTTCGGGCGGGACGGGCACCGATACGGCGAGCTACGCCTCGTCCGCGAGCGCCGTTCGCGTCGACCTCACCTTGACGACGGCGCAGGACACGCTGGGTGCCGGCGTCGACACGCTGTCCGGGATCGAGTCCGTCGTCGGCGGCGCCGGCGACGACACCTTCGCCTTCTCGAACCCCGCCGCGGGAGCGACGTACACGGTCGACGGCGGTGCGGGCAGCAACACGATCGACCTCTCCCACTTCACGCTCGCGCAGGCGGACACCTCGCAAGGCGCAGGGCACCTGACGGTGACCCTCGCCTCGGGACAGACGTTCTCGATCGAGTACTCGAACGTCGCGACGATCACCTTCGCGGATGGAGCGCTCGACGCATCGGACTTCCCTCCGGACGCCGACGCCGGTCCGAACCAACTCGCGAGCGAGGGCCAGACCGTCACGCTCGACGCTTCCGCCAGCCGCGACCCCGAAGGGAACGCGCTCACGTACACCTGGTCGCAGGTCTCGGGCCCGACCGTCGTCTTGAACGACGTCCATGCCTCCGCGCCCGCGTTCACGGCGCCCGAGGGGCTCACGAACACGGAGCTCGTCTTCCAGGTCACGGTCTCCGACGGCCACGGGACGAGCACGGACACCGTGTCCATCCTGCTCAACGCGCAGAACGACGCGCCGATCGTCGACGCCGGCGCGGACCAGTCGGTGGCCGAGGGCGCGACGGTGCAGCTCGCGGGCGCGGCGACCGATCCCGAGGGCGCGTCGCTGACCTACACCTGGACGCAGATCAGCGGTCCGGCCGTGGTGCTCAGCAACCCACACGGCGCCGCGCCGACGTTCACGGCTCCGGAGGGCGTCGCCAACACGGACGTCGCGTTCCAACTCGCCGTCACGGACGGCTACTCGACGACCCTCGACACCGTCACGGTCACGATCCAGGCCAACGACGACGCGCCGACGGTCGACGCCGGAGCGGCGCAGTCCGTGAACGAGGGCGAGCCCGTCACGCTGACCGGCTCCGCGACGGATCCCGAAGGACAAGGGATCACGTACACGTGGACGCAGATCTCCGGGCCGACGGTCTCGCTCAGCGATCCGCACGCCGCGAGCCCGACGTTCACCGCGCCGCAGGGCCAGTCGAACGCGAGCCTCGTGTTCCAACTGTCGGCGAGCGACGGCACGAACACGAGCGTCGACACGGTCACCATCGCCGTCGCGGCCGAGCCCGACGCCCCCGTCGTCTCGGCGGGGCCGAGCCAGACCATCGCGGAGGGCGGGCTCGTGACGCTCGCGGGCAGCGCCACGGATCCCGACGGCGACCCGCTGACGTACACGTGGACGCAGCTCTCGGGACCGACCGTCGCGCTGAGCAACCCGAACGCTCCGAACCCGACCTTCACGGCGCCGCAGGGCGTCAGCAACACGGCGATCGTGCTCCAGCTCAGCGCGTCCGACGGCGCGCTCGTGTCGACGGACGTCGTCACGATCAACCTGCTCGCCGACGACGATGCACCGACCGCGGAGGCCGGCGCAGCGCAGTCGGTCGAGGAAGGAGCGGTCGTCGCGCTCACGGGCTCCGGGACGGACCCCGAGGGCCACGGGCTGACCTACACGTGGACGCAGGTCTCCGGTCCGACCGTCGTGCTCAGCGATGCGCACGCAGCGGCGCCGACGTTCGTCGCGCCGAACGGGCTCGCGAACTCGACGGTCGTGCTGCAGCTCGCGGTCAGCGACGGCACGAGCACGTCGATCGACACCGTCTCGATTGCGGTGAACGCGGACGACGACGCTCCGACGGCGGAGGCCGGTCCCGCGCAGACCGTGAACGAACTCGAGACGGTGACGCTCAGCGCGTCGGGGTCGGACGTCGAGGGACAGGCGCTCACCTACACGTGGACGCAGGTCAGTGGGCCGAGCGTCGTGCTCAGCGACGCGCACTCGACCACGCCGACGTTCACGGCGCCCGAAGGCGTGTCGAACACCGATGTCGTCTTCGAACTCGCCGTTTCCGACGGCACGAATACGTCCGTCGACACCGTGACGATCACGGTCAACGCGGATGACGACGCGCCGACGGCGGATGCGGGGCCGACGCAGGTCGTGGATGAGCTCGACACCGTCACGCTCAGCGCGTCGGGCTCCGACGTCGAGGGACAGGCGCTCACGTACACCTGGACGCAGGTCTCGGGTCCGAGCGTCGTGCTCAGCGATGCGCACTCGACGACGCCGACGTTCACCGCGCCCGAGGGCCTCGCGAATTCGGACATCGTGTTCGAGCTCGCGGTCTCGGACGGCACGAATACGTCCGTCGACACGGTCACGATCACGGTCAACGCGGATGACGATGCGCCCACGGCCGATGCGGGCCCGACGCAGGTCGTGGATGAGCTCGACACGGTCACGCTCAGCGCGTCCGGGGCCGACGTCGAAGGCCAAGCGCTCACGTACACGTGGACGCAGGTCTCCGGTCCGACCGTCGTGCTCAGCGATGCGCACTCGACGACGCCGACGTTTGCGGCGCCGGAGGGCGTGTCCAACACAGACTTCGTGTTCGAGCTCGCGGTGTCGGACGGCACGAATACGTCCGTCGACACGGTCACGATCACGGTCAATGCGGACGACGATGCGCCCACGGCGGATGCGGGATCGGCGCAGGTCGTGAATGAGCTCGACACCGTGACGCTCAGCGCGTCGGGCTCCGACGTCGAAGGTCAAGCGCTGTCGTACACGTGGACGCAGGTCTCCGGTCCGAGCGTCGTGCTCAGCGACGTGCACTCGACGACGCCGACGTTCACCGCGCCCGAAGGCGTGGCGAACACCGACGTCGTGTTCGAACTCGCGGTGTCGGACGGCACGAACACCTCCGTCGACACCGTCACGATCACGGTCAACGCGGACGACGACGCGCCGACGGCGGAAGCTGGGCCGACGCAGGTCGTCGACGAGTTGGACACCGTCACGCTCAGCGCGTCGGGCTCCGACGTCGAAGGGCAGGCGCTCACCTACACCTGGACGCAGGTCAGCGGCCCCACCGTCGTGCTCAGCGATGCGCACTCGACGACGCCGACGTTCACGGCACCCGAAGGCGTGTCGAACACCGACGTCGTGTTCGAGCTCGCGGTCTCGGACGGCACGAACACCTCCGTCGACACGGTCACCATCACGGTCAACGCCGACGACGACGCGCCGACGGCGGAGGCCGGCCCCGCGCAGGTCGTCGACGAGCTCGACACCGTCACGCTCAGCGCGTCGGGCTCCGACGTCGAAGGCCAGTCGCTCACGTACACGTGGACGCAGGTCAGCGGTCCGACCGTCGTGCTCAGCGATGCGCACTCGACGACGCCGACGTTCACCGCGCCCGAGGGCCTCTCGAACACGGACGTCGTGTTCCAACTCTCCGTCTCGGACGGAACGAACACCTCCGTCGACACCGTCGCGATCACCGTCCACGCCGACGACGACGCGCCGACGGCCGACGCGGGTCCCGACCAGAGCGTGCTCGACACGGCGACCGTCTCGCTCTCCGCGACCGGCGTCGACCCCGAAGGCGCGGGCCTCACGTACACCTGGACGCAGACCGCCGGGCCGAGCGTCGCGCTCTCCGACGCGTCGAGCTCCGCCCCCACCTTCGCGCCGCCGGACGTGACCGCGGCGACGACGCTGACGTTCCTCGTGACGGTCTCGGACGGCACGCACAGCAGTCAGGACAGCGTGAGCATCCTCGTCCAACCCGCGACGCTCACGGGAACGGCGGGCAACGACACGCTCACGGGGACGAGCCGGAACGACAACCTGGTGGGCCTCGCCGGGAACGACGTGCTCGACGGCGGCGGCGGCAACGACGTGCTCGACGGCGGCGACGGGAACGACGTCCTCGTCGGAGGCAGCGGGAACGACGTCTTGACGGGCGGCGCGGGCACGGACACGGCCGACTACTCCGCGAGCGCGGCGGGCGTCCAGGTCAACCTCACGACCACCGGCGCGCAGGACACGCTCGGCGCTGGGGTCGACACGCTGAGCGGCATCGAGAACGTCGCCGGCGGCTCCGGCGCGGACACGCTCACCGGGGACGCGGGCGCGAACGTCCTCACGGGCAACGACGGTGCCGACATGCTGTGCGGCGGTGCCGGGAACGACACGCTCGCGGGCGGCGCGGGGAACGACACCCTGGAAGGCGGCACGGGAGCCGACACGCTCTCGGCGGGCGCGGGCGACGACGTCCTGCGGACGACGCCGGACTTCACCTGGAGCGGCTCCGCCTACAACGCGGGCTCGCCGGGCTCGGCCGGCTCGGCCGAGACCGCATCGATCTCGGGCTACTCCGGTTTCTCCGACAACTACGACGGCGGCGCGGGCAACGACGTGCTCCAGGGCACGAGCGGCAACGACGCCATCTTCCTCGACGACGGCAACGCCGCGGGCCGGCTCGCGAACATCGAGACGATCGACGCCGGAGCCGGGAACGACGTGGTCGACCTCACCTCGGATCGCTTCGCGTACGGCGACGTCACGCTCCGCGGCGGCGACGGCAACGACGTCCTCTGGGCGAGCGGAGGCAACGACGTCCTCGAGGGCGGCGCCGGCGACGACCGCCTCGACGGCGGCGCGGGGAACGACGTGGTGCGCGGCGGCGCGGGCAACGACAGCCTGCGCGGCGGCGCCGGCACGGACACCGTGGACTACTCCGACGCGACGTCCGGCGTCCGCGTCGACCTGACGCGGACCACGGCGCAGAACACCGTCGGCGCGGGCACGGACACCCTGAGCGGTTTCGAGCGCGCCGTCGGCAGCGCCTACGACGACACCTTCGCGTTCGCCAACGCGACGGCGGGCGCGAGCTACACGATCGACGGGACCGCCGGCAACGACGCGCTCGACCTCTCCGCGTACGCGCGCTCGCAGGTCGACGTCGACAAGACGAGCCAGACCATCACGGTCCACATGCCGAGCGGCGGGACCTTCTCGATCGCCTACTCCAACCTCGATTCGATCACGTTCAGCGACACGACGCGCAGTCTCTCGAACCTCGACCCGACGGCCGAGGCCGGCGCCGCGCAGACCGTGGCGGAAGGCGAGCTCGTCCAGCTCGCGGGCAGCGGCGCCGATCCGGAAGGCGCGACGTTGACCTATTCGTGGACGCAGGTGAGCGGGCCGACCGTGGTCCTGAGCGACGCGCACTCGGCGAACCCGACGTTCACCGCGCCCGAGGGTCTGACCAACTCCAACGTCGTCTTGCAGCTGACGGTGAGCGACGGAACGTACTCGACGACGGATACGGTCTCGGTCACGGTCAACGCCGACGACGACGCGCCGACGGCGGACGCGGGATCGGCGCAGAGCGTCGACGAGCTCGACACCGTCACCCTCAGCGGGTCGGGGTTGGACGCCGAGGGGCAGGCGCTCACGTACACGTGGACGCAGGTCTCGGGCCCGAGCGTCGTGCTCAGCGACGCGCACTCGACGACGCCGACGTTCACGGCGCCGGAAGGCGTGGCGAACACGGACGTCGTGTTCGAGCTCGCGGTCAGCGACGGCACGAACACGTCGGTCGACACGGTCACGATCACCGTCAACGCCGACGACGATGCACCGACGGCGGATGCGGGCCCGACGCAGAGCGTCGACGAGTTGGACACCGTCACGCTCAGCGCGTCGGGCTCCGATGTCGAAGGCCAGGCGCTCACGTACACGTGGACGCAGGTCAGCGGCCCCACGGTCGTGCTCAGCGATGCGCACTCGACCACGCCGACGTTCGCGGCGCCGGAGGGACTGACCAACACCGACCTCGTGTTCGAGCTCGCGGTGTCGGACGGCACCAACACGTCCGTCGACACCGTGACGATCACGGTCAACGCGGATGACGACGCGCCGACGGCGGAAGCGGGATCGGCGCAGGTCGTGAATGAGCTCGACACGGTCACGCTCAGCGCGTCGGGCTCCGACGTCGAAGGCCAGGCGCTCACGTACACGTGGACGCAGGTCGGCGGCCCCACCGTCGTGCTCAGCGACGCGCACTCGAGCACGCCGACGTTCACCGCGCCCGAAGGCGTGTCCAACACCGACGTCGTGTTCAAGCTCGCGGTCAGCGACGGCACGAACACGTCGGTCGACACGGTCACGATCACGGTCAACGCGGATGACGACGCGCCGACGGCCGATGCTGGCCCAACGCAGGTCGTGAACGAGCTCGACACCGTCACGCTCAGTGCGTCGGGGTCCGACGTCGAGGGACAGGCGCTCACCTACACGTGGACGCAGGTCAGCGGGCCGGCCGTCGTGCTCAGCGACGTGCACTCGACGACGCCGACGTTCACCGCGCCGGAGGGCGTGTCGAACACCGACGTCGTGTTCGAGCTCGCGGTGTCGGACGGCACGAACACCTCCGTCGACACCGTGACGATCACGGTCAACGCCGACGACGACGCGCCGACGGCGGAAGCCGGGCCGACGCAGGTCGTGAACGAGCTCGACACGGTCACGCTCAGCGCGTCGGGTTCCGACGTCGAAGGCCAAGCGCTCACCTACACCTGGACGCAGGTCAGCGGCCCCACCGTCGTGCTCAGCGATGCGCACTCGACGACGCCGACGTTCACGGCGCCGGAGGGTGTGTCGAACACCGACGTCGTGTTCGAACTCGCGGTGTCGGACGGCACAAACACCTCCGTCGACACCGTGACGATCACGGTCAACGCCGACGACGATGCACCGACGGCGGATGCGGGCTCGGCGCAGGCCGTGAACGAGCTCGACACGGTCACGCTCAGCGCGTCGGGCTCCGACGTCGAAGGCCAGGCGCTCACGTACACGTGGACGCAGGTCGGCGGCCCCACCGTCGTGCTCAGCGACGCGCACTCGACGACGCCGACGTTCACGGCGCCGGAAGGCGTGTCCAACACCGACGTCGTGTTCGAGCCGCGGTCGCGGCGCGTCGGTCCGTCACGATCACGGTCAACGCGATGACGACGCGCCGACGGCGGAAGCGATCCGCAGGTCGGAGGCTCGACGGGCGCGCGTCGGCCCGACGTCAGGCCAGGCGCTCACGTACGTGGACGCAGGTCGGCGGCCCCACCGTCGTGCTCAGCGACGCCGAGCACGCCGACGTTCACGCCCGAAGGCGTGTCCACCGACGTCGTGTTCAAGCTCGCGGTCACGGCAGAACACGTCGGTCGACACGGTCACGATCACGGTCAACGCGGATGACGACGCCGGGATGCGGCCAGCAGAACGAGCCGACACCGTCCCATGCGTCGACGTCGAGGACAGGCGCTCACTACGTGGACAGGTCAGCGGGCGGCCTCAGCGACGCCTCGACGACGCCGACGTTCACCGCGCGGAGGGCGTGGAACACCGACGTCGTGCGAGTCGCGGTGTCGGACGGCACGAACACCGTCGACACCGTGACGATCACGTCAACGCCGACGACCGCCGACCGCGGCCGACGCAGGTCGTGAACGGCCGACGGTCACGCTCGCGTCGGTTCGACGTCAAAAGCTCACCTACACCTGGACGCAGGTCGGCCCCACCGTCGTCTCAGCGATGCTGACGACGCCGACGTTCGGCGCCGGAGGTGTCGAACCGACGTCGTGTTCGAACTGCGTGTCGGACGCCACTCGTCGACACCGTGACGATCACGGTCAACGCCGACGACGATGCACCGACGGCGGATGCGGGCTCGGCGCAGGCCGTCGACGAGTTGGACACCGTGACGCTCAGCGCGTCGGGTTCCGACGTCGAGGGCCAAGCGCTCACGTACACGTGGACGCAGGTCAGTGGCCCCACGGTCGTGCTCAGCGACGTGCACTCGACGACGCCGACGTTCACGGCGCCGCAGGGTGTGTCGAACACCGACGTCGTGTTCGAGCTCGCGGTCAGCGACGGCACGAACACGTCGGTCGACACCGTGACGATCACCGTCCACGCCGACGACGACGCGCCGACGGCGGAAGCCGGGCCGACGCAGGTCGTGAACGAGCTCGACACGGTCACGCTCAGCGCGTCGGGTTCCGATGTCGAAGGCCAGGCGCTCACGTACACGTGGACGCAGGTCGGCGGCCCCACCGTCGTGCTCAGCGACGTGCACTCGACGACGCCGACGTTCACGGCGCCGGAGGGCGTGTCCAATACCGACGTCGTGTTCGAGCTCGCGGTCTCGGACGGCACGAACACGTCGGTCGACACGGTCACGATCACCGTCAACGCCGACGACGACGCGCCGACGGCCGATGCGGGCCCAACGCAGGTCGTGAACGAGCTCGACACCGTGACGCTCAGCGCGTCGGGCTCCGACGTCGAAGGCCAAGCGCTCACGTACACGTGGACGCAGGTCTCGGGCCCCACCGTCGTGCTCAGCGACGTTCACTCCACGACGCCGACGTTCACGGCGCCGGAAGGCGTGTCCAACACCGACGTGGTGTTCGAGCTCGCGGTCAGCGACGGCACGAACACCTCCGTCGACACCGTGACGATCACGGTCAACGCCGACGACGACGCGCCGACGGCGGACGCGGGATCGACGCAGGTCGTAAATGAGCTCGACACCGTGACGCTCAGCGCGTCGGGCTCCGACGTCGAGGGCCAAGCGCTCACGTACACGTGGACGCAGGTCGGCGGCCCAACGGTTGTGCTCAGCGACGTTCACTCGACGACGCCGACGTTCACGGCGCCGGAAGGTGTGTCCAACACCGACGTCGTGTTCGAGCTCGCGGTCAGCGACGGCACGAACACCTCCGTCGACACCGTCAAGATCACGGTCAACGCCGACGACGATGCACCGACGGCGGATGCGGGCTCGGCGCAGGTCGTCGACGAGTTGGACACCGTGACGCTCAGCGCGTCGGGTTCACGCAGGCCGCGCCACGTACGTGACGCAGGTCAGTGGCCCCACGGTCGTGCTCGCGAACTCGACGACGCCGACGTTCACGGCGCCGCAGGGGTCGAACAGTCGTGTTCGAGGTCGCGGCACGAATACGTCGGTCGACATCACGATCACCGTCAACGCCGACGACGATGGCGACGGCGGGCGATCGGCACAGGTCGAACGCCGACACGGTCCTCGGCGTGGGTTCGCGTGAAGGGACCCTCGTACACGTGGACGCAGGTCAGCGGGCCACCGTCGTGCTCAGCGACGCGCACTCGACGACGCCGACGTTCACGGCGCCGGAAGGCGTATCCAATACCGACGTCGTGTTCGAGCTCGCGGTCTCGGACGGCACGAATACGTCGGTCGACACGGTCACGATCACGGTCAACGCGGACGACGACGCGCCGACGGCGGATGCGGGGACGACGCAAGTCGTGAACGAGCTCGACACGGTCACGCTCAGTGCGTCGGGTTCCGATGTCGAAGGCCAGGCGCTCACGTACACGTGGACGCAGGTCAGCGGCCCGGCCGTCGTGCTCAGCGACGCGCACTCGACGACGCCGACGTTCACCGCGCCGGAAGGTGTGTCCAACACCGACGTGGTGTTCGAGCTCGCGGTCAGCGACGGCACGAACACGTCGGTCGACACGGTCACGATCACGGTCAACGCGGATGACGACGCGCCGACGGCGGAAGCGGGATCGGCGGGCGAAGCTCGACACGGCACGGCGTCCACGTGAGGCCAGGCTCACGCGACGCGGTCGGCGCGTCGTCAGCGACACTCGACGACGCCGACCACGGCGCCGAAGCGCGTCGTGTGGCCGCCGGGCACGCGTCGGTCGCTCCGATCACGGTCAACGCGGATGACGACGCGCCGACGGCGGAAGCGGGATCGGCGCAGGTCGTGAATGAGCTCGACACGGTCACGCTCAGCGCGTCGGGCTCCGACGTCGAAGGCCAGGCGCTCACGTACACGTGGACGCAGGTCGGCGGCCCCACCGTCGTGCTCAGCGACGCGCACTCGACGACGCCGACGTTCACCGCGCCGGAAGGCGTGTCCAACACCGACGTCGTGTTCGAGCTCGCGGTCAGCGACGGCACGAACACGTCGGTCGACACGGTCACGATCACGGTCAACGCGGATGACGACGCGCCGACGGCCGATGCTGGCCCAACGCAGGTCGTGAACGAGCTCGACACCGTCACGCTCAGTGCGTCGGGGTCCGACGTCGAGGGACAGGCGCTCACCTACACGTGGACGCAGGTCAGCGGGCCGGCCGTCGTGCTCAGCGACGTGCACTCGACGACGCCGACGTTCACCGCGCCGGAAGGTGTGTCCAACACCGACGTCGTGTTCGAGCTCGCGGTCAGCGACGGCACGAATACGTCGGTCGACACGGTCACGATCACGGTCAATGCCGACGACGATGCGCCGACGGCCGATGCTGGCCCGACGCAGGTCGTGAACGAGCTCGACACGGTCACGCTCAGTGCGTCGGGTTCCGACGTCGAAGGGCAGGCGCTCACGTACACGTGGACTCAGGTCAGCGGCCCCACGGTCGTGCTCAGCGATGCGCACTCGACGACGCCGACCTTCACAGCGCCCGAAGGTGTGTCCAACACCGACGTCGTGTTCGAGCTCGCGGTGTCGGACGGCACGAACACCTCCGTCGACACCGTCACGATCACCGTCAACGCCGACGACGACGCGCCGACGGCCGATGCGGGCCCGACGCAGGTCGTGAACGAGCTCGACACGGTCACGGTCAGCGCCTCGGGGTCGGACGTCGAAGGGCAGGCGCTCACGTACACGTGGACGCAGGTCGGCGGCCCCACCGTCGTGCTCAGCGATGCGCACTCGACGACGCCGACGTTCACGGCGCCGGAAGGCGTGTCCAACACGGACGTCGTGTTCGAGCTCGCGGTGTCGGACGGCACGAACACTTCGGTCGACACCGTCACGATCACTGTCAATGCCGACGACGATGCGCCGATGGCCGATGCTGGCCCGACGCAGGTCGTGAACGAGCTCGACAGGGTCACGCTCAGCGCGTCGGGCTCCGACGTCGAAGGCCAAGCGCTCACGTACACGTGGACGCAGGTCTCGGGCCCCACCGTCGTGCTCAGCGACGCGCACTCGACCACGCCGACGTTCACCGCGCCGGAGGGCGTGTCCAACACCGACGTCGTGTTCGAGCTTGCCGTCAGCGACGGCACGAACACTTCGGTCGACACCGTCACGATCACGGTCAACGCGGACGACGACGCGCCGACGGCGGAAGCTGGGCCGGCGCAGGTCGTGAATGAGCTCGACACCGTCACGCTCAGCGCGTCGGGCTCCGACGTCGAGGGCCAAGCGCTCACGTACACGTGGACGCAGGTCTCGGGCCCGAGCGTCGTGCTCAGCGATGCGCACTCGACGACGCCGACGTTCACGGCGCCGGAAGGCGTATCCAATACCGACGTCGTGTTCGAGCTCGCGGTCTCGGACGGCACGAACACCTCGGTCGACACCGTCACGATCACGGTCAACGCCGACGACGACGCGCCGACGGCGGAAGCTGGGCCGGCGCAGGTCGTGAATGAGCTCGACACCGTCACGCTCAGCGCGTCGGGGTCGGACGTCGAAGGCCAAGCGCTCACGTACACGTGGACGCAGGTCTCCGGTCCGACCGTCGTGCTCAGCGACGCGCACTCGACCACGCCGACGTTCACCGCGCCGGAAGGCCTGTCGAACACCGACCTCGTCTTCCAACTCGCGGTCTTCGACGGCACGAACACCTCGGTCGACACCGTCACGATCACCGTCCACGCCGACGACGACGCGCCGACGGCCGACGCAGGCCCCGATGTCTCGACGGCGCCGGGAGAGCAGGTCGTGCTCCACGCCTCGGCCTCCGATGCCGACAGCGGAGCGAACCTCGGCTACACCTGGGTCCAGGTCGGCGGTCCGACCGTCGACCTCGCCGACCCGCACGCGCAGACGCTGCGCTTCGACGCCCCCGAGTCCTCGACGCCGAGCCTGCTCGTCTTCCAGCTCCGGGTGAGCGACGGCACGACGACCTCCGTCGACACCGTGTACGTCGCGGTGCGCGGCGAGGAGCGCCCGACCACGTCGATCGACGACGGGCGCGCCGCGCTCGTCGATGTGGCCACCTACGCCGGGGACGAGGCCGACGCCGACGAGGAGACCGACGAGTCGCTGCCTCCGATCGCCGCCGGGGACCTCGCCGTGCTCGACGCGCGCATCGAAGGCGTCGAGTCGTCGCACGTCGCGCCGAGCGAAGCCGCCGATGCGCCCGTCCGAGACGACGCTCCCCACGGCGCAGCACACCTGGACGTCGCCGAGTCGCCGCTCGCGCTCGACTTCTTCGCTGCCGAGCTCGTCGAGCCCTCTGCAGCGCTCCCGCGGGTCGCGGCGCCGGACGAGTGGCTCGCGGTGCAGCACACGGCGCCGAGCTTCTCGCAGGCGTTCGTCCTCCTGGGAGACGCCGACGAGTCCGACGGCACCCCGCGCCCCGCCGGCGATCAGGAGAGCGTCGAGTCCGATGCGTCGGCCCCGACGAGCTCCGGGCTCGCCGCGAGCCTCTACGCCCTGCTGCGCGGCGCCGTCGGACTGCAGAGCTCGCGGCCTGAGGAGGAACCGCGCTCCTCAGGCAGAAGTCCGCATAGGCGCTAAGCCCCGACCCCCCGTTCGGCCGATCCTTCTCCCGTTCCCGGTCCGTTGCCGTCCACCCGGCGACCGGACCTCCTCCACCGAGGTCCCTCATGTTCGACACCCCCGGCGAAGCCGCGACGTCTCCGCGCGCGCTCGAGCCCGAGCTCCTCCAATCCCTCGAACGCCAGAAGAGCGAGGAGATCGCACGAGAGCGCCTCCACGCCCGCATCGAGGCGAAGCTGCGCGTCGTCGTGCGGCCCGCGAACTCGAGCGCGATGCTCGAGTTCAAGGTGCAAGGCCTGACCGCGGACCTGAGCCGCGGCGGGTGCCGCCTGATCCTCCCGCTCCCGCTCGGCGTCGGCGACGTGTACCGCGTCGAGTTCGACTCGACGGAGCACAAGCTGCCGCTCGTCTTCGCGCGCTGCCTCCGCTGCCGCCTCCTGCGCGAGGACGCGTTCGAGAGCGGCCTCCAGTTCTTCACGCAGCTCGACCTGCCCTCGACCTTGTTCCGCGGCGAGCGGGACCTCCTCGGCTGACCCGCGCCGCCCCGACGATGAGCTCGCAGCCCGCAGCATCCACGGAAGCCGCGCAGGACCACCTGCACGCACTGCTCGCACTCGCCGCCCACGCCCCCGGGCCGGCCGAGTTCGCGCGCGGCGTCGTGCCGATCCTGCTCCGCCGCTTCGCGAGCCCGTGCGCCGCGCTCGAGCTCCGGTCGCCGACGCGCGTCGTGCACGAGCGGTGCTCCGGCGAAGGCGCCGACCCGGCGTTCTGGACCGAGCCCGTGGAGCACGCGCTCACCGAGGCGATCTCCGAGTCGAAGCCGCACGTGCGCGTCTGGAAGACGAAGACGGGCGAGGTCCACGTCGCGCTCGTCGCCACACCGATCCTCGACTCGAAGGGCGCCTCCGTCGGCGCCGTGTCCGTGGCGACGCCGTGCACGAGCCGCGACGAGGCGCGCCTCCTCGGCGACGAGCTCTTCGCGCTCGCGGCGCTCGTCGGTTCCTGCGCCGACTCGCTGCAGCCGGCCGCGATGGCGGCGACGGGGGCCGCGCCGACGCCGAGCCGGAGCGCCGACGACGCGCGCACGGCGGCGCAGACGCTGCGCAAGTCGGCCGACTTCGGTTCGTCGCTCGAGCTCGCCTTCTCGCTGACGAACAACCTCCGCAGCAAGACCGGCTGCGATCGCGTGGCCCTCGCCGTGGTCGACGGCACGCGCGTCGAGCTGCGCAGCATCTCGGGGCTCGACTCCATCCGCAAGGACAGCCCGTGGGTCCGCGCGCTGCAGGCCGCGCTCGAGGAGACGCTCGATCACGGACATCGCCTCGTGTGCCAGCGCCGCGCGCCCGACTCCGAGGCCGACGACCTGTCGACGGGACACCGCCTCCACCGCGCCTGGCACACGGCCGCGGACGGCGCCGCCGTGGCTTCGCTCCCGATCGCTGCGAACGGACGCATCGCGCTCGTGCTCGGTCTCCAGCGCGCTGGGAACTCGCCGTTCCGCGCGGAGGAACTCGACGAGATCGCGAAGCTCGTCGAACCGTACGCGCCGGCGCTCGACCTGGTCGAGCGCGCGCGGGCGGGGCTGTTCGCGCACGCGCTGCGGAGCCTGCGCGAGGAAGGACGGCTCCTCCGCACCTCGCGCGGCATCGTGCGCGCCGCGACGGTCGTCGCCGCGCTCGCGGCGGTCGGCTGGGTCGCCTTCGGCACCAAGGCGTGGGAGGTGAGCGTCCCCTGCCGCGTTCGCTCCGCCGAACTGCGGCACGTCGGCGCGCCCATCGAAGGCGTGCTCGTCGCCGCGACGAAGCGCCCCGGCGACGCCGTCCACGCCGGCGAGGTCCTCGCGCGCTTCGACTGCCGCACGCTCGAGCTCGAGAGCCAGCGCCTCGGCCGCGAGATCGAGACCGCGACCGTCGAGGAGCGCCGCGCGTTCGCCGCCGGAACCGCGTCCGACGCCGAGTTCGCGCGCGCCCGCCTCGCGGAGCTCGTCGCGCGTCGCGCCGAGGTCGACGGCCGCATCGGGCGGGCTTCGATCGTCGCTCCGTTCGACGGCGTCGTGCTCGCCGGGGATCCGGCCCAGCGCGCCGGCACCGTGCTCACGCAGGGCGAAGAGCTCTACCAGCTCGCTCCGGACGCGCGCCTCGCGCTCGAGCTCTTCGTACCCGAGGGCCGCGTCGACGCCGCCGCGGTCGGCTGCGCGGCGCGCTTCAGCCCGTTCGCGGCTCCGGAGAGCTCTCAGCCGCTGACGCTCGTGCGCATCGCGCCGGCGTCGACCGTGCACGAGGGACGCAACGTCTTCGTCGTCGAGGCGCGGTGCGAGGACGACTCCGTGGGACTGCGCCCCGGGATGGAGGGCGTCGCCGTGCTCGAGGCCGGCGAGCGCCGGATCGCGTGGGTCTACGGGCACCAGGCGCTCGATTGGCTGCGCCTCCACGTCTGGCCATGAGCGCGAGTGCGACACCGGGCGCGACCGCACCGGCCGCGAGCGCGGCCGGGCCCTCGCTCGCCGCGCGTCTCGGCCGGGCGTGCGTCGGCGCGCGCCGCGACCTCGAGGTGTCGCGCCACGTCTTCCGCGGCGAGGTCGCGTACGTCGTCCACGACCCGCTGACGCTGCAGAACCACCGCCTCGGGCTCGCCGAGTACGCGATCTTCGTGCACCTCGACGAGGAGCGCCCCCTCGGGTCGATCTTCGCGGAACTCGTCGAGCGCGGCGAGCTCCGCGCCGAGGACGAAGAGGAGTTCTACCGGTTCGTCTTCTCGCTGCACCGGCTCGGCTTCCTCTCGCTTCCGCTCGACGACGCGAAGAGCCTGCACCGCCGCGCCGAAGCGAAGCGCTCCGCGGAAACGCGCCGTCTCGGGACGGCGTTCCTCTCGCTCCAGATCCCGCTGTGGAACCCGGAGCGCTTCCTGAAGCGCACCGAGGCGCTCGCGCGCCCGTTCTTCACGCGCACCGCCGCGCTCGTCTGGTTCGCGGTCGTCGCGACGGCGGGCGTGATCGTCGCGCGCAACGCGAGCGAGTTCACCGCCCCGCTCGCCGATGTCTTCGGCAACGGGAACCTGCCGCTGCTCTGGACGTGCCTCGTCCTCCTCAAGGTCGCGCACGAGTTCGGTCACGCGTACGCGTGCCACCTCTTCGGGGGCCGCGTGCCGAAGATGGGCGTGAACTTCATCCTGTTCACGCCGACGGCGTGGGTCGACGCGTCGAGTTCGTGGGGCTTCCCGAGCCGCTGGCGCCGGCTCTTCGTGTGCCTCGCGGGGATGTACGTCGAGCTCTTCCTCGCCGCGCTCGGCGTCTTCGTGTGGAGCGCGACGGCGCCGGGACTCGTCCACTCCGTCGCGCACAACGTCGTGCTTCTCGCGAGCGTCGTGACGGTAGCGTTCAACCTCAACCCGCTCCTGCGCTACGACGGCTACCACGCGCTGTGCGACCTGCTCGAGGTGCCGAACCTCCGCGCGCGCGCCACGGCGCACGCGCTCGGCGCGGCGAAGTCGGTCCTGCTCGGGCTCCCGAACGACGCGGCGCCGAAGGAGCGCCGCCTGCGCGCCCTCTTCCTCGGCTACTCGATCGGCTGCGCCGCCTCGCGCGTGCTCGTCGCCGTCGGTCTCTGCGCCGCGATCGCGACGCGCTTCTACGCGCTCGGCGTGCTCCTCGGCGTCGGGTACCTCGCCCTCGAGCTCGGCCGCGTCCTCCTCCGCGTCGCGCCGTGGCTCTGGAGCTCGCCGGAGACGGCCGGCGTGCGTGCGCGCGCGGTCGCCCTGTCGCTCCTCCTCTTCGCGCTGCTCCCGCTCGCGCTCGCCGCGCTGCCGACGCCGCCGCGCGCGCTCGTCGACGGCGTCGTCGCGCACCGCACCGAAGCGCCGGTCTGCACGGAGATCGACGGCGAACTCGCCGAGCTCCTCGTCGAGCCCGGCGACGCGGTCCACGCCGGCGACCCGATCGCGCGTCTCGCCACGCCCGGCGCCGAGGAGCGTGTCGAGGCCGCCCGCGCGCGCCTCGCCGCGGAGGAGGTCCGCGCGCGGGCCGACTGGGCGCGCGACCCGAGCCTCGAGGGCGTCCACGCGCCGCGCATCCAGACCGCGCGCGCCGAGCTCGCCGAAGCCCGACGCGACGTCGCGCAACGCTGGCTGCGCGCGCCGGTCGACGGCGTGGTCCTCGCGACCCTCTCGCAGCGCGCGATCGGGACCTTCCTCGAGCGCGGCGCGGAGGTCGCCCGCGTCGGCGCGGGACCGGTCACGGTGCGCGCGCTCTGCTCGCAGGAGGACTTCGCCCGCGCCGCGCCCGCCGTCGGCGCGACGGTCGAGTTCCGCGCCGCAGCCGAGCCCGGCGTGACCCACCACGGCACGATCGAGCGCGTCGTCCCGAACGGCGGGCGCGCCCTCGACGCGGCCCTCGCGCCGCTCTCCGAGCTCGGCGGCGGCGGCATCGCGGTCGATCCGCGCACGCGGGAAGCGAGCCGGGCCCACTTCGAGCTCGTCATCGCGCTGGACGCCGAAGCCGCCCTCCCTCCGACGGGCTCGACCGGCGCGGTGCGCCTCGCCGCCCCGTCGGAGCGCTTCGGGAACGAGCTCCTCCGCCGCGCGATCCTCTTCCTGCGGCGCCTCTCCGAGAGCGGCTGATCGCGCTTTCGACGCCCCGCCGCGGCCGCTACCCTGTGCGGCCCATGACGGAGCTCGTCCACCCCGACCGGATCGCGAAGCTCGAGGCGCTGCGCGCCGCGGGCAAGGATCCCTACCCCGCGCGCGGCGTCGCCGCGACGCCGATCGCCGACGTCCTCGCGGGCCTCGGCACCGCCGCCGAACCCGGCCCGCTCGCCGGGAAGACCGCGACGCTCGCGGGGCGCCTGCTCAACCTGCGCGATTTCGGCAAGCTGATGTTCGCGCCGCTCGTCGACCGCACGGGACGCCTGCAGATCGGCTTCCAACGCGCGGAGCTCGAAGCGTGGTGGCCCGAGCGCAAGTGGCTCGACGGCGGCGACCAGGTCGGCGTCACCGGCGTGCTCGGCCACACGCAGAAGGGCGAGCCCACGCTGTGGGCGCGCGAGGTGAAGCTCCTCGCGAAGGCCGTCGCGCCGCCGCCCGAGAAGTGGCACGGCCTGACGGACAAGGAGCTGCGCTACCGCCGCCGCTACGTCGACCTGTGGGCGTCCGACGGCGTGCGCGACGTGTTCGTGAAGCGCAGCAAGGTGCTCAGCACGATCCGCCGCTTCCTCGAGAGCGAGGGCTACCTCGAGGTCGAGACGCCGACGCTGCACCCGATCGCGGGCGGCGCCGCCGCGCGCCCGTTCATCACGCACCACAACGCGCTCGGGATGGACCTCTTCCTGCGCATCGCGCCCGAGCTCTACTTGAAACGCTTGATCGTCGGCGGCCTCGAGCGCGTCTTCGAGGTCAGCCGCAACTTCCGGAACGAAGGGCTCTCGCCGCGCCACAACCCCGAGTTCACGATGCTCGAGCTGTACGAGGCGCAGGCCGACTACCGCCGGATGATGGAGCTCGTCGAGCGCATGTTCGAACTCGCCGCGCGCGAGGTGAACGGCACGACGAGGGTCCACTTCCGCGGCAAGGACTACGACCTCGTGGCCCCCTTCCGCCGCGTCGCGTACGCGGAGCTCTTCGAGAAGGTCGCGGGCTTCGCGCTCCATCCGCTCGACGAGACGAAGCTCGTCGCGAAGGCGCGCGAGAAGGGCCTCGCGGTCGACCCGAAGACGCTCAAGAACGAAGCGGCGCTCTGGAAGCTCGCCGACGGCGTGCTCGAGGCGTGCATCACGGACGAGCTCGAGGGGCCCGTGTTCCTCACCGACTACCCCGTCGCGATCAGCCCGCTCGCGAAGAAGAAGCCCGGCAGCGACTGGCTCACCGAGCGCTTCGAGGTCTACGTCGCGGGCATGGAGCTCGGCAACGCGTTCAGCGAGCTGAACGACCCCGCCGAGCAGGCCGCGCGCTTCGAGGAACAGGTCGCGAGCAAGGACCCCGAAGCGCCGGGCGAGGTCGACTGGGACTACGTGCAGGCGCTCGAGTTCGGCATGCCGCCCGCGGGCGGCCTCGGCATCGGCATCGACCGCCTCGTCATGGTGCTCACCGGACAGGACTCGATCCGCGACGTGCTGCTGTTCCCCGCGATGAAGCCGCTGCGCGAGGAGAGCGAGGTCGCGGCGGCGCCCGCGCCCTAGCGCCGGCATCGCCGCGCACCGCGCGCCCCCATGTACAAGACCTTCCTCTCGTGGCGCTACTTGCTCGCGCGCCGCACGAACTGGATCGGCATCGTCGGCATCTTCCTCGGCGTCGGGGCGATGATCCTGATCCTGTCGATCATGTCGGGCTTCCTCGGCGAGACGAAGAACGCCGTGCGCGGGAGCCTCTCCGACCTCGTCGTGCGGCCGGACTTCCGCACGCGGATCGACGGGACGAAGGCGGACTCCGATCCGGCCAAGCTGCTCGAGATCGTGCGCGCCGATCCGCGCGTCGCGGGCGCCGCCGTGCAGCTCTCCTGGTTCGGGCTCTTCACCGTGAAGGGCGAGACCGAGGACAAGGACCTGATCTTCAGCGACGCGGAGTTCAGCAAGCAGAGCGGCGTGCGGCTCGTCGGCGTCGACGTCGAGGACGAGTTGCAGACGAGCGAGCTGCGGCAGGCGCTCGAGCGCGAGCCGCTCCCCGGGCACTTCGACACGCGCGTCGCGGACCCCGCGCATCCCTTCGCTCCGCCGCCGGGCTACGCACCCGAGGGCCGGCGCGCGCCGAGCGTGCTCGTCGGCGAGCAACTCGCGCGGAACTGGCTCCTGCGGCCGGGCATGGAGATCGAGGTCTTCACCGTCCCGCCCGGCGTCAGCCTCGACCAGATCGGCAAGGACACCGCGAGCAACAAGACGTTCGTCGTCGCGGGCACGTTCCGCACCCAGGAGAACGAGATGGACCTGGGGACGATCTACTTCGACCGCCGCGAGCTGTCGAAGTTCCTCGGGCGCCAGCTCGAGTACACGCAGGTCCTCGTGCGCTGCAAGGACTACGAGCGCGACGGGACGGCGGTGCGCGACGAGCTCGCGCGCAAGCTCCTCGCGGCGAACCTCGTGCGCGGCACGCGCAGCCTGCGCACGAACGAGCTGACCGAGGTCAACACCTGGGAGCAGCAGAAGGGCACGCTGCTCGGCGCGATCGAGAACGAGCGCGTGCTCATGGCGATCATGCTGTCGCTCGTGGTCCTCGTCGCCGCGTTCACGATCTTCGCGATCCTGTCGATGATGGTGACGGAGAAGCGGCGCGACATCGGCATCCTGTGCGCGCTCGGCGCGACGCCGGGCGGGATCCAGGCGTTGTTCCTCTTCATCGCGTTCTGGGACGCGCTCCTCGGAGCGACGACCGGCGCCATCGCGGGCACGTGGCTCGCGCTGAAGATCGACCCGATCGAGCAGTGGCTGTCGAAGACGCTCGGCGTGCAGATCTTCAACCGCGACGTGTACCTGTTCGACCACATCCCGGCGATCGTCGACCCGCGCGCGGTCGCGATCATCGTGCTCGTCGCGTTCGCGTGCACGTTCGTGTTCGCGCTCGCGCCCGCGTGGCGCGCAGGCCGCATGCACCCCTTGGACGCGCTCCGCTATGAGTAGCTCGCACGGCGCTCCCCTCTCGTCGAACGGACCGGTGCTCGCCGCGCGCGGCATCGCGAAGTCGTTCACGCTCGGCGATCGCAAGCTCGACATCCTCCACGGCGTCGACCTCGAGCTCGCGCGCGGCGAGCTCGTCGCGCTCGTCGGCGCGTCGGGCGCGGGCAAGTCGACCTTCCTGCACATCCTCGGGCTGCTCGAGTCGCCGACCTCGGGCGAGGTGTTGATCGAAGGCCGGAGCGCGTGGACGCTGCCGGTCACGCAGCGCGCGGCGCTGCGCAACACGAAGCTCGGATTCGTGTTCCAGTTCTATCACCTGCTCTCCGAGCTCGACGCCGTCGAGAACGTGCTCCTGCCCGCGATGATCCTGCACGGGCGCGGGGCGTACCTCGACAAGAGGAAGGCGCTGCGCGAGCGCGCGCGCGCGCTGCTCGTGAAGTTCGGGCTCGAGCACCGGCTCGAGCACCGGCCGTCGCAGCTCTCGGGCGGCGAGCGTCAGCGCGTGGCGCTCGCGCGCGCGTTGTTCCTCGATCCGCCGATCGTGATCGCGGACGAGCCGACGGGGAACCTGGACAGCGCGACGGGCGAGAAGGTGCTCGAGCTCCTCTTGGCGGAGCAGCGCGAGCGGAACTTGACGCTCTTGCTCGTCACGCACGACGAACGCATCGCGGCGCGGTGCTCGCGCGTGGTGCGGATGCAGGACGGACGGATCCGCGCGGACGAAACGCCCGCCCGCTGACGCTCACAGCGTCTCGTCGTGGTCCTGATCCTGGTCCGCGCGCTCGTCGAGATCGCGCGGCGGCATCGCGTCCGGCTCGACGGTCCCGCTCCAACCGAGGCGCTCCCTCCACCGCCGATACGGATCGACGCCGGGACGCGCGAGCAGCGGCCACGGCACCGGATGCCGACGCAGGAGGACGCGGTCGCCCTGCTGCATCTGATAGAAGCCCTGACCGTCGACGACGAGCGTCGTCACGCCGCTCGCCTCCTCGACGACGACCTCGAGCTCCTCCGTCGCGCCGAGCACGATCGCGCGGTGCGACAACGCCTGCGGACAGATCGGCGTCACGACGACGCCCTCGATCGCCGGCGCCACGAGCGGTCCGCCCGCGGCGAGCGAGTACGCCGTCGAGCCGCTCGGCGTCGCGACGATCAACCCGTCCGCGCGGTAGTTCGTGAGCCAATCGCCGCCGACCTTCAGCGACAGCGTCAACATCCCCTGGAACGCGCCGCGCGTCAGCACGACGTCGTTCAGCGCGACCGCGCGCACCTTCTCACCGTGCGTGCCGGTGAAATGCGCCTCGAGGCGCATGCGCGGCTCGCGTACGGTGCGGCCGGAGAGCAGCTCCTCCAGCGCTTCACGCCCGTGGCTCGCTTCCGCGGACGCGAGGAAGCCGAGGCGCCCGAAGTTGATCCCGAGCGTCGGCACGGGCTCGTCCCCGAACGCGCGCACGGCGGCGAGGATCGCGCCGTCGCCGCCGAGCACGACGAGCGCGTCGGGCTGGAACGTCGAGGCCGCGCCGCGCGTGCGCCCCGTGCGCGCCTTGTAGAACGCGCGCACGTCGCGCTCGATCCGCAGCTCGTCGACCCGCTCGGCGAGGTACGGCTCGAGCTCGCGCACGAGCGCGTGCACCGCTTCCTTCCGCCCGTCGGCGAGCACGAGGAGCCGCTTCACGCGGCGCTCGACGCGTGTTCCGGCGCGCGTCTTCGAACGCGGATCGCGGGGAGCGGGCTTCTTCGTCACGGGCGGGTCCTCGCGCGCTACACGAGGCTCGGCGTGAAGAGGACCTGGACCGCGCGCTCGATGCCGTCGGCGTCGAGCCCGAGCTCGGCGAGCTGCTCCTCGCGCGTCGTCTTGTGGTCGACGTAGCGATCGGGGATCGCGAGCACGCGCACACGCGCCGTCGCGTTCGCGAGCGGGTTCAACGCCTCGAGCACGGCCGAGCCGAAGCCGCCGGCGCGCTGGTGCTCCTCGATCGTCACGATCCAGCGGTAGTTCTGCGCGTGGCGCGCGAGCAGTTCGACGTCGAGCGGCTTCGCGAAGCGCGCGTCGACGACGCCGACGCGCACGCCGCGGCGCGCGAGCCGCTCGGCGGCCTCGAGCGCCTGCGTCACGAGCGCGCCGTAGGCCCACAGCACGACGCCCTCGCCCTCGACGAGCACCTCCGCCTTGCCGGGCGCCATCTCGCGGCGCTCGTCCTTGTGGATGCGCTCCGTGCCCGGCGCGTTGTCGCGCGGGAAGCGCACGGCGAGCGGCCCTTTGAGCTCGAGTCCGAGTTCGAGCATGCGCTCCATGTCCGTCGCGTCGCGCGGTGCGGCGAGCACGAGGTTCGGCAGCGTGCGGAGGAACGCGATGTCGAAGACGCCGTTGTGCGTCGGTCCGTCCTGTCCGACGAGCCCGCCGCGGTCGAGCGCGAGCACGACGGGCAGGTTCTGGAGCGCGATCTCCTGGAAGACCTGGTCGTAGCCGCGCTGGAGGAACGTCGAGTAGATCGCGGCGACCGGACGGAGTCCGCCCTTCGCCATGCCGGCCGCCATGGAGAGCGCGTGCTGCTCGGTGATGCCCGTGTCGTGGCAACGCGACGGAAAGCGCTCGGCGAACGCGTCGAGGCCCGTGCCCGACGGCATCGCAGCGGTGATCGCGTGCACGCGCACGTCGCGCTCCGCGAGCTTGACGAGCGCGTCGGAGAACGCCTTCGTGTACGCGGGCCCCGGTTTCTCCGTGCGCTTCTCGTGCGGCGCGAGCACCTTCGCGACCGGCGCTTCCGCGGCCTTCACGCCGTGCACGCGCTCGGGGTGCGTCGGCGCCTTCGGGTGGCCCTTGCCCTTCTCGGTGAGGCAGTGGAGCAGCACGACGCCTTCGAGGTGGCGCACGCGCTCCAGGTGCTCGACGACGAGCTCGACGTCGTGGCCGTCGATCGGGCCGACGTACGTGACGCCGAGCTCCTCGAAGATGTGGCCCGGGATCACGGCGTGCCGCATGACCTCGCCGATCTGGCCGAGCGTGCGATCGACCTTCGTGCCGATCACGGGCACGGCGGAGATCAGGCTCGAGACCTCCTGCCCGACGCGCTGCACGAGCCGGTTCGAACGGATGCGCGAGAGGTAGCGCGCGAGCGCGCCGACCGACTTCGAGATCGACCACTCGTTGTCGTTCAGCACGACGAGCAGGTTGCGCCCGCTCGCCGCGGCGTGGTTCAAGCCTTCGAACGCGACGCCCGCGCCGAGCGACGCGTCGCCGACGAACGCGACGGCGTGCGGCGGGTCCGCCTCGTGCGCGTGGGCCTGCGCGAGGCCGAGCGCGGTCGAGATCGCGGTCCCCGCGTGGCCGGTGTGGAAGAGGTCCCACTCCGACTCGTGCGGATCGGTGAAGCCGCACAGGCCGCCCGTCTGGCGCAGCGAGTCGAAGCGCTCGCGCCGGCCGGTCAGGATCTTGTGCGGGTAGCACTGGTGGCTGACGTCGAAGACGAGCCGGTCGCGCCGGAAGTCGTAGACGTAGTGCAGCGCCGTCGTGAGCTCGACCGTCCCGAGGTTCGAGCCGAGGTGCCCGCCCGTGCGCTGCACGGAGTGGAGCAGGAACTCGCGCATCTCCGCGCAGAGCGCCGGGAGCTCGTCCCGCCGCAGCCGCTTCAAGTCCTGCGGAGAGCGGACGCGTTCGAGGAGGCTCGGTCCGTGGGGCGCCGGGTCGGTCATGGAAGGGGGCATCCTACCCTTCGCGGGTCGGGGTTGTCGCGCGGTCCGGCCGGCGCGGCCTCACGCGCGCCGCTCGAGCAGCAGGTCGACGAGCGCGAGCGGGAGCGGGCTTCCCCCGCCGACGAGCTGCGCCGCCCCGCGGGCGAGCCCCGCGCGCCGCTCCGCCTCGGCTCGCGCGCCCGCGAGCCCGAGCGCCGCGACGAGGCTCGGCTTCGCCTGGCGCGCGTCCTTGCCCGCGGTCTTGCCGAGCGCTTCGGACGAGGCCGTCACGTCGAGCACGTCGTCGACGGCCTGGAAGCAGAGCCCGAGCTCCCGTCCATAGGTCGACGCCTGATCCCGCGCGGCGCGCGGCGCGCCCGCCGCGATCGCGCCGAGCTCGCACGCGGCCGCGAGCAGCGCCGCCGTCTTGCCCGCGTGGATCGCGTGGACCTCCGCCGCCGTCGGCGGACGCCCCGTCGCCGCGAGGTCGAGCACCTGTCCGCCGACCATGCCCGCGGCGCCCGCGCCGCGCGCGAGCACGCGCACCATCTCCGCGGCACCGCTCGGCGCCGAAGCGAGCCGCTCGAACGCGAAGGTGAGCAGCGCGTCGCCCGCCAGCACCGCGTTCGCCTCGCCGAACACCTTGTGACACGTCGGCCGCCCGCGGCGCAGGTCGTCGTCGTCCATGCACGGCAGATCGTCGTGCACGAGGCTGTACGTGTGCACGCACTCGAGCGCGATCGCGGGGAAGCGCGCGACCTCGTCGCCGCCGCCGTGGACGTGCGCGAAGAGCCGCACGAGCGCGGGCCGCAGGCGCTTCCCGCCGCCGAGCAGGCTGTAGCGCAGCGCCTCGACGAGCGGCGCGGGCGCGCCGTCCAGCGCGCCGAGCGCGGCCTCGAGCTCGCGCTCGGCCCAGACGCGCGAGTCCTCGAGCCACGCCGCCGCGTCCGCGCTCACGCGCTCGGTCCTCCGTCCTTCGCGGGCACGAGTCCGCCGTCGGCCGCGAGCTCCTGGAAGCGCTTGCGATGCGCCTCGATCTCGCCCTTGAGCTCCTGGTAGAGGCGCATTCCGTCCTGATAGCGCTGCATCGAGGCCTCGAGGCCGAGCTTGCCGCCCTCGATCTCGAGCACGAGTTGGTCGAGCGCGGCGAGGCGCTCGTCGAAGCTCGGCTTCGCCGCGCGCGCGTCGTCGTCCTTCGGTTTCGTCGCCATGGGTGGAGAGTCTAGTCGGCCCGCCCTCGACGACGGAAGCGCGGGCTTCCGCCGGACGGCGGGCGTGTGCGATGCTCCCGCGATGCTCCGCCGCGCGCTCCTCGCCGCCCTGATCGTCCCCCTCGCCGCCTGCGACGGCGACCCCGGCCGCATCCGCACGGGGCCCGAGGTGTTCCGTCTCCAAGGCTGCATCACCTGCCACGGCCAGGACGGCCACGGGACGCAGATGGCGCCCGATCTGCGCGTCGTGAAGACGCTGTGGACGCGGGAGGAACTGGTGAAGTACGTCTCGAACGCGCCCGAGTACATCAAGACGAACGAGCGCCTGAAGGAGCAGAAGAAGCGCTACACGCTCAACATGCCCGTGTACGCCGGGCTGCGTCGGCAGGAGATCGAGAACGTCGTCGACTACGTGCTCGCGCTGCCCTGACCCGAACGCCGGCGCGGGAACACGAGCGGCCGCGCGCCGCCGTCTCCCGCGGGGAGGGCGCCGAAGTGGAGATCGGGGCCGTACACGGGCTCGAGCACGGCGCGCGTGAACACCGTCTCGGGGGTTCCGTCGCGCACGACGCGACCGCGGTCGAGCAGCACGCAGCGCGTCGCGTATTGGCTCGCGAGCACGAGGTCGTGCGTCACGACGCCGACGGCGCGGCCCGCGCGCGCGAGCTCGGCGAAGAGCTCGCAGACCTCGATCTGGTGCTCGGGATCGAGCGCCGTCGTCGGCTCGTCGACGAGCAGCACGTCGGCCTCCTGCGCGAGCGCGCGCGCGACGAGCACGCGCTGGCGCTGGCCGCCGGAGAGCTCGTGCAGGCCGCGCTCGGCGAGCTCCGCCGCGTCGCAGCGCTCGAGCGCCGCGTCGACGACCGCGCGGTCGCGCGCGCCGAGTTCGCCGTGCCGGCGGACGTGCGCGTAGCGCCCCGAGAGCACGAAGTCGCGCACGCGCACCTCGTGCAGCACGGGCAGGAACTGCGGGAGCAGCGCGACGCGCCGCGCGCGCTCCCGCGGCGCGAGCGACGCGAGCGCGACGTCGCCCAGGCGCACCGCGCCCGTCTCGGGCGCGAGGAGCCCCGCGCACAGGCGCAGGAGCGTGCTCTTTCCCGAGCCGTTCGGCCCGACGAGCGCCACCCACTCGCCGCCCGCGAGCGCGAAGTCGACGCCGTCGACCGCGCGCCGATCGCCGCCGTCGTACGCGAACGCGACGCCTTCCGCGACGAGCCGGGCTCCGGCGGAGCTCACGCGCACCTCACGCGCGCGCCGCGGCGCCCCAGCGGAACGTCACCGGGACCTCAGTCGTCGGCGCGAGGCTCTTCTGCACGGGACAGGTGTGCGCCGTGCGCTCGAGCGTCGTCCGCGCCTGGTCGTCGAGCTCCGCGGGCACCGCGATCACGACGACGAGCCGACCGATGCGGCGCACGGGATCCGCGACCATCTGCTTCTCGACGGAGACGCTCGCGCCCGTGAGATCCCAGCCGTGTCGCCGCGCGACGATCGCCATCGTCGTCAGCATGCACGTGCCGAGCGCGGTCGCGACGAGGTCCGTCGGCGAGAACGACTCGCCGCGCCCTTGGTTGTCGACGGGCGGGTCCGTGAGGAGCTCCGTGCCGGAAGGACCGTGCCGCGCGCGGCAGCGCAGATCGCCCGCGTAGTCGATGTGGATCTGGACCATCGCCAGATCCTAGCAATTCACTTCGCGCGCCAGACGACGACGCCGTTCTGGACGACGAAGCGCGGCGTCGCGGGCTTCCCTCCGGCTGCGTTCGTCCGGGGATCCGCCGACCAAACGGAGAGGTCCGCGGCGAAGCCGGGCTTGAGGCGGCCGCGCCGGTTCTCCTGCCGCGCGGCCCACGCGGGGCCCGAAGTGAGGCCGGCGACGACGGCGTCCGGCGTCGGGGTCGCGACGGCGAGTCCGTCGTCGCTCGCGACGCCCTCCGGCAGGCGCGGCTCGAGCACGGACGCGAAGATCGCGCTCGGATCGGGCTGCGAAGCGGGCGCGTCGGAGCCGAACACCATGCGCCCGAGCTGCGGCGCGAGCGCGCGCCACGTGACGAGCCCCTTCATGCGCGCCGGACCGACGCGCTCGAGGAACACCGGCAGCTCGTCCTGCGCGAGCTTCGGCTGGAGCGACGCGATCACGCCGAGGGCGGGGAGGCGCGGCCAGTCCTTCGTCGCGACGAGCAGCGCGGACTCGATGCGCGGTCGGACGTCCTGAAGGTCGCCGTGCGCGGCCGCGAGGCGTTCGAGCAGGTCGAGCACGATGCGGTTCGAACGATCTCCCTCGGCTTCGAACACGGGCTGCAGGCCGGCGCCGACGACCGCGGACACGCGCTGCGCGAGCTCGTCCTCCGTCAGGAGCATGAGCCCGCGCTCGTCGGGCGCGTCGGCGTAGGGTTCCACCAGCGCAGCCCCTTGGGAGGCGAGTCCGCCGTCGATCCGGAAGCGGACTCCGGGCACGCAGAGCGCGTCCGTCCCCTTCGCGGAGAGCGAAGCGAGGCTGCCCGCATCCCACTCGTCGTTCCCGTCCAGGTACGCGACGACGCGGAGCTTGAGCTCACCGCGCTGTGCGAGCTCGCGCAGCGCCGCGAGCGTCGCCTTCCGCGTGCCGTGGTCGTGCACCGCGTTCCATCCGCGAGCGAGCAGGTCGTCCTGAACGCGCGCGAGCGCCGCTGCGAACTCCGCGGGTTCCGGCGGCGGGAGCACCTTGCGGACGAGTTCGATCGCCCCGTCGAGCAGCACTCCCGTCGCGTGGTGCTCGGCGTCCTCGAGCACCCGGCCTCCCACCGACCGAGCCGTCACCTGGACGGGACCCGAAAGGCCCGCGCGTTCGAGCGCGGATTGGTTCACGAGCGCGGCGTTCCCGTCGCGCCGCAGCAGGAACACGGGATTCCGCGGGACCCGCGCCGAGAGCAGCAGGTGGTGCGGCAGCGCGCGCTCGTCCCAAGTCTGCTCGTCCCAGCCGAAGCCGGTGATCCAGGTCCCCTCCTTCACGCCCTTGGCGGCCTGCTGGACGAGTTCGATCAGCTCCGCGTAGGAGCCCGCGCGCGAGAGGTCGACGGAGCGCGCGGCGAAGGCCATCGCACCGAGGTCGACGTGCGCGTCGACGAGCCCGGGCAGGGCCACGCCGCCGCCGAGATCGAACCGCTGGGCTCCGGCCGCGTCGGGGCGGCGCTCGAGGTCCGCGAGGTCGCCGAAGGCCGCGACGCGTCCGTCGCGCACGAGCAGCGCGCGCGCGACCGTGCCGTGACCGTCGTTGGTCACGATGCGGGCGTTGTGGAACAGCGTCGAGTTCCCCGCGTGCGCGGCGACGCCGAGCACGGCGACGACGGCGCACGAGAGGCCGGCGAGGAGGGACCAACGTTGGGATCGCACGAGGAGGGTCCGAGGAGCGTCTCCCTTCGATCGACGCGGCGAGCGCTCGCTCTGGAGCCGCGCCTGCGGTTTCCGCGCGGAATCCCCCAGTCCGGAAGCGTTTTCCGGCGGACGCACGCGCGCTACCTTGACGGGATGCAATCCCTGAAGCAGCGCCGCGCCCTCGTCACGGGGGCCTCGGCAGGAATCGGCGCGGCCGTCGCGCGCCGTCTCGCCCGCGAGGGCGCCGTCGTCACGCTCGTCGCGCGCCGGAAGGAGCGGCTCGAACTCGTCGCGCGCGACTGCCCGGGCTCGGACGCCGTCGTCCTCGACGTGTGCGATGCGCCCGCGGTCGACGCGCTCCTCGGCGGACGCGAGTTCGACGTCGTCGTCAACAACGCGGGCCTCGCGATCGGCGTGGAACGCCTACCGCAGGGCGACCCCGCCGAGTGGTCGCGCGTGGTCGACGTCAACGTCAAGGGCGTGCTCAACGTCTTCCACGCGACGCTCCCCGCGATGGTGAAGCGCGGCCGCGGGGACGCGGTGCTCCTCGGCAGCGTCGCGGGGCGTCAGGTCTATCCCGGCGGGACCGTCTACTGCGCGACGAAGCACGCGACGCGCGCCATCTACGAAGCGCTTCGACTCGACCTCGCGGGCAGCGGAATCCGCTTCACGACCGTCGACCCCGGGATGGTCGCCGGGACGGAGTTCAGCCTGGTCCGCATGCGCGGCGACGTCGAGAAGGCGCGCGCCGTCTACCAGGGCGTCGACCCCCTCTCCCCCGAGGACGTCGCCGACGCGATCGTCTACGCCCTGACGCGCCCGCCGCATGTCAACGTCGGCGAGATCGTGCTCTGGGCCTCGGCCCAGGCTTCGACCACGCAGGTGACGCGCCGGACCTGACGGCGTCTCCGCCGCCGAAGCGCCTTTCCTCCGTGGACTGTTCGCACCGCGCGGGGCTGATAGACTCTTCCGCCCCGATCCGAGCCCCACCCCCATGACTTCGAAGAACGACCGCGACCGCGACCTGTCCCACGAGATCGACGCCGCCCTGGACGGCATGAACCTCCAGGAGCTCGACCTCCCCGAGCGCGGCGGCGGCCCCAAGCGGCGCGGGCCGGGCGGCGAGGTCGTGCGCGGCGCGGTCGCGGGGATGAGCGGCAACGACGTGATCGTCGAGCTCGGCCCGCGCATGCAGGGCGTGCTCAACGTGAACGAGTTCGAGACGCCGCCGAAGGTCGGCGAGGTCTTCGAGTTCACGCTCCACGGCCGCGAGGACGGGCTCTGGAAGTTGTCGCGCAAGCGCGCGCAGGAGATCGCCGCGGCGGAAAACGTCGAGGTCGGCTCGCTCGTCAAGGCGCGCGTCACCGGCCAGAACACCGGCGGTCTCGAACTGCGCATCGGCAACCTCGCCGCGTTCATGCCCGCGTCGCAGGTCGCGCTCTCCCGCGAGAACGACCTCGCGAAGTACCTGAACCAGACGCTCGTCTGCGAAGTGCTCGAGGTCGACCCGGCGAAGCGCCGCGTCGTGATCTCGCGCCGCGCCGTGCTCGAGAAAGAGCGCGCCGAGCAGACGAAGGAATCGCTCGGCCGCATCTCCGTCGGCCAGAAGGTCACCGGCAAGGTGACGCGCGTCGAGTCGTTCGGCGCGTTCGTCGACCTCGGCGGCGGACTCGAAGGCCTCGTCCACGTCTCGAACCTCTCGCACAAGCGCGTCGAGAGCGCGGGCGAGCTGCTCCAATCCGGCCAGCAGGTCGAGGTCCAGGTGATCAAGATCGAAGAGGGCGGCAAGCGCATCGGCCTCTCGATGAAGGCGCTCGAGCCCGACCCCTGGCAGCAGGTCGGCGGCCGCGTCGTCCCCGACGCGCAGTACCAGGGCACCGTGAAGCGCTTGATGGAATTCGGCGCGTTCGTCGAGCTCGAGCCCGGCATCGAGGGCCTGCTCCACGTCTCGCAGATGGCGAAGGACCGCGTGCGCCGCGCGTCGGACCTCTTCAAGGTCGGCGACAAGGTCCAGGTGCGCGTCCTCGCGGTCGAGCCCGATCGCCAGCGCATCTCGCTCTCGCGCCTCGACTCGCGCGGGGCCCTGCTCGGCTCGGACGACTCCGTCGACGGGACCGTGATCGATCAGGCGCTGCGCCAGAACTCCGGCGCTCCGCTCAAGACCAACCTCGGCAACCTGTTCAAGCGGGCGATGAAGCCGCCGCAGGCCTGAGCAGCGGCAGCATCAGGATGGCCTCGAACTGAGGCCACGAGTGGATCTTGAGCTTCGCGCGCCCGACGAGCAGGTCGCTGCCTTCGGTGTAGACGAACGCAGGCCGCACGTTGGGCTTGACGCCCTGGCAACCCTCGGAGCGCACCTTGATCCCGTCGAGGCCGAGGCCGCGGAGCGTCGCGTCCGTCGCGCCGCCGACGAAGTTGCCGACCTCCATCAACGCGTCCTTGAGGCCTGGATCGAGCGTGCTGACGTTGCGCTTCGACTTCACGCCGTCGTCGGGGACCATCATCAGGTAGCAGCCGAGCGTGATCGCGTCCGCGAGCGGGACGACCAGCGCACCGTGCAGGATCCGCCCCTCGTGCTGCATGCCGAGCTTGAAGGAGACGTGGATCCCGCCGCGTCCGGCCGCGCGCGCCCGCGCGAGCTCGACGTTCACCGTGCCGACCTCGATCGTCCGATCGGCGATCATGCCGAGGTCGCCCGCGATGCGCTGGAACGTCTCTTCGACGAGGCGCTTGTCGTCCGGGGTCAGGGTGTTCGTCATGGTGTGGGCGGCGTCAGGCGAGCCAGATCTCGATCGCGGCGGAGCCCTGCGAGAGCTTGTAGACGAGGCGCCCGCCGTGGTGCGGCGCGGAGACCTCGACGCGCGTGTCGATCTGGGGCACGGTGAGACGGAAGTTCCCGTGCGGGTCGAGCGCGCGCGTCTTCAACGCGCCGGTGACCATGTTCGCGCATTCCCCCAGCGCGTCGCGGACTTCCGCGAGCTCGATCGCGTCGCCCTCGCCGAGCATCAGGAGCCCGCGCGCGATGTCCGCGGCGCCCTCCGGCGAGCAGCGCAGCACGACCGCGCCGCGCGCGGGACCTTCGAACTCGACGACGGCTTCGATCGCGACGTTCGCGAGCCCGTGCACGGCCGGATGCGAGGGATCGTCGACCAGCTCGCACACCGTCGAGAGCATCGTCGTGAACACCTTGTCCACGGCGTGCTCGAGGTGCCCGAGCAACTCGCGCTCGCACTGCGTCAGCGTGCCCGTCTGGACCGCCTCCGCGATCGATCGTTCAGTGGACATAGGGTTCCAGCGCGCTCCGGATCGACTCCGGCGTGAAGGGCTTGCAGACGAAACCGTTCGCGCCCTGCGCCATCGCGGAGTCCATCATCGCCTGGCCCCCTTCCGTGGTGACCATGATCACCGGGAGCTTCTCCTTCGGATGCGACGTGCGGATCGCCTTCACGAAGTCGATGCCGTTCATCTCCGGCATGTTCACGTCGGAGAGCACGAGCCCGATGTCCGGGTTCGCGGTGAGCTGCTGCATGCCCTCGACGCCGTTCGCGGCCTCGAGGACGTTCTCCACGGCGATGTCCGCCTGCCGGAGGACGCGCATGATGATCTTGCGCATCGTGGAGGAGTCGTCGACGATCAGGACCTTGTTCATCAGGATGCTCGTTTCGTGTCCCCGGGTGGGTCGAAGCGGGGCGGGGACGTGGGCCGGGTTGGTCTCCCCCCGGACCGGGAGGGACCTCGACTTGGGTCCTTGTTCGGCGAGGGACCCGGCACGAGCTGAGGGCTTTCAGGATCTTCCTTTTGCCCCCCCCATCCGGCGCGGCGCCGGCGAAATCCCGAGCGGACGAAACGCTCCCGTGAGCGCGCTCAGTAGCTCTCGGACGGACTCGGGAACTGTCTTCCCTTCACGTCCTGCGCATAGCGTCGGAACGCGTCGTGCATCGCGGCGCCGAGCTCCGCGTAGCGCCGCACGAAGCGCGGATGGAACCGTGTGTAGAGCCCGAGCATGTCGTGCGACACGAGGATCTGCCCGTCGCACCCCGGCCCCGCGCCGATGCCGATCACGGGCACGACGAGCTCCTTCGAGATCGCCTCCGCGAGCTGCGCGGGGATCTTCTCGAGCACGATCGCGAACACGCCGGCGTCCTGCAGCGCGAGCGCGTCGCGCCGCACTTCATCGGCTTCTTCCGGCGTCGTCGCGCGCACCTGGTAGGTGCCGAACTTGTGGATCGACTGCGGCGTGAGCCCGAGGTGCCCCATCACGGGGATGCCGACGTCGACGATGCGCCGCACCGTGGCGCAGATCGGCTCGCCGCCTTCGAGCTTCACGCACTCGACGCCGGACTCCTTCACCATGCGGCCCGAGTTGCGCAGCGCCTCGTCGGGGTTCACCTGGTAGCTCATGAACGGCAGGTCGCCGACGACGAGCGCGCGCTCGACGGCCGAGCTCACGATGCCCGCGTGGTAGAGCATCTGCTCCATCGTCACGGACACGGTGGTCTCGCGGCCCTGCATGACCATCGCGACCGAGTCCCCCACCAGGATCACGTCGACGCCCGCCTTGTCGACGAACTGCGCCATCAGGTGGTCGTACGCGGTGAGCGCCGCGATCGGCTCCTTGCGCTCCTTCATCCGCTGCAGGCTCTTCGTCGTCACCTTGCGGCGGTCGGAGGGACTCTCTCGCGCGGAATTCGAGGGCGACATGGGGCGGGCACTCTACCGCCGCGGCTCGCGGCCTGCGAGCAGCGGCCCGAGCGGCGCGCGCGCGTCCCGGAGCTCGTCCCCGCGGCTCAGACCCCGTGTTCGAGCAGCGCGAGCGCGGAACGCGCGCCGTCGAGCGCCGCGCTCATGATGCCGCCGGCCCAACCGGCGCCCTCGCCGACGGGATAGAGGTTCGCGACCCGCGCCGCGCGCCGCGTCGCGGGATCGCGCGGCATGCGCACGGGGCCGGAGCTGCGCGACTCGAGGCCGACGAGCAGCCCCTCGGGCCCGGCGAAGCCCGGGATCGAGCGGTCGAAGCGCTCGAGCGCACGCGCGATTCCGTCGCGCACGCTGCGCGGGAGGAGTTCGTCGACGCGCCCCGGCCGCGCGCCGAAGCGATAGCTCGTCGCGAGTTCGCCGGAGCTCGCGCGCCCCGCGCGGAAGTCGTCCGCGCGCTGCGCCGGCGCCGTGTAGTCGCCGCCGCCCGCCGCGAAGAAACGCGCCTCCAGCGCGCGCTGCAGCGCGACGCCTGCGAACGGACCGTCGCCGTGCTCGGCGAAGTCCTCCGGCCCGAGCGTCACGACGATCGCCGCGTTCGCCCAGCGCGAGGAGTGCTTCGAGTTGCTCATGCCGTTCGTGCAGAGCAAGCCCGGCTCGTTGACGCTCGCGACGATGCGTCCGCCGGGACACATGCAGAACGAGTGCGCCGCGCGCGCCGCGCCTTCCTCGCGCGAGACGAGCGCGTAACTCGCCGCGCCGAGCTTCTCCGCGTCGGGACCGGCGCCGTGCTGCGCGCGTGTCACGAGCTCCTGCGGATGCTCGATGCGCACGCCGAGCTGGAACGGCTTCGCTTCGAACGCGACGCCCTGCGCGTGGAGCGCCGCCCACGTGTCGCGCGCGCTGTGGCCCGGCGCGAACACGACCGCGTCGCAGCCGAGCTCGCCGCGCGTCGTCGCGAGCGCGCGCACGCGGCCTGCTTCCACGCCGACGAGCCCGTCGACGCGCGTGTTCCACGCGAACTCGACGCCCGCATCCGCGAGCGTGCCGCGCAGCGCGGGCAGGATGCGATGGAGCCGATCGGTGCCGATGTGCGCGCGTCCGTCGTAGAGGATCGCCTCGTCCGCGCCCGCGCGCACGAGCTCGACGAGCAGCGCGTGCTCGAGCGGATCGTCGACGCGCGTGTAGAGCTTGCCGTCGGAGTACGTGCCCGCGCCGCCCTCGCCGAAGAGCAGGTTCGACTCGGGCTCGGGCACACGCGTGCGGTGGAACTGGACGAGCTCGCGGCTCCGGCGCTCGACCGCCGAGCCGCGATCGACGAGCGTCACGCGGAGCCCGTGCCGCGCGAGCACGAGCGCCGCGAAGAGCCCCGCGGGCCCCGCGCCGACGACCGCGACGCGCGCGGGACGCGGTGCGAGCAGACTCGCGTGGACGCGCTCGACGCGCGGCACGACGGGCGCTTCGACGCGCCGCACGCGGCCGCTCTCGACGGCGCGGTCGAACGCGGCGCCGCGGCGCTTCGCGGAGAGCGCGAGCTCGACTTGGTACACGAAGCGCAGGCGGTGCGCGCCGTGGAAGCGCCGCGCGTCGAGCGCCTTGCGCACGAGGCGGAACCCCGCGAGTTCGCGCGGGTCGAGCCCGAGCTCCCGCGCGACGAGCGCACGCAGCTCGACCTCGCCCGCACCGACCGGGAGCTCGAGTCCGTGGATGCGCCAGAGCGCGATGTTCGTCTCGGGCGCAGCCATCGTGGGCGGGACAGTCTCCCATCCCGCCCGCGGATGTCCACGAGGAGAGCGCGCTCAGAAGCGGAACGGCAACCGCAGGAAGTCGACGAACGGCGCCGTGCCCGGCGCGGAGCCGGGCGAGCCGAGCGGCCCCGCGTCGAACTCGACGACGAAGCGCACGAAGCGCCAGCTCGCGCCCGGAGTCGAGAGCTGCGCGACGTCCGCGGAGAGCGCCGAGGCCGAGAGCTCGTCCGGACGTCCGAACGCGTCGGCGCGCGCGGCTTGGAAGCGCACGTGGATGGACTGCGTGCTCCAGAGCTCGTCGAAGCCGGGGCCCGACCCCGCGCGGAAGAAGCGCGGAACGAGCTCGAACGCGGCGCCCGTGCCGAAGCCAGCGAGCGGGGTGCCCGACTCTTCCACCGTGAGGCGCAGGATCCCCGTCGACGGTGCGAAGGACGCAGCGCCGACGGTGAACTCCTGGCCGCCGAGGCGGAGGAGGAAACGCTTCGCGAGCTGCGGCGCCCGACGATAGACGTCGTCGACGAGCGCGCCGTCGACGAGCAGACTGCGTCCGTCCGCGGCGACGTACGGCAGCGTCGGTGCCGGCGCGAGCTGGCCCGCGATCGCGGGCGGGAGCTCCGCGACGTCGAACGGAACGCTCGCGCCGCTCGTGAGCACGCGACCGTCGAGCGGATCGACCCCGCCGAACGCGAAGCTCACGAGATCCGGCGTCGGACTCCCCGGAGCGACCTCCGGCGCGCCGAGCGCGATCCACTTCGAGCGCGCGGCCGAATGGAGCGCGAAGGACGGCAGCAGGTGATCCCACTGCGCGGGACTGTTCGCGTTCGACGGAGTCCCTCCGACCGGCAAAGGCACGCACACGTCGCGGAACGAGACGGGCGGCACGGTTGCGGGGAGGACGAT
The DNA here is from genome assembly GCA_046349615.1 of Planctomycetota bacterium. Lineage (GTDB taxonomy): Bacteria > Planctomycetota > UBA1135 > UBA1135 > JADJNY01. The sequence continues at coordinate 224,042 of JAXMBZ010000004.1, forward strand.
GTCCGTCACGCGCGGCGCGTGGAGTTGGATGATGCCGGGGCCGCCGTCGCCGCCGCAGCCGGTCACGACCCCCGTGTTGTTCGTGAAGCGGAACTGCGGCGGGTTCACGTACCCGCCGACGGTCGAAGCTGCGTCGTTCGCGCCGGTGAACACGCTGCACGGAGCCGAAGACCCCGAGGTGCTCGGATACGAGTTCCCGGGGAGCGAGTCGATCTGCGGAACCGTCTCGATCGCGTTGGGGCGCGCTCCGCCCAAGCCGTTGGCGCCTTCCCCGCCTTGCCCGCCGCGAGCGAACAACCCGCCCCAGAAGCTCTGACCGTTGACGGTCGTCGACACGCTCGTGCAGCGCGAGAGGTCGATCTGCGACGCCGACTGCAGCACGAGGTGTCCGCCGGAGCCGCCGCCCGAACCGCCGCCGATGCGATCGATGCCGTTCGTGTTCTCGCCCCCGCCGCCACAGCCGCCGTTGAGCTCGATGCGACCCCGCGCTGCGTTCCCGATCCCGCCGATCCGGATGTCGCCCGCCGCGAGCACGGTCACCGATCCGCCGCCGCCGCCGCCGCCCGCACCCTTCTCGTCTCCGACCGGCGTGAACGGCGTGGTCGGGAAGCTGCTCGTCCCGCACGCGTCGCCGCCGCCGCCGCCGCCGGAGCCCGCGATCGGTCCCGCGAGTTCGCCGCGCACGACGGCGCCGGACGCCGTGATCATCGTCCCCCAGAAGTCGTCGTTCGGATCGGCGTTCACGAACGGAGAAGCTCCGATGCTGCCGCCGAGCGGCGGCGTGATGCCCGGGTGCAGCGCGCCGAACGCGGTGATCGCGCCGTTCTTCCCGACCTCGGCGTCGAGCCCGATGATCCGCTGGTCGGGGCAGTTCGGCCGCGAGAGCTCGTGCTGATCCGCGCCGAGCCGTCCGCCGCCGCCGCCGCCGGGACGACGCGCCGTCGACACACCCGAGTTGTTGTATCCCGACTCGCCGCCGCCGCCACCGCCCCGCGCGCCGCCGAACGGACCGAAGCCGTTCCCGCCGATCGGCGTCGACTCCGTGGTCAAGGAGCTCCCGGTTCCTCCGTCGCCACCGCCGCACATGCCCTGGGCGCCGAGTTCCGGGATGTTCGTCGTGTTGAAGCTCACCACGCCGTTGTTGCCTCGCCCGTTGCAGCGCACGAGGCCCTGGACGAGCACGCCCGTCTGCGGCGTACCCACGGGATACCCCGGCAGAGTCGTTGGGATCGCTCCCGAAGCGCGGATCGTGCACGGATTCGGGCCCTCGATGATCAGCACTCCCGTCGGCGTCACCCACAAGCTGCGCACGTCGACGAGGCCGCCGACGACGGTCTGTGTGCTCGTCTGCGTCACATCCGTGATCACGCTGAACGCCGTGTTCAAGATCACCGTCCCGTCGACGACCCAGTCGAACGTCCCGTTCGGACCGCCCGTGCCTTCGAAGCCCGCGTGCAGGAGCTTCCCGTCCGCGCCCCACACGGCGCGCGTCGCCCCCGCGGGCGGCGCATAGAGCGCGTCCTCGAGCACGACGGAGTCGAAGCCCTCGAACGCTTCGTCCGCGCCGTCACCGAGCGTCGACGTGCCGGGATCGAGCGCCGCGCCCACGGAGAACGCGCCGACGACGAGGTCGCTCGCGAGCGCTTCGCCGACGACGTCGCGGAAGCCCGCGCCGAGGACGAGGCGCACGCGCCGATCCTGCGGCAGCACGCCCTCGGGCTGCACTTCGAGCACGCCGCCGACGTTCGTGCAGTTCGCCGTCACGCGCACGGTCCGCGGGAACGCGCTCCACGCGCCCGGCGCGCTCTCCCATTCGAGCCGCACGCGGTCCTCGGCGAGGTTCGCGGGATCGGTCGCGATCATCTGGTCGAGCACGAGGATCGCGGTGACGCGCGAGCGCGCCGTCGAGCGCAGGTTGAGCGGCGCGAGGAAGCCCGCGGGAACGTCCGCGCCGAGCGTGAGATCCGGCACCGCGCGCGGCTCGAAGTACACCCGCTGGTTCGGATCGCTCGCGAGTTGGAGCCGCGTCGCGAGCCGCGAGCCGCCGACGCGCAGCACCGGCGCCGGCGGGCCCGAGCGCGTGTCGACGAACGCGCTCGACGGTTGCGCGCTCGCGAAGTCGACCGCGAACACGGTCGCGAGCCCGACGCCGGTCGTCGAGCGCACGACGGGTGCGGCGCCGTTCTCCGCGGGAAGCTCGAGATGCCAGACGCGCCCGGGCAAGAGACCTGCGTCCGAGAGGTCGAGTCGGGCCGGGCAACGCGGCTGGAAGCGCACCGTGTCCGCGGCGGCGAGCGAGAACTCACCCACCGCCGGCGCGCCCGTGTCGCGATCGACGAGGTGGAGCGACGCGGAGTTCACCGTCGTGAGATCGACGGCCGCATTGAACTGGATGTCGATCGGACGGTTGATCTCGTTCGCGCTTCCGGGTGGAAGGCTCGTCGTGACCACTTGGAACGGGCCCTGGGGGCGCGCGAGCGCGGGCGTGACGGCGAAGACGGTGGGGAGCAGCGCGAGACCGAGGGAACGGCCGCTGAGAACATGCTTGACGGCAAACATGGGATCTCCGAGGGAAGCCTGGCCACGAGGCGATGGACGAGCCATCGCGGCGCGATGGTTCCGAGTCGGCGAAGCAAATCGGGATCCCACTCGCTCCGACGTTTCCGAGGGCTCCGACGCTCGCTCGGACGTGCGGACGCGCACTAGACTCCGCGCATGTCCGCACGCCGTCCGAAGTCCGCCGGGCGCGAGGCCGTGCTCGCCGAACTCACCGCGCGCGAGCGCGACTCGAACTCCGGAGCGAGACCGCTCGTCCCCATCGGCGAGCAGGAGTCGCTCGACCGCCTCGCCGCGCTCGACGCGCTCGGCGCGCGCGCCTTCGTGCTCGAGCGCCGCGGGGTCTGGCACGGCGAATGGGCGGAGCTCGAGCCCGAGCGGCTCGGCGCGGGCCCGTGGTCGCGTGCCCCGACCGAAGCCGCGTGCGTCGCGCGCTGGAGCGCGGCGCGTCCGATCGTTCTCCCCGGCGTGCTCGCGCCGCGCCTCGCGGAGTTCGCGAGCGAGATCGCGTTCGCGCGCGAACTCCACGGTCGCCTCGCCGAGCCCGGCGCGCTGCGCGCGTTCGTCAAGAAACGCCTCGCGGGACTCGACGAGCGCTTCACCGTCCTCGCGCGCCGCGCGCCGCTCTTCGACGCGGAGCGCGACGTCGAGCGCGTGTTCGTCGCCGCGAAACCGCCGCCGGGCGTCGCGGGCCGCAAGGTGCAGGATCTCTGGCTCAAGAGCGGCTGGCTCTCGACGTTCGACGCGGAGGACTCCCTGCGCGTGCGCGTCAGCTTCGGGCGCGAGGAACTCGACGACGAGAGCCGCGACCTGCTGCGGCACCGTCTCGTCGCCGAGCTCGCCGAGGCGTGCTTCCCCGAGTGCGCGCTGCTCGTCGACGATCCCGTGATCGTGCCGCTCGTCGAGCGCTGCACACGCACGCGTGCGCTCTTCACGCAGCACATCGCGTACTGGAACGGACCGGACGGCGGCGCGCTCTTCCACCACGACGCGTTCCCGACCGACGGCGACGAAGCGCTCGGGCCGGGACAGCTCGGCGTGCTCTACGGCCAGCTCTCGGGTCGCACCGCGTGGCTCGCGCTCTCGACCGACGATCTCGTGCTCCGCGTGCGCGGTTTCGGCGCGCGCCTCGCGGCGGGCGAGCTCCCGTGGGTCCGCGCGCAGCTCTTCCCGAAGCCGAAGGACTGGACGCGGTTCGAAGCGCTGCTCGCGGACGACGCGGCGCTCGTGAACGAGCTCGCGCTGCCCGGCTGCGGCGCGCTCTGCGGGCTCGTCAACCGCGGCCCGGAGTTCACGCACGAGCTCGCACGCCACGGCCACGCGATGGTGCTCGAGGCGGGCGACGCGATCCTGCTCCCGAACCACGGGCTCGCGCGGACCTGCATGCACTCGGTCTTCTGCGCGAGCGACGAGCCCGCGTACAGCCTCTCGCTCGCCGTCCGATCCGACGAGGAACCCGCGTGAGCGCGGCCTCGCCCGCGGCGCTCCGCGCTCGTACACTTCCGCGCCCCCCATGGCGCTCCTGAAGTCGCTCCCCACGCTCGGCCTCGCGCCCGCGCTCACGGACCTCGGCCTCGACCCGAAGGCGGTGCGGACGGAGGCGCTCGCGCGCGAAGGCGGCGCGAACGTCCTGTGTTGCGCGGCCGGAGCGGAGACGCGCGCGGCGGGGAACGAAGCCGCGCTCCGCGGGGAGCTGCTCCCGTGGAAGACGGCGACGAGCGGCGCAGGCGACACGCTCCTCCTCCTGCTCGAGGGCGAGCGCGACGACGCGGAGCTCGCGCGCTGGCGCGACGCCGCCTGGCCCGAGCATCACCTCGTCGCGATCGACCGCCTCGGGCACACGGGCATCGTGCAGCGCACCCTCCAGGGCGAGCGCGAGGTCCGCGGCGGTTCCGGCGTGCGCGGCTCCCTGCTCGTGCTCAAGCCGCGCGCCGCGGTGTTCGCGCGCGACGCGGTCGCCGCGAAGTTCGACCAGAACGCGGGCGGTTGGAACGGCGAGCCCGGGAAGCCCGGCTACGCGCACTTCCGCTGGATGCGCCGGTACGTCGGCACGTTCGCCGACGCGCGCGGGAAGAAGCGCATCCTCGACTTCGGCTGCGGCGCGGGCTGGGTCGGCATCGAGGCGGCGCTCGTCGCGCGCGACGCGGAGCTCTGCGCCTTCGATCCGAGCCCGGCGATGGTCGAGCTCGCGCGGACGAACGCGCGCGCGAGCGGCGTCGCGCGCTTCGATGCCCGCGTCGGCTTCGGCGAGGATCCGCCGTTCCCCGCCGCGGGCGAAGCGCCGTTCGACCTCGTGATCTCCTCCGGCGTGATCAGCTTCTCCGGCGACTTCGAGCGCTTCCTGGACGGCCTCGTGCGAGCGGTGGCTCCGCGCGGGACGCTCGTGATCGGCGACCTGAACAACCGCTCGACGGGCATGGCGAAGCGCCGCGCGAGCCGGCCGCTGCTGCCGCTGCGCGAGCTGAACGCGCCGACGTCGGACGACGTGCGCCGGGCGATCGAGCGGCGCGGGTTCCGCGTTCGCGCGGAGGCGGGCTACCAGCTCACGTCGCCGTTCCCCGAACTCGGGCACTGGAGCGCGCGCCGTCTGGGCGGGCTCCTCGACGGGCTGCTCGTCGCGTGGAACGCGCGCAGCGCGGGCCCCGGGCGGCCCGCGCGCTTCGACAGCTGGGTGCTCGCCTTCGAGCGCGCGTGAGCGCGTTCAGCGCGTCACGGGCACGAGCATCTGCGCCGCGCGGTCGTGTTCCGTCGGAGCGTGCTCGAGGATCCACTGCGCCGCGAGGCGGTCGAGTTCCACGCGGTCGTGGACGTAGATCGGAGCGCCGCCGCGCGCGCGCGCGACGGCGAGCTCCTCGGGCGTGAAGCTGCGCGCACCGCGCGCCTCCGCGGCCGCGAGCTCGCGCTCGATCGCGCGGGCGCCGAAACTCTCCGGCAGCGCCGGGGCCGCGAAGTAGAACGGCGTCCCGACGAGAGCGTCGGAGTTCACCGCGGTCGTCGGCAGGAGCGCGACGACGCGGCCGGAGTCGTGGCCGTGGTTGAGACGCTCCACGGTCTCGCGCCCGGCGCAGAGGACGGGCTGCGCGAGCTCCGTCGGCCGGACCTTCTCGGGATCGACTTCGAGCACGAGCATCCAGCCGGACTGGACGCGCGGCTGCTCGGCGCGCCAGACGTGCGTCCACGGCACCTCGAGTTCGAAGGGCACGGCCGCGACGAGCGCGCGCACGTCGCCGCCCTCGGCACGCGGCGCGGGCCCGGCGACGGAGCGCCCGCCGGCGGCTCGGTTCGCGACGAGGAGCGCGCCGCCCGCGAGGACGAGGATTCCAGCGACGAGGAAGAGCTTCTTCATGGTGTGCGATTCCTCAGCGGCGCATGAACTGCAGGTCGTCGAGGCCGATGCGTCCCTGCGGCTCGCCCGCACTCGGGCCGAAGCGCAGTTGCACGCTCATGATCCGATCGAGGTCGACCTGCGTGCCGTCGTGCGTGAAGTCCTCGAGGCGCATGCGCACGCTCTCCCACTCGTTGTTCCACCCGGTGCCCGACCCGCAGCCGTTCCGCTGGTACGGCTCCTCGAGCCCGCCGCCGTACGCGCCGATGCGGATCAGGCTCACGTCCCCGTCGGCGTCGACGAGCAGGACGTCGAACTGGAGATCGCCCAGCGCGGCGGTCGTCTCGGGCGCGCGGCTCGCCTGGCACGCGCGGAGCGAGAGGTACTCGTAGCCGCGCACGTCCATCGGCCCCCCGGGGAGCGCGAACTCGAGGTAGCGGTCCGTGTTCCACGCGAGCACGAGCCCGCGCGTGCCGTCGACCGCGGTGGCCTCGGTCATGCCGTTGAACGTCTCGTTCGTGACGTACGTGAACCCCGTGTTCGGATCGTCGAGCCGGCCCTCGACGAGCCCCGGGATGTCCGTCGTGACCGCGCCGCCCGAACTCGAGAGGTTCGTCGCCGTGTTCGTCTGGAAGTCGTCGATCACGAAGTTGCCGGCGGAAGGCGGCTCGAAGTACTGCAGGTCGACGACGACGCACGAGTTCGTCGGCACGCCGGGCGATTGGAACGACTCCCACGGGCGCCACAGGAACTCGCGCGCCGGGATGCTGTCCTCGACGTAGCGCTTCACGAGCGGCAGCAGGTAGGGCTTCATGATCGCATGCACGTCCGCGCGATGGACCGCGCAGGGCCCGGACTGCCACTCGCTCTGCGTGGACTCGGCGTGGAACGCGCCGTGGCCTGCGCCGTGCAGCTCGATCGACTGGTGGTAGCCCGTCGAACGCTGCAGCAGCGGGTACGACATCGCGATGTCGCTCGCGGCGCAACCGTCGACGTCGGAGTCTCCTCCGCCGACCCAGAGGTGGTAGTTCGCCGCGTGCGGGTTCGCGCTCGCCGCGCCGAGGAAGTCGGTCGGCGCGATGCTCGACACGAGCTTGATGTCGGAAAGCGCGTAGCGAATCGGCGTGTACGTGCCGTCGAAGATCCGGTCGTACGCGCGACACACGCCCTCGCCCCCGCGGCTGTGGCCGATCCAGACGATGCGGTGCGAATCGACGTGCCCGTTCAGGACTCCGCCCGCGATCGTCCCCAGGTTGCCCAGGAAGTGGTCCGTGTTCGTCAACGTCGTCGTCGACGCCGTCTCGATCCCCGGCATCGTGTCGTTCGTGTGGCTCATCACGATGTAGCCCCACGACGCGAGGTGCATGCCGATGTGGTCGTACCACTGGTAGTTGTGCCCGTTTCCGTGACTCACGACGACGAGCGGGAGCTGCCCCATCGTCGCGACGCTCGTCGGGTAGTAGATGTCCTCACCGAGCCACGTGCCGCCGCTGTAGAGCACTTCGGTCACGGCGAGCGGCCCGGGCACGCCGGTCGGCGTGCAGACGTAGAACCCCGCCGTGTCGCCGAACCCGTCGAGCAGATCGCCGCGATCCGCGCGTCCGTCGCGGTTCAGGTCGACCACGACGTCGTATCCGACGCCGAGGCCGAGCCCCGCCTGCCCGGAGAAGAGCCCGCTGAGCGTGAACGTGCCGGACTGGATCCCCGCGGCTCCGAACGTGACGGTTTGCGGCGCGCCGCGCACGTCGACGAGCTGCGGCTCGTCGTCCCACACGGAGGGATCCTGATGCGGAAGCACGTACACGTCCGCGGTCGCGTCGACGAGCTCGGGACGTGTGCTCGGGTCGAGCGCGACGCTGATCGGCGAGTTCTCGAAGAACACGTCGACGTGGTCGACCCACGGATAGTCCAGGAGGACGCGTCCCGCGATCTCCGCGGGGCGCGCGTGTCGCGCGGTCGGGGACGAAACGGCGTGCGCGCCGGCCGACTGCACCGCCTGCGCGCGTGCCGCCGAGGCGGCGAGGCCCACCAGGAGCAGGTACCGACTCGCGCCCACGCGCGGCAGCGACGACTTCGACGAATCCATTGCGCCAGGGTACGCGCCCGCATTCGAGAGCGGAACGGGACGCGCGGAGAATCGGGCCCGCCGCGCCCCGAGCCGGAAACGAATTCGCGTTCGGGCGAGCGTCCGACTCGTTCAGCGCCGGAACGCGCCGCGGCCGAAGTCGATCAGGCGCGCGAGTACGTCGCGGAGTTCCGCGCGGCGCACGATCGCGTCGACCTGGCCCTTCTCGACGAGGAACTCCGCGCGCTGGAAGCCGGGCGGGAGCTCCTGCTTGATCGTCGTCGCGATGACGCGCGGTCCCGCGAAACCGATCAAGGCGCCGGGCTCGGCGAGCGTGACGTCGCACACGGACGCGAAGGAGGCCGTGACGCCGCCCGTCGTCGGATTCGTGAGCACGCAAATCGAGAAGCCGCCGGCCTCGTTCAGCGACGCGAGCGCGGCCGAGGTCTTCGCCATCTGCATCAGCGAGAGCATGCCCTCGTGCATGCGCGCGCCGCCGGAGCTCGTGAAGATCAGGAGCGGCTTCTTCTCGCGTCGTGCGACGTCCGCGGCGAGCGAGATCTTCTCGCCGACGATCTCGCCCATCGAGCCGCCGAGGAAGCTGAAGTCCAGCACGGCGAGCACGACGTCGCGGCCCTCGACCGTCCCCGTGCCGCAGAGCAGCGCTTCCTTCTGGCCGGTGCGGTCGACCGTCCTCCGGATCTTCTCCGCGTACGGGACCTGGTCCTTGAAGTTCAGGCGGTCGAGCGCGCCGAGGTCCGCGTAGAGCTCCTTCCACGAGCCCTCGTCGAGCACCATCGCGACGCGCTCCTTGCCCGGCAGCGTGAAATGGAACTCGCAGGCGGGGCACACCATGCCCTTCTCCTCGAGCTCCTTTCGATAGATCATCTGGCTGCAGCTCTCGCACTTGAGCCACAGGCCGCCGGGCATGTCCTTCTTCTTCCAGAGGCGGCGACGGCGGCCCTCGGCCCCGCGCTCGGCGGGATCCGGCGGACCGAGGCCTTCACCGGAGGCCTCGTCCTCTTGCTCGAGCTCCACCTCGCGCGCTTCCTCGGGCGCGAGCTCCAGCGGCTCGACCGACGCTTCCTTCTCGCGTCCGGGGTCGACGTTGCGGGACGTGTCAGCGGCCATGCGCATCCTCCCTCGCGGCGCGCGCGAGTTCACGGAACCGGGCGAGCGTCGAGCGCATGTCGCTCGCGCCGAAGAGCGCGGACCCCGAGACGAACGCGTCGCAGCCCGCGGCCGCGCAGCGCCCGATCGTGTCCGCGTTGAGACCTCCGTCCATCTCGACGTGCCCCGCGAAGCCGCGCTCGCGCAGCGCCGCGGTCTTCGCGAGCACCTCGGGCATGAACGCTTGTCCGCCGAAGCCCGGGAAGACGCTCATCACGAGGACGAGGTCGACGGCGTCGAGGAACGGCACGACGCGCTCGAGCGGCGTGTCCGGGTTGAGCGAGACGCCGACCTTCTTCACGCCGCTCGCGCGGAAGTGTGCGGCGAGCGCGCGCGCCTTCTCGGGCGTCGGACAGACCTCGACGTGGAACGTCAGGACGTGCGCGCCCGCCTTCGCGAACTGCGGCCCGTAGGTCCAGGGATCCGTGATCATCAGGTGCACGTCGAGCGGCACCCGCGCGACCCTCGAGATCGCGGCGACGACCGGCGGGCCGATCGTCAGGTTCGGCACGAAGTGGCCGTCCATCACGTCGACGTGGAGCCAGTCGGCGCCCGCGTCCTCGGCGCGGCGCACCTCCTCGCCGATGCGCGCGAAGTCGCAGGAGAGGATCGACGGCGAGATCGTGATCGGCAGCGTCCCCATGGAGTTCGCCGCGTGCGGCGGCGGAGCGATGCTACCGCGGTTCGGGCCGCCCACGCTCACGCCTTCTTCGCGCCGAGCACGGCGATGCCGGGAAGCAGCGTGCCCTCGAGCAATTCGAGCGAGGCGCCGCCGCCCGTCGAGATGTGATCGATCTCGGCGGCGAGCCCGAGGAGCTCGATCGCCGCGACCGAATCGCCGCCGCCGATCACCGTGTAGCCGGAGCACTCCGCGACCGCCTTGCCGACCGCGGCCGTGCCGGCGCGGAACGCCTCCCACTCGAAGACGCCCATCGGGCCGTTCCACACGACCGTCTTCGCCGCGAGGACGCGCTCGCGGTAGAGCACGCGGGTCTTCGGGCCGATGTCGAGCGCCATCAGTCCATCGGGCACGTTCGCGTCGTCGACCGCGATCGCCTTCGCGTCCTGCACGAACGCCTCGGCGCAGACGTGGTCGACGGGGAGCAGGATGTCGACCTTCTTCGCCGCAGCTTTCGCGAGCGCGGCGCGCACGCTCTCGAGTTGGTCCTGCTGCACGAGCGACTTGCCGACCTTCGTCCCGCGCGCGGCGAGGAACGTGTACGCCATCCCGCCGCCGACGAGCAGCGCGTCGCAGCGGTCGAGCAGGTGGTCGACGACCTTGAGCTTGTCGCTGACCTTCGCGCCGCCGAGGATCGCGACGAGCGGCCGCGCGGGCTTCTCGAGCACGCGCCCGAACGCCGCGATTTCCTTCTCGAGCAACCTTCCCGCCGCCGACGGGAGCACGCGCGCAGGGCCCGTGACGCTCGCGTGGTCGCGGTGCGAGCTCCCGAACGCGTCGTTGACGAACACGTCGCCGTTCGCGGCGAGCGCGGCGGCGAACGCAGGATCGTTCGCTTCGTCGCCGGCGTGGAAGCGCACGTTCTCGAGCAGGATCGTCGTGCCCGCGGGCGCGTCGGCGATCGCCTTCTGCACGACCGGACCGATGCAGTCGTCGAGCTTCCGCACGGGCGTGCCGAGCAGCTCCGCGAGGCGCTTGCCCATCGGCGTCGTGCGCATCGACTCGACGACCTTGCCCTTCGGTCGGCCGAGGTGCGTCATCAGCACGGGCCGGCCGCCTTTCGCGAGGATCTCGCGGATCGTCGGCAGCGCCGCTTGGATGCGCGTGTCGTCGGTGATCGCGCCCTTCTCGTCCTGCGGGACGTTGAAGTCGACGCGCACGAGGACGCGCTTCCCTTTCATCGCGAGGTCGTCGAGGCGCGGGGCATCCAGCTTCATGGGAGCTCCAATTCGGGCGGAGGGACGAGACGGCGAAGACACGCAACGAAACGGCGCGGCGGACGCGGGAGCTCCGCGCGCGCGGCGCCGAAGGGAACTCAGCTCCGCGCGCCAGCGGCGGCGGGCTTGAGCGCGTGCGCGTACTTCATCAAGTCGATGCAGCGCGAGCTGTAGCCCCACTCGTTGTCGTACCACGCGACGACCTTGACCATGCGCTTCTGCATGACCATCGTCGACGGCGCGTCGAAGATCGCGCTCGCGGGGTTGCCGACGATGTCGCACGAGACGATCGGGTCGGACTCGTAGGCGAGCACGCCCGCGAGGCCCTTCGTCTTCGACGCGGCGAGGAAGGCCGCGTTCACTTCCTCGACCGTGACGTCCTTCTTCACCGTCGCGACGAAGTCCGTCATCGAGCCATCGGGCACCGGCACGCGCATCGCGACGCCGTCGAGCTTGCCCTTCAAGTTCGGGAGGATCTTGCCGACCGCCTTCGCGGCGCCCGTCGTCGTCGGGATGATCGACACGGCCGCGGCGCGCGCGCGGCGCAGGTCCTTGTGCGGCAGGTCGAGGATGTTCTGGTCGTTCGTGTAGGCGTGGATGGTCGTCATCAACCCGTGCTCGATGCCGAACGCGTCGTCGAGGACCTTCGCGACCGGTGCCAGGCAGTTCGTCGTGCACGACGCGTTGGAGATCGAGCGGTGCTCGGGCTTCAGCGCCTCGTGGTTGACGCCCATCACGATCATCGCGTCGATCTCGTCCTTCGCGGGGACGGTCAGGAGCACGCGCCCGGCGCCGGCGTCGAGGTGCTTCTGGCAGCCGTCCTTGCTCGCGAAGACGCCCGTCGCCTCGACGACGAAGTCGACGCCGTTCGCCTTGTGCGGGAGCTTCGCCGGGTCCTTCTCCGCCGTGATCTGGATCGTCCGGCCGTTGACGACGATGTGGTCCTTGCCGGCGGTCACGGTGCCCTCGAAGCGGCCGTGGACGGAGTCCCACTTCAGGAGGTGGGCCAGCGTCGCCGGGTCGGTCAGGTCGTTGATGTGGACGACCTCGAGGTCCTTGTGCTGGGCGGCGATGCGGAAGACGAGACGACCGATGCGGCCGAAGCCGTTGATGGCGATGCGCATGGCGGGAGGGCGCGAAGGGAACGGGGTGGAGAGCGGGCGCCCGCCGCGCGGGTCGGAGGCGTCGCTCGTTCGGGGCTCCCGCGCCGGACCACGCGGGCCCGTCGTAGGAAGCTGCACTTGCTAAGCTCGCGTCGTCGCGGGGGCCGAAGACGCGCTCCGACTTCCCGCGAGAAACGAGCGCACAGCGTAGCCGCGCCCGCCGAAGGGATCAACGCGCGCGCGCTGCGCAGAACGACCCATGCCCGAGCTCCCCTTCCCCGCCGATCCGCCTCCGCGCGCCGCGCCGCCGCCGTGGTCGTCGGACCGCTGGGCGCGCCTCGCCGCCGGCGTCGGGCTCGGCGCGGAGGAGCCGCTCGTCCTCGCGCTCTCGGGCGGCGCGGATTCGGTGTTCCTGCTCCACCTGCTCGCGGCGGCGCGCCCGCGGCCGCGCGTGCTCGTCGCGCACGTCGCGCACGGGCTGCGGGGCGCGGAGTCCGAGGAGGACGCCCGGTTCTGCGCGGAGCTCGCGCGCGCCGCGGGCTTCGAGTTCGTGCGCCTGCCGGGGCCGCTCTCCGCAGCCGGAGACGCCGGTCCGACGCCGTCCGGTCTCGAGGCGCGCGCGCGCACCGTCCGCTATCGCGCGCTCGCGCGCGCCGCCGTGCGTTTCGGCGCGCGCGTGATCGCCACCGGGCACCACGCGGACGACTCGCTCGAGACGTTGCTCCTGCGCTGGACGCGCGGCGCGGAACTCGGCGGGTTCCGCGGCGTGCCCGCGCGCACGGTCCTGCCGCCTGCGCGCTCGCGCGGTGCCGCACGGGACGAGGCGGCGCCGCCGCCCGACGACGAGGAGCGCCTCAACCCGACGCGCGCGTGGTTGTGCGTCGTGCGTCCGCTCCACGCCCTGCGGCGCGAGGAGGTGCGCGCGAGCCTCCGCGACGCGGGATGCGCGTGGCGCGAGGACGCGAGCAACGCCTCCGCCGACTTCGCGCGCAATCGCGTGCGCCACGCGCTGCTCCCCGCGCTGCGCGCGGCCTGCGACGACGACGCGCTCCTGCACCTCGCCGCGTTCGCGCGCAGCGTCGAGGAACTCGAGGACGCGCTCGCCGCGCGCACGGCCGCCCTCGCGTGGTCTCCGCCGCGGCATGCCGCCGCGCGCCGCGCCCCCGCCGCGCTCGCGCTCGGCGGCTGGCTCGCGCGCAGCGCGCTCACGGCCCTCGCCGAGCCGCTCCTCACTCGCGCGCTCCACCGGCTCGTCGCCGAGGGGACGGGCCGACGCCCCTCCCGCGCGACCGTCGAGCGCGTGACCGCGGCCCTGCGCGACGGTCGCACCGGCGAGCACCCGCTCCACGCCGGGTGGGCGCTCGTGCTCTGCCCCGACCGGGTCCTGCTCGAACCGCCGCCGTCCCCCGCGACCGCGGTCCGCGCGCCCGGGCCGCGACCGCGCCAGCTCTCGCTCCCGTACGCCGCCGCCCCCGCGCTCGGCACGGACGGCGTCGTGCTCGCGCTCCCCGGCGCGGCGCGGCTCGTCGACGGGCGGGTGCTGCTCGCCGAGTTCGTCGAGCCGCCGCCGGGCGCCGACGTCCCGCGCGATCCCGCCTGCGTCGAGCTCGACGCCGCGGGCCTCGAGGGCGCGCTGACGGTGCGCGCGCCGCGGCCCGGCGATCGCTTCCACGCCCTCGGCGCGCCGGGCTCGCGCCCCCTCTCGCGCTTCCTGCGCGACGCGGGCATCCCCCGCAGGGACCGCGCGCGCATCGCGGTCGTGTGCGCCGGCGACGAGCTCGTCTGGGTCGCGGGCGTGCGCCCCGCCGAGGCGCGGCGAGTGCGCGCCGCGACGCGGCGTCGACTGCGGCTGACGCTCGAGGTCGGGTGAGCGCACTCCGCTCCGGGCGCTCGCGGCACCGCACGGGCGCCCCGCGGACGGTGACTTCCCGCGGCGGGGCGGGTACCTTGACTCGACTCGTGACAGAAGCCCCGGCCGTGGCGTCCACCCTCGAATCGAACCTGCGCGCGGTCCGCGAGCGGCTCGCGCGCTCCGCCGCGCACGCCGGTCGGGACCCGGCGGGCGTCCGCCTCGTCGCGGTGACGAAGAGCACGACCCCGGCGCGCGCCGCGGAGCTCGCGAGCCTCGGGGTCCTGGACCTCGGCGAGAGCCGGGCCGACGCCCTCGTCGAGAAGGCCGCGGCGCTCGGCGGCCTGGCTCCGGCGCCGCGCTGGCACTTCCTCGGTCATCTGCAGAGGAACAAGGCCCGCCGCGTCGTGGAGCACGCCGACGCGATCCACTCCGTCGATTCGCCGGCGCTGCTCGCCGCGCTCGCACGGCTCGGGCGCGAGCTCGGCCGCGCGCCCGAACTCTACCTCCAGCTCAAGCTCGCGGCCGAGCCCTCGAAGACGGGGGCCGCACCCGCCGAGCTCCCCGCGCTGCTCGACGCCGCGCGCGCGGAGCCGAACGTCCGGCTCGCGGGCCTGATGACGATCGCTCCGCTCGTCGAGGACGAGGCCGCGCGCCTCCCGGCCGCCCGCGCCGCCTTCCGCGCGCTCGCGGCGCACGCCCGCGAGCTCGAGCGCCGCGCCGACGACGCGCGGCTCTTCGTCGACGGTCGGGTCCGGCTCTCGATGGGCATGACCGACGACTTCGAGGTCGCCGTCGAGGAAGGCGCCGACGTCGTGCGCATCGGCTCCGCGCTCTTCGCCGGCCTCGACGCGCCCGCCGATGGAAGGAGCGCCGCATGAGCGCGCCCGAACGGCTCCTCCTCGTGCTCGCGGGCTCCGACCGTCCGCCGTGCGAGCTCCCGCGCGCCGGCGCGCTCGTGATCGGCAGCGACCCCAAGCGCGCGGGCGTCCTCGTCGAAGGCCCCGAGGTCGACGGCGCGCACTGCGTCATCGGCCGCGCGAAGGGCGGCGGCTGGGCGTTGCGCGACCTCGAGAGCCGCGGCGGGACGTACTTGAACGGCAAGCGCACGGCGACGGCGCGCCTCTCCGCCGGGGACGTGCTGCGCGTCGGCGGACGCGAGCTCACGATCGTCGACCCGAACGCCGCGCCCGCGCCGAGCGAATCCGCGCCGAGCGCGCCCGACGAAGCGCGCACCGCGGAGTTCGAGACGCCGCTCTCGGCGGACCTCGAGTCGACCTCCCGTGCCCGCGCCGCCGAGAGCGCCGAGCGGACGCGCGTGCTGCCGACGATCGCCGGCTACAAGGTCGAGCGCGCGCTCGGCCGCGGCGGGATGGGCCAGGTCTTCCTCGCGACGCAGGAGAGCCTCGCGCGCCCCGTCGCGCTCAAGCTCCTCGCGCCGAAGCTCGCCGCGGACGCCGAGTTCGTGAAGCGTTTCCAGGCCGAGGCGCGCGCCGCCGCGGCGCTGAACCATCCGAACGTCGTCACCGTGTACGACGTCGGCGTGCACGAGGGCGTCCACTACCTGTCCATGGAGTACATGGACCGCGGCACGCTCGAGGACCGCATCGCGAAGAGCGGCCGGCTCCCGTGGAAGGAAGTGCTCGGCATCGCGCGCGACGCGGCGCAGGGCCTCGCCTACGCGGAGTCGCGCCGCATCGTGCACCGCGACCTGAAGCCCGGGAACCTGATGCAGAACGCGGCGGGCCAGACGAAGCTCGCCGACCTCGGTCTCGCGACGCACATGGAGGCGGAAGAGCGCGAATCCGCCGAGAAAAAGGTGTTCGGCACGCCGCACTTCATGTCGCCCGAGCAGGCGCGCGGCGAGCGCGTCGACGGGCGCTCCGATCTCTACTCGCTCGGCGCGACGATGTACCGCCTGCTCTCGGGCCACACGCCGTTCGAGGGCGCGAACGCGAAGGAGATCGTGCGCGCGCACCTCAAGGACGAGCCGCGCCGGCTCGCCGATTTCGCGCCGGACGTCCCCGAGGGCATCGTCGCGCTCGTGTCGCGCCTGATGCAGAAGGACCCGAACGCGCGTCCCGCGTCCGCGCTCGAGGTCGTGAAGGAGCTCGAACGTCTCACGGAGAGCCCGGGCCCGCGCGAGCCGAAGCCCAAGCCCGCGCGCGGCGGTTCGCGCGGGCTCGCGGTGCTCGTGCTCCTCGTCGCCGGCGGCGCCGCCGCGTGGTTCTACTTCTCGGGCGAAGGCCGCGGGAAGCTCGACGGGCTGCGCGGCCTCGCGAGCGACCTCGCGAAGAAGGCCTCTTCCGTGACCGAGCCCGCGTCGACGCCGAAGACCGGGCCGGGGAGCTCGGGCGCCGGTGCTCCCGACGGTGCGCGGACGACGAAGCCCGACTCGAACCCGGGTGCGAGCGCCGCCGCGGACGAGACCGCACAGGACCCCGCCGATCGACGCCCGACGCGCGCCGGCGGCGAGGACGACTCCGCCGAGCAGCAGGCGGAGGAGAAGGCGCGCGCCGCGCTCCAGGAGCTCGAGCAGCGCGAACTCACTCCGGCGGGCCGGCGCGACGAGCTCCGCGCGATCGCCGGCCGCTACCGCGGCACCACGGCGGCGAACGAGGCCTGGCAGAAGGCCGAGGAACTCGCGGCGGAGATCCTGCGCGCGGAACAGACGGCCGCGCAGGCCGGCGCGGCGCGCGACGATCTCGTCACGCGGATGCGGGCCGTCGCCGCGCTCGACAAGGAGCCGCCCGAGCCGGGCAAGGCGCTGCTCGCGCTGCGCGCGCTCGACGCGCAGCAGGCGTTCTCCGCCGATCCGCAGTACGCGGAAGCCAAGAAGTCGATCGAGCGCGAGATCATGGACAACGCGACGCGGTACGCGGAGCGCGTGATGCTCCAGGTCGACCAGCTCACCGCGAAGGGCGAGTTCGACACCGCGCAGAAGAAGCTCGAAGCGCTGATGCCCGTCTTCGACCTGCCCGACTTCCCGCTGGGCGAAGGCCCCGCGGGCGTCGCGGAGCTCTTCACCGTCGGCCGCGGCGCGCGCGAGCGCCTGAAGACGATGGAGCTCTCGCGCGTGCGCTTCGTCGAGCAGAAGCACCAGGAGGACACGCGCGCGATCGCGGTGACGCTCGGCGGCCCCGAAGGGCTCGAGCACGAGCTGCGCACGCTCGATCTCCGCGCCGCGGAGGCCCGCCTCGCGTCCGTCGAGCCGGGCCTCTCGACCGAGGATTCGAAGCTCTACGTGCGCGCGCTCGCCGCCGACCTCGCGCGCGCGCGCGCCGCGCTCGAGCTCGTCGC
The DNA here is from genome assembly GCA_046349615.1 of Planctomycetota bacterium. Taxonomy (GTDB): domain Bacteria; phylum Planctomycetota; class UBA1135; order UBA1135; genus JADJNY01. The sequence continues at coordinate 241,306 of JAXMBZ010000004.1, forward strand.
GCGCGAGTTCCCGAACTGGCGCCGCAGGAGCTTCGCCGATCCCCGCGACAAGAAGGGCACGACGCGCAACGCGGTCGGCGCCGACGCGACGGGCCTCCTCTGCGAGGTCGAAGGCGGTCGCGTCGAGCACGTCGACTGGTCCGCGTTCGGCGGGAACTCGCGCGACCTCGCGCGGCTCTTCAACGAGCGACTCGCGCGCGAGTACACGCCCGAGGAGGCGCGCGGCATCGCGGCGCTCCTGCGCGTCGCAGCGGTCGTCGAAGCGATCGACCTCGCGAGCAAGATGCTCGACCCGACACGCAAGGTGAACTTCACCGAGTCGAACGCGCGCGAGATGCTCGAGGCGTTCGCGCCCGCGACGGCTTGGGCGCAGAAGGGCGGCGACGCGGCGGCGGCGGCGGCCGAGCTCTCCGCCGCCACGCAGCTCGCCACGGTGCTCCAACGCGTGACGGACGGCGCGTATTCGGTCGCGGTCGCGGAGACGGAGGACCTGCTCGCCCACCACCAGGCGTCGCTCCTGGTGCGCCTGCTCTCCGACGGGAGCCTGCAACTCGTCGCGCCCGGCGCGGGCGAGGGCGCGCCGACCGGAGCGAGCGGAGCGAACGCGCCCGCGGCGCCGCGCGACGAGAAACCCAAGGAAGGCGGCCGCTGAGGCGGCGCGTTCCGCGCAGTCGCTGAGAGCAGTCGCTCAGATCAGTCGCTGAGCGCAGTCCCTGAGCGCAGTCGCTCAGCGCAGTCGCTCGAGCACCGCGCGTGCGTCCGCCCCGTCGGGATCGAGCTCGAGCGCAGCGCGTGCGTGCTCCGCGGCGTCGTCGGTGCGGCCGAGCGCGAGCTCGCTCGCGGCGCGCTTGCCGAGCACGCGGGCCCGGTCCACCTCGCTCGCGGGTCCGGTGCGGTCCCCTTCGAGCGCCGCGGGCACCTGCAGCGCGACGCCGAACTCGCGGACGGCTTCCTCGTGGCGCGCGAGGGCGGCGAGCGCGTTGCCCCAGTCCTCGTGCAGCTTCCAGCGGAACGGATCGATCTCGTTCGCCATCTCGAAGTCCTTCACCGCCTCCGCGTTCCGGCCCTTCTCCGCGTGCCACCGCGCGACCTCGAGCGCCTCGGCGATCGAGCCCGATTCGTAGACGAGCCAGCGCTCCTTCGCCTGCATCGCGAGGTCGTGGCGCTCGGTCTCCTCGTAGAGCTGCGCGAGCTGGAGCTCGGCGGAGAGCGCGCGATCGTCGAAGCCGGGGAAGTCCTTCTCGGCGGCGAGGAAGTGCGTCTCGGCCGCGGCGTCGTCCTTCGCTTCGCGCGCGAGCATCCCGAGCGCCATCCGCACGCGGTAGTCCTCCGCGCCGCTCGCGAGCGCCGCTTCCCAGAGCGCCTTCGCGCCCTCCTTGTCGCCCTCCTTGAGCTTCATCTCGCCGCGCAGGAACTGCGCGCGCGCGGGCTGCGGAGCGACGCTCGCGAACGTGCGCAGCGCCTCCTGCGCGTCGACCTTGCGGCCCTCCTGCCACGCGTCCCAGGCGATCGTGCACCAACCGTCCGCCCACGCGGCGAGCTTCGACGCGTCCGTCGGCGGCTTGCGTCCGAGCGTCGCGCGCAGACGCGCGATCTTCGCGTCGCTCCAGCGCGGCTCGATGCGGAGCTCGCGCGTCAGGCCTTGCACGAAGGCGCGGAAGTCGCGATCGACGGCCTCGGGCGACGTCTGGAACACCTCCTGGAACGCCTGGTCGACGTCCGCGCCGCGGTCGAAGCTCTCGAGGAGGCGCACCATCGGCGGGAAGCCGTTGCGCTCGATCAGCATCTGGCAGAGCAGGCCGCCCTGGTAGTAGCCGAACAGGATGCGCGGACCGCGGAACGCGCGGTTGAGCTCGCGCACCGGGATCAGGTCGTCGTTCGCGAGGCTGTCGACGAGCTCGCGGCGCATGTTGCGCGTCCACGCGGGGTTCTTGTGCACTTCCTCCCACGTCGCGAGGCCCTCGGTGATCCACCGCGGGCAGCGGTTGTGCGAGAGCCCGAGGTGGATGACGTGCGTGAACTCGTGATACGAGGTACGCGCCCACGAGAACGTCCCGCGCAGTTCGGAGAGCGGCGACACCGCCGTGACCACGGGCCCGAAGCACACGCCGAGCGCGGGGAACCCCTGGAATCCCGTCGAGCGCACCGAGAAGTCGTCGTGCTTCGCGAAGACCTCGATCGCCGTCGGGCCGGGCGTGAAGCCGTAGCGCTGAGCGAGCTCGGCGCGCGACTCCGTGTAGAACGGCACGAGGTACGTGCGGAAGATCTCCGCGGCGTCCTCGTTCCATTGGAACGCGAGGTCGCCGCCGCCCTCGCGCTTGTGCTCCGCCGCCATGCGCTTGAGCACCGTGCGCATGTTGTTGCGCCACGCATCCTGCCGTCCGCCCGCGGCCTCGTCGGCCTTGGAGAGCGCTGCGAGCGCGCCCGGCTCGTCGCCGGTGTTCGCGAGCGCGCGGCCGAGCTGCGTCCATGCCTCGTAGTCGCCCGGGTCGCGCTCCGTCGCCGCGCGGACGAACGGCAGGCCCTCGGCGAAACGGTACAACTCGAGCAGGTGCTTCCCGACCTCGCGCTCGGGGTCGGAGTCCTTCGGGTCTTCGCCGACGAGTTCCGCGAGGCGGGCGCGGCACTCGTCCTCGCGGTGCTCGATCCACGCGAGCGCGGCGTGGAGCGTGCGCACCGCGCGGCGCTTCGGCGCGAGCTCGTCGAGCCGCTTCAGGCGCTCGCGCGCGCTCTTCAACTGGCCGTCGTCGAGGTCGCCGGAAACGCCCGCGATCAGGCCCTCGATCGAATCGGGGCGCGCCGCGAGGAAGTCCGAGAGGATCTTCTGCGCCGACGTGCGGTGGCGCTGCCAGTTGTACCGGTACAGGCGGTAGGCGCCGAGCGAGGCCGCCTCGTGCGCCGGGTCGAGGCGCTGCGCCTCGGAGTACAGCTTCCCAGCGGACCGGCGCTCGGTCGGGCCCGCGACCTCGCGGTCCGCTTCGAAGTACACGTCCGCGAGCGCCGCGAGGACGTCGGGCTCCGTCCCGTCGCCGGCGACCGCGGCCTCGTCCGCCGCGACGAGCCGCTGGGACGCCCCCGCGAGATCGCCGAGGCCGTGCAGGCAACGCGCGGCCGCGAGGAGCGCCTCCCAACCGACCGCCTTCGCGCGGGCACCCTGCCCGAACGCGGCGAGCCCCTCGGCGCGCCGGCCGGCCTCGAGGAGCGCGCGGCCGAGAGCCGCCGCGTCGCGCGGGTCGTCCGCGGGATCGAGCGGCGCGGGCGCCGCGCGCGCGAGGTCGACGGCCTCCGCGCCGCGCCCCCGCAGGGCGAGCAGGCCGACGAGCAGGCGCCGCGCCGCGTGAACGGCTTCCATCGCGTCCGGGCGCGCGGCCGCGAGCACGGCGCGCGCTTCGCGCTCCGCCTCGTCCCATCGGCCGAGGTCGGCGAGTGCGCGCGCCGCGAGCTCGCGCGCCGCGAGGTCGCCCGCGTCCTCGTCGAGGATCTCCCGGAACCGCGCGAGCGCGCTCTCGGGCTTGCCGCGTCGGCGGGCGAGGTCGGCGTCGTGTCGTTCCTCGGCGACGAGCGCCGCGGTCTCGGCATCGGGCTCCTGCCTGCCGGACGGCGCCTGCGCCGTCGCGAGCCCCGCGAGCGCGAGGAGTGCCAGGAAGACGAAGCCCCGCGCGCGCGCCGCTCGACCGTCCGCTCCCTGCCCGCTCCGACGCTCGAAGGATCCGCACTGCATGCCGACAGTCGAGCACGCCGGGGCGCGGGCGCCAAGTCCGGCTCGCCTCCCGACGGAAAGTGAACTCTTGCCTCGCGGTTCGCGCTTCCGTATCCCCTTCCTCCATGACGTCTCGACCGGGCACGACAACCTCGCTCCGCGCAGTCGCGCAAACCTCGCTCTTCCTCCTCGCCCTCACCGTGTCGCTCGCGTGCCGTGCCTCGCGCGCGACGAACACGACGCCGCTCGAGCCCGTCGCGACGCCGACGGAGCCCGCGCAACGCGCGCCCGAACTCGAATCGACGCCCGCGTGGGTCGGCGAGGCGCTCTCGTGGGAGAAGCTCAAGTCGATCGAGACCTGGCTCGCGACGCAGCCGCACGACGCGCCGAGTTTCTGGCGCGTCGAGGGCGAGCTCCAACTCGCGCAGGGCCGGCTCGAGTTCGCGCGCCGCGACCTCGGTGCGAAGAGCGCCGACTCCACGAGCGCGACGAAGCGCGTGCGCAGCTCGCGCGCCGGGCTCGAGCGCGTCGCCGCGGACCCGTCCGCCACGGACGGACAGAAGAAGCGCGCCAACGATCTCGTCGCGCGCGCGGACAAGCTGCTCGACGGCAAGAGCTCGACGGTCGCGGCGAACGCGGGCGTCGGCGTCAACGTGATCCCCCGCGCGATCTGGGGCGCTGCCGCCGCGCGCCCCGAGCGCATGGAGCGCACGAGAGGCGGCTACAAGAAGATCACGGTGCACCACTCCGCCGAGGAGAACGCGCCCGAACTCGACGGCTCGGTCGCCGACACCGCCGCTGCGCTGCGGCAGATGCAGCGCAGCCACATGGAGTCGAAGAGCCCGCGCTGGGGCGACATCGGCTACCACTTCCTGATCGATCCCGCCGGTCACGTGTTCCAGGGCCGCGAACTCGTCTGGCAGGGCGCGCACGCCGACGGCGACAACAACATCCAGAACATCGGCATCTGCATGATCGGCAACTTCGACGAGGAGCGGCCGAGCAAGGCGGCGCTCGAGAGCCTGCGCAAGCTGATCGACGGGCTGCGCAGGACCTGGTCGATCCCGAAGACGTCCGTGTTCGGGCACCAGGACCTGAAGAGCACGCGCTGCCCGGGCAAGAACCTCGAGCCCTGGGTCAAGTCCTACGCGCGCTGAGCGCGAACGCGGCGGGCGCGCGTCGTCGCGAAGCGCGCTGCGCGAGTCCGCTCGAACTCAGCGCGGCCCGTGACCGCTCGCGAGCCACAGCGCGACCGCCGCCGCGAGCACCACGCGATACCAACCGAACGGCGCAAGGCCGGCGCGACCGAGGCGCGCGACGAACCACCGCACGGCGAGGAACGCGGACAGGAACGCCGCCAGGAAACCGAGCGCGAGGTTCGTGAGGCCGAGTTCGCGCACCATCGCCGCGCCGTGCTCGTGCGCGTCGTGCGCCGTCGCCGCGAGCAGCGTGACGAAGCCGAGCAGCAGGCTGAACTCGACCGCGGCCGCGCCCGAGAGCCCGACGAAGAGCGCGCCCGCGATCGTCACGAGGCTGCGGCTCGTCCCCGGCCACAGCGCGAGGCACTGCGCGAGCCCGATCACGAGCGCATCGCGGAACCCGAGCGTCTCGAGCCGCGCCCCGCCGTGCTCGCGGCCCGCGCGCAGGCGCGGCACGAGCAGGATCACCGCGCCGCCGACGAACCACGCGACGACGACGGGCTCGAGCCCGAAGAGGTGCTGCTTGATCCACGAGCCGAAGAGGAGCGCCGCGGCCGCGGCGGGCACGAACGCGAGCACGATCCGCAGCGCGAGCTTCAGCCCGTCCGCGTCGCGCCCGAACACGCCGAGCGTCATCGCGCGCACCCGCGGGAGGAACACCGCGAGCACCGCGGCGATCGCTCCCGACTGGATGCAGACCTCGAAGGCCTGGACGGCGGGGCTCGTCTCGATCCCGAGCACGTGCTGCGTCAGGATCAAGTGCCCGGTCGAGCTGACCGGTAGGAACTCGGTCACGCCCTCGACCAGGCCGAGCAGCGCCGCCTGCCAGGCCTCCATCGTGTGCGACTACTTCCGACCGAGGGCCGGGGCCTTCTTCGCGTCCTTGCGCGGCGCGTCGGCGGCGCACGCACGGATCGCCGTGATCGCGTCGACGTACTCGAGGTCGAACGCCTCCGCGACGGCCTGGTACGTGATCTTGCCGCCGACGACGTTCGCCGCGGTGCGGAGCTCGTGGCTCTCCTCGATCGCGCGCACCGGACCGAGCTCGGCGAGCTTGACCGCCCACGGGAGCGTCGCGTTCGTGAGCGCCCACGTGCTCGTGCGCGGCACGGCGCCCGGCATGTTCGCGACGCAGTAGTGGATGACGCCGTCGACGACGTAGGTCGGCTCGGCGTGCGTCGTCGCGCGCACGGTCTCGATGCAGCCGCCTTGGTCGACCGCGACGTCGACGATGACGCTGCCCTTGCGCATGAGCTTCAGGTCCTCGCGCTTGACGAGCTTCGGCGCCGCGGCGCCGTGGATCAGCACCGCGCCGATGACGAGGTCGGAGTCCGCGAGGTGCTCGCGCACGGCGTGCGGCGTCGAGTAGATCGTGCGGCAGTTCGCCGGGAGCATCTCGTCCAAGTAGCGCATGCGATCGAGGTTGACCTCGAGGATCGTCACGTCCGCACCGAGGCCCGCGGCCATGCGCGCGGCCTGCGTGCCGACGACGCCGCCGCCGAGGATGAGCACCTTCGCCGGACGCACGCCCGGAACGCCGCCGAGCAGGATGCCCGAGCCGCCCGCAGGCGCTTCGAGGTACTTCGCGCCGGCCTGCACGGACATGCGGCCCGCGACCTCGCTCATCGGCGTGAGCAGCGGAAGCCCGCCGTTGTGCTCGAGCGTCTCGTACGCGAAGCAGTGCGAGCCCGTCTTCTGCATCCCGAGGGTGAGCTTCTTGTCCGCGGCGAGGTGGAAGTACGTGAAGACCGTCTGGCCCGGCCGCATGTGCTTCCACTCGGACTCGAGCGGCTCCTTGACCTTCATGGTCATGTCGCACGTCTTCCACACCGTCGCGGCGTCGGGCGCGATCTTCGCGCCGGCTTTCTTGAAGACGTCGTCGGGAAGGCCGGAACCGACGCCGGCCTGCGTCTCGACCCAGACCTCGTGCCCGGCGCTCTTGAGCTTGTCCACTCCGGCAGGAGTGAGGGCCACGCGGTTCTCGTTGTTCTTGATCTCCTTCAGGACGCCGATCTTCAAAGCTGGTCCCCCGGTCGGGTGCGATGGTCTCGTGGGCGGTTCGTCGTCTCCGCGCGGTCCGCGGCGCGGACTCGGGCCCCGGCGACGCGCGCCGGTTCGGAAACGAGGGCGAGGAGTCTAGCGTCTCGCGAGCGCGGGAAAACCCTTGGCAAGGGCGGGGCGCGTCCTCTAGGCTCTCCGCCCACTTCCGGCCGAGAGGTCGGAAGCGCCGGCCGCAAGGCCGGGGCTCTTCGGGGCGATTAGCTCAGCTGGCTAGAGCGCCACTTTGACATAGTGGAGGTCGTAGGTTCGAGTCCTATATCGCCCACCAGCCCCTTCGCGCGGCCCCGTCCGGCCGCGCTCGCGCGCGCCCACGAGGCGCGCGCTGCGTTTTCGCGCGCGCCCATCCGCACGGGCCGCATTCCGGGTGCGCGCGCGCCTGCTCACATCGAACGCCGCGATGCGTAGTCCGCGCGCCCTCAGGGACTCCGTGGAAGGAAGAACGCCATGATCCTCGCCAGCTTCGCGCTCCTGTTCCTCCAGCAAGGCATCCCCGCCGATCCGCGCGAGCGCTTCGAGCGCCGCGTGACGCCGGAGGTCGAGGTCGTCCAAGCCTGCAAGCCTGCGGTCGTCTTCATCCAGACGAACGGCAAGCGTCCGATCGGCCGCAACTGGTTCGGCCAGCTCGTGAGCCAGGAGTTCAGCGGCATGGGCTCCGGCGTCGTCGTGAAGAAGCAGGGCTTCATCATCACGAACTACCACGTCGTCAAGAACGCGCAGTCGATCACGGTCAGCTTCGCGGCCGACGTCGACGACCAGACGTATCCCGCCGAGCTCGTGTCCTTCGTCGCGGAGGAGGACCTGGCGCTGCTCAAGATCCAGGCGGCGAAGCCCGGCCAGGACTTCCCGACCGTCCCGCTCGGCACGAGCGCGGACCTCATGCTCGGCGAGCGCGTGATCGCGATCGGGAACCCGTACGGTCAGACGCACACGGTGAGCCAGGGGATCATCTCGGGTCTTCACCGCAACGTCCCGATCGCCTCGGAGGGCCTGCAGTTCGACGACCTGCTCCAGACGGACGCGTCGATCAACCCGGGCAACTCCGGCGGTCCGCTGCTCAACATCAACGGCGAGCTGATCGGCATCAACTCCGCGGTCAACGTGCAGGCGCAGAACATCGGCTTCGCGATCCCCGTCGACCGCGTGAAGCAGGTGCTCCAGTACCGCCTCACCTCGCCTGAAGCCGCGCGGACGTGGCTCGGCTTCGAGGTCGAGAACCTCCAAGTCTCGCGCGTCGTCCCCGGCAGCCCCGCGGAGGAAGCGGGCTTGAAGCCGGGCGACTGCATCGTCGCGCTCAACGGACAGAAGGTCGCCTCGAACGAGGAGTACCGCCTCGCGCGCATCGCCCTCCCGCCGCGCGAGCAGAACGGCGCGCCCGCGCGCGTCCAGCTCCGCTACGAGCGCTCGGGCCGCGCGAAGAACGTCGATCTGACCCCGTGGGACGCGAACGAAGGGATGATCTTCCAGCGCCTGGGCCTGCGCTGCGAGAACGTGTCGACGTACCTCGGCCCCGCCGTGCGCGTGCTCGGCGTCCAGGAGGGCGGTCCCGCGGCGCAGCTCGGACTGGAGGTCGGCGATCAATTCACCGCGGTCCGCGTGCTGAACGGCGGGACGGGCCGGACCGCCAGCGTCGCGCCCGCCTACCGGATCCGGACCAAGGACGACCTCGCGGAGCTCCTCACGCCGCTCTCCGCGGGCACGAAGCTCGAGATCGAGATCCTGCGCGACCTGAACGGCGACGACCGTCTCCAGCGCGACGAACTCCACCGCGGCTCGCTCACCGTGCAGTGACGCGCGCCCGTCCGTGACGGGGGCGGATGCCCGCGGTATCTTTTCGTGCCCGATCCGGGCGCTCGCACGCCGCTCCGCGCGGCGTGCGGCGTTCCGGGCCGCGCCCCCGGAAAGACCTTCCCGGCGTCCCCCGCACCCGCATGAACGTCCTCCTCCAGTCCAGCGAGCGCTTCGGCCACATGCTGTCGCGCGCGCTGCTCACGGTGCTCTACTTCGGCGTGCTCGGGCCGTTCGCGATCGTGTACCGCCTCGTCGCGGACCCGCTCCACTTGAAGCGCAGGAAGCAGGGCAACTGGACCCCGTGGACGCAGAAGAACGACACGCTCTCTCGCGCGCGCAAGCAGGACTGAGCCGATGAACGTCCTCGGGCTCTCCTTCTACTACCACGACTCGTCGGCCGCGCTCGTGCAGGACGGCAAGCTCGTCGCCGCCGCGGAGGAAGAGCGCTTCAGCCGGGTGAAGCACGACTCGGGCTTCCCGACGCTCGCCGTCGAGTTCGTGCTGAAGATGGGCGGGATCACGCTCGACGACGTCGACTTCGTCGTCTTCTACGAGAAGCCCTTCGTCAAGTTCGAGCGCATGCTGCTGACCGCGATGAGCACGTTCCCGCGCTCGTCCGCCGTGTTCCGCGAGTCGATGCAGCGCTGGGTCACGGACAAGCTCTGGATCAAGTCGCACATGACGAAGCGGCTCGGCGTCCCCGCCTCGAAGCTGCTCTTCGCCGACCACCACGTGTCGCACGCGGCGTCGAGCTTCTTCACGTCGCCGTTCCAAGAGGCCGCGATCCTCACGATCGACGGCGCGGGCGAATGGACGACGTCGACGATGGGCGTCGGACGCGGGACGAAGCTCGAGGTGCAGAAGGAGATCCGCTTCCCCCACTCGCTCGGCCTGCTCTACTCCGCGTTCACCGCGTACTGCGGGTTCGAGGTCAACGAGGGCGAGTACAAGCTGATGGGGATGCACCCCTACGGCAAGCCGCGCTTCGTCGACAAGATCTACGAGCTGATCGACGTCGCCGAGGACGGCTCGCTGTGGCACGACATGCGGTACTTCGCGTACCACTGGTCGCCCGACACGACGCTGAACCCCGAGTTCTGCGCGCACTTCGGCCGCCCCGCGCGCGACCCGAAGCTCGGCGACAAGACGCTCGACCCGTTCTACTGCGACATCGCGGCCTCCATCCAGAAGGTGACGGAGGAGATCGTGCTCAAGATGGCGCGGCACCTCCACTCCGTCACGGGCATGAAGGCGCTCTGCATGGCGGGCGGCGTCGCGCTGAACTCCGTGTCGAACTACAAGGTGCTGCGCCAGGGCCCGTTCCAGGACGTGTACATCCTGCCCGCGCCGGGCGACGACGGCGGCTGCGTCGGCGCGGCGTACTGGGCGTACAACCACGTGCTGTCGCAGCCGCGGGGGCCCGCGCTCGACCACGCGTACCTCGGGAGCAGCTACACGGACGCCGAGATCGAGGCGTTCTTGAAGCAGTACGACATCCCGTACGAGTTCATCGCCGACGACGAGCGCTTCTACGACTTCGCCGCCAAGCAGCTCGTCGACGGCATGGTCTGCGGCTGGTTCCGCGGACGCTTCGAGTTCGGCCCGCGCGCGCTCGGCGCCCGCTCGATCATCGCCGACCCGCGCCGCGCGGAGATGAAGGACAAGCTCAACGCGACGATCAAGTTCCGCGAGGCGTTCCGTCCGTTCGCTCCGTCCGTGCTCGAGGAGCGCGCGAACGAGTTCTTCGACATCCCCGACGCCGCGCGCCACTACCCCGCGCGCTTCATGCTCTACGTGGCGCCCGTGCGCGAGGAAAAGCGCAGCGTCCTGCCCGCGATCACGCACGAGGACGGCTCGGGACGCCTGCAGACCGTGTTCAAGGACACGAACCCCGCGTACCACGGCCTGATCCGCCGCTTCGGCGAGCTCACGGGCGTGCCGGTGATCATGAACACGTCGTTCAACCTCAAGGGCGAGCCGATCGTCGAATCGCCGGCCCACGCGTTCAACACGTTCAGCCTGTCCGGGATGGACCTGCTCTTCCTCAACAACTTCGTGATCCGCGCGAGCGCGAAGAAGAAGATCGCCGAGACGCGCTTCCACCTGCGCCACGAGGGCGACACGGTGACGGCGATGGTGAGCTGACGATGCGCGCGCTCAACGTCCTGCTCGCGCTCCTCGTGAGCCTCCTGATCGCGCTCCTCGTCGCGGAAGGTGGGCTGCGCCTGCTCGGCCTCGGTCCGCAGACGCGCATCAACCGCTTCGACGCCGAGCTCGGTTGGTCGAAGACTCCGAACTCCTCCGCGCGCCGCGCGACGAAGGAGTTCGACGTCGAGTACGCGATCAACGGCCTCGGACTGCGCGACGACCCGATGCAGGACCCGGGCAAGGCCGCCGGCACGTTCCGCGTGCTCTTCCTCGGCGACTCCTTCGTGCTCGGCTACACGGTGAACCGCGACGATTTGTTCGTCGACGTGCTCGAGACGTGGTGGAAGGCGGAGGGGCGCCCCGTCGACTGCGTCAACGCCGGCACGGAGGGGTGGTCGACGGATCAGGAAGTGCTCTGGTACCAGAAGTACGGCCGCGACTTCACGCCCGACGTCGTCGTGCTCTGCCCGTACGAGAACGACCTCTACTGGAACGGCCAGACGAGCTACCTGCGCTTCCCCAAGCCGCGCATCGAAGCGGACGGTTCGAAGGAGAAGCGTCTGCTCGCGGATCCGGGGCCCGAGCCCGCCGTGAAGCACACCGCGATCGGCAACCTGCTCCTGCACGACGTTCCGCCGGAGTGGTCGCCCGACGGGAAGGCGCGCGTGCTCGCCGAGTGGAGCGCGTACTTCCACGCGACGCCCGACGTGATGGTCGACGCGTACGCCCGGACGAAGGGCGCGCTCCTGACGCTCAAGAACGAGGTCGAGAACCGCGGCGCGCGCCTCGTCGTCGCGCCGATCCCGAACAAGGCGTGCATCCAGGACGACGCGCGCCGCGCGCTCGAGGAGACGATCGCGCGCACCGGGCTCGTCGCGCGCCTGCGCCGCTCGATCGTCGGCGGCGAAGCGCCCGCGGCGCTCGCGCCGGACAAGTGGTCGGCCGACGAGCCCGTCGAGCGCGTGCTCGCGATGTGCAAGGACCTCGCGATCGAGTCCATCGACGCGCGCCCCGCGCTGAAATCGGCCGCGCAGGACGGGACCGAGCTCTATTACCGGGCGGACTGGCACTTCAACCCGGCGGGCAATCGCGCCTTCGCGCGCTTCCTGCACGACGAGTTGGACCGGCTCGGCGCGTTCCCGACCGCGCTCGCGGCGAAGACGCCGGCGGAGGAGCCCGCTCCGAAGCCGCCGCCGCTCGTGCGCGGTTGGATGATCGCGTTCGCGGCGCTGTGGCTCGCGCTCTCGATCACGTGGCGGCTCACCTACGCGAAGGACCCGCTCTGGAAGGGCCCGGTCGTGTGCGGAGCGATGCTCGCGCTGATCTTCGGGATCGCGCTCGGCGGCGGCGCGCTGCTCGCGCACCTCTCGCCCGACCTCGGCCAGCTGCTCGGCCTCGTCTTCGTCGCCGTGATCGTCAGCTTCCTCCTGATCAAGCTCGGACGACGCCTCGGCACGGTCGCGGAGCTCCTCGCGTGCTTCACGCTGCGCGGGCACTGGTATCTGATGCCGCTCGTCGTCGTGCTGCTGACGGTCGGCAGCCTGCTCGTCGTCGCGGCCTCGTCGCCGCTCGTCGCGCCGTTCATCTACACGCTCTTCTGAGAGCTCCGCCGCCAGGCGGACGCACCGCGCATTCGACGACCGGGTCACGGGCGCCTCCCCGTCGCGCGTGGTCCTTCCGGCGCGCTTCCGGCCGCGCGGCGGTCGCGTCGAGCGTGGGCCGCCGCCGGAGTCCGAGCTCGAGGTGCGGTCGCGGGCGCGACAGGACCGCCGCGTGTCTGCAGCCGGCCGCCCGGCCGCGCTCCGACCCGGACGAGGAGCCCCCCGCTGTCTTCAGGCTCCGGCCCCCGAGTCCCGAACTCGACTCCCGGAACCCGCGGGACGCGCACGAACTCGTCGCGCGCGGTAGGCTTGGCCGTACCCCGGCCGGAGAACGCCGGCCCCTCGTCCCTTCCACCTGCACCGATCGATCCCCGACGCCGCCATGGGCGACTTCCTCCGCGAGAACTGGCTCTACATCGTGCTCCCGATCGGGCTCGTCCTGCTCGGGCTCGTCGCGCTCGTCGTCTTCGGCGACGACTCGGCGTCGAACTTCATCTACAACATCTTCTGAGCGCCGATGGGACGGTTCCTGCGCGAGCACGCGCTCTGGATCGTCCTCCCGCTCGTGCTGGTGGTGATCGCGCTCCTCGTGCTCTTCGTCTTCGGGCGCGATTCCGCGGCGAGCGGCGTCTACCCGATCTTCTGAGCGGGGCGGTCACTCGGAGAGGTCGAGCCCGATCCGACGCAGGAGCTCGAATCCGCCGCACGCTTCGGTCGCGAGCACGTGCAGGCGCGCGTCCTCGTCGATCATCAACCGCTTGAGCGCCCACGGATCGCTCCCCTTCTGGTTGACGCCCGCGTGCGTCGTCGTCGCGCAGGTGAAGCCGGAGAGCCGCGCCGCGTCCTTCGAACGTTCGTCGTAGTCCCAGCGCCGCCCGAACGGGTACGCGAAGCTCGCCGGCGCGTCGCCCGCGTGCTTCACGAGCGAAGCGCGCGCGCCGCCGACCTCCGCGCGCTGCCCGTGCTCGTCGAGGCGCGACAGGATCTCGTGGTGCACGGTGTGCCCGCCGAGCTCCACGCCCGCGTCGCGCAGGGCGCGCGCGTCGTCCCACGTCATGTAGAGCGCGTCGCAGAGCGCGCGCTCGTCCCCGCCCTCCGCGAGGAACAGCGCGCGGATCGCGCGCGTCCGCTCCGCCGCGGGCGCCTCGTACTTGAGCACGCGCTTCAGGTGGTAGCTCGTCGCGCGCGACGACGCGAGGAGCTCCCGGTAGAGCTCGTTCGTGCGCGCGTCGCGGCACTCCGCGGTGAAGCGCTCGACGAAACGCACGGGGCCGAGCCGGTCGAGCAGCCAGAAGAAGAGGTGCGACCAGTTGAGCGCGCGCTCGTCGAGCGCCGCGGTCTCGAGGTACACGGTCGCGGGCGCGCCGACGCGTTGGAGCAGCGGCAGAAGGTGCGTCCGATTGTCCTTGTAGCCGTCGTCCATCGAGAGCGCGACGAGGCTCCGGCGGCCCGGCGAATGCAGGCTGCGCCAGCCCTCGTTCACGGTCGTCAGTTCATGCCGGCGGCCGAGGTTCCGCAGGATGCGCTCGAGCTTCGCGCCCTCGATCCGCATGTCCTTCGCGAGCGTCGCGTTCGAGTCGGCGGCGACGCAGTGGCCCGCGAGGATCGAGAGGCGCCGCGGCGCGATCCGGTCGACGAGCGCGCACAGCCCCGTGTGGAAGAGCACGCGCGCGTAGGCCTCGCGCAGGAAGAGCTTGAGCTGGTGCTTGGCGCCCACGGTTCGTCTCGCCGCCTCGTCCAGGATACTCCGCGGACGAGGTCTCAGCCCACGGTCTCGTCGTCGCGATCCCCGTCGGTCAGGTACCACGCGCTCGCATCCGTCGCGGCGCGGGAGAGCGGGTGCTCCGCGTCGTTCGTCCACGCGATCACGGCGAGCTCGGCGCCCGCGCGCGCGGGCCGCAGCCCCGCCTCGGCGAGCACGCCCGCCCACCAGGAGCCGTCGAGCGCGCTCGCCTGCACCACGGAGGCGCCCGCGGCCTCGAGGAACTCGAACGCGGCCTCGAGCGCCGCGGCCCGCGCTTCGTCGCCGCGGACGAGCAGGTCGGAGATCCAGCCGACGGCCTCGCCCGCGCGGGGGAGCTGCACGACGACGTAGCCGCGGAAGTCGCCGGTCTCGTCGCGCACCGAGTACGCGCGATGGAGCTTCGACGGCGTCTTCAAGAAGCGCCAATCGAGCCACGCACGGTCGCGGCGCGTCATCAGGGCGAAGCCGGGCTCGATCGAGCGCGAGAGCTCCTGGACCTCCGGCGGGAACGCGTCGAGCGTCGCGACGCGGAAGCGCCCGCCCGCCGCACGGCGGAGACGCGCGCGCGCGCGCCGAAGGCTCCACGCGTCGAACGGGACGCGCCACGCGGCGAGCGTTCCGTCGCGTCCGCGCGCCGCGCGCGCCCCCGCGTCGGCGCGGAGCACGGCGGCGAGCGTGCGAATCGTCCCGACGCGCTGCCAGCCGAGCTCGAGGAAGATGTGCGCGGAGCGGTGGTTCGGCAGCCCGAAGATCACGGGCCAGCCGAGCTCCTTCGTCCGCGCTCGCGCGCGCTCGTCGAGCGCGCTGAAGAGCCCGCGCTTGCGCCACTCGGGGTGCGTCATCACGTCGCCGGTCTCGCCGACGAGCGCGATCGATCCTTCGTCGCCGAACGGCACCATGCGCCGCGGCGAGCACGCGTAGCCACAGACGCCGCGGCCGTCCGGCGCGAGCGTCGCGAACGACACGGAAGGCCCGTGCGGCGAGCGGTCGTACCGCCACGCGAGCGCGGCCGCGTCGACGCGCTTCTTGAAGCACGCGTTGAAGAGCTCGGCCTGCAGCGCGCGGTCGCCGGGCCCGCAATCGCGGACGGAGAGCGGCGCTCCGCGGTTCTCGCTGTCCGGCATGGGGCCGGGATCATCGAGCCCGCGGAGCCGCCGCGCAAGCGCGCGCTCACGCGCCGCGCGCTACTTCGTCTTCACCGGATCCGCGGGGCGCGCCGGGAGCGCGGCCTTCTTCGTCTCCATCGCCTTGAGGACTTCCTGCACGGCGCGCTCGAGCTGCGGATCGCGTCCGTCGAGGATCGACGCCGGGTCGTTCTCGACGACGATGTCGGGATCGACGCCCCAGCCCTCGACGGCCCAGTTGCCCTGCGCGTCGGCGTGGCCGAACTCGGGCACGTTGACGCTCCCGCCGTCGATCAAGGGACCGTGGTCGGTGATGCCGACGACGCCGCCCCACGAGCGCTTGCCGATCGTGGGTCCGAGCTTCGCGGCCTTGAACATCCACGGGAAGATGTCGCCGTCGCTCGCCGAGTTCTCGTTGAGCAGGCACGCCATCGGGCCCGTGAACACGACCTGCGGGTAGGTCCCCGGGAACTCGTTGTTGCGCGAGTACTCCGTCGCCAGGATCACGCGGCGCAGGCGCTCGATCACCATCTGCGAGACGTTGCCGCCGCCGTTGTTGCGGTCGTCGACGATCAAGCCCTCCGCGCGCACCTGACCGTAGTACCACTTGATGAACTCGTAGATCCCGTCGGCGCCCATGTCGGGGATGTGGAGGTAGCCGATGCGGCCGTTCGAGAGCTTCTGCACGCGCTCGCGGTTCCTCAGGACGAACTCGAGGTAGAAGAGGCTCTCCTCCGTCGTGATCGGACGCCACGTGACCTTGCGCGCGCCGTCCAAGCTCGGCGTCGAGTTCACGGTCCACGTCACGGCGCCGCCCGCCTTCCCGCGCAGGAGTCGGTACGGGTTCTCCTTCGCGGTGAGCTCGACGCCGTCGATCGCGAGGACGTAGTCGCCGACCTTCACGTCGACGCCGACCTCGGTCAGCGGCGACCGGTACTTCGGCTCTTCGTTCTGGCCGCGCAGGATGCGCGCGAGCTTGTAACGGCCCGCCTGCGCGTCGAGCTCGAGCCGTCCGCCGAACAGCGCGACCGGGATGCGCTCGGGCCGCTCCCAATCGCCGCCCGCGCAGTACGCGTGGCCGACGTTGAGCTCGGCGATCATCTCGCCGATCACGTAGTTCAGGTCCGAGCGGTGGCCCACCTGCTCGACGAGGGGCAGGTACTGCTTGCGGAGCCCCTCCCAGTCGTAGCCGTGCATGTTCGGTGCGTAGAAGTAGTCGCGGAAGCGGCGCCACACCTCGTCGAACGCGGTGCGCCACTCCTGCTTCGGCACGCGGTCGCAGGTCATGTCCTTCGTCGACACGACCTTCTTCGAGTCCTTGCCTTTCGGGCTCGCGTCGAACACGGCGAGATCGCCGCCCGCGCGCGCGACGAGCTTCGAGCCGTCGCTCGAGAGCGAGTAACCGCCGACGCCCTCGACGAGCGCGGTCGCCTTCCGCTCCTTGAACGAGAATCCGTAGAGCACGGAATCGCCCTCGCCGTCGCGGCCGTAGTAGCCGGCCGGGCTCTTCACGTAGAAGAGCGCCTCCTTGTTGCAGTTCAGGTTCGAGTAGTTGTCCGCCTCGACCGGGATGCGCACGACGCGCGCGCCGAGACCGTCGAGGTCGATCGCGAGCGGCTTCACCTCGTCCTTCTTCGCCTCGTCCTTCTTCTCGCCGGCCTTGTCGTCGGGCTTCTTCTCCTCCGCGGCGACCTCGTCGCTCTCCGGCGGGAAGGGATGCGGCACGTCCTTGCGCAGCGCGACGGCGTAGATCGACGTCGTGCGGTTCGCGCAGAAGTTCCACTCGAGCCCCATCAGCTGCGGCGCGTACTCACGGTCCGAAAGGTAGTAGAGGTAGTTCCCGTTCGGATCCCAGATCGGCTCGGTCGCGTTCCAGAGCGGGTCGGTGACGCGCGTCACCTGCTTCGTCTCCGCGCTCCACACGTTCACCGAGCGGAACGCGTTCGCCTCGCCGAGCGAGAACGCGAGCCACTTCGAGTCCGGCGACCACGCCGTGTCGCCGACGTTGCCGGAGAGGTCGCGCGCGACCGCGGTCAGCGCCTTCGAGGCGACGTCGAGCGCCCAGATGCGGCCGCTCTTGTCCGTCAGGACGAGGCTCTTCCCGTCCGGCGACCAGAGCAGGTTCGTCAGGCGCTCCTTGCGATCCGTCGTCAAGGCCTCGGGTTTCCCGCCGCCGTCCTGGTCGACGAGCCACACCTGCTCTTCGCCCGTACGATCCGAGACGAACGCGATCTTCTTCCCGTCGGGCGACCAGCGCGCGACGCGGTCGTGCGCGCTCGACGAGTTCGTCAAGTTGCGCGTGTTCCCCTTCTCGATCGGGAGCGTGAAGACGTCGCCGCGCGCCGAGGCGACGACGCGCTCGCCCTTCGGCGCGAGCCCGAAATCCTCGATCGACCGACCGACGTCGACGCGCGAGGGCCGCGACGACACGCCGTCGTCGGGGACGAAGATCGAGAGCTCGCGATCGCTCTTCGTCTTCGTGTCGTAGACGTGCAGCGCGCCGGAGAGCTCGTACACGATCTCGCCGTCCTCGCCGCGGCTCGCCCAACGCACGTCGAACTTGTCGTTCTTCGTCAGCTGGTCGACCTTCTTCGACTCGACGTCGTACTCGAACAGGTTCAAGTGTCCGTCGCGGTCGGACACGAAGTAGATGCGGTTCTCGATCCACATCGGGTCGCGTTCGGTGCGCTTCGAGTGCGCGACGGGTTCGAGCGAGTGCTTCTCGAAATCGAAGATGTAGAGGTCCTGTGCCCAGCCGCCCTCGTAGCGCTTCCACGTGCGGAAGTCGCGCGTCAGCGGCGAGTAGACGGCCTGCTTGCCGCCCGGCGAGAAATCGCCGCCGCCCGACACGGGCATCGGCAGCGGCACGGGGAGCCCGCCTTCGAGGTCGACCGTGAAGAGGCGCGTGTCCGTGAGGTCCCAACCATCGCGCATCGATCGGAAGAGCACGCCCTTCCCGTCCCGCGTCCAACCGTAGACCTGGTTGTCGTAGCCCCAACGCTGCGGGAGCGGACCGCGCGCGGGATACCACGTGAGCTGCTTCGGCACGCCGCCGCTCGACGGCATCACGTAGACCTGCTCGTCGCCGTCGTACTGTCCGGTGAAGGCGATCCACGCGCCGTCGGGCGAGAACTTCGGGAAGAGCTCGAGCCCGGGATGCGCCGTGAGTCGCGTCGCGGTGCCGCCGTTCGACGGCGCGAGCCACAGGTCGCCCGCATAGCAGAACACGACCTGGTCGCCGTGGACGTCGGGGAAGCGCAGGAGCCGCGTGGGGTTCTCGGCGGAAACGGAGGCGGCGAGAGCGAGGGAGAACGCAGTGAGGAGCAACATCGGGGGGAACCTCTTCCGGCCTCGGAGCGCGAGGCCAAGGGCGCGACAGGATAGAGCCCCGCCCCGGCGCGCTCCACGCCCGCGAGGCGGCTTACGACATTCCAACGCCCTCCCGCGCTGCTATCGTGCGCCGTCCGCATGACCGCGCCGAACGAGTCGATGCACACCCATGCGGTGCAGCCGCGAGTACCCTCGCGCCTGCCCGCGTGGTGCTTCCTGGCAGCGCTCCTGCTGCTCGCGGGGCTCGTCGTCGTCGATCGTTTCGTGCTGCGGAGCGCGCTCCTGACGCCGTTTCGCGGGACGCCCGCTGCGAGCCCGCTCTACGCGTTCTGGAACCCGATCGTCCGGCCCGAAGCGCTCGTGTTCGTGCTCGGCGCCGCGCTCGTCGCCGTCCTCGCCCCGCGCCTCGCCGAGCCGGAGCGCGCGTCGCGGACGCGCTTCCTCGCCGCGCTCGCCGCGTGCGCGGTGCTGCTGCCGCTCGCGCTCTTCCTCGTGCGCCAGGACCTCGGAGAGCTCGGGTCGCAGTTCACGATCTACCGCGACGAGGAGTTCTGGTTCGACGCGCTGCGGATCCCGTTGATGAGCGACGCGCAGGGACGAAGCGGCGTGCCCGTGTTCCTCGCGCACTACGTCGAGGTCATGCCGCGACTCTCGCTCCACGGACAGCACTTCCCGCCGGGGCACGCGCTGTTCCTCCGCGCGGTCGCGAGCGCGTCCGGCGACTCGCTGCAGGCCGCCGGGGCGGCGGTGCTCGCGGCTGCGGCGCTCGGAGTGATCGCCGCGTACGGAGCGCTGCGCGAACTGCTCGACGAGCGAGCGGCGCGGCAGGGAGCGCTCTTCCTCGTCGCGCTTCCGCCGTACCTCGACTTCGCGTGCACGTCGATGGACGCGGTGTTCTTCCTCGGGTCGTCGCTCGCGCTGTGGGCCGCGCTGCGCGCCCTCCGCGCGGATGCGTGGCTCGTCTCCGCGCTCGTCGCGGGGCTCGCGTTCGCGCTCGCGGCGCTCGCGAGCTTCGCCGTGCTCCCGCTCGGCCTCGTCGTCGCGCTGTACGCGGTCGTGCTCGTCGTGCGCAGGGACCGCCCGCCCGCCCCGGTCGCCCGCGCGCTCCTCGGCCTCGCCGTCGGCTTCGTCGCCGGCCTCGGGCTCGTGTGGCTCGCGACGGGCTTCGCCTGGTGGACGTGCCTCCTCCACGCGCGCGAGAGCGGCCTCGCCCTGATGACGCGCGTCTTGAAGGGACCGCCGTCGTCGCGCTGGCTCGAACTCAGCTTCGGCAACGCGGCTGCGTTCGCGGTCGGCGTCGGCGTCGCGGCGGCGGCGCTCGGGCTCGCGCGGCTCGTCCCCCCCGCCCGTCGCGTTCCCGGACGGGCGTACGAATCCTGGACGATCGCGGTGGGGCTCGCGTTCCTCGCGCTCGCGTTCGGCGGGCTCTTCTTCCTCGAGACCGAGCGCATCTGGCTCTTCCTGCTGCCCCCGTTCGTCGGCGCCGCCCTTCCTCGCGAGGGCGTGTCGCGCGGCGGGCTCGCGCTCCTCCTCGGGACGAGTTTCCTGCACGCGCTCCTCCTCGAGGTGCTCCTCTTCACGCTCTGGTGAGCGTCGACCGCGCCCGAAGCCCCGCCCCGCGGCCGTCGTCGGCACGCGGACGATCACGGGGTCGCTCACGAACGGACCGTCGATCCGGAGACGGAGGCCGCACGCCGTCCTGCGGCTCCGCGACGAGGCGCCGGCGGCCCGCGGCGCAGGAACGCGTCGCGACGATCCCGCCGCGACGCGCGGCCCGGACCGCGGGTGGAACGGGCGCGGGGCCCGTCGTCCGAGAAGGACGGCGGGCCCCGCGTGGTCTCCGAGCTCGGAGCCGCTCCGAACGCTCAGCGATTCTGGCCGAGCGACGCGGCCTTGCGCGCCTGGTCGATCACGTTGTCGCTCGAGGGCGGCGGCACGATGCCGATCGCGCGGCCGAGGCGCTTCTTCCCGTACTGCGGGTTCTCCATGTAGTAGAGCGCGCGCTCCATGAAGCGCTTCGCGCGCTGGCCGTAGCCGTAGTACCAGCGCTCGTAGCTGCGCACCATGTTCTTGCGCAGCTCCTCGAGCTCGACCTGCGTGAAGTGCTCGTGCTTGTACGCCGAGCGGTTCGAGCTGACGTAGTTCTCCGAGAGGTCCGTCAGGTCGATGTTCGCGAGGTAGCCGTCCCAGCTCTCCGTGCCGATCAGCGGGTTGAACACGCTGACGCGCACGAGGTCGGGACCGGCGAGCTTCAAGACCTTCTCCGTCTCCTCGATGTCCTGCTTCGTCTCGCCGGGCGAGCCGACGATCAGGTACACCTTCGCCCAGATCCCCGCGCGGCGCGTCATGCGCGCGGCCTCGACGATCACCTCGGGCGTCAGGTCCTTCTTGAGCACGTCGAGCATGCGCTGGCTGCCCGATTCCCAGCCGTAGTAGATGCGGCGGCACCCGGCGCGGTGCATGTGCTTGAGCAGCGGGTAGTCGACGCAGTCCGCGCGCGTGTTCGCGATCCACTCGAACTTCAGGCCGCGACGCAGGATCTCGTCGCACATCTCGTGGATGCGCTTCTTGCGCAGCGTCAGGATCTCGTCGACGAACAGCACGACGCCGGGCTTGTACGTCTTCACGACGTGCTCGAGCTCGTCGACGATCAGCTCGGTCGAACGCACGCGGAAGCCGCGGCCCGTGAGCTCCTTCTGGCAGAAGATGCACTTGAAGGGGCAGCCGCGCGTCGTGAAGACGTAGGTGAGCTTCTCCGGGTTGAGCTGGAAGTACCGCTCCATCGGGAGCAGGTGGCGCGCGGGCAGCGGGAGGTCGTCGAGCTTCTTGATCAGCGGCGGCGCGGGGTTGTCGATGACGATCGACTTCTCCTTCACGGCGGCGAGACCGGGAACTTCGCCGAGCGCCTTCCAGTCGTCGCCCTCGAGCGCCTGGATGAAGCGCGGGAGCGTCTCCTCCGCTTCGCCCTTGAGGACGAAGTCGAAGTGGCCCGAGTCGAGGAAGATCCCCTGGTCGACGGACGCGTGCGGTCCGCCCATGATCGTGATCTTGCCGCGCGACTTCGCGTACTTGGCCCACGCGATCGCGCGGCGGATGTTCGGCGTCAGCGCGTCGAAGCCGATGATGTCGTTCCGCTCGATCGCCTCGCGCATGTCCTGGTCGTTGACGATGCGCTCGTCGCAGAGCTCGACCGGGAGCTTCTCCTTCTCGAGCGCCGCGCCGAGGTAGGCGATGCCGAGGACCATCGCCAGCGGGTCTTCCTGGACGTGCGGCTTGACGTAGGTGAGCAGGGTCTTGCGCATCGGAGAGGTCGTTCGAGGTGCGGGGGCCCGGGTGCGGGTTCGAGCGGGCGTCTGTCGGCCAGCGCCGGAATGAACTCTACCCTGAGCTGGAGTTTCTCGCAAAGCCCGCAGGCTCGCGGGGTTCGGATGCTCGTATCGGACGGATGGCCCCCGGAGATGAGGCGCGGACGAATCCCCCGTCAAGCCGGCCGCGCCGCACGCGCCGCGGCGTACTCCTCGAGGTACTCCGCGGCCATCCGCGGGAGGAGGAAGCGCTCGCGCCAGCGTTCGCGCCCCGCCGCCCCCATCCGCGCGGCGAGCGCCGGGTCGGCGAGGAGGGCGCCGACCGCGCGGGAGAATCCTTCCACGTCGAAGGGGTTTCGCACGTAGCCCGTGACGCCGTCGACGACGACCTCGGGGCTGCCGCCGAAGGCCGTCGCGACGACGGGCTTCCCGTGCTCCATCGCCTCGAGGTTGACGAGGCCGAACGTGTCGAAGCAGATCGAGGGCGTGACGAACACGTCGACGGCGGCGTACGCGGCCTGGAGCTCGTCACCGTCGAGCCACCCCGCCGCGACGACGCGGTCGGCGACGCCGAGCGCGCGCGCCAGCGGCTCGAACTCGCGCTCGTAGACGTCGCGCTTGCCGAGGACGAGCAAGCGCAGTCGCGGACGCTCCGGCGCGAGCCGCGCGAGGACGCGCAGGAGCTGACCGACGCCCTTCTGCTCGTGCAGACGCCCGCCGATCGCGACGAGTTCGGCGCCGTCGAGCCCGCGCGCGGCGCGGAAGCGCGCGACCGCGTCGGGACCGGGGAGCGCGGGCCGCGGCTCCGTCGCGTTGTGGACGACGCGGTCGACGCGCAGGCCGTTCGCCGCGAGCGCGGCAGCGAGCTCGCGCGAGACCGCCGTGACGCGGTCGACGTCGCGTGCGAGCACGCGCGCGATCCGGGCGTTGCGCAGCGGGTTCCAGCGCAGCCGTTGACAGGGGACGCACTTCTGCCAGTACGCGGCGTAGTCGCGCCGCTCCCCGCCCGCCGCTTCGCCGCCGTGGAAGCACGTGAGCTTCTGGTAGCAGAACGTCATCACGTCGTGCGCGGTGAAGACGACGCCCGCGCCGGCGCGGCGGGCCGCGGTCAGGCTCGCGTACGAGAGCTGGTCGTGGACGAGATGGCTGTGCACGACGTCGGGCCGGAAGTCCGCTAGCGCGGCCCGGACTCCGTCGCGCACGCGCGGGTTGTCGAGCGACACCCACGAGCGCAGCCGCGGCGGGTAGCTCGAGAGCAGGCGGAACATGCGCAACTCGTCGAGCTCGCACTCGCCGGCGAGCGCGGGCTCGGGCGTCGTCGTCACGAGCGCCGTCTCGTGGCCCTGCGCGCGCAACGTCGCCGCGAGCTGGTGCGTGAGCCGCACCGAGGATCCGATGCGCGGGTCCCAGAGATCGTTCAGGAAGAGGATGCGCATGAACCGCCGCCCGCGCGCGCGGCGGGGGCCGCCAGCATGCGCGCGGGAGCGGCGCTTTCAAGCGCGGGCTTCCGGCGGCCGAAACGCGGCACGAAGAACGGCGTGCGCGCCGAGTACTCGGTCCACGCCGCGCCGTGCCGTGCGAAGAGCCGCGCTTCCTTGCGCCGCGCCCCGAGGACGCAGTACGCGGTCCACGCGCTCCCGAGCACGAAGCGATCGAGCGTCCACGTCGGCGCCGTCCAGAGCACGAGCGCGAACGCCGCGTAGATCGGGTGCCGCACGAGCGCGTGCAGCCCGCGCGGGCGGAACGCGGGGAATCGCGGCCGCTCGCCGCGCCAGAGCGACGTCCACCCGAGGCTCCCGGTCTGCACGGAGAGCCCCGCCTCCGTCATCGCGACGACGAGCAGCACCCACGAGGTCGCGAACAGCGCGCCGTGCACGACGAGCAGCGCTCCTCCCGGCCGCCATGCCGCCGCCGAGAGCGGACGCCAGAGCCCGAACGTCAGGAGGAGCTGGAGCGAGCTCGCGATCACGAAGCGCGACGTCCCGAGCACGCCGTCCCCGAGCACGAGCCGCGTCCCGAAGCGCGGGCGCCCGTCGCGCGTCAGCAGCCACGAATGGAGCAGCGGGAACTGCGCGAGGAGGAGGAGGTCGACGGTCCACGCGAGTGGACCGCCGGCCTCGTCTCCACCGCTGCCCCAAGGATGCAGACCCGCGAAGAGTGCCCACGCCATCGCGGCGACGCCGAGCGCGAACGTCCCGTGCGTCGCGACGGCCCACAGGCTCGCGAGCGCTCGGCGACGCGGGACGGGCGCGGCGACGGACGACATGTGCGATTCGAGGATCGTCGAACGGTCCGGCGATTCCGTGTGACGAGCCCTTCACCTCGCGCGCCGCGCGTTCAGCACATCGTCGTACAGCGCGAGCACCGCGCGCGCGTTGTCGGCCCAAGTGGAGCGCCGCGCGCGCTCCTTCCCCGCCGCGCCGAAGCGCGCACGGAGCTCGGCGTCGTTCGCGAGCCGCAGCAGCGCCGCCTCGACCGCCTCGACCTCGGGCGCGACGAGGAAGCCCGTGATGCCGTCGTCGATCGCGTCCTCCGCGCCGCACTCGAGCGTGCCGATCGACGGGACGCCGCACGCCGCGGCCTCGAGGTACACGATCCCGAAGCCCTCGAACCCGCCGTCCGCGGCGCGCACCGGCGTGTGCAGGAAGATGCGGGCGCGCTGGAGCAGGTCGACCTTCTCGTCCTCGGTGACGTTCCCGAGGAAGTGCACGCGCTCGCCGAGCCCCGCCGCGTCGACCTGCGCGCGCAGCGCCGTCAGGTACGGATCCGGCGTCAGCTTCCCGACGACGACGTGGTGGAGCTCCGGCACGCGCCGCGCGACCCGCAGGAACGCCGCGAGCCCGAGGTGGTGCCCCTTGCGCTCCTTGAGCTCCCCGATCGTCAGCGTGTAGGCCCACGCGTGCCACGGCCGCGCGCCGAGCGCGCGGGGAGCGACGAGCGGCTCGACGTCGACCGCGTTCGGCACGATACGCATGCGCGTCGGGTCGAGGACGTCCGCGCCCGCGAGCTCCTGCATGCGCCGCGCGGTGTAGCGGCTGACCGACACGAACGCGTCGAGGCGGCGGTACGTCCAGCGCGAGAGCCGTGCGTGCCGCGGATCGAAGAGCGGCTGCACGCTGTACGTCCCGTGGGCCGTCGCGACGCACGGCTTCCCCGCGAGGCGCGCGCCGAGCAACCCGACGAGGTTGTGCGGGTAGTCCTTGATCGCGTGCACGAGGTCGACGGAGCGCGCCGCGCGCGCGACGCGCAGCGAGGACGCGACGACGCTCGGCCAGAAGCGCGTGCGCGACATGTAGAACAGGTAGTCGGGCGGCAGCGCGACCTCGACCGGCCAGTGCGCGGGCACGGAGCTCGACGTCGGACGGTGCTTGCGGGCGAGTTGAACCCGGAACTCCGTCCCCGGACGCTCGCGCTCGATCGCGGCGAGCAGCGAGAACGTGTACCGTCCGACCCCGTCGAGGTCGGAGAGCGAATCGGTCAAGTAGAGGACGCGCAGGGCCATCGCGCTTCGGGGCGCGCCAGGGTGGCGGCCGCGCGGCGCGATTCCAAGCCCGCGCCGCGATTCCGCGCCATCCGCTCGCCTCTCTCGCGCGCGCCGGTAGGCTCTGCGCCGCATGTCCTCCCACGGTCCCCGCGCCGACGCGCCGCACGCGCGCGGCGGCGCGTTCGCGCCGGAAGGCCGCGGCGCGTTCGGCGGCTTCATCGGGCCGCGGAACCTCGCGGCGCTCGTCCAGAACGCGGCGCCGTTCCTCTACGACGGCTCGCACCCGCGCGCGAACTCGGTGCCGAGAGCGACGGGCGCGCGCCTCGCCGACCACGGGAAGCACGCGCTCGGGTGGTGGTCGATCCTGCGCGAGGAAGCGCGCGTGCCGTCGACGGAGACGCCGACGTCGCGCGAACGCACGGACTACTTCGCGCTCTGCGTCGCGGCGCACTTCGCGAGCGCCGCGACCTACGTCCCGACCGACGTCGACACGAAGATCCGGCACGCGCTCTGGTTCGAAGCGGACCCGCTCGAGGAGCTGCTCGTGCGCCGCGACCTCGCGCTCGCGCTCGCCGAATGGGACCTGAACCCCGTCAGCGCGCGCATGGTGCGCGTCGACGGACTCGGCGACGTCTCGGGACACGACGGCGAGCGGCTCTCCGTCCTGTGCGGCGGTCTGCTCGCGTTCCACGCGCTCGGCGCGCCGGAGCTCGCGGAGCCGCTCGAGGCCGCCGTCGACGCCGAACTCGCGCGCGAGGCCCGCGCGTTCGACCTCGTCGCCCGCGAGCCGGGGCGCGAGAAGGAGCTCCTCGTGCTCGCCGCGGCGCTGACGCACAACGCGGGCGACGTGATGCAGGCGTTCAACGCGAAGGGCGCGAAGAAGATCGCGCCCGAGGTGCAGCACCGCTACGCGGACCTCGCGCGCGAGCGCTTCGAGCGCTACGGCGGCGCGTACGGCAAGGCCGCGGCGCTCTACCGCGACCTGCTCGCGAGCGAGGGCCACCGCAACTACCCGCTGCGCGAGGTGAAGCTCCTGCGCGCGAGCCACGAGCTCCTGCTCCCGCCCGGCCCGTTCCTCGACGACTGGGGCGCGAAGCTCGCGACGTGGAAGGGGTGGACGAGCGCGCAGCGCGCGGAGGTCGTCGGCGGCGTCGTGCTCGGCTGTCGCAAGGTCGCGGGCCAGGAGAGCTACTACCGCGCGCTCGCGGGCTTCGACGGCGCGTTCCCCGGCGGACTCGCGGCGCGCGAGCTCGCGGGGAACGTCCCGAACGCCGTGCGGAAGGTGCTCGAGGACGCCGAGGTGCGCAAGAAGATCGCCGTGCGCCGTGTGTCGTTCGAGTCGATGTACGCGAAGCGCGCGCGCGCCGTGCTCGCGGCGTTCCGCTGAACGGTCAGCGCTCCTCGTCCATCCAGGCGAGGAGGCGCCGCGCGCGCGCGATCCACGCGTGCTCCGGCGCGCGCGCGCTGAACGCGGCGGCGAGGCGCTTCTGCAGGTGTGGATCCGCGAGCAGGCGCTGCAGCGCCGACGCGAGCGCGCCCGCGTCGTCCGCGGGGACGAGCAGCGCGTCGCGCTCGTGCGTCAGGAGCTCACGCAGGCTCGGGAGGTCGCTCGCGACGAGCGGCAGGCCCGCGGCCATGGACTCGAAGACCTTGAGCGGCGACGTGTAGCGCGCGGAGATCGCGGGCTTCGAACGGTTCGGCACGACGCCGACGTCGCCGGCGGCGAGGTAGAGCGGCACGCGCTCGGGCGCCTGGAACCCGTCGATGCGCACGTTCGGGAGGCCGCCGACCTTCTGCCGCAGCCGCTTCACGTCCGCGTCCATACCGCCCGCGATCACGACGTACGCGTCGGGGAGCCTGCGCGCGGCCTCGACGAGCAGGTCGACGCCCTTCCACTCGAGGAGGCCGCCCGTGTACACGACGAGCGGCACGGACGCGGGCAGCCCGAGCTCCGCGCGCGCCTTCGCCTTCGTCGGAAGGTGCGCGAAGCGCTCGGGCTCGAAGCCGTCGTGTTCGACGACGATGCGCTGCGCGTCGATGCCGAGCGCGACCAAGTCCTCCTTCACACCGTTCGAGATCGCGACGATGCCGGCGCAAGCGCGCGCGGACGCCTTGAGCGCGCGTCGGCGCAGACGCCCGCCCGGAACGCGATGGAGTTCGAGGAAGACGTTCGGCCGCTTCTTCTTCGCGAGCAGATGCGCCGTCTCGACCTCGCGTGTCAGCACGCGCGCGACCGGATGCGACTTCAGCACCATCCGCGCGGCGTTCTTGCCGAACGACTGCTCCTGCAGGCGCGCAGGCACGTACTGGAGCACGCGCGGCACGCGGTCGATCCAGTCGACGCACGGGATCGGCTCGAGGACCGGTTTCTCCGCGAGCTCGACGCCGTACCAACGCCACGCGTCCTGTCCCGGCGGGAGCTCGACGGCGGGCCGGCGCTTCGCGTGGAAGAGCGCCACGTGCGCGCCCGCGCGCTCGAAGGCGGCGGCCATCTGCACGACTTGGAGCGTCTGCGCGCGCTGGCTCGGGATGCGCGCGTTCGCGACGAGGACGAGGTCGACGGCGCGCGTCATCGCGGCGCTCCATCGCTCGGCGGAGTCCTGCCGTCGCGCGGGGCGTCGTCCACGTCGAAGTCGCCCTTCGGCGGCGGCGGCAGGTCGTCCTCGCCGCCGACGCCGCCGTCGTAGCCGAGCCCGCGCATCAGCTCGTGCGTCTCCTCGTCGCGGCCCGACGCGCGGACCATCTCGGCCGGGATGGGCATCGACGTGCTCCACGCGAAGAGCTCGTCGAGCAGCGCGAGCGCGCGCTCCTTCTTCTCCGCGAGCACGTCGACCTCGTCGAGCACCCGCGGGTTCGCGTACTCGACGTAGCGCGGCGCGGTCTCCTTCGAACGCAGCGTCTTCTCCAGCTCGGCGCGCGCGGCCTGGGCGTCCTTCTGCAGCACGACGGAGCGCGGCACGTCGAGCTTCGCGCCGAGGTCCTGGATCGAGAGACGCACGCCGTTCTCGGCGAAGCTGAAGCGCCGGAGCGCGTCCTTCTCGCCGCGCACGAGCGGGAGCAGGCTCGCGCCGTCGAGCTTCGCGTACTCGTCCTCCGCCTTCGGCAGCGTGAGTCCCGCGAGGTCGCACACCGTCGGGAACACGTCGATCTCGTCCGTCAACGCGGCGACGCGCTTCCCCGCGGGCAGCTTCGTCGGCCACGCGATCAGGAGCGGCACGCGCAGCTCGCGCCGGACCATGTGGTTGTGCTCCCAGAGCCCGTCCTCGCCGAGCGACTCGCCGTGGTCCGCGGTGACGATCACGAGCGTGTTCGCGAGCTCGCCCGCGCGCTCGAGCTCGCGGACGAGGTCGCCGACGAGCGCGTCCGCCTGCGACACGCCCGCCGAATACAAGTCGCGGATCGCCTGCACGTCCGCCGCGGTGGGCGTGTACTTGCCCGACTCGATCGCGTAGCGGTGCTCGGCGTAGAACGCCTTGACCGGCCCCGTGTACGCGGGGTCGCGGTACATCCGCGCGAACTCCTGCGGCGGGTCGTACGGCGTGTGCGTCGAGTAGAGGTGCACCATCGCCATGAAGCGCTTGCCGCGCTGCTCGGCGATCCAGCGCCGCGCCTCCTTCGCGACGAGGCCCGAGTCGAAGCGCTTCTCGATGCGGTTCTTGAAGATCCAGAGCAGGAGCTCGGCGCGGAACTGGCTCCACGGGCTCGCGAGGTCCTGCAGCTCGTGCCCCGCGGTCTCCTCGAACACGAGGTCGAAGCCGCGCAGGAGCCCCGTCCCCTCCTGCAGCGTGCCCGTGTGGAAGCTCGCCGTCACGTAGTCGTCGGGCTGGAGCGCTCGGCCGTCGAGGCGCGTCGCGTGCTTCAAGTGCCACGGCAGCGTCGCCTGCGCGCGCAACTGGTAGCCCGGCTTCATGCGCAGCATGCCGTGCCTGCGCGGGTACTTGCCGGTCAGGAGCGAGCCGAAGCTCGTCCACGTGAACGGCGCCTGCACGAACGCGTTCTCGAAGAGCACGCCGCGTTCCGCGAGCCGGTCGAAGTTCGGCGTCTTGACGCGGGTGTTCCCGTAGCAGCCGAGCTCGTCCTGCCGCAGCGCGTCGACGACGACGAGGAGCACGTTCGGGAGGTCCGCGTTGCGGTCGTTCTTCGCGCCGCGCGCGCTCGAGCCCGACTCCTGCATCGCGAGCCAGACGCCGCCGACGAGCCACGCGAGCGCGCACGCGGCGGAGAAGGCGACCTGGACGCGCCGCGAGAGCCGCGCGAGGCCGCGCGCGGCGACGAAGCCGAGCGCGAGCCCGACGACGAGCGCGCCGCCGGCGACGGCGAGCCGTTCGGGCGACAGCGCCGACTTGCCGTAGAAGAGGACGTCGCGCGTGCGCCAGTAGAGCTCCGCCGTGAACCCCGCGCCGAGCCCCAGCGCGAGCAGCACCAGGTACCGTCCCGCGAGGTCGAGCCGCGCGATCAACGGGTGCAGCAGCACGCCGAGCACGACGAGGAGCAGCGCGAACACGATCGAGTACTGGAGCACCGTCCCCGCGCCGCACGCGAGCGCGGAGCCGACGCCGAGCCCGACGCGCGTCGAGCCGCCGCCGGTCGGGAGCGCGAGCAGCGCCGACGTCGCGAAGCCCGCGTCGACGAGCCCGAGCACGAGGCCGGAAAGCGCGGCGGCGAGGAGGCCCGCGCGCGCGCTCTGGAAGACCCCGCCCGGAGCGCTTCGATCGGTCTGCATGGAAGCCGCGAGCCTACGTCCCCGGAGCGGGCGACGGAAGCGCGGAGCGGACGGCGCGGCGGGGACGCCTCACGGCAGGCGGTAGCGGACCTCGTCCGCGTTCGGTCGCTCGACGGCGCGCGCGCCGCTCGGGACGCGGTACTCGAGCCCGATCGCCGGACCGCGCGCGAGCACGCGCTCCTCGACCTCGAGCCCGTCGCCCGCGAGCGCGAAGCGGCGCTCGACGCGCGTCCCGGCGACCGGCGTGCCGTCGCGGTACGCGAGCGGCGCGCGCACGACGACCTCGAAGTCGCGCACGTCGACCTCCGGTGCGAGCGCGAACGAGCTCGAGACGCGCCCATCCGCGTAGTCGAGGACGCCTTCACGCAGCGCGCGCCACGGCTCGGCGAGCGCGGCGC
The DNA here is from genome assembly GCA_046349615.1 of Planctomycetota bacterium. GTDB lineage: Bacteria > Planctomycetota > UBA1135 > UBA1135 > JADJNY01. The sequence goes on from JAXMBZ010000004.1 coordinate 271,911, forward strand.
CGACGCGCCCCGCGCGCGCGTGCACGCGCGCCGTCCAGAGCGAGAAGCGGAGCTCCGACGCGCCGCTCTTCCAGCCGCGCGCGAGCGAACGCGCGCCGCGCGCCGTCCACTCGCCCTCGCCCGCGGGATCGAAGCGCTCGCGCAGGAGCGCGTCCTTCCCCGCGCGCTTGTCGAACACGCGCACGAGGCCGGAACCGCGCGGGCTGCCGTGGTTCACGTTCGACGCGGGCCGCGCGCCGCGCACCCAAGCGACGACGGCGCCGTCCTCGAGGCGCGCGAGTTGGGCGTTCGGGAACCACCGCAGCGCGAGGTCGAGCCCGGCGCCGCCGCTGCGCGGAGCGCGTTCGAGCTCGCGCGCCTCCGCCGCGCGCGCGCGCTCGAGTTCGGGCAGCACGCGCGCGATCCACGCCGCGTGTCCGGCCCAGAAGACGGGGCACTGGTAGCTCGCGCGCGCTCCCGCGCGCTCGACGTGGTCGCGCGGACGGCCGTCGGCCGCGAGCCGCGCCGCCCACGCGCGGAACGCGCGCAACGCCGCGAGCCCGTCGCCGACGCGACCGAGTTCGCTCGACCCGCGCGCGAACGCGTGGACGTCGAACGGATGCGACGCGACCTCGTGCGCGTCGCCCCAATACCAAGGCTTCGCCTCGACGAGCCCGCACTTCTGCCCGTCGGGCCCCTGCAGCGCGCGCGCGAAGTCGAGCCCGCGCGCGAGCTGCGGCGCGAAGAGCGCGCTCGCGCTCGCGCGGCCGAGGTCGGCGAGCGCCTGGAACAGGAACGCGGTGACGCGCGACTGGTAGAACGCGGAGACGTCGCTCGCTCCGGCGTGCTCCGCGCCCCACTCGACGGGATGGTACGGGTAGCTGCCGTCGGCGTGCTGGATGCCCTCGAGCACGCCGACCGCCTCGAGCGCCGCGCGTTCGAGCTCCGCGTCGTGCTCCAGCGACCACGCGCCCGCGAGCCCCGTGAGCCCCCACGCGCGCTGCGCCGGGATCCCCTTGTCGAGCACCGCGTAGCGCAGGTACGTCCGCGCGTGCAGGAGCGCCGCCGCGCGGCACGCGTCGCGCTCCCCGGGCTCGAGCACCGGCCCGAGCGCGCGCACGTACGTCGCGAGCGCGTCCGTCGCCGCGCCGCCGTCGATGACGCTGTTCGAGCAGTTGAACGGGTCGTGCCGTCCCGGGCGAAACGTGTGGCACGGACTCGTCCCCTCGCGCACGAGGTTCGCGAGCAAACGCCGCGACTCGAGGCGCGCCTCGCGCCGCAGCAGCTGCTGGTCGGCCTGCGCGTCGTGCTCGAGCAGCGCGCACGCGAGCACGATCAGGCCCGCGTTGCTCCCCGTGTGCTCGACGCGGTGCCACGGACACACGATGCGCCCGTCCGCGCCGCGCAGGCCCGCGAGCCAACGGAACGTGCGGCGCAGCGGCTCGAGGAGCTCCTCGTTCGGCGCGAGCGGAGGCATGCGTGGATCTTGGCGGTCCGCGGCACGGCCTGCAACGGCGTCAGCGACGGAGGAAGAGCTCGAAGTCCTGCCAGAGCGGGAGCAGCGGCTCCTCGACTGCGCCGTGCGCGCGACGCCAGCACTCGCGCACGCAGTGGTCGAGGAACGTCCAGGCCACGCACAGCTTCACCCACGCGCCCGACCACTTGCCGAAGTGCTTGCGGTAGTACGCGAGCCGGTTCCGCTGCCACTCGGCCTCGGCTTCGAGGTAGAAGCGGGTGCTCATCCCGCCGTGGTGGAGCGCGCACGCGTCCGCGAGGTAGGCGACGCGCCACCCGCGCTTCCAAAGGCGTCGACACAGGTCCGCGTCGCCGAAGTAGAGCCACAGCGCCTCGTCGAACGGCCGCGTCGTCTTCAGCGCCTTCCGCCGCATGAGGAGACAGGCGCCCGACGCGTGCTGGACGTCGCCGTCGCGCGCGTAGTCGAAGTCGTCGGCGCCGAGGCGTTCGAGCTCGACATTGCCCGGGAACCAGCGCTCGAACGGCGTGCCCTGGAAGAGCGGCGTGAGCAGGTTCGGGAACCGCTGCACCGAGCGCAGCGTCGCGCCCTCGGAGTCGACGAGGCGCGGCGCGACGGCGCCGTACTTCGGGTTCTCCTCGAGGAACGCGACGAGGCGGCGCAGCGCGTCGGGCGCGACGACGACGTCCGTGTGCAGGAAGCAGACGTACGCGCCGCGCGCGAGCTCCGCGCCTTGGTTGCAGGCGTGCGCGTAGCCCGTGTTCCGCGCGTTGCGGACGAGCCGCACCCACGGGAATTGCTCGTGCACCATGCGCGCGGAGCCGTCGCGACTCCCGTTGTCGACGACGAGCACCTCGGACGACGGCGGCAGCGCCGCCTTGAGCGACTCGAGGCACGCGCGCAGGAGCTCGCGCGTGTTCCAGGACGGCACGACGACGCTGAGGACGGTCACGCGGCACCTCCGCGCGGCGTCGACATCTCGCGCACGAGCCGCTCCATGAGCGCGTCGACCTCGTGGTCGCGGCGCACGATCGCGCGCAGGCGTTCGCCCAGCGCCTCGGCGCGTTCGCGCGGGAGGTCGAGCGCGTGCTCGAGCCGTTCGGCGAGCGCGCGCGCGTCGCCCTTCGGGAAGCGCATCCACGCATCGTCGGGCGCGAGCTCGCGCACGAGCGGCGGCACGGCCTCGTTGCACGAGACCACGGGCCGCTTCGAGGCCCACGCCTCGAGCACGACCTTGTCGAGGCTCCCCGTCGAGCTCGCGTTGACGACCACGCTCGCGCGGCGATACCACGCGGGGATCGATCGGTACGGCACTTCGCCGGGGCGGTTCACGTGCGCGCCGAGGTTCAGCGCTTCGATGCGCTCCTCGACGGCCTTCCGGTAACTCTCGTCCTGCACGGTCAGTCCTCCTCCCACGAGGTCGAGGACGACGTCCCGTCCGCGCGCACGAACGAGCGCGAGCGCCTCGAGGACCGTCAACGGGTCCTTCGAGGGCGTCAGACGCCCGATGCTGAGCACGCGCGACGGTCCTGCCACGGGCCGTTCCGGCGCGGGATCCTCTCCCCTTCTCTCCACGAAGTGGTCCAGGTCGATGCCGTGACCCGTGACCACACGCCGATCCGTATCGACGCGGAGGGATTCCAGACTTGCGGTGAACACCTTTTCGACGCGGGGGATCGCGGCGAGCAGACGCCGGTCGACGCCGGCGTGCGTGTACCAGAGATAGGTCCGCGCTCCGGCGCGCCGTGCGGGGCCGCTCGCGAGCAGCGCGTAGCGCGGCACCATGTGCGCGAGCACGACGTCGAAGCGGTCCTTCGTGAGCGCCTCGCGCAAGTACGCCTGGTACCGCAACCAGCGCACGATGCGGCCGCGGCGGCCGACGACGCGCACGTCGACGTTCGGCGGCAGCGTCGAGAGATCGCCCGCTTCGAGCGTGATCGCGCGCACGCGCTCGCAGTGCCGCGCGAGCCCCGCGAGCCAGCGCGGCACGAAGCCGAGCACGGCGTCGTCCGCGTCGACGACCTGCGTGAGGAAGAGCAGCTTCACCGCGGCTTCTCCGGCGCCGGCGCGGGGAGGTCGGCCCCGACCAGCCGGTACAGTCCCTCCGCGTAGCCCCGGAGCGTGCGCGCGTACTCGAAGCGCCGCGCTTCGGCGGCAGCCGCCGCGCCGAGCGCGCGCCGCTTCGGCTCGTCGCCGAGCACCGCGCCGAGCGCGTCGGCGATCGAACGCGCGTCGAAGCCGCTGAGCCGTCCGCGCTCCCCCGACTGGAGCAGCTCCGTCATCACGCCGACCGGCGTGCTGACGACGGGCGTGCCGCACGCCATCGCTTCGACGGTGAAGCGCGGACCGCCCTCGCACGTCGACGCGCAGACGCACACGCGGCTCTCGCGGTAGACCTGCGCGAGGTCCGACGGCGAGTCGACCCACTCGACGAAGCGCACGCGCTCGGTGAGGCCGCGCTTCGCCACGCGCTCCTTCACGGTACTCGCGAGCGGGCCCTTGCCGACGAAGAGCGCGCTCGCGGGACGGCCTTCGCTCGCGAGGAGCGCGAGCGCGTCCACGATCGGCGCGAGGCCCTTGTTCCCGACCATGCGGCCGACGAACACGACGTCTTGCTTCGGCTCGACCGGGCGCTCGGCCGGGCGGAAGACCTCGAGGTCGATGTAGAGCGACGGCAGCACGACGATCTTCTCGCGCGGGACGCCCCAGCGCTCGAGGAGCGGCGGCATCTCCGCGCGGTTCACGACGCGAAACGCGAGCGCCTTGTCGCGCGCCCACCGCACGTACAGTCGCGCGAGCGCCTTCTCGAAGCGCTCGCGCAGGTCCGCCGCGACGGGATGCCCCGGCACGTGGTGCAGTTCGGAGAGGTACGGGACGCCCGTCGCGCGCGCGATGCGCCAGCTCCCGAGGCCGTTGTAGAAACGGCCGTAGTCGTGGCTGACGACGAGCGCGTGTCCGTGCTCGCGCACGAGCTCCGTTCCGCGCGCGCCGATCCACGCGGCCATCCTGCCGCGCTCGACGTCCGCGGGATGGAAGTGCACGTTGCCGTGGATCGTCGCGACGACCGGCGGGGAAACGGGCTTCGGGCAGAGCACGTCGATGCGCTCGAACCAGCGCGAGAACTCGCGCTGCATCGCGTGGAACGGCCCCTTCTCGCCGACGACGACCTGCCGGTCGCCCGAGACCATCAAGAGGCGCACGCGCGCTCCTCCACCGCCGCGCGGTAGACGGCGGCGAGGCGCCGCGCGAGCTCGTCCGCGGAGTGGCGCGCCTCGATGCGCAGCCGCGCGCGCTGGCCGAACGCCGGGCGCGCCGCGGGGAGGTCGAGGAGCTGCGCGAGCCCGAACGCGAGCTCGTCGACGCTCGCGCCGAGGAATCCCGTGCGTTCGTGCGCGACGACCTCGGGCACGCCGCCGACCGGCGTCGCGACGACGGGCTTGCCGGCGGCGCCCGCCTCGATCAACGCGACGGGCATCCCCTCGCTGCGCGACGTCAAGAGCACGACGTCGAGGTCCGCGAGCACCGCCGCGACGTCGGCGCGCGCGCCGGCGAGGTGCGCGCGCTCCCGCAAGCCGGGCGGGAGCGCCTCGATCTTCCGCGCGAGCATCCCGAACAGCTCGCCGTCGCCGACGAACGCGAGATGCAGGTGCGGGTAGCGCGGGGCGAGCATGCGGAACACGTCGAGCGCCCACTCGGGCTGCTTCACCTCCGCGAGGCGGCCGAGCACGCCGACGACGACGGCGTCCTCGCCGACACCGAGCACGGAGCGCAAGGCACCCGAGCGACCGCGCAGCGCGAGCAGCGCGTCGAGCTCGACACCCGGCGGCACGACGACGAGCTTCGCCTCCTCGACGACCTCCAGGCGCAGCAGGTCCTCCGCCGTCGCGTGCGACACGGCGATCACGCGGTCGGTGCGCTTCGCGAGCCGTCGCTCGAGCGCGACGAGCCCTTTCGACATCGGCTCGGGGAAGTAGCCCTCGAGCACGTGCCCGTGGAACGTGTGCACGACCGCCGCGCGCGGCGCGGCCTTCGCGGCGCGCCGGCCGAGCGCGCCGGCCTTCGACGCGTGCGTGTGCACGACGTCGGGATCGAACTCCGCGAACGCGCGCCGCAGCGCGAGGAGCGCGCGTCCGTCGCCGACGGGCGAGAGGCCGCGCTGGAGCCCGGGCACCCGCACGACGTCGAGCCCGCGCGCGCGGAACTCGTCGAAGAGGTCGCCCTCGCCGGCCTCGGGCTTGCCCGTGAAGAGCCGGACCTGGTGGCCCTCCGCGACGAGCCGCGGATCGCTCGCGAGCGCCTGGCGCGCAGGACCGCCGAGGTTGAGCCGGGTCAGGACGCGCGCGATGCGCATGGGGCGGGGAGTGTACGGGCGCGCTCCGCGCCGCTCCAGCGCGCGCGTCCGCGCGGACGTCAGACGCCGAAGAGCGAAAGGTGGTACGCGAAGAGCAGCGTGTACGCGATCGCCGCGACCCAGAGCCCGAGGCGCGCGAGGTGGAAGTTCTTGTGGATGCACAGCACCACGAGCGCGAGCGAGATCAGGCCGGACTTGAGCAGCACGAACGACGAGAGCCCCGTCGCGAGCAGCATCCCCGCGATCGGGTTGACCTCGGTTCCGCCGTGCTGGAGGTGGACGAGCGTGAAGAAGCTGTCCGCGACGTTCATCAACGTGATCCAGAGCAGGATCAGCAGGAGCCGCGTGCTGTAGAGGTCGACGAAGCTCCCCTCCACTTCGCCGCGCCGACGCGGGCGCGAGCGTCGGCCGCCGTGAAAGGAGAACCGCGAGAGGCGCGGGGTCGGTCGGCTGCGGCGATCGATCCCGCGCGGAGCCGGTCCGGTCGTCGGAGCCGGCGCGGGATCTTGAGCGGTGAAATCCATGCAGAGGTCGTGCGACGTGATCCTGCCCAGTCGACCCCGTCCTCGGGTATCGGATCCCGCGGACGGAGGACTCGAGACGCGCGCGCATCCCCCCGGGTGCGGTCCGGCGGAGCGCGCGTCTCGAACTCTACCTCGACGGAGCGTCGGAGCGCGACGTCTCCGCCGCCGACGTCGCGACCGGGGGCGGCGACCCGGAAAGAACTGCGCGGTAGACCGCGAGCGTCTCCTCCACCATGCGCGGCAGGCCGAAGCGCTCGCGAACGCGCGCCGCGCCCGCGAGCCCGAGGCGCGCCCGGCGCTCCGGGTCCGCCGCGAGCGCGACCATCGCCGTCGCGACCGCGCGCGGGTCGGACGGCGGGACGAGCACGCCGGTCGCGCCGTCGAGGACGACCTCCGGGACCGCGGAGACGCGCGTCGCGAGGACGGGGAGCTCCGTCGCCATCGCCTCGAGGAACACGAGGCCGAGCCCTTCCCAGAGCGACGTCATCACGAACACGTCGCTCGCCGCGAGCACGCGCGGCACGTCGCGGCGGATCCCGGCGAAGAGCACGCTCGCGCCGAGGTCGAGCTCGCGCGCGACGCTCTCCGCGCGCCTTCGACCGTCGCCGAACGGATCGTCGCCGACGAGGACGAGACGGAGGTCGCGCCCGGGCGCCGCAGCGCGGGCCGCCGCGAAGCCGCGCAGGAGGTCCGCGTGCGCCTTCTGCGGCGCGAAGCGCGCGACGCACGTGAACACGACGGAGTCCGCGGGGACGCCGAGCTCCGCCCGCGTCGCCGCGCGCTCGACGGGACCCGCGGCGCGCGCGCGCTCGAACGGCGCCGGATCGAGGCCGTAGTAGATCCGCACGAGGCGCTCCGTCGGGATGCGGCCGTGCTCGTGCACGAAGCGTCCGACGTGGTCCGAGAGCACGATCGTCGCGCGCGGCGCGCGTCCGAGGAGCCCGTGCACGAACGACACCGCCGGCTTGCGCAGCACCTGCTCGTCGTTGTGCTTGCTCGCGACGAGCCGATCGGTCGTCCCCCACAGGAGCGCGCTCGCGGCGAGCAGCATGTCCGCCTTGAGCAGGTGCGAGTGGAGCACGTCCGCCCACGCCGCGTGGCGGCGCGCGGCGAGCGCGAACGTCGCAGGCGCGACGCGCTCGACGAGCTCGGCACCCGCGGCGCGGAAGTCGTCCGCGAGCGAGCCCTTCCCCTTCAGGTAGAGCACGCGCACGGCGTGGCCGCGCTCCGTCTGCCCGCGCACCTGCGCGAGGAGGTGCATCTCCGCGCCGCCGACGTCGAGCGTCGTGATGACGTGCAGGATCTTCACGCGACCTCGCGGTAGATCGCTTCGAGCCGCTCCGCCATGCGCGCGAGCGTGTGCTCGGCGAGGACGAGCTCGCGCCCGCGCGCACCGAGTGCCGCGCGCGCGCTACCGTCGAGCGCGAGCGCGCGGTCGAGCGCGGCGGCGATCGCACTCGCTTCGATCGCGCCGGCGAGCACGCCCGTGCGTCCCTCGACGACGAGGTCGCGCGCGCCGTCGACGGGCGTCGCGACGACGGCGGCGCCCGCCGCGAACGCTTCGAGCACGACGTACGGCAGGCCCTCCCACCGCGACGGGAGCAACACGACGTCCGCGGAGGCGACCAGGCGCGGCACGTCGTCGCGCCAGCCGAGGAAGCGCGCGCGCTCGACGAGCCCGAGGTCCCGCGCGCGCGCTTCGAGCGCGGGCCGGTCCTCGCCGTCGCCGGCGAAGACGAGCACCGCGTCGCGTCGCGCGCTCCGCGCGAGCGCGTCGAGCGCGAGGTCCTGGCCTTTCGCCGCGTTGAGGAGTCCGACGACGAGCACGAGCGGCGCGTCGGCCGCGAGGCCGAGCTCGCGCGCGAGCCCCGCGCGATCCGCGCGCGCCGCGGCCCAAGGCGCGGGGTCGATTCCGTTCGGAGCGATCTTCAAACGCGCCGCGGGCACGACGCCGGACGCGCGGATCGTCTCGCCCTCGGAGCGGCTGACGGCGACGACCGCGTCCGTGCGCTCGGCGAGCGCGGCCTCGATGCGGCGGAACAGCGCGCGCTTCGGCGCGGAGAACATCGCCTCGAACAGGAACGCGAACGTGTGCGGCGTATGCACGCGTGCGCCGACGCCCGTCGTGATCGAAGCGAGACGCGCGAGCACGCCGGCCTTGCTCGAGTGCGAATGCACGACGTCGGGCGCGAGCGCGACGAGGAGCCGCTCCATCGCGCGCAGGTGCCGCGCATCCGTCAGCGGAGCGATCCGCCGCACCATCGGGAGGCGCTCGACCCGCACGCCGCGCGCCGCGAGGTCCGCGAGGTCGGCTTCGACGCGCGGCTCGCGCAGCGTCGACGCGATCACGGCGACGTCGAGCCCGCGCTCCTTCTGCGCGCGCGCGACGTCGCGCAGGTGGCGGCGCGTGCCGCCGATCGTCGCCTCCATCACGTGCACGACGCGCAGCGGGGCCATGGTCGCGGGTCAGTACGCCCCGGTGCCCTTGACCACGGCGAACGCGGTCAACGCGATGATCACGAGGTCGAGCAGGAGCGACTGGTGCTCGATGTAGTAGAGGTCGTAATCGAGGTTCTCGTGGATCGCGAGCTGGCGCGCATACGAGATCTGCCACAGGCCCGTGACGCCCGGCTTGACGCGCAGGCGCTCGCGCTCGAGCGGCCCGTACTGCGCGACGATGAAGCGCATCTCCGGGCGCGGACCGACGACGCTCATGTCGCCCTTGAGCACGTTCAGGAACTGGGGCAGCTCGTCGAGCGAGAACCGCCGGAGCCAGCGCCCGATCGACGTGATGCGCGGGTCGTCGCTCGATTTCGGCGTCGGGGCGTCGCCGGACAGGTGCACGTGCATCGTCCGGAACTTGAACATGCGGAAGGTCCGGCCGTCGCGGCCGATGCGCTCCTGCACGAAGAAGACCGGACCAGGCGACTCGCGCTTGATCAGGACCGCGACCAGGAGTAGCACGGGCAGGACGAGGAGCAGGATCGCGCTCGCGACGACGAGGTCGAGGGCGCGCTTGCCGGCGCGCGTGAACAAGGACGGGCGCCGCACTGCGCGCGTGAACAGCGGGATCGAATCCACGTTCACCATGCGCAGGTTGAAGGACATCAGGTGGTAGAGGCGCGGCACGATGTGGCACGTGACGCCGAGGCGCTCGAGCTCGGCGAGCACGGCCATGACGCGCTCCTCCTGCGACTCCGGCATCGCCACGAAGACCTCGCTGATCTTCTGCTCGCCGACCACGCGCTCGAGGTCCGCGAAACCGCCGAGGATCTTCAGCCGGTCGACCGTCTGCCCGACGCGCGAGCGGTCGTCGTCGCAGTACCCGACGAGGTTCAACCCGAGCGTCGGCACGAGGCGGAATTTCCGCTGGAGGTGCCGCCCCGTCTCGCCCGCGCCGTAGATGAGCACGTTCCGGTTGCCGATGCCGGCCTGGTGCAGGCGTTGGATCACCTTGAACGACGCGAAGCGCGCCGCGGTCATCAGCACGAGCACGAGCGCGAAGATGACGAGCAACGTGACGCGCGAGACCGTCGTGACGTTGATCCGCAGGTCGACGAGGTCGTGCAGCGGCCCGAGCAAGCGCGACACGACGCCCGCGGACTCGTCGCGCGCGGACCGCAGGTACACGAGCAGGAGCACGAGCACGAGGAACGCGACGAGCGTGCTCTTCAGCACGCCCTTGTACTCCTCCATGTTGAGGAGGCTCTTCACCGGCGAGTACAGGCCGAACGCGTGGAACGTCACCAGGCAGACCGCCGCGATCAGCGCGGAGAGCTCGAGGTAGAGCTCGTTCTGGCTCGGCAGGAACTGGCCCTCGCCCGCGAGCCCCGCGAGCGGACCACCGAGCACGTAGCCGAGCCAGCACGCGAGCAGGACGACCGCGAGGTCCGCGAGCACCTGGAGCGAGAGCACGAGCGGCTCGAAGTTCCGCCGCACGAGCGTGCCGATCGAGCTCACGCGGAGGTCCTCCGCCGAACGGCCGCGGCTCGTATCCGGAGGCGCCGCGTCGACTCCGGACACGGAAGTCCCCGGGCGCTCGCGCGCGGGTTCGCCTCGCACGCGCGCGGGACCGTTCGCTGTCGCTCGTTCGGGCTCAAGGGGGGCGCCATCCTACGGGTGCGCGCGGGGCCCCACAATTTCCGGCCAGCGCGCGGCGAGCGCCGGGAGCGTGTCCGCCGCCCGCCCCGCCTGCGCCGGGAAGTTCAGGCGGAAGCTCGCCGCGCCGAACGGCGTCGCGCGATCCGTGACGGCGCGCAGCGCGGCCCACGGGACGCCCGCGTCGCGCGCGACGACCGCCGCGGCGGCGGTCTCCATCTCGGCGACGCACGGCCCGGCGAAGGCTCGCGCGAGGCGGAGCCGGCGCCAGAACGAGAGCACGGGGCGGTCCGCGGTCAGGTACCAACCCTCCTCGCCCGGCGCGACGGCGCGCCAGGCCGCGCGCAGCTCCGCGTTCGCCTCGACGTCGCGGCCCGCGCGCACGGCGAGGTCGACCTGCGTCGCGGTCGTGCAGTGGACGAACGTGCCGGGCCCGAGGCGCTGGCGGAGCCCGCCGCACGTTCCGACGACGAGCAGCGCGCGCCGCGCGCCGTGGCCGAGGAGCGCCGCCGCGGCGCGCGCCGCGCGGACCTTCCCGACGCCGGCGACGCAGGCGACCGCGGGCGTGCCGTCGAGGTCGAGCTCGAGCAGCTCGAGCCCGAGCGCGGACCTCCGCGCGCGCACGCGGCCCGCGAGCCCGCCGAGCTCCTCCGGGAGCGCGCAGAGCACGGCGAGCGGGCTCGCGGCGTCGCGGTGCGGGTCGGTCGACATCTCCCATGAGGATGCCGTGCGCCGCGGCGGTTGCGAGCCTCCACCCGCCCGCGGAGCGCGGCCCGAGCGATCGAAGGGCGCGCACCGCCTTCCCTCCTCGCCCGCCGTCGCTATCCTCGTCGCCCCTCATGAAGATCGCGCTCACCGGCGGCTCCGGCTTCATCGGCCGCTACATGATCCGCGGGCTCGCGGCCGCGGGCCACGAGCTGCGCGTGCTTTCGCGGCCGACGAGCACGAACACGGTCGAGATCCCGCCCGGCGCGAAGGTCGAGCTCCACCGCGGCGACCTGACCGACAAGGCGTCGCTCGCGGGCTTCCTGAAGGGGATCGACCTCCTGATCCACATCGCGAGCGCGCACGACCACCTCGGCGAGCCCGAGATGCGCGCGGTCAACATCGGCGGCACGGAAGCGCTGCTCGACGAAGCCAAGGCGAACGCGCCGAGCGGCTTCCAGATCTGGGTCCTGAGCTCCGCGGTCATCGGCGCGCCCGTGTACAGCTACTACCGCGACAGCAAGCGCGTGCAGGAGAAACTGATCCGCGGCTCGGGCATCCCGTGGGCGTCGTTCCGCCCGACGCTCGTGTACGGCGTCGGCGACTACCGGCACACGGCGCCGCTCCTGCGCCGCTGCGCGCAGCGGTCGGGCTCGCTGTGGATCCCCCACGACGGCCTCTCGAAGATCAACCCGGTGCACGTCGAGGACGTCGTCGACGCGGTGCTGCGCTTCTTCCACTTCGACCGCGCCGTCGACTGCGTGTACGAGCTCGCCGGGCCTTCGGGCATCGCCTACAACGAGTTCATCGACCTCACGATCGCGGCGACGGGCGGCGGCGTGCGGCGCCGGAACATCTCGAAGAAGTGGGCCGACCGCTTCATCTTCGTGAAGGGCCTCTTCACCGACGTCACCGAGGACCGCCGCGCGTCGGCGTACTTCAACCTCCACCACGAGCACGACATCACGAACGCGACGTACGAGCTCGGGTGGAAGCCGCGCACGTACGCGGACGGCATCCGCGAGGTCGCGGCCGGCGACTGGTGGAAGAAGGAAGGTTGAGCGTGATCGCGCGGCGCGGGAGCTCCGTCCTCGAGGCCGCGCGCGCTCACCGCGCTCCGAAGGGAACGCTCGGCACGTTCGCGCGTTTCGGATCGACCCCGCGGCCGAGTCGACGCGCCGGGCTCGCCCTTCTCGCCCTCCTCGCGGTGCTCGGCGCGTGCAGGACGGAGCCGCCCGTCGCGCGCCTTTCCGCCGGCGAAACACGCGAGGCCGAGCTCGACCTCACCCGTGCGAGCGAAGCGCGCTACGCGCTCGACGTCCCCGCCGGGCTCGCGCGGCTCGAGATCGTGCTCGACTCCTCCGACGCCGACCTCGACCTCGCCGTCGCGCCGCCTGGAGACCCGGAACACGAGCACGTCCTCACCTGCGACGCGGGCACCGCGCGCTTCGCGCTCGACCGCACGTCGGAGCCGCCGCTCGTCGCGGGCGCGTGGAGCGTGCGCATCGCGTGGCCGCTGCGCTCGGCGCCGCGCGGCGTCAAGCGCGTGCTGGACCGCGTCGGCTACGGCCTCGAGACGCGCGCGTACCGTCCGTCCGAGCCGCGCGTGCTCGCGCCGGACGAACTCGTGCTCGGCCACGTGTCGCGCGAGAACGGCGGCGCCGCGTGGTTCGCGATCGACGTGCCCGAGAGCGCGACGCACCTGCGGGTCGACATCGTCGACACGCCCGGCGACCTCGACCTCGCGCTCGGCCGCGCGCCGGCGACCTCGGAGCCCGCGGGCGAAGCGCTCGCGCAGAACGTCTGGGGCCGCGAGGGCATCGTGCTCGAGCGCGGCGCGGAGGAGCATCCGCTCGCGCCCGGCCGTTGGTACGCGACCGTGTTCGATCCGCACGACGGCGACGCGCCGATCCCCTTCACGCTGCGGGCGCGCTTCTCCGCCGAGCCCGCCGCGGCCGACCTCGCGCTGCCCCCGAGCTTCGCGACGAGCGAGGACGCGGCGCTCGGTTTCCCACTCGCGGCGATCGTCGAGCTCGAGACCGAGGAAGGCGGCGGCAGCGGCACGCTGCTCACCTCCGACGGCTGGATCCTGACGAACGCGCACGTCGTCGCGCTGCGCGGCGGCGGAACGGCGGAGCAGGCCGTCGTGTCGATGACGCTCGATCCCGCGCGCCCGCCGCGCGAGCTCTTCCGCGCGAAGGTCGCGGCGAGCGACGACGAGCTCGACCTCGCGCTGCTCCAGATCCAGAGCGGTTTCCTCGGCGACGCGCTCGCTCCGAACCGCGCGTTCCCGACGATCGAACTCGGCCCCGGCGCCGCGCTGCGCATGGGCGAGCCGCTGCGCGTCGTCGGGTTCCCCGACACGGGCGGCCTCGGGACGCGCGTCACGATCAGCGTCACGTCCGGCGTCGTCGCGGGCTTCGACGCCGTGCCCGCGGGCCGCGTGATCAAGACCGACGCGGAGATCACGAGCGGCAATTCGGGCGGCGCGGCGCTCGACGCGCGTGGACGGCTCGTCGGCGTGCCGACGTCGCGCGTCGAGAACGGGAGCGGCCAGCTCGGCTACGTGCACCCGATCGAGTGGATCCCCGCGGCGTGGCTCGCGCGGATGGGGCTCGCGCGGCGCTGACCGACGCTACGTCCCGGCCGGCGTGGTCGGCGAAGCGGAATCGTCCGCGGGCGCGCGCCTCGTCTGCACCCACCAACGCTCGTACTCGTCGCCGCGCGTCAGCGCGAGGTACGCCTCGATCGGCATGAGCTCGACGAGTGCGGCCGTCGCGAGGTAGCCGACGCAGCACAGGACGATTCCGGCCATCGCGCACAACGCCGTCACGAGGAAGAAGACGAAGATCGCGAAGCGTCGGCCGCGCGCGAGGGCCCAGGAGCGCTGCACGGCCTCGAGGGCTCCGCACCCTTCGAACGCGGCCGCGTACGGCGAGAACACGAACCCCAGCGAGAGCCAGACGACCGCGACGAGCCACGCGGCGTAGAGCGGCACGACGAGCACGATCAGGGCCGGCGGGACGTCTCCGCCCTGCACGGCGAGCGCGACCCCGAACACGACCGCGAGCACGGGGAGGTACGTGAGCAGGACGATGCCCGCGACGAGGAGCAGCGCGCCGACCGTGGGGAGCAGCCGTCCGCGCAGGCGGAACCCCGCGCCGAACTCGCAGCGTCCCGTGCGCAGCGCGTCGCCGAGCAGGTTCGCGAAGCCGAGGCGCCACGCGCACTGCAGCACGATCATCACGACGACGAGGAGCAGGATCCCGCCGCCGAGCAGCACGAACGCAGCGGGCTCCGGCCGGCCGTTCGCGTGCATCGTCGCCGCGAACAGCAGCACCGTCGGCAGGTAGATCACGAGGTAGGCGGCGAACAGCGCCGCGAGGCCGCCGAACCACCAGCCGAGGAGCGGCGCAGCGTTCGGCAGCCCCGCGCGGAGCACGGCCTTCAGCGAGCGGATCGGGTCGAGGGCGTCTCGAGCGAGCATCGGCGATCTCCTTTCATTCCTCGTCACGGCTGCGGCGGGCGCGGCGCGCCGCGCGCTCGGGAGCTCGCGCCGCGTCCGACGCGCCGAGCAGCGCCTCGACCTCGCGCGCGTCGAGCTCGCGCCAGCGCCCGCGCTCGAGGTCGCCGAGGAGGAGCGGCCCGATCGCGACGCGCTCGAGGCGCTCGACCTTCGCGCCGACGGCCTTGACCATCCGGCGCACCTGGCGGTTGCGCCCCTCCGTGATCGTCAGGCGGAGGCGCGTCGTCGGTCCGCGGTGACCGACGAGCTCGACCTCCGCCGGCCGCGTCGGCCCGTCCGCGAGCTCGACGCCGCGCGCGAGTCGCGCGAGCGCGTCGTCCGTGAGGCGCGGCGCCGCGTCGACGAGGTAGGTCTTCGGCACGTGCGAGTCCGGGCTCGTGACGCGGTCGGCGAACTGCGTGTCGTTCGTGAAGAGCAGGAGCCCGCTCGTGTCGAGGTCGAGCCGCCCGACGGGCACGACCCACGCGCCGCAGTCCGCGACGAGGTCGTACACCGTCGCGCGCCCGTCGGGATCGCTGCGCGTCGTGACGCAGCCGCGCGGCTTGTGGAGCGCGAGGTAGCGCCGCCCTTCCGTGCGCGCGGGCGCGAGCGGCGCGCCGTCGACGGTCACGCGGTCGCGCACGAGGTCGAACCACGCCTCGGGGTCGACGATCACGACGCCGTTGACGCGCACGCGGCCGGCGAGGACGAGCTCGCGCGCCTGCGCCCGCGAGCAGTACCCGGCCTTCGAGAGCAGCCGCTCGAGCTCGTGCCGGCCGCTCGAGCGCTTCCCCGGCGCGCGTCCGCGCTCGCCGCCGCCGCGCGGTCCGCGACCGCCGCGGGGACGTCGCGCGTCGTTCACGCGCGCCGCTCCCCGTCGTGACCGTGCACCGCGCTCGGCCCGCGCGGCTCGGGCGCACGCGGGCCGCCGTGCTCGCGCGCCGATGCGTGAGCGGTGTCCGCGACCGCGGGCGTCTCGTCGTCGCGCAGACGCGGCGCGTGCTGTCCGATCCAACCGCGCCGCCGGAAGAAGTAGAGCAGTCCGCCCGCGACGAGCAGCATCGACGCGAGCGCCGCGGGATAGCCCCACGGCTCGTCGAGCTCCGGCATGTGGTGGAAGTTCATGCCCCAGATCGACGAGAGGAACGTCAGCGGGATGAAGATCGTCGCGATGACGGTGAGGACCATCATCACTTCGTTCAGCCGGTGGCTCAGGCTCGACAAGTAGATGTCGAGCAGGCCGCTCGCGAGCTCGCGGTACGTCTCGACGACGTCCATGAGCTGCACCGTGTGGTCGTAGAGGTCGTTCAAGTACGGCCGCGTCTCGCGCTGGATGAGCCCGCTCTCGTCGCGCTGCAGCTGCGAGAGCGCCTCGCGCAGCGGCCACACGCAGCGGCGCAGCGTGAGCAGGTCGCGCTTCGCACGGTGGAGTTCCTGGAGCGCCGTCGGTCGCGGCCGCGAACAGAACTCGTCCTCGAGCGTCTCGAGGCGCTCGCCGAGCGTCTCGAGCGGCGGGAAGTACTGGTCGACCGTCGCGTCGAGCAGCGCGTACGCGAGGTAGTCGGTGCCCGACGAGCGGAGGGAGCCCGTCCCGGCGCGAAGTCGGGCCCGCACCGGATCGAAGCCGTCGCCCGCGGCCTCCTGGAACGTCAGCACGAAGTTGCGGCCGAAGAAGAGCGAGAGCTGCTCCGTCTCGAGCGTCGTCCCCGCGTTGACCATCCGCGCGACGACGAAGAGGTGCTCGCCGTATCGATCGACCTTCGGGCGCTGATGGACGTTGACGACGTCTTCGAGCTCGAGCCGGTGCAGGCCGAACACGTCGCCGACGGCGCGGATCGTCTCGACGTCGCCGAGCCCGTCGACGTTGAGCCAGACGATCGGGAAGCGCTGGCCGAGCTCGCGCGCCTCGCGCGGATCGGCGATCACGCGCTCGACGACCGCGTCCTTCGAGTACGCGAACACCGTCATCCGCGGCCGCGGCGCGGACGGGTCGGCGACGAGCGTGCCCGGCGATGCGCCGGGCGAGGCGCGCCGCTTCGAGCGCCGTGCGCGGCGCGGCGACGGCGCGCGTCCGGGCGTGGGATCGTGCGAGGCGGACATGCGCGCGTGATCCTAGCGAGGCGCCGCCGGAGGCGCGGCGTCCTTCCACGCGCGCTCGAGCACGCTCTGCATCCCGGGGCGGTTGACGAGGAAGTTCTCGCGGGCGTGCCCGCCGCCGGGGAGCCACTTCCAGAGGAACGCGCCGCGCAGCCACCCCGACTCGGGGCGGAGCACGTCGAGCGCGACCGCGAGGCAGCGCTCCTGCACGGCCTCGGCGCGCGCGCGTTCGGCGCCGCGTTCCTCGCGGAAGGTCCAGGGCTCCCGCGCGGCGTCGAGCGCGGCGCGGTAGCCGAGCTCCGTGAACACGACCGGCTTCCCGACGCGTTGCTGGAACGCGGCGAGGTCCGCGAGCACGGGCCGCCACGCCGCGCGGAGCTCGTCCTCGCTCGGGTCCTCGTGCGCCACGAGCGGGAAGTACGCCTCGATCCCGATCGCGTCGAGCGCGTCCCAGAAGCGCACGTTCCGGTAGCCCGACCAGTTCGCGGCCCACGTGAGTCGCGCGGACGTCGCCCCGCGCACGGCGGCGATCACGGCGCGCCACTCCTGCTCGTGGACGGCGAGCTTCTCGAGCTCGTTCGCGATCGAGAACCCGTCCGCGTCGTGCGCGCATCGCGCGACGGCCGTGATCCACGCGCCGTACGTCGCGAAGAAGCGCGCGCGACTCTCCGGCTCGGCGAAGTCGATCGCGCCGCGCCAACTCCACGGGCTCCCCCAGTACGCGAGGTGCGGGATCACGAGGAGCGCCATGCCGCGCGCGTGGGCTTCGCGGATCGGACGCGTGATCCACTCCGGCGGACGTTCGGGGTCGAGGTCGCGCGCGCGCACCGTCCCGTCCGCGCCGATCCGCGCGTAGGGATGGATCGCGACCCAGTTGACGCCGAGTTCCTTCAACCGGTCGAGGTCCGCGGCGAACGCGTCCGTGCCCCACTCGAAGCCCCACGTCTCGCACGAGATCGTCACGCCGCGCACGAGCTCCGCGCCCGGCGGGCCGAACGGGCTCGCGGTCGATCCCGATGCGGAGCCCGGATCCGAGGCGAGTGCGAAGGCGAGGACGAGCGGTTCGAGCATGGCAGTTGAGGCCGGGCGCGCGGACGTTCGATACGATGAGCGCGCGCGCCTCCCGCCAGGATGCCGCGCGACGACGACGACGGCCATGGGCGAGCTCAACAAGGACATCCTGCGCTGGGTCCTCCTGATCGGGACGATCCCGATCTGGTGGCCGTTCCTGCGCACGCTCTGGCGCGACTTCAACGCCGCGCTGCGCGACGAGGGCGGGCTCTTCGGCCGCGCCCCCACCGGCCGCGAGGTCGAGCGGATCCGCCGCGAGCAGGCCTCCGTCCCGCCGACGCTGACGAACGAGCCCTGGGTCCAGCGCGAGGACCGCCGCGCGCCGCGCATGCGGACGCCGGCGCGGCGCGTGTCCGGCGACGCCGCCGCGCGCGCCGAGAAACGTCCCGGCCGGGGCGCGACGAGCGGCCCGCGGTTTCGCTAGGCTCTCCGCGCGCCCCCGCGGCGCGACGGAAGGAACCGCATGCGATCTCGAACCGCCTGGGCGCTCTGCGCCCTGCTCACGTGCGCCTGCCACACCGGGCGCGGCACCCGGTCGTCCGTCGCCGCGCGCCCGAGCGCGCCGGCGATCAAGCTCGAGCTCGGCTTCGACCGCGCGCAGCTCGGCAGCATGCCCGCGGGCGTGCGCGCGCTCTCGGGCGCGTGGTCCGTCGTCGAGGACGACACCGCGCCGAGCGCGAAGAACACGCTCGAGGCCGTCGGCCCCGACGCGAAGGAGCCGTACGTGCTCGCGCTGCTCGACGACGTGCGCGCGGCGGAGGTCGACCTGACCGTGAAACTGCGCGCGGTCTCCGGCGAGGAGGACCAGGGCGGCGGGCTCGTGTGGCGCGCGAAGGACGCGCGGAACTACTACCTCGCGGCGTGGAGCCCGAGCACGCGAACGCTGCGCCTCTTCGAGGTGATCGACGGCGAGCGCAGGCAGCTCGCCACGGAGACCGTCCGCGCCGCGCCGGGGTGGCACGAGCTCCGGATCACGGCGAAGGGCGAGCAGATGCGCTGCTACCTCGACGGCCGCGCGTACCTCGCCGCGAAGGACGCGAGCTTCCTCGAGCCCGGCAAGGTCGGGCTCTGGACGAAGAGCGATGCGCGCACGCGCTTCGACGACCTCGAGATCAAGAGCGGCGTGAAGTAGGTGCCGACCATGCACCGGCGCGAGTTCCTCGGGTCGATCGCCCTTCCGACGGCCGCGGCGCTCCCGCTCGCGTGCATGCCCGTCCTGCGCCGCGACGCTCACGAGCGCGTCGCGGAGCTCGGCTCCGATCCGCGGCCCCCGGAGGAGGTCGCGCGCGACGAGGCGTTCTGGTTCCAGGTCCAGCAGGCGTTCACGCCCGACCGGGCGATGATCAACCTGAACAACGGCGGCGTCTGCCCCGCGCCGCGCGTCGTGCAGGACGCGATGAAGCGCTACCTCGACCACGCGAACACGGCGCCCGCGTACGTGCTCTGGCGCGTGCAGGACCCGCAGAAGGAGCCGGTGCGCGCCGGGCTCGCGCGGCTCTTCGGCGCCGACCCCGAGGAGATCGCGATCACGCGCAACGCGTCGGAGAGCCTCGAGAACGTGCAGCAGGGGCTCGCGCTCCAGCGCGGCGACGAGGTCGTGACGACGACGCAGGACTACCCGCGCATGCTGACGACGTGGGAGCAGCGCGCGCGTCGCGACGGGATCGTGCTCAAGAAGATCCGAGTCCCGCTCGCCTGCGAGGACCCCGCCGAGATCGTGCGGCGGTTCGAGGCCGCGATCACGGACCGCACGCGCGTGCTCCACCTGTGCCACGTGATCAACCTGACGGGCCAGGTCATGCCCGTGCGCGACGTCGTGCGCATGGCGCGCGCGAAGGGCATCCCCGTGGTCGTCGACGGTGCGCACTCGTTCGCGCACCTCGACTTCAAGCACGCGGACCTCGACTGCGACTACTACGGCACGAGCCTGCACAAGTTCCTCTTCGCCCCGCACGGCACCGGCATGCTCTTCGTGCGCCGCGAGAAGCTCCGCGGGCTGTGGCCGCTCATGGCGGCGCCCGAGAAGCTCGACGACGACATCCGCAAGTTCGAGGAGATCGGCACGCACCCGATGGCGAACTTCCTCGCGATCGCGGACGCGCTGACGTTCCACTTCGGCATCGGGCCCGCGAACAAACAGGCGCGCATGCTCTACCTCCGCGACACGTGGGCGAAGCGCCTCGCGGCGAACCCGCGCGTCAAGCTCCACACGAGCCTCAAGCCCGGCTTCGCGACCGGCGTGTGCAACGTCGAGATCGACGGCGTCGACTCGGTGAAGCTCACGGAGCACCTGTGGGCGAAGCACAAGATCTTCACCGTCGCGATCGTGCACGACGAATTCCAAGGCGTGCGCGTCTCCCCCGCCGTGTACACGACGCTCGAGGAGCTCGACCGCTTCTGCGCGGCGATGGAGCGCGTGATCCGGGACGGGTTGCCGGCCTGAACGCGTGCGCGTCGCGATCGACTACCAGCCCGCCGTGACGCACCCGCCGGGGGTCGGGCGCTACGCGCGGGAGCTCGTCCGCGCGCTCGTCCGGCTTCCCGACCGGCCCGAGCTCGCGCTGTGCGAGTTCGGCCGCGCCGAAGCGCTCTACGCGACGCACGAGCTCGGGATCGCGTTCGGCGATCGAGCGACGGTGCGCGTCGAGCGGCGCCTGCCGCGCATCGCGCTCGAGCTCCTCGCGCGCTTCGGCCGCGGCGCGGACGTGCTCGCGGGCGGGGCGGACGTCCTGCACCAGGTGCGCGTTCCCGCGCTCCCCGTCACCACCGCGCGAGAGACGATCGCGCTCGCCGAACTCCCCGCGCCCGGCTCGGAGGACGAGCTCGCGCTCGCCCGCCGCGCGCGCCGCGGCGCCGGCGTCGTCGTGTTCGCGCGCGAGGCGGAAACGCGTGTGCGCCGGCGCATCGAGCTCGCGCACGACCAGGTCCTCGTGGCTCCCGTCGGGAGCGAGCACTGGCGGCGCACGCTCTCCGCGCTGCCGCCGCCCGACGCGCCCGCGCGCGTGCTGGTGCTCGGCCGTCTCGGCACCGGGCGCGCGTTCGAAGCGACGCTCGCGGCCCTCCAGCTCCTGCGCGAGCGGGGCATCGACGCGGAGTTGCGCCTCGCGAGCGGCCTCCCGCGGCCGGGCGCGCGCGTGCCGGAGGGGCTCCGCGCCGCGGTCGCCGCGCTCGCGGGTTCGCCCGCGGCACCGTTCGTCGACGCCGCGCCGATAACCGCCGATCCACGCGCGGTCGAGGCCGCGCTCCCGGCGCTCGTCGCGCGCTCCAGCGTGCTGCTGCACCTCGTGCGCGACGCGGCGAGCGCCGTGACGCCGCTCGAAGCGCTCGCGCTCGGGCTCCCCGTCGTCGCGAGCCGGATCCCCGCGTTCGAGGAGGTCCTCGCGGAGCCCGCGCGCGCGCTCCGCGGCGCCGTCGCGCTCGTCGAGCACGAGCGCGTCGAGCGCGAGCCCGGGATCCTCGCCGACGCGCTCGCGACCGCGATCGCGCGACGGACGGACCCCGCGGCGCAGGACGAGCTGCAGCTCCGCGCAGAGCCGCACACGTGGGAGGCGAGCGCCCGGGCGCACCTCGCGTTCTGGCGCGCGCGCGTCGAGCGCGCGTGAACTCCCGCGCGCCGCGCCGTCAGCGCTTGCGGCCCGTGAAGTAGACGCCGAGCGCGAGCGTGTGCGCGCCGCGCTTCCCGATCAGGAGCGCGTCGAGGAACTTGAACGGCCAGAAGAGCACGCAGAGCAGCGAGAAGAACGCGAACGAGAACGCCTTCATGACCCGGCTGTCGCCCTCGAGCCACAGCGCCCACCACCGCGCGACCGTGTTCAGCATCGTGACCGTCGGCCCGATGTGCGCCCCGCTCGCGACGGTCTCGAACCCCGCCTCGCGCATCAGGCGCTCGAGCCCCGGCGCCGTCAGCCGCCGGCAGTCGATCGGGTCCTCGTGGTACTGCTCGAGGAAGGGCACCTCGAGGTGCGCGAGCCCGCCGGGCTTCAGGATGCGCCGGATCTCGGCCACGACGGCGCGCTCGTCGGCGACGTGCTCGAGGAGCCCGGTCGCGTAGACGAGGTCGACCGTGCCGTCCGCGAACGGCAGGCGCTGCACGTCCCCGACGACGTTCGTATTCGGATCGGGAACGAAGTCGACCGCGATGGTCCCGGGCGAGATGCGCCGGCCGCCCGCGCCGAGGTCGACGATGCGCGCACCCTCGGGCGCGAGCCGAAGGACGCGGGACACCTGCTCCCGGGCCTGCCAGGTGAGGTGCGGAATCAGGCGATAGAGGCCGCGCGGTCCGAAGGGCATGGTCGTTCTGGGACGGAGGCGAGCGCATCCGGAGCGTTCGCGGCTCTCGGGGGAGCCTTCCTATCGGCACGCGGAGCATCGGCTCCGAAGCGGGACGATCGAACGCGTCCCGTGCGCTGTTCGTCCCACCTTGGAAGAGACCCCAAAAGTCTTGCAGCCGGCGGTTCGAAGAGCGATTGTGATGCGCCCATTTCTCGGGTTCGAACGCTCCACGTGCACGCGGAGCGCGGGTTCGAGAAAACGCGCGCGACCCCCAGGGACGGACTTCCAATGGCCACCCAGACCATGGGCGACAAGCAGTCGAACACCCTCGACCTCCAGTACCAAGACAAGTCGGTGAGCCTCCCCCTCGTCCGCGGAAGCGAGAACGAAGTGGGCGTGGACATCCAGAAGCTGCGCCAGGCGACGGGCCTGATCACGCTCGACCCCGGCTTCGGCAACACGGGCTCGTGCAAGAGCTCGATCACGTACATCGACGGCGACGAGGGCATCCTCCGCTACCGCGGCTACGACATCGCGGAGCTCGCGGAGCGCTCGAACTTCCTCGAGATCTCCTGGCTGCTCATCTTCGGTGAACTGCCGACGAAGACGCAGCTCGAGGAGTTCGGGCACGAGATCACGCGCCACACGCTCCTGCACGAGGACTTCAAGCGCTTCTTCGACGCGCTGCCGAAGGACGCGCACCCGATGCCCGTCTGCGCGGCGACCGTCGGCGCGCTCGCGACGTACTACCAGGAGCCGGACTCCGAGAAGCAGATCCACTCCTCGATCATCCGACTGCTCGCGAAGATGCCGACGATCGCGGCCTACTCGTACAAGCATTCGATCGGGCAGCCGTTCATGTACCCGAAGAACTCGCTGTCCTACTCGGCGAACTTCGTGCACATGATGTTCGCCACGCCCTGCGAGGAGTTCGTCGTCGACCCCGTCGTGCAGCGCGCGATCGACCTGCTCCTGATCCTGCACGCCGACCACGAGCAGAATTGCTCGACGTCGACGGTGCGCCTCGTCGGCTCGTCGCAGGCGAACCTCTTCGCGTGCATCTCGGCCGGCATCTCGGCGCTCTGGGGCCCGCTCCACGGCGGCGCGAACCAGAAGGTGATCGAGATGCTCGAGACGATCGCCCGCGAGGAAGGCAACGCCGACCGCTTCATCGCGAAGGCGAAGGACAAGAACGACACGACGCGCCTGATGGGCTTCGGCCACCGCGTCTACAAGAACTACGACCCGCGCGCGAAGGTCCTGAAGCGCATGTGCAACGAGGTCATCGGGCGCATGGGCACGTCGAACAAGCTGCTCGACATCGCGATGCGCCTCGAGGAGGTCGCGCTGCACGACGAGTACTTCGTGTCGCGCAAGCTCTACCCGAACGTCGACTTCTATTCGGGCATCATCTACAAGGCGCTCGGCATCCCGACGAACATGTTCACGGTGCTCTTCGCGATGGGCCGCATGCCGGGCTGGATCGCGCACTGGCTCGAGATGCGCCGCGACCCCGACTTCCGCATCGGCCGTCCGCGCCAGATCTACACGGGCGCGACCCGGCGCGCGTACGTCGGGATCGAGAAGCGCGGCTGAGCCCGAGTCCACGTCCGGTTCGACGCGCGAGCGGCCCCCGCGGCCGCTCGCGGCGTTTCCGGCGTTGCGCGCGCGACGTTGCGGTACGCTCGCGCGGCGCAGCGCGCGAGAAATCGCGCCCGCCTGCAAGGAAGCCGGCGCCCGCCGACATCCCCGGCCCGATGGACCGTTCCGCACGCCCCCACGCGACGCTGACGAAGGACGAGTTCGCCCGCGAACTCGAGCGCCTGCGTCCACGCCTCGTGTGCCTCGCGGCCTCCGTGCTCAATGCGCGCGCCGGCGCGGAGGACGTCGTGCAGGAAGCGGCGCTCGTCGGGCTCGCGCGGCTCCCCGACTTCGCCGCGGGCACCGACTTCGACGCGTGGATCGCGCGGATCGTGCGGCTGACGGCCCTGAACCACGCGCGGGCGCGGCGGCGCGACCGCGGCCTCGACGACCTCGGGCGCGAGCCCGAGGCCCGCGCGACGAACACGACGACGCTCGCGCACGAGCTCGACGACGCACTGACCCGCGCGCTCGCCGCGCTGTCCGAGACCGCGCGCGCGGCGCTGCTCTTGCGCACGGTGCTCGAGCTCGACTACGACTCGATCGCGCGGCTGCTCGACGTCCCACCCGGGACCGCGATGAGCCACGTCCACCGCTCGCGCGAGGCCCTGCGCCGCGCGCTCGCCGCCGCCCGGGACGTCGAACGGAGGTCCACGCCATGAACGATCCGAGCACGCCGCTCGACCGCTTCCACGATCGGTTGATGGAGCCCGACGAAGCCGCGCGCTTCGAAGCCGAGCTCGCGCGCTCTCCCGGGCTGCGCGCGGAGCTCGCGCTCCAACACGACGTCGACGCGCGCCTGCGCGCGGGGTTCGGCGCGCCCGCGTCGAAACCGAGCCCGACCTCGAGCTCGACGCCCACGCGCAACGCGCGCACGAAGCTCCTCCTCGGCGGTCTCGCGGCGGCCCTCGCCGCCGCGGCCGTGCTCGTCGGGACGCTCCGCTCCCGCGCCGCGCTCGCTCCACCGCCCGGGGGCGCGCCGAGCTGGGCCGCATGGGCGACGAGCGTGCACGCCCGCGCGCCGCAGGACCTGGTCGGCTGCCAGGTCGTCGATCCGACGGCGCCGGTCGGTCCCGTCGCGCTCGGCGGCGCGCTGTGGCTCCCGATGGGCTGGCGCGTCCTCGCCGTCGACGTCGAGCTCGGCGCCGGGACGACCGCCTACCACGTCGTCGCGCGCGACGGACGCGCGGCGATCGTGCTCGTGCGCGCCGCGGGCGAGCCCGCGCTCGAGCTCGCGGACGAGCCCGGTCTCGCGGTCGCGCACCGCGACATCGCGGGGCTCGCGCTCGTCGAACTCGCGCTCCCCGGCCCGCCGTTCGTGCTCGGCGCCGTCAGCGCGGGGCTGTGACGCGGTGGACGCCGGGGACGTGCAGCGGGCCCGCGCGGCGATCCCGCACGAGCCCGCTTCCAACCCGCGCGACGAGGATCACGGGAGCCAGGTCACCGCCATGCCGTTCGTCAGGTTGAACGTCTCGCTCGTGCAGAACACGGCCGCGTTGCGGTACCACGCCTGGTAGAAGTACGTGCCGCCCGCGGCCGGGATCCCGCCGCGCACGGAGACGAGCGGTCCGCCGGCGCCGGGGAAGCTCGACGCCCCGGCGACGTTCGTGCGCGTGCCGAGCCGGAGCAGCGTCCCCGCGGTGCAGATCAGGCCGTCGCCGCGGAACGAGCCGAGTCCGCCGTTGTCCGCGAGCGTGCCCTGGAAGTACAGGCACGCGACCGTCGCGGGCATGCCCGATGCGTTCAACGCGAGCGTGTCGCCCGTGACGAACGGGAGCCCGCTCGCGAGGAGTCGACCGCCGGAGCCGATCGACGAGAGGCAGCCGGCCTGCGCCGCGGGCAGACTGTTGTTGCCGCAGGGGCACGCCGTCCCGCTGCCGTCGCCGAAGCAGTATCCGGTGTAGAGCGCGTAGGTCGCGTCGAGCGTTCCGTTGAGCGTGATCGAGCCCGACGCGCCGCTCGTCGGATCGGCGAACGGGAAGGTCGTGCTGATCGGCGCGACGAGGTGCATGCCGGCACCGACGAACGTGACGCTGCCGCTGACCGCGGTCGGCGCCGACGTGCTGCCCGCGAGCGGCGAGGAGGTCGCCGAGCCGCCGAGCGGAGTCACCGTCATCGTGCCGGCGATCGCGGTGATCGTCACCGACGCGTTGAAGGAGCCCGCGAGCATGGGGAAGCTCGGGCTGCTCGCGACCACGTGCAGTCCGGTGACGTCGATCGTCGCGAGCGGCGGAAGGAACGGGATTGGGTTCGGGATGCGGCCGTGGATGTCCGGCACCGTGAACGCGTCGCCGCCCGTGAACGCGCCGTTCGTGAAGGTCGCCGTCGCGACCGAGGTCAGGTCGAGCTGCGTCGTTCCGGCGAATTGGAACGCGTTCGACGGATTGCCCTGGATCGGTCCGAGCGTGCTCGTGCCCGTCCAGGTGAAGTTGCTGGCCGCTTGGTTGACCTTGAAGACGTACGACTGCGCGGCGGCGGGCAGCGCGAGGACGAAGAGCGCCGCAGCGGCGCGAGCCAGGCTCTGGAACATGAGGAACTCCCCCGAGGAAAGGGCGAACGATCGAGACCGAGAGGAAGCCTACCACGCCCCCCGGCGCTTCCGCTCGGCCCGGACCCGGGGCTCCCGAACCCCCGAACGGGACGTCTCGCCGGGCTGCCCCCTTCGGAGGTTCAGGCCGCGGGAAGTCTCTTCCGATGAGACCCCCGGGCCGGAGCCGTGCTCCGCCGCAATGCCATGAACCTCCCGACGAGCGAGCTCCTCACCCGCATCCGCAACCTCGAACCGATGCCGCAGGTCGCCCTGCGCGTCCTCGAACTCTCGCAGCGCAAGGACGTCGTCCCGCGCGAGCTGATCGCGGTGATCCAGACCGAGCCCGCGCTGACCGCGAAGATCCTGCGGCTCACGAACTCGGCGTACTACGGCTTCAAGCGCCAGATCGCCTCGCTCGACGAGGCGGGCAACCTGCTCGGCACCGCGACGCTCGTCAACCTCGTGCTGACGGGCTGCGGGGCGCGCTACTTCCACGAGTGCCCCACGCGCGATTCCGGCCGCCGCGCCGCGCGTTGGAAGCGCGCCGTGTCGTATGCGCTCGCGACGAACCTGCTCGCGAAGGTCACGCAGACCGGCGATCCGGGCCGCGCGTACACCGCGGGCCTGCTCCAGGACCTCGGCGAGCTCGTGATCGACTCGCTCCCGGCCGAGTACGCCGCCGTCTATGCGGACGAGCTCGCGCACGGCACGCCGCGGCTCGACGCGGAGCAGCGCGTGTTCGGCCTCTCGCACGCGGAGATCGGCGCGCGCCTCGCGACGCGTTGGAACTTCCCCGACGTCCTCGTCGACACGATCCGCCACCACCACGCGCCGGAGCGCGCGACGATCGATCCGCACCTCGCCTCGCTCGTCAACCTCGCCGCCGAGGTCGTCCACGAGCTCGAAGACGAAGAGCATCCGGGCGCCGAGCCGGGCTGCGGCTACAGCGCCGCCGCGCTCGAGAGCCTCGGCCTCGACCTGGTCGCGCTCTCCGCGATGCACGATCCGCTGCAGCGCGAACTCGAACGCGCGCGCGACTTCGTCGACGCGGCCTGACGGCATCGACGTGGAAGGTGGGGTGGATGAGGGGACTCGAACCCCCGACCCCCAGGACCACAACCTGGTGCTCTAACCAGCTGAGCTACATCCACCGTCCAACGGCGCGGGTGCGCCGCCGCCGTCCGCCGGGGATCGCGAAGACCCTTCCAGCGCAGAGCGGGCGCGAGAGCATCCGGTCGGCTCCCCCACCTGTCAAGCGGCGCGCGGGATCCCCACGGGTTCCAACGGCCCCGCGCGGGCCTCGACGCGCCGAGCGGAGCCGTCAACGCCGCGCCGCGCCGCGGAGAGGCGCCTTCGGGCGCGCGACGGGCGCGGGCAGCGCGGCGACGGCGCGCGGTCCCTCGGCGAGGCCGAGCCGTTCGCGCAGGAGCTCGTTCTCGCGCTGGAGCGCCCCGAGCGCGACGAGCAGGCGCTTCCCGTCCGCCTCGAGGCGCGCGGCCTCGTCCGTGCGGTCCGCGAGCGCCCGCTCCAGGCGGTCGGCGGCGCGCTGCGCCCCGCGCTCGCACAGTCCGGCGAGCTCGATCTCTCGCGCACGCCGCGCGAGCTCGCGCTCGAGCTCCGCCTCGCGCGCCAGGTACGCGCGCTCCTTGCGGCCCGGCCCGACGACGCGCGGACGCGCGACGGGCACGAGCTCGGCCACGGGTTCGCCGCTCTCCGCGTCGAGGACGCGCGGGAGCTCCAGGACGTCGTCGCGTTCGCTCATCGCGATGTCCTTCGGTAGCACCGCGCGTTTCCTTGCCCGCGGAGAGGGAAGTATCGTGAGCGCATGAGCGACGCCGCGCGCGAACCGGACGAGCCCGCCGCGAAGCCCGCGGACGCGCGGCGCGCCGCCGAGCCGTCGTTCGGCAACATGGGCGAGCACCACTGGTCGCGCGCCCGCGCCGGGACGAACGCGGAGGCGCTCGACTACTACCGCGCGCGCTCGAAGGCGCCCGGCGTCGCGGAGGGCGGCGGCGCGCGCAACTTCTACTGCATGGCGTGCGACGGCGTGATCGACGCCGACGCGGGACACGCGCGCTGTCCCCACTGCGGCGCGGAGCTCGAGGGCATGGCGCGCCGCTACTTCAACTGGGTCGAGATCAACGAGCCCCCGAAGAGCGACCTGCGCGCCCTGCTCCCCTTCCTGATCGCGGGCGTCGTGCTCGCGGCGGTCGCGGGCTGGATCCTGTGGCGCTTCGTGCTGCTGGTCGCAGGCGCCTATCTCCCGGCGCTCGCCGGGGCGATCCTCTGCGGCTTCGTGCTCGCGGCGAACGCGGGAGCGGGCGCGTGAAGGACCCCCTGCGCCGGTTCGAGCGCCAGATGCGCTTCGCGCCGCTCGGCCGCGTAGGTCAAGAGCGGCTCGCCGAACGGAGCGTGCTCGTCGTCGGCGTCGGCGCGCTCGGCGGCGCGCTCGCGCAGTCGCTCGTGCGCAGCGGCATCGGGCGCCTCGTGCTCGTCGACCGCGACGTCGTCGAGCTCTCGAACCTGCCGCGCCAGGTCCTCTTCGACGAGCGCCACGCGCACGACCGCGCGCCGAAGGTCGAGGCCGCGCGGGAAACGCTCGCGCGCATCGGCGGGCCGACGAGGATCGAGGTCCACGCGGACCACCTCGACGCGGACAACCTCGCCGAGCTCGCGCGGGGCGCCGACCTCCTGCTCGACGGCACGGACAACCTCTCGACGCGCTACCTCTTGAACGACTTCGCGGTCGAGCGCGGGCTCCCGTGGATCTACGGCGGCGTCGTGTCCGCGCACGGGCTCGTGCTCGCGGTCGTGCCGGGCCGCGGGCCGTGCCTGCGCTGCCTGTTCCCCGAGATGGCGCCGCCGGGAACGCTCGCGACGTGCGACACGGCCGGCGTGCTCCAGCCCGCGGTCGCGGCGGTCGCGGCGCTGCAGGCCGGGCTCGCGCTGCGCCTGCTCGCCGCCCCGGAGGGCCTCGTCGCGCGCCTGCTCGAGGTCGACGTGTGGAACGGCGAGACGCGCGCGCTCGAGGTCGAGCGCGACCCCGCGTGTCCGTGCTGCGGCGCGCGCGAGTTCCCGTTCCTCCACGAGCCGACGACGCAGCGCGCCGTCGCGCTCTGCGGGCGCAACACGGTCCAGGTGCGCGGTCTGCGCGCGAAGCCCGACCTCGCGGCCCTCGAGCGCGCGCTCGCGCCCGTCGCGCGCGCGCTGCGGCGCGAGGGCGCGCTCCTGCGCTTCGAGGTCGAAGAGCACAAGGTCACGCTCTTCGCCGACGGCCGCGCGCTGATCGAGGGCACGGACGACCTCGGCCGCGCACTCGCGCTGTACGACCGCTACGTGGGCACGTGAAGAACGCGAAGGCCCCGAAGTCCGCGCCCGGCGCGCTCGTGATCCTCGCCGCGGGCGCGAGCGAGCGCCTCGGCGCGTGCAAGGCGCTCGTCGAGCTCGGCCGCGCGCTCGACGGCAGCGTCGCGACGCCGCTCGCGCTCCTCACCGCGCGCGGCCGGGCCGCGTGGGACGGCGCGCGGCCGCTCGTCGTCGCCGGCAAGCACCACGCGGCGATCGCCGCGGCGCTCCCCGCGGACGTCGAGTGCGTCGAGAACCTCGCGTGGGCGCGCGGCCGCACCGGCGGGATCGCGCTCGCGGCGGCGCGGCGCGCCGGGTGCGACCTCTGCCTCGCGCCGGTCGACGTGCCGCTCGTCTCCGCGGAGGTCTTCCGCGCGCTGCGCGCCGTGTGGATCGCGGAGGGAGCGCCCGCGCGCGGCTTCCTCGCGCCCGCGTGCTCGACGGGCCCGCGTCCCGGCCGCCGATTCGGCCATCCGATCGTCGTCGGGCGCGAACTCGCGCTGGAGCTCGCGCGCTTCGAGCCGGATCAGCCCCTCTCGGAACTCCGTGCGCTCGCGCGCCCCCTGCTCGCGGTCGACGTGGAAGATCCTTCCGTGCTCGACGACCTCGACGACGCGTCGGATCTGGAACGGTTGCGCGCGAAGTTCGCACCCTGAACTCCATTCATCCGTCCCGCGGGGTCGATATCGCGGGCACGAGATGAGCTTCCAAGGCGACGTCGGCGGTATTGGCCTCGCGGACTTGCTCCAGAGTCTGGCGCGCGGCCGGGACGGGGTCCTCACGCTGAGCGCGAAGGGCAACCTGCGCGCAACCCTGGGTATCCAGGAGGGGCAGCTGCACCTCCTGCCGGACCCGGACGAGGACCCCGAGATCTGGCGCAACCGAGTGCGACAAGCGTGGGTCAAGGACCCCGACTTCCGCATCGACGCGCTGCGCATGACGGACATCGCGCGCGCGCAGCGCATCGAGACGCTCTACTCGATGCTCGACGCGGACCAGGTCCACTTCCGCTTCCTCCCCGGCCCGGTGCCGAGGAAGCCGGCGGAGCCCGCGACCGTCTCCGCTTCCGAGCCCGGCACCGAGCGCGCGGGTCCGCGCCGCGACGCCGTGTTCTGCACGCCGCTCTCCGTCGAAGGCCTGCTGCTCGAGTACGCGCGCCTCAAGGACGAGTTCGCCAGCGCGAACATCCGCTTCAAGCTGCCCGATCACGCGGTCGTCATCCCCGAAGGCGGCGAGCCCGAAGGCGGCGACCAACGCCGCATGTTCGAGGAGCTCGACGGCAAGTCGACGCTCCTCGAAGTGAGCGATCGACTCGCGTGGCCGCTGCGGCAACTGCGCAACCTCGCATCGGTCGCGCTCCTGCAGGGTTCCGTCCGAGCCCCGCGCACGGACGAGCTGTTCGACCTCGCGTTGCGCGAGGGCGCCGACGGCAACTCCGCGCGCTCCGCGGCGCGACTTCGCGGGTGGATCGAGCTCTCGCTGCCCGGTCCGCTCGACCCGAACGACCTCGCTGCGCTGACCACCGAGTGGCAGGCGAACCGGCTCCAGCCGGTGCTGCGCGAGCTGCCCAAGGCGGAAGCGCGGACGCTGCTCCGGCGCCTCGACGTGACGCAGGGACTCCCGCTCGCCTCGACCGAGTACTGGACCGAGTTCCTGCGCAACCACCAAGGCGACCGCCTCGCCGCGGTCAACCTGCTCTTCGCGCAGATCCGCGGCTCGCAGGACCCGCACGTCCCCGCGCTCAAGGACATCCTCGCCGTCGCGCGCGTCTTCCAGCAGGAGGGTTCCGCGCTCCGCGCCGCCGCGCTGTGGCGCGTCGCCGCGGGCCGCAATCCGGAGAGCATCGAGCAGCGGCTCGAGATCGGCCTCGGCCTCCTCGCCGCGCGCCTGACGGACGAGGGCGTGCCGTGGGTCGTCGACGCCGCGGGCACGCTGATCGAGCAGGGCAAGCCCGAGCTCGCGGTCGATCCGCTGCGCAAGGTGCTCGAGCTCGACGCGACGCAGCGCGAAGCGCGCCGGCTCCTCTCGCGCGCACGCACGCAGGTCGTCCAGCGGACGATCACGAAGAAGAACACGCTGGTCACGCTCGCCGTGATCGTCGCGCTCTCGATCGGCGCGGTCGTGACGTTCCAGTCGAGCCGCGAGACCGAGCGTCGAATCGCGGAGATCACGGCGCACATGTCGGAGCCGCACGTGGCGCTCCGCATGCTCGACGAGGCGTTCCCCGGCGACGACGTCTCCTCGCGCGTCCGCGACCTGCGCACGACGCTGCAGGAGCGCTGCAAGGAAGAGGACAACGCCGCGCGCACGGCGTGGACCGATCGTTACCGCGAGGCGCAGCTCGAGTGCACCATCGGCGAGGAACGCCTCGGACTCGCGCGCGCGCTCGAGCTCCCCCCGCCGCCGAAGCTCGCCGCGGGCGAGGAGCCGCTGCCGCTCGTGTCCGACCTCTACAACGGCCTGTCCGCGCGCCTCGACAACGCGCTCAAGGGACTCGGCCCGGAGGTCCTCGACGACGCGGTGCAGCTCCAGGCCGAGGAGAAGCTGCTCGCACAGGTCGCGGAGCTCCGCTCCGTCCTCGACGCGAAGAACGCGATCACGGTCGAGTCGCGGGAGTTCTCGACGCGCCTCGGCACGATCGAGAAGAAGGTCCGCGAGCGCGACTCCACGCGCGTCGCGGCGCGCACGGAGAAGCAGCGCAAGGAGAACCTCCAGCGCCAGGACATGCTCCTCGCGACGGCGCGCGCGCACGCGCAAGCCGGCGACTACGCGCGCTCGCTCGAGGCCTATCAGAAGCTCCTCGCGAGCGACGAGACCGGCAAGCTCGCCGGGCTCCTCAAGAAGGAGATGGACTCCGTCGGGGAGAAGGGCGGCGCCGTCGCGAACGCGCGCGCGCTCGCGCTCGCGGGCAAGCACACCGAGGCGCTGAAGCTCCTCGAATCGAGCGTCGACGACCCGCGCGCGTGGCCGCTTCCCTGGCGCCTCGAGACCTTCCCAGCCGGAGCGACCGCGCGCGGCAAGGACGGCGTCCACCAGACGACGCCGCACGCGTACGAGACGGCCGTCGGGGAACGCTTCGACGTCGTCGTCGAGCTCCCGGGCTTCGAGCCCGAGACGCTCCACATCGACGGCCCGAAGGATCAGTTCGTGTGGCTCTCACGCCGCCCCGCGCGCGCCTGGCGCGCCGACGGCCGCGTCGAAGCCCTGCCCGCCGCCTTCGGCGACCGCGTGCTCGTCTGCGACCGCGCCGGCGGCGTCGCCCTGCTCGGCGCGGACGGAACGCCGGTCTGGACGAAGACGCTCGGATCGCTCGGCGGCGTCGCGCGCACTCCGCTCGCGCTCCCGGGCTCGAGCGAGCGCGTGCTCCTCGTGACCGAGGACGGCGACGCCTGGATCGTCGCGCTCGCCGACGGCGCGCTCGAAGGGCCGGAGACGCTGCCTGCGCCGCCGCTCGAGGGCCCGATCGCGAGCGACGGAGCGCTGATCGCCCGCCTCCGCGACGGCTCGCTCGCCGTGTGGCAGGACGGCCCGCGCGCCGCGACCACGCCCGCCCGCGACCTCGGCCCCGACCACGAAGCGGTCGAGCGCGCGCTGACGCTCGCCGGATCGTTCGGGGTGCGCGCGGGGAGCGTCCTCCGCCGTCGAACCGATTCGGGCACCCGCCTCTCCTCGCCGGACGGCCGCTACACGCTCGTCGTCGACGGCGCGAACTACCTCCTCCAGGAGACGGGCAAGTCGACGCCGCTGTACGCCGTGCAGCGGCGCGGCGAGTGGACGTACTTCGCGTGGGACGAAGCCCCGCGCCTCCGCGTGTGGATCGCCGACGAGGCGGGCCTGCGCGCCTTCGAGCCGTGATCCGGCGCGTGGCGCCCGAGACCGCGCGGAGCTAGGCTCCGCGCGATGCTCCGTCCGCGACCGCACTCGCGCTCCCGCTTCCTCGTGTTCCGACGCGCCGGCGCGTCCGTGATCCTCGCCGGGCTCGCGTTCGCGGCGTGCGCGACGCCGCAGCGCGTCGACGCGCCGTCGGCCGCGTCGGGGACGACGAGCGGCCCCGCGGAGAAGCCCCCGGCGCGCGCCGACGTCCGCCCCGCCGCGGAGGCCCGCCTGGACGCCGCACCCGCTCCGAGCGCGCCGGCTCCCCCGCGCCTCGTGCTCCCCGACGACTTCGAGACGCTGCCGCCCGCGCGCTTCGAGCGCGCACTCGAGGCCGCCGCTCCGCTCGACGCGCGCCGCTCCATCGCGCCCGCGGAGCTCGCGCGGCTCGAGCGCACGCTCTCCGCCGGCGGAGACCG
The DNA here is from genome assembly GCA_046349615.1 of Planctomycetota bacterium. Classification (GTDB taxonomy): domain Bacteria; phylum Planctomycetota; class UBA1135; order UBA1135; genus JADJNY01. The sequence continues at coordinate 305,795 of JAXMBZ010000004.1, forward strand.
TTCGCTCCGCGCCGCGCTGCTGCTCGCGCGGGCGCGCGATGCGCGCGGGCTCGGACTGCTGCTCGCACGACTCGAGGTGCGCGACCCGAGCTCCGACGACGCCCCGGCGCTCGTCGCCGCGCGCGCGCTCGCGAGCGAGGACGGCCCCGCCGACGCGCCCGCCCGCCTGCTCGCGCTCGCGCGCGGGAAGAACACGCATCCGCGGTTCTCCGTGCGCGCGGAGTGCGCCGCGAGCGCGGCCCTCCGCGGCCGCGACGACGCGCTCCCGATCCTCCTCGACGTGCTGCGCGCCGGCGCCGTCTCCGCGCTCCCCTCGCCGCGGCCGAGCGAGGCCGAGCTCGAGGCCGCGCAGAGCCGCGCGGCGCGCGTCCTGGAAGAACGGCTCGGCGTGCGCGTCGAGTACACGCCCGAATCCGGCGCTCCCGTGCGCGCGGCCGAGATCGCGCGCCTCGAGGCGCTGCTTTCGACGCGCGCGCGCTGAGCAGCGGCCTTCGACGGCGAACTCGGATCCGGGAAGAACCTTCCAGCGGCGTCCCGTCGGACTCCGATCAACTCCACGCGCGCCGCGTCGTAGGCGTCGACTCCATGCCGTCGCGAACGAAGTTCCTCCTCGCCGCCGCCCTGCTGCTCGCGGGGCTCGTCGCGGCGGCCCTCGCGCTGCTCGCCGAGCGGCCCGAGCCCGCGCCGCCGGCGCCGCCGCCGCGGGTGGAGCGCAGCGTCGACCCGACGCCCGCGGGTCCGCACGCCGCGCCGAGCGCGCCGCACGACGTCGCGAGCGCGACGGCGGCGCCCGTGCTCGACGGTCCCGGCCTCGTGGGTCGAGTCCGGACGCCCCGGGGACTGCCCGTGCCGGGTGCCGCGCTCGTCGCGAGCGTCGTGCGCGGCGACGAACGGCGCGAGCTCGGCCGCGCGGCCGCCGATTCCGAGGGCCGCTTCGCGCTCGCGGCGGAGCTCGCCGAGTCCGCGCCCGCGTCGAGTTCGACCGCGCGCCTCGAACTCGACGTGCGCGCGAGCGGCTTCCAATCGAAGCGCGAATCGCTCGTGCTCGCCGACCTGCTCGCGCGCGCGGAGCACGGGCGCGCGACGATCGAGATCGTCGTCGAGCCCGGACAGGACCTCTCGGGCCGCGTCGTCGACCGCACGGGAGCGCCGCGCGCCGGCGCCGAGGTCGCGCTCTGGGTCCCGAGCCTGCGCGCGAGCGCCGAGGTCGAGCGCGTCGCGGCGAGCACGCGCACCGGCCCCGACGGCCGCTTCGAGCTCGGCTACACGTCGGAGGGCGCGTACGTGCTGCGCGCGAAGCTCGAAAACGTCGGCGCGTTCGAGCGCGCGCCGCTCGAGCTCCTCGCAACCGGAAACCGCGAGCTCGGCGACCTCGTCCTGCGCGGGGACGGGACGATCGACGGCGTCGCGACGCACCCGGACGGCGCGCCGGCCCGGGACGTCGAGCTCTGGGCCGTCCCCGCGTCGCTCGCGAGCGAGCGCGACGCGCCGCGCCGCGCCGTCGCGACGCTCGGCGGCCGCGAGCACGCCGACGGGCTCCTGTTCACCCGCGCGTTCACCGACGAAACCGGGCGCTTCCACGCCGCGGGGCTCGTGCCGGGGAGCTACGCGATCGTCGCCGCGGCGCCGCGCACGCGGATCGAACCCGCGGCGATGGTCGTGTCGACCCCCGCGAACGACGTCCGCCTCCTCGTGCCCGGCGCGCGCGTCGGCGTGCGGATCGTCGACGAGCAGGGCCGTCCGCTCGCGAAGGCGCGCGTCGCGTGCTCGCGCCTCACCGAGTCCGGCGACGGCGGGCCCGCGCCCGTCTCGACGGAATGGAAGAGCCCGCGGGCCGCGAGCGGGCTCGCCGTGTTCGACGTCGAGCCCGAGACGAGCTACGCGCTGCGCGCCGAGTCCGGTGCGCGCGTCGCGGAGGACCTCGTGCACCTCGCGCCCGGCGAGTTCTCCGTCGAGCGCACGCTCGTGCTCCTGGAGCGCGCGAACGGCCGGCTGCGCCTCGTCCTCGAGGCCTCCGGCGGCGGCGACGCGCCGCGCGTGCGCGCGAGTCTCGCGTCCGCGCTGACCGGCGAGCCGCTCGACGAGTGCTCGGATCGCGAGGTGCCCGCGAACGGCGTCCTCGACGCGCTCCCGCCCGGCCGCTACCGACTGCGACTCGACCCGATCGACGACGCGCGCGACCCGCGGGCGTTCCTGCCGCTGCACGCGCCGGAGGTGATCGAGATCGAGAGCGGCCGCACGCTCGACCGCACGTACGCGCTCGTGCCCGGAGCCCGCGTCGAGGTCGAGCTCGCGCTCGACGGCCCGCCGCCGGCGGACTTCGAGTTCCATCCGTCGCCGGAGGCGCATCCCGACGACCGAGAAGCGGCGCGGCGCATCCACGAGAACGCCCACGGCGCCTTGGTCGTGCTCGCGCCGCGGCCCGAAGGCCGGGGCGAAGCGCGCGCGCTCGTCTTCGAGGCCCCGACCGAGTCCGCGGCGACGAGCGGAGCGAGCAGCACGCTCCTCCCCGGCCGCGGCGCGCGCGCCGCCGGCGTCTTCGCGCCCGGCGAGTACTCGCTGCGGGCGAGCGCGCCCGGCTTCGCGCCGGCGGAGACGGAGCTCGTCCTGCGCCCGGGCGCGGTCGCGCACGTGAAGCTCGCGCTCCGCGCGCAGTGAGTCCGAGGGTTCCGCGGAGCGCGCCCTCGTCGCGGCGCCCGCCCGCGGAGTGCGCCCGCGGAACGCGCCTGCGGACTGACGCGCGGAGGTCGCGCGCCGCCGCGCGCGTCAACGTCGCGGGCCGAGGCGCACGTCGAGCTCGAGCCCCGAGTCTCCAACGGTGCACACACCGCTCGCCGCGGGCGCGTGCGCTCGATGGAACGCGAGGACGCGCACGCCGATGCCCGGCGCTGCGTCCGCGGCGAAACGCCCTTCCGCGTCGCAGCGGTATGCGTCGAACCAGGAGCGCGGCCGGCCCTCCGTGCGGCGGATCTCCGCGTCGCGTGCCTCGAGGTCGGGCTCGCCCGCGCCGGACAAGACGACGACCGCGTCCGCGACGGGTTCGCCGCGCGCGTCGAGCACGCGCCCGCTCACGCGCACCGGCGGCGCGAGCTCCAGCACGACTCCCGCGCGCACGCCGTGCTCGTCGAGCTCGAACGGCCCCGCGAACGCCGGCGAGTGGCCCGCGACGCGCGCGACGAGCACCCAGCGCCCCGCGCGCAACCCCGTGAGGTGGAACGCGCTCGTGGGCGGCGGCGGCGTCCATCCGCTTTGCACGAGCGTCTGATACGGCGGCCGGGAGAGCAGCGCCGCGGCCTCGCGCGCGAGGAACTCCGCGCGCGTCGCGCTCTCGACGAGGACGGCGTCGACCGCGTCGTACGGCGCGAGCACGTCCTCGCCCGAGCCCGCGCGCACGAGGCGCCCGTGGAGCTCCGCCATGTGATCGCCCGCGTCGGACGCGTCGGTCGAGAGCTTCAGGTGGAGCTCGACGTCGGTGCGCGACGGGACGAGCACGAGCTCCGCGTCGCCGTAACCGCCGCCCTCCGCGTGCAGGCGCGTGCGCACGGGCTCGAGCCCGACGATCTCGAAGCGACCGCTCGCGTCCGTGGTCGCCTGCGCGAGCCCGTCCGCGCCGTCCTCGGCCGGACGCGCCGTGATCGTGAGCCCCTCGAGCGGCGCGCCGTCCTGCGCGCGGACGTGGCCTGCGAGCACCGCGCCGCGCTCGGCGCGCAGCACGAACTCGACGCGGCCCGGCGCCGCGATCGTCACGCGCTCGCGAAGGAGCCGCCAGCCGTGCTCCCGCGCGTCGAGCACGACGCGCTTCTCGCCGAGCACGTGGCCCGCGAGGTCGATCGTCCCGTCGGCGCCCGTGAGCCCGCCCGCCTCCCATTCCTCCCCCACGTTGCCGAAGACGTTCTTCCCGCGGCGGAAGAGGCGCGTCGGGAGCCCCGCGAGCGGCGCGCCCGTCGGATCGACGACGCGCAGCGCGAGCACGAACTCGCCGGGCGGATCGAGCGCGATGCGCTCGACGACCAGCGCGTCGAGCCGCAGCGTCTCGCCCGCGGAGACGCGCACGACGGGGCGCTCCCGCAGCACGTGCGCGTCGTCCTCGACGTCGACCTCGAGCGTCTCGCGTTCGCCGTGCAGCGCGAGGTCGAGCTCGAACGCGCCGTCGGGCCGCGTCGTCGCCGAGCCGCTCTGCTCGAGCCACGGGAAGCCCTTCCCCGACGGCGCGGCGCGCACGAGCACCCCGCCGACGCCGAGGCCGGCATCGTCGACGACGCGGCCGGCGAGGTGCGCGCGCCGGTCCTCCTGCGCCGAGGCCGACGCCGTGACGTCCTCCACGGCGAGCGCGGCGTTCGCGCGCGACTCCACTTCGGAAGCACCCGCGGACGCGGCGTCCCTCGGCAGCGACGCGGCGACGGACTCCGGGATCCAACGCCCCGTCGTCTCGTCGAGTCGCAGCGGGTACCCGAACTCGTCCTGTGCCAGGGTCGGCCCGTGCTGCGACGGCCGGAGCAGGAAGGCCCACACGACGACCGCGAGCGCCAGCACGAGCGCGCCGCCGACCGCGAACGCGGGGACGGCCGCCGCGGCGGGCGCGTGGAGCGCGAGCAGCTTCGTCGCGAGCCCCGCCGGCGCAGCGAGCGAGGACGCATCGCGCGCGAGTTCGACCTCGAGGTTCGCCGCGCACGCCGCGAAGCCGAGCCGCCCGAGCTCGCGGCGCAGCGCCTCGAGCCCGCGCCGCACGCGCTCGTGCACGCTCGGAGCGGAGAGCTCGAGCGCCGCGCCGATCTCGGCGAGCGTCCACTGCTCCCGGTAGTGGAGCTCGACCGGGACGCGCACGTCCGCCGGCAGCTCCGCGACGAGCCGCGCGAGCACCGCGCGCTCCTCGTTCCTCTCGACCGATCGATCGTCCGTTCGCTCAGGGTGCTGCATCGCCCAGGCCTCGTCCCGGCGCCGCGCGTTCGACGCGCCGCGGAGCCGCGCCAGAGCGGTGCGCACCGCCCACCAGCGCAGGACGCGCGCCGGATCCTCCGCCGCGCGCAGCTCGATCCGTCCTTCGAGCACGCCGAGGAACACCTGCTGCGCCACGTCCTCGGCGTCGTCCGCGCTGCGCGTGACGCACACCGCGCTTCGAAAGACGGCCAGGTGGTGGCGACGGACGAGGTCCTCGAAGGCCTCGCGCGGGAGTTCGCTTCGCTTCGTGCGCTTCGACGTCGAGCTCATGGGGTTCCTCCGCGGCGCGCAAGGCGTATCGCTCGCGGCGCCGGGGACTGGATTCCGCCGCGGGCGCGAGCTTAGCCGGAATCCCGAGGATTCTCGCCGGAGCGGGCGCGCCGCCGAGTTCGTCGCGCGCCCCGCGTCCCGGGGCCGCGCACCACGGCCCGCTGGTCGCGGGCGCGGGCGCTCCCTACGATCGCGCCGATCATGGACCCGCGCACGCCGCCGTCGCAGCCGTTCTCCGAGCTCCTCGAACGCCACCTCTCGCGCCGCGCGCTGCTCGGCGGCGCCGCGGCCTTCGCCGGACTGCGCCTCGTCGCGCGCGCGGATGGACGCGGGAGCGAGCTCCTGTCCGACGACGCGCCGGTGTCGTCGCTCGGCTTCACCGAGCTCCCGCACGCGATGGCGAAGGACCACGCGGTCGCCCCGGGCTACGACGCGTGCGTCGTCGTGCGCTGGGGCGATCCGATCGTCGCCGGCGCGGCCGAGTTCGCGCCGGGGAAGCAGGACGCGGCGGCGCAGGAGAAGCAGTTCGGGTTCAACAACGACTTCCTCGCGTTCCTGCCGCTGCCGAAGGGCTCGTCGAGCTCCGACCACGGCCTCCTGTGCGCGAACCACGAGTACACGTGGCTCCACATGCTCGTGCCCGGCCTCACGCACGAGACGCAGCGCGACCACTCGACGCGTGCGCAGCACGAGCTCGAGATGGCCGCGCACGGCCACTCCGTCGTCGAGGTGAAGCGCGAGGGCGGGCGTTGGTCGTACGTGCGCGACTCCGCGTTCAACCGGCGCATCACCGGGCGCACGAAGCTCGCGCTCGCCGGCCCCGCCGCGGGTCATCCGAGGTTGCGCACGAAGGACGACCCGACCGGCACGGAGGTCGTCGGCACGCTGAACAACTGCTCCGGCGGCACGACGCCGTGGGGCACCGTCCTCTTCTGCGAGGAGAACTTCAACAAGTACTTCCACGGCAAGACCGACGACGCGCGCGAGGCGCGCAACCACGCGCGCTACGACGTCGGCGGCGAGCTCGAGTTCGGCTGGCACCGCTTCGAGGAGCGCTTCGAGGTCGCGGAGGAGCCGCACGAGCCGAACCGCTTCGGCTGGGTCGTCGAGTACGACCCGTACGACCCTGCGTCGAAGGCGCTGAAGCGCACGGCGCTCGGCCGGATCAAGCACGAGGCCGCGACGTGCGTCTTGAACCACGACGGACGCGCCGTCGTCTACACGGGCGACGACGACGAGTTCGAGTTCGTCTACAAGTTCGTCAGCGCGAAGGCATGGGATCCGAAGGACCCGGCGAGCGCGCGCACGCTGCTCGACGAGGGCACGCTCTACGTCGCGCGCTTCGCGGACGACGAGACGCTCGAGTGGCTGCCGCTCGTGCACGGCACCGGCGCGTTGACGAAGGAGACCGGCTTCGAATCGCAGGCGGACGTGCTGATCGAGGCGCGCACCGCCGCGACGCTCCTCGGGGCGACGCCGATGGACCGGCCCGAAGACGTCGAGACGAATCCGGCGACGGGGCTCGTCTACGTGATGCTCACGAACAACAACCTGCGCAAGGCGGAGCAACTGGACGCCCCGAACCCGCGCAAGAAGAACCGGCACGGGCACGTGCTCGAGCTCGCTCCGCCGAAGGACGCGCGCGGCGCCCGCGACCACGCGGCGACGAAGTTCGCGTGGAAGGTGTTCCTCCTCGCGGGCGATCCGAAGGACGAGAAGGCGGGCGCGCGCTACGGAAGCGGCACGAGCGAGCACGGCTGGCTCTCCTGCCCCGACAACTGCGCGTTCGACCGCCTCGGCCGCTTGTGGATCGCGACGGACGGACTGATGCACTCGGGCCTCTGCGACGGCGTCTTCGCGTGCGACACGCAGGGCCCGGCGGCCGCGCAGACGCGGCACTTCTTCCGCGCGCCCGTCGGCGCGGAGATCTGCGGCCCGTGCTTCACGCCGGACGACACGACGCTGTTCCTCTCGATCCAGCACCCGGGCGAGGTCGACGAGAACGACCGTCCGGCGGGCGTCACGTTCTCGACGCCGAGCACGCGCTGGCCCGACTTCCGAGACGACGTGCCGCCGCGGCCTTCGGTGATCGCGATCACGAAGAAGGGCGGCGGGGTGATCGGGAGTTGAGGAGCGTTCGTCGGGGTCGGGGGTAGACGTGCGTCGGCTCACGTTCGCGCAGCGCCCACATGTTCGCCCCGCCGCGCGATCGATGCTGAGAGCCAATCGAACCCCGTGCAAGCCAGGGCCGGTCCTCCGGTCCTGGCTTGTGCGGGGTCCGTGATGCGGAGCACACGCGTGTGTTCCGTTGCGTCCCCCTCCCCTTGGTCGCCCCATCCGGCCATTGCGTTCCCGACCGACACCACTCCACGCCGCTTGGGTTGCCGACGCTGGCCGGACCCCGAAGTACTCACTCGAGCGATCGCCTGCGCACGCACGCACGTACTCGTGCACGCCTCGCCGCACGCGGCGCCCGGCACGACACGAGGTCACACGATGTCCGCCCCGACTGTGCGCGCGACATGCACGTCCGCTCCGCGCGTGTTGAATCTCCTCTAGATTTCGCTGTGATTTTCAGTGCCCATTCGCGCGTCCGAGCGTCCTTGCATCGGAGGTTCAGAATACGTCTCGACGCACTCGGCACCCGCAGTTCGACTTCTCCGCGCCCGCGACGCGCACGGTCGCTGACGCAGCACCTGCGCGCCGACGCCGCGAGCCGCGCGCGCCCGCTCGTGACGCGAATCGCCGCGCGTCACCGCGCGACAAGCGAGCGCGCAGCTCGGGCGAGCATCGCAGCCACGTCCCCCACCGCGCGCGCCCCGCGCACTGCGCGCGTCATCCGCTCCACGTCACGCTCCGCATGGCGCCCGGCCTCCCGAGCCTGCGCTCCCACCACGCGCACCGCGAGCTGCGCGACGCCCTGCGCGCCGGCGCCGAGCGCTTCGGCTTCCGCGTCGTGCACTACGGCGCGCTCTCGAACCACGTGCACCTCGTGTGCGAAGCGGAGGACGGGCGCGCTCTGTCGCGCGGCCTGAAGGGCCTCGCGGTGCGCCTCGCGCGCGCGCTCAACCGCGTGTGGAAGCGCCGCGGCGCGCTGCTCGCCGACCGCTACCACGCGCGCGCGCTCGCGACGCCGCGCGAGGTGCGCAACGTGCTCGCGTACGTGCTCAACAACGCGCGGCGCCACGGCCTCGACGTGCGCGGCCTGCTCGACCCGTGCTCGTCCGCCGTGTTGTTCGACGGCTGGCGCGAAGTGCACTCCGGCAGCGCCCCGACGTGGCTCGCGCGAGCGCGTACGTGGTTGCTCGCGATCGGTTGGCGACGGCACGGCCCCATCTCGGTGCATGAACGGCCCGGGGGACGGCGCTGAACGGGCCCCCCATGAGCTTGTGGGCGGCGCGCGCTCCACACCTTCGTCTACGCACGTGCCCCGCGTGCACCGCGCGCGGCCACGAGCAGGCACGTCGAGCGCTGCGCCCGACGCGATCGTTTCACTTGTCCGCCCCCACCTTCTCCGCCCTCGGCACTTCCGCGAACCGGACCTCGCGCACGAGGCGCCCGTCTTTCCCCGAGTAGAAGCGAAAGTACGGCTCGTTCCTCCCCCACGGGAGCCCGTTGCGCACCAGTGCGACCACGTCGTCATGCCCGTCGCCGTCGACGTCGCCCGCGTTCGCAACGCAGTACCCCAGGCAATCGAACTCCTCGTCGCCGAACGCGAACCACAGCCGTCGGCCCGTGCTGCCCGAGACGACGTGCACGCTGCCCGGCGCCTGGCCGCGCAGCATAAAGTCGTCGGGCCCGTCGAGCGCCTCCGAGTCGTCCGGGTCGCCGATGACGAAGTCGCGCACGCCGTCTCCGTCGACGTCGCCGAGCGCCGCGACCGAGGAGCCAAAGCACGCGATCGCGGGATCGAGCCCCTCGACGCTCCAGCGTTTCGAGCCGTTCTTCCCGTTCAAGACGTACACGCGGCCGCTGCTCCCGACGCCGTCCGCGCCCGCGAGCACTTCGCACCGACCATCCCCGTCGAGGTCCTCGAACAGCGCGACGCTGATCCCGAGGCGCGCGGCGACCTCGCTCTTGGGCAGCGCGAACCCGAACTCCCCCCACAGGCGATGACCGTCGCGTCCCGAGAACGCGTGCACGCGCCCGCTCGACTCCTGGCTCGGCGCGCCGACGAGGATGTCCGCCCTGCCGTCGCCGTCGAGGTCCCCGCCCGCGACGGCGCGGCCGAAGCTGCCGGACTCCGCGGTCCCGTCGAGGTCGAGGAGGAGACGCCCGTCCTTCCCGCCGAACACGTACGCGCGGTTCGCGCCCGGCGCGCCGACGACGAGGTCGACGAGCCCGTCACCGTCGACGTCGCCCGCGCACGCGAGTTCCTCTCCGAAGCGGGCCGCGCGGCGCGGCGGAGCGAGTCGGCGCACGCACGCGCCCGTCGCGGAGGAGACGAGTTCCACGCGCTCGCTCCCCGGCGCCGCGATCGCGAGGTCCGAGCGGCCGTCGTGGTCGACGTCGCAGCACGCGGCCACCGACGCGCCGAACTCCTCCTCGGCGCGCTCGCCGCGCCATTCGCGTAGCACGCCTCCGGTCGCTCCGTCGACGAGCCGTACGCGGCCGAGGCGCTCGCCGCGGAACGAGCAGGCGAGCGCGACCTCGGCCCGCTCGTCGCCGTCGAGATCGCCGAGGCCCGCGACCGAACGCGGCCCACCGGGGAAGCGCAGCCACGTCGCGGAGGAGCTGGCGAGGACGAGGGCGAGGAGGGCGGACATGTGGGTCGAGCCGGGAGGCTTCGAGCGAGTTGGAACCGGATCGAGCGCGTCGGGTTCCGGGGGAACTCGCCACGGGGGCGCGGCACGGGAGGGCCGCGCGCCTGGATCTCGACTCGTCTCACTCGATGTCGTGCCCTGGGCTCACGTCCGCCGGGCCCCCGCACCCGTGGTCTCGCCGTCCCTCGCGCGCGTCCCATCGCCAGCGGCTCCTTCGTCGACGGCTCCAGCCCAGCGCATCCCGAGCGCGCCGGGACGAGCTCGTGTGCCTTCGAGAGCGCGAGCCCGACGCGCGACGTTCGACGTCGAGCCGGTCCCCCAGGTCTCGACACGGTCGTGCGCGGGCGCACATCGAGCGTGCGGAGCGCGCTCGTTCTCGACTCGGGGCTCGCACGCGGCTCGTTCCAGCGCGGGAGCGCCGCGAACGGCTCCGCGAACACCCGACGCGACACGCCTCGCCGTTGCGTGGTTCACGAGCCCGCGTTCCACGCTCCGCGGCGAGGCGATTCGCCCGCGCATCGCCTCGCTCACCTCACGCGTCTCCCTCGGGGCGCAAGGACTCCGCGAATTCCCGCCATCACGACGAGCGTGCGGAACGCGGCGTGCTTCCTCCGCTCGACGCACGAAACTGCGCGTTGGGTGATACCGCGGACCCTCGCGCAGCTAGTGCCAACGAGCCGACTCTCCGCGCCGCCCGCGCGCGAGCCTCGCCCGAGCTCGCGACGCTCCAGCGTCCACGCTCCCTGACGGCGTGCTCGGAACTTCCCGAACCTCTCTCTGTCCTCCCTCCCGCGCTCCCATGCAATCCCACCGCATCCTCGCGCTCCTCCTCACCGCGTCTCCCGCGCTCGCGTTCGGCGGCGGTCACAAGCCCGGCCCGCCGCTCCCGCCGCCGCCGCCGCCCGTTCCGTACACCGGTCCCGGCGACGTCGTCCCTCACGCTCCGTCGCCGCGCACGCCCGCGACGCCGCCCGCGCCGAACTCGCCGAGCACCGGCAAGGGCTCGGGCTCGAAGGGCGCCGTCCCGACCGGCGGAGCGAGCCCCTCCGGCCCGACCGGCCCCGCGACCGGCACGCCGTACGTCCCGCCGGGCGGCGCGGGCGTCGCGACGGGGCCCGCCGCCGCGGGCGGGCTCGAGGTCACGACGTGGGAGTACTGGTGGCTCTACAACAAGGACGCGTACGTCGACCTGAAGGCCCACATCGCGGCCTTCGTCCCGTCCTCCGGCCTCGACGCGCAGCGCGACGACGCCGCGCAGTGGCAGAAGGCGTGCGCCGCGGCGCTGCCCAAGGTGCTCGCCGCGCTGAACGCGAGCGACGACCACGACGTGCAGCTCTCGTCGATGATCGCGCTCGCCCGCGCGTGCGACGGCGAACTCCGCGCTCGCGCGCCGGACTTCGCGGCCGCGTGCTCGAAGCGCGAGGCGGACGGGAATCGGCTCGTCGCGGAGACGGCGGTGCTCGCGCTCGGCGTGCTCGGCCACGAACCGTCGGTGATCGAGCTCGCGGGCCTGCTGCGCGACACGGAGAGCGCGCGCCGGCGCTTCGGCGGGAAGTCCGTGCCCGACCGCACGCGCGCGTTCGCCGCGCACGCGCTCGGGCTCGCCTCCGCGCGCACGACGAACGTCGACGCGCGACGCTATGCGCAAGGCGCACTGCTCGACGTGCTCGAAAAGGCGGACGAGCTCTCGCCCGACCTCCAGGCGGCCTGCGCGCTCGCGCTCGGAGAGATCGAGGTCCCCGAACTCGGCGACGCGGCGCCGTCGCGCTCGGCGAGCCGGGCCGACGCGCACGCGCGTCCGAGCGCGCTCGACGGCCTGATCGCGGTGCTCGCGACGCCGCGTGGACCGCTCTACCTGCGCGCGCACGCGCCGCAGGCGCTCGTGAACCTCGCGCGGGATCCCGCGACGCGCGCGCGCGTCGCCGCCGCGCTCCTCGCGCGCCTCGACGACCGCGCGGAGAAGGCGGAGGTGCTCTACGGCTCGATCCAAGCGCTCGGACGCCTCGCCGACGCGAGCGACGGCCCGCTCGACAAGCGCATGCGCGCCGGGATCGAGGCGATGCTCGAGAAGGGCGACCTCCAGGCGCGCTGCTTCGCGCGCATGGCGCTCGCCGACGCCTGCACGCGCGGGCCCGACGGCGCGAACGTCGAGCGGATCCGCGCGCGCCTCGTCGAGGACGTCGCGAAGGGCTCGTCGCGCGAACGTCCCTGGAACGCGCTCGCGCTCGGCGTGCTCGAGCGCGCGCGCCGCGCCGGCGGCCCCGCGCCCGACGCGAGCGCCGCGGTGCTCGTCCGCGCGCTCGGCGATGCGCGCTCGCCGGAGGAGACCGGTGCGCTCGCGATCGCGTGCGGTCTCGCCGGCGCGAAGGAGGCCGCGCCGATCCTGCTCGAGCGCCTGCCGCGCACGAAGGAGCCGCGCACGCAGGGCTACGTGTCGCTCGCGCTCGGCCTGCTCGACGCGCGCGAGGCCGTCGAGCCGCTGCGTGCGCTGCTCGTCGAGTCGCGCACGTGCTCCGAGAAGCTCCCGCAGACCGCGGTCGCGCTCGCGCTCCTGGAAGATCCGAAGCTCGTACCCGACCTGCTCGCGCTCCTCGCGCGCGGCACGAGCCAGTCGACGCTCTCCGCGGCGCTCGCGGCGCTCGGCATGGTCGGCGATCGGCGCGCGCTCGAGCCCGTCGCCGGCGTGCTCGGCGACGCGCAGAACTCGGCGTTCACGCGCGCGGCCGCGATCGCGGCGGTCGGCCGCATCTGCGACCGCGACGCGCTCCCGTGGCAACACGACGTCATGGCCGGGCTCAACTACCGCGCGATGACGTTGACGCTCTCCGACGACAACCACGGCGGCCTGCTCGACCTGCAGTGAAGCGCGCGGACGCCGGCGCGCGAGGTCGCGCCGACGTCCGTCGAGCGCGTCCGATTCGACGCGGAACGCGCCGGCGTCCGTCCGGCGCGCCCGGCTCGACGCGGGACGCGCCGTCGGACCTCAATCGCGCCAGGGCTCGACGCGGAAACTGTCGTCGTGGTGCGACACGACGAAGTGGAGCTCCTCGAAGCCCTCGGAGAGCTTCGGCAGCTCGATCCGCGCGCTCGTCGCGCGAATCTCGTCCTCGGAGACGCGCTCGGACGCACGGCGCCGCCGATTGTGCTCGAGCGCTTCGTGCAGACGGGAGCGGAAGAAGTACCCGACCACGCGGAACCCGGCGGAGCGCGCGAGCCCGATGTAGTACGCGCGCTCCAGGCGCGTGACGTTCGTGTCGTCGACGACGAACGGGACGCGCGCGGCGAGGCACGCGTCGAGCAGGAGGCGCTCGCGCTCCCGCGTCCCGAGCAGGCGCGGATGGAGCCGGACGTGCGTGTCGAAGAACTGCTCGCGGCAGAACGTCGATTTCCCGCTCGCCTGCAGGCCGATCAAGAGCACCGCTTCCATCGGGCGCGCGACGATACCGGGCGCCGTGCGGGCGGTGAAGGCTCGACCCGCGCCCGCAGCCGCGTCCTCGGCGAATCCCGGCGTGAGCCCCGCACGTCCACCCGATCCTCCCATCGTCTCCCGTCGGAGGAAGTCGGCGCACGGTCCGCGTTCGACGCGCAGGCTCGCCGCTCCACGCGCTTGCGAGGACGAGGGCCGCCGCTACAGTCCCGGCCGATGACCGTGCCCGCGCCCAGAGCCTTGCCCATCGCCGTGATCGGCGCCGGTCCCGGCGGCGCCACGGCGGCGCTCCACCTCGCGCGCGGCGGCGCGAACGTCGTGCTCGTCGAGCGCGAGACGCTCCCGCGCGACAAGACCTGCGGAGGCGGCGTCGTCGCGCGCGCGCTCCGGCGCTGGCCCGGGGTCGAGCTCCCCGTCGAAAGCGTCTGCACCGCGGCGGAGGCGAACCTCACGACGCGCGGGCTCGTCCTGCGCGTCGAGCGCGCGCAGCCGATCGTGCACATGGTCTCGCGCTCGGCCCTCGACCACGCGCTCGTGCGCGCGGCGGTCGCGGCGGGCGCGGAGCTCGAGACGGGACGCGCGCTGACCGCGCTGCGGCGCGAGGCGGACGCGCTCGTGCTCGAGACGACGCGCGGCGAACTCCGCGCGCGCGCCGTGATCGCCGCGGACGGCGTGCTCGGCCGCACGGCGGCGCTCGCGGGCTGGACGGACGCGCTCGAGGCGATCCCCGCGCTCGAAGCGGAGGTCGAGGTCGACGCGGCGCTCCTCGCGCGGCACGCGGACACGGCGCGCTTCGACCTCGACGCGCTCCCTCACGGGTACGGGTGGATCTTCCCCAAACGCGCGCACCTCTCGTGCGGCGTCGGCGTGTTCCGTCGCGGGAAGGCGGAGCTCCGGAAGGCGCTCGAGCTCTACCTCGCGCGCAGCGGCGTCGTCGCGACGGGCGCGATCGAGACGAAGGGCTACTTGATCCCCGTGCGGCCGCGGCGCGTGCTCGCGCGCGAGCGCGTGCTGCTCGTCGGCGACGCGGGTGGGCTCGCGGATCCGCTGACGGCGGAGGGGATTTCGATCGCGGCGCACTCGGGCGAGCTCGCGGCGCGCGCGCTGCTCGAGGACGCGCGGCGTCCCGAGAAGGCCTACGTCGCGCACCTCGAGCGCGAACTCCTCGGCGAGCTCGCTCACGCGCGTCTGCTCGCGCGCCTCCTCTACGAGCACCCGAACCTCGCGCACCGACTGCTCGCGTGGCGCGGGCGCGCGTTCGCCGAGGCGATGGTGTCCGTCGTCACGGGCGAGCGCACGTACCGCGGACTGCTGCGGTCGCCGCGCGCGTACGGCAAGCTCCTTCGTCCCGCCGCTGCGCGGAGCTGAGCTCGGCGACGCCGTGCCTCGACGCGGCGAAACGCGCCTGCGCACGCACGGCGCGAAGCCGCGCGACGGTCGCCTCCCCCGTTCACCGCGCCGCGAGCGCCGCCGCCGCCGCGAGCTTGTGTCGCGCCTGCCACGGCGGACCGACGCGTCGGCCGAACGCGCGGAGTCGTTCCTCGAACTCCGCGCTCCCGAGCGCCTCGGCAGCCGCGCGAGCGACGCGCTGTTCGTCGTACCACGCGATGCGGGCGCCGCGCTCCTCCGCGGCGAGAGCGAGCGCTCGGCGGTACATCACGGAGTCCGCGTAGGTCTGCGCGCGCGCGTCGGCGATGCACTCCGCGGGCGTCGGCGGGAGCTCGGGGCACGCGCGCAGGGCGATCCGTGTGATGCGCACGCCGAGTTCTTCCTCGAGCACGGCGAGCTGCGCGCGAGCGCCGCGCTCGGCCGAGGCTCGCACGCGCTCGACGAGCGCCAGCGCCTCGGCGAGCGTCACCTTCCGCGCCCACGGCGAATCGAGATAGCGCCCCACCGCCCACGAGCCCTCGTGATGATGCGGGTGCGTCGAGAGCCCGGGCTCGGTGAGCCGGACCTCGCGCCGGTCGAGGAGTTCGCCGACGCTCGACGCCGTGACGAGGACCGCCGACGGGCCGCTCTCGGCGACGCCGACGGTCACGTCACGATTCGAAGGTGAGCGTTTCGAGGTCATCGATCCGGCGGCGTCCCTTGGAAGAGCGCGTCCCGCGCGTCACGGGCAGCCTACCGACGCCCCGTCGCGCACGGGAGCCCGGGCTGGCGAGGGAACTGGGCAGGCGAGGGAACCTGGTGCCCTCCGGAAACGTCTTCCCGGCCGCGAGCCGCGCGTCCACGCCGCGCGGCGTAGACTTCGAAGTCCGTCCCCCTCCGAGCCCATGCGCAACGTCCGTCCTCTCGAGGCCCTCCGTCCCCGCTTCGCCGACACTTCGAGGAGCGCGCGCGTGCTCGCCGCGCTGCTCGTGTCGAGCGCGCTCGGCCTCGCCCAGATCCCGGCGGGCTACTACAACGCGATCGACACGACGAACGGGACGACGCTGCGCACCACGATCCACACGCGGATCAAGGACCACACGAAGATCCCGTACACCGCGAGCTCGACCGACACGTGGGACGTGCTCGAGTCCGCGGACCAGAACCCGGCGAACGCGGGCCAGATCCTCGACCTCTACAAGAACCAGGCGCTCGCGAAGCAGGGCGGCGGGAACACGCTCTACAACCGCGAGCACACCTGGCCGAACTCCTACGGCTTCCCGAACGACGGCGCGGACAACTACCCGTACACCGACTGCCACCACCTGTTCCTCTGCGACATCACGTGGAACGCGGACCGCGGCAACAAGCCGTACCGGTCCTGCTCGAGCGGCTGCACGGAGGAGGTGACGGTCGCGACGAACGGCACGGGCGGCGGGAGCGGCGCGTACCCGGGCAACTCGAACTGGACCTCGTCGTCGCCGACGCTCGGGAGCTGGGAGACGTGGAAGGACCGGCGCGGCGACGTCGCGCGCGCGCTCTTCTACCTCGACGTGCGCTACGCGGGCGGCGTGCACGGGATCACCGGCGCGCCGGAGCCCGACTTGATCCTGACGGACAACACGACGCTGATCTCGAACAGCGCGACGGGCAACAACGAGTCCGTCGCGTACATGGGGCTGCTCTCGCAGCTCCTCGTGTGGAACCGGCAGGATCCGCCCGACGACAAGGAGCGGCACAGGAACGACGTCGTGTACTCGTTCCAGGGGAACCGCAACCCGTTCATCGACCACCCCGAGTGGGTCGACTGCATCTTCGCGGGCACGTGCGCGCCCGGCATCGCGTTCTGCGCGGGCGACGGCTCGCTCGCGACCGCGTGCCCGTGCGCCAACACCGGCGGCACGGGGCGCGGCTGCGCCAACTCGGTGAGCGCGATCGGCGCGCTCCTGACGGCGACGGGGCGGCAACTCCCGGCGGACACGCTCGTGCTCAGCGCGAGCGGGATGCCCGCGGTCGCGAGCACGTCCGCGATCTTCCTGCAGGGCGATGCGCGCGTCGTCGCGGGCGCGGTGTTCGGCGACGGCGTCCTGTGCGCGAGCGGCAACTTGATCCGTCTCGGCTCGAAGGCGACGCCGACGGGGAGCGCGCTCTATCCGGAGAGCGGCAACCCGAGCGTGTCGACGCGCGGGCTCGTCACGCCGGGCAGCGGCGCGATGCGCTTCTACCAGACGTACTATCGCAACGCGTCGGCGGCGTTCTGCCCGCCCGCGACGTTCAACGTGACGAACGGCTTCCAGGTCGTCTGGTAGCGCGGGGCGCGCGGTCGGCCCGTCCCCTGCCTCCCTCAGGGGTAAATGCGATACATCATGCGCGGGAACGGGCTCGCCTCGCGCACGTGCTCGATGCCCGCGATCCAACCGACGGTGCGCTCGAGCCCGAGCCCGAAGCCGCCGTGCGGCACGCTGCCGTAGCGGCGCAGGTCGAGGTACCACGCGAACGCTTCCTCGGGGAGCCCGTGCTCCGCGATGCGCGTCTTGAGCGCGTCGAGGTCCTCCTCGCGCTGGCTGCCGCCGATGATCTCGCCGACGCCTTCCGGCCCGAGCACGTCGACGCACAACGCCTTCGTCGGGTCCGCGGGGTCGCGCTTCATGTAGAAGGCCTTCACCTCCCTCGGATACCGGTGCACCATCACCGGCCGGTCGAACATCTTCGACAGGATCGTCTCGTCCGGCGCGCCGAAGTCGTCGCCGTACTTGAAGGTCGACTCGGGATGCTGCGCGAGGATCTTCGCCGCCTCGTCGTAGGAGAGGCGCGGGAACGGCGGCTGGATGCACTCGAGCTTCGAGAGGTCGCGCTCGAGTGCCAAGAGCTCCGGCTTGCGCCGCTCGAGCACCTGCTTCACCACGTAGCAGAGCATGTCCTCCGCGAGCTGCATCACGTCGTCGAGGTCGGCGTACGCCATCTCCGGTTCGAGCATCCAGAACTCGGTCAGGTGGCGGCGCGTCTTCGACTTCTCCGCGCGGAACGTCGGCCCGAACGTGTAGACCTTGCCGAACGCCATCGCGGACGCCTCCGCGTAGAGCTGGCCCGACTGCGTCAGGTACGCCTTGTCCTCGAAGTACTGCACCTCGAACAACGTCGACGTCCCCTCGCACGCGGCCGGCGTGAAGATCGGCGAGTCGATGCAGACGAAGCCGCGCTCGTCGTAGAAGCGGCGGATCGCGGTGATCACGGCGTCGCGCACGCGCATCAGCGCCCACTGCTTCCTCGAGCGCAGCCACAGGTGGCGGTTGTTGAGCAGGAAGTCGGGCCCGTGCTCCTTCGGCGTGATCGGGTAGCCCTCGACCTGCTGCACGACGCGGCCGTCCTTGACGGACATCTCGTAGCCGCCGGGAGCGCGCGGCTCGGCCTTGATCGTGCCCGTGAGCACGAGCGAACTCTCCTGGCCCAAGTGCCCGAGCTTCTCGAAGAGCTCCTCGCTGACGTCGCCCTTGAACGCGACGCACTGGCAGATGCCCGTGCCGTCGCGGAGCTTGATGAAGTGCAGCTTGCCCTTCGAGCTCTTGTCGTAGACCCAGCCTTGCAGCGTGACGGTCTGGCCGACGTGGTTCCCGAGACGTTCGATGGTCGTGACGGGCGCGGAGGTCGTGTTCGTCATGGAGTCGTTCGTGGTCGAGCGTGAGGGATCAGGGGAAGATCGAGTAGGCGGATTGGAGCTGGAGGTCGGCGATCGCGCCGTTGCGCACGACGACGCGGCCCTTGCAGGGCGCGCCGTCGCGGCGCGCTTCGACCGCGACCTCGCCGTCGCCGGCCGAGAGCTTCTGCACCTCGGCGACCGGCGTGACGAACTGGATGCGCTCGTACCCGAGCGCGAGGAGGCGCGTGACGATGCGCTCGGGCAGCGTGCTCTGCAGCGCCTGGTGGACGGGCTCGAGCGCGCTCGACGTCGTCGCGCGCGAACTCTGCGCCTCGAGCGCGCCGAGCAGGCGGTCTTCGACGCGCTTCTGGCCGTCGCGCAGATCGATCAGGACGTGCTCGATGCGGCGCAGGTCGAGTTCGGCGTGCGCCCGGGCGAGCTCCTGCACCCCGCGCGCGATCCCGGCGAGCTCGTCGGGCGCGCCGAGACGCTTCTCGAGCGCTTCGACGCGCTGCACGAGCCGCAGGAGCAGCGCGAGCGCTCCGCCCGCGAGGAGCGCGAGCAGGAGGAGCAGCCAGGGAGTCGCGTCGGCGGGCATGGAAGCGGTGAGCGTAACGGGCCCCGGCGGCCCGTGCGAGCCCGCAGAGGGCGCACGCACGCCCTTGCGCCGCACGCGACGCCCCCTAGCCTCTTGCGCGTGAACGATCCGGCCGCGTCCACACCGACCCCGGCGACCGAACCCGTGGGCGGCGGGCGCGTCGCGCGCCGCGTGCTCGCGGGCGTCCTGCTCGGGCTCTTCGCCTACGCCGCGCTCGCGCTGTGGGCCGACGTCGCTTCGGTCCGTCGCGCCCTCGCGGACCTGCCGCTCGCCGTCGTGCCCGCGGCGGTCCTGCTCTCGTTCCTGAACTACGTCGTGCGCTTCGTGCGCTGGGAGCTCTACCGGAGCGCGCTCGGGATCCGCCTCGACCGCATGACGTCGTTCCTCGTGCACCTGTCCGGCCTCGCGCTGACCGTCTCGCCCGGGAAGCTCGGCGAGGCGTTCAAAGCGTGGCTCATCCGCCGCGTCGACGGGACGCCGGTCGCGACGAGCGCGCCGATCGTCGTCGCGGAGCGCTTCACCGATCTGCTCGGCTTCCTCGTGCTGATCGCGGTCGGCGGCCTCGCGACCGCGCCGGACAAGGCGTGGATCTTCTGGGCGACGCTCGCGCTGTGCGCCGTGCTGCTCGTGTTCGTCGCGTGGCGGCCGGCGAACGAGTTCGCGCTCCGCGTCGCGCGCGCGCTGCCGGTCGTGAAGCGCTTCGCGGCGAAGGTCGAGGAAGCGCTCGCGAGCACGCGCGTGCTCCTCGCACCGAAACGCCTCCTCGTGCCGACGCTGCTCGCGACGTTCGGTTGGTCGCTCGAGTGCACGGGCTTCTGGCTCGTCGCGTCGGCGCTCGCGCCCGAGCCCGTGCCGTTCCTGTTCGCGGTGTACGTCTTCGCGCTCGCGGCCGTCGCGGGCGCGGTCGCGATCGTGTTCCCCGGCGGCCTCGGGATCACGGAGGCGTCGATGACCGCGCTCACGGCGCAGCGCTACATGGCCGGCGGGCTCGCGCGCGAGCTCGCGCAGTCGCGCGCGACCGCGGCGACGCTCGTCATCCGCCTGTGCACGCTGTGGTTCGCGGTGCTGCTCGGCGTCGTCGCGCTCCTGCTCTTCGAGCGGCGGATGCGCGCGCGTCACCGCGCGACGCCGTAGCGCGACGAGACCAGCGTCGTGAAGCGCAGGCGCGCATGCCGGTACGTGCGCGCGAGCTCCGCGCGCGGACGCACGACCTCGCCGTGGCGTCGTACGAAGAGGCGCGCGAGCGACGCCGGCGTGGAGCGCTCGCCGCGCGAACGACGCACGGCCCACGCGGCCTGGAGCGCGGCGCCCAGCGCCGCCGTCTCCGATTCCTCGAGCCGCTCGATGCGCGCGTCGAGCGCGTTCGCGAGGATCTCGAGCCACAGTTCGTTCCGCGCCGCGCCGCCCGCGACGCGCAGCGTGCCGAGCTCGAGCCCGAGTCCGCGCATGCGCTCGAGCCCCCACGCGAGGTTGAGCGCGACGCCTTCGAGCGCCGCGCGGTAGAGCACGCCCGGCGCGAACGAACCCGGCGCGAGACCGTCGAGCATGCCGCGCGCGTGCGGGAGATCGGGCACGCGCTCGCCGACGAGGTACGGCGCGAAGAGCACGCCGCGCGCGCCCGGCTCGACCGCGCGCGCGAGCTCCGTCAGTCGCGCGTGGTCGAGCCCGAAGGCCGCGCGCAGTTCCTCGAGCACGCCCGTCGCGTTCATCACGCAGAGCAGCGGGAGCCACTCGCCCGTCGCGCCGCAGAACGGAGCGACGAGGCCTGCGGGATCGACGAACGGCTCGGCCGACGCCGCGGCGATCGTCGCCGACGTCCCGAGCGACAAGACGCCGATCCCCGGCTCCACCGCGCCCGCGCCGAACGCGGACAGCATGTTGTCGCCGCTGCCGCACGCGACCGGCACGCCGCGCGGGAGGTCGAAGCGCTCCGCGGCCTCCGTCGTCACGGTCCCGACGATCGCGTCGGGCGCCGCGAGCGGCGCGATGCAGCGACAGAGGCGCGCGTCGATCGCGTCGAGCGCGAACGAGTCGTACGCGCGGTCCCGCGCGTCGAACCAGCCGGTGCCCGATGCGTCGCCGCGCTCCGCGGAGTGCTCGCCGGTCAGCGCGAAGTTCACGTAGTCGTGCGGAAGGAGCACGCGCGCGACGTGACGCCAGATCTCGGGCTCGCGGCGCTTCGTCCAAAGCACCTTCGACGCGGTGAAGCCGACGGGGACGCGGCGCCCGAGACGCTCCGAGAGCTCGCGCGCCTCCTCCGCGGTGCTCGTGTCGCACCAGAGCTTCGCGGGACGCAGCACCGATCCGCGCGCGTCGAGGAGCACGCAGCCGTGCTGCTGGCCGGAGACCGCGATCCCCTGGAGGCGCTTCTTCGCGCCCTCGCGTCGGCGAAACACCTGTCCGACGACGGCGACGAGCGCTTCGAGCCACGTGTGCGGATGCTGCTCCGCCGCGCCGGGCGGGAGCCCCTCGATCAGGCCGTACGCGTGCGAAGCGCGCGCGACGACCGCGCGCTTCTCCGCGTCGACGAGCAGCGCCTTCGTGCCTTGCGTGCCGACGTCGAGACCGAGGTAGAGTTCGCCCTTCGCCGCCATGGATCAACCGCGGAAGCCCATCAGGTGCTCGACGAGCAACTGGTCGAGCCGCTCGTACGCGAGGCCGCGCTTCGCGATCGCGGACGCGTCGAGCGGCGCCGCGCGGAGGGCCTTCGCGCGCTCCTTCGTGAAGCTCCCGAGCAGCGGATCGGCGTGCGCGTCGCGGCGCTCCGCGATCAGCGCGCGCACCTCGGGATCGGCGTCGAACGCCTTCGCGCGGTGGTGCAGGAGCTTGTAGGTGCGCATCGAGCCGACGGCAAACTCCCACACGCCCGCGTCGTCCTCCGTGCGGTACGGATGGCTGTCGAAGTGCAGCGGACCCGTGTAACGCGCCTGGCGCGCGGGGTGCGCGCCGCGCGGCGCCTTCGCGGCGTCGGGGTCGGTGCCCTCGAGCAGGCGCACGAGCAGGAACGCCTGCTTCAAGTCCTCGGAGCCGAAGCGCAGGTCCTGGTCGTAGCGCCCGATCTTCTGCGCGTTCAAGTCGATGTGGAAGAGCTTCCCGCACTCCATCGCCTGCGCGACCGCGTGCACGAACGAGAGCCCGGCCATGTTCTCGTGCGCGACCTCCGGGTTGACGCCGACGCGCGCGGGATCGGCGAGCGTCGAGATGAAATGGAGCATGTGCCCCGTCGTGGGGAAGTAGAGGTCGCTGCGCGGCTCGTTCGGCTTCGCCTCGAGCGCGAACCCGAGGTCGTAGCGCTGGTCCTTCGCGTACGCGACGAGGAAGTCGAGCGCCTCCCGCATGCGCGCGATCGCCGTGCGCGGATCGCGGCACGCGTCGGCCTCGGAGCCCTCGCGCCCGCCCCAGAAGACGTACGTCTTCGCGCCGAGCTCGACGCCGAGGTCGATCGCCTTCATCGTCTTCTGCAGCGCGAACGCGCGGACCGCGGGGTCGTTCGACGTGAACGCGCCGTCCTTGAAGACGGGCTGCGAGAACAAGTTCGTCGTCGCCATCGGGACGACGAGCCCGTTCGCCTCGAGCGCCGCCTTGAAATCGCGCACGATGCCGTCGCGCTCCGCCGCGGACGAACCAAAGGGCACGAGGTCGTCGTCGTGGAGGTTGACGCCGTGCGCACCGCACTCCGCGAGCTTCTCGACGATGCGCGTCGGCTTCTGCACGGCGCGCACGGGCTCGCCGAACGGATCGCGGCCGGGGTTGCCGACCGTCCACAGGCCGAAGGTGAAGCGGTCCTCGCGTCGCGGCGTGAAGGCGTCCATCGTGGATTTCCTGGGGGGATCAGCGCACCGCGCCGGTCGCCGGGTCGACGTCGAGCCCGAGCGCCTCGCCGCGCGCCGTGTAGAAGAAGAAGCCGAACATCATCTCGTCCGTCGTTTCCTCGCCGTAGCGCACCTCGCGCGCCGGATCGGGGTTGAACGGGTTGAAGGCCGAGTTGTCGTAGTGCGCCGTGCAGCGGATCGTCGTGCCCTTCGGGAACGACGCCGCACCGGCGCGCCACGGGTACGCGACCTGCCAGTCGAAGCTGTAGTTCGGCACGAGGAGCAGCGTGCGCGGATCCGCGCCGGGCGCGAGCGCTTCGAAGCGCAGGTCGCGCCCGCGCAGGTGCATGTGCACGAACATCCCGATGCCGTCGGCGTCGACGTCGAGCGCGCGCTCGGCCCGCACCTCGTGCGCGGGGGCGAACGGCGGGATCGCGAAGCGCGACGTCGAGACGGCGAGGTGCCGCAGGCGGCGCTCGACGCGCGCGCGGGGGAAACGCAGCGCGACGGAGATGCGGTCCTCCTCCTCGACGCCGGTCGTGACGTAGTGGACCTGCAACCCGAGCACGGAGCCCTTCGGGATGCAGAACGCCGTCCCGGGCCCGAGGTCCATCGCGTCGCCGCCCGGCACCTCGCCCGTGATGAAGTTCTCGGTGCGGAACTCGCCGCCGAGCTGATACCACGCGAGGTTCGCGTGGTGCACGACGCGGCGGTTCGACGGACGCAGCTCGACGGCCTCGACCCACGTGTCCGCGGCGAAGACGTGCGGGAGGATCACGTACTTGTAGGGCACGAGTCCGTGCGCGGGCAGCTTCGTGAGCGCGGGCACGGTGAGCACGAGATCGGGCGTCCCGATGCGCCACGCGTCCGCGGCGGGCGGAGCGGGCTCGGGTTCGACGGGTGCATCGCCGCGCGGCGCGCCGCCGTCGGCCCACGCGAGGAGCGCCGCGCGCTCGACGCTCGACAAGCGGCGCTCGTTCGCGAACGGACCGCTCGCGCGCGTCGCGAACGTCGGCGGCATGCGCCCCTGCTCGACGACCTCCGCGATCATCGCGGCCTTCGCGGACGCGTCCGACCACGTCTCGAGCGGGAACGGCGCGCTCTTCCCGCGCGCGTGGCAGACGGCGCAGCGTGACTGCACGATCTCGCGCACGCCGTCGCTCCACGCGGGCGGCGGGCCCTTCGCTTCGCGCGAGCGCGGCGGCGTGATGCGGCAGCCGTCGACCGGCGTCGTCGCCACGCGCACCGCGCGGCCGGCGAGCACGTCCTCGAGTGCTTCGGCGAGGTCCGCGCGCACGTCGGCCAACGCGGTCCCCGCGAGGCGCTCGCGCGCGTCGACGCGGCCGCGGTAGACGAGGCGGCGCTCCGCGTCGAGCACGACGACCTCCGGCGTGCGCGTCGGCGAGAGCGCGCGCACGACCGCGCCGTCGAAGTCGCGCGCGACCGGGAATGCGAGGCCCTGGTCCACGGCGCGGCCCGCGAGTTCCACCATCTCGTCGTCGGGCCCGACGTCGACGGCGAGGAACTGCACGCCGCGCGCGCGGAACGCGGGCTCGAGCTCCGCGAGGCGCGGCAGCACGCGCTGCGCGACGGGGCAATCGAGCGTGACGAACACGATCGCGAACGCCTTGCGCGCGCCGAAGTCGTCGAGCGTGCGCGGGAGCCAGCGCGTGTCGACGAACGTGAAGTTCGGCGCGACGGCGCCGAGCGCGAGCCCCTCCTTCGCGTCCTCCGCGCGCGCGGCGTCGACGGGCTCCGCCGAAGCGGCGGCGACAACCGTCGGCGATCGAGCGGCCGAACCCGCGGCCGGTCCGCCGACCGACGCGGCGAGCGGCGGAGTCGCGTGGAACGCGAGGCTGGCGGCGAGGACGAGCGCGGCGGTTCGCACGAGGAGCACACTACCCGCCCGCGCGCGCGGCGTCACCGGCGCGGAGCGGTGCGGCGATCCAGAGGAGCGCCAGGAGCACCAGCCCGAGCGCCGCGAGCGCGAGCCCGCTCGCGACGCGCGCTGCGGTCGCGCGGTCCTCGGCCGTCGGCGCGGGCGGATCGCCGGCGACGAAGCGCGGCTCCCCGGCCGCCGCGCGCTCGGCGAGCGCGACGACGCCGCGCGCGGGGAGGACGCTCGCGTCGAACAGCGCCGCGAACGAGACCGCGAACGCCGCGTCGCCCGCCTCGAACGCCGGCTCGCCCTCGAGCGCGACCGCGATCCGTCCGGGGCCTGCGCTCACGAGCGGCGTGCCGTCGTCCGCGGCGAGCCAGACGGAGAGCGGCCCGAGTTCGTCGCGCAGCGGCGCCGGAGCGCGCACGACCGCGCGCGCGCGCCAACCGTCGCGGCCGAACTCGACGGCGCGCGCGGGCGCGGAGCTCGCGTGCTCGACGACGCGCAGCACGACGCCGTCCTCCGTCGCGGCCCCCGTCCGCAGGTGTCGCGCGTCGATCCACGCGCGCGCGAGCAGCGCGACCGCGGGCGATTCGGCGAGCTCCGCCGCGACGACCGCCGGCGGAGCCGCGCCCGCGCGCTCGACGAGCGCGGTTCCGTCCCACTCGATCGCGACGTCGCCGCGCGTCGCGACGAGCCCCGGAACGGGCGCGCCGCCGCTCGCGCAGAGCGTCGCGTGCCGCGGAGCGAGATCGCCGCCCGCGTCCGTGAGCCAGATCGAGCCCGCGACGTCGTGCGCGCTCCAGTCGACCGCCGCGCGCGGCAGCGTCGGAGCCTCGCGCCACGCCGCGGGGAGCGAGCGTGCGCGCACGATCTCCGGTGGGTCGGCGCCGACGTCGACCCACGCGTACTCGCGCACTCCGAGGCGCTCGTGGAGGAGCCGCTCCGCGCGCTCGAGCCGCGTCGCCGCGCCGTCCGCGGCGAGGTACATCGACCCCGTGCGGTCGACGAGCACGCTCCACGTCTCCGTCGTCGACGGACGCGGCCCCGCGGCGGCGAGCGCGGCGCACGCGAGCCCGAACGCGAACGGCCACAACGGCGGCGGGACGCGGCGGCGCACGTCCCGCGCGCCGGCCGGGCGCTCGCGCGCGATGCGCGCCCAGAGCTCGAACGCGCCCGTGAAGAGCGCCGGCGGACGATCGGCGCGGCGCGCGAGCAGGAGCAACGCCGCGGGCAGCGCGAGGAGCGCGAGGGCGGCGGGGTGCGCGAACTCGAGGCCCAAGGTCTGCATCACGCCCCCAGCGCGGCGCGCGCGAGCTCCTCGAACGGCTGCGCGCTCGAACCGACGGCGTGCCGCGCGCCGCGGCGTCGCGCGGCGTCGCTCCACGCGGCGAGCGCGAGCTCGAGTTCGCGCGCGTAGTCCGCCCGCGCGCGCGCGTCGAGCGGCACGAGCAGCGAACGCTCCGACTCCGCGTCGTGCCACACCGCGGCGGAGAGCGCCGGCGGCGCGAGTTCGTGCGGCGCGCACACGTGGAGCACGTGCCGCGCGGGCACGCGCTCGAAGCGCTCGAACACCGCGCGCGGATCGAGCGCGAACGGATCGCCGATCCAGATGCAGCGGGCGAGCCCGCGCGCCGGGCCGCCGGCCTCGAACGCGGCCGGAGGCGTGCCCGCGGGCGCCGCGCTCCACGTCGAGAGCTCGCGCGCGACGGCGTGCAGCGCGCCGGGCACGCGGCGGCGCAGCACGAGCGGTGCGCGCCCGGCGAGGACGAGCTCGACCTCGGCGTCGCGACGCACGCCGAAGAGCGCGAGCGCGCCCGCGACCTCCGCCGCGCGCGTGAGCTTGCCCGGAGGACCGACGCCCATCGACGCGCTCGAATCGACCACGACGCGCCAGCGCTCGCGCGCGTCGCGCCGCGTCACGCGCACGAACGGCCGATCGGAGCGGGCCGTCACGTTCCAATCGATCGTCCGCGGGTCGTCGCCCGCGCGGTACGGACGATGGCCCGCGAGCTCGTGGCCGCTGCCGAGGAGCGCGCCGCGGCCACCGCCTTCGCGGCGCGCGAGTTCGGCCTCGAGTGCGGCGGCGAAACGCCCCGCGCGCTCCGGCCAGTCGGCCGCGAGCTCGACGCGCGGGAAGAACGGGGCGGCGAGCGATCGGGCCACGCGCGCCTGCGCCTTCACCGCGCGAGCGGGTGCGGCGGTTCGAGATCGAGCGGACGGCCCCCGGCGACGCACTGCACGCGGCCGTCCTTCCAGACGACCTCGCCGCGCCGCGCGACGACGACGGGGAAGCCCGCGAGTTCCATCCCCTCGAACGCGGACCACTTCGAGCGCGACGGCAGCGAGGCGCCCTCGACCTTGCGCGTCGCGCGCGCGTCGAAGAGCACGAGGTCGCCGTCGAAACCCGGCGCGAGCGCGCCCTTGCGCGGCAGGTGCAGCGAGCGCGCCGCGCGCAACGTGACGGAGTCGAGCGCGGTCGCGGCGTCGAGCAGGCCGCGGCGGACGAGCTCCCACGAGAGCGGCCAGAGCAAATCGACCGACGGCATGCCCGACGGAGCGTGCGCGTACGCGCGGTTCTTCTCGTCGAGCGGATGCGGAGCGTGGTCGGTGCCGATCGCGTCGCAGGTGCCGTCCGCGAGCGCCGCGATCAAGCCGCGCGCGTCGCCGGGCGTCTTGACCGACGGGTTCACCTTGAGCAGGTTGCCGAGGCGCGGCGCGTCCTCGCACGTGAGCAGGAGGTAGTGCGGTGCCGTGCTGCACGACACGTTGACGCCTTCACGGCGCGCGCGGCGCACGAGCTCGGCGCCCTCCGCCGTCGAGAGGTGGAACACGTGCAGCTCGGCGCCGGTTTCGCGCACGAGCTGGATCGACGTGCGGACGGACTCGACCTCGGCCTCCGTCGAGCGCACGAGGTGGTGCTCGTTCGCGGTCGCGTCGGGATAGAGCTTCTTGCCCGCGCGCAGGAGGTCCTCGTCCTCGCAGTGCGCGACGATCATGCGCCCCGCGCGCGCGGCGGCGGCGAAGAGCTCGCGCAGCGTGTTGCGATCGGTCTGTCCGCCGAGGCCCGTGGAGCCGCCGAGGAAGCACTTGAACGCGGGCGTCAGCGGCGCCATGCCGGCGAGTTCGGGCACGGAATCCGGGAGCAGGTTCGCGAGGCAGCCGAAGTCGACGCGCGAGCGCGACTGGACGTGCGCGATGCGCGAGCGCAGCGCCTCGACCGACGTCGAGAGCGGCGGGTTGTTCTGCACCTCGACGACGGACGTGACGCCGCCGTGCAGCGCGCCCGCGGAGCCGTGGTCCCAACCTTCCTTGTGCTCGAGCCCCGGGTCGCGGAAGTGGACGTGCACGTCGATCAGGCCCGGGATCAGCGTCAGTCCGCCCGCGTCGACGACCGGCGCGCCGCGCGGCTCGACGGACGCGCCGACCTCCGCGATCACGCCGTGCTCGACGCGCACCTCGATGCGCTTCGCGCCCGGTCCGGGCGGGTAGCTCGTCGCGTTCTTCACGCACAGGCTCGCGCCGCGCGCCGTGTTCGCCGTCATCTGCTCCTCCCGGTCAGCCCTTGCGCCGCACGGCGACGACGGTCATGTCGTCCTCGCGTCGGCCGCCCGCGAACTCGAGCGCCGCGTGCACGACCGCTTCGGTGATCTGGCGCGCGGAGGAACCCTTCGCCGCCTCGACCTCGAGCACCTGGCGCACGCCCTCCTCGCGGAAGAGTTCGTTCGGGTCCTTCTGCGAGCGCGCCTCGACGAAGCCGTCCGTCACGACGAGGAGCACGTCCCCCGGCGCGAGCTGGATCTGGCGTCCGGTCACGTACTCGAACTCGTCCATCATCCCGAGGGCTGGCCCGTCGGCGCGCAAGGTCTCGATCGTCTTCGTGTCCGCGCGCCACAGGAGCGGCGGCGTCTGGCCCGCGTTGACGGTCGAGAGCGTCCCGTCGGGCGCGAACACGGCGAGGAACAGCGTGAGGAACAAGCTGTCGTCCATGCGCGGAGCGAGGTCCTGGTTGACGAGCGTCACGACCTGGCCCGGATCGGCCATCATGCGCATGTACGCGCGCAGCTGCGCCTGCGCGGTCGCGGTGATGAGCGCGGGGCCGATCCCGTGGCCGGTCGCGTCGCCGAGCGCGACGCCGAGCCGGCCCTGCTTCGTCTTGACCACTTCGTAGAAGTCGCCGGTCGTGCGCTCCGCCGGGCGGTACCAGCCGAAGACGTCGTAGCCTTCGAGGTCCTCGGGGATCGTGGGCATCAGCCCCTTCTGGATCTCGGAGGCGACGCGCATCTCCTCGTCCTGGCGCGCCTTGTCGAGCTGCGCCTGGTGGTCGCGCGCGCGGGCGAGCGCGACGGAGATGTTCTGCGAGAGCGCGTTGAACAGCGTGAGGTCCTCGGGCTTGAACTCGCGCGTCGCGGCCTTCGAGTCGACGTAGAGCACGCCGTCGACCTTCTCCTTGCCCTCGGCGTCGCGGTCGACGAGCGGCACGCACATCACGGCGCGCAGCTTCAAGTCGAACACGGAGGTCCCGAGGTCGAGCGCCTCCGAGTCGGAGTTCACCGTCGCGCGGACGGGCTCGCGGGTCTCGAGCACGCGGCGCACGACCGTGCGGGCGAAGCGCACCTCGCCCTGGACCGGCTTCGCGCCGCGCTGGCGGGCGACGCGGACCTGGAGCTCGCCCTTCTCGTCGCGCAGGATCAGGAACCCGCGCTCGGCGCCGGTGTTCTTGACCGAGATGTCGACGATCTGCGGAAGCAGCACGTCGAGGTCGAGGGTCTGGGAGAGCTCCTGGTTGGACGAGAGGAGCGCCTCGAACCGCCGGCGGTCGACGTTCGTGTCCCCGCTCCAGAACTGGCTGGAGTTGCTGTCGGTCGGGGTGGGTTCGGGCGGCGGCGGGGGCGGCGGCGGAGGATTCTTCTTGCGGAAGAACATGGGGGGAGAGTCTACCGGTCGAACGCGCGCGGACGGACAAAATCCTTGCCCGGGAACGCCCCTTCGAAGCACACTGTCCGAGCTTCATCCAGCCCGCGCTCACGCCCTTCCCCCCCCGAGGAATCGCATGCACATCACGGTCGAACCCCGCGACGACCACGCCGTCCTCTACCTGCGAGGCGAATTCGACACGTTCTACGTCCCCGCGCTCCAACAGGAGATCAACGCGCTGGCGAAGACCGGCATGCACCGGCTCGTGCTCGACCTGCGCTTCGTCAAGTTCATCAACTCGACCGCGCTCGGCGCGATCATCAAGGCGAGCAAGGACGCGACGAAGGCCGGCGGCCGGCTCGTGATCAGCCGTCCCTCGCCCTTCTGCCGCGACATCCTCGAGAAGATCGGCCTCGACCGTGCCGTGCCCATCTTCGATTCGGAGGAGGACGCCCAGGCCGCCGTCGTGCGCGACAACAAGGTCGCGGCGAAGAGCGACGGCGAGCTCGGTCAGAGCGAGTCGACGGTGCTCTTCTCTCCGATCGACCTCTCGCGCCTCGAGCACTTCCTCAGCCAGTCCAAGGCGACGGTCAAGCCGCCGCACTCGAAGGAGAAGGGCGAGGTCGCGTGGAGCGGCAGCGGCCGCATGGCCGCGCTCGACCCGAGCGGCATCCGCTTCACCTGGGGCGGCGGGCACACCGGACTCTCGCCCTTCGCGATGGGTCAGCTGCTCGCGATCGGCACGGAGTGGAAGGTCAAGTTCCAGATGCCGATGTTCCAGAAGGGCTGGGTCGAGGCGACCTGCGTCGTGCGTGAGCTCGACGAGCGCGCGGACGGCGTCAAGGTGGGCGCTGCGTTCTCGAAGATCGACGAGGCGACCCGCAACGCGATCAAGCAGTACGCCTCCGACATGGCGTTCCTCAAGGAAGAGCTCAAGAAGGCGACGGACAAGTAGTCCCCCGCCGACCTTCGGGCGCCCTCGAACGAGCCGCACGCGCGGCTCGTTCGCGTTTCGGAGCGCGTCACGAGGCCTTCGCGGCCGGAGCGGCGTGCACGCCCTGCGCGGCGATCGCCTGGAGGCACAAGCCCTCGATGCGGCGCGCGACCTCGGTCCACGCGAGTTCGTGCTCCGCCTGCTCGCGCGCGAGCTGCCCCCACCGACGCCGCGCGTCGGGCGAGGTCGAAGCGCGGCGGAGCGCCTCGGTCCACGCGGCGAGGTCGCCGGCCTTCGCGAGGAGCCCGGTGCGCTCCGGCACGACGAGGTGCGCGAGCGCCGGCTTCTCCGAGGCGATCACGGGGAGCCCGCAGGCCATCGCCCGCGGGATGTGCTGTCCGCGGACGGAATCGTCGAGCGCCGGCACGGCGAGGAGCGTGCTCGCGCTCATCAGTCCGGAAAGTTCTTCCTCGCGCGGCCGGCCGAGCCAATGCACGCGCGAGCCGATCCCGAGGCGGTCGATCTGCGCTCGGAGCTCGCGCTGCGCCGGCCCGTCGCCCGCGAGGACGAGCGACCAGTCGCTGCGCTGCCCGACGGTCGCCGCGAACGCGTCGATCAGGACGGAGAGGCCGCGCTCGCGCGAGATCTGTCCGACGTAGAGGAGGATCCTGCCGCGCACGTGGTGGCGCAGGAGCACGCCGCTCGAGAGCCCCGGGCGGTAGACGTTGAGGTCGATCCCCGCGGGTTGGACCGTGATGCGCGGCTCCGCGTAGCCGCGGCGGCGCACCCGCTCGCGGGCGATCGGGTCGAGCGCGACCACGAGCGCCGTCGAACGGCGGAGGTAGGGCCCCCACAGCGCTTCCGCGGCCGGGAGGAGCAGCCGCCAGCGCCAGTCGCGGTCGTCGCGCTTCGATCCCGACTCGACGAGGACGAGCGGGACCTCGAGCCGCCGCGCCGCGCGCGCACCGAGCCACGCCGCGGGCGAGAGCACGTCGTAGGCGAGGATCACGTCCGGCGCGAAGCCGACGAGCCCGACCGCCTCGCGCCCCACGGAGCCCTCGTCGACGCCCGAGCGCGGGATCGAGTCCGCGGGCGGCCCGAAGCCGCGGACGGTGTGCCCGAGGTTGAGGAGCTCTCGCGCGAGCTCCGGCGCGTGCTCGCCGCCCTTGCGTCGAAGGGTGAAGGGGTTGACGACGAGGGCGATGCGGAGGGAGGCGCTCACGGGCTGGAAAGACGTTCGAGGTCGACGCCGGAGTGCGCGCTGCGCCCCGGTGTCGAAGTCTATTCCGAGCCCTTTCTATCGGTCGCCGTGCACTCGATTCCACATGCGCAGTGGTTCTCCGTGAACGTCGCGACGGATCCGACTCTCGACTCAAGCGCGTCTCGTTCCTGCCGAAAACGAGCTGCCGCCCCACGGCCGAGAGAACCCCATGCCCTCCCGCGACCGCTTCACGCCCCGATCCCGTCACCTCCTCCCGCCCCTCCCCGGAACCGGTGTCCCGCGCCGCGGGCTCTTCGTGGGACGCTCGAGCGCGCTGCTCCAGCTCCCCGACCGCGGCCGGCTCCCCGAGTTCAGCCCCGCGCTGTTCACTCCCGGAGCGGTCGACGCCCTCTTCCGCATCCAAGCCCGTCAGTGGAACCTCTACCTCGTCGGCAACGAAGAGGCGGTCGCCCACGGACGAGCGACCGACGAGCACTGGCAGGTCTTCGAGAAGGCCCTGCTCGCGCACCTCGCGGGTCAAGGCGTCCAGGTCGCGCGCAACTACGCGTGCCTCGACAGCGCGAACGGCAAGGGTCGCCACAAGCGCGACTCCGTGTTCGAGTTCCCGAACACCGGCGTCTTCTACCACGCGGCGCAGGAGGACGGCGTGCGGCTCGCGGAGAGCTGGCTCGTGTCCGACGACGTGAACGAGCTCGCCGCCGGGTGGCGCGCGGGGACGCGCGTCGCGAGCGTCCGCATCACGGGGACCGCGTGCGCCGGCGACCTCACGGTCGAGCCGCAGCGTTCCGCGCCCAACCTGACTCACCTCCTGCACGAGCTCGCGGAGACGGACGAGTACGCCCGCCGTTGAACGCCGCGCCGGGAGCACGCGCTTGACCCGCTCCCGGTGGCCGCGTTCAATCGCCTGGAAAGGCCGCGCGCGCCCAGCGTGCGGCACCCCCCACCCGCATGGACCCGCGCGAGCCCATCCTCCAACGCCTCGTCGCCCGCGCCAAGCTGCTCCGCTACAAGTGGTTCGCGAAGGGGCCGACGGACGCGGAGTGGGAGGCCCGTCTCCGGCGCGTCGTCCTCGAGTCCGTGCAGAGCACGCTCCCCTGGCTCCCGAAGTCGGGCGCGCGCCTCGTGGACGTGGGCGCCAACATCGGGATCTACACGGAGCTCGTCCGCGCCGAGCGTCCCGACGTCGAGGCGTGGCTCTTCGAGCCGGTGGCCGCGCACCACGCGGCGTGCCGGGCGCGCTTCGCCGGCGCGCAGCGCATCCACGTCGAGCACCTGGCGCTCGGCGACGTCGATTCGGCGATGACGATTTGGAAGCCGAAGCACAACCCCGGCGGCAACCTGCTGACCGAGGAGCTCATGCGCCGCCGCGAGACGCGCATGGACTTCCGGCCCGAGGAGGTGCGCTGCCGCGTGTTCGACGACTACGCGAAGGAGCACGGCATCGACCGCGTCGACTTCGTGAAGAGCGACACCGAGGGCTTCGACTACCGCGTGCTCCGCGGCATGTTCGGCTTCCTCGCG
This sequence comes from Planctomycetota bacterium, assembly GCA_046349615.1. GTDB lineage: Bacteria > Planctomycetota > UBA1135 > UBA1135 > JADJNY01. The sequence goes on from JAXMBZ010000004.1 coordinate 339,081, forward strand.
CGGTGCGAGCCGAAGCCCGTGATCCTCGCGGAGCTGCTCGCGCCGCACGTCCACCACGATTGGAACGCGCAGCTCGAGGTGCTCGAGCGCCTCTACCAGCTCGGCTACGAGCGCGTCGACCTCGCGGGCATGCAGGACGTGCAGGACTTCCTCTTCGTTCCGCGCGGGCGGTCGCGGCCCGCGTGAGCGCGGAGAGCGCGGCGCCATGAAGCTCCGGCGCTTCCTCGAGCACAAGTTCGTCCGCGACACCGCGACGCTGCAGGTCGGCTCGCTCTTCGTGTCGGCGGGCAACCTCGCGAGCGCCGTCCTGCTCGCGCACGTGCTCGGCGCGCGCGAGCAGGGCCAGTACTACGTCGCGGTCACGCTCTACTCGCTGCTCTGGTTCCTCCTGAACCAGGGCGTCGTCGGCGCGACCGTCAGCCAGGTCGCCGCCGCGAGCGCGCGCGGGCTGCGCGAGAAGGCGGCGGCGTGGCTCGCGTTCCTCGCGAAGGCGTACCTCGCGATCGGTGCGTTCCTCGTCGTGCTCGGCTGGTTCCTGCTGCCGAAGATCGCCGCGCTCGTGTCGCCCAGCGACGCCGAGACGGCGCGCGCGACCGCGCGTTGGGCGTTCTGGCTGACGTTCACGCCGCTGCTCGAGATCCCGCGCGTCGTGCTCTGCGCCGGGATGCAGGGGACGCGCACGATGCTCCCCTTCGCGCGGACCGAGAGCGCGCAGGAAGCGATACGCGTCTTCCTCGTGATCGCGTTCGCGATCGTGACGGATTCGCCCGAGGGTCCGGTCGCGGGGATGGTCGTCGCATCGGCGCTCGGTTCGCTGCTCGCGATCGAGCAGTACCGCGGCGCGCGCGTCGGGCGCGAGGAGCTGCTTCCCGCGCCGCGCGAGATCCTCGCGCAGTTCCGCGACGTGCCGCTCCTGCGCGGGCTGCCGCTCGGGCTCAAGCTCGGGCTGTGCCGCTCGATCGACGCGGTCGGCGTGCAGGTGCTCCCGACGCTCTTCCTCCAACGCTACGGCTCGAGCGAGTGGGTCGCCTACGTGCGCCTCGCGCAGCGCGTGATGAACGTGCCGATGATGTTCATGCAGGGCATCAGCCGCACGATGCTCCCGCGCCTCTCGGAGCTCGCGGGCGTGCAGGACCGCGAGCGGTTCCGCGCGACGTTCGTCAAGGCGAGCCTCTACTCGGGCGCGATCATCTCCGCGGGCCTGCTCGTGTCGCTCGCGCTGCTGCCGTTCGCGCTCCAACTCGTCTTCCCGCCCGAGTACCGCCAGCCGATGTGGATCGTCAGCCTGATCCTGACGCCCGGCCTGATCGCGCTGTCGTTTTCGATCGCGAACGACACGTTCTACCTCGTCACGAACACGCTGCGCGTCGCGATGATCCTCTCCCTGATCGGGATCGTCGTGAACGGGCTCGTCGTCTGGCACCTCGCGCGGACGTGGCCGGAGACCGGCGTCGCGTGGGGCCTCTCGATCACGATGTTCTGGTGCGTGACGCACTACCTCTACGCCGCGTGGTACTTCCGCACGCACCGCGGCGGACCGAGCGCGTCCCCGGACGGGCCCGCGGTCAGCGAGGCGTCGGGGACGGCGTGAGCGCGGGCCGCCCGCTGGGTGCGGGCGCGAGCTCGATCGCGCCGAGGTAGCCGCCGAGCTCGCCGTGCTCCTGCAGCACGACGGTCGCGCCGGGGCGCAGGCGCACGTCCTTCACGGGCCCGAGGCACCAGCACGGCTTCGTCGCGCTCGCGTCGAGGCCCACGCGGATCCGGCCGTCGCTCTGGACGTCGATCGTGAGCGCGGGGTCGCGCTCGATCGCCCACGCACCGTGGGTCTCGAGGGCGTCGCGCCCGAGGCCGCGCCAGAGCGCGGAATCGTGGGACGGAGCGGCGTTCGCGCCGTCCGACCGCGCGGCCGCGTCGGGCTCGCGCGCCGGGTTCGAAGGCGCTGCGGTCGAGGAGTTCGACGCCGCGGCGCCCGGAGCCGCCGCTTGTTCGTCGCCCGCGAGCGCGGCCTGGCTCGGCGACGCGTCGACGGGCTCCGCGACGTCGGGCAGCGCGAAGCGGGTCGGCACGACGAGGTCGAAGCGCGGTCGTCCGGGCAGCGCGACGTACGCGCCGACGGCGAGGTCGAGCCGCTCGACGCGGCCCGCGAGCGTCACCGTCGCGCTCGCTCCGGCCGCGAGGAGGAGATCGCGCTCCCCGCCGAGCACCCACGCGCGCGCGGGAGCGTCCGCCGCGAGCGCGAGCGTCGCGCGCGCGCCTTCGAAGCGCACGGAGAGTCCGGACACGCGCTCGACACCCCACGCGCCGCACGGCTCGAACGCATCGAGCGGAAGCCCGCGCCAGTCGAGCGCGCGGTACGGCTGCGCGGACTCCGCGCTCGCGGACGCTTCGTCGGGAGGTGCGACCGGCGCGGGGTCGCGAGGCGCCTCCAGGACGGGATCGTGCTGGGCTCGGTTCGCGCCGTCGTGCGGCGCGTCGTGCGGCGCGTCGTGCGGCGCATCGTGCGGCGCATCGTGCGGCGCATCGGACGGCGCGTCGGACGGCGCGTCCTCGGGGAGTTCGCTCGGAGCTTCGTTCGAGACGTCGTGCGGCGCTTCAGGCGGCGCCGCATGCACGGGCTCCGGCTCGGCTGGAGTCGCGGGATCGGGCCCGGCGGCGCGCGCGACGTTCGTCGCCGCGTCCTTCGCGGCCTCCTGCTCGGCGGCGGGCGCGACCGCGACGTCGTGGGCAGCGTCGTGCACGGCGGCCGGGAGCTCGGTACGGGGCGCGGCGAGCTCGCGCGCCTCCGCGGCCTCGAGCTCGGGCTCCGCGACGTCGTGGAGCGCCGGCGCGGGCGCGACGACGGCCGCGAATCCCGGCCGGCCCTCGAGCGCGGCGCGCGTCTCGACGTCGCCCTCGAGCGCGCGCACGCCGCCGTCCGCTTCGAGCTCGACGCTCGCGCCCGGCGCGAGGCGCAGGTCGCGCTCCGGTCCGAGGCACCACGCCGCGCGCGGCGCGTTCGCCGCGAGTTCGACGTGGACGAGTTCGCCCGCGCGCTCGAGCGCGAGCCCCGGGGCACGCTCGATCGCCCACGCGCCCGCCGCGTCGAGCGCGCCGAACGCGAGGCCGCGCCAGTCGAGCGCGACGAACGGCGCGGACACGTCCGCCGCGAGCGCGAGCTCGACGTGCTCGGTGACGCTGACCGCGGGCATCGCTCGCGGCGCGCTCACGCTCGCTCCCCACGGCCACACGTAGTCGTCCCACGGATTCGTCCGCGGCTCGCGCGCGCGCCGCGGCGCGACGATCCGACGTGGATCGAGCACCAGCGCCGCGCCGGGTGCGAGCGTGCGCCGCGGCACGAGCCCGCCGGGTCCGCCGTCGATCGTGAGCGCATTTCCAGCGCGCAGCGTCACGCGCAGCGCGCCCGCGCCGAGCGCTTCGACGCCGAACGCGCCGCGCTCGACGCCGAGCCGGAAACCGCCGGGCAATTCGAAGCGCGCGGGACGCGTGCGCAGCTCGACCTCGGCGCGCGCGAGCTCGCTGAAGCGCACGACGAGTCCGGGCGCGCCGTCCTCCGGGCCCCATTCGACGACGCACGGCCCGTGCACCTGAGCGCTCCCGACGCCGGGCCACGCGAGCTCCGCCGCACCCGCGGCGCCGATCTCGACGTGCGCGCGCCCCTCGAGCGTGCGTTGGACGTCCGGCGCGAGCACGTGGACGCGGCCCGCGCCGTCGACGCACTCCACGCGCCCCGCGCGCGCGCGAAGCGTCGCCTCGATCGAGGCGGGAGCGTCGTTCGCGCCGAGGACGAAGCCGGCGCAGGCGAGGATCGCGGGGAACATGGTCGGACGCGTGGGGAACGCCGCGTCTGCATCGGCGGCGCGCACGCGCCGTCTGAACGCGGACCGCGCGCGAAACAGCGGAGCCGCGCCTCCGCTGCCGCGGTCACGCCGTGGCGAGGCGCCGCCGGAGCCAGCTCGCGCGGAGCGTGTCGCGCACGCTCGCCTCGCAGAGCTCCGCTTCGAGCGGCTCCTGCGCGAGCGCCTGCACGTGCGCGCGCTGCACCTGCACCGACAGCGGCGCGAGCACCTCGAGCGAGGGCTCGCGCACGAGGCCGAGGTGGAGGCCGAGCCGCACGTTCGAGAGGTGCGCGAGCGCCGCCTCGGTCGGCATCGAGCGCGCCGTGCGGAGAAGCCCGATCGAGCGCGCGATTCGATCGACGAGCGCGGCGCGCTGCTCGCGGAGCAGGAGCTCGCGCACGCGGCGCTCGAACTCGAGGATCCGAGGCACGAGCGCCTCGAGGTCGCGCACGAGGTCCTCTTCGCCGCGGCCGAGCGTGATCTGGTTCGAGATCTGGTACAGGTCCCCCGCCGCGCGGCTGCCCTCACCGTACTGGCCGCGCACGGCGAGGCCCGTGCGTTGCGCCGCCGCGAAGACCTTCTCCAGTTCGCTGCGGACGAGCCCGAGCGCGGGAAGGTGGAGCATCACGGACGCGCGCAGACCGGTGCCGACGTTCGTCGGACAACCCGTCAGGTACCCGAACTCGCCGTCGACGGCGTACGGGAGCCGCGCTTCGAGGAACCGATCGAGCTCGCGTGCGCGCTCCCACGCGGTGCGGATCGCGTAGCCCGCGGTCATCGTCTGGAGCCGGAGGTGGTCCTCCTCGTTGACCATCACGGACACGCACTCGCTCGCCCCGAACGCGACCGCGCGGCCGGGAGCCGCTTTCGTGCCGTCTTCGCTCGGGACGAGGTCGCGACTGACGAGGTGGCGCTCGCGCAGGAGCAGGCGCAGCATCGGCGGCGCCTCCGTCATCGCGACCCAGATGGTCTCGCCGTCGAGCTTCGCCTCGTCGAGGGCGTCCTTCGCGCGCGTCGCGAGCTCCTCCGCGCGCTTCGCGTCGAGCCGCGTGACGAAGGGGAACTCGGCGAGGTTGCGCGCGAGGCGCGCGCGGCACGACACGACGACGTCGCCCTCCGGACCGCCGGGCAGGAGCCAGGCGCCGACGCGGGCGGCCCAGCGCTGCGGTTCGAGCGGGATCGGTGCCATGGTGTCCGGCGCGCGAGAGTAGCAGCGCGGAGCGCGCGGAAAAAGGGCCGCGAGGACGCGCTCCGCGGCGCGCGCGCAGCACCCGGGCGGTGGACCGCCGTCAGGGGAGCGGCTTCTTCGGCCCGAGCGCGCGCTTGAGCGTCGTCCAGCGGCTCGCGAGCTCGGCGCGCAACGCCTGGATCGTCGCGTCGCGCGCGAGCAGCTCGGCGTGCTGGCGCGCGAGCGCCTCCCGCGCGCGCTCGATCTCGCCGCGCGCGCCGTCGAGCGCCTGCGCGGTCACGTTGCGCTCGTGCGTGAGCGCCGCGAGCTCCGCGTTCAAGACCGTCGAGCGCTCCCGGAGCTCCGCGACGACCGCACGGTGGCCGGCGAGGTCCGCTTCCAGGGTGCGCACGACCGCACGGTGCTCCTCGAGGTCGCGCTCGCGCTCGGCGAGCACGGCCTCTCGCGCGGCGAGCGCGTCCTGGTGGCGCTCGAGGTCGTTCTTCAGGCTCGCGAGCGCTTCACCGCGCGCGCGCACCTCGACCTCGAGGGCGCGCAGGACGGTACGGTGCTCCTCGAGGTCGGCGCGCAGCGCGTCGATCACGCGTCCGCGCTCGTCGCGGTCGCGCTCGACGTCGGCGATCACGGCGCGGAGCGCGCGCTCTTCCTCCGCGCGCGCGGCGCGCTCGGCGGCGAGCGTCGCCTTGTGCTGCGCGAGGTCGGCCTCGAGCACCGCGGACTGCGCGGCGTGCTCGGCGATGCGCGCCTCGAGTTCGCGCTTCATCGCCTCGGCCTCGGCGAGCTCGCGCGCGCGCAGCGCCCGCTGCGCCTCGAGCTCCTGCTCGAAACCCGCGGCGAGGCGGCGCACTTCGTCGAGCACGTCCTTGTGGCGCGCGAGCTCGCGCTCGAGCTCGTGCACGAGCGCCTTGTGCTCCGCCAAGTCCTTCTCGAGCGTCGCGAGCGCGAGGGCGTGCCCGCGCGCCGCTTCGTCGAAGCGTTCGATCTGCGCCGCGACGTCGCGCTCCAGGTCGCGCACGCTCGTCCGGTGCGCCGCGAGGTCCGCCTCGAGCGTCGCGATGACCTCCGCCTGCTCCGCCTTGCGCGCGAGCGCGTCGGCCAGGCTCTTCTCGTGGCCCGCGAGGTCCGCGCGCAGTTCGTCGAGCCCGCGCTCGAGCTTCTGCTTCTCCTCGAGGAGCCCCGCTTGCGCGCGCTCGAACGCGGCGAGTTCGAACGCGAGCTCCTCGATGCGCCGCGTCGCGCCCGGCGGCGCGCTCGCGGGGCCTTGGAGCCGCGCGAGCGCCGGCAGCTCCGCGCCGCGCAGCGCGGCGACGAGCGCGTGGCGGTACACCGGCGGCACGTGGTCGCTCGCGTACATCCGCGCGTTGTAGAAGCGCTGGAAGCGCGCGGCGATCCCGCGCAGCTCCGGACGGTAGTCCATGTACATCGAGAGGCAGATCAGTGCGAGCCAACGGTCGAGGTTGCCGTGGCCGAAGCTCTTCACCTGCGCGCCGAGGCGCGCGAACTGCGCCTCCGTCGCCGCGCGATCGGGCAGCCCGTTGTGCCGGTGCTCCTCGAGGTAGCGGTGCTCGACGCCGAGCTTGTCCTTCAGGAACTGCTGGAGCAGGCGCTCCGCTTCCTCGACCTCGGGCGACTGGTACGGCCCCGCGAGCACGACGTGACGACGCGCGACGCGCGCGCACTCGGACACGAACGCTTCGCGCCGCGGCACGGGCACGTGCTCGAGCGTGTCGAACGCGAGCACGAGGTCGAAGCTCGCGTCCGCGAACGGGAGCCGGCTGCCGTCGCCGAGCACGAGCGGGCGCTCCTCCGACGGCTCGAGGTCGACGAGCGTGATCGCGTCGTCCGGCAGGAACGAGCGCAGGAGCGCCGTCCGTCCGCCGACGTCGAGGATCGAGAGCCGCTCCTTCCCGCGCCGCAGCTCGCCGACGATCTCGGCGACGAGCGCGTAGCGCTGGTATTGGTCGAACGGGAGCGCGAGGACGTCCTTCACGCCTTCGACTCCTCGCGCACGGCGCCCGCGGGGGTCGCGCGCTCGATCGACCAACGACACGGCAGGTAGAGCATCCCGTGCTGGTGGCGGCGGTCGTCGACGACTTCGAACGTCACGGCGTGCTCGCGGTGGTCGATCGCGGTCGGCGCGGCCTTGCTGTGGTCGTAGAGGAACGTCGTGACGTAGTACTGGCCCGCGAGCAGCGGCATGCGCTCGAACGCCATCTCGACGACGCCTTCCTCGCCCGGCGCCGCGCGCTCGATCACGATCGGCGTCTCGCGCCAATGGTGGTTCGCGCCGTTCACGTACGTCCCGTCCGAACGGTAGAGGCCGATGCCGAACACCGGGTTCTTCGCCTCGCGCAGCACGCGGTAGCGCACGCGCACGCGGAACGGCTCGTTCGTGCGGAAGACGAAGCCCGGAGTCCCCGCGGAGTCGAGCATCTCGACCTCGTGCGTCTCGATCTCGCCCGTCCCCCACCGCGGATAGGCGCTCGTCCCGCGGTTCAGCGCGGAGAGGCGCTCGTTGCCGCGCGATTTCGCGCGTTTCAGGTACTCGTCCGCGACCTTCTCGGCGTTGCCCTGCTCGAGCACCTCGCCCTTGTCCATGAGCACGACGTGCTGGCACATCGACTTCACGGAGCCCATGTCGTGGCTGACGAAGATCGTCGTCTTGCCCTGCTCGCGGAACTCGTTCAGGCGGTTGATGCACTTGCCCTTGAAGTGCTCGTCGCCGACGGAGAGCGCCTCGTCGATCATCAAGATGTCGGGATCGACGCTCGCCGCGACCGCGAAGCCGAGGCGCACGTACATGCCCGACGAGTACGTCTTCACGGGGCGGTCGATGAAGTCGCCGAGCTCGCTGAACTCGACGATCTTCGGGTAGCGCTCCGCGATCTCGTCCTCGCGCATGCCGAGGATCGAACAGTTCAAGTGGATGTTGTCGCGACCCGAGAACTCCGGGTGGAAGCCCGCGCCGAGTTCGAGCAGCGACGCGACGCGACCGTTGACCTGCAGCTCGCCCGCCGTCGGCCGCGTGATGCCCGTGAGCAGCTTGAGCAACGTCGACTTGCCCGCGCCGTTCTCGCCGATGATGCCGACGGTCGCGCCGTGCGGGACGTCGAGGTAGACGTTGCGCACGGCCCAGAACTCCGAGTGGAGCTTCTTCCCGGGCAGGAGGAGCTCCCACACGCGGTGCATCGGCTTCGCGTACATGCGGTACGCCTTCGAGAGCCCGCGCGCGAGGATCGCGCTCGTGCCCGCGCCGACGTCGGAGTTCGCCTGCGTCGCCATCGTCAGAGGAGGTCGGGGAAGCGCGGCTTCTGCTTCATGAAGAACGCCGAGCCCACGAGGAGCAGGACCGCCGCGACCGCCGCGACGCGCCCGACGTCGGCCCAGTTCGGCGCGGAGCCGTAGATCAGGACCTCGCGGTAGCTCCCGATGAGCCAGTGCATCGGGTTCGCCGCGAGCACCCACCCGTAGCCCGCGTCGTCGACGAGGTGCTCGGGATAGAAGATCGGCGTCGCGAACATCCACACCGTGAGCAGCACGCCGATCACGTGGTAGGTGTCGCGCAGGAAGAGGTTGAACGCGGAGAGCACGTACCCGAGGCCCAGCATGAAGAGCCCCTGCAACGCGACGAGGCCGGGCAACACGAGAAGCCAAGCCGTGATCGCGAGCGGCCGCGACGGCGGCGCGACGACGACGAGCTCGGAGCCGTCCGGCGGCGCCGCGCAGGGCTCGCCGTGCACGTCGCGCCAGCCGTCGACGACGAGCGCGCGCTCCGACGGCGCCTTGATCACCTTCTTGACCATCGCCCAGCGCTCGCCGGGCGCGTAGACGAGGTCGCGCGTCACCACGCGGTCGAAGACGCCGTCCTTGAGACCGGACGGTGCGCCGCTCCACGGCGCCGCGGACCGGTCGGTGAGCACGAGTCCGTCGACGTGCGTGCCCGCGCCCTGCGTCGCGCAGCGGAACTGGTTCGGACGCACGACGCCGTTGCCGGCGACCGGAGCCTCGCTCGCGTGCGCGCTCCAGAGCGCCACCGTGCGCTCCTCCCGGCCCGCGTCGTGCTCGGGGCGCACGTACGCGAAGTAGCCGACGGCGAACACCGCGACGACGAGCCCGATCAGCATGTTCACGAGCGACGAGATCGCGAGGTAGACGGGCAGCACCTCGCTCGGGAACACGACCTTCTGGATCAGGTTCTGGTTCTCGACGAGCGCGTTCGTCATGCGCGACGTGCTCTCCGCGAACGCGTGCCAGACGAGGATGCCCGCGAGCATCAGCAGCGCGACCTCCGCCTTCCCCTGCTGGTCGCTCCACCGCATGTTGAGCACGATGCGGAAGACGAACATGTAGACGGCGAGGTTGATCACCGGGAACAGCACCGACCAGAAGAACCCCATGCTCGAACCGACGTAGCGCGCGCGCAGGTCGCGCGACACGAGGTCGGAGAGGAGCCGCCGGTTCTTGCGGAGCGATGCGAGGAGGCCGCTCATCTCGTCAGAGCACCGACTTCCCGAGCGCGGAGCACACGAGGTCGACCGCGACGCGCGCGGTCGCGTTCTGGTTGTCGAGGATCGGGTTGATCTCCGTCACCTCGAGCCCGAGCAATTTTCCCGACTCCGCCGCGTGCTCCATGATCAAGTGGCTCTCGCGGAAGGTCGTCCCGCCGGGCACGGGCGTGCCGACGCCGGGCGCGACGGAGGGATCGGTGCCGTCCATGTCGAAGGTGAGGTGGAACCCCGCGGTGCCGGTGCACGCGATCTCGATCGCGAGCTTCATCACCTTGTGGATCCCGTGCATGTCGATGTCGCGCGCCGTGTAGACGTGCAACCCGGCGGCGCGGATCTCGTCCTTCTCGCGCGCGTCGAGCGAGCGCACGCCGACCAACACCGCTTTCTCGACGTCGACCATCGGGAAGCGCTCGCCGAGCTTCGTCAGCTCCGGCGCGCCGCGGCCGAGCACGCACGCGAGCGGCATCCCGTGGATGTTGCCCGAGACGCTCGTCTCCGGCGTGTTCATGTCCCCGTGCGCGTCGAACCAGATCAGGCCGATCTTCTTCTTCTCGCGGTGGTAGTGCGACGAGATCGCCGCGACCGTTCCGACCGCGATCGAGTGGTCGCCGCCGACGACGAGCGGGAACGCGCCGTCCGCGAGCACGCCCTCGACCTTCGTGCGCAGGTTGCGGCAGCAGTCCGCGATCTCGGGGAGGAAGCGCGCCTTCGTGTTCTCGGGCTCGGCGCGCGAGCGCGGCTCGCGGACCGGGACGTTTCCGCGATCCTCGAAGGCGATCCCGAGCGAGCGCACGGCCTCCTCGATGCCGGCGATCCTGAGCGCGCTCGGCCCCATGTCGACCCCGCGGCGTCCGCCGCCGAGGTCCATGGGCACGCCCACGAGCGCCACCTTCCTGTTCAGCATGGGTTCCTCCTGAAGACGACCGTCGAGCCCCGGCCCAGGCCGAGCGCCGCCGCGGCGCTTCCGTCGCGCACGGCGAGCTCGATCGATCCGAAGGAATCTACCAGAGCGCACGCCTCGCCCGAACGCACGTCCGAGTAGGTCTCGACGAAACGCAGCGTGCTGCCCGCGGCCTCCGCGCGCCACGCGCCGAGACCGCCCGACAGGTCCGCGGGCTCCGCGGTCGTGACGAGGTTTCCGTAGTGGTCGACGACGAGCACCTCGGCCTCGATCGCGCCGTCCGCGCGAACGCGCGCGCGCACGGGCGCCCCGGCGACCGGCGCTCCCTCGAGCGGGCGGAGGAGCGCGCTCACGGGCGCGCCGCGCGCGAGCTCCGCCGCCGCGGGCGCGAACACGTCGCGACCGTGGAAGGTCCGGCTGCGCGAAGGGAGCGACGCGCGTTCGGGATCGAGCTCGAACCAGCGCGCGGCGGGGCCGAGCGCGGCCGGCAGGAGCCCGTTGTCGGGCGCGAGGTAGAGCCTGCCGCCCTCGAGGCCGGCGAGGAACCGCCGCGCGGAGCCGACGCCCGGGTCGACGACGGCGACGAACACGGCGCCGGGCGCGAAGTACGCGCGGCTGCGCGCGAGGAAGAACGCGCCGACGCGCACGTCCTGCGGCGGGACGCCGTGCGCGAGGTCGACGACCCGCGCGTCGGGGAAGCGCGCGAGCAGCACGGCCTTCATCTGTCCGACGTACGGATCGGCGTGGCCGAAGTCGGTCAGGAGGGCGATCGTCCCCGAGGGAGCGAACTCGGACTCGAGGTCGATGGCGCGCGACACGCGGTCCTCGCTCTCACTGCGTGCGCGTCGAGAGCACGCCGAGCAGCGCACCCTGCAGCGCGGGATGACCGGAGGCGTAGCGCAGCTCGCGCGCGAGTTCCTCCACCTCGCGCGTCCCACCCCACGCGCCGATCGCGAAGCCGACGCGGCGCAGGTCCGCCGAGCTCGCCTCGGGCGGCGGCACGCGCAGCTCCTCGCGCAGGACGCGCGGCCCGCCCGCGACGTCGGCGAGCACGGCCGCTGCGAGCAGCGAGAGGTCGAAGTCGTCGTTCCACACGGACGCGCGCAGGATGGGGAGCACCTCGGGGTCGCCGAGCTCGAGCAGCGCGCCGCCGAGCTCGACCTGGACGGCGTGCTCGTCCTCGAGCGGGAAGAGCTGGCGCAGGACTTCGAGGTCTTCCGGCCCCGGACGACGCCCGAGCGCGCGCAGGAGGCGCAGCGCCTCCGCGCCGGTCGGGGTCGGGTCCGCGGCGAGCGCGGCGCGAACGCGCGAACGCGCGGTGATGCGGCCTTCCCGACAGAGCGCGACGGCGACGTCGAGCGCCTCGGCGCCCTCGGCCTTCGGCATCCAATCCTCGAGCAGGTTCCCCACCATCGGATCGCGCGCGAAGCGCACGAGGACCTTCAAGAGCTCGGCATGATCGGCGTGCGTCGCGTCCTCGAGCGCGGCGCGCACGTCGTCCTCCGCGGCGCGCGAGCCGAGGCGCATGCGCGCGACGCGCGCCGCGAGACGCACGGGCGCGTCGAGGCTCTGCTCGAGGTCCTCGAGCCGCGAGCGCCAACCCGGATCGCCGCTCGTCGCGAACGCGTCGCACGCGTCGACGCGGTCGTCGACGGAGAGCCGCGAGAGCTCGGGGTCGACGTAGCGCGCGAGCTCGATCTTGCCCGCGCGCGCGAGCAGCACCGTCGCGCGATAGTGCAGACGATCGACCTGCGACGCGCGCTCGACGAGCGACGGCACGACGGACGCGAGGCCCTTCGCCTCGACGACGTCGAGCACGAGGCTCCATTCCGCGAGGTCGTTCGGCGCCCAGAGGTCGTTGTCGACGAGCGACTGCACCTCGATGGGCATCGCGGCGACGGCGCTCGTGATGCGCGCGGGACCTTCGCCGTGGAGCAGGAGTTCGAGCTGGTGGTCGCGCGCGCCGGGCCGGTAGAGGCGCGCGGCGCGGCGGAGCACGAGCTCGCGCCGGAACGCGGGGTCGTGCGCGAGGCGCTGGATCTCGTGGACCTGCCACGCCTCGCCGTCGACGAGCCCGAAGAGCCGCGCGGCGTGCCAGCGCAGGTCGAGCAGGAGCGCGCTCGCGCGGTTGGGCGCGCTGCCCGCGCGGTCCGCGACGAAGATCAGGAGTTCGCCCGCGGCGTCGTGCAGTCGATGTCCGGGATCGTTCGCGATCTCCTCGACGCGGCGGCGGCTCGCGGGGCGGTTCGAACGGAGCAGCGCGAGGAGCGCGCACTGCGCGACCTCGTCCTCCTCCGACGTGAGCGAGGTGAACAGCGCGTCGACGCCCGTCGAGAGCTCGCCGAGCGCGAGGATCGCGGCGAGCCGCTCGACGCCCGCGCCGTGACGCGCGAGATCCTCGAGCGCGAGCCGTTCGCTCACCGCGCCGCACGAGCCGAGCGCGAGCCACGCGGCTGCGCGTTTCTCGGGCGAAGGCGCGCTCGTCCCGAGCAACGCGCGCGCGTCGGCGCCCGTGCGCGGCGTGAAGGCGACCCGCGCGTCGCGCGCGAGCAGCGCCGTCCACTCCACGGCGGTCGGCAGCGGGCGCGGCGCGGAGCGAGCGGGCGCCTCGGCCTTCGGCGCGGCGTCCTGCGCGGGCGCGGTCGGCGCCGGCGCCTCCGTCGCTTCGGGCTCGCCGGGGCGGGGCGGCGGCGTCGGGTCGACGCCGCCTTGAGCGGCGCTCGACGGAGCCAGGGCGAGGACCGCGACGAGGGCGGCGAGGGACGGCGTTCGCGACGCGCGGAGGGAGGACATCGGGCGCTCTCGGGGCGGCGGGCTGTCTATCGACAACTCGAAGCGGATGGCATAGCGCACGCGAGGCGCGGAAGCCACCGCGCGGCGCCCATCGCGCACCCACCGCTCCTCCGTCCCCGGAGTGGTCCGCCGCGGCGGCTCCGGGGCGCGGCCCGCCGTGCGGATCGGAAGCGCTTTCCGTCCGTCGACGGTGCGGCGCGACGGAGCGTCACTCCTCCCGCGGCGGACGGACGAGGTTCAGGACGACCTCGAGGGTCCCCCCGCGCAGCGGCCGGACGCGCAGGCTCGCCTTCCGGCCGTCGCTCGCCTCCGCGTTCACGTCCCCCTCGTCGCCGACGGCGAGCCCGCGCAGCTCGAAGCGCCCGCGCTCGTCGCTGCGGGAGGTCGAGGAGCGCGGCCCGCGCACGGTGACGTTCGCCACGGGCTCGCCGCTCGCGGCGTCGAGGAGCGTCCCGGCGATCGTCACGGGCGCGTCCGCGGCGCTCGACGCGGAGCCGGAGCGGGCGGAGCCGCGCTCGTCCGCGCAGCACGCGGCGAGGGCGGCGAGGGCGAGGACGAACGTCGCGAGGGCGGGCTTCATGCTTCGGGTTCTCCGAGGAGCGCCACGATCTCGTCGCGCTTCTGGTCGCGCAAGCGCGCGTTCGACGCTTCCAGGTTCAACCGCAGCAAGGGCTCCGTGTTCGACGGGCGCACGTTGAACCACCACCACTCGCTCTGCCCGAGGTCGCCGAACTCGACCGTGATGCCGTCGAGCTCGTCCTGGCGGCCCGCCTTGTACTTCGTCTTGAGGTCCGCGATCGCCTTCGCCTTGTCCTCGACGTGGAAGTTGATCTCGCCGGTCGCGTGGTAGCGCCGCAGGTCCTGCACGAGCGCGGAGAACGGCTCCTTCGAACGCGAGAGCAGGTTGAGCGCCTGCACCATCGCGATGACGCCCGAGTCGCACACGTAGTTCTCGGCGAAGTAGAAGTGCCCGCTGAGCTCGCCGCCGAACACGGCGCCCTTCGCGCGCATCGTCGCCTTGATGAAGGAGTGCCCGACGCGGTCGCGGATCGGCACGCCGCCCGCCTTCTTCACCTCTTCCTTGACGACCCACGACGAGCGCAGGTCGTAGACGATCGGCACGCCGGGCTTCGTCTTGAGCAGCTCGCGCGCGAGCAGCGCCGTCATCAGGTCGTTGCCGACGGTCTTGCCCTGCTCGTCGACGAAGCAGCAGCGGTCCGCGTCGCCGTCGAAGCCGATGCCGAGGCGGCTCTTCGTCTTCAGGACGAGCGCGCGCACCGCGTCGAGGTTCTCTTCCTTGAGCGGGTTCGCCTCGTGGTTCGGGAACGTGCCGTCGAGCTCCATGAAGAGCGTGTGCGCCTTCACCTTCGGGAGGCGCTCGAGCACGCGCGGCAGCGTGTAGGCCGCCATGCCGTTCGCCGCGTCGATCGCGACGTCGATCGGCGCCTCGAGCCGCGCGAAGCGCGCGACGTGGTCGGCGTAGGCGGCGAGCAGGTCGGCGGTCTCGAGCTTCCCGCGCTTCGCGACCGGCGCCGGGTACGGTTCCTTGCACATCCGTTCGATGTCGAGGATCCCGTTCGCGGCCGAGATCGGCTTCGCGCCCGCGGCGCAGAGCTTCATGCCGTTGTACTCGCCCGGGTTGTGCGACGCGGTCACGTTCAAGCCGCCGTCGCAGGGCTGCGAGCCGATCGCCCAGTAGGCCATCGGCGTCTCGGCGAGGCCGATCGCGAGCACGTCGCAGCCCGCGTCGCGCACCCCCTCGATCACCGCGTCGGCGATCGCCGGGCTGTGGGTCCGCATGTCGCGCCCGATGACGAGGCGCTTCGCCTGGAGGAGCCGTGCGAACGCGTTGCCGATCTTCTTCGCGAGGACGGGGTCGAGCTCGCCCGGCACCTTCCCGCGGATGTCGTAGGCCTTGAAGATTCCCATGGCGCGAGAGGCTCCCCGGCCCCGCGCCCGGGGTCAAGCGCCGAGACGGGGACCTCGCGCCGAAGGCCCGCGCCGCGGCGGCCCGGCGGACGGCGCGAAATTCCCCAGAAGGCCGTCCAGTGCGGTACCGCCCGCGCCACGACCGCCGGACCGCCCCCTCCTCCCCGACCGAGACCTCCCCATGCCCTGCTCCCCGTCGCGCCCCGGATCCGGCCGCCTCGCCGCCCACGTCCTCGCCCTCCTCCTCGCCGGCGCCCCCGCCCTCGCGCAGTCCGTCCCGATCGTGCGCGTCAACCGGGACCCTCGCACGGACCTCAACCTCGTGCCGGGCAGCGGGGCGTCGCTCCACCACATCACGCAGTCGGGCTCCTACTACCTCTCCGCGCCGATCCAGTGCGGCCCGGGACAGACCGGGATCTCGATCGATCCGGGCGCGGACTCGGTCGTCATCGACTTCAACGGGTTCGCGGTCGTCGGCGCGGCGGGTCAGACGTCGCTCCACGGGCTCGACTGTCCCGCGGCGACGACGCGGCGCTCGAGCGTGACGCTCGTCGGCCCCCGCATCCTCTTCTTCGGCGGCGATGGGCTTTCCGTGGCGTCGACGGAGAACGTCGACGTCTCGGGCGCTCTCGTCGCGCAGTGCGGCGGCGCGGGGATGCGCTACACCGGCGACTCGCACATCTGCACGGCGGCCCGCAACGTCGTGCGGCACTGCTCGACCGGAGTGAGCGCGACCGACGTCGACCTGTCCGTGCTCAGCGGCCTCGCCGTGATCGACTGCACGCGCGGCATCGAAGTCGTGCGCGGCGAGTTGGACCTCTCGGACGCGAACCTGCGCGGCTCGAGCACCGAGTCGCTCTTCGTCGACGCGACCGCGAGCGCCGGCGGAGGCGGAGCCGGCGGCTCGTTCCGGGCGCGGCTCGAGCGGTGCAGCCTCGCCGGCGGCCTCGGTTGCCGCGTGCTCTCGAACGTCGGGCTCGATCTCGCGCTGCGGGACGTGAGCATCACCGACAGCACGAGCCACGGACTCGACGTCGAGCTCTCGGGCGTGCTCCCCGTCCCCTCGGTCCGAAGGGTCCAAAGCTGGACGAGCGTCGTCGAACGCTGCGCCGGCTCCGGCCTGCACGTGACGCGCTCGGTCGACGACCCCGTGCAGGTCGTCCTCGACGGCGTCCGCATCGCGCAGAACGGCTCGCACGGTGTCGAGCTCGCGGGCGGCGCCGCGCTCGACGTCACGAACTCGTCCTCCTCGAGCAACGGCGGTTCGGGCGTCCACGTCGCGTTCGCGGGGAGCACCACGTCGCTCGCGCTCGGCGAATGCCGGCTCTCGGGACTGCAGTGCGACGGCAACGCGCTCGACGGGCTCCACGTCGACGCGACGACGCAGCCCTACTTCGCCAAGGTGTCGATGCAGGACGCGCACTTCGTCAACAACCAGCGCGACGGGCTCGCCTTGTTCAACGTGACGTGCCAGACGACGAAGGGCACCTTCAAGTCGAACGGACGCGACGGGATGCACGCGGAGGACAGCGACCTCGACGTGTCGGTCCTCGGCATCGCGGACAACGGCGAGAACGGCGTGTACACGCTGCGCACGCGGCACAAGGGTTGGGACGGGATGATCTACGGCAACCACCGCTCGGGCATCTCCGCGACGGACAGCGTGCTCCAGTATCGCAACGTGCAGATCTACCGGAACACCGAGGACGGCGTGCGCCTCGCGCACTCGACGTACGAGCAGCAGCTCGGCAACCTCGACCAGTGCGGGCTCAACGGTCTCGCCGCGACGGACAGCCGCGTCGTGCTCGACGGCACGATGGTCTCGAACAACGGGCAGGACGGACTGCACCTCGAGCGCACGAACACGTGGTGCGCGCGCGTGCGCTGCGAGGACAACGGCGGCGACGGGATCCAAGCCGTCTCGCCGCCCGGCCTGCCGTCGACGGAGCTCACGCTCGAGCACGGCTCCTCGTCCGGCAACGGCGGCTACGGCGCGCTCGTGCAGGGCGTGGCCATCCCGAAGTTCCTCGACTACATGAAGAAGGGCAACTCGGCCGGCGGGATCGCGGTGCTGCCGCTCGGCGGCTGCGCGCCCGTGCCGGTGAGCATCACGGGCTGCACGTTCGACCAGAACGGCGGCGTCGCGTGCGACGTGCAGAGCGCGAAGGGCGGCGTGATCGAGCGCTGCAACGTGAGCTCGAGCAGCGTCGGCGTCCACGTCGGCGACGCGACCGGCGCCGGCTGCGCCAGCGGCGTGCGCGTCGTCGATTGCAACGTCAGCCAGTGCGGGACGGGCGTCGCGGTCGACGGCGGCGGTGCGTGCCTCGTCGTGCGCAACCTCGCGACGGGCTGCACGGTCGCGCCCTTCGCGGTCGGCGCGGGGAACCTCCTCGGCCCGGTGATCTCGACGCAGGGCGCCCTCGACGTCGCGACGAACCCGAACGCGAACTACGCCCAGTAGGCGCGGGCCGACGGGAGGCTCGGGGCGAACAGATCGCGATCGAGGCGTGCGGCCGGGGCCGCGATCGCGTAGAGTGTCGGGACGATCGCGCGGCGGGATCCTCCCGCCGTGCTCCGCTTCTTCGCGCTCTGGTTCGGCACGAAGGCCCGGCCCACTCTCCCGAGCCCCGTTGGAGCCGACCTTGTCTCGTGTGCCTTCGCTCGCGCGCCGGCGTTTCGCCGCGCAGCGCCGCGGTCACGCTCTCGGGCACCGCAGCGCACCGCGCGGGCTCGCGCAGCCGCACGCGCGCCCCGCGCGCCGAACGCGAGCCCTCGCTCGGCTCGCGTGCGCCCACGGACGGCTCCCTCGCCCGCGCGCCACGCGCGCTAGCGGGCTCACGCACCCCGACGCGAGGAAGGCCCTTTTGGCCCTCTCATCGCTGCGGGTGGACCAAACGAATCGATTCTCATGGGTACCAAGCTCTACGTCGGCAATTTGAACTTCACCACGACCGAGGACGCCCTCAAGGCCGCCTTCTCCAGCAACGGCCGCAGCGTCCGCGGCGTCACGATCCCGAGCGACCGTGAGACGGGCCGCCCGCGCGGCTTCGCGTTCGTCGACATGGCGACGGACGCCGATGCGAAGGCCGCGATCGCCGCCCTCGACGGCAAGGACCTCGACGGTCGCAGCCTCAAGGTGAACGAAGCGCAGGACCGTCCGGCGCGCGGCCCCGGCGGCGGTGGCGGCGGCGGCGGCGGCTTCGGTCGTCGCGGCTGAGCCGGCGTCCCCCGACGTCGATGGCGCGCGGGAGGTTCCTCCGGGAGCCTCCCGCGCTCGTTCGTGAGGGACGAGCGCGGCACCCGCGCAGCAGCGGGCCCCGCGGACGCGAGGTGCTCCAGGCGCGCACGTGCTAGCCTCGGCGCGCCATGGATACCCCGACTTCCCCGGTCGATCCGTGCGCGGCGCCCGCGGCTCCGCGCCTCCCCCGTCCCGTGCGGATCCTCGTCTGGAGCTTGCTCGCGCTCGCGGGCGTGACGACGCTCGCGGTCACCGGCGCCGTCGTGCACGCGCGCGCGAATCCGGACTTCTGGACCTACGTGAAGGACGTCCGCGCCTCGGACGACCTCGTGCGGCCGCTACCGGGCCAGGGGCGCGTGCTCGCCTCGAGCGGCGAACTGCAGCTCGGCGACGGCGCTCCCTTCGCGGCTCCCGAAGAGGGTCGCGAACTCGCGCAGGTCGACTTCGTGCTCACCCACGGGGAGGAGGAACTCCTGCGCCTCCGTCACACGACCGCCTGGACCTACGGCCCCGACGGCGCGGCGCGCACGAGCCTCGCGCTGCGCACGGAACAGCTCACGACGCACCCCGAAATGCGGGCGCGCGTTCGCATCGGGCTCGTGGGGGCCGACCGGCTCGTCGGGCCCGATTCCGCGCGGGCCGGCGGGATCGTCTACGACGTTCAACTGCTCGCCGGAGGCGGAGAGTCCACGCTCGAAACGGTCGAACTCCACGGTTGGCCCGGACTCGCGGAGGTCGAGGCCGGAGCGCTGACGGCCACGCCGCTCGACGGCCTGCTTCCCTGGCGAACGGTGCCCGAGGGTGGCTACGTGGCCCACCTGCGGCAGGACCTGCGCCTGACCGCGAGCCGCACCTCGAACGGCGGCCAGTCGATCGGCATCGGGGACGCCGAGTACGCCGCGAGCACGGGGGAGTACGACTACGGCGTCGAGGTCGACGTCCACGCCGGAGCCTGGAACCGCAAGTGGACGCGGACCTTCCACCGGGAGTTCGGCTTCCATCCGAACTGAGCCCGCCGCCGAGCCGCGCGCGTTACACGCGCACCTTCGCGCTCACGAACGCGCGCACGCGGCGCATCGCCTCCTGGATGTTCGCCTCGCTGTTCGCGTAGCTGAAGCGCAGGTAGCCCTCGCCGAACGCGCCGAAGCTCGTACCCGAGAGGCACGACACGCCCGCTTCGTTGAGGAGCAGCGTCTCGAGCTCGCGCGACGGGATGCCCGTGCCCTTGACGTTCGCGAACGCGTAGAACGCGCCCTTCGGCGTCGTGCAGCGGAACCCGGGGATCGAGTTCAGCTCCTTCACGATCAGCTTGCGCCGCGCGTCGAACGCGGTGCGCATGCGCTCGACCGCGTCCTGCGGACCTTCGAGCGCCTCCATCGCGGCCATCTGCGCCGCGGCGTTCGTGCACGACACCGTGTTGATCTGCAGGCGTTCGGCGTGCGCGACGAGGCTCTTCGGCCACACGCTGAAGCCGAGGCGCCAGCCCGTCATCGCGTACGTCTTGCTCCATCCGTCGAGCAGGATCGCGCGATCGCGCAGCGACTCGTACGAGAGGATGCTCGTGTGCTGCTCGCCGTCGTAGAGCAGGCGCGAGTAGATCTCGTCGCACATCACCGCGACGTGCGGGTGCTTCTCGAGCCCCGCGACGAGGCGGTCGAGGTCCTTCTTCGGCACGACGCCGCCCGTCGGGTTCGCGGGCGTGTTCACGATCAGGAGGCGCGTCCTCGGCGTGATCTTCCCGAGCGTCTCGTCGACGTCGAACGCAAACCCCTTCTCCTCGACGAGCGGGATCGGCACCGGCGTGGCACCGCTGAACTTGATCGCCGACTCGTAGATCGGGAAGCCGGGGTTCGGATAGAGGATCTCCGTGCCGGGCTCGCCGAAGAGCATGATCGCGAAGAACATCGTCGGCTTGCCGCCGGGGACGATGAGCACGTCGTCGGGCGACACGTGCTTCGCCTTGTGGAAGCGCATGCAGTAGCGCGCGACGCTCTCGCGCACCGGCAGGAGCCCCTTCGCGGGCGTGTAGCCGTGGAAGCCGTCGGCGAGCGCCTTCCGTCCCGCCTCGACGATGTTCTCGGGCGTGCGGAAGTCCGGCGCGCCGATGTGCAGGTGGACGATGTTCTTCCCCTGCGCCTCGAGCGCCTTGACCTTGTTGACGACCTCGAATGCGGTCTCGGTACCGAGCGCGTGCATGCGCGCGGCGAGTTGCAGACGTGCTTCCACGGGGGGCCTTTCGCTCTCGAAAGCGCGCGCGGCGGGCCGCGGGGATTCCGCGGTCCGGCGCGTGCGGCGTGAACGCAGAGTGTAGCGCCGCGGCCCCGAGCGGCAATCGCGCGCGCGTGCCCGCTCGGGCAGCTCCCGCGCTCCTCAGCCCCCGTGCGAATAGACGGCCCAGACGACCGTCGCGACCCAGCCGAGCCCGTTCAGGAAGAACAGGAGGTCGCCGCCGAGGAGCACCTTGGTCGGGCTCCCGCCGCCCTTCTGCGTGTGGACGAGCAGCATGTAGCGCGCGAGCCCGAACACGACGAACGGCACGGTCCAGACGAGCCGATACCCCGAGCCGAACTTGTGCACCGTCTCCTCCGCGACCGTGTACATCGTGTACGTGACGATCGTGCACGCGGCGAGGACGGTGACCATCTGGTCGAGGAACGCCGTGTTGTACTCGAGCAGGATCGTGCGGTGCCCGCCGCGCTCCGCGCCGAGCAGGTCCGTCTCCGCGCGCCGTTTGCAGAGCGCGAGGAACAGCGCGAGGAACAACGTGCAGAGCACGAGCCAGTGCGAGATCACCGCGTTCGCCGCCTGGCCGCCCGCGAGCACGCGCAGGATGAAGCCTGCCGCGATGCAGAACGCGTCGACGATGACGACGTGCTTGAGCTTCAGGCTGTAGGCGAGGTTGAGCGCCATGTACCCGCCGACGATCCACATCACGGGCACGCTCGCGCCGCCCGCTTCGTGACCGAGGAACAGCGCGCCCGCGACGCACAGGACGGAGGTCGCGAGCGCCTGGCTCACGCTCACCTCCCCCGCCGCGATCGGACGCTTCTTCTTCGTCGGGTGCTTGCGGTCGCTCTCGACGTCCATGACGTCGTTCACGAGGTAGATCGCGCTCGAGCCGAGGCAGAACGCGGCGAACGCGAACAGCGTGCGGTACAGGTCCCAGCGATCGCCGGAGAGGAGCGAGCCGCGCTCGCCGCCCGCGAAGAGCAGAGCGGCGAGGACGAAGACGTTCTTCACCCACTGATGAGGGCGGAGGGCGCGCGCGAGGGAGACGGGCTTCACGAGGGGGACTCCATCGGCCCGCGGAGGCGCGGGAGTGGAGGCGCGAGAGCCTAGCGGGCCCGCCGAGCGGGTCCAACCCGCGAGGAACGCGCGTCCGGGGCGGCGCGGGCGCGTCCCCCGCCTTGCGCGGCCTCGCCGATGCGGCCATCCTCCTCCGCCCACGGCCGCGCGTCGGCCGCACGCTTGGCCCCGCCCGTCCCCCCGCCCCCGCCGCCGACCGGCGAGTTCTTCCGCGCGCCGCGCGAGCGCTCGCACGCGCTCCTCCTCGCGCTGGTGCTGCTCGCGTTCTTCGCGGCGGCGCTGCCGCAGTGCGCGGACCTCTCGCGCTACCACGGCGACGAGCGCTTCTACACGGACGCGGCGCTGTCGATGCGCGAGAGCGGGGACTGGCTGACGCCGCGCTTCGCCGACGGCAGCGCGCGCTTCAACAAGCCGATGCTCGCGTACTGGCTGATCGGCGCGAGCACGGAGCTCTTCGGCACGTCGCCGCTCGCCGCGCGGCTCCCGTTCCTACTCGCGGGCGTCGTGATCCTCGCGGCGACCGCGCGGCTCGCGCGCGCGCTCTTCGGCGGCGGGCTCGCGCCGCTGTTCGCCGCGTTCCTGCTCGGCTCGTCGCCCGAGTTCCTGCAGCTCGTCACGCGCACGACGCCCGACGCGCTGCTCGCCGCCGGCGTCGCGCTGTCGCTCGCGGGCGCGGCGGAGCTCGCGTTCGCGGGAACCGATGCGGGCGCGTCGCGGGCCTCGCGCGCGGCGGCGTGGCTCTTCCTCGGCGGCGCGGGCGTCGCGTTGCTCGCGAAGGGCGGGCTCGGTCTGCTCGTGCCCGCGTTCGGGCTCGCGTGGATCGCGGCGCGGCGCGGGCGCGCGGGGCTGCGCGACGCGCTGCGTCCCGGCGCGAGCGCGCTCTTCCTCGTCCTCGCGCTCGCGACCGTGCTGCCGCTCCTCCACGCGGGCGGGAGCGCGGGCCTCGCGAAGACGCTCGACGACCAGGTCGCGTCGCGCTTCGCCGATTCGATCGCGATGGTCGCCGACAACGTCGCGACGTACCTCCAGTGCGTCGTGCGCCACCTCCTGCCGTGGAGCGCGCTCGCGCTCGCGGCGCTCGTCCTCGCGCGGCGGCGCGTCGCGGCGTGGGCGCGCGAGCGGCGCGGCGAGCTCCTGTTCGCGACGCTCTGGTACCTCGTCCTCCTCGCGGTGTTCGCGGCGGCGAACATCCAGCGCGCGCGCTACCTGCTCCCCGCGTACCCGGCCGTCGCCGCGCTCGTCGCGGGCGTCGCGAGCGCGGGCTTCGCGAGCGCGCTCGGCGCGCGAAGCCTGCGCTGGACGTCGATCGCGCTCGCGGTCGTCGCGCTGTTCGGCGCCGCGGGCCTCGCCTGGGCGGGCGCGCGGCTCGACGCGGCCTCGATCAGCGCAGCGTTCGCGCTCGTCGTCGCGGCGCTCGGCCTGGCGCTCGTCGTGCTGCGCGTCCCGCGCGAGGACGCGCCGCTCGGCGCGCCGACCGCGGCGTGCGCGCTGCTGCTCGTCGCGCTGCCGCTCGGCGAGCGCGCGCTGCGCACGGGCTTCGATGCGGCGCCGGCGGAGGAGCTCGCGCAGCGCCTGCTCGAGCTCGGCGCGCGCGAGAAGGACGTCGCGTGCGTCGGCGGCGAGGCGGCCGTCGCGAGCCAGATGCGCCTCCTCGCCGGCGGCGCGCTCGATCCGACGTGGACGAAGGACGCATCCGGCGTCGCCGGCACGTCGGCGCGCTTCGTCGTGCTCGCGCCCGAGTCGGACGAGACCGCGGTTCGCGCCGCGCTCGCGCCGCGCGCGGTCGCGCGGGTGGAGGACCGCGGCTTCGACTACGCGAAGTGGCGCGCGAGCGACGTGCGCACGGTGCTCGCCGCCGAGGATGCGCCCGGCGCGCTGCGCGCGCGCCGACGCGCGTTCCGCATCCTCGTCCTCGACGACGCGACGCGTTGACGCGCCGTCGTCGAGCGGCTTTCAGTCGAGCGACAGCTTGCGCAGCTCGTCGACCGGCGAATCGGGGCCGACCTTGAGCACCTTGAGGTCCTTGTCGAGGAGCCCCTTCTCGTGCAGGTCGCCGATCTCGAACGTGCCGATGTCGCCCGAGGCGTAGAGCACGACGGTCGTCGTGCGGTGGTTGCCCTGCTCGGTGTCGCCTTCGTTGTCGTCGGCGATGACCGCTTCCTTGCCGGAGCCGGGGAAGTCCTTGAGCGGGAACTGCTTGATGTCGCGGCCCGCGTACGACGAGTAACCGCCGTTGACCGCGTCGAGCGTCTTGAACCACTCCTCGGGGTTCTCGATCTGGCCGAGCTCGAGCGCGCCGATGTCGACCGCGGGGCAGCGCAGCTTGTCGGCGGTGAACTTCGTGTTCTCCCACGTGCCGCTCGAGATCAGCACCGCGAAGAACTTGACGCCGCCTTCCTTCGGGATGCGGTTGAACTTCGCCTTGTACTGGATCAGGCCGGAGTTGATCTCCTGCAGGTTCTTCTTGCACGCGGTGACCTTGGCGGAGTCGATCGCCTCGGGGATGCGCGGCAGGAGGAAGGTCATCAGGATCCCGATGATCAGGATGACGGCGAGGATCTCGATCAGCGTGAAGCCGGCGCGGCGGAGACGGGAGGCGCGGCGTTGGACGAGGGTCTGCATGCGTTTGGATTCGGAGGTGAGGCGCCGGGGGCGGACCGTTCTACCCCATCGCCGCGGGCCAGTCACGGAGCGAGCGCCCTCGGGAACGGACCGGCCCCGCGCTCCCTCTCGGGAGGCACGGGGCCGGGTTCGAGGACGCGCGCGACCTCCGCATGCGCGGGCCGCGCGGCGCGCTCACTTGCGCGTCGCGGCGGCGACGGCCTCTTGGAGCGCCTGGACCTTGTCCGTCTTCTCCCAGGGGAAGCCCTCGCGGCCGAAGTGGCCGTGGTAGGCGGTCTGTTCGTAGATCGGGCGGCGCAGCTGGAATTGGTTGATGATCGCCGCCGGGCGGAGGTCGAACACCTTCTCCACTGCGTCCGTGAGCGCGGCGTCGGCGAGCTTGCCCGTGCCGAACGTGTCGACGCGGACGGAGAGCGGCTTCGCGATGCCGATCGCGTAGCTCACCTGGATCTCGCAGCGTTCCGCGAGGCCCGCGGCGACGACGTTCTTCGCGACCCACCGCGCGGCATAGGCGGCGGAGCGGTCGACCTTCGTCGGATCCTTGCCGCTGAACGCGCCGCCGCCGTGACGGCCCATGCCGCCGTACGTGTCGACGATGATCTTGCGGCCCGTGAGGCCGCAGTCGCCGTGCGGGCCGCCGATGACGAAGCGACCCGTCGGGTTGACGTGGTAGATCGTCTTCGCGTCGAGGAACTGCGCGGGGATCACGGCCTTGATGATCTTCTCGATCACCTCGCTCTTGATCGTCTCGTAGGAGACCTCGGGCGCGTGCTGCGTGCTGATCAGCACGGTGTGGACGCGCACCGGCTTGAAGCCGTCGTACTCGACCGTCACCTGGCTCTTCGCGTCGGGGCGCAGCCACGGGAGCACGCCCTTCTGACGCAGCTCCGCCTGCTTCTCCATCAAGCGATGCGCGTAGTAGATCGGGAAGGGCATGAGCACCGGCGTCTCGCTGCACGCGAAGCCGAACATGAGGCCCTGGTCGCCGGCACCTTGTTCCTTGTGCAGGCCCTCGCCCTCGCTGACGCCCTGGCTGATGTCGGGCGACTGCCGATCGAGCGTCACCATCACCGCGCACGTGTCGCCGTTGATGCCGAACGCGTCGTTCGTGTACCCGATGCGCTTGATCGTGTTGCGCGCGATCTGCGCGTAGTCGATGCGCGCGTTCGTGGTGATCTCGCCGGCGACGACGCACAGGCCGGTCGTGACCAGCGTCTCACACGCGACGCGGCTCATCGGGTCCTGCGCGAGGATCGCGTCGAGGACCGCGTCGGACACCTGGTCGGCCACCTTGTCGGGGTGGCCCATCGAGACGGATTCGGAGGTGAAGAGTTGTCGGGCCATGTGCTTCTGGAGACGCGCGGTTTTCGGGATGCAGTGGGTAGTGGGGCGGGCCGACGGCCTCGGGGGAGGCGCGCGCCGCCGCCGGGACCCGCAGGGAGATCCTGATCGACGCCCCCGACCGCCGACTGGACGCCGGAGCGGGAGCGAAGCGTGAGCGTACCAGAGACGGGGCGCCCGGAGCACGGGCGAGCCGCGGGCCGGCCGGGAAATCCCCGCTCCGTGAGCGGGCCGAACCCGCCTCAGCCGCGCCCGGCGGTGAGACAGCGGTCGACCAGCGCCGCGAGCGTGAGCGCGGTCGCCCCCTTCTGGCGCTCGACCGCGGCGATCCCGGCCCCCGCCATGCGCGCGCGCTCCACGGGGTCGCGGAGCAGGCGCTCCAGGGCCGGCGCGAGCTCCTCGCGCCCCGCGAGCCGGACGCAGGCGCCGGCGCGCTCGAGCAGCGCGACCTCCTGCACGAAGTTGTGGACGTGCGGGCCGAAGACGACCGGTCGGCCCTGAGCGGCGGGCTCGAGCATGTTCTGGCCGCCGTGCGGGATCAGGCTGCCGCCGACGAAGACGAGGTCGGCGAGCGCATAGACCTGCTCGAGCTCCCCGATCGTGTCGACGAGCGCCGGACGCGCCGGGTCGGGCGCTTCGCCGCCGCGCAGCGCCGTGAGGAGCTGCGGCGCGGGGCCGAGTTCCGCGAACGCGCGTGCGAGCTCCTTCGCCCGCTCGGGATGGCGCGGGACGATCACGAGCCGCGCGTCCGGCGCGGCTGCGCGCATCGCTTCGACGAACCAGCGCTCCTCCGGCTCGTGCGTACTGCCCGCGACGACGAGCGCCTGTCCTGGACGACCCGCGAGGAGCCGCGCGAGCTCGGCCGCGGGCTCGACGCGGCCCGTGCGCAGACCGTCGACCTTGATGTTGCCGGTGACGAGGATGCGCGCGGGATCGGCGGAGAGCGCGCGAAAACGCGCCGCGTATTCGTCGTCCTGCACGCACATCAGGCTCAGACGGTTGAACTGCGGGAGCAGGTCCTTGAACCAGCGATAGCGGCCGAGGCTCCGGTCCGTGATGCGCCCGTTGACGACCGCGAGCGGGATGCCGAGCCGGTTCGATTGCCGCAGGAAATTGGGCCAGATCTCGAGCTCGACGAGCACGACGCACGCGGGCGCGAGCCGTCGAAGGAAACGCCGCACGACGAAGGACGGGTCGAGCGGAAAGCGCACGACGGCGAGGTCGGGGTACGTCTTGCGCGCGACCGCGAGGCCGGTCTCGGTCGTCGTGCTGATCACGACCTCGATGTCGGGCGCGGCGTCGCGCAGCGCGCGGACGAGCGCCTGCGCACCCTTGACCTCGCCGACCGAGACCCCGTGGACGAGCACGCGCCGTCGCCGCGGATCCGGCGGCGGGAGCGGGACGAGCACGAGCCGCGCTTTCGCCATCGCGCGGAACGTCCGCGAGGTGACGCAGCGCCAGATCCACCACGGCGAGGCGAAGACGACGCTGAGCCCCCACGCGAAGTCGTACGCGAGATGGAGCGCGAAGCGTGCGAGCCCCGGGTTCGGGTCGCGCAGGATCGGCGGGGCCGCGCGGTCGGCGCACGCGGACGCGCTCGGCGGGCTCGGGCGTTCCTCGGTCAAGGTCGTGCGAGCGAGCTCGCGTGGAGCGCGCCCGACGGCGCGCCCCTCCGCGGGCTCAGCTCTCCTTGCCGTGGCACTTCTTGTACTTCTGCCCGCTTCCGCACGGGCAGAGATCGTTGCGGCCGACGCCCCCTTCGGCGGAGTCCGCCGCGGACGCGCTCGGCTTCGCGGGAGCCTGGCGCGCCGCCTCCGCGGCCTGACGCTGCGCTTGCAGCGCCTGTTGGCGGCGGTGCAGGTCGAACGCGTGCGAGGCGGGGATCGAGGGCTGCATCGGCACGCGCCGCGCGGGAGGCGCCGGCGGTTGGGCCGCGGCGGTCGCGGGCGCACCGCCGCTCCGCGCCGCGGGCGGCGTGGGACTCGGCGGCGGAACCGGGCTCGCCGCCGCGGGCTTCGGCGCGGGAGCGGGGGCCGCCGGCGACGCCGCGGCGGCGGGAGCGCTCGGAGCGGCGGCCGCCGGCGGCGGCGCGCTCGGCGCCGAGTTCGTCGGCGCCGCCGCCGCGTCCGCAGGCCCCGTCGCCGGCGACGCCGGCGGACGCGCGGGTGCAGCCGCGGCCGGAGGACGCAGGAGCCCGCCGAGCGAACCGCCCGCGGTCGGCACCGGCGCGGGCGCCGCGGCGGGCGCGGGACGCGCGGCCTGCGGCGGCGGATCGCGGCGGATCTCGATGCGCAGGATCAGCCCGCCGACCTCTTCCTCGATCGCCGTCTTGAGCTTCTCGAAGAGCAGGAAGCCTTCGCGCTTGTACTCGTTCTTCGGATCGACCTGCGCATAGCCGCGCAGGCCGATGCCCTGGCGCAGCGCGTCGATCGCGCGCAGGTGGTCCTTCCACCGCGTGTCGATCGTGTTGAGCAGGAGGTACCGCTCGATCTGCCGCAGGCCGTCGGAGCCGAGTTCCTTCTCGCGCTCGTCGTAGCGCGCGAGCACCTTCTTCACGAGCTCCTCGGCGTTGCCGCCCTTGCGCGTCGCGTCGAACGCGAGTTGCTTGTCGAGCTCGAGGCCGAACATGCGTTGGTACCACCCACGCAGTCCTTCCGCGTCCTCGAGGAAGGTCTTCGTCGCCGCGCGGTTCACGGCGCTCGTCAGCATCGTGGCGACCATCTCCTTGAGCCCGCGGTTCTCGAGGACCTGCTGGCGCGCGGTGTAGATCTCCTTGCGCTGCGAGTCCATCACCTCGTCGTACTCGAGGAGGTTCTTGCGGATCTCGAAGTGGTAGTCCTCGACCTTCTTCTGAGCGCGCGCGATGGCGCGCGTCACCATGCCGGCCTCGATCGGGACGCCTTCCTCCATGCCGAGCCGCTTCATCGCGTTCGTGAGCCACTCCTTGTAGAAGCGGCGCATCAGGTCGTCCTGGAGCGAGAGGTAGAAGCGCGACTCGCCCGCGTTGCCCTGACGGCCCGAGCGGCCGCGGAGCTGGTTGTCGATGCGGCGCGCTTCGTGGCGTTCGGTGCCGAGCACGTAGAGGCCGCCGAGCGCCTGCACTTCCGCCTCGTCCTTCGCGCACTGCTTCTTGACCGCGTCGCGGATCGTCTCGATCTCGGCGGCGTGCTCCATGTCGCCCTGGACGAGGCCCTTTTCCTCGAGCGCCTTCGCGAGGCGGTGCTCGAAGTTGCCGCCGAGTTTGATGTCGGTGCCGCGGCCCGCCATGTTCGTCGCGACGGTGACGGCCCCCTTCTCGCCGGCGCGCGCGATGATCCCGGCCTCGCGCTCGTGGTTCTTCGCGTTGAGGACCTCGTGCGGGATCTTCCGCTCGTTCAGGAGCTGCGCGAGCTTCTCGCTCTTCTCGATCGACGTCGTGCCGACGAGGACGGGCTGCCCCTTCTCGTGGACGCGCGCGATCTCGTCGACGATCGCCTTCCACTTCTCGGGCTCGGTGCGGTAGACGACGTCGTTCGCGTCGAGGCGCGCGATCGGCAGGTTCGTCGGCACCGTGAGCACGTCGAGCTTGTAGATCTTCAAGAACTCGCCCGCCTCGGTGACGGCGGTGCCGGTCATGCCGGCGAGCTTCTTGAACATGCGGAAGTAGTTCTGATACGTGATCGTCGCGAGCGTCTGGTTCTCCTCGCGCGGCTTGAGCCCCTCGCGCGTCTCGACGGCCTGGTGCAGGCCGTCCGACCAGCGCCGGCCCTGCATCTTGCGGCCGGTGAACTCGTCGACGATCACGACCTCGTCGCCGTCGACGACGTACTCCTTGTCGCGCGTGTAGAGGTAGTGGGCGCGCAGCGCGTTCTCGATGAAGTGCGGCCAGTCCTCGTGCGGCGGCTGGTAGAAGCTCGGGATGCCGAGGATCTTCTCCGCCTCCTCGATGCCGGCCTCGAGCAGGTTCGCGGTGCGCTCCTTCTCCTTGACCTCGAAGTGGACGTCGCGCGTCAGCTTCTGCGCGACCATGTCCGCCGCGCGGTACTTGTCGCTCGTGTCGGACGCGGGGCCGGCGATGATCAGCGGCGTGCGCGCCTCGTCGATCAGGATCGAGTCGACTTCGTCGACGATCGCGAAGTGCAGCACGCGCTGCACCTGGTCCTCGACGCGGTTCTTCATGTTGTCGCGCAGGTAGTCGAACCCGAACTCGCTGTTCGTCCCGTAGACGATGTCGCACGAGTAGACGGGCAGGCGCTCCCACGGCGTCATGTCGCTCTGGATCGCGGCGACGGCGACGCCGAGGTAGTCGTAGATCGGTCCCATCCACGCCGCGTCGCGCCGCGCGAGGTAGTCGTTGACCGTCACGAGGTAGACGGGCTTCCCTTCGAGGCAGTTCAGGTAGAGCGGCAGCGTCGCGACGAGCGTCTTGCCCTCACCCGTCATCATCTCGGCGATGGCGCCCTTGTGCAGGATCATGCCGCCGACGAGCTGCACGTCGAAGTGGCGCAGACCGAGCGTGCGGACGGACGCCTCGCGGACGAGCGCGAACGCGTGCGGGAGGATGTCGTCGAGGGTGCGCTCTCCGGACTGGACCTCCTTCTTCCACTTCGCGGTCTGCTCCTGGAACTGCTCGGCGGAGAGGCTCTTCGCCCAGCTCTCGAGCTCGTTGATCTGGCGGATCAACGGCTCGAGCTGCTTGACGACGCGCTCGTTGCGCGAGCCGAAGAGGCCCTTGAGGAAGTCGCCGGCGTCCTCGCCGATCTTCTTGAGGCGGTCCTGGAATGATTCCCAATCCATCGTGGCCTTCGTCTTCTGCTGATCCCCCGTGCCGAGGCCCCCGCGGAAGGCGGGGTCGGCGGGGGCGAGCCCCCCCGGGCGATTTCAGGGGCGTCCATTAGAGGACCGAGCCCGGCGACGGAAAAGGGCCGGGTCGGAAAGTTCTCGGACGGAACCCGGGCGCCGGAAACCGGTTCCGAGCACGGCGCGCGGCGTCAGGCGCCGCGGGTGCGCGGCTCGAGGAGTTGCGCGAGCATCGCGAAGAGCACCTCGCGCGCGTACGGCTTGCGCAGGAAGCCCGAGGCGCGCTGGACCTGCTCGAGTTGGATCGAGGACGCGGTCGCGAGGAGGACGGGCAGCCGCGCGAGGCGCGGGTCCGCGCGGATCGCGGCGAGCACCTGCTCGCCGTCGAGCTCCGGCATCGAGTAGTCGAGCAGCACGAGGTCGGGCATCGGCTCCTTCGCGAGCCGCTCGAGCACCTGCCGCCCGTCGTACGCGAGCTCGACCTCGTACCCGCGGCCCTCGAGCAGCGCGCCGAGCCCCCGGCAGACGTCGCGCTCGTCGTCGACGAGGAGGAGCCGCGCCTTCTTGCGCGCCTCCCGCTCGACGCGCGCGAGCCCCTCCGCGAGCTGGCGCAGGTCCGCGTGCGTCGGGAGCTCGGCCTTCGCCCACGCATCCTCGATCGCGTGCTTGAGCGCGGCGTTGTGCTTCCGCAGCTCCTGCCACGCTTCGAAGTCGGGGTTGTCCGGCCGGACGTCGAGCTCGTCGTGCGTGTCCACCGAGAAGAAGAACTCGCCCTGCACGAGGTACTCCTGCACGACGAACTTCATGAAGGGATAGCGCGCGTTGCCGAGGCGCAGCGTGTAGCGCCGCGAACACAGGTGATCGGCGTGACGCGGGCGCTCGAAGCGCGCGAACAGCTCGTCGAGCGTGCCCGCGCCCTCGAGGTCCTTCACCGTGATGCGCGGGCGCGGGAACGCGTTCCCGGGCCATGCGAGCTCGAGGTAGAGCGCGACGGCGCGACGGACGTGAGCGGGGGTCAGCTCTTCGAGGCGCATGGTCTCGTCCCGGCTCTGCGTTCCCCGCGCGGCCGCGTCACGCGGCCGGGCCGTGCGCGGACGAGCACGCGCCCGTCCCACACGCCGCATGCACGCCGCGCTCCGGTCGCGGTGGCGGCGCTTCCCACGGCCGGAGCGTGCCGACGAGTTCGTCGACGCTCGCGATGCCCGCCGCCGCGAGCAGGGCGTCCATCTCGGCCGCCATGCGCCCGAGCACGCCCGGGTCGCCGAACGACGCGGTGCCGACCTGCACGGCGCGGCAGCCGACGACGAGGAACTCGAGCGCGTCCTCCGCGCGCATCACGCCGCCGCAGCCGATCACGGGGATCTTCACGGAGCGCGCGCACTCCCACGCGCAGCGCAGCGCGATCGGTTTGATCGCCGTGCCCGAGTAGCCGCCTTGGATCGTGAAGAGCCCGGGCCGGCGCGTGCGCCAGTCGACCTGCATGCCGAGCACGGTGTTCACCGCGGTGATGCCGTCGGCGCCCGCGCTCTCGACGGCGAGCGCGAGGTCCGCGATGCGCGACACGTTCGGCGAGAGCTTCGCGAAGATCGGCTTCCGCGTGGCGGCGCGCACCTCGCGGATCACGCGCGCGGCCATCGACGGATCGGTCGCGAACGGGAGCTTGCCTTCCTGCACGTTCGGACACGAGAGGTTGACCTCGAACGCGTCGATCGCGCGTTCGCCGTCGAGCCGGCGCGCGAGTTCGACGAAGTCCTCCACTTTCTCGCCGCCGAGGTTCGTGAACACGAGCGTGTCCGCGCCGAGCATCGCGGGCAGCACGTCGCGCACGTAGGCGTCCAGCCCGCGGTTCTCGAGGCCGATCGAGTTCAGGAAGCCGGCCTCCGTCTCCTGGATGCGCGGCGGCGGGTTGCCCGGCCGCGGCTT
>JAXMBZ010000005.1:0-270960 GCA_046349615.1 Planctomycetota bacterium
TTTCTCCTTCACCGCTTCCTCGGCCTCGACCACGAGGTCGATCCCGGGCTTGAAGACGTTGTAGAGCTTCACGTGCGGCCCGACGAGCTGCATCATGTCCTTGTCGCCGCTGACGATGAGCACGTCGTCGCCGCGTGAGGCGGCCTGCGTCGAGAGCGTCCCGATCACGTCGTCGGCCTCGTAGCCCTTCACCTCGAAGATCGGGATGCCGTGCGCGCGCACGACCTCGCGCATCCAGTCGAGCTGCACGACGAGCTCGTCCGCCATCTTCTCGCGCGTCGCCTTGTACTCCGCGTAGCGCGCGTGGCGGAACGTGTCGCCCGGCGGATCGAACGCGACCGCGATGCCGTCGGGCTTCTCCGTCTCGAGGATCTTGCGCAGCGTCATCGTGAAGCCGTACGTCGCGCCCGAGGGCTTGCCGTCGGGCGTCGAGAGTCCGGAGCGCTGGAGCGCGAAGTGCGCGCGGTAGGCGAGAGCGGTCCCGTCGAGGAGGAAGAGGCGCGCCATGGTGCGCGGAGGATAGCGGACGCGCGCGAGCGGGTCGCGGAGCACGTCGCACGTTCGCGCGCGAGTCGCCGGTGTGCGTACCCGATGGAGGCCGCCGGCCGAGCGCGGGCTCGGAGCTCCGCTCGAGGCCGGAGCGCGAACGGCCGTGCGTGAGCGCAACGTCACGCCCGTGCCGCCCGGATCGGTGGTTCACTGCTCTCGGGGCTGCTCGGCTTCGATCTCTCGTCCGTCGTCAGGAGGCGCCATGCGCACGTTCCGTCCGATCCCGTTCCTCGTCGTCGCCGCGGTCGCGAGTTCCGCGTCCGCCCAGCTCACGGTCCGCGTCAGCACCGGGCCGACGAACTTCCAGGGCAACTTCCACAGCTTCTGGGGCATGCCGTCCGGCGACGGCCGCTACGTCGCGTTCCAGAGCACGGCCTCGAACCTCGTGCTCTCCGACCCGAACGGCCACCTGCCCGACGTGTTCGTGAAGGATCGCCAGACCTTCGGCGTCGTGATGGCGAGCACCGACTCCGGCGGCGGAGCCGCGAACGGCGGCAGCATCGCGCCGTCGCTCTCCGCGGACGCGCGATTCGTCGCGTTCGAGAGCGACGCGTCGAACCTCGTGGCGGGGGATTCGAACGGCGTGCGCGACGTCTTCGTGAAGGACCTCCAGCTCGGCACGATCGTCCGCGCGAGCGTCGACTCCTCGGGCGTCGAGGGCAACGCGCGCTCCGAGCTCGCCGCGATCTCGCCCGACGGCACCTGGGTCGCATTCGAGAGCGACGCGACCAATCTCGTCGCCGGCGACACGAACGGCGCGCGCGACGTCTTCCTGCACGAGCTCGCGACCGGCGTCACGCTGCGCGTGAGCGTCGCGACGGGCGGCGCTCAGGCGAACGGGGCGAGCGGGTACGCCTCGGTCTCCACGAATGGGCTCACGGTCGTGTTCCAGAGCGACGCGACGAACCTCGTCGCCGTCGACGCGAACGGCGCGACGGACGTGTTCCGCTACGAGCGCGCGACCGGCGCGACGACGCGGGCCAGCGTCGGCGCGGGCGGGCTCGAGGCGAACGGCGCGAGCACGGTCCCGTCGATCTCGGCGAACGGGCGCGTCGTCGTCTTCGGGAGCACGGCGACGAACCTCGTCGCGGGCGACGTGAACGGTGTCGAGGACGTGTTCGCGCGCGACCTCATCGCGCTCCGCACGCAGCTCGTGAGCCTCGGGCTCGCGGGTGCGGCGGCGAACGGGCCGAGCAGCACCAGCACGAACGCGCAGGTCTCGGCGGACGGACGCTGGGTCGCGTTCGACAGCTCGGCGTCGAACATGATCGCGTCCGACACGAACAACGCGTCGGACGGCTTCGTGCGCGACCTCGCGACGAGCGCGATCGAGCGCGTCGACGTGTCGACCGCGGGCGCGCAGGCCGCGACGGGGGCCGCGTCGCCGTCGATCTCGGCGGACGGGCGCTACGTCGCGTTCGAGAGCGGCTCGTCGACGCTCGTCACGGGCGACAACAACAACTACTGGGACGTCTTCCTCCGCGACCGCGGTCCGCTGCCCGCGCTCCCGGGCTTCTGCTTCGGCGACGGCACCGAGGCCGGGTTCACGACCCTCTGCCCGTGCGGCAACTTCGGCACGGCGGGCCACGGCTGCGCGAACTCGGTCGACGCGACCGGGGCGCTGCTCGGCTCGACCGGCGCGCCCGCGGCGGACGACGTCGTGCTCGCGGGCTCGCACATGCCGGCGACGGTCGCGTGCATCTACCTGCAGGGCGATGCGCTCGCGGACACGGTCTTCGGCGACGGCGTCCGTTGCGCGGGCGGCGCGCTCCTGCGCCTGCGCACGAAGGTCAACGTCGCGGGCGCGAGCAGCTTCCCCGACTCGGTCGAGACCGTCACGCTCTCGCAGCGCGGCGGCGTCACCATCGGCAGCGGCGTGCGGCGGTGGTACCAGGCGTACTACCGCAACGCGGCGGCCGCGTTCTGTCCGCCCGAGACGTTCAACGTGACGAACGGCGTCGTCGTCGACTGGTAGGACCGGCACGTCCGTCGGCGCTCGCGCGCGCCTCGCCCGCGGCGCGCGCGGGGCCGCGAGCGGCGAGCACCCGACGGGGGACGCTCCGCAGGACGTACGAGCCCCTTGCCGGCGCGCGCGAGGCGCGGACAATCCGCGCCCCATGACGCTCACCCTCTGCACGCTCAACCTGAACGGCATCCGCTCGGCGGAGCGGCGCGGGTTCTCGCGCTGGCTCGCGCGCACGAAGCCCGACGTGCTCTGCGTGCAGGAGCTGCGCGCGCAGCGCGACGACGTCGACGACGAGCTCTTCGCGCCCGCGGGCTACAACGCGCGCTGGTTCCCGGCGGCGAAGAAGGGCTACGCGGGCGTCGCGCTCTACTCGCGCTCTGCGCCGGACCGCTACGCCGAGGGCGCGCCCTTCGCGCACTGCGCGGACGAAGGGCGTGTGCTGCGCGCGGACTTCGGCGGGCTCTCCTTCGTCAGCCTCTACGTGCCCTCGGGCTCGTCGAGCCCCGAGCGCCTCGCGATCAAGTTGAAGTACATGGAGCTCTTCCTCGGCCACGCGAAGGCGCTCCTCGCCGAGAAGCGGCCGATCGCGCTGTGCGGCGACCTCAACGTCGCGCCGACGGCCCTCGACCTCGCGCGACCGAAGCAGAACGAGAAGAACTCGGGCTTCCTGCCCGAGGAGCGCGCGTGGTTCGCGGCGCTCGAGAAGCAGGGCTGGATCGACGTCGTGCGCGCGCAGCACCCGGGGAAGCCCGGCCTCTACTCGTGGTGGTCGAACCGCGGCCAGGCGCGCGCGAAGGACATCGGGTGGCGCCTCGACCACGTGCTCATGAGCCCGAGCCTCGCCGAGCGCGTGACGCGCGCGTGGATCGAGCCGAAGGCCGGGCTCTCCGACCACGCGCCGGTCTGGGTGGAACTCGACGCGTGACGCTCGTTCCGCACGCGCTCGCGCTCGCGCTCGCGCTCGTCGCGAGCGGCGGGCTCCCGCTCGAGGACCGCGGCGCCGCGAGCCCGCGCGAACGCCGCGCGGCGCGCGCCGTGCGCGCGGAGAAACCGCCCGTGATCGACGGCGTGCTCGACGACGAGGTGTGGAAGCTCGCGCCGCCGATCGGCGAGCTACGACAAGTGTCGCCGCTCGAGGGCGCACCGACGGAGCGCACCGAGGTGCGCGTGCTCTACGACGCGGACCACCTCTACCTCGGCGTGCGCTGCTTCGACTCGGAGGTCGGCGGGATCATCGGCACGCAGATGGCGCGCGACGCGGTGCTCGACCCCGACGACCGCGTCGAGATCGTGATCGACACGTACCTCGACCGGCGCAACGCGTACTTCTTCCAGATGGGGCCCGTCGGTTCGAAGGGCGACGCGCTCGTCTCGGACAACGGGCGCGACTTCAACAAGCCGTGGGACGGGATCTGGGCGGGGAAGAGCTCGATCGACGCGCTCGGTTGGTCGTTCGAGATGGCGCTCCCGTTCCAGACGCTCGCGTTCGCGCCGGGCGCGACGACGTGGGGGCTCAACGTGAACCGTTGGATCAAGCGCCGCGACGAGCAGGACCGGTGGAACGACCCGTCGCGCGACGACTCGCTCTTCCAGATCGCGGAGGCGGGCGATCTCACCGGGCTCGTCGGTCTGCGCCAAGGTCTCGGGCTCGACTTGGTCCCGTTCTTCCACGGCGATTGGACGAACCCGAACCCGGGCGACGCGGACCTCGCGGGCAAGCCGGGTCTCGACGCGTACTACCGCATCACGCCGGGGCTCACGGCGAGCCTCACGGTGAACACCGACTTCGCGGAGACGGAGGTCGACGAGCGCCGCGTCAACCTCACCCGCTTCCCGCTCTTCTTCCCGGAGAAGCGCGACTTCTTCCTGCAGGACGCAGGCATCTTCGGGTTCGCGGACCTCGGGACCGGAGACGTGCTCCGGCCGTTCTTCAGTCGGCGCATCGGCCTCGACGCGCGCGGCGAAGAGGTTCCGATCCTCTGGGGCGGCAAGGTGACGGGACGCCACGCCGGCTGGAACGTCGGCGTGCTCGAGGCGCACACGGACCGGCAGGACGGCGTGCCGGAGAAGGACCTCGTCGTCACGCGCGTCGCACGCAACGTCGGCGAGCAGTCGACGGTCGGCGGCCTCTTCACGAGCGGGAACCCGGGCTCGACGCGCGGCAACCAGCTCTACGGGCTCGACTGGAACTACCGCGCGAAGAACCCGTTCGGCGAGGGCACGCTGGCGTCGAGCGTCTGGGGGCTGCACTCGGAGAGCGAAGGCCCGTCGCCCGAGGACGACGCGTTCGGCGCGTCGCTCGCCGTGCGCTCGGACCTGTGGCGTTGGGGGTTCAAGGCGCGCGAGGTGCAGCGCGATTTCGACGCGGCGCTCGGCTTCGTCCCGCGGCGCGGGATCCGCTCGTTCGCGGGCGACGTCGGATGGAATCCGCGGCCGACCGGCGGAGCGCGCGGGCCGTGGGACGTGCGCCAGTACCACGTGTCGCTCGAGGGCCAGCTCGTCACGAGCACGGACGGCGACGTCGAGAGCGGACTCGTCGAGCTCCAGCCCTTCGGCTTCGAGCTCGAGAGCGGCGACGAGGTCGGGTTCTACGTGAACCTGCAGCACGAGGACCTCGTCGATCCGTTCGACATCCACGACGGGATCACGATCGACGCGGACGCGTACGACTTCGTCCGCGCGCGGCTCGAGGTCGAGAGCGCGCTCAAGCGCCCGGTGTCCGTCTCCGCGGCGCTCGAGGCGGGCTCGTTCTTCGACGGCACGCGCGAGGACGCGCGCTGCGAAGTGAGCTGGCGCCCGAACCGCTGGTTCCACGGCTCGGTCGGCTACGAGCAGAACCACGTCGACCTCGAGGGCGGCGCGTTCGCGACCGAGCTCGGCCGAGTGCGCGCGGACGTTTCGTTCTCGCCCGACCTCGACTGGTTCAACTTCGTGCAGTTCGACGACGTCGGCGACTCGCTCGGGTGGAACAGCCGCCTGCGGTGGATCCCCGTGCCGGGGCAGGAGCTCTTCGTCGTCTGGAACCAGACGATCGAGCGCGACGGCGACGTGCTCGCGACGCGCTTCCAGGAAGCGGCGTTCAAGTTCGGCTGCACGTTCCGCTTCTGACGCGCGCGCTCGGCGCTCGTCGCCGCGTCGCGCGGGACCGTGCGGAGTCGGCGGGGCGAACTCGAGCTCCGTCGCCGGGTGGAGCGCGCGCTCAGAGCGTCGGCCGCGGCCCCGCGCGGAAGTCGACCAACTCGAGCTCGAGCTTCGTCTCGCCGCGGAACGTGTTCCACTTCGGCGTGTAGACGGCGTGCACGTCGACGCCCATCGCGAGCTCGCGCGCGCGGTGCGCTTGACCGAACGCCATCGCCTTGAGCTCGTTCGCGCCGAGCCGCACGCGCAGTTGGAGGTGCGTGCCGTCGGCGCCGACGACGCGCGGCGGCTCGGGGAGGCGCAGACCGCACGAGAGGAAGAGCGGGCGCTCGTTCCGCTCGCCGAACGGCTTCAGGCGATCGAGCTCGCGCATCAACTCGGGCGTCATGCGCTCGAACGGGAGCTCCGCGTCGATCCAGAGCGCGGGGGCCTCGATGCCCTGGCGTTCGAGCATCGCGTGCGCGCGCCGCGCGACCGCCGCGCGCAACGCGTCGACGGCGTCCGCGCGCACCTCGCAACCCGCCGCTTGCTCGTGACCGCCGAAGCGCAGGAGGTGCTCGGCGCCGCCGGAGAGCGCCTCGAGCACGTCGAAGCCCGGCATGGAGCGCGCGCTGCCGCGCCCTTGCGCGCCGTCGAGCCCGATCACGATCGCGGGCCGCGCGTAGCGCTCGACGAGCCGCGCCGCGACGATGCCGACGACGCCTTGGTGCCAACCTTGGCCCGCGACGACGAGCACGGGATGCTCGAGCGGGTCCTCGAACGGCGCCGCGGCGCGCAGCGCGTCCGCGAGGAGCGCGCGCTCGATCTCCTTGCGCTCCTCGTTGAGCCGGTCGAGCTCCATCGCCGCCGCCTGCGCGGTGCGTTCGTCGCGCGCGAGCAGGAGCTCGACCGCCTTGTGCGCGCTCCCCAGGCGACCCGACGCGTTGATGCGCGGTCCGAGCTTGAACGCGACGTCGTCGCCTTCGAGCTTGCGGCCGTCGAGCCCCGCGACGCGCAGGAGTGCCCCGAGCCCGACGTTCTTCGTGATCTCGAGCGAGCGGAGCCCGTGGCGCGCGAGGATCCGGTTCTCCTCGACGAGCGGCACGACGTCGCACACGGTCGCGATCGCGACGTAGGCCATCGCTTCGACGAGGAACTCGCGCAGGTCTTCTCTCGCGCGCGTTCCGCCGCCGAGCTCCTGCGCGATGCCCCAAGCGAGCTTGAACGCGACCGCGCCGCCGCAGAGCTCGCGGAACGGGTACGCGCTCTCCGCGAGCTTGGGGTTCAGGATCGCGACCGCGTCGGGGAGCGGGCCGTCCGGCGGCTCGTGGTGGTCCGTGACGATCGTGTCGACGCCGATCGCGCGCAGCTCCGCGATCGTGCCCTGCGCGGACGTGCCGTTGTCGACGCTGATCACGAGCGTGGCGCCGGTCTCGCGCGCCTTCGCGACGGAGTGCGCACCGAACGAATAGCCGTCCGTGAAGCGGTTCGGGATGTGCCACACCGCCTTCGCGCCGAGCTTCTCGAAGAGCCGCATCAAGAGCGTCGTGCCCGTGACGCCGTCGACGTCGTAGTCGCCGTGCACGAGGATCGTCTCGCCCTCGCGCACCGCGCGCAGGATGCGGCGCGTCGCGGTCTCCATCCCGCCGAGGAGGCGCGGGTCGTGGAGCGCGGTGAGCTTCGGCTCGAGGTGCGCCCGAACCGCGTCGGCCGTGCCGAACCCGCGCAGGGCGAGGAGGCGCGCCGTCGCGGGGGAGAGCCCGTGGTCGCGGGCGAGGCGCGCCTCGGTTTCGCTCGCGGGCGCGCGCAGCTTCCAATTCGGGGCCGTGCTGGTGCGGGTCGTCATGGCGCCGAAAGCGGGGGCGCAGGGTAGCGCGCGAGTGCGGAGTTCGGACAGGGATCGCCGAGCTCGGCCGCCCGAAACACGAGCCCGTCGGCGGGGGCGTCGCCGACGGGCTCGTTGGGCAGGGGTCGCGCGGGTTCGGCCGGTCGCTCGCGCGCTCGACCGAATGAGTGGGAGCCACTCACCCGAGGTGGTGTGGTGTCAAGGTGCGGAACTGGGCCGCGCGGACCACGCAACGGTCTATCCGAACACGCCCGTGAGCGCCATGGCTCCGGGGCGGAATCGTGTCGGAAACCACGATGATGCAATCGGGTGCGGCCCCGGGCTCGCCCGACGGGGCTCGTCCTTCGGCACCCAGCCGGCTCCCGGCGCCCCCGCGGGCCGGTTCGGGAGCGGGGAGCGGGGTCCCGGCGCCAGGTTTTCCTTGTCGCGCGCGGGACGGGCGGCGACAACGGCCCGGAACATGGCCCGCCCGCCGACCGACCGCGAGTCCGCGTTCCGCCTCCTCCCCGCGATGGACGAATGCCTGCGCGATCCGCGGGCCGCCTCGGTGCTCGGCCGCGCTCCGCGCGCGCTCGTGCAGGAGCTCGCAGCCCGGGAACTCGCCGCGTGGCGCGAGGAGATCAAGTCGGGCGCGCTCGACGCGGGCGCGCTCGAGCGTCGGCTCGCCGCGGGCGAGCTCTTCACGCGCCTCGACGCGCGCGTCGCGCGCGAGCTCGGTCGCGGCGTGCTCCGCGCCGTCAACGCGAGCGGCGTCGTGCTCAACACCGGGCTCGGCCGCGCGCCCGTCCACCCCGAGGTCGCCGAAGCGATGCGCGTCGCGGCGGAGAGCTACTGCGTGCTCGAGGTCGACCGATGGAGCGGCGAGCGCAACCAGCGCGACGACTACCTCTCCGATCTCGCGCGGCGGCTCACGGGCGCGGAGGCCGCGATCGGCGTCAACAACAACGCGGGCGCCGTGTTGCTCCTCTTCAGCACGTTCGCGCAGGGGAAGAGCGCGATCGTCAGCCGCGGCGAGCTCGTCGAGATCGGCGGCTCGTTCCGCGTGCCGAGCGTGATGGAGCGCGCGGGCGCGGAGCTCGTCGAGGTCGGCACGACGAACCGCACGCGCATCGCGGACTACGCGAACGCGATCGACGCGCGCACGGGGCTCCTCATCAAGGTCCACACGAGCAACTTCCGCGTCGTCGGTTTCACCGAGGAGGTCGGCGCGGCCGAACTCGCGCGGCTCGGCCGCGAGCGCGGTGTCACGACGGCCTTCGACCTCGGGTCGGGACTGTGGGAGGGCGCCGGCGCGCCGCCGATCGCGCACCTCCTCGGCGGCGAGCCGTTGCTCCGCGACGCGGTCGAGAGCGGCGTCGACGTCGTCACGTTCTCCGGCGACAAGCTGCTCGGCGCGCCGCAGGCGGGGCTGCTCGTCGGGCGGCGCGCGACGATCGCGGCGCTGCGCAAGAACCCGCTCTATCGCGCGCTGCGCCTCGACAAGGTCGCGCTCGCGGGACTGGAGAAGACGTTCGAGCTCCTGCTCGCGGGCCGCGGCGGCGAACTGCCCGCGCGCGCGATGCTCGCGGCGACGGCGGACGAGCTCCGTCCGCGCGCCGAGGCGCTCCAGCGCGCGCTCGCGCCGTTCGAGGGCCTCGCATCGGAACTCGTCGAGGACGGCTCGCAGCCGGGCAGCGGCAGCGCGCCGGGCGTGCTCCTCCCGACCTGGGTCGTCCGCGTGCGCTCGCGGAAGCTCTCGGCGGGCGCCTTGTCGGCACGGCTGCGCGCGGCGCCCGTGCCCGTCTTCGCCCGCGTCCAGGACGACGCGGTGCTCCTCGACCCGCGCACGCTGCTCCCGGGCGACCTCGAGCGGCTCGTCGACGGATTCCGCGCCGCGCTCGCGGGAAGCTAGCGGCGTCTCCGTCGTCGGAGCGCGCGCCGCACCATGAACGAGCTCGCCCAAGCCCTCCTCGAGCGGATCCGCGCCCGGCGCGCCCGCGTCGGCGTCGTCGGACTCGGGAGCGTCGGGCTGCCGCTCTCGCGCGCCTTCGTCGACGCAGGCTTCGACGTGCTCGGCTTCGAGCGCGACGGAGCGAAGCTCGCGCGTCTCGCGCGCGGCGAGGACGTGCTGCTCCACCTCGGCGCGGGGTTCACGCGGCGTCTCCTCGACTCGGGGCGCTTCACGCCGACCGGCGACTTCGAGCGCGAGAGCGAGCTCGACGTCGCGCTGATCAGCGTGCCGACGCCGCTCTCGCCGACGAACGAGCCCGACCTCGCCGACGTCCGCGCCGCCGCGGAGATGCTCGCGCGCCACCTGCGTCCCGGCGCGCTCGTCGTGCTCGAATCGACGACCTACCCGGGCACGACCCGCGGCGTGCTCGGCGCATGCTTCGCGGCGCGGGGGCTCGAGCTCGGCCGCGACGTGTTCCTCGCGTACTCGCCCGAGCGCGAGAACCCCGGCCCCGACGCTCCGCCGACGCGCGCGATCGACAAGCTCGTCGGCGGCACGTGCCCGGCTTCGGTCGAGCTCGCGCACGCGCTCTACGCGCAGGCGATCGAGCGCGTGCACCGCGTCGCGAGCGCCGAGGTCGCGGAGGCCGCGAAGCTCTTCGAGAACGTGTTCCGCGCGGTGAACATCGCGCTCGTGAACGAGCTCAAGGTCGCGCTCGAGCCGATGGGGCTCGACGTGTGGGACGTGATCGACGCCGCGGGCACGAAGCCCTTCGGGTTCATGCGCTTCACGCCCGGCCCCGGGATGGGGGGGCACTGCATCCCGATCGATCCGTGGTACCTCGCGTGGATCGCGCGCCAGCACGGCGCGCGCACGGAGTTCGTCGAGCTCGCGGGCGAAGTGAACCGGCGCATCCCGCGTTGGGTCGTCGACCGGCTCGAGCGCGCGCTCGCCGAGCGCGGCGTGAAGCTCTCCGGCGCGCGCGTGCTGGTGCTCGGCCTCGCGTTCAAGCCCGACGTCGACATCGTCACGGAGTCGCCGTCGCTGCGCCTCATCGAGGCCCTCGTCGAGCGCGGCGCGCGCACGGAGTGGAGCGATCCGCACGTCGCCGTCGCGCCGGCGTCCGCGGGCACGACCGTCGCGGGCACGCGCTCCGTCGCGCTCGACGCGGAGACGCTCGCGCGCTTCGACGCGGTGCTCGTGTCGACCGATCACGCGGCGTTCGATTGGGAGCTCGTCGCGCGGCACGCGCGGCTCGTCGTCGACACGCGCGACGCGCTCGGCGACCGACTCGCCGGCGCCGCGAAGTACGTTCGAGCGTGAACCGCCGGGCCACGCGCCCCCGAGCGTGAGCCCGCCGCGCCCGATGGAGAGCCCGGCGCGCTCGATCGCGATCGAGGTTCCGTTCATTCGAGCACGCGCCCTCCGATCGCGACGCCCGTGAACGTGCCGGGCGCGACGAAGCGCCGCGCGCGACCGTAGGCATCGAGCCGGTCCTTCTCCGCGAGCCGTGTGTCGCGCACGAGCTCGACGAGCCACGCCTCCGCGGCGGCGCGGGCCGCGCCCTCCGATCGACGCAGCACGTTCTCCGCCACCTTCGCCGCCCCCTTGCGGCGCGCGCCGTCCGCGGGGACCTCGAAGAGCTCGCGCAGCGCCCCGACGGTCTCCGCCGCGACCGCGCCGCGCGCGGTCAGCGTGAGCGCCGCCTGCAGCGAGACCTTCGCGTCGGGATCCATGCGCGCGATGCCGACGAGCACGTCCTCGCGCTCCTCGCGGAGCCCCGAAACGAGCAGCTTGCGCGCGAGCGGATCGCGGCCCTCCGCGAGGAGCTCGCCGTACTCCCGCGCGATCGCGTCGGCCGCCCCCGGCCGACTCGCGAGGGCCGCGAAGGCCTCGTACTGCGTCTCCTCGGCGATGCGCGCGAGGGTGCGCGTCGCCTCGTCGACTGGAGCGGCCGCGGCGATCGCCTGCGCGACCGAGCTCTTGAGACGTGCATCCGCGGGGTGCGCGCGCACGAGCTCCTCTGCGATCGGAAGGAAGGTCGCGGGATCGTCGTGCAGGAGCGAATCGAGTGCGACCTTCACGAGCAGCGGGTCCTCGCCGCCCTCGAGGAAGAGACGCTGGAAGTCCGCGCGCCGCTCGGGGTCGGCGATCGTCCCGCCCAGGTTCGCGAGCAGCGGGACGTACTGCTCCGCCTCGTCGGGATGCTCGCGGCGGAGCGCGAGGACCTGCCGCAGGAACCGCAGGTCGAGCGCGGGCCCGTTCGCACCCTGCACGCCCTGCAGCATCGCGATCGTCCGGCCGCGCAGCGTCTCCGGAAGGAGCGGCAGCAGGTCGAGCATGCGCCGCACGAGCGCCTCGCCCGCCGCTCCGAAGCGCATCGGCGCGCGCTCGTAGCTCGTGATCGCCGCCTCGAGCGCGAGGAGCGCGCCGCGGCACGCCTGTCCCTGCGACGCGAGCTCGGCGTGGACGAGCCAGTCCGCGACCTGGTCCGCGCGCGAAGGGAACGCGACGAGGTCGGCGAGGAGCGTCTCGAGCTCCTTCGCGTCGCCGAGCGCGTACGCCCGATCGATCGCCGCGAGCGCGCGCAGGAGCGCGTCTTCGTCGAGCGGGGCCGGCTCCACCGCCGCCGCCGCCGCCGCGGCCGGAGCCCGCGCGCCGGCGAGGTCTCCGTCCAGGTTCGCCGAGTTCGCAGGGACGGCGCGCGCGCCCGGCGCGGCGTCCTGCGCGGCAGAGGGCGACACGTCCGCCGTCCCGCGCAGGAGCCACGTCGTCGCGAAGAGCGCCCCGAGACCTCCGGCCGCGCCGAGCACGAGGCGCCGCCGATTCACGGGAGGCCTCCGCCCGAGCCCGAGGTCCCGCCCCACGGCGTGGGGGCGCAGTCCGCCGTGCCGAAGTCCTCGATCGTCCCGCCGACGACGGGCGTGCACACGCACTCGGGCAGCGTGAAGCCCGTGCCGAGGAGCGCGAGGCGCGAGCACTCGCAGTGCTCCTCGGTCACGTCGAGGTCGTCCTCCGTCTGGCAGTAGTGCCCCTCGCTCGCCTCGCCGTTGCACACCTGGTGCGACGGATAGCGGAAGCGGCGCGGGAAGCACTTCTCGCCGCCGAGGCTGAGCTCGAGGCCGAACAGGCTGATCCCGAGGCCGCACCGGCGCGGCGTGC
Organism: Planctomycetota bacterium; assembly: GCA_046349615.1. Classification (GTDB taxonomy): domain Bacteria; phylum Planctomycetota; class UBA1135; order UBA1135; genus JADJNY01. The sequence goes on from JAXMBZ010000005.1 coordinate 12,571, forward strand.
CCTGTTCCTCGAAGCGCGCGGGCACTTCCGTCGCTTTCTCGTTCGGACAGCCGTGCGCATCTCGTCCCGTTCCGATCCCGAGGAGCGCCATCGTCGTCAAGCACGTCAGGAGCATCGTCGTCCCTCCAAGTTCGTTTCCTCGCGCGCGCCGCGATGTGCCGCGCGCGCACTCGCACGACGTCGCTCTCCGTCCGCGGGCATCGGAAAAATCCGAGGAACACGCGCTCCGCCGCCGAGCCCGCGTTCCGTCAACGACTTGCGCGCGCTATCCTCCCGCCTCGTGAACGCGCAACCCAACAAACGACTCGTCGACTACGCCGACTGCGCCGGGTGAGCGGCGAAACTGCCCATCGGGCAGCTCGCGCAGGTCTTGCGCGGGGTCCAGGCGCAGTCCGGCGGCCGACTCTTGATCGGTCCCGAGACCTTCGACGACGCAGGGATCGTCTCCCTCGCGGGCGCCCCCGGTCTGCCCGCAGATACGAAGGCCGCGCTCGTGCAGACGGTCGACTACTTCCCGCCCGTCGTCGACGATCCGTATTGGTACGGCGCGATCGCCGCGGCGAACTCGCTCTCCGACGTCTACGCGATGGGCGGAACGCCGTTCAGCGCGCTCAACCTCGCCGGCATCCCGCGCGACTTCCCCCCCGAGTGGACGGCCGCGATCTTCCGCGGCGGCTTCGACAAGATGCGCGAGGCGGGCACGCCCGTCGCGGGCGGTCACACCGTCGCGAGCAACGAGGCATTCTTCGGCTTCGCCGTGACGGGCCTCGTCGATCGCGATCGCGTCGCGGCGAACTCGGGCGCGCGCGCGGGCGACGTGCTCTATCTCACGAAGTCGCTCGGCATGGGCACGTTGACGACCGCGGCGAAGAAGAGCGCGATCGGTTGGGACGTGCTCGAGCCCGCCGCGCGGCAGATGGCGACGCTCAACGATCGCGCGGCCGCGGCGATGAACGCGGCGGGCGTGCACGCGTGCACGGACGTGACGGGCTTCGGGCTCGTCGGCCACGCGCGCAACATCGCGAAGGCGAGCGGCGTCACGCTGCGCATCGACCTCGCGCGCTGCCCGCTCTTCCCCGGCGTGCTCGACCTCGCGCGGCGCGGGCTCTGCTCCGGCGGAGCGAAGCGCGGCAAGGCGGCGCTCGCGGACGTGGTGCGCGCGCGCGCGGAGCTCGAACCCGCGCTGGTCGACCTCGCGTACGACGCGGAGACGTCGGGCGGACTTTTGATCGTCGTTTCGGTCGCGAACGCGGCGGCGCTCGAGCGCGAGCTCGCGGCGCGCGGCGTGCCGGTCCATGCGATCGGCGAGTGCGCGCCCGCGTCCGACGTGTTGATCGAACTCCGGTGACCGCCGCGCGCACGCCCCCGCTCCGGACGAACGACCTCGTCGCGGGGCCGCCGTGGATCCTCGGGTTGCGCGGTTCGCCGCTCGAGGCGCCCGAGAACACGCGCGCGGGGCTCGCGCGCGCGCTCGAGCTCGGCCTCGACGGCGTCGCGTACGACGTGCGCGCGTCGGCGGACGGCGAGCTCGTGCTCGCGCGGCACGCGGCGCTGGAACACGCGACCGACGGCGCGGGCGACGTGCGTTCGCGTCCGTGGAAGGAGCTCGCCGAGCTCGACGCCGGCGGCGCGTTCGGCGCGCGCTTCCGCGGCGAACGTCTCGCGCTGCTCGAGGACGCGCTCGCGCTCGCCGGCGTCGACGAGCACGGTCCGCCGCAGCACGTGCTCCTGCTCGAGGCCGAGGTCGACCTCGGGCGCGTGCGCGACCTCGTGCGCGAGCTCGCGCCGCGCTCGACCGTGCGCGTCGGCGCGCGCGACGAAGGCGTCTTGCTCGAGGCGCGCGACCTCGGGCTCGTCCCGATGCTCGTGACGGAGCGCGCCGGCCCGCGCGAACGCGAGTTCGTCGCGCGCGAGCGCATCGCGGCCGTGCTCGCGCCCGCGTCGGCGTGGACCGAGCTCGACCGCGAGGCGTGGGACTGCGAACGCTGGCTCCACGGCGTCGACGGCGCGGAGGAGTTGCTCGCCGCCGCGCGCGCGCCGTTCTTCGGCGTGCTCACGAACGAGCCGCTGCGCGCGCTCGCGGCGCGTTCCCTCGCGCGGCTCGCGCCGGACGACGTCGGTCCGTTCCCGGTCGAGGCGCCGGAGCTCGAACTCGAGCCCGAGCCGGAGCCGGGTCCGCGCGGCGCATGGTGGGGGAGTTGGAGCCCGCGCGCGCGCGTCCGCAATCCGTTCCCGTTCCCCGTGCGCGCGACGATCGGGGTCGTGCCGCGGCGCGGCGCGTTCGACATCCGGGGATTGCCCGTCGCCGTGGAACTCGCGCCCGGGGCCGCGCACGAAGTCGCGTTCGAGCTCACCGGCGGCGCGCGGCGTCCCGGCGGCGATCCGCTGCTCTTCGCGCGCTTTCGCTGGCGCGCGGGACCCGGGCGCGCCGCGGGCGAGCTCCTCCTCGACGCGCGTCTCGCGCGCGTGCGGCGCGCCGTGCTCGACGAGGAGCCGGCGCGCCTCGTGCTCCTGCGCGAGTCGAGCACGGACGAACCCGCGACGATGATCGTGCGCCGCTCGCGCCGCGATCTGCTCGTCTCGATCGAGGGCATCGGCGGCGTGCGCGACGCGCGCGCGATCGTGCGCCTCGGCGACGGGATCACGCGCGGCGCGCGCGGGGTGCGCGTGCGACTCCCCGAGGGCTTCGAGAGCGACGCGCGCGGCGTCCCGTTCTCCTGCGGGTTCGAGGGTGTGCTCGACGGGGAGCGCGTGCTCCGCCGCTTCGCGGGCGGGCTCCCCGACGAGCTCGAGGGCGGTGCGCCCGGCCGGCTCGTGGCGCGCGGCGCGGCGGGCTCGGGCGCGCGCTCCTGAGCACGCGTCCCGCCGCGCGGGGCTCGCTTCGCCTGCGCGGCGTCCCTAGGCTGGCGCCTCCTCGCCGGCCCATGGACGAAGCCCCCTTCCCGATCGACGTCGCGCAGTACGAGCTCGATGCGCAGCAGTTCCTGCAGCGCTGCGAGCGGCGCGCGAAGAGCTCCGGGAGCGCGGGCTGTCTGTGCTCGGTCGGTGCGCTGATCCTCCTCGGCGCGATGGGAGCGCTCGGTTCGTTCGGCGGCTGGGTCTTCTTCGTGTTCGGCACGGTCGCACTGTTCGCCGTCTTCGCGAAGCGCGCGGTGAACCAGTCCGTCGTCGACTTCCAGCACACGTTTCGCGCGAGCTCCGGCGTCGCGCGCCGCGAGGCCGCCCTCGCGTACCTGTGGCAGCGCGCGGAGGGCGCCGCCGCGAAGACGACGGCAGGCAAGGCCGCGAAGGACGTGCTCGCCGCGCTCGGCGTGCGCACGCGTCCGCGTCCGTCGGGCGCGCTCGAAGCCCGCGAGACGAGCGCCTTGCCGAGCGTCTCCGCGCCGACGCCTCCGAATCCCCCCGAGCGTTCGACGTCGCCGAGCGCGCGCCCCGCGGCGTCCGAGACCGCGGCCGCCGCCCCGGCGGAGCGCGCGTCCTCGAGCCCTCCGATGCCGCGCGCGACGCAGGGCCCGCACGCGCCGGCCCCGAGGTCGACTCCCTCGGCACCGCACAAGCCTCCGATGCCGCCGGCGAGATCGCCGCACGCGCCGCGTCCGGCCCCGCACGCGCCGCCGGCCGCTCCGGCGAGCGGGCCCGTCCCGTCCGCTCCGCCTTCGCCGTCGTGGAGCGGGGCCGTGCCCCAGGCCGTGCCGACGCGCGGAACGCCGAGCGCTCCCGCGGGCGCGGCCTCGAGCTCGAGCGAGGCCGGCGCCCCGCGCCCGATCCCGCCGCAGGCGCCGTCGGCGAGCCCGACGGGGGGCGTGCGGAGCTTGCGCTGCGACTACTGCGGAACCGAGCGGACGGTTCCTGCGCTCGCGGACGCGGGGCTCTGCCCCGTGTGCTACCCGCAGATCCGCCTCGAGAGCTGAAGGCCCGCGTCGGTTCTGCGCGGACGCGTCCCACGCGCGAGACGTACGCGCGTCACCCCGCGGATGCGCGCTTGTCGCGCTCAGGGGCGGAACAGGATCTTCCGATCCAGCCTCCGCCCCCCGAGTCCCAGGACCCGCCATGAACCACCCGCGCCACCGGCACCTCCTCGCGTTCCTCTCCCCGTTCGTCGTCGCGATCGCCGGATGCGGCGGCGGAGGAGGCGGCGGCGGAAGCGCACCGACGTTCGCGTACACGACGCCTGCGCCGACCTACTCGGCCTGCACGGCGATCGCCGCGAACACGCCGACGCTCGGCACGCTGGTCGCGACCACGTTCAGCGTTTCGCCGGCGCTCCCGTCGGGGCTCTCGCTCGACACGAACACGGGCGTCATCTCGGGCACGCCCGACGCCACGGTCGCGGCCTCGGCGTACACGGTGACGGCGGCGACGAACCTCGGCAACGCGAGCGCGACGGTGACGATCACGGTCACGACGGTCGCGCCGAGCTTCGACTACGGCGTCGCGGGCACGGTCACGGCTGCGCGCGGCGTCGCGCTCGACGCCGCGCCGACGGTGAGCGCGGGCGCCGTCGAGTCGTACGCGGTGACCGCGGGCACGCTGCCCGACGGCGTCACGCTCGACGCGACGACGGGCGCGCTCGGCGGGGCGGCGGCGTTCCGAGCGAGCTCCACGTTCACGATCACCGGGACGGACTGCACCGGCGCGACCACCGACGTCGATGTCACGCTCGACGTGCAGGAGCCGCACGCGCGCGGCGCGTGGATCGCGAACGGGTCCGACGGCACGCTCACGAGCTACGTGCGCCGTCCATCCGACGGCATGTTCGTTCCGACCGGCTACGCGCCGAGCGCCGCGGGCTCGAACCTCCACCTCGTCGCGCACCCGTCGGGCCGCTTCCTCTACGCGACGTCGAACGCGACGCAGGAGATCGAGGTCTACTCCGCCGACACCGGCGACGGGCGGCTTTCCGCGACCGGGAGCTCGGTCGATCTCGGCACGGTCGCGATCACCGCGCTGACCGTCGATCCGCGCGGCGAGAGCCTGTACGCGACGACGAACGACGACCTCGTGCACCAGTTCTCGATCGACTCCGCGACGGGCGCGCTCTCCGCACTGACGCCGGCGACGGTCGCGTCGGGCACCGGTCCGCGCGCGGTGCTCGTGCATCCCTCCGGCGACTTCGTGTACGTCGCGAACCAGACCGCGCAGTCGATCTCCGTCTACTCGCGCGACGCGGGCACCGGTGCGCTCACGGCACAAGGTTCGACCGCCGCGGGCATCGGCGTGTTCGCGCTCGCGGTCCGGCCGGCGGGCGACGTGCTCTACGCCGCAGGCGTCGCGAGCACGTCGATCCTCGGCTTCGACGTGAACGCGGGCTCCGGCGCGCTCACCGCGGCGAGTTGGAGTCCGTTCGCGCTGGCGCACACGGGCACGCTCTCGCTCGCGGTCGCACCGGACGGCACGGCGATGTACGCAGCGAACGCATTGAACAGCGTCGTCGACCAACTCGACCTCGACGACGCGACGGGCACGCCGTCGGCGATGACGCCGGCGACCGTCGCCGTTCCGACGACGGCGCTGCAGATCAAGCTCGAGCCGCGCGGCGCGAGCGCCTACGTCGCGCTCGTCGACGGCTCGATCGCGGTCTTCGACGTCGACGGCGCCACCGCGCACCTCACCGCGTCGCCCGATCCGCTGATCGTCGGCCGGCCGGGCGCGCGCGAGGTCGAGTTCCAGCCCTCGGACGCCGATCCGACGATCGAGACCGCCGGATTCTTCGCGCTCGACACGACGGGCACGCGCGTGCACGCCTACGCGTTCGACACCGCGACGGGCGCGCTCGACTTCGCGGGCACGACGGACACGGGGAACAACGACTGCTGGGCGATCGTCGCGCACCCGAAGCTCGCGCGCTTGTACGTGAGCAACGACAACACGCCGGCGAACGAAGGCGCCATCGTCGCGCTCGCGATCGACACCGACCAATCGCTCTCCGCGTTCGGCACGTATGGAACGGACACGAGCCTCGACGGCATGACGCTCGGTGCGCGTGGCCGCTTCCTCTTCCAGTCGCGCTGGGACCTCGCTTCGGTGCGGGTGTTCTCGGTCGATCCGACGACGGGCGCGCTCACGCAGGGCGCGACGTTCTCCGCGGGCGTCAACCCCGGCGCGCTCGCCGTGCACCCCGCGGGACGCCTGCTGGTCGTGCCGAACAACGGCAGCGATTCGGTCGACCTCTGCACGATCGATCCCACGACGGGCGGCTTGACGCTCGAGCAGAACCAGGGCACCACGAACTCCGGGCCGTACCAGGTCGTGTTCCACCCCTCGGGCCGCTTCTTCTACGTGGTGACGCTCTCGATCGGCGTGGTCGAAGCGTTCGCGCTCGACGTCGACACCCCGTCCTTCGCCGCGATCGGGACGCCGGCGAACGACCTCGACCTGCCGAGCTACGGCACGTGCTCGCCGGACGGTCGCCACTTCGTCGCGGTCGACGCGAACTCCGAGACGCTCGGCGTGTGGAGCATCGACCTCGACGCGTCGAACCTCGTCGCGGACGGCGCGCTCACGCTCGTCGGCACGACGACGATCACCGGGCTCACGCTCCTGCGCACGGCGCAGTTCGACGAGACCGGCGCGTGGCTGTTCCTCACCGATTCGAGCGGCGGCATCCAGGTGCGCTCGTTCGACTCGACGAATGGAACGGTCGGCAGCGCGGTCGAGACGGCGGCCCCCGGCGGCTTCCTGCGTCAGATCGCGCTGCGCCAGAGCATCCGCTGACGCGTCGACCCCCCGGCGCGGTTCCGAGCGCGGTTTCCGCGCCGACGCGGTTGCGCGCCGGGGCTCGGGCGGCTCGAATGCGCGCCTCGAGCGGGAGCGGATCGGTGCTGGTGTGCCGCCCGGTCTTCAAAGCCGGTTGGGCTTCGTGAACAGCGGGGCCGGTGGGTTCGATTCCCATGCGCTCCCGCCATCTCCCGCGCCGAAACGCAACCGCCCCGCGCGGGGCGGGGCGGCGTGAGGCGCGCGATGCGGTGCCCGTTCAGGGCACGGCGCTCTCGAAGATCGCGGCGGAGAGGCGCAGGAGCGCGCGGAGCCGCACGCGATGGAGCTCGGGGTTTCCCCCGCAGAAGGGACACTCCGTCGGATCCGGCGGCGGATCGTCGACGCACGTGAGCGCGTCGGCGCGCGCCGGCGAGGGGGAGAGCGTTGCGATCGAAGCGCCGAGCAGCATCACCGCGGTCAAGCTCGCGATCGAAATCCAGGGGATACGCTTCATGTGGCCTCCTTGTTCGGCCCTGCGAGCCTAGCACGTCGAGTCCCTGCCCGGCAGTCGCCGCCCGATCCACAGCGGATCGTACCCGGGCCCCTCGCTCCTTGAACGGGAACCGACGGAGCGCTGTGCTTGGGGCATGCCGAAGAAGCTCCCGCCTCGTCCACCCGCGTCCGAGCGCCGCCACTGGCTCTTCAAGACCGAGCCCGGCACCTTCTCCTTCGACGACCTCTGGAACGCGCCCGGCCGTCGCACGGGTTGGGACGGGATCCGGAACCACCAGGTCCGGAACTTCCTCCGCGACGACGTGCGCCCGGGGGATCTCGTGGTGGTGTACCACTCGAGCGCCGAGCCGAGCGGCGTCGCGGGCTTCGCGGAGGTCGTCGCGGGGGCCGCGCCGGACCCGACGCAGTTCGATCCGCGCTCCGAGCACTTCGATCCGAAGTCGACCCGCGCGGCGCCCACCTGGCTCCAGGTCGAGGTGCGGGCGTTGGAGCGAGCGCCGCGGTTCGTTCCGCTCCCGGCGCTGCGAGCGATCCCTGAACTCGCGGGGATGGCGCTCCTGCGGCGGGGACAGCGCCTCTCCGTCCTGCCTCTCACCCCCGCGGAGTGGGGGAGAATCCGCGTCGAGGCCGGCCTGGAGGCGGGGGACCCGTCTGTCCGACCCGCGAAACGGACGAGGGAGCGCAAGCCCGGACCGAAGAGCTAAGTCGAGCCGCGACAAGGGCTCGCGGGGGATCGGCGGCCCCCCCGGGCGGGCCCGACGTCCGCCCCTCGAGCGAGTTCCCCACCGCCGCGGGCTTGACGGGGAAGGGCGTTTTGTGGCCTACCAAGGGCCTTCCAGGGGCCGCCGGGGCCGCTGGAGCCCACATCGTGAACCCACCCCGGGGGCTCGTCCCCCTTCGGAAAGGCCGAGACTCCATGAGCCAGAACTACGAGCGCCTGGTGCAGCTGGTCACCACCGTCCGCGAGGACGTCGAGAAGGCGCAGGCCGGCAACAAGGCCGCCCAGACGCGCGTCCGCAAGGCGATGCAGGACGTGAAGAACCTCGCCCAGGACATCCGCAAGGAGATGCTCGAGGTCCGCGACGGCGGCGGCGGCGCGAAGCCCGCCTGAGCGACGTCTCGACGTTCGAGTGGTCCACGCCGTCCGCCCGCACTCCGGGCGGACCGTCGTTTCGGAGGCGCCCATGATCGATGCCCGCGTTCGGATCCCGCGACGGCGAACCCTCGCCCTCGCTCTTGCGTTCGGACTGGTCGTGCTCGGGTCCGCGGCGTGGCTGCCGCTCCCGGCCCAGGCCCCGGCGAGCCCGGCGCCCACCGCTGCGCCGGAGCGTGCCCGCACCGTGATCGTGCTCCGACACGCCGAGAAGGACCCGGGCGGCGATCCCAAGGACCCCGGGCTCTCCGAGGCCGGGGCGCGGCGCGCGGCGGCGCTCGCGGAGCTCCTCGCGCACGCCGGGGTGACGCACCTCTTCTCCTCGGAGTACCGGCGCACGCACGACACGCTCGCGCCGCTCGCCGCGCGCCTCGGGCTCACGGTGCAGACCGTGCCCGCGGCGAAGCCCGAGGAGCTCCTGCGCGCGCTCGACCAGCTCCCCGCGGGGAGCGTCGCGGTCGTCGCCGGCCATTCGAACACCGTCCCCGACGTCGTCGCGCGTCTCGGCGGCGAGCTCGGCGGGCTCGTGAAGAGCGGCACCACGAGCCTGCTGCCCGACGAGGCCTACGACCGCCTCGCGGTCGTGACGCGTCCTCCGGAGGCCGCGCGCGCGCTCGCCGCGCCGAGCACGGTCGAGCTGCGCTACGGCCCCGCGCGTTGAGCGCGCACGCCGTCCGGGTCAGCGTGGTACGTCGCCGAGCACGCCGAGCTCCGGCGCGTCGGCTTCGAGCGCGCCGCACTCGAGCGCCGCGAGCCGCAGACGCGCGAGCGCTTCGCGTCCTTCGCGACCGAGGTCGCGCGTCCACGCGTTGACGTAGAGCTCGACGTGCTTCCACAGCGCGTCGTCGTCGAGCTCCTGCGCGTGGCGGCGCATCGTCGCGTAGACCTCGTCGCGGTGCGCGCGCGCGTGCTCGAGGGAGGCGCGGATCCCGTCGTCGAGCGCGCGCAGCACGTCGTGCGGGAGCACGCGGCGCGCGAGGATGAGCCCGAGGGGGAGCGGCGTCCGCGCACGCGCTTCCCACGTCGCGCCGAGGTCCTCGACGAACGCGAGGCCGTACCGCTGCCACGTGAAGCGTCCTTCGTGGATGCACACGCCGAAGTCCGCCTCGCCGCGTTGGAGCGCGGGCAGGATCGCGGAGAAGACGACCTGCTCCACGCGGCCTTCGCCCCGGTGGAGCGCGCGGTAGAGCAGGTGCGCGGTCGTCCGTTCGCCGGGACACAGCACGCGCGCGCCGGCGGGAATCCGCCCGTCCGCGTCGACGGAGCGGCCGGGAGCGCCGAGCAGGAGCGGGCCCACGCCGAAGCCGAGCGCGGCGCCGGCGCGGAGCGCGAGCCACTCCGCGCCCGAGGCGAGCGCGGCGCTCGTGCTCGCCTTCGCGACGTCGAAGCGCCGCGTCGCGAGCGCGTCGTTGAGCGCCTGCACGTCGAGGAGCTCGAACTCGAGCTCGACGCCCGGCACCCGCACGGCTCCGCTCAGCAACCCGTGGAAGACGAACGTGTCGTTCGGACACGGCGAGATGCCGAGCGCGAGCCGCATGGGTTCAACCCGCGATCGACGCGAGCACGAGCTCGCGCGCCGCGCAGAGCGCGCTCGGGATCCGCCAGCGCTTCGGGTCGCGATCGCCGACCTCGTTCGAGATGCCGCGGACGACGGCGAGCGGGACGTCCTCGAGCGCGCACGCGAGCGCGACGCCGAACGCCTCCATGTCCTCGGCGGCGGCCTCGGGAAAGCGCGCGCGGCGTTGGCTCGCCTGCGCGGGCGAGTCGCTCGCGGCGCACGTCGTCAGGAGGAGCTTCGCTTTCGGCAGCGACGAGCGGAGCGGCGTGAGCGGCAGACGATCGTGGATCGCGGCGCCGCGCGGCGGGCTCGGCCACTGCGGGAAGCCGAGCGCCGGCGGCGCGAGGAGACGCTCACCCTCGCCGACGCCGATCCCCTCGATCGCGACCTCGTCGAACTGCACCGCGGTGCCGACGGCGAGCGCGCCGGGGTCGTAGCTCCCCGCGATGCCGACGAGCACGACGCGCGCGGGCGAGAGGCGGGCGAGGAGCGCGCTCGTCCGCGCCGCGGCGGCGACGGGGCCGAAGCCGCACGTGCGGACGACCGCGATCCCGGGCGGGAACCCGCCGTGGTCGTTCAGGCGGGAGAGTTCGAGCTCGGTGGGGACGAGGACGAGCGTGGGGGCACCGACCGTGACGGGCATGCGCAGAGTGTTCCGCGGCGGGCGGCCGGAGGCAACGCGGCGCCCGCGCGATCTTGCACGGTCCGGACGGAGCCGCGCGCGGGGTCTGCTAGGCTCTCGCCCGAGGTCCCCCCGAATGCAGCTCCGTCCCACCGCGCCGTCGACGCGCCGCACCGTGTCCTTCGTCCTCTCCCTCGTCGCGGTCGCAGCGAGCTGCGTCGCGCCGAGTCACGAGCCCGCACCGCGAGCCGCCGCAACCGCGCCGAGCTCCACCGCGCCCACCGCATCACCCGCGGTCGCCGCGGTGCATGCGAGCGACGTCGAGCGCGTGCTCGCGCTCTCGTTCACGGACAACCGCGTCCAGGAACACCTGCGTCACCTGACCAAGGAGATCGGTCCGCGCCTCACGGGCTCGAAGCACTTCGATCGCGCCGCGGAGTGGTGCCGCTCGCAGTTCGCCGCGTGGGGGCTCGACGCGCGCCTCGAGAAGTGGGGCGAGTTCCCCGCCGCGTTCGACCGCGGGCCGAGCCGTGGACGGATCGTCGCGCCGGTCGAGGAACCGCTCGTCTTCCTCACCGCCGCGTGGACGCCCGGCACGGACGGCGCGAAGCGCGGCGTCGCGCTGCTCGAGCCCGCGGACGAGGCCGGGCTCGACGCCCTCCAGGGCAAGCTCGCCGGGGCGTGGCTCGTCCGGCGTGCGCAGCGCCCGGAGGGGAAGCTCCGGCGCGCGATCGAGGAGGCGTGCGAGAAGGAAGGGATCGCGGGGTACGTCTCGGGCTCGCGCGGCGACCTCCTCGTGATGGGGGGGAACCACTCGGTCAAGCTCGACAAGCTCCCGAAGCAGGTGCGCATCGTGCTGCGCGGCGATCAGCACGCGGCGCTCGTCGCGCGTCTCTCGAAGGGCGAGGCGGTCGAACTCGAGTTCGACGTGCAGAACGTCTTCACCCCCGGCCCCGTGCCGTGCTTCAACGTCGTCGCGGACCTGCGCGGCAGCGAGAAGCCCGACGAGTACGTGATCGTCGGCGGACACCTCGACAGTTGGGACGGCGCGGAGGGCGCTCAGGACAACGGGACCGGCGTCTCGACGACGATGGAGGCCGCGCGCCTGCTCGTCGCCGCGGGCGCGAAGCCCAAGCGCACGATTCGATTCGTGCTCTTCGGCGGCGAGGAGCAGGGGCTCTTCGGTTCGGAGGGCTACGTGAAGGACCACGCCGACCTGCTCGCGAGGACGAGCGTCGCGCTCATCCACGACGGCGGCGGCACGGCGCTGAAGGGGATCGCGCCCGACTACCGCATGAGCGCCGACATGGACGCCGTGTTCGCGCCGCTCCGCGCGTCGAAGACGCCGTTCCCGTTCGCGGTGCGCGAGGTCGACGCGCTCGCGAACTCGGGCGACTCCGACCACGCTCCCTTCCTCCGCGTCGGCGTGCCCGCGTTCTTCTGGGAACAGAGCGAAGAGGGCTACGAGCACGTCCACCACACGCAGTACGACCTGTTCGAGACGGTCGATCCCAAGGCGCAGGAGCACTCGGCGCGCGTCGTCGCCGTCGCGGCGCTCGGCTTCGCGAACCTCGACCACCTGCTCGATCGCGGCGCGCTCGCGGACCAGAAGCCGATCGCGCGGCGACGCATGGGCGTGCAGCTCGACGGCGCGAAGGTCACGGAGGTCACCGCCGACGGGAAGGCGGCGAAGGCGGGCCTGCTCGCCGGCGACGTCGTGCTCGCGGTCGACGGAGTCGCGGTGGCGTCGCAGGGCGACGTCGTCGGGGAACTGCAGCGCGGCGGGCCCCAGAAGACGTTCCGCGTGAAGCGCGGCGAAGCCGAGCTCGACGTCGTCCTCGACTACACGGACGACCCGGGCGAGGCGGAGCGGGTCGAGCGCGCGCGGCGCCGTGAGGAGTGGCTGCGCACGCACCCGCGACCGACGGCTCCGAAGTAGGCGAGGGCACGCTCTTCCCCGTCTCCGACCGGAAGGCGGGGAGTTTTCCGCCCCTTGGGTCCCGGCGCGCCCGGAGTTGGGCCGCATCGACCTGGAGGGGACCATGCGGATCCATGCATCACGTCGGGGGGGCGGGGAGAACCCCGCGGCCCATCGCCTCAGCGCGCGCGCTCGCTCGGCCGTCGCCCTGCTCGGGGCCGGCTCGATCCTCGCGGCGTGCGGGGGCGGGGGCGGAGGCGGATCGGCGAGCGGCGGCGGTGCCGGCGGAGGGGGCGGAGGGGGCGGAGGTGCGAACGCCGCGGACCTGACCCCCGAGTTCGTCTCGTTCACGCCGACGCTCCTCGACGCCGGCGCGACCGTGAGCGTCTCGGACACGCTCGCAAACGTCGGCGCGAGCGCGGCGGCGAACGCGCGCGTCGGAATCTACCTTTCGACGGACGCGACGATCACGACCGCGGACCGGCTGCTCGGTTCGCGCACGCTCGCGACGCTCGCGGCCGGAGCGCGCTCCTCCGGCGGCGGCTCGCTCGTCGTGCCGATGGACGTCGCGCCCGGGACGTACTTCGTCGGCGCGATCGCGGACGATCTCGGCGCGGTCGCCGAGAGCTCGGAGACGAACAACGTGCGCGTCGCGCCGGCGACGTTGACCGTGCGTCCCGCGCAGGTCGCGGATCTCGAGCCCGTGTCGATCTCGGCGACGCCGAACTCGGTGATCGCGGGCGGCCCGATCGACGTCAGCGACACGGTGCGCAACGCAGGGCTCGTCGCGGCGGGGGCGTTCCAGGTCGCCGTCTACCTCTCGCGCGACGCGACGTTCGGCGCGCAGGACGTGCTCCTCGGCGTGCGGCCCGTGACGAGCCTCGCCGCGGGGGCCGCCTCGAGCGCGGGGGACACGCTCCTCGTCCCGCCGAGCGTCGCCGCGGGCGCGTGGTACGTGCTCGTCGTCGCGGATGCGCAGGGCGAGGTCGCGGAGAGCGACGAGCTCGACAACGTCCGCGCGACGGCCGCGCCGATCCAAGTCGCCGTGCCGCCGCGGCCGAACCTCGTCGTGCAGTCGTTTTCGTTCACGCCGGCGAGCGTCGACAGCGGGCTCGCGATCACCGTGACGGACACCGTCGCGAACGTCGGCCCCGGCGCGGCGCTCGGTTTCGACGTCGAGGTGTTCCTCTCGCCGGATTCGAACGTCACGCGGGAGGACGTGTCGCTCGGGTTCCGCTCGCTCGCCGCGCTCGCGTCGGGCGCGAGCGACACGTCGGGCGGTGCGCTCACGATCCCGCTCGAGACCTCGGGCGGGACGTACTGGCTCGGCGCGTTCGCCGACCCGGGCCTCGACGTGGCCGAGGAAAACGAAGCCGACAACCTGCTCGTCGCCGCGACGCAGCTCGTCGTCACGGTGCCGCCGCGTCCCGACCTCGTGCCCGAGGCGCTCTCGTTCACGCCCGCGACGGCGGACACGACGCTCGGGACCGTCGTCACCGTGAACACGACCGTGCGCAACGTCGGCATCGTGCCCGCGACGCCCTTCCGCGTCGGCGTGTACCTCTCGAACAACAACGTGATCTCGACCGCGGACGTGTTGCTCGGTTCACGCGACGTCGCGGGGCTCGCGGTGGGTGCGAGCTCGACCGCGCCGATCGCGGCGACGGTGCCCGCGGGCGTCAGCGCGGGGACGTACTTCGTCGGCTGCATCGTCGACGACCAGGCCTCGCAACTCGAACTGCACGAAGCGAACAACGCGCTGCTCGCGCCCGGGACGCTCGACGTCGTCGCGTCGCCGGTCCCGCAGCCCGATCTCGTCGTGCAGACGGCGAGCTACACGCCGCACTCGGTGCTGCCGGGGGGGAGCGTGCAGGTGCTGAGCGAGGTCCGCAACCAAGGGACGCTCTCCGCCAGCACGTTCCAGGTCGGGATCTACGTGTCGACCGACGACCAGATCGCGACCGACGACCTGCGCATCGGCTCGCGCACGGTGTTCCAACTCGGCATCGGCTTCGGCTCGGCGTCGAGCGCTCCGTACACGATCCCCGCCACGCTCGCACCCGGGACGTACTACCTCGGCGCGATCGCGGACGACCTCTCGCAGGTCTCCGAAACGGTGGAGACGAACAACGTGCTCCGCGCGTCGGGGACGCTCGTCGTCACCGCTCCGCCCGTCCCCAAGCCCGACCTCGTCGTCGACGTCGCGACGTTCACGCCGGGCAACGCCGCGCCGGGAGTCCCCGTGAACCTCAGCGTCACCGTGCGCAACGCGGGCGACCTCGACGCGGGCGCGTTCCGCGTCGCCTTCTACGCCTCGACCGACACGACGGTGAACGCGCAGGACGTGCTCCTCGGGTTCCAGACGATCAGCTCGCTCACGACGAACCAGACGTTCAGCGGCGTGTTCGTCGAGAACGTCCCGGCGTCGCTCGCGAGCGGCAGCTACACGATCGGCGCGATCGTCGACGACGTCCTCGCCGTCGACGAGGGCGACGAAACGAACAACACGCGCACCGCGGGCACGCTCGTCGTGCCTTGAACTCGGAGACTCGTCATGCACGCACGCCGACTTCTGCTCCTCGCCGCGTGGATCGGGACGTTGACCCTGCTCGCGTGGGCGGCGTCCCCGCCCGGCGTGCGCTCGCCCGCTCCCGCCTGGGACGCGACGACGTTCCCGAGCCGTCTCGAGGGGGGCGCGCCGCGCCGCTTCGCGGCCCCCGAAGGCGGATACGCGCCGGCGTTCCTGCCGCGCACGGCGCCGTACCGGGCGCGGCCTTCGACGGAGGAGGAGGACGCGCCGTCGCCGCCGCGTCCCGCCGCTCCCGCACGCGTCGCGGGCGACTACCGCCCGCCGCAGGGCTGACCCGCACCGGGGCGGGGCCTGGAAACCGACGCGGTCCGGCCCCGGACCGAGGCTCCGAAGTGCTTGTCGAGTCCGCGCCGCCTCGAATGCGAACTCGATCGGGGCGCTTCGTTCATCGCTGACCCGTCGCTGATCGGGCCTTGTCCGGGGACACTACGCTGACCTCGGAGACGGCCCCACCCCGTGCCGCGTCTTGCGGCGTTCACCCTCGGGGCCGGGCTCCGTTCGGCATCGATTCAGGAAAGCGAGTTCACCCATGCGATTCACATCGACCCTGCTACCCCTCGTGAGCTGCGGCGCGCTCGGCGCCGCGGCGTTCGCCCAGGACAGCGTTTCGAAGCTCCACGCTCTGCCCGGCGACGCCGTGGACGGACGCGCGACGAACGAGCAGGTCAACGACTACGTCGTCGACCAGACCATCGTGCGCGGTTCGTGGGGCACCGTGTTCGGCGTCGCGCCGCTCGTCAAGGCGAGCCTCGAGCGCAACACGGCCCAGCAGTACTTCACCGGCCTCTTCGGGGCTCAGTACCTGTCGCAGGACCTCAAGACGAACGTGCCGTTCCTGCGCTCGAGCTACAGCGCGTGGAGCGGGCAGGGCTTCGGCGTGAACGACCTCGCCGCGCGCAACGAC
This sequence comes from Planctomycetota bacterium, assembly GCA_046349615.1. Taxonomy (GTDB): domain Bacteria; phylum Planctomycetota; class UBA1135; order UBA1135; genus JADJNY01. The sequence goes on from JAXMBZ010000005.1 coordinate 28,525, forward strand.
CCCGGCACGCCGACGCCGACCACGGGGATGATCGGCTACCAGTTCGCGGCGGTCTCGAGCGACTTCGTCAGCGCGAACACGACCGCGGGCACTGCGAACCTCGCGAACGTCGTCGGCACGGTCGTCAACTTCACGAACGCCAAGCCGTCGCGCCTCTACGTTTCGCGCGTCGTCGCGGCGAGCAACGCGACGACGGAGACGTGCGGACTCGCGGCCTTCGGCCTCGGGTCGATCGACGCGGACGGCAACGCGCACTTCCGCGTCGACGGCAACGGTGGATCGCCGATCGCGACGTGCCCGACGGCGCTGCCCGCGACGGGCAACAACAACTGGGGTTACCGTGTGAACCTCGCCGCGCGCAATGGAGCGGCTCAGAACGTGATCGACGCCGCCGGGGCCTCCGACGTGCCGGCGACCACGACGCTCTTCTCGAACGTGGCGACGACGAGCTGCCCGAACGGGATCCCGAACTCGGTCGCAGGACGTCCCGTGTACCTCGCGCCGAACTTCGCGAAGCAGTACGTCTACGAGAACACGGCGGGCTCCGTGACGAACACGCTCGGCCACTATGCAGCGGGCGTCGTCGACCATCGCGGGATGATCGGTTTCCGCAGCGGAAACGTCGCCTACCTCGGCTCGGGCAGCGTCGGCGTCTGCGGCGTGCTCGGCAAGGCCACGCTCGGCGGCAGCGACGGCGCGCCGTTCATCAACCTCTGGGGCGTCGACGCGAACGGAAACGTCACGGGTTCGAAGGCCCTCCAGTTGCCGCCGACGCTCGCGGTCCCGGGCGTGATCACGGACCCCGATCAGCCGACGTGGGACACGACCGTCGTCCCCGGGCCCTCGGAGTTCGACCACTATCACAGCCAGGTCGCGTACCAGGGCGGCAGCTCGCAGGTCGCGATCGGGCAGGACCAGCAAGGCAACCTGATCGTCGCCGCGACGGTGTACTACGGGCTCACGTACGGAACGCCGCCCGCGCTCTCGGCGCACACGCAGGCGCCGAACAACTACATCGCGGTCGCGCGCATCGACCCGACCGGCACGAACGTCACGTGGAGCGTCGCGGGCTGGACGCAGGAGACCACCACGCCGGTCTTCTCCGACGGCAAGGCGATCTACCAGAACGGCACGACGGTGATCGGCCGTCTCACGGGCGCGAGCTTCGCGCCGCCGATGTCCGCGCCGATGATCGACTCGGTCGGGAACGTCTGGTTCCTGAGCAGTGTCCTGATCAACGGCACGACGCCGACGACGACCACGGGTCTGCTGCGCGGCGTCTACGACGCGTCGACCTTCTCCTACAAGCTCGAGCTCGTCACGAAGGTCGGCGACGTCCTCGCCGGCCGCAACTCGGCGACGAACTACCTGATCCGCTTCCTCGACGTCGCGGACTCGAACTCGGTCAGCTCCGGCACGGCGTTCTCGGGCAACATCGCCCCGTACGCGTTCCAGGGTCAGAGCACGACGGGCCTCGCGACGACCGACTCGCGCACGCTCGGCGGCCTCGTCGTCCACGCCGGGATCATCTACGACGTCGACAACGACGGTCTCTTCGTGCGCAGCACGGGCACGGGCGGCGTTCCGACGAGCCCGGACGAAGACTACGACGTGCTGCTCTACCTGAGCTCCTCGTCGGACGTGAACAACAACGACATCCCCGACGACGCCGAGGTCGCGGGCACGCCGTTCTGCGCCGGTGACAACCTCGACCCGAACGTCACGACGCCCTGCCCCTGCTCGAACTTCGGCACGGCGGGCAACGGCTGCGCGAACTCGGTCAACGCCGCGGGCGCGAACCTCGCGATCAGCGGTCAGTCGAACCCCGACACCGCGGTGCTCTCCGGCTCGGGCATGCCCGCGACGGTGAGCTGCATCTACCTCCAGGGCGACGCGCTGACCGACGTCGCGTTCGGCGACGGCGTGCGCTGCGCCGGCGGGACGCTGCTGCGTCTCCGCACGAAGGCCAACGTCGGCGGAGCCTCCGCGTTCCCGGATTCGGCGGACACCGTCAGCCTCTCGGTGCGCGGCGGCGTCGTGCCCGGTAGCGGCACCACGCGGTACTACCAGACCTACTACCGCAACTCGGCGGCGCTCTTCTGCCCGCCGCAGACCTTCAACGTGACGAACGGCATCGTGATCACCTGGTGATCCCGAGCGCCTGACGCGCAACGAAGCGGGCGCCGGACGTGGAGTCCGGCGCCCGCTGTGTTTCCGGTCGACTCAGGGGGTCGTGTCGCCGAGCTCGCCGAGCGGCAGCAGGTCGCCGTTCGTCTGCGAGCAGTACTCCCACGGGAGATCCGCGACCGCGTACGTCGTCGAGCGTTCGACGAGGAACCCGAGGATCGCGGGATCGACGATCTCGGCCTGGTTCGACGTCGCGAGGACGCCGTCGATGCGCATCCAGCCCGTCTCGCGCGTCCCGAGGCCTTGGACCTCCTCCGGGTCGTGCCCCGTGCCGAGCAGCACGGAGTTGCGGAACGCGCCGTTGATCGAGGAGAGCGTCGGCTTCGCCCAGCAGCGGAACGAGTACTGGGCGTAGAGCGCTTCCTCGTTGTCGTTGAAGATCTGCAAGCCGACCGTCGCGGTGAACGCGGCGCCGCCCGTGAGGTTGAGGAGCACGAGCTCGCTCCCCTTGGCGTTGCCGCCGAGTTGGCCGAGGAAGCGCGGGACGAGCAGCACGTCGGGCGCGGGGTCGTATTCGCGCGCGTTCAGGTCGCGGATCCCGTCGGCGTCGAGGTCCGTGAGCGCGCCGTCCGGCTGCGGGATGGCCTTGAACGACACGGCGTTGACGCCGTAGTCGAGCGCCGAGAAACCGTCGAGGACGAGCTCCGTGCCGATCAGCCAGTTGAAGCTGATCGCCTGCCCGCGCTGCGACTTGGCGAACGCCCACGCGAAGCCGCGCGCATCGCCGCCGATGTGCGCGCTCGTCACCAGGGACAACGTGTCGCAGGGCGAAAGAAGCGTCGTCCGATTGGTCTCGAGGCAGTCGCGCGAATCGATGTAGACGAACTCCACCTGGATGGGGGCGCCGCCCGTGCCGCACGACGTGTTCGTGACCGTGAACAGCGTGAGCATGCCGTCCCGGTTGTCGTATTCGGGGAACACGAGCAGGCTCGCGCCGCGTGAGCGTTCGACCGTGTTGCACGTGCACTGATCGGGGACGCCGTCGTGGTCGGCGTCCGTCAGCACGCCGTTCGCGAAGTCGCAGGCGTCCGGCACGCCGTTGTCGTTGCAGTCCTCGCCGACGACCTCGCACTCGTCGGGCAGTCCGTTCGCGTTGCAATCCGTGCTCGTGCCGTGCGCGACGTCCGTCGAGTCGAGCACGCCGTTGTGGTTGCAGTCGGGGAAGAAGGGCGGCTCGTACTGGTACGTGATCGAGACGTGCGCGGACGCGCGCTGCTGGAAGTTCACGACGAGGTTCCCCGACCCCGTCGCGCTCGACGTCCCGGACGCGACGACGGAGAAGAGGATGTTCCCGTTGCCCACGAACAACGCCTGGTCGACGGGGTTGAGCGGCAGCGGCGGCGCGAAACCGCCGGAGAGGTCGACGTTCAGGCCCGCGAGCGTGCGCCCGGACGTGCCGCCGAAATCGAGCACCCCGTCGTACGCCGAGACCGCATCGCTCGAGTGGTACGTCGGGTTCATGGTGACCAGCGTCGCGAGCGTGTCCGGACGCTTCAGGCGCAGGTTCGCGGAGAAGTCCGTCGTGATCGTCGCCGGCTGTGGATCGCGGTTCTCGAAGCGCGCGGTGCCCTCGAGATGTCCGTCGAGCGTGACCTCGATCCCCTGCAGCGTCCCCAGCGCGGGGTTGAAGCGCGGGAGCGGCGCGACCTGCGTCCAGGTCGTCGTCTGAAGCGCGAGATCGACGGTGTACGTGACCGTGTCCGCCGAACCGCTTCGCGCGAAGCCCAGAATGCACGGCAGAACGAGAGCGGCGATGCGCCCCGTGCGGATGTCCGACATGGTGTCTCCTCCAGTCCGAGTCCGGCGCCGCGGAGCGAGCACGCTCCACTCTGCGCCGCGCGCGATGATCGCACGCGGGAGGTCGGAGAGGCAATTTGCAACTTCGAAAAACCGGAAATCCCTTCCGCAGCGGCTGCGCGGCGGGCTCCCCGAAACGCGAACGAGCGGAGCCTCGCGGCTCCGCTCGTCGCGGTTCCCGCGCGTGGGCGCGGGGAGATCACGCTCGGCTCACTGGTCGCCGAACAGGCTCGTCGGGAGGAGGTCGCCGTTCGTCTGCGAGCAGAGCTCCCACGGGAGGTCGGCCACGGAGTACGGCGCGACGCGCTCGATGAGCACCGCGTAGATCGCCGGATCGACGACCTCGGCCTGCGTCGACTGGGCGAGGAGGCCGTTCACCTTGAACCAGCCCGACTCGCGCTCGGGGAGGCCGAGGATCTCGCTCGGAGCATGGCTCGTGCTCGCGAGGAACTCCTGCGTGAACACGTTGTTGATCTGCGAGAGGCGCGGGTCTTCCCAGCAGTAGAACGTGTACTGGGCCGAGAACACTTCTTCGTTGTCGTTGTAGACGAGGAAGTCGACGCTCGTGGTGAACGCCGTACCGCCGGAGAGGCCGATGAGCACGAGCCGGCTCGTGAACGGTCCCTTGCGGTTGCCCGCGTCCTGCCCGAGGAAGCGCGGGATCAGCAGTTCGGCCGGCGCTTCGTCGTACTCGACGCCGTCGAGGTCGCGGATGCCGTCGGCATCGCGGTCCGTGTTCGCCCGCTCTTCGCCGAGGCCGTGGAACACGAGCGCGCTCAAGCCGTCGTCGAGCGTGTTGATCGGGCTCATGAACATCTCTTCGCCGATCAGGTGGTTGAACACGATCGCCTGGCCCGTCGCCGCGTTCTTCGCGAACGCGTACAGGTAGCCCTGCTCGTAGTTCGGGTTGTCGGCGCGCGTCCACAGGGTGAGCGTGTCGCAGGCCGAGAGATGACGCGTGCGGTTCGTCTCGAGGCACGGAACGTCCGTGTGTCCCGGACCGAAGCGGCCGATGTAGACGAACTCCACGTCGACGCCGCCGTCGAGCTCGTTGCAGTTCGTGTTCGTGACGGTCACGAGCGTGATCTGTCCGTCGCGGTTGTCGAACTCGGGGTAGAGGAGGAGGCTGCCCGGCGTGCGGCGGTTGATCTCCTTGCACTCGGGGCACGGCGTCTTGTCGCAGTCGTCCGGCGTGCCGTCGTGGTCGCAGTCCGGTTCGCACACGTCGGGCGTGCCGTCCGCGTCGCAATCGGGCTGGCACTCGTCCGGGACTCCGTTGTGATCGCAGTCGTGGCTCGTGCCGTTCGCGATGTCCGTCTCGTCGGGGACGTCGTTCTGGTTGCAGTCCGGAGCGTAGAGGTACGTCACCGTCACGATCGCCGAGGCGCGGCTCGTGAAGGCGAGCGTCAGGTTGCCCGCACCGCTTCCCGTCGACTGGCCGACGGCGATCACGGGGAGCGTGACGGTGCCCGGGTTGCCCGCGGGCCCGCTGAAGAGCACGCACTCGGGGACCGGGCACGTGAACGTCTGCGACTGGCTGACCGTCTGCGAGAGGTTCGGGTAGCTCTTGCCCGACGGACCCGCGAAGTCGAGCGTGCCGTCGAACGACGTCGCGTTGTCGACGGTCGTCACGGACGGCTCGGCGATCAGGAGCGCCGTCGTGTCCTGGCGTTGGAGCTCGATGTGCGTCGCGAACGTCATCGTGACGACCGCGGGGGCGGCGTCCTGGTTCTCGAACGCCGCCGTGCCCTCGTTGTGGGCCTCGAGCGTGAGCTGGACGCCCAGGAGGTCGCCCAGCGCCGGGTCGAAGCGGCCGAGCGTGACCGACTGCTGCCAGTTCGTGGTGGTCAGCGGCACGGTGTCGGAGAAGCTGACCTGCCCGCCGTGGGCGAGGGTCGTGATGACGGCGCTGGCGATGAGGGCCGTGAGGGTCGTCCCGTGGTTCGTTCTCGAAAGCATGGCAAGTCCCGGTTGTGGATCAGGGCGCTTCTGAGTCCGGCCGCAGGCCAGGAAAGCGCTGGAAGGTGCTCTCCCCGGTAGGGGGTCCCCGCAGCAGGGTCGGTCGGAGCTCCGAGGGCCGCGGAAGAGAATTCAGGCTCTGGGAAAGGGCCCGTTCTGTCAAGGGATCGATCAAAAGAAACTTCCTAAAAAACGGCCCGTTCTGCCTGCGCCTCCCGGGCCTGCTCGAGGACGCCGAGGCTGCAGGTCGATCGGATATCCAACCTAAAGCTATTGACGTCAACGGTCTAAGTCGGCGGGTCGAGTCTTGCTCCGCTCGTGACTCCAGACGAACGGTCCGAGCGCCAACTCAGGCTTCCTAAAAATCGGCTGTGGCCCCGAGCCCGATCGGAGCGCCGTCCGCAAAATGGAAAGTCCTTCCGTCGGCTCGACTCGCGGGTGCTTTCCGTTGGCCCGCTCGCGGCGCGGGGGGCACACTTCTGCGGCCTCACCGCACCGCGAACGCCGCCGAAACCGCGCGTTCGAACTCCGTTTTCCACGCCTCGCCGCGTAGACCCGCCGCCATGAAGTCGCGCTTCGCCTCCCTCGTTCTCCTTTCCATGCTCGCCGCCTGCGGCAGCCAGTGCTCCCAGCCCGGCGGCGGGGGGGAGGCCTCAGGCCCGAGCCCGAGCGCGGTCGCCCCGACGCTCGCAGGCGCGGAAGACCTGATGAAGAAGGGCGAGCTCGATCGAGCCGTCGAGATGCTCCAGGCGTTGACGGCGGCCCCCAACGCGGAGCCGCAGGCCTTCCGGCGTCTCGCCGAGGTGTACGCGGCCCGCAACGACCTTTCGAAGGCCGTCAAGGTGCTCCGCGAGGGCCTCGAGCGACCTGCGAAGGCGCCGGAGCTCGGGCTCTACCTCGCGCGCATCTACCTCCGTTTGGAGCAGTTCAAGGAAGCCCGCGCCACGCTCGAGCGCGCTCGGGCCGACGGCGCCGCCGACAAGGACGTGTGCATGCTCCTCGGCTCCTGCCTTGGACACATGAACGACTTCGAGGGCGCCGAACGCGAGTTCCAGCGCGCGCTCGACTCGGGCTACGACCCGAAGGTGGTGAAGTACAACCTCGCGTTGATCCTGAACCAGCGCGGAGACTACGTCCGCGGCAAGGAGCTGCTCGAGGCGGCACTCGCGATCGATCCCAAGTGGGCGGACGCGCGGCGTGAACTCGCGCACGTGATGCTCCTCTCGCAACGCGATCTGGCGAGCGTCAACCAAGCGCTCGACATGCTCGTGGACGTGCGCGATCAGTTGAAGGACGACTGGCACGTCTTCGAGTACATCGGCGATGCGTGGCTGCTGCTCGGCGACTACGAGGCCTCCGTCGCGGCGTACACGGACGCGCTGCGCCTGGGCCGCAATCCCAAGAGCGTCGAAGAGAAGTTCGTCGTGGCGAAGCGCAAGCTGGACGACGCGAAGAAGGCCGCGACCGCGGACACGAGCGCCAAGAGCGCCCCGCAGAAGTAGTCCGGGAGCTCAACGGCGCAATCGAGCGGCGCACGGAACTTCTTTCCGTGCGCCGCGCGCGTTTGCACCCACGAAAACGCACGTTTCGCCCGCGGTGAAGCGCGAGCGGCCCGTGTGCTCGATTTCCGGTCGACTCGATTTCTCGTCCGCCTGGAACTCGGGATACGGTTCTCGTGGAAACCCGAGATCCCCACGCACGAGTGCCCGACGACCGGCTTGCGACGGCCACCCCGCCGCGCAGTCGGTCCGCTCCCGCATGGCAGGACTTGCCTGCAGCGGCGCTCGGCGCGTGCTTCCCCAGTTCACCCAACGACAGCCAGAAGAGTGATTTCACCATGACGAACAACGCCGGCAAGCAAGGGCGCGCGCAGCGCCTCTTCCGCGGGCTCCTCGGCGCAACGATGCTCCTCGCGGGCTTCGTCGCGACGAGCTGCGGCGGTGGCGGCGGCGGCGGCTCCACGTCGAACAGCGTGCAGTTGAGCTCGATCGCACCCAACACGGGACCGTTCATCGGCGGCCTCGAGGTCACCCTGCACGGGGCCCACTTCACGAACCCGAGCGGTGCGCCCGTGGTCGTGAGGATCGGCGGTCAGCCGTGCACGAACGTCGTGATGGTCGACGACGGCACGATCACCTGCGTGACGCCCGCGGGCACCCCCGGTGCGCGTGCGACGGTCCAGGTCGTGAACGAGGTCGGCTCGGCCCAACTCGCCAACGGCTTCCGCTTCTACGACGCCATCCCGGTTCGCAGCGACCTCAACGGGGACGGTCTCGCCGACCTCATCGTTGCCTCGCCGCTCGACGACACCGCGGGTGTCGACGCCGGTGCGGTCCTCGTCTTCTTCGGCAGCACTCAGGCCACGGGGCTCGTCGATCGCACTGCGGCGAACGCCGACGTCCGACTGCTCGGCCAGAACGCGCGCGACAATTTCGGCGTGAGCGTCTGCGCGGGCGACGTCGACGGCGACGGTCAGGACGACCTGATCATCGGCGCGAACCTCGTCGACGTCGCCGGCGTGTCGGACGCCGGCGCCGTGTACGTGTTCCACGGTCCGCTCGTCGGCGGCACCACGCTCCCCGCGATCGCGGCGAACGTCCGCCTCACGGGCGAGACGGTCGCGTCGGGCGATCGCTTCGGCACGATCGTCAGCGTCGGCGACGTGGACGCCGACGGCGTCCTCGACGTCTGCGCCTCGGCGCCGCAGCACGACCGCGGAAACGTCGCGATCGATCCCACCGCGCTCGATACGGGCTGCGTCTACGTGTTCGAAGGCGGCAGCACGCTCGCTTCGCGCAGCGCGTTCCAGGCCGAGTACAAGCTCGACGGCGAGCGGCGGCAGGACCGCCTCGGCAGCGGCGTGGCGTTCGGCGACTTCAACGGCGACGGAGTCGTCGAGATGGCCGTCGGTTGCCCGCTGAGCGACCCGAGCACGCCCGTGCTGCTCCAGAACGCCGGCTGCGTCTATGTGATTCCCTGCGGCGGCAGCCTCGCGAGCGGCACGGTCTCGGTCGCTCCGATCGTGATCACCGGTGAGGCGGTCGAAGACCAGTTCGGCTCGGTGCTCGCGTCCGGCGACGTCGACGGCGACGGCCAGGTCGATCTGATCGTCGGTGCGCCGTTGAACGACTACTACGAGTACGACGGCGGTCGTGTGTACGTGTTCCACGGCGGCGCGGGCTTCGGCTCGACCGAGGCGCGCTTCGCCGACGTCAAGCTCTCCGGCATGGCGACGCACAACTCGTTCGGTCAGACGCTGCGCGTCACCGATCTCGACGGCGACAACATCGCCGACATCCTGATCGGCGCTCCGCACGCGGACTACCTCAACGACGGCAACGGGCGCGCCTACTTGTTCTACGGTCGCCCGAACCTCGCGAACGCGGTGGCGGTCGACGCCGACGCGATGTTCAACGGCGAGAACTCGCAGGACGATCAGCTCGGCACCGCGCTCTCCGTCGTCGACATCAACGGCGACCACATCGCGGACCTGATCATGTCCGCCGCGCGCAACTCCTTCGGCGCGGGCCGCGTGTACCTGTTCCTGTCGCCGACGCTCGGCCAGCACCTCGCTGCGACGTCGGACGTGCAGTACTCGGGCACGCAGGCGGAAGGGCTCTTCGGAGCGGCGGTCGCGGAAGGTCAGTGACCGTCCACGGCGGATGAAAGCACGGAGGGCGCCTCGAAGGCGCCCTCCGTTCGTTTCACCGCGAGCGAAGCGTCACTTCCAGAGCTCGCGATGGTTGAGGAACGCGCGCACGCCGCCGATCTCCGGGTGCTCCTTCGTGGCGGGGATCGCGACGGCCACGTCCGGGAGCTTGTCGCCGTCGATGTCGCCGATCGCGATGCGGCCGATCCCGTAGATCCCCGGGAGGCGGCCCTTCGGTTTGAATCCGCCGTTGCCGTCGCCGAGGTAGAACACGCCGCCCGACTCGAGGCTGAAGGCGAGCAGGTCGAGATGGCCGTCGGCGTTGAAGTCCGCGCAAGCGAGGTCGCGGTAGACCTCGTTGCGCGGGAGGCCGGAGTCGACGTGCTCCCACACCTTCTTCTCGGCGTTCCAGGCGTAGAGTCCGATCGTGTCGTAGGTCTCGATCTTCGCGAGCGGATCGGGCACGAGGCAGGCGGCGACTTCGACGGGCTTGCCGGTGCGGAACCGGCCGACGCACAGCCCCGAGATCGAGTTTCCGATCGACGGGTTCGGCAGACCCGCGGAGCGCTCCTCGAACGTGAACGGCGTGCCGGGCTGAACGCGGTACGTCTTCATGCCGCGCATCGTCGTGGCGACGATGTCGTCGATCCCGTCGCCGTCGAGGTCCGCGAGCTCGATCCGTTGACCGAACGCCTTCGCGTCCAGGATCTTCTCGGACTCGGGGAGGCGGCGCACGCCGCCCTTGCCGTCGCCGAGGTAGAGGCCGATGCCGCCCTTGAAATGGCCGAGGCCTGCGACGTCGGGATAGGCGTCGCCGTTCAAATTGCCGACGGCGATGTCGAGCATGAGGAACGGGTTCTCGATGGGGGCTTCGGTCCGCAGCCAGTGCAGCTTGCCGTCGTCGACCGACTGGCCTTTCTCGTCGACCGCGAGCACGTTGCGATAGATCCGCAGCGCGTCCGTGTGCGCGGAAAGCAGCAGGTCCGGGCGATGATCGCCGTCCATGTCCGCGGCGCGCGCGGGGCCGTACGCCATGTCGCGCGGCAGACCGCCGACCTCCTTCTTCGGTCCGTCGATGCAGAGCACCCACGGGCCCTTCGCCGGCCGGACCCATGCGCTGTAGCCGTCCTCTTCGCGGTTCGAGGCGACGAGGTCGGCGCGGCCGTCGCCGTTGAAATCGCAGAGCAACGGGTAGCCGCGCCACGTTCCAGACTGGGGCAGCCCCTGCGAGATCTCGGTCATCGCGAGCTCGGGCTGGGTCGGCTTGAACAGCGAGCGTCGCTCCTTCTGCTTGAACAGCTCGTTCGGATCGCTCTGGGGGACGTCGCCCTTCGGGGGCGGGAACTGCGCCGAGGGCGCGGCTGCGCCGTCCTTGGCCGCTCCTGTGGTCTCACTGGGCGTGGTCGCGCGCGCGCCGTCGCAGCTCGTGTTCGCGATCAACGCCGCAGTTCCGGCGAGCACGGGGAGGAGGAGGAAAAACGTTCCTTGTTTCATGGGGGTCGTCTCGAGGCGGTTGGCGCGCCGTTCGGCGTCTCCAGGGACGGAGTGCGGCTTCATGGATCGGTCGAAACCCGACTCGATCCGCAGAGGATTCCTGGTGGGGGCGCGGAGGCTACGCACGGAGGTTCCGGGCTGCGAGGGGGCGCGAACCAGAAGCTCCTTCCGACTCTCGGACATCCGCTTCTGCGCGACGCTTGGGGCGAACGGTGTTTCGGGTCGCGCGTTGGACGCGTGCCCAAAAATGCGAGATCCTAGTGTGTGCAGCTTCCGCGACGGCCCTCCCCGGGCCCGAATCGACGGCGCTGCGTCCCTTGTGTGCCTTGGACTGGCCATTCCGGCCAGCCACCCCCAAGTACCTAGGCTTCTCCTTCAACCCGAGTTCGCATCATGAGCATCAACAAGTTCGCCCTCACGGGCCTGATCGCCCTGGCCAGCCTGGGAATGGCTTCCAAGGCGATGGCCAACGGCCGCAACCCCGGCAGCCTCCTCCTGTTCCCCGAGTTCGACAACCGCGGCGGGGACCTCACCCTCCTCACGGTCACGAACACGAACACCGGCGTCAACGCCGACGGTTCGGACGGCTCCGTCAAGGTCGAGTTCGTCTACATCGGCAAGTACGGCCACGACCACCACCAACTCGATTGCCTCGAGTTCAACCGCACCGAGACGCTGACGGCGAACGACACGCTCAGCCTCATCACGGAAGTCCACAACCCGCAGCACGAGCAGGGCTACGTGTACGCGTTCGCGAAGGACCGCGTCACGGGCAAGGCGAAGGTGTTCAACCACCTCATCGGCAACCTGATGACGCTCGAGAGCTGGGACACGCTCGAGTACTCGATGAACCCCGTCGTGTTCAAGGGCATCGGCAACGCTCAGACGGGCGTGACCGACCTCGACAACGACAACGTTCGCGACCTCGACGGCGTCGAATACGAAGCGGTTCCGGAGGAGATCCTGATTCCCCGCTTCCTCGGCTCGGGCGATCAGTTCCGCAGCGAACTGATCCTCATCGGCCTCTCCGGCGGCGCGGCGTTCGACACGATCGCCGACTTCTGGGTGTACAACGACAACGAAGAAGCGTTCTCGGCTCAGTACCAGTTCCGCTGCTGGGATCGCGTCCGCCTCGACCGCATCAACGGCGTGTTCACGCAGGACTTCCTCGCGAACTCGACGAACCACGCGGCGAACGAGATCGTCGGTGCGTCGGACGTCGAGTCGGGCTGGATGCGCGTCTACGGCGGCACGGCCTTCTCGACCGCCGAGCAGATCCTCAACCCCGCCGTCTACGCGGTGCTCGTCGAGCGCATCGCCGGCTACGGCGCGGCGGACCTGCCCTTCGAATCGGTCGCGACGCAGAACAACGGCGACCTGCTCCCGCGCGGCATCTTCGGTGACCCGAGCGGCAGCAACGGCGACAACCAGTGATCTCCGGGTAGGTCTTGCGACCTGCCTCCCGATCACGGGCTAGTCTTGAGGGGCCGGGGCGACCCGGCCCCTCGTTCGTTTCCCGGTGGACGCAAACACCGCGGGATTCCGGGCCTCGTCGCCAGCACGCGGCCTTCTTCTCCGTAGCCGCATCCGTCGAGAGCGCACTTGCGTCTCGGCGGCCTACCCGACAACCTCGATCCGCACCATGAAGTCGTTCCTCTCTCCCGTCGCCGTCGTGTTCCTCGCGGGCGCGGCGTGCGTTTTCACTGCCTGTGACGTGAAGCCCTCTCAGGCCGCTCCCAACACCGCGGCCGTCACGGCGCCGCCGAAGCCCGAGCCGACGCAGGAGCGCCTCCTCGCGCGTGCGAACGAGCGCTGGCAGAAGGTGATCCAGGCCGATTGGATCCAGGCCTACGACTACCTCTCTCCGGATCAGAAGCGCCAGGTCCCGATCGGCCAGTACCTGCAGAACAAGCAGAACCACCGCTACGAGAACCCGCGCCTCGGGGAGGTCCTTCGCTGTGACGGCAAGGACGCCTTCCTCAAGGTGACCGTGCTCTGGACCCCGCAGCACCCGAAGGTGCGTGAGGTCAAACTCGAGCCCGGCCAGACCCTGACCCAGGAAGTCGAGATGTACGAGTCCTGGCGCTGGGCGGAAGGGGACTGGACCTATGTCCGCGCCCAGCGTCCCGACGAGTTCTTCCAGGAGCACTCGGAGTTGCTGCGGGCCACGGATACCCCGGCCGCCAAGACCGCCGAGGCGGGCGCCGCGGCGAAGTGATCCCACGGACACGAAGAAACCCCACGAGGCGGGGCGGCGATCCACTCGCTGCCCCGCTTTTTCTTTTGGGACTTCCTAAGTTCGGGCTTGGGCGGGGGATGGGGACGGCAGAGGTGCGCCGGGAGCGGCTCTCCGGCGCTCCGAAGCAGGCCGTTTTGGAACTTTCTGCTTGCGGAAAGGCCTTCCAGGGTGATATGCATCTTCCTTGGAAACGCACTCTCCTCGCGGGCGCCCAGCAACGACATGGGGCTCGCCGCCGGGAGCGCGTCGCGGATCGCCGATCCGCCCTCCGGGTGAGCCCGCCGCTCGCTCGGGGCTCCTCCGGCATCCCTTTCACCTGCGAGACTGCACCATGAGATTCCCCAAGTTCGCCCTGCTCGGCCTCGCCGCGCTCGGGCTCGCCTCCAGCGCTCTGGCCAACGGCCGCAACCCGGGCAGCCTCCTGCTGTTCCCCGAGTTCGACAACCGCTCTTCGCACCTGACGCTCCTCACGGTCACGAACACGAACACGGGCGTCAACGCCGATGGTTCGAACGGGACCGTGCGCGTCGAGTTCGTCTACATCGGCCGCTACGGCCTCGGCGGCACGTCGCTGAACTGCCTCGAGACGAACCGCACGGAGACGCTGACGGCGAACGACACGCTCAGCCTCCTGACCTCGTACCACAACCCGAACCACGAGCAGGGCTACGTCTACGCGTTCGCGAAGAACGCGACGACGGGCCGTGCGACGGCCTTCAACTACCTCATCGGCAACCTGCTCACCCTCGAAGGGCTCGAGCAGCTCGAGTACTCGATGAACCCCGTCGCGTTCAAGGGCTTCGGCAACGCGCAGGGCGACACGGACGCCGACAACGACGGCGTGCGCGACCTCGACGGCGTCGAGTACGAGCCCGTCGCCGACGAGATCTACATCCCGCGCTTCATCGGTTCGAGCGTGAACTACCCGAGCGCCGTCCCGGGCCTCTACGACAGCGAACTGCTGCTCCTCGGTCTGTCGGGCGGCACGCGGTTCGACACGGTCGTGAACTTCTGGGTCTACAACGACAACGAAGAAGCGTTCTCGGCTCAGTACCAGTTCCACTGCTGGGACCGCGTCCGTCTGAGCGCGATCAACGGCGTCTTCACGCAGGACTTCCTCCACAACTCGACCAACGACGCGCCGAACGAAATCCTCGGCGCGCCGAACGTCGAGTCGGGTTGGATCCGCGTCTACGGCGGCAACGCCTACTCGACGGCCGAGAACATCGACGACCCGGCCGTGTACGCGGTGCTCGTCGAGCGCATCGGCGGCTACGGCGCGGCGGACCTCCCGTTCGAGTCGGTCGCCACGCAGACGAACGGCGACCTGCTCCCGACGACGATCTTCGGCGATCCGTCGGGCAACAATCACGACAACCAGTGATCCGCTAGGGTCACGACGATCTCGCAGGGAACGGCGAGGGCCGAGCGGAGAACTCCGCTCGGCCCTCGCTTCTTTCGATCCGGCCTCGTGCCGGACGTCGCCCTCACCGCTACGATGCGCGTCCGTACCGCTGCGCCTCCTGCGCGAGCCGACCCCACCCGGAATCCACACCATGAACCTCGCGACGAGTCTCGTCTTCCTCGCCGGCGCCGCGGCACTCACGGTCTGGGCCGTGCGTGCCGGACCCGACTCGAACACCCCCGTGCACGCCGCGGAGTCGGCCTCCAGCGTCGCCGGTGCGTCGAAGCGCATCGAACCGACCCGCGAAGGGGTCGAAGCTCGCTCACGCGCTCGCTGGGAGGCGGTTTGCCGAGGCGACTGGATCGCCGCGTACGACTTCCAGACGGCGGAGCAGAAGCACGTGCCGCTCGCCCAGTTCCTGCAGGGCAAGGACCACCACGTCTACGCGAACCCCGCGATCGAGCGCGTGATCTCCGTCGGCCGGACCGACGCCTACCTGCTCGTGCGCGTCGTGTGGACTCCGACGCATCCGGAACTCCAGCGCGTGCGGCTCCAGCCCGGTGAAACGCTCACCGAGGAGATCCGGCTCGTCGAGACCTGGCGCTGGGAGGGGAGCGAGTGGGGCTTCGTGCGCGGCGAGCGCGTCGAAGAGTTCTACGCGGCGCACCCCGAGCTCACGGGGAAGTGACCGCACCGCGGAGCCCACGGGGGCTCTTGCCCTCGTCGTAGCCGCGCGTCGCGGCTTGGGGTCCGCACGCTCCGACTTCGACCGCGGCCGTGGACGTCCCGGGGGCGAAGGCCGCGGGAAGGGAGCGTCGTAGGAGCGCACCCCGTGGTCCAGGGGCCCCTGAGGTGGCTCGGCAGGTGGGGGGTGGCTTCCCTCCAAGGCCCGTCCGAGTTTCCCGACCCAAAAAGGGAATTCCTTCTTCGCAAAAAGCAATGTCCTAGGCATCCTGGGGAGGAATCGGTTTCCGAGTCCCCCTGTGCCGGGGGCGGAGACCGACCGGACGGAGGCTCACCACCGGCCGCGCCCCCTGCGCGCCGCGCTCCCGTCCGTGGTCTGGGAAGGAGGTCGGGACATGGACTCGACGGTCGGGCACGAGCACCTCGCGCACCTGCGTGCGCGACGGGGCTCGCCTTTCAGCCGGGTACGCGCATCGCGCGTATCGACGGTTGCCGTGGGTTCGTGCCTTTGCCGCGCGGAGCGAGCGCCGGAACGCGAACGCTCCGCGACTTCGAGGGCGGGTGAGTTCGAGGTCGAACCCACTCGTCGTCGCGCGCCTCGATCGAGGAGTTCCTCTCCTCGATCACGGCGTGGGCGAGGTCCGCGCTCCTTCCCGTGGGTCGTCCGTCTCGAGACGACGCCGATCGCACCCCGGGAGCGCCACCATGTTCCGCATCCATCGATCCAGAGCTGAGCTCGGTCTCTTCGTCCTCGCCGCCGTCTGCTCCGTCGCGAACGTTCGCGCGCAGAGTCCCGTCGCGGCGACGCCCATCGCGCGTGCGCCGAGCACGACGCCGCCTCAGCCGTTCTCGCAGTGCAACACGAGCTCCGTTCCGCTCCAGCCCACGGCGTGGTCGAGCTCGGTGACGTTCCCGCGCTTCGACCCGGCGAACGGCGTGCTCGTCGGACTCCAGTTGTCGTTGAACGCGCACATCGAAGGCCAGGCGCGCGCGGAGAGCCTCGACCTGCAGCCCAGCGTGATCACGCTGAACTTCTCGGCGATCATGCGCGTGCTCCGCCCGGGCGGCGGCAGTCCGTACCTCCAGGCCCAGCCTGCGCAGAGCTTCGTCGACCCGGTCGCCGCGTACGACGGCACGCTCGATTTCGCGGGGAGTTCGGGGATCACGCACCCGCAGATCCTCGTCGACCAACTCGTCACGACGAGCCTGCCCCCGCCGGCTTCCGACATGCTGCCGTTCATCGGTCCCGCGGGAAACCCGGGCACGATCACGCTGCCCGTGACCGCGGCGGGAGCTTCGAACGGCAGCGGTCCGGGCAACGCCGTCTTCAACTTCCTGCAGAGCGCGAGCGCGACGGTCACCGTCTGTTACCTCTACCTGCCGGACTGCAACCAAAACGGCATCCCCGACGATCAAGACATCGCCAACGGGGCGCCGGACATCTACGGCACGAACCCGAATACGTGCCAGCCCGACGGCATCCCGGACAGTTGCCAGCCGTCGCCCGACTGCGACAACGACGGTCAGCCCAACTTCTGCGAGCTCGCCGCGGGCGCGACCGACACGTACGGCACGAACCCGAATACGTGCCAGCCCGACGGCATCCCGGACAGTTGCCAGCCGGCTCCCGACTGCGACAACGACGGACAGCCGAACTTCTGTGAGATCCTCGCCGGCGCGGCGGACCACTACGGCACGAATCCGAACACGTGCCAGCCCGACGGCATCCCGGACAGTTGCCAGTCGGCTCCCGACTGCGACAACGACGGTCAGCCCAACTTCTGCGAGCTCGCCGCGGGCGCGGCCGACGTGTACGGCACGAACCCGAATACGTGTCAGCCCGACGGCATCCCGGACAGCTGCCAACCTGCGCCGGACTGCGACAACGACGGCCAGCCGAACTTCTGCGAGATCCTCGCGGGCGCGGCGGACCACTACGGCACGAATCCGAACACGTGCCAGCCCGACGGCATCCCGGATAGTTGCCAGCCGTCGCCCGACTGCGACAACGACGGTCAGCCCAACTTCTGCGAGATCGCCGCGGGCGCGACCGACACGTACGGCACGAATCCGAATACGTGTCAGCCCGACGGCATCCCGGACAGTTGCCAGCCGGCTCCCGACTGCGACAACGACGGACAACCCAACTTCTGCGAGATCCTCGCCGGCGCGGCCGACGTGTACGGCACGAACCCGAACACGTGCCAACCCGACGGCATCCCGGACAGTTGCCAGCCGGCTCCGGACTGCGACAACGACGGTCAGCCGAACTTCTGCGAGATCCTCGCCGGCGCGGCGGACCACTACGGCACGAATCCGAACACGTGTCAGCCCGACGGCATCCCGGATAGTTGCCAACCGTCGCCGGACTGCGACAACGACGGACAGCCCAACTTCTGCGAGATCCTCGCGGGTGCGGCGGACGTGTACGGCACGAACCCGAACACGTGCCAACCCGACGGCATCCCGGACAGTTGCCAGCCGGCTCCCGACTGCGACAACGACGGACAGCCGAACTTCTGCGAGCTCCTCGCCGGCGCGGCGGACGTGTACGGCACGAATCCGAACACGTGCCAGCCCGACGGCATCCCGGACAGTTGCCAACCGTCGCCCGACTGCGACAACGACGGACAACCCAACTTCTGCGAGATCGCCGCGGGCGCGGCCGACGTGTACGGCACGAATCCGAACACGTGCCAGCCCGACGGGATCCCGGACAGTTGCCAGCCGGCTCCCGACTGCGACAACGACGGTCAGCCGAACTTCTGCGAGATCCTCGCGGGCGCGGCGGACCACTACGGCACGAATCCGAACACGTGCCAGCCCGACGGCATCCCGGACAGTTGCCAGCCGTCGCCCGACTGCGACAACGACGGACAGCCCAACTTCTGCGAGATCGCCGCGGGCGCGACCGACGTGTACGGGACGAATCCGAACACGTGCCAACCCGACGGCATCCCAGACAGTTGCCAGCCGTCGCCGGACTGCGACAACGACGGACAGCCGAACTTCTGCGAGATCCTCGCCGGCGCGGCGGACCGCTATGGCGTGAGCCCGCGAACGTGTCAGCCGGACGGCATCCCGGACAGCTGCCAACCGGTACCTGATTGTGATGCCGACGGGGTTCCCGACTTCTGCGAGATCCAGGCGGGCGCGGCGGACCACTACGGCACGAATCCGAACACGTGCCAGCCCGACGGCATCCCGGATAGTTGCCAGCCGTCGCCCGACTGCGACAACGACGGCCAGCCGAACTTCTGTGAGATCCTCGCCGGCGCGGCGGACGTGTACGGCACGAATCCGAATACGTGTCAGCCCGACGGGATCCCGGACAGTTGCCAGCCGGCTCCCGACTGCGACAACGACGGCCAGCCGAACTTCTGCGAGATCCTCGCGGGCGCGGCGGACGTGTACGGCACGAATCCGAACACGTGCCAGCCCGACGGCATCCCGGACAGTTGCCAGCCGTCGCCGGATTGCGACAACGACGGCCAGCCGAACTTCTGCGAGATCCTCGCCGGCGCGGCGGACCACTACGGCACGAACCCGAATACGTGTCAGCCCGACGGGATCCCGGACAGCTGCCAACCGTCGCCGGACTGCGACAACGACGGACAGCCCAACTTCTGCGAGATCCTCGCCGGTGCGGCCGACGTGTACGGCACGAATCCGAACACGTGCCAACCCGACGGGATCCCGGACAGCTGCCAGCCGGCTCCCGACTGCGACAACGACGGTCAGCCGAACTTCTGCGAGATCCTCGCGGGCGCGGCGGACGTGTACGGCACGAATCCGAACACGTGTCAGCCCGACGGCATCCCGGACAGCTGCCAACCGTCGCCGGACTGCGACAACGACGGACAGCCCAACTTCTGCGAGATCGCCGCGGGCGCGGCGGACGTTACGGCACGAATCCCGCCATGGCGTGAGCCCGCGAAGGTCACCGGACGGCATCCCGGACGCTGCCAACCGGTACCGATTGTGATGCCGACGGGTTCCCGACTTCTGCGAGACCAGGCGGGCGCGGCGGACCACTACGGCACGAATCCGAACATGCCAGCCCGACGGCATCCGGATAGTGCCAGCCGCCCCGCTGGCAACGACGGCCAGCCGAACTTCGTGAGATCCTCGCCGGCGCGGCGGACGTGTGGCACGAACCGAAACGTGTCAGCCCGACGGGATCCCGGACAGTGCCAGCCGGCTCCCGACTGCGACAACGACGGCCAGCCGAACTTCTGCGAGATCCTCGCGGGCGCGGCGGACGTGTACGGCACGAATCCGAACACGTGCCAGCCCGACGGCATCCCGGACAGTTGCCAGCCGTCGCCGGATTGCGACAACGACGGCCAGCCGAACTTCTGCGAGATCCTCGCCGGCGCGGCGGACCACTACGGCACGAACGAATACGTGTCAGCCCGACGGGATCCGGACAGCTGCCAACCGTCGCCGGACTGCGACAACGACGGACAGCCCAACTCTGCGAGATCCTCGCCGGTGCGGCCGACGTGTACGGCACGAATCCGAACACGTGCCAACCCGACGGGATCCCGGACAGCTGCCAGCCGGCTCCCGACTGCGACAACGACGGTCAGCCGAACTTCTGCGAGATCCTCGCGGGCGCGGCGGACGTGTACGGCACGAATCCGAACACGTGTCAGCCCGACGGCATCCCGGATAGTTGCCAACCGTCGCCGGACTGCGACAACGACGGACAGCCCAACTTCTGCGAGATCGCCGCGGGCGCGGCCGACGTGTACGGCACGAATCCGAACACGTGCCAGCCCGACGGCATCCCGGACAGTTGCCAACCGTCGCCGGACTGCGACAACGACGGTCAGCCGAACTTCTGTGAGCTCCTCGCGGGCGCGGCGGACCACTACGGCACGAATCCGAACACGTGCCAGCCCGACGGCATCCCGGATAGTTGCCAGCCGTCGCCGGATTGCGACAACGACGGTCAGCCGAACTTCTGCGAGATCCTCGCCGGCGCGGCGGACCACTACGGCACGAACCCGAATACGTGTCAGCCCGACGGGATCCCGGACGGTTGCCAACCGTCGCCGGACTGCGACAACGACGGACAGCCCAACTTCTGCGAGATCCTCGCCGGCGCGGCGGACGTGTACGGCACGAATCCGAACACGTGCCAGCCCGACGGCATCCCGGACAGCTGCCAACCTGCGCCGGACTGCGACGACGACGGACAGCCGAACTTCTGCGAGATCGTCGCGGGCGCGGCCGACGTGTACGGGACGAATCCGAATACGTGCCAACCCGACGGCATCCCGGACAGCTGCCAACCTGCGCCGGACTGCGACGACGACGGACAGCCGAACTTCTGCGAGCTCCAAGCGGGAGCCGCCGACGCGTACGGCACCAGTCCCGACACGTGCCAGCCCGACGGCATCCCCGACAGTTGCCAGCCCGCGCGCGACTGCGACCACGACGGCCAGCCCAACTTCTGCGAGATCCTCGCGGGCGCGGCGGACCGTTACGGCTTGAACCCGCCTTCGTGCCAGCCGGACGGCATCCCCGACAGTTGCCAGCCCGCGCCGGATTGCGATGCGGACGGTCTGCCGAACTTCTGCGAGATCCAGGCGGGCGCGGCCGACGTGTACGGCACGAATCCGAACACGTGCCAGCCCGACGGCATCCCCGACAGTTGCCAGCCGGCGCCGGACTGCGACGACGACGGTCAGCCCGACTTCTGCGCGATCCAGGCGGGCGCGGCGGATCACTACGGGACGAACCCGAACACGTGCCAGCCCGACGGCATCCCGGATAGTTGCCAGCCTGCACCGGACTGCGACGCGGACGGCGTGCCCAACTTCTGTGCGCTCCAGTCGGGCGCGGCCGACGTCTACGGGACGAACCCGACGACGTGCCAGCCCGACGGCATCCCGGACAGCTGTCAGCCCGCGCCCGACTGCGATCACGATGGACTGCCGGATGCGTGCGAGCTCGCGGCGGGAGCGGTCGACCGCTACGGCGTGAACCCGCGCACGTGCCAACCCGACGGCATCCCGGACTCGTGCCAGCCCGAGGCGGACTGCAACCTCGACGGCATCCCGGACCACTGCGAGATCGAAGCGGGAGCGCCGGACTGCGACGGGAACAAGCTCCCCGATGCCTGTCAGCCCGACTGCAACGGCGACGGCACGCCCGACACCTGCGAACCGGACTGCGATCACGACGGGACGCCGGACGCGTGCGAGCCGCTCCAACTCGACTGCAACGCGAACGGAATCCTCGACGAGTGCGACCTGCTCGACCCGAGCCGAGTCGACTGCGACGCGGACGGCCGACTCGACGAATGCCAGACGGACTGCGACGGCAACGAGTTGCCGGACACCTGCGATATCGCGCTCGCTCCGGAGAAGGACCGCGACGGCGACGGGATCCTCGACGCGTGCCAGTGTCAGGAAGTGAACCGCCGCGTTCCGGGTAGCCTGCTGCTCTATCCGGAGTACGACAACCGCACCGCGGACACGACGTTGATCTCGTGCACGAACGTGCTGTCGACGGCGGTCGAGGTCCACTTCAAGTTCGTCGACGGAACGTCGTGCCTCGAGTTCGACTTCCGCCGCACGCTGACGCCGAACGACACGCTCACGTTCCTGACGAGCTTCGTGAACCCGAACTCGACCCAGGGTTACGTGTACGCGTATGCGCAGGATCCGACGACGCACACTCCGATCGTGCACAACGGTCTGATCGGTCAGGTCGTCGCGCTGCAGGGACTCGAGGGCATCGGCCACTCGTTCGATGCCGTGACGTTCCGCGGCATCGGCGACGGCGTGGTCACGGACCTCGACGGCGACGGGCACCGCGACCTGAACGGTCTCGAGTACTCCGGCGCGCCGGAGGAGATCCTGATCCCGCGCTTCCTCGGTCAGGACGTCACGCCGCGGAGCGAGCTCGTGCTCATCGCGCTCTCCGGCGGACGTGCGTTCACGACGACGCTCGACTTCGCGATCTTCAACGACAACGAGGAGCCGTTCTCGGCGCAGTACACGTTCCAGTGCTGGGAGCGCGTCCCGCTGCCGGCGATCTCCGGCGTCTTCGACCAGGACTTCCTGGCGATGGCGACCGCGCAGGACCCGAACGAGATCCTCGGCCAAGCCACCAAGGAAGCGGGATGGATGAAGCTCGACGGCAACGTCGCGCAGTCCAGCGTGAAGGAGATCACGGACCCTGCGTTCTACGCGGTGCTCATCGAGCGCTCGGGCCCGCTCGCCGCATCCGACCTGCCGTTCGAGCTGTGCGAGCAGAAGAACGGCTCGCTCCTGCCGCTCGCTCTGACGGGGGACAACGAAGACTAGTCACGTGGCCCGGTGCAACGGGGCGAGGCCGCGGAGGCGACTCCGCGGCCTCGCGTTTTTCGAAGGAGAATCGGCTCAGACCGCGTGCACGGGACCCGCGCCGCGCGCCGCGGCTTCGAGCGTGCGACGCACGTACACCGGGACCATCGCGCGGCGCCAATCCGCGTCGCCGGGGACGTTCGGCATCGGGTGCGCTTGACGCTGGGCCTGCTCCGCGACCGCGCGCGCGGCGGGCTCGAACTCCGCGCCGTCCGTGCGTGCGCCGCGCAGGAGCTCGCTCGCGCGCTTCACCCGCACGGGCCGCGCTTGGAGCGCCGTGAGCACGACGTCCGCGTCGGTGACGACGCTCTTCGCGTCGAGCTCGAGCCGGACGGCGACGCCCAGCAGGGGGAAGTCGATCGATGCGCGATCGCGCAGCTTCCCGTACGCGCCGCGATGCCCCGCGGCGGTGGGGGGGAGGCGCACCTCGACGAGCACCTCGTCGGCTCCGCACTTCTTGTTCGCGGCGCCGTCGGCGAGCCAGAGGTCGTCGATCGGCACCACGCGACGTCCGCCGGAGCCGACGAAGAGGAGCTCCGCGCGCAGCGTCATCAGCGCCGGCGCCGTGTCGTTCGAGGCCGCGGCGACGCACTTGGAGCCGCCCTCGACGACGTGGCACTTCGTGCCGTCCTTCTTGAGGCAGAAGCCGAGCGCCTGCCGCCAGAAGTACGATTGGTTGTACCACTGGCAGCGCGTGTCGAGCAGCACGTTGCCGCCGAGCGTGCCCATCGTGCGCAGCTGCGGACCCGCGACGAGTCCGGCCGCCTGCGCGAGCGCGGGCGCATGGGCGCGCACGCGTTCGCTCGCCGCGACGTCCGCGAGCGAGGTCGTCGCGCCGATGCGCAGCCAGCCCGCACCCGCGTCGCCGATCCCGTGGAGCGCGTCGATGCGCGCGAGCGAGACGAGCACGCGCGGCGACAGGAGCTCGTGCTTCAAGTTCGGCAGGAGGTCCGTGCCGCCCGCGACGACGCGCGCGTCGGCGCCGAACTCCGCGAGCAATGCGACGGCCTCGTCGAGCGTCGTCGGAGTGCGCACTTCGAACTTCGGGAGCCGCAGCATCAGGCGCGACCTCCGGCGTGCGCGGCCTCGCGCTGGCGCTTCTCGGCGAGCGCGCGCAGGACCTTCGCGGGCGTGAAGGGGAGCTCGCGCAGTCGGATGCCGACCGCGTCGAACACGGCGTTCGAGAGCGCGGGGAGCGACGGATGCAGCGGACCCTCGCCCGCTTCCTTCGCGCCGTAGGGACCTTCGGGGTCGAGGCTCTCGACGATCAACGCCGCGAGCTCGGGCGTGTCGACCGAGGTCGGCAGGCGGTAGTCGAGCAGCGACGGTCCCGCGTGCAGGCCGAAGCGGTTGACGCCGTGCTCCTCGAGCAGCGCCTCGGCGATGCCCATGTAGGCGGAGCCTTCCATCTGGCCCGCGACGAGCATCGGGTTCAGCGCGCGGCCGCAGTCGTGCGCGATCCACACCTTGTGACACGTGATGCGGCCCGTCTCGACGTCGACCGAGACCTCGACGACGTGCGCGGTGAACGAGTACGCGGGCGACGCGCCGATCGTGCCGCCGCGGTAGTCGCCGCCGAGCGTCGGCGTGTTGTAGGAACCGGTGCTGCCGAGCGTGTCGCAGTGCGCTTCGGCGATCTGGAACGCCTCCGCCGTCGTGATGCAGCGTTCGGTGCTCTCGCGATCGAACACCTTTCCCCCGCGCATGAGGACGCGCTCCGGCGCGACCTGCCATTCCTTCGCGACGGCGCCGACGATCTGCGCGCGGAGCTTGCGCGCGGCGTCGATCGTGGCGTTGCCGACCATGAACGTGACGCGCGAGGAGTACGCGCCGAGGTCGACGGGCACGAGGTCCGTGTCCGCGGCGACGACGCGCACGTCGGCGACGTCCATGCCGAGCTCCTCCGCCACGATGTACGCGACGACGGAGTTCGAGCCCTGACCGATGTCGTTGCCGCCGGTGAACACGGTGACGCGGCCGGAGCGCTCGACGGCGAGCTGCACGCCCGACTGCGGCATCTTGTTCGGGTAGACGGGGTAGTTCGTGCCCGAGATGTACATCGAGCCCGCGACGCCCAAGCCGCGCCCGAATCCGAGCTTCGCGCGGCGCGCCCTCCATCCGCTCGCTCGCTCGACTTCGTCGAGGCACGTGAGGAAGCCGTTCGACGTGATGCGCTGGCCGTTGACGGTGCGCGTGAAGTCGCCTTGGAAATTGCGGCGGCGGAGCTCGATCGGATCGAGCGCGAGCCTTTCCGCGAGCTCGTCGAGCTGCACTTCGAACGCGAACCGCGGCTGCACGGAGCCGTGCCCGCGCTTGGGTCCGCACGGCGGCTTGTTCGTGAAGACGCGCGTCGAGTCGAAGCGGTAGTTCGGGAAGTGGTACGGGCCCGTGAGGAGCTGGCCCGAGTAGTACGTCGTCACGAGGCCGAACGAGCTGTACGAGCCGCCGTCGATCAGGATCCTCGCGTCGACCGCGGTGATCCTGCCGTCCTTCGACGCGCCCGTCTTGTAGTGGAGCTGCATCGGGTGGCGGCCGCGATGGCAGTAGAAGACCTCTTCGCGCGTGTAGAGCATCTTCACCGGCCGCCCGGTGAGCATCGCGAGCTTCGCGACGCAGAACTCGAGGCTGAACGGGTCGCTCTTCCCGCCAAACGCGCCGCCGAGCGCGGGCTGGACGACGCGGATCTTCTGGATCGGGAGCCCGAGCACTTTCGCCAGCGCGCGGTGCACGTAGTGAGTGATCTGCGTCGACGACCAGACCGTGAGGAGGCCTTCCGCCGTGTACTGCGCGAGCGCGCAGTGCGGTTCGATCGCGGCGTGCGTCGTTCCGTGGAAGACGTAGTCGCCCTCGAGCACGACCTCGGCCGCCGCGAGCGCCGCGTCGACGTCGCCGAACGCGAGGTCGACGTGCTTGCTCACGTTGCCCGTCTTCGAGTCCTCGTGGATCCTCGGCTCGGGGCGGACGAGCGACTCCTTCGGATCGAGGAACGCGTGGAGCGGTTCGTACTCGACGTGGATCAGCTTCAGCGCGGCGTTCGCGGTGTCCTCGTCGATCGCGGCGACGGCGGCGACGGCGTCGCCGATGAAGCGCACCTTGCCGAGCGCGAGCGCGTTCTCGTCCTGCGTCCACGGGATGACGCCGTACTTGACCGGCAGGTCCGCGCCGGTGATCACCGCGTGCACGCCGGGGAGCGCGCGCGCCTTCGACGCGTCGATCGAGACGATCTTCGCGTGCGCGTGCGGGCTGCGCAGCGTCTTCGCGTGCAGCATGCCGGGCAGCACGAGGTCGTCCGCGTACTGCGCGCGGCCGGTCGCCTTCGCGAGCCCGTCGACCTTGCGGTGGGGCTTGCCGACGACCTCGAACGCGCGGTTCTCCTTCGCTCCGGGCGCGGCGTCGCCCCACGGGGCGCCGATGCCGTGTTGGTCGCGTGCGGCCATGTCAGCGCGGCTCCTTCGGGGGCGTGTCGTGCGTGCACGACCGAGTCGCGGCGCACCCGCCGTGCTCGCGCGCCTGCGCGACGGCCGCGGCGTGCTCGCGCGCGCGCCGCTCGGCCTCGGCGGGGGAGAGGCGCTGTTCTTCCCACGCGCGCGGCGCGGGCGCGACGCCGACGTGCTTCGCGACGGCGAGCTCGACGGCCTCGACGATCTGCGTGTAGCCCGTGCAGCGGCACAGGTTGCCCGCGAGCGCCTCGCGGATCTCCGCGCGCGTCGGACACGCGTTGCGGTCGAGCAGCGCGCGCGCGGAGAGCATCATCCCGGGCTGGCAGAAGCCGCACTGGAGCGCGCCGCACTCGTCGAACGCGGCCTGCACCGGATCGGGGCCCGTGCCGCCGCGCTTCACGTGCGCGGGCATCAAGCCCTCGATCGTCGTCACGGCGCGGCCTTCGCAGAGCGCGGCGAGCGTCAAGCACGCGAGCACCGGCTTGCCGTCGACGAGCACCGTGCACGCGCCGCAGTCGCCCTTGTCGCAGCCCTGCTTCGAGCCCGTGAGGCCGAGCTCGTAGCGCAGCACCTCGAGCAACGTCCAGTGCTCGGGCGCGGCGACGTCGAGCGCGTCGCCGTTGATCACGAGGTGGAGGACGCGCATGGTCGGGACCTCGCGCTCAGGAGCAGAGGAGCACGGACAGCTTGCGCCGGTACTGCTTCGTCAGCGGGTGCTCCTCGCCGAGCACGCCGAACGCGTCGACGAGCGCCTTCTTCGGCGCGCCGCCTTCGAACCCGACGTCGAGCTGCGCCGCGCTCCAGAGCTCCTCGAGCGCGCGCTCGTTCTGGCGCGCCGCGAGCAGGCCGCGACCGAACGCGAGTCGCGCGCCGACGTCCTTCGGCTGCTTCTTCGCGGCCGCTTCGAGCGCGGCGAGGTCGCCCGCCTGCGCGGCGAGGTCGAGCAGGCTCTTCGCGACCTTCGCGGGCGCGCTCTCCTTCACCTCGTCGGGGAGTCCGTCGTGGAGCTTCTTCGCCTCGTCGGTGCGGCCCGAGAGCGCGCAGAGTCGCGCGAGCTCGGCGCGCGCGTTCGCGTCGCCGCCGCCCATGACGACGTGCGTGCGCAGGTGGATCACGGCCTTCTCGAGGTCGCCCTGCTTCTCGTACTCGAGCGCTTCGGCGACCGGGTCCGCGGCCTTCTTCGCGCCGACGCCGTGGCGCGCGAGGAGTTCGCGGATCTTCGACTCGGGCTGCGCGCCGACGAAGCCGTCGACGACCTGACCGCCGCTCACGAGCACGACCGTCGGCACGCTTTGGACGCCGAACATGTCGGCGAGTTCGGCGTTCCTGTCGATGTCGATCTTCGCGAGCACGAACGCGCCCGCGTACTCCCCGGCGAGCTTCTCGAGCACCGGCCCGAGCGTCTTGCACGGCCCGCACCACGTCGCCCAGAAGTCGACGAGCACGGGCGTTTCGAGGGAGCGCTGGACGACCTCCTTCTCGAAGGTCTGGGGCGTGATTTCGAGGACCGGGGCCGTCGGCAGGTTCATGGTGTCTCCTCGTCGCGGGGGGCAAGAAGCCTAACGACGATCGCGCGCGGGATCGAGCCCGGGCGGCGTTCCGCGCGGGCTTCGACCCGGAACGGGAGCGCGCCCACCGCGGACGGTTCAGCCGTCCTTCTTCGCCTCCGGATCGGCGTAGTCGAGCTCCCACGCCGGCATCGCGCCGCCCGGGCCCTGCAGGTAGTGCGCGAACCACTGGTGCATGCGGAGCGAGTAGTCGAACTTCGCCGCGCACTTGCGGTTGCCGTGGCCCTCGCCGGGATAGAGGACGAGGCGCACCGGCGCCTTCCCGCGCAGCTTCAAGTGCCGGTAGAGCTCGCGCGACTGGCCCGGGTTGACGCGCGGGTCGTCCTTCCCGTGCAGGATCAGGAGCGGCGTCTTCGCGTCGCCCGCGTAGCGGATCGGCGAGCGGTCGAGGAAGAAGTTCCAGTCGTCCCACACGCGGTGGCGCGCGTGCACGAGGAACTCCTCGTTCGGGATGTCCGTCGTGCCGAGCTTGCTGATCTTGTCGCTGATGCCGACGAACATGACGCCGGCCGCGAAGCGCTCGCTGAAGCGCGTCGAGCACCACGCCGTCGCGTAGCCGCCGTAGCTCCCGCCCGTCACGCCGACCTTCTTCGCGTCGACGAGGCCCTTCGCGACGAGGTGGTCGACCGCGTCGACGAGGTCGTCGAACTCCTTGCCCGCGGGATCGCCCTGGCTGAGCATGCTGAACGCGACGCCGCGCCCCGTGCTTCCGCGGTAGTTCGGGTGGAACACCGCGAAGCCGCGCGCGGCGGCGACTTGTCCGGGCTTCGCGTAGGCGGTCTGCCAGCCGTTCTGCTCGTGCGCTTCGGGGCCGCCGTGCACGTAGAGGATCAGCGGATAGCGCGTGCCCGCGACCTCGTCGAGCGGGTGGATCAGGACGCCCTGGAGCTCGAGCCCGTCGCGCGCCTTCCACGTGATCGTCTCCTGCTTCGCGAGCCGCTCGTTCGCGAACCACGGGTTCGAATCCGTGCGGCGCGCGGGCGCGGTCTCGCCGTGGCTCATCGTGAAGAGCTCGGGCGGATGCGTCGGCGCGCTCGCCACGAACGCGGCGTGCTGGCCGTCCTCGGAGAGCGACACCTGCGTCATCACGTTCGTGCCGGCCGCGACGAGCGTCTTCCATTCGCCTCCGGCGGCAGGGACCTTCTCGAAGCTCGTCTCCGTGCCGCGGCTGACGACGGCGAGGAGGTCCGTCGGGGACGTCCACGCGAACGCGTCGACGTCGAGCGCCTTCCCCGCGGTGAGCTCGACGGGCTGTCCGCCGCTCGCCGGGCCGACGAAGAGGCGCGTCGCGCTCGGGTCGTGCACGTCGGCGCCGCCGAGGAACGCGACCTGCTTCCCGTCCGGACTCCAGTCGAGCTCGCCGAGCTTCCCTTCGTGCGCGAAGCGTGCGAGCTCCTGGCCCGACGCCGCGTCGACGACCTTCACCGTCTGCGCCATGTACTGGTCGTCGACGAGCGGTGTCGGCGCCGTGGAAACGAGCAGCGTCTCGTTCGTCGGGTTCCAGCGCACTTGATGCACGTGTCCGTCGATCGCGAGCGCGTGGGGCTTCGCGCTCTCGTCGAAGAGCGTCGCGACGAAGACGCGCTGGACCTTCGCGTCCTCCTCGTAGATCTCCTGGGTGAAGCCCTTCTCCTTCGCCTTCTTGCGCGCGTCGGCGTCGGGCTCCGTCGCGAGGAACGCGACGCGTTTGCCGTCGCTCGCGAAGGAGTACGCGCCGACGCCCGTGTTCCACGCGACGGCCTTGCGCGCTTCGCCGCCGCCGATCGGGAGCGCATAGAGCGAGCTCGCCTTGTCGTCGCCGCGCTTCTGCGTGAACGTGATCGCGGAAGAGTCCGGCAGCCACGCGACGTTCGCGACGTCGGTCTTGCCCGAGACGTAGGCGCGCGGCGCGCTCCCGCCGCCCTCGCGCGCGACGACCCAGAGCTCGCTCCAGTTCGGCCCGTCGTCGTCGGTCATCGGTGCGCGCGGGACCGAGAGCGTGTACGCGATCCACTTCCCGTCCGGCGAGACGGCCGTGCCGGTCACGGCGCGCACGCGGGCGACGTCGAACGGCGTCCACACGGAGGTCGGAGCGAGCGCGTTCTCCGCGGAGGCAGGGCGCGGCGCCGCGGCCCAGACGGGGAGCGTGAGGAGAACGAGGGTCGACAGGATGAGTGTGCGCGCGTGCTTCACGGGGGCTCCGAGGCGGGGGACGGGGTGCGGGATTGTTCCGTCGCACGCGCGTCCTGCCAAGCGCGGCCGGTCCGGGGCACGCCGCGGGCTGGGGTGGAACGTCCTTCCGCGTGGCGGGCTCGTGTTCGCGCGGACTCGTCGGCTCGGCCGCGTCGTCGGAGCGCGCCTCGAGCGCGGCTCCCGGGGACACGAGCCCTCCGGATCGTCAACTCGAAACGTCGCGGCCTCCGCACGAACCTCGCGTGAGAGTCGTACGCAGGCCGATACGAAGCGAACCGTTCCCGCATGTCCGCTCAAGTACCCGTCGAGCGCGCTTCCCCGCGCGCGACCGCCGTCGCCGCGCTCGATCGTCGTCGAGCCCCGCTGCGCCGCTTCCTGTCCCGGCCCGCGTCGCTCGGCTCGCTGGCCGCGGCGTTCGTGCTCGTCACCTCGGTCGCGTGCATCGCGATCGTCGCGCGGGTGTCGATGCGGACCTACCGCGAGCAGTACCGAGCGGACCTGGAGCGCATCGCCGAGGCCGCCGTCTCGCTGATCGCGAGCGACGCGCACGACGCGATCCGTTCCCCCGAGCAGCAGAACGGGCCCGAGTACGCGCGCGTCGTGGCTCCGCTGCGCGCGATGCTCTCGCGCGCGAGCGGCGTGCGCTTCCTCTACACGGCGATCGAGCAGGACGGAGAGGTCTTGTTCGTGCTCGACGCGTCCGATCCCGGCGACCACGACGGCGACGGACGCGAGGACCAGGCGAAGATCCTGGAGCCGTACGACGACGCCGCGCCCGAACTCCGCGAATGCCTGCGGAGCGGACGTCCGACGTCGACCGCCGAGCCGGTGCAGGACGAGTGGGGACGCTTCCAATCCGCCTGGGCGCCGATCGTCGACGCGGAAGGACGCATCCACGGCGCGCTCGGCGTCGACGTGACCGCGGAGCGCTTCGACGAGGACCTCGCGCGCATGGAGAGAGCGCGTGAACTCGCGCTCGTGCCGGCCGTGCTCCTGAGCCTCGTCGCGGGCGTGTCCGTCTTCCTGCTCCGTCGTGCGGAGCGTCGCGCGACGATGCAGCTCGGCCGCGCGCTCGACGACTCGGCGCGCAAGGCCGACGAACTGCTCCGCACCAACGAGGACCTCGCTCGCGCCCGCGTCGAGGCCGAAGCGTCGAGCCGCGCGAAGAGCGAGTTCCTCGCGAACATGAGCCACGAGATCCGCACGCCGATGACCGCGATCCTCGGGTTCGCGGATCTGCTCGCTCAGGGCAACGGACCGAGCGACGAGGCCGTCGGGACGATCCGGCGAAACGGCGAGCACCTGCTCGCGATCCTGAACGACATCCTCGACCTCTCGAAGATCGAAGCGGGCCGCATGACGGTCGAGCGCGTGCCCGTCGACGCGCTCCAACTCGTCCGCGACGTCGTCGCGCTCGAGCGCGTTCGCGCGGAGCAGCGCGGGATCGCGCTCGTGCTCGCGGCCCCGACGCGCCTGCCGCGCTCGATCGCGAGCGATCCGCTGCGCCTCCGTCAGATCCTGATGAACCTCGTCGGGAACGCGATCAAGTTCACGCAGACCGGCGGCGTCACGGTCACCGTCTCCGCGGAGGAGCGCGCGGGACGCATCGCGTTCGCCGTGAAGGACACCGGCATCGGGATGACCGCGGAGCAGCTCGCGCGGCTCTTCCAACCGTTCACGCAGGCGGACGGCTCGATGTCGCGGCGGTTCGGCGGCACGGGGCTCGGGCTCACGATCTCGAAGCGGCTCGCGGGGATGCTCGGCGGCGACATCACGGTGAGTTCGGCCCCGGGCGAAGGGAGCACCTTCCGGGTCGAGCTCCCGATCGACTCCGCCGTCGCGTGCGAGTGGATGGACCCGAGCGCGCCCGCGCCCGCGCTCGCCGCGCGCGCGCCGAGCGCGGACGCCGTGCGGCTCGACGGCGCGCGCGTCTTGCTCGCGGACGACGGCCGCGACAACCAACGGCTGATTTCGATCCACCTCAAGCGCGCGGGCGCCCACGTCGAGCTCGCGGACAACGGGCTCGACGTGCTGCGGCGGCTCTGCACGAGCGCGGACGCCGACGCGCGTCTCGCGGCCGACGCTCCGTTCGACGTGCTCTTGCTCGACATGCAGATGCCGGAGCTCGACGGGTACGGGACCGCGGCGCGGCTGCGCGCGCTGGGCTCGAAGCTCCCGATCGTCGCCTTGACGGCGCACGCGATGAGCGGCGACCGCGACCAGTGCCTCGCGGCGGGCTGCGACGACTACCTGACGAAGCCGATCGATCCCAAGGCGCTGCTCGCGACCGTGAAGCGGTACACGCTCTCCACCGAGCGAGCGTCGAGCGCCTGATCGATCGAGCGCGCGGCGCGCGAATCCGGGCTCGCCCGCGGGCGCGCGCACGACGGACCGCGCGTCGTGCCGCGTCAGCTCCCCGCGAGGTGCGCCGCGATCTCCGCGAGGAAGAGCGGCCCGAGGTCCGCCGCCTTCTTGTCGCCGACGCCCTTCGTCGCGCGGAACTCCTCCGCGGTGCGCGGTTTCGTCGCCGCGAAGAGCGCGAGCGTCTTGTCGTTGAAGATCAGATAAGGCGGCACGCCGCGCTCGGCCGCGAGCTCGCGGCGGAACGCGCGCAGCCGCTCGAACAGCGCTTCGTCGACGTCCGCGCCGAGCGCGTCGTCGTCGGCGTCGAGCGCGTGACGCGCGGGCTTCTTCGCGGTCTTCGACTCGGGCACCGCGGGCACGTAGAGCGTGACGGGGCGCTCGGCCTTCATCACCTCGACGCCGCTCTTCGAGAGGAAGAGGATCGGGTACTCGCCGTCCGCGACGCGGAGGTGGCCTTGCCCGACGAGCTGGTCGATCCACGCGCGCACTTCCTTCGCGCTCTTGTCCGCGAGCAGGCCGTACGTGGAGAGGTCCTGGTGCCCGTACTGCTGGATGCGCTGGTTCTTCGCGCCGCGCAGGACGTCCGTGACGTGCGCCGCGCCGAAGCGTTGTCCGCAGCGCACGACGCACGAGAGGATCTTCTGCGCGATCACCTGGCTGTCCGCGAGCGTCGCGATCTCGCCGAGGCACACGTCGCACGCGCCGCAGCCCGGCGCACCGATCGAAGCCTCCGCGCGCGGCTCCCACGCCTGGCCGAAGTACTCGACGAGCTGCTTGTGACGGCACGTCGCGCTCGTCGCGAGGTTCCACATGTGGCCGAGCCGCTCGAGCGCGTGCGCGAGCTCGTCCATCGCCGTCTCCGCGCCCGCGGCCGCCGCTTCGCGCGCGCTGCGCTCCATGAGCTGCTTCCAGCCGTGGTAGTCCGCGCCGCCGAAGAAGAGGACGCATTCGGACGCGAGTCCGTCGCGGCCCGCGCGTCCGGTCTCCTGCGAGTACTGCTCGACGCCCTTCGGCAGGCTCTGGTGCACGACGAAGCGCACGTCGGGACGGTCGATGCCCATCCCGAACGCGACGGTCGCGACGACGACGTCGACGCGCTCGTTCTGGAAGTCGTCTTGAGCGCGCGCGCGTTCGGCGGAGCCCATGCCCGCGTGGTAGGGGACGCAGCGCACGCCGCGCGACTTCAAATCGGCGGCGGTCTCCTCGACGTCCGTGCGGCGGAGGCAGTACACGATCCCCGCGTCGCCCGGATGCCGGCGGATCACGGCGTGGATCTGGTCGGCTGCGTCGCGGCGCGGGAGCGCGCGGTAGGTCAGGTTCGGCCGATCGAAGCCGCCGACGAGCACGAGCGGGTCGACGAGCCCGAGCTGCTTCTGGATGTCCTCGCGGACCGACGGCGTCGCGGTCGCGGTGAACGCTTGGAGCGCGAGCCACGGGTGGCGCTTCTTGAGCCCGCCGAGACCGCGGTACTCGGGGCGGAAGTCGTGGCCCCAATGACTGATGCA
Organism: Planctomycetota bacterium; assembly: GCA_046349615.1. Taxonomy (GTDB): domain Bacteria; phylum Planctomycetota; class UBA1135; order UBA1135; genus JADJNY01. Next base: position 62,349 of record JAXMBZ010000005.1, read on the forward strand.
GTGCGCTTCGTCGATCGCGGCGCCGTTGAGGCCGAAACGGCGGAGCTCGTCGAGGAAGCCCTCGACGAGCAGGCGCTCGGGCGAGACGTAGAGCAACTTGAGCTCGCCCGACTCCATGCGGCGCCACGTCGTGCGCCGTGCTTCGGCGTCCTGCGCGCTGTTCAGCATGCCCGCGCCGACGCCGAACTCGAGGAGGCCCGCGACCTGGTCCTGCATCAGCGAGATCAGCGGGCTGACGACGAGCGTCAACCCGGGGCGCACGAGCGCGGGGAGTTGGTAGCAGAGGCTCTTCCCGCCGCCGGTCGGGAGCACGACGAGCGCGTCGCGGCCCGCGAGCGACGCGCGGATCGCCTCGTCCTGCATCGGACGCAGGCGCTCGAAGCCGAACACGGAGCGCAGGACCTCGCCGACGCGCGCTTCGGCGAGCGCGGGGTCCATGCCGGTCCCCGCGGTCGCGAGGTCGAGGTCGAAGCCGTCCACGACTGCGGATTGGAGCGCGCGCGCGCGCGCGATCAAGGGCCGAGTGGGCGCTCCGCCGGAAGCCTGTGCGGCGCGCGCGCTCCCGAGGGAAGAGGTTTGGAGCGCGCGGCGGGCGAGGCGGGCGATTCCCCGGTTCCGTCCCCGCCGCGCGCGGTTCGTCGCGCCGTCCGCCGACGCTCGCCGCGGGCGCAGCGCGACCCGCCCTCGTCCGGCCGCGCCTCGGCGCCGCGCATTCGGTCGCTCGGAGCTGTTCCGTGCCGGGGAGACGTCCGACCGCGCACGGGCGACGATCCTCGGCCTGCACGGATTCGACGCGGGGCTTTCCTCGCGCGCGCGCGGTCCGCATCCTCCGCACTTCGCGCGCCGTGCTCCGCTGCGGCCGCGTTCCCTCGGAGACCGCGCGCATGAACGTCCTCGCTCGCTACGTGAACTGGCTCCACGGTCGCTGGCCCGCCGGCGCGGTCGAGAAGCTGCCCGACGTCGACGAGCGCGGCGCGACGAACGTGCCCGGGCTCTACGTCGTCGGCGACCTGACGGGGATCCCGCTGCTCAAGTTCTCCGCGGACTCGGGCGCGCGCGCCGTGCGGACGATCGCCGGCGACGCGTCGTTCCAGAAGGAGCGCGCGTCGAAGGCGGACGGCGTGCTCGACGTCGTGATCGTCGGCGCGGGCGTCTCCGGGATGGCGGCGGCGATCGAGGCGAAAGCGCTCGGGCTCGCGTTCGAGCTGCTCGAGGCGAGCGAGCCGTTCTCGACGGTCGTCAACTTCCCGAAGGCGAAGCCGATCTACACCTACCCGACGGACATGACGCCGCTCGGTGCGCTGCAGTTCACGGCAGAGGTCAAGGAGCCGCTCCTCGACGAAGTGCGCGCGATCGCGAAGCAGCACGGCGTCGAGCCGCGCATCGCGCGCGCCGAGCGCGTCGTGCGCGACGGCGGCGTGTTCGAGGTCGTGATCCCCGATCGACCGAGCCTGCGCGCGCTCCGCGTCGTCGTCGCGATCGGCCGCTCGGGCAATTTCCGCAAGCTCGGCGTGCCGGGCGAGGACTCCGGGAAGGTCTTCAACCGCCTGCACGACCCCAAGGAGTTCGCGGGGAAGCACGCGCTCGTCGTCGGCGGCGGCGACAGCGCGCTCGAGACCGCGATCGCGCTCGCCCAGTGCGGCGCGCACGTCGTGCTGAGCTACCGCAAGCCCGAGTTCGCGCGCCCCAAGCCCGAGAACGTCGAGCGCCTCGAGAAGCTCCGCGCGGATCCGAGCGCCGACGTCGCCGTCGAGACGCCGTCCTCCGAGCGCGTGACGACCGCGGTCGGCGGCTACATGGAGCAGCACAAGAAGCCCGGCTCGATCCGGCTCGAGCTCGCGAGCGCCGTGAAGCGCATCGATCCGAACACGGTCACGATCTCCGACGCGCAGAAGAAGGAGCACGTCCTCCCGAACGACGTCGTGTTCTCGATGATCGGCCGCGAGGCACCGCTCGAGTTCTTCCGCAAGTCGGGCGTGCGCATCCGCGGCGAGCTCGGCGCGCGCGCGTGGACCGCGTTCGCGCTCTTCGCGCTCTTCTGCGTGTTCGTCTACAACTGGAAGGCGGGCGGGATGCTCAAGCACGCCTTCCAGGAGCACGGCTGGTTCCCGTTCAACGTGCCGGGCCTCTTGAAGGGCCTTTCCGCGAGCGCGGGCGACCCGTCGACGGTCCTCGGCACGCTCGCGATCACGCTCGAGGAGCCGGGCTTCTACTATTCGCTCGCGTATTGCGTGCTCGTCGTGTTGTTCGGGTTCCAGCGCATTCGCCGGCGGAAGACGCCCTACGTGAAGGTGCAGACCTCGACGTTGATGGCGGTGCAGCTCGTGCCGCTCTTCCTCCTGCCGTACTTCGTGCTGCCCTACCTCGGGCACAACGGCGCGTTCGACGCGGGCTTCGGGAAGACGCTCGCGGACGACCTGTTCCCCGTCGCGGGCTACGGCCACGGTCGCGAGTACTGGCGCGCGTTCGGCTTCGTCCTCGCGTGGCCGCTCTTCATCTGGAACGTGTTCACCGAGCAGCCGATGTGGGCGTGGCTCGCGATCAGCCTCGTGCAGACGTTCGTCCTGATCCCGCTGCTCGTGCGCAAGTTCGGCAAGGGCGCGTACTGCGGATGGATCTGCTCGTGCGGCGCGCTCGCGGAGACGCTCGGCGACGCGCACCGGACGAAGATGCCGCATGGGAAGGTGTGGAACCGGCTGAACCTGGTGGGGCAGGCGATCCTGTGGATCGCGCTCGCGCTGTTCCTGATGCGCGTCGCGACTTGGACGCTGCCCGGGACGTGGATCGGCGAGCACGCGAAGTCGCTCTACTACGGTCTGCTCTCGGGGTGGAACGTGCTCGGCGTGCAGCTCAACTACTACTGGCTCGTCGACGTGTTCCTCGCGGGCGTCGTCGGCGTCGCGTTCTACTTCTGGTTCTCCGGGCGCGTGTGGTGCCGCTTCGCGTGCCCGCTCGCGGCGCTGATGCACGTCTACGCGCGCTTCTCGCGCTTCCGCATCCTGCCCGAGAAGAAGAAGTGCATCTCGTGCAACGTGTGCACGAGCGTCTGTCACCAGGGCATCGACGTGATGAACTTCGCGAACAAGGGCCTCCCGATGGAGGACCCCGAGTGCGTCCGCTGCTCGGCGTGCGTGCAGAGCTGCCCGACCGGCGTGCTCGAGTTCGGCGAGGTCGATCCGAAGACCGGCGCCGTGACGCAGCGCGCGCGCTTGGCGGCGTCGCTGGTGCGGACGAGCGAAGCGTCGCACTGAGCGAGCGCCGGGCCGAGACGCGGCGCGTTCGAAGTCTCGCGCTCGCCGCGCGACGCCTCAGAGCCTGTGAAGGAATCAGGGATGCCCGGCAGGGTTGTCCAGAGGCGTTCCGGCAAGGCGCGATGACGACGCGTATTCGCTGGCAATACTCGGAGGAATCGCAACGCCGCCGGGGCGCCTCTGGGCGAGCGTGACGGGTGTCTCTGATTTCTTCACAGGCTCTCAGTCGAGGATGCGGCCGAGGTTCTCCGTCAGCCCGAACACGAGCTGGAACCCCGGCACGTCGTCGTTCAACGCAAGCACGCAACCGACGTCGAGCACGAGCAGGCGGCACGGATTCCACGCGACGCCGAGCGTCGCGAACGCGGGCGCGAAGTCCTGCTCCGGCACCCACGCCTGCACGACTTCGCCGAAGAACGACGCGCGCCCGACGAACGGCGATGCCGCCGAGAGCGCGACGGCGTGTCCGACGTCGGGGTCGCGCGAGCCGCGCTGACCGTACGCGTCGAACTGGTAGTACGCGCTGACGATCCAACCTTCGAAGACCTGCGTCGCCGCCGCGCCGATGGACACGTCGAGTTCGCCCGTGCCGAGCCCGGCCTCGCGCACTCCCGTCGGCAGCTTCACGGCGCCCTGGAGCGCGAACCCCGGTCCTTCCGCGCTCGGATCGACGAAGCGGTGCTTCGCGCCGAGCGTCACGTCGCCCGCGCCGTGGCTGTCGGGGCCCTCGAGCTCCACGTGCTGGAACGGCGCCCAGCCGAGGAACATCTCGGTGTGGTCGCCCGCGCCGTACTTCAGCGTCGTCGGCAGGAGCAGCGCGTCCGCGGGCTCCGCGACGACGCCGACCTCGACTTCGAACGAACCCGCCGGCGGCGTGCCGGTGTCCGTCGAGAAGAAGGAACGCTGCGCGGTGACGGGGTCCGTCGCGTCGACCGCGCGACACGCGACGAGCGACGCGGAGAGGGCGAGGAGGTGGCGCATGGGGGAGCGGGACGATACGGACGAAGGCGCGGCCCGAAAAGCCCCGCGCGCGAAGCTGGCGGCGCGCGCTCGCGCCTGCGATGCTCCCGAAGACCCGGTCCGCGGTCGCGCGCCGGCCTCCGACCGATGGCTTCGATCCGCATCGTCCTCGCCTGCGTGCTCCTCGCCTGTCTCTACGGCATCGCGCACGACCAGATCACCGCGCGCCTCTCGATCGAGTACTTCACGCTCGGCCATCCGCCGCTCGGTCTCGGAGACAGCCCGACCGTGCTCGGCCTCGCGTGGGGCGTGCTCGCGACGTGGTGGATGGGCCTCGGCATCGGCCTCGCGCTCGCGCTCTCCGCGCGCGCGGGCCGCTGGCCCAAGCTCGACCTGCGCGCGCTGCGCACGCCGATCCTCGCCTTCGTCACGATCCTCTTCGTGCTCGCGATGATGGCCCTGATGGCCGGCTGGGCCGCCGGCGTCTCCGACCGGTTCCGTCCACCGCCGTCGATCGCCGACCAAGTACCCTACGAGCGCTGGAAGCACTTCACCGCCGCCGCATGGGCCCACTCCGCGTCCTATTTCTTCGGCACGATCGGCACCCTCGCCCTCTGCACGCACACGCTCCTCCTCCGCTGGCGCGCGCGCCGGAGAAGCGGGGGTTGAGCCCCCGCTTCACGAGCCGAGCCCCCCAATCTCCGCGCAACGAGATGCTGAGAGACCCTAGAACTCGGTGCTCGATCAGGCCGGTTCCTCCGGCCTGATCGAGCACCGAGTCTGGAATGCGAAGCATCCAAATGTGCGCCTTGGCTCGCAGTCTCCTTCGCGCTCATCTCCCTCCCGCGCTCCCCCCCGTCATGCTCACCACGACCCTCCTCCTCCTCGCCCTCCAAACCACCCCGCGCTTCCCCGTCGGCGACGACTTCGAGTCCCTCCCGCGCACCGGCGCACCCCAACCCGTCTACGCGCCGTCCCCCGACCACCCGCTGAACCAACTCCACGCGCTCCTCTTCCTCGCCGACGTCACCCCCGACGAAGTCGGCGCCGCGCTCCCGACCGAGCGCCGCGCGAGCGGCCTCGACGACGCGCACTTCTTCGTCGGCAAGTGGCCGATCCCGCAGCGCAAGGGCCAACCCACCGACCACCGCTGGTTCGGCGGCGACGTCCGAACCTCGCCGCTCGTCACCCTCGACGCCGAGCACGACGCGAAGCTCGTCGAACTCTGCACGCGCTTCGACACGCCCGAGGAAGTCGCCGCCGTCCCCGAGCTCGCGAACCCGCTCGCGCGCCTGCTCCTGCAATGGGACGCGCTCCAGGTGCTCGTGCGCATGGACCGCAAGGATTTCGGCTCCGACGCCGCTCGGCGCGCGCTCCACCGCGTCGTGCGCGCGCTCGCGCAATCGCGTGCGACGCTGCTCGCGCTCCCTTCGGGGTTCGAGGCCCTGCGCGCGCAATTCCCCGCGGGCTCGCCGAAGGACCGGCGCGCGCCCTTCCTCGATCGCGCGCTCCTCGTGGACCCCGCGGGCCCGTGGGTCGAGGTCCAGCGCAAGTCGACCGCGCTCTTCGACGCGAAGAACTCGCTCCGTTCGGCGCGCGCGTTCCTCTCGCTCGGCCCCGCGTCGAAGCGCGCCGACGCGCTCGCGCTCGTCGCCGCCGTCGCGGCCGCGAAGACGGACGCGGAGCTTCCGAAGCTGCCGACGGGCGCGGAGGTCGCGCTCGTCCTCACGCTCGTGGGCGTCGACACGGACGGCAAACCGGTCGCGACGAACGTGATCGACGAAGTGCGCGTGCGCGCGCTCGTCGGGCCCGAGGAACTCTCCGCGACGAACGACACGAGCTCGCGCGACGGCTGGAACCACTGGGTGTTCGCGCGCACGCGGCGCGGGAGCCTCGTCGCGCCGGACGAGGGCGCGTTCCGCTTCGTGCCGGACACGGCGCAGTCGCTCTTCCTCGAATACGGCACGGCGAAGCACACGACGTACGCCGCGCAGTGCGCGCTCTGCCACCGCGCGACGAACGGCGGCGGTCAAGCGCCGTCGGGCGTGCGCATGCTCTCGCGGTTCGCCGAACCGAAGTCGATCACCGATCCGCGCACGCGGCTCGACCAAGCCGAGGGCGAGGTCGGGCCCGTGCTCGAGAGCCTCGCTCGGCGCTACGGATCCGCGCGCTGACGCGCGCCCGACGCGGCGAGGTCCGCGTTCGGCGCGCGTTCACCGGGAGCCGGGCTCAGCCCGCGTCGCGCTTCTTGCGGAAGCCGTGGTGCGACTCGAACTCCGCGCGGACCCGGTCGGGGTTCTCGGCGTGGAGGTAGATCAGCTTCTGGAGGTGCTCCCAGCTCTCCGCGTCGATCTCGATGAACTCGACGCCGTGACCGAACGGCGTGCAGCGCTCGATGCGCCCGCGCGCGCGGATCACGAAGCCCTCGGTGCGGCCCTGCGGGAAGATCTCGAGCTTCACCAGCGTGCCGTCGGAGAGCATCGGGTCTCCGGCGTAGAGCACGCCGCGCGCGCAGATGTCGTGCACGTGGCCTTCGGACACCTGGTTCGTGTCGGTGGTCAGCGTCGTGCTCATGAGCACGGGAACGCGGGTGAATTCTCGGTCCTGGGGGAACGGTTGCTGCGTCATGGGTGGTCTCGCTCGACGTCGAGAACCCAGGGTCGGCGCTTCCCGCACAGGTTCTTGAGCAGGCGCGCTGCGATCCTCTCACGAGAGCGCCCGGTCCGCATTGACGCTGCGGCGGACTGCGCACCGTCGCGCCCTCCCCAAGGGCGATCGTCGGGGACTCAGACGTCTCCGCGCGCTTCGAGCGAGCGGTAGTACACCGCCTGTCCGCCGCCCATCGCCTTCGCCGCGTGGAGCGCGCTCTCCGCGTGCAGTCGCAGCGTCTCGAGCCCGTCGAGGTCCGTTCCGTCGTACGTCTCGAACCCGATGCTGGTGCTGACGACGAGGCCGCTCGCGCGCGTCGAAAGCTGCGGCGAGAGGCGCGCGACCGCGTCGCGCAGTCTGCGCACGGCGTGCGCGGCCTCGATTCGGCCGGTGTAGGGGAGGAGCACGGCGAACTCGTCGCCGCCGAGACGTCCCGCGACGTCCTCCTGACGGAGGTTCTTGCGGATCGCCTCGCCGACCTTCTCGATCACGAGGTCGCCGACCGTGTGGTCCCACTGCTTGTTGATGCGACCGAAGCCGTCGAGATCGAGGATCAGGAGCGCGAGCTCGAAGTGGTGACGCTGCGCGGCGCTGACGTGCTCGACGAGCCGGCGCTGGAACGCGTCCGGGCGCAGGAGGTCCGTGCGGTCGTCGTGCGCCGCGCGGTGTTCGAGCGCGAGCACGCGCTGGCGTTCCGCGGCGAGCGCGAGCACGCGCTCGAGCCGCAGCCGGAACTCCTCGTCGCGCGCGTCGCGCGCGAGCCAGTCGATCCACGGACTCGCGTGGGCTCGCAGGGCCTCGATCGCGGCCCGCGGATCGGTCGGATCCGCGAGCAGGAGCCCCGGCACACCGTCGCCCGCTCGGGCCCGGAGCGCAGCGAGCTCCTCGGCGCCGCCGCCGACCCAGGGGTCGAGCACGAACGCGTCGATCGGCCGCTCCAGGGCGGCGAGGGTGTCGCGGACCGAGGTCGTCCGTTCGACCGGCGTTCCGGCGTGGTCCCAGGCCCGTGCCCGCTCGGCGAGCCCGGCTTCGGGGCGTCCGCCGTGGTCGGCGAACAGGATCCGGAGGGGTGCGGACATGGTGCGGAGCGGGTGGGACCCGAGATCGAAGTCTATCCCGCCCCGGGAAGTCCGGGCTCCGGTGGGTCCTGGCCCCCTTCGGTGGTGGACGGCCTCCACAGGGCGAGCGGTGGGGGAAAGAGGGCCGACCCGCGCCGGTTCCGGCCCACGAATCGGTCCCCACCCGCGAAGGGGGCCGGGAGCTCGAGGGGGGCGGTGGGCGCGGCCCCGCCCGCGCTCGGATTGACTCGCCCCCCTCCATGGATAGAATCCCCGCTCCTTTTCGCGCCCGGACCCCCCGCGCGCCTTCGAGGACGGCCGATCCGGCGCCGGGCCCGCGTGGTCCGTGAGGCGAGCCCCGCGCTCGCACGCCGACGTCGACCGTCGCGCCCGCGCGGCGTCGGAGGCCTGGGAGGATCGTGAGCGGAGAGTCTCACCTCACCGGCCGTCTCGGCCGCGCCGCGCGTTCCAAGTGGAGCGCACGACGCGCACCGCGGCGCGCCACCGACGCGCGACGAGTGCGCGTCGGACCGGCACTCGGGGCGTACCCGAGCTCGTCCCCAACTCACCATTCATGGAAACCGTCAGCGTTCAAGAACTCATCGATGCAGGTGTGCATTTCGGATGCCGCGTGTCGCGGTGGAATCCGAAGATGGCCCCGTACATCCACGGGCGGCGCAACCTCATCCACATCATCGACCTGCGCGAGACCATCAAGGGCATCCTCCGCGCACAGAACCTCCTCTACCACCTCGCCGCCGAAGGCTCGCCGATCCTCTGGGTCGGCACGAAGCGGCAGGTGAAGGGCGTGATCCACGAGGCCGGTGAAGCGACCGGCATGCCGATCGTGACCGAGCGTTGGATCGGCGGCACGCTCACGAACTTCTCCGTCATCCGCTCGCGCCTCAAGCGCCTCGAAGAGCTCGAGAAGATGGAGGAGGACGGCACGATCCACAACTACTCGAAGAAGATGATCAGCTCGATCCGCCGCGAGAAGCGCAAGATCGTGCGCAACCTCGGCGGCATCCGCGAGATGACGAACATCCCCGGCGCGATGGTCGTCGTCGACCCCGCGCGCGAAGCGAACGCGATCAAGGAGGCCCGCAAGATGGGCCTCGTGGTGATCGGCGTGCTCGACACGGACTGCGATCCGTCGGACGTCGACATCGTGATCCCGGGCAACGACGACGCGCTCAAGTCGGTGCGTCTGATGGTCGTCCAACTCACGAAGGCCGTCGTCGAGGGCCGCGCGAACCACTCCGAGCGCATGGCGTCGCTCGGCTCGGCCGAGAAGCGCGAAGACGGCACGATCGCCCCGGGCGACGAGCCGCGCCCGACGCGCGACAACAAGCTGCCCGACGGGCTCCAGCGCGGCGGCCGCCGCGACTTCGGCGGCGGTGGCGGCGAAGAGGAAGAGGGCGGCCGCGGCCGTCGGCGCTGAGCTCCACGCTGCTCCGGTTCCGACCGGAGCGGATCCCGCGGCCGCTCGAGCGCGCCGCGACCCGGCGCCGTGCCCCCGTGGGCGCGGCGCCGTCGTACCACACAACGAGAACCAGGGCCGCGATGGCTCCGGAGCATGGAGTCCTCGCGCGCGACGCGCGTGAGAGGTTCGCTGCCCGCCCCACACGAATTCCGAGGAGATCGAGATGGCTGAAATCACCGCGAAGATGGTCAACGACCTGCGTGAGCGCAGCGGCGCTCCGATGATGGACTGCAAGCGCGCGCTCAGCGCGACGAACGGCAACGTCGAGGCCGCGTTCGACGAGCTGCGCAAGGCCGGGCTCAAGAACGCCGAGAAGAAGTCGACGAACGAGATGGGCGAAGGGCGCCTCGCGGCCTTCGTCGCGCCGGGCGGACGCGTCGGCGCGATGGTCGCCGTCACGTGCCAGACGGACTTCGTCGCGAAGGGCGACGAGTTCCAGGCGCTGCTCGCGGAGCTCGCGAGGCAGATCGCCGAGAAGAACCCGGCGAACGCGGAGGCGCTCGGCGCGCTCAAGCACTCGAAGACGGGCGTCGCCCTGAGCGAGACCGTCAAGCTCCTCGCGGGCAAGACGGGCGAGAACATGGCGATCGCCAAGTTCCAGCGCTACGAGAACGCGCAGGGCCGCGTCGGCTGCTACGTGCACCACGACGGCAAGAAGGGCGCGCTCGTCAACGTGACGAACGGCGCCGACGAGGCGGTCGCGACGGACTTCTTGAAGAAGCTCTCGATGCACGTCGTATCCGCGATGCCGATCCCGGTCGCGAACTCGCGCACGGAGATCCCGCAGAGCGAGGTCGACCGCGAGCGCGGCGTGCTGCTCGAGCTGCCCGACCTCAAGGGCAAGCCGGCGGAGCTGCAGGAGAAGATCCTGAAGGGCCGCATGGAGAAGTTCTTCGCCGAGCGCGTGCTCTCGGAGCAGGCGTGGATGCTCGACGACAAGCTGACCGTGCAGAAGGCCGTCGAAGCGGCGCTCGGGAAGGGCGCCAAGATCGAAGGGTTCGCGCGCTTCCAGATCGGGAAGTGAACGGCGATTCGTTCGACGAGGACGAGCTCAGGAAGTGGTTCGAACGCCACTTCCCGGGCTCGTCCGATCGTTTCGGCGGGATGAAGGACGCGCTGCGGCGCGCGAACGGCGATGTCGACGCCGCGTTCGACGAGTTGCGCAAGGCGGGGCTCTCGGAGGAGCGCAAGCGCGGGACGGTCCACCGGAGCGGCGGCATCGCGACCGCGTTCGCCGCGGACGCTCGCGCGGGAGCGATCGTGCTGCTCGCGTGCCAGACGGACTTCGTCGCGCGGGGAGATTCGTTCCGCGCGCTGCTCGCGGAGCTCGCGCGGCTCGTGCTCGAGCATGCGCCGAGAGACGTCGAAGCGCTCGGAGCTCTCGAGCACCCGACGAGCGGCGTCACGGTGCGCGAGGCCGTGGAGCGGCTCGGGCGCGAGACCGGTGAGGAACTCAAGCTCGCGGCGTGCGAGCGCTTCGCGAACGCGACGGGGCGCGTCGGCGGCTACGTGCACCACGACGGCAAGAAGGGCGCGCTCGTGAGCGTGACCACGGGCGCCGACGAAGCGCAGGCGAACGCGTTCTTGAAGCTCCTGAGCATGCACGTCGTCTCCGCGTGGCCGACGCCGATCGTGGTGACGCGGGACGAGATCACGCCGGCGGTGATCGAACGCGAGCGCGGCGTGCTGCTCGAACTCCCTGACTTGAAGGGCAAGCCGGCGGAACTCCAGGAGAAGATCCTGAAGGGCCGCATGGAGACGTTCTTCGCCGAGCGCGTGCTCTCCGAGCAGGCGTGGATGCTCGACGACAAGCTGACCGTGCAGAAGGCCGTCGAAGCGGCGCTCGGGAAGGGCGCCAAGATCGACGGGTTCGCGCGCTTCCAGATCGGGAAGTGAACGCGGTGCGGTCCATGGGCTCGCACGCACGACGCAGGACGGGCCAGCGCGCGCTGGCCCGTCTGCATTTGGGGGGGGCGGCAGAGGAGGGACTCGCGGTGACCCCGACGGGGCTGGAGACTAGCTCCCGCATGCCGCGCGCACGTGTCCTCGCGATCGGGCTCGCGCTCGTGATGCTCGCGATCGCGATTGCGCTCGGCGTGCGGGCGAGTCGCGGGCACGCGCCCGAGGTCGCGCGAACGAACGACGCCGCCGCGCGCGACGGCGCGACCTCCACGCTCGACGCGTCGAGTTCCGCGATGGATGCGCCGCGGAACGAACTCGCCGTCGCGCGCGTCGAGGCCGATCCGTTCGTGCACGAGCCCGCGTACGGGCCCGAGCTCCTGCTGCTCTTCGTCGACGAGGACGGTCGCGCGCTGCCGCGCACGAGCGTGCGCGTGCTCGATCCCGGGCGCGAGGCCTGGTGCTTCGAGCCCGATCCCGCCGCGCTCGGCGACGATCCGATCGCGGAGGTCGAGCGGCGCGGCGTCGCACGCGCGAGCGACGACAGTGGACGTCTGCGCCTCGCGCGCGCCGAGCGCCCCGTCGCGCTCCTCGCGCGTTCGGGCGATCGCGCGGCGCTGCTCGAGCTCGCGCCGGACGCCGCGAGCCCGTGCGCGATCGTCCTGCATCCGAACCGCGCGCTCGACGTGCGTGTGCGCGACGAGGACGGCGCGCCGCTCGCCGGTGTGCCGCTCGAGCTGTGCGATCCCGACGACATCACGCCCCTGTGGCGCGGCGCGACGGACGAGCACGGTCGCGCGCGCGTCGAGCGCGTCGCGATCGCGTGGGACGATCCCGAGCTCGCGGTGCGCGTCACCGCGGGCACGCTGCGGCCCGCGCTCCTCTCGCGCTTCGTCCCGAGCGACTTCGACACCGGTCCGGTCGAGTTCGTCGTGCCGCGCGGCGATCCGCTCGAGCTCCGCCTCGTCGACGGGCAAGGAAACGTCGTCCCGCTCGCGGGCGAGCTCCGGGTGACGTGCGGTTACCGTGGTCGCGAGCGTCCGCGCATGTTCGGCGACCCGGAGTCGTTCTCCGTGCCGGTGCGCGACGGGCGCGCGCGGCTCGCGAGCCTCGTGCCGAAGGACGAGACGTTCTCCGTCGTCTTCGAGGGCATCGATTGGACGATCGACGCGGCGCGCGTGAACCCGCTCACACGGCGCGTCGATCTGCCTCTCGAACCCGCGGGCCGCGTCGTGCGTCTCCGCGTGCTCGGACCCGCGCGCGAACCGTGGACGGATCGACAGCTCGAACTCCGCGAGCGCTACGAGCCCGCGGGGCACGGGAGCGGCCACACACGCTCGCGCGCGCCGCTCCGGACGGACGCGGAGGGGCGCATCGTGCTCCTGCGCTCGACGTGGGAAGGAACGGACGTGGCGCAACTGCTCGTCGACCCCGACGCGCATCCGCCGCTGTTCGCGTACGTGCCGACCTCGGACGCGCGCGAGCTCGAGCTCGTGCTCCAGCCCGCGCCGCTCGCGCTCTCCGGCCGAGTCGTCACGGAGCGCGGTGCGCCGCTTCCGCGCGCAACCGTCGAGCTCGCCGAGCTCGGTCCCGATTCAGCGGGCACGGCCGAGTGCCTCGGCGTCGCGCGCACCGATGCGGACGGGCGCTTCGAAGCGTTCGGGTACGGCCGCACGGGACCGGTCGCCGTCTCCGTCGCGCGCGACGGCCACTCGTTCCCCTTCGCGGACGGCGAGCGCAGCACGTTCCCGCGTTCCATCGGCGCCTACGGCGACCGCGACGTCACCGTGCGCGTCGTCGTCGGCGCGGAGCTCGATGCGTGGATCCTCGTCGATCCCGCGTGGCTCGACGGCGGCGTGAAGGTCGCGCTCGTCGATGCGGAGGACGCAGAGCGCGACGGTGAAGAGGACGCGGAGCCGGGCGTCGCGGAGGACGAGGAGACCGGCATCGAGGCCGAGCTTCGACGCGCGGGCGACCGCCTCGTCGCGTCGTTTCGCGGTCTCGACGCGGGCGAGTACGCGCTGCGCGTCGCGACGCCGACCGCGCGCGCCCCCGTGTTCGTCTCTGCCATCGTGATCCCCGCCGAAGGGCTCGCGCGCGATCCGCGCCTCGAGCCGCTCGACCTGCGCGGCGCGCTCGGCGATCCCGCGGCCGTCGTCGTCGCCGAACTGCCGACGCTGCGCTTCCAGGACGACGCCGCGCGCGCGTTGGAGCACGGCGTGTGGTGCTACTCCGTCGACGGCGAATGGCACTCGCCCGTGCCCTGGCTCGGCGGAGAGGTCACTGTGTTCGAGCCCTTCGAGCGCATCGCGGCGTGGAGCCCGGGCCGCTCGCTCGTCGTGCGGCCCGCTCCGCGCGTTTCGGAGGTCTGGACGCTGCCGCCCGCGCGCCGCGTCACGGTGCGCGTCGACGTGCCTGCGAGCCTGCGTGCGAGCACGATCACGTACTCCGCCGTCGTCGAGCTCGACGGCGACTCGAATGCGGCCCTCGCCGAACTCGTCTGGTCCGAGGTCTCGACCGCGCTCGACGCGCGCGGCGAGGCGCGGTTCGAGCTGCCGGGGTCCGGGCGATGGAAAGCGACGGTGGAAGCGCGCTGGGAGGGCGACGAAGGCGTGCTCCACGAGCTCGAGACGTTCGTCTTCGAGCTGAGCGAGGACTTCGCCGCGTCGACGCGCTTCGAGTTCGCGGCGGACGAGGAGCGCTGGCTCGCGGTGCTGCGCGAGGACGACGCGCCCCTCGGTCCGCGGTGACGCGGACGTGCGGGCCGACCGCTCGCACGGGCCGGGGGTTCGCTCGGGACGAGCGCGTGCGAGCGCCCGACACGTGCGCGGCCCGACCGCGTGTTCCCGCGAGCGCTTCTCGCCCGCGATCGGCGGCGCGCGTCGCGGGAGGCCGGCGCACACGGCGGAGCCCGGCCCGCGCCAAAACCCGCCGCCCCGCCGCCTCCGACCTCATGGAAAGCGCCCGCTCCCGCCGCTATCCTCCGCGCTCGCTCGCCGCGACCCCACGCATGGCCACTCCGTATCAGCGCGTCCTGCTCAAGCTCTCCGGTGAGGCCCTCGGCGACCCCGCGACGGGGCACGGGATCGACCCCGAGGCGGTGCAGAAGATCGCGCGGCAGGTCGCGCGCGTAGCAGGGCTCGGCGTCGAGATCGCGATCGTGGTGGGGGGCGGCAACATCCTCCGCGGTGCCGAGTTCAGCAAGCTCGGCGGCCACCGCGCGAACGCCGACTACATGGGCATGCTCGGCACCGTGATCAACGGGCTCGCGCTCTCCGACGCGCTCGAGCAACAAGGCCTCGCGACGCGCGTCGCCACCGCGATCGAGATCCGCCAGGTCGCCGAGCCCTTCGTGCGCAAGAAGATCCTCGCGCACCTCGAGAAGGGGATCGTCGTCATCCTCTCCGCCGGCACCGGCAACCCGTTCTTCACGACGGACACCGCCGCCGCGCTGCGCGCGACCGAGCTCGAGTGCGAGGTGCTGCTCAAGGCGACCAAGGTCGACGGCGTCTACACCGCCGACCCGAAGAAGGACAAGAACGCGAAGCGCTACGAGGAGATCACCTCGATGGAGGCGATCCAGAAGGGCCTGCGCGTGATGGACGGCACGGCGATCACGATGTGCATGGAGAACAAGCTGCCCGTGATCGTGTTCAACCTGTTCGAGGAAGGAAACCTCGAGCGTGTGGTGCGCGGCGAACGCCTCGGCACCCGGATCGTGAGCTGAAGATGACCACGCAAGACATCACCAAGAACACCAAGGAGAAGATGGAGAAGGCGGTGCACCACCTCGCGGAGCACCTCAAGCAGATCCGCACGTCGCGCGCGTCGAGCGCGCTCGTCGACAACATCAAGGTCGACTACTACGGCGTGCCGACTCCGCTCTCCCAGATGGCGTCGATCTCGATCCCCGAGCCGCGGCAGATCCTGATCAAGCCCTTCGACGGCTCGATCCTGAACGAGATCGGCAAGGCGATCCAGAAGAGCGACCTCGGCATCCAGCCGCAGAACGACGGCAAGGTGCTGCGCCTCACGATGCCGCCGCTCTCCGGCGACCAGCGCAAGAAGTACGCGGCGAAGGTCAAGGAGATGTGCGAGGAGACGCGCGTCGCGCTGCGCAACGTCCGTCGCGACGAGAACAAGGTCGCGGACGCGGAGCTCAAGGGCGGCGGCCTCACCGAGGACCAGTCGAAGAAGCTCCACGACGACATCCAGAAGCTCCTGAAGGAGTACGAGGACAAGGTCACGCAGCTCATGGACAAGAAGACCGCCGAGATCATGGAGGTCTGATCGCGCGCGGCTCTCCGCGCGACGTCCGAGCGAAGCGAGGCGGCCCCGAGCCGCCTCGCGCGCTTCTGTGGGCGGGGTTGGCCCCCGCCGCGTCATCGGGTATCCTCTTCGCCCGCACGCCCGAAACCGGGTGTGCGCGGGCAACCGGGCGCGTAGCTCAGTCGGTAGAGCAACTGGCTTTTAACCAGTAGGTCGAAGGTTCGATCCCTTCCGCGCTCACCCGCCCCTCCGCCCGCGCGGAGTCGGGCGGACGCTTGACCGAGAGGGGACCCCGGAGTACTTTCTCGCCCCGCTTTTCTGAAAACGCGCCCACGTAGCTCAGTTGGCAGAGCAGGTGACTCTTAATCATCAGGTCGTAGGTTCGAGCCCTACCGTGGGCACCATCCTCGCGCTTCGTGCGTGAGGGGTGCGGTCGAGTCGAGACTCCCGCGCGTCGTTGCGCGAGTTCGAGCCGTGCGCGAACGTCCGCTCCATCCGGGGCGCCGGCGCCCCAAACCTCATGCGCTGCTCGTCGACGGGCGCGGTTCCGAGGACAGGCCGGGCACGCCGTCGCCGGGGGACAAGCCGCCGAGCGAGCGATAGACGCGCGCCCAATACGCCGCGCGGACGACGCCCAGGAAGCCGGGCAGCAGGAGCAGCAGCGAGGCGTACAGGAGCTCGAGCGTCTTCACCACCCACGGCTTGCGCACGAAGAGCAGCAGGAGGAGCGCCGGGGCGAGGCAGCAGATGCCGGTGAGCGAGAACACGAAGACCACGAACGCGACGCCCTGCACGAGGATCAGCACGAGGAACGCGAGGAAGTCGACGAGCACCGCCCGCGCCGTCGCCCACGCGTCGTGGCGCGCGATGCGCCAGGCATGGAGCAGAGCGGAGGCGGTGCCGCGCCGGTTGTGCACGAGGCTCTGCAGGGCGAGCTGGTAGAGCACCGAGAGCACGAAGCCCATCACGAGGACCACCGCGACGAACGGGCCGAGGATGAGCGCGGAGACAGCGTTCGCGTCCTCCGTGGCCGCACCGGGCGTCCAACCCCAGTGTTCGAGCAGGTAGAGCGGCGGCGCGAGGACGACGAGCGAGGGGATCGCGAGCATCAGCAGGACGAGGAACCACAGCCCCAGCGTGCTCCAACCGAGTCCGCGCCCCGCGCGCCAGACGTCGCGGATCCGCGGAGTGCGACGCTCGCGCGTGTGCTCGCTCCACGCCTCGGGCGATCCGAGCCGCGCGAGCCCGGCGGTCATGCGCGCGCCGAGCACGGCGAAGAGCACGCCGATGCCGATCACGATGCGTCCGCCTTCGGAGACGCCGGTGCCGCGCTTGTAGAGCAGGCTGAGCAGGAGCTCGCCGCCGTTCCCACCGAGGAACGTGAGCGCGGGATAGAAGAACCCGCAGAGCCAGACGAGTCCCGGGCGGCTGACCTGGCGCGCAGCCGCGCCCATCGCGTCGGTCGCACGCGACAGCGACCACGGCTCGCCGGGAATCCCGATCAAACTCGACACGCGGGCTCCCTACGCTCGTCGCGCACGGCTCTTTCTCGGTCGCGCTCGGCGCGGGCTCGCATGCTCGCTCAGCGCGCGGCCTTCTCGAGCACGCGCCCCTGGCACGCGGCCTCGACCTCGTCGACGCCCTTCGGGATGCCGTGCGTGAGGCTCTCGCTCCCCGTCGCCGTCACGAGCACGTCGTCCTCGATGCGGACGCCGATCCCGCGCCAGCGCGCGTCGAGCGTGTCGTCGTCCACGGCGAAGTAGAGGCCGGGTTCGATCGTGAGCACCATCCCGGGCTCGAGCGGCCGCGACGCGCCGTCCTTCGAGTACGCGCCGCAGTCGTGCACGTCGAGACCGAGCCAGTGGCTCGTCCGGTGCATGTAGAAGCGCTTGTAGGCTTCGCTCGCGAGCTCCGTCTCGACCGAGCCCTTCAGGACCCCGAGGCGGACGAGCCCGCGCACGAGCACTTCGACCGCGCGATCGTGGACGTCCGTGAAGCGCACGCCGGGGCGCACGTACGCGATCGCGGCGAGCTGGGCCTCGAGGACGAGCTCGTACACCGCGCGCTGGTCGGGCGAGAAGCGGCCGTTCACGGGGAACGTGCGCGTCACGTCGCAGGCGTACCAATCGAACTCCGCGCCCGCGTCGATCAGGAGCAGGTCGCCGTCGACGAGCGGCTGGTCGTTCTCGATGTAGTGCAGGTAGCAGGCGTTCGCGCCGCCCGCGACGATCGGCGTGTACGCGGCGCCGGTGCCGCCGCTCTTGCGGAAGGTGTATTCGAGCACGGCGTCGAGCTCGGCCTCGTTCACGCCGGGCTTCGCGCGCTTCATGCACTCGAGGTGCGCCTCGCGCGTGATGCGCGCCGCGCGGCGCATGCGCTCGAGCTCGTCGGGCGACTTGAAGAGGCGCAGCTCGTGCAGCGTCGGCGCGACGTCGACGAGCTCGGCCGGCGGCGCGACGTTGCCGCGCGCGCTCCAGCGCAGGCGCGTCGTCGTCTCGAGCAGCCGCGCGTCGCGCACGGGGTCGATCCCCGTGCGGTAGACGATCCGCGCGTGGTTCGCGAGGAGCTTCGGGAGCTCCGCCCACAACGTCTCGATCGGGCGCGCCTCGTCGACGCCGAGTGAATCGGGCGCCGCGGCGACGCCGAGCCGACGGCCGGTCCAGATCTCGCGCTCGCGGTCCTTCTCGCGCAGGAAGAGCACGCTGCGCGGTGCTTCGCCGTCGGCGAGTCCGGGCAGGAGCACGAGGCAGGCGTCGGGCTCGTCGAAGCCGGTGAGCCACCAGAAGTCGCTGTCCGGCCGGTAGCGATACTCCGCGTCGTGGTTGCGCACCTTGTGCGCCGCGGACGGGATCACGGCGGCGGCGCGCTGCGCGCGGAGGAGCTCGAGGAAGCGGCGGCGATGGTCGCGGTGCATGGGGCGAGGGAGAGGCTACCCGGCCGCGGCGGGGGAGGAAAAGGGCGCCGCGGGTCGAAGGTGAGCGAGGAGCCGTTTGGAAACGACGCGGGGCGGCCGCGACGCCGCCCCGCGCGAACTCGGACGTGCGAAGCGGGTCAGCCCTTCTTCGCCGCGCTCTCCGCCGCGCCGTCCGCGGACTTCACGCCCTCGTCGACGAGCTTCCCGAAGTACTCGGGCATCTGCACGCCGCCGATGTCCTTCATCATCTGCATCGTCGGCGGGAGCGCGCCCGCGATGCCGCGGAGGAAGTTCGCCGTCGCGTTCTTGCCGTCCGCGCCGCCGCCGTCCCACACGACGATCTTGTCGAACTTGATGTTCGAGATCGCCTGCGCCGCGGTCTTCGAGAGGCCGTCGATGTGCTCGAGCATGAGCATCTGGAACGCCTGCTGCGAGCCTCCGCAGCTCTCGACGATGCGCTTCAAGCCCTCGCCCTTCTTCGCGAGCATCTCGTACTGGCCGCGCGCTTCCGCTTCGAGTCGCGCGTAGATCGCGGCCGCTTCGCCTTGCGCCTCGATGCGGCGCCGTTCGGCCGCGGCCTCGGCGTCGACGATGATCTGCGCCTTGACGGCCTTCGCGACGGCTTCGAGCTCGGCGCGCTTCTCGGCCTCGACCTTGGCTGCCTGTGCTTCGGCGGCGCGCGCCTGCGCCTTGTACTGGGCTTCGAGCACGGCGGCCTGCGCTTCGCGCTGGCGCGTCTCGCCGATCTGGTACGCCTCGGCCTCGCGCACGCGCAGCTCGGCGTTCGCGCCCGCGATGTCGGCCTTCGACTTGTTCTCGCCGCTGACCGCTTTGGCGTTCGCGTCGGCGACGGAGATGCGCATCGTCTGCTCGGCGGCGCGCACCTGCATTTCCTGCTCGAACGCGGCCTTCTGCTGGCCGATCTGGCGTTCCTTCTCGAGCTCGGCAAGGCGCACGGCGCGTTCGCGCTCGGCGGTCTTCGTGCCGATGTCGCGCGACTTCTCGTTGTTCGCGACCTCGATCGCCTGGTCGCGCGACGCTTCCGCGACGCCGATCGCGCCGCGCTTGACCTGCTGCGCGACGTCGATCTCGGCCTGCTGGATCGCCTCGGAGGCGGCCTTCTTGCCGATCGCCTCGATGTAGCCCGACTCGTCCGTGATGTCCTTGATGTTCACGTTGATCAGCACGAGGCCGATCTTCTTGAGCTCGGGCTCCAGGTTGCTCTGGATCTTGTTCAAGAACGTGTCGCGGTCGCGGTTGATCTCGTCGATGCGCATCGACGCGATCACCTGGCGGAGCTGGCCGAAGATCATGTCTTCCGCCTGCTTCACCACGGCCTGCGTCGGGAGCCCGAGCAGACGGATCGCGGCGTTCGTCATCGTCTCCTCGTCCGTGCCGATCGCGACGGTGAAGACGCTCGGCACGCTGACGCGGATGTTCTCGATCGAGAGCGCGCCCGAGAGCGGGATCTCGATCTGCACCGGGTCGAGCGCGAGGTACTCGTAGTTCTGCACCAGCGGCCACACGAACGCGCCGCCGCCGTGGAGGCACTTCGCGGAGCGGCCCGCGCCCGTCTTGCCGTAGATCACGAGGATGCGGTTCGACGGGCAGCGCTTGTAGCGCCGCGCGAGGACGAGCACGAACGTGAAGACGATGATCGCGAGGGCGACGATGCCCAGGACGAGCACGAGCGTGCTCTTCGTGTCGTCGTCGATGAGCGGCTGCTGCGTCGCCGCGCCGCGCTGGAGGATCCAAGAGAGGGGAAGCATGGGGATGGGGTCACTTTCTCGTGCTCTAGGGCGGCGCGCCTCAGGCGAGCTCGACCTCGAACGTGTCTTCGGTGATCTGGCGGACGATCTTCACTTCGGCGCCGGTCGGGATCTCCGTGCCCTTCGTCGACGCGGCGTACTCCTGCGTGCGACCTTGGATCGAGACGGTGATCTTGCCCTTGCCGGCGTTCTGCGCCGGGATCTTCAGGTAGACGCGCGCGACGCGGCCGACGGCGTTCTTCGGGTCGAGGTTGCCTTGGGCGTAGAGCGCGCGCTGCAGGCTGAAGAGCCAGGCGACGAACACGAGCATCACGAGCCCCGCAGCCGTCGCGCTGCCGAGCGTCGCGAGCGAACTCCACCCCCGCGCTGCGCCGAACATCCCCGTGAGTCCGAAGAAGCAGAGGAACGCGGCGACGCTGCGGATCGAGATGAGCCCGAACCCGGTGTCGTGGCCCGTCGGCTCGCCGCTGTCGGAAACTCCGATGTCCGGCGCCGCGTCGACGTGAGGGACGTCGTGATCGCCGCCGCCCGTGAAGAGCAGGACGGTCTGGATCAAAAGCACGACTCCGCCGGCGACGGCGCAGCCCACGTACACGGTTTGGATCGACCAGTCCATCGAGCGTCTCCCGTCGACGGTCGGGTCCGTCGCAGGCGCAGAGCCTACTCGGCCCCGCCGTCCGCATTCAACGTCGGTCGCCGCGGAGCGCGAAATGCTCGAGCGCGGAGACGAGCCACGCGAGCTTCTCCTGCTGGGTTTCCGCGAGCGTGAGGTCGACGACGACGCCGCCGGGCGGAACCGTGCCGACTTCCGCGACCGCGCACGCGATCCCGAGCTCGGGGAGCGCGAGCTCCTTCGCGAGCGCGGCGTACGTCGCGCGCCGCGGATCGTCCTTCGCGAGCACGATCCACACGCCGTGCTCGCGCACCGCGGCGGGGAGTTCGTCGGGGGCGCGCGTCGGCCACTTCGGGTCCTTCGGCTCGAAGCGCGCGAAGAGCACGTGCGGTTCCTCGCCCTCCTTCACCTCGACGACGAGCGGCGCGCCGACCGTGGGTTGCTTGTCCCAGTCGACGTACTCCGCGCCGACGCCGTAGTCCTCGACCCGCGGGAGCTCGAGCGCGACGCGCGCGGGCGGACCGGAGAGATGGCGCACCTCCGCCTGGACGCCTTCGTGTTCGACGGAGAGCGTGAGCTCGATCCGCGTCGCGCCGAGCTCGAGCCCGACGACGTGGAACGCGCGGCGCTCGCCCTCGACCGTCGGTGCGGGCGGGAGCGCGGGCCGGAGCACCGTTCCGGCGGCGAGCGGCTGCGGGCGTCCACCGCGCGCGAGCGGCGTCCCCGCCGGGACCCCGGGCGCGAAGCGCGGGAGGAGCGCGGCGAAGAGCGCGCGATCGCTCGCGACGTGCGCGAAGTGCTCGTTCGCGTCGCGGTAGCGTCCCTGCTCGAGCGCGACGAGCGCGAGCACGGCCCTCGCGCGGGCGTCGCTCGGGTTCGCGCGCACGGCGATCAGTGCCGCGCGCCAACGCGCCCAGGTCGTCGACTCCTGGAGCGCTCCCCCGGTGAGGCCGGGCGCCGTGCGCTCGTTCGACTTCGAAGCCCCGCCGAAGCCCTCGGGCGCGGCTGCGGGCTCGACGTCGACCGGGAGCGCCGCGAGCGCGTCGCGCACCGGGCCCGAGGGGAACTCGAGCGTCATCCCCGCCGACTTCGGAGCCGTCTCCGCCGGGCTCCCCGTGCGTTCCTGCGCGCTCGGAGGCCGCGGCGCGACGGTCGGCCGCGCCGGCACGGAGGGGGACAGAGCGAGCGCGAGCGCGAGGAGGCCGAGCGACATGCCCGGAGGCTCCGCTCGCGTCTCGCGGCTGTCAAGCGCTTGAGCCCGGAGCGCCGCTCGGACATCCTGTGCGCTCCATGGCCGCCATCGACAAGGACCTGCTCGCCATCCTGATCTGCCCCGAGAGCCACCAGCCGCTCGCGGAGGCGTCGAGCGAGCTCCTCACGCGCGTCAACGACCGCATTCGAACAGGCGGCGCGAAGAACGTCGGCGGCGCCGACGTGAAGGACCCGCTCGAGGCGGCACTCGTCCGCGCCGACGGGAAGCGCGTGTACCCGATCCGCGACGGCATCCCGCTGCTCCTCGTCGACGAGGGGCTCGCGCTCTGAGCGCGGTCCCTCCCGGAGCGCGCGCGTGGACTGGCGTCCGAACGTCGACGACGGACGGCGGCTCCGCCTCGGGTACGGCCTCAACCTGCACGCGCCGCGGACGCTCGCGGAGCTCGAGGACGGCCTCACCGCGGTCACGCTCCCGTTGCGCGCGCGCGTCGCGCCGAACGCGCGCTTCGGCGTCGGGATGTACCTGCCCGCGGAGCTCGCGCACGCACTCGATCCCGCGCGCGATGCGCACGCGCTCGAACCGCTCGCCGCGTTCCTCGTCGAGCACGCGCTCGATCCGTTCACGTTCAACGCGTTCCCGTACGAGCGCTTCCAGTCGGACGGATTGAAGGAGCGCGTCTTCGCGCCCGCCTGGTGGGAGCGCGCGCGGCTCGACTACACGCTCGCCGTCGCGCGGATCGCGGTCGAGCTCGCGGCGCGCGGAGCGAGTGGAGGTGCGGCGCGCGATGCGGGCCGACACGTCTCGATCTCGACGCACTGCGGGCAGTTCGGCGCGTTCGTCGAAGGGAGCGCGAACGAGCTCGCCGCGATCGCGCACTTCGCGCGCGCGGCGCTCGAGCTCGCGCGGCTCGAGGACGCGCGCGGCGTGCGCGTCGTGCTCGCGCTCGAACCCGAGCCGCGGTCGGCGTGCAACGACCTCGCGGCGCTCGCGCGCTTCCGCCCGCGGCTCCTCGAGCGCGGAGCACGCTTCCTCGCGCGCGAGCACGCCGTCGCGTCGTCGCGCGCCGAAACGCTCCTCGCGCGGCACGTCGGCGCGTGCGTCGACGCCTGCCACGCCGCAGTCGAGTTCGAGGACGCGTCGACCGCGGGCCGCGGCACCGGCGCGCTCGCGAAGCTCCAGTTCACGAGTGCGCTCGTCGTCCGCGAGCCGGCGACGAACGCGCGCGGACGAGCCGCGCTGCTCGCGCTCGACGAGCCGCGCTTCCTGCACCAGGTCACGGGGCGCCGCGGCGCGGAACTCCTGCGCGCGCGCGACCTCGGCGAGCTCTCCACGGGCCTCGAGCGCTGGCTCGCGTGCGACGAATGGCGCTGCCACTTCCACGTGCCGGTCGACCTCGAGGAGGCGCGCGACGAGCGCGGCGCGCCGCTCGGGCTCGCGACGACGCGCGGGTTCGCGGACGCGGTGCTCGAGCGCGTGCTCGGCTCTCAGGGCGCGGGGCATGGCGGCGCGGGCGGCGACCTCGGCGAGCTCCACCTCGAGATCGAGACGTACACCTGGGACGTGCTCCCCGCCTTCGCGCGCCCGGGAGGGGACGCGAGCGACCGGCTGGTCGAGGGCCTCGCACGCGAGTACGCACACGTCGCGAGCGTGCTCGCGCGGGCCGGCTGGACGCCGGCGGGCGGCTGAGGGAAAGGGGCCTCCGGCGGGGTTGACAGCCCCCGGGTGGGACAGTACTTTTCCCGCCCTCTTCGCGGCAGGCCGACGCGGAGACGTCTCCGACGAACACGGCGGTCCCATCGTCTAGCCCGGCCTAGGACACCAGGTTTTCATCCTGGCGACAGGGGTTCAAATCCCCTTGGGATCACCATCCAAGCGGGCGGTGTCGACCTCGGTCGGCGCCGCCCGCTTTCTTTCCCGCTCCCTTTCTCCCTCCATGGGGTCGCGCCCTCGATGGACACGCTGATCGTCATGGCCAAGGCTCCGCGGGCGGGCGTCGCGAAGACGCGCCTCGCCGCGGCGCGCGAGGTCGGTCCGGACGGCGCGGCGCGGATCGCGGCGGCGCTCCTCGAGGACACGCTCCGGACGGCGCGCGCCTTCGTCCACGCGGCGGGGGAGCGCGAGCTCGTCCTCGCCTTCGCGCCCGACGACGAACGCGCGTGGTTCGCCTCCGCGGCGCCGGATGCGCGCCTCCTCGAGCAGGGCGCGGGCACGCTCACGCCTCGGCTCGTGCGCGCGACGCGCGACGCGTTCGAGCGCGGCGCACGGCGCGTCGTCGTCGTCGGGACGGACGCGCCCGAGTTGTCGGTGAACGACCTCGAGCGCGCGTTCGAGGCGCTCGCGCGGCGCGCGGTCGTGCTCGGGCCGAGCGCGGACGGCGGGTACTGGCTCGTCGGGCTCGCGCGCGCGTGCGACGCGCTCTTCGAGGGCGTGCCGTGGAGCACGGCGCAGGTCCTCGCCTCGACGCGCGCGCGCGCGGCGGAGCTCGGGCTCGAGGTCGAGCTCCAGGACCTCCACTTCGACGTCGACGAGCCCGCGGACCTCGCGCGCGCAAAACGATGGCTCGCTTCGACGGCGGTGGAGCGCGCGCCCGCGCTGCGCGCCGAACTCACGCGCCTTCGGACCTGACGCGAACGGCGCTGCTCAGAGTCCGTGCGCTTCGAAGCCGCCGAGCAGCTCTTGCTGGTGCGGGGTCGGCGTCAGCGGGTTCGCGTCGTCGTCGTCGAGCACGAGCCAGCGCCGCTTGATCCCCGGGTGGATCGCGAACTCCGGGTACGTCGAGCACCAGGCGCGAAAGAGCGCGTTCGCGATCGACGCGCCGGTCGTCGCGCCGTGCACCGCGACGAGCCGTGCGCGGACCTGCCAGAGCGCGCCCAGGACGACCTCGCCCTTCTTGTGCGGGTCCCCGAGGAACTGGTCCGCGTAGCTCGCGTACTGCCTGCAGGTCTCGCCGGAGCGCGCGCACGTCTCCGCCGAACAAAAGTAGGGGAAGAGCTCGGGTTGACCGGTCACGTAGGTCGCCCAGACGTCCGCCAGGCCTTCGTTGAACGCGCTCGGGGCCTCGATGCCGAAGTCGAGGTCGTTCATCCAGTGCCCGAGCTCGTGGACGAGCACCGTCGCGTTCGCCTTGTTCGTGCACGCTCCGTCGAACGCTCCACAGCACCCGCAGCCGGCGGGCTGGATCGGGAAGAGGCCGCAGGCGCCGCCGCCGATGCTGAACCAGGTCTCGGGGCTGCCGACGCCGCCCGGCAGCGCGCTCGTGGGAACGAAGCGCGCGTCGCAGCCGTTGACCGTCTGCGCGAGGTTGACGCGCGTGAGCTTCGCGTACCCATCGGATTCCCACGCTGCGTCCGCCGGGTTGACCTCGGCGATCCAGTGCCGGAGGCGCGTCGTCCACCAGTACGCGTTCGCTTGCGCAGTCAGCGTGGGGCCGCCCGAGTACGGCGCGGGACCGCCGAGCAGGATCCGGTTGCCCGCGTCGTTCGTCACGGTCGAGGCCAGCGCGTAGTCCGGCCCCGCTTCGTTGCGCACCACCGCGTGACGGCCGCGGAAGCGCGCCGTGATCGTCCGCGGCGCGGAGCCGGGGAAGCGGAACGTCCCCTCGGCGTCGGTCCAGACGACGTTGCCGAACTCGTCCTCCAACTCGAGATCGGCGAGCACGGAGGGCACTTCGGCGCTCGGATCGCCGCTCGAAGCCGGCGTCGCGCACGAGGTCGGCGGACACGCGCCGCACGTCCCGGTGCTGCACGGCGAGCACGTCGTCTGCGGGATCGCCGCGTGCGCGAGGTCGTCGGGCAGGATGCCGGGCGTGATCCACGCGCCGACTCGCCCCGTGACGTCGAAGCGCAGCACGCGGTCCACGCACGCGACGACCGCGCCGCTCCGGGCGTCGACGCGGACCTCGTACACGTCGGGCTCGGGACCGTCCGCGAGCGACTGGACGACCTGCGTCCAGACGAGCCGCCGCGCGTCGCCGGGTGCGCCGGGTCGCGCGCGAAGAGCAGGTGCGCGGGGGCGAGCGCCTTCCCGCGCGGCTCCAGTGCCCGAGCTCGTGGACGAGCACCGTCGCGTTCGCCTTGTTCGTGCACGTCCCGTCGAACGCACCGCAGCACCCGCACGCCGCGGGCTGGATCGGGAAGATGCCGCAGACGCCGCCGCCGATGCTGAACCACGTCTCCGGGCTGCCGACGCCGCCCGGCAGAGCGCTCGTGGGCACGAAGCGCGCGTCGCACCCGTTGACCGTCTGTGCCATGTTGACGCGCGTGAGCTTCGCGTAGCCGTCGGACTCCCACGCCGCGTCCGCCGGGTTCACCTCGGCGATCCAGTGCCGAAGGCGCGTCGTCCACCAGTACGCGTTGGCCTGCGCGGTCAGCGTGGGGCCGCCCGAGTACGGCGCGGGGCCGCCGAGGAGCAGCCGGTTGCCCGCGTCGTTCGTCACGATCGTCGTCAGCGCGTAGTCGGGGCCCGCCTCGTTGCGCACGACCGCGTGCCGGCCGCGGAAGCGCGCCGTGATCGTCCGCGGCGCGGAACCGGGGAAGCGGAAGGTCCCGTCCGCGTCGGTCCACACGACGTTTCCGAGCTCGTCCTCCAGCTCGAGGTCGGCGAGCACGACGGGCACCTCCGCGCTCGGATCGCCGCTCGACGCCGCCGTCGCGCACGAGGTCGGCGGACACGCGCCGCAGGTCGCGGTGCTGCACGGCGAGCACGTCGTCTGCGGGATCGCCGCGTGCGCGAGGTCGTCCGGCAGGATGCCGGGCGTGATCCACGCGCCGACTCGCCCCGTGACGTCGAAGCGCAGCACGCGGTCCACGCACGCGACGACCGCGCCGCTCCGGGCGTCGACGCGGACCTCGTACACGTCGGGCTCGGGACCGTCCGCGAGCGACTGGACGACCTGCGTCCAGACGAGCCGCCGCGCGTCCGCCGGGTGCGCCGGGTCGCGCGCGAAGAGCAGGTGCGCGGGGGCGAGCGCCTTCCCGGCGCGGCCGGTGCGCGCCTCGAACGCGTCCCGCGCCGTGCGCGCGGCGGTCTCGGCGACGACGAGCGGCGTCGCGGGCGGGAGCTCAGGAGCGCTCGCGGCCGTCGACACGACGTCGAGCAGCGCGCCGTCCGTCGCGAGCAGGACGCCGAGCCCACCTTCGACGGCCACTCCCGCCGCGCTCTGACGGAAGCGCACGGCCACCTTGTCCGTGCTGCCGACGAGCGCGAGCGGGAGGAACGTGGCCCGCTCGAAGACCAGCGTGTCGGCGTCGATCCCGAGCCGTTCGCACGCGGCGCGGGCGCACACCGTCGCGCGCAGCCGCGCGTCGTCCTCGCTGCGGAGCGCCGTCTCGGGCCGCGGCGCGAGCTCTGCGAGTCGCGCCGCGTCGAAGTGCACGCTCCCGTCCTCGTCGCGCTCCAGCTCCGACGCCGGAGCGGTCGGGCGCGGCACCGTCGCGGCTTCCCGCGGGTCGCGCGCGTCCGAGGACGGCGCGAGTCGGTCGACGGTCGCGCCGGTGAGGAGGACCACGAAGGCGGGCGCGGCGAACGGCATGGAGCCATCGTCGCCGTTCGCCCGGGGAGCGCAAGGGCCGCCGATTTCCGCGGGCCTACCCCGTCGCGCGCGGATGCGCCTTCTCGTAGACGGCGCGCAGGCGCTCGATCGACACGTGCGTGTAGATCTGCGTCGTCACGAGGTGCGCGTGGCCGAGCAGCTCCTGCACGGAGCGCAGGTCGCAACCCTTGTCGAGCAGGTGCGTCGCGAACGAATGCCGCAGCGTGTGCGGCGTGCAACGGCGCGTGATGCCCGCCTTGCGCACGCAGCTCTCGACGATCCGGCCGAGCGAACGCGTCGTCAGCCTTCCGCCGCGCGGGTTCAGGAACACCGCGCTCGCTCCGACGCCTTTCGGCTTCGGTCGCGCGGGGTCCTCGAGGTACGCCGCGAGCGCTTCACGCGCGTAGCGTCCGAGCCCGACGAGCCGCTCCTTGCGGCCTTTCCCGCGCACGCGCGCGACGCCGCGCGCGAGGTCGAGGTCCGCGCGGTCGAGCCCGACCGTCTCCGCGGCGCGCGTGCCCGCGCTGTAGACGAACTCGAGCAGCGCGCGATCGCGACGTCCGGCGGGCGTCTTCGCGTCGGGTGCGCGCAAGAGCGCGTCGACCTCCTCCGTCGAGAGCGCGCCGGGCAGCTTGCGCTCGCCGCGCCGTTGACGCAGGCCTGCGGCGGGGTGCGTCTCGATCGCGCCCTTCTGCAGCAAGTGACGGAACCACGAGCGCGCCGCGCTGAGCTTGCGTTGGATCGACGCGCGCGCGAGCTCGCGCCCGTCGAGGTCGGCGAGGTACGCGCGCAACATCCGCGGCGTGATCTCGGCGGGCTCGGCGACCTCGCGGCCGGCGAGGAAGAGCGCGAACTGCTCGAGGTCCTTCCGATACGCGCGCAGCGTGTGCGGCGAGGCCCCGCGCGTCGCCGCGAGCTCCTTCAAGAACGCGTCGATCGAGCCCGCGATGCGCGGGGGGATCGGCGGCGACTCGACCTCGTCGCGCGCGGTCACTTCGCCGACTTCTTCGCGCCCGACGCCCACGTCGCCGGGCGGCGCGCCGTCGGTTCGTGCAGCGCGAACAGCGTCATCGCCGTGCCGTAGCTCTCGCTGCGCGGGAACACGCGGTCGTTCCAGCCGCCGTCCTCCTCGCGCACCTTCCAGAGCAGCGCGTAGAGCTTCGCGCGGTAGCTCGCGCGCTCCGCCTCGGGCAGGAACTCGATCGCCTGCGCGGCGTAGCGGTGCCCGTAGAAGAAGAAGTACGGCGCGATCGCATACGGCCCTTCGTGCGTGCCGGTCTTCTTGCGCCGGTCCTCGAGCGCCTGCCAGTGCTCGAAGAACGCGTCGACCGCGCCGCGCATGCGATCGATCGAGCCGCGGCCGGCGAGGTACAGCGTCGTCTCGCACACGGCCATGCGCGCGCACGCGCCCGCGACCGCCTCGATGCCCTTGCCGCTCTTGCGCGCCGGGTTCGTGCTGTACTGGAAGGAACCCGTGTCGAGGCGCGCGTCCTCGAGCGTATTCAGCGCGCGCTCGACGACGCCCGCGTCGACGTGTTCGCCCTGGCGCGCGGCTTCGAAGAGGATCTGCAGCGTCGGCGCCGTCATGAAGGGCGAAGGCGGCGAGAGCGGAATCGCGTCGTCGCCGAGCGCGCGCTCCGCGGGCGCCAGCGCCTCGGGCGGCGCTTCGTGCTCCTCCGGCACCTCCTCCGCGGCCGGCGCGGCGATGCCCTGCCGCGCTTCGTCGCGCCCGGGCTTCTCGGGTTTCTCCGGCTTCTCGGGGCGAGCCGGCGCGTTCGGCTTCTTCTCCTTCGCGCGCTTCGCTTCGAGCGCCTTGCGCATCACGTCCGCGTGCGTGCCGTTCGGGCGCGAGTAGTTCCAGCCGCCCGACTCGATCTCCGTCGTCTCGAGCATGTGGACGAGCCTGGTGATCTCCTGGTCGACGCGCTCCGCGAGCTCCTTCGGCACGAGCTTGCGTTCGCGCAGGAGCAGGAGGAACGAGAGCCCGTACGCGTGGCCCCAGCCGCGCACGTCGTAGCCCTGCTCGAAGTCCTTCGTCATCAGCGGATGTCCGACGCCCTCGAGCACGAAGTCGAGCGCGCGTCGCACCGCGGCGGCGCTCTCGTCGGAGAGCTTGCCGTCCTGCGCCTCGATCAACGCGCTCGCCGCGATCGAGGTGCCGCCGACGCGGTACCCGATCGGGATCTCGCCGCCGACGCGGTACACGCCCTCGTACGGCCACTCGCGCGGCCCCGCCTTCGCATCCGTCTTCGGCGCGCGGCCGCGCTCCACGGCGGGGTCGTACGCCTCCTGCTTCGCGAGCAGGAGCGCGAGGCCGCGCTTCACCGCGTTCGTGAGCTCAGCCGCGTCGGGGGCGCGCGGCGCCGCGTCCGTCTTCGGCGCCGCGTCGTCCGCCTTCGGCGCGGCGGGGGACGGCGCCTGCAGCGCGCGGACGCTCGGCGTGAGCGCCGCGGCGGCGAGGAGCGGCAGGGCGAGGTTCGAGAACGCGGATCGGCTCGGCATCGGGTTTCCTCGGTGCGCGCGGCGCATCCCGCCGCGGGCGCGCGACGATCGTGCGCGCCGGCGCGAGGCCGCGCAAGAGCCGTCCGAGCGCCGCGGGCTCGGCCGCGTGCTCGACGTCGCGCTCGAGGCCCGCCGCCGAGAGGAGCTCGACGAGCGCGCGCTCGGTGAGCCGGCGCCGGTGGAGCGGGTGGTGCAGCGCGTCGCGTCCGTCGGGGACGAAGCGCGCGAGGAGCTCCGCCGCGGTCTCGCGCTCCGGCCAGAGCCACTCGTGCACGACGATGCGGCCCTTCGGCGCGAGCACGGACGGGAGGCTCGCGAGCAGCGCGACCGGGTCCTCGACGTGCGCGAGCAGGTCCGCGATCCACACGAGGTCGAAGTCGCCGAGGCCGAGGTTCCAACCGAGCGTGTCGACGTCGCGCACCTCGGCGCGCAGCTCGAGCGAGCGCGCGAACGCGACGTGGTCGGCGACGCGGTCGATGCCGAGCGAGCCCGCGGAGAAATGGAGCAGGTGCCGTCCGTGCCCGCAGCCGACGTCGAGCACGCGCGCGGAGTCGAGGTCGAACGCGCGGGCGAGCGCGTCGAGCTCGCGCGGCGGCCCGCTCTCGAAGTGGCGCTTCCACGCGAGCCAGCGCTCGGGGGGAGCGCCGGGGGCGAGGACGCGGGCCTGCATCTCCTCGAGGGTCAGCACGAGCACGAGGATCGCCGGTGCGCGGCGTCGGCGCCAGGGGGGAGGCGCTCCGACGGAGCTCCGAGCCGTTCCCGGGACGACGGCGCGGCCGAGTCGATGCGCCGAACGCGCCCGAAAACGACGGCACGCGCGGCCGCCCGACGGGGACCGCGCGTGCGCCCGACCCGCAGCGGGTCAGTTGCGCGCCGCGGGCTTCGCGGCCTCCTTCTTCGCGACCTTGAGCGTCGGCACGTCCTTCTGGAGCACGGCGCACTGCTCGCGCCAGCCCTTGAGGAGCGCCTCGCGGGACTCGTAGTTGATGCCCGCGGTGAAGCCCTTCTTCTCCGCGTCGTCGAGCACCGCTTCCATCGCCTTCGCGTTCTGCGCCTGCGCATCGAGGTACTTCACGACCTGCTCGAGCGCGCCCTTCGTCTCCGCGAGCTCCGCGCCGAGCGCGTCGCACTTCTGGCGCAGCGCCTCGAGCTCCTGCGCGGCCGCGTCCTTCTTGTCGCCGTCCGCCTGCGGCGCGGCGAGCGCGGTCGAGTCGGCCTGCGCGGAGCGGTTCGCGAACGAGAGCGCGGCGACGGCCGCGCCGACGACGAGGATCGAGAGCACACTGGTCTTCATGGGAGTTCCAGATCGGCCGGAGTCCGAGCGGACCTGAAGAACGTTCCGGGTCCGGGGTCCAGGGTACGGGAGCGGGCGGCCGCCGTGAGCGCCGGGAGGGCCTCCCAGCCCGACGCCGACCGCTCTTCGCTAGACTGCGCGGCTTCATGAGCACGAGCCCCGCGCGCGGCGGACGATCCCCGCTCCTCTTCATCTTCCTGACGGTCTTCATCGACCTGCTCGGCTTCGGCATCGTCCTGCCGCTCCTGCCGATCTACTCGAAGGCGTACGGGGCGGGGGAGCTCGAGCTCGGCCTGCTCTTCTCGTGCTTCTCGGGGATGCAGTTCCTCTTCGCGCCGATGTGGGGCCGGCTCTCGGACCGCATCGGGCGCAAGCCGGTGCTCGTCGGCGGCCTGATCGGCACGAGCGCCTCGTACCTGCTCTTCGCGTACGCGACGTCGATGCCGATGCTGTTCGTCGCGCGCCTGCTCGCGGGCTTCTTCGGCGCGAACATCTCGACCGCGGCGGCCTACATCGCCGACGTCACGACGCCGGAGAACCGCGCGAAGGGGATGGGCCTGCTCGGCGCCGCGTTCGGCCTCGGGTTCACGTTCGGCCCGTTCGTCGGCGGCGAGCTCACCGCGTTCTCGCCGATGTACCCGGGCTTCCTCGCGGCCGGGCTCTCGCTCGTCGCGGCGGGCTTCGGCGCGTGGAAGCTCGTCGAGCCGCCGCGCGAGCTGCGCACCCACAGCCGCGTGTTCTCGCTCGAGCAGGTGCGCCTCGCGTTCGGCGAGCCGCGCATCGGCGTGCTCTTCGCGCTGTCGTTCCTGTCCGTGCTCGCGTTCTCGGCCTTCGAGGCGATGTTCGCGCGCTTCGGTCTCGCGACGTTCCCGCACCAGTTCGGGCTCGCGGACTCGATCGAGCACGCGACGATGGACGACGTGCTCAAGGCGGCCCCGTACACGGGGCGCTACCTCGGCGCGATCGGGATCCTCTCCGCGATCATCCAGGGCGGGCTCATCCGGCGGCTCGTGCCGCGCTTCGGCGAGACGTCGCTCGCGCTCGCCGGGCAGGCGGTGCTCGCGCTCGCCTTGCTCGTGCTCGGCCTCTCGCAGAGCTGGGGGATCGTGCTCCTCGGCTGCATCCTCATGCCGTTCGGCTTCGGCCTGAACAATCCGTCGCTCTCGGGGCTGATCTCGCGCGCGACGCCGAGCGACCAGCAGGGCGCGTTCCTCGGGTTGAACCAGTCGCTCGGGAGCCTCGCGCGCATGACCGGGCCGCCGCTCGCGGGCGAGGCGTTCCAGCACATCGACCCGCACGCGCCGTTCCTGCTCGGCGCGGCCGTGCTCGGGCTCTCCGTGTTCCTCGCGTACGGCTACCACCGCCGCTTCGGCGCGACGTTCCCGCGCAAGGCGGCCGCCGCGCCGGCCGAGGCCTGACGCCGGGCCCGCGATGAGCGCGCGCGCGTGGTTCCGTCCGCGGGTCGAGGCGCTCGGGCCCGTGCCCGACGCGGGCGAGCTCGTCCAGCGGCTCGCGGGGCATCGCGCGCGCTTCGCGCTCGACAGCGCGGGCGGCGCGCCGCGGCGGTGGAGCGTCGTCGCGTTCGACCCGCTCGCGGCGGGAGCGCCGCCGAGCGCGCTCCTCGCGCTGCGCGCGTTCCACGCGCGGCTCCGTCTCGACGGCGGCGACGACGTGCCCGGCCCGTTCCACGGCGGGTTGCTCGCGGCGCTCGCCTACGACCTCGGCGTCGCGGGCGAGACGCGCGTCGGGCTCCCGCGCGACGCGTGGGGGACGCCGCTCGTCGTCGGGGGGCTCTACGTCGACTTCGTCGTGCGCGACGAGGCGAGCGGCGAGGGCTGGCTCGTGCTCGGCGAGGAGCCCGGCGACGGCCGTCCGTCGCTCGACGCGCGGCGCGAGCGCGTCCGCGCGGCGCTCGCGGCGGAATCGCCGCCGTTCGAGCTCCCCCGGCCGCTCGGCCCGCTCGTGCGGCACACGAGCGCCGAAGAGCACATGCGCCGCGTCGACGCGCTGCGCGCGGAGATCGCCGCGGGCGAGCTCTACCAGGCGAACCTCGCGCACCGGTTCTCGCGCGCCGTCGCGACGCGGAGCGACGCGCTCTACCGCCGCCTGCGCGCCGTCAACCCGGCGCCCTACGCGACGTTCGTCGAGTGGGACGAGACGAACTCGGTCGACGCGCTCGCGACGCCGCGCGGCGCGCTGCTCTCCGCGTCGCCGGAGCTCCTGCTCGAGTTCGACGGCCGCGTCGCGCGCACGCGGCCGATCAAGGGGACGATCGCGCGCGGGAGCACGCCGGCGGAGGACGCCGCGCGCGCCGCGGAGCTCCTCGCGAGCGCGAAGGACCGCGCGGAGCTCGCGATGATCGTCGACCTCGAACGGAACGACCTCGGCCGCGTCGCGCGCGCGGGCGGCGTGCGCGTCGAGGCCTTCCCACGCCTCGAGTCGTTCGCGACGGTGCACCACCTCGTCGCCGACGTCGTCGCGGACGTCGCGCCGGGCCGCGACGCGTTCGACCTGCTCGCCGCGCTCTTCCCCGGCGGCTCGATCACCGGCGCGCCGAAGCTCGCGAGCATGGCTGCGATCGCGGAGCTCGAGGGCGAGGGCCGCGGCTTCTTCACGGGCTCCGCGGGCTTCGTCGACACGCGCGGTCGCGCGGCGTTCGACATCCTGATCCGCACGCTCGTGTGGCGCGACGAGGGCGGCGGACGCGGCACGGCGTCCTACCACGTCGGCGGCGGCATCACGTGGAGCTCGGACGCGGCCGCCGAGGACCGCGAGACGCTCGCGAAGGGCGCGGCGCTCGCTCGCGCGCTCGATCCGGAGGCGTGAGCCCGGCCGGGAGCGTTCCATCGCGGCGGGATCGAGTCCCGGCCGCGCCGCGCCTTCAGGAAGCCGCGAGGTCCCCCGCGTCGCGGCGTGCGGGTTTCGCCTTCGCCGGGAAGGAAAACGCGCTCCGGGCATCGACCTTCGCCCTGGACGTCGTCCGCGCGCTTGCAGCGCGCCCGCGCGCTTGCGGTAATGGCGGAAAAGGCTTCCCTCCGCGCGCGCGTGTCCGCGCGATCCGCTCGGGATAGGAGAGACGCCCCATCCAGGTGACGACCATGCTCACGAACGGACTGTTCCTCCTCGCCTCGTTCCTCCCCGCGGCGCCCGCGCCGACGATCGCCGCGTCCGCGCCTCTTGCGCAGGAGCCCGCGCCGAACACGAACCCCGACAAGCGGCCGGAGGTCGAGAAGCTCGTCGACGAGCTCGACGGCTTCATCAAGAAGGAAGGCAAGGCCGACCAGGACGCGGTCGGCACGATCGACAAGATGCTCCAGGAGTTCCCGAAGTCCGGGCCGAAGGACCGCCAGGCGATGGTGAAGGAGCTCTCGAAGTGCTTCGAGCAGCGGCGCATGGTCCCCGAGGGCCAGGCGCCGAACAACAAGCTCTACCTCGCCTCCGCCGTCGCGCTCGGCCAGATGGGGCCAGAGAGCGTCGAGGTCCTGATGACGTGGATCGACGCGAAGACCTTGAAGAAGGACCTCGCGGTCCAGCACCGACTGATCCTCTCGCTCGGCAAGACGAAGGACAAGAAGGGGCTGAAGGTCCTCAAGAACATGCTGAACAACAAGGAGAACTCGCTGATCAGCGCGTCGGCCGAAGCGCTCGGCGAGTTCGCCACGAGCGACCTCGAGACGCGCAAGGACGTCTTCGAGGCGCTCTTGAAGACCGTGATGGAAGCGAAGGGCTTCAAGGACACGAACCCGGACAACACGACCGCGCGCGACAAGTACGACGTGATCGCGGCGCCGATCATCACGAGCCTCGGCAAGCTCTCGAAGCACGAGGAGCGGGATCCCGAGAAGTGGCAAACGTGGTGGAACAAGAACAAGAAGGCCGACTGGGACAAGGACAGTTGAGCCGCGGCCGCGCCGCCGCCGCGTTCGTCTGGCCCTGCGCGCTGCTCGTCGGCGCCGCGGTGCTCGGCTTCGCCGCCCTGCGTCCGCGCGCCTCGCTCTCGGTCGCCGTGCCCGTGCTCGGCGCGAAGGAGCCCGTCGAGACGTCCGGCCTCGAGGCGCGGCTCGCGGAGCGCGGGCTCCGCGTGCGCGTCGCGCCGTTCCACGCCGATCCGCGGCGGCAGGTGTTCGAGACCCAAGCGCTCCGCGCGCGCTTCGGCCGCCGCGAAGGCGAGCCGTACCGCGTCGAACTGCTCCTCGACGAGGGCGCGGCGCCGATGCACGTCGACCTCGGCGCGCTCGCGATCGCCGATGCGCGGGGAGCGGCGCTCGAACCGCTCGTGCGCGTGGACGCGTCGAAGTCCATCGCGCCGGATCCGGTGCGGACGCTCCTCGAAGCGGGGCCGCTCGAACTCGCGCCGGGAGCGAGCACGACCTGCGTGTTCTGGGGCCGCGCGCCCTCCGACGGCGCGCGGATCACCGGCCTCGACGCCGCGCCGCTCGCGCTCACCGCGACGCGCTGGGCCACCGCGCCGCTCGACGACGTGCTCGCGCGCGTGCCCGCGCCGCCCGAAGACGAGGCCGGACGATGAGGCGTTTCGCGCTCGGAATCGCGCTCGCCGCGCTCGCCGCCGCGTGCGAGCGGGTCGACGGCGGGAGCGCGCCGAGCGCGCTCTCCGTGTCCCCTTCGAAGGCGACGAACGCCGAGCGCGCCGTCGAATCGACTCCGCGCGCCGAGTCGCGCGCTTCCGACGCGGGAGCATCGATCCCGAGCGCGAACGAGCCCGGTTCGGGCGCGGTGGACCCGTCGGGAATCGGCGGGAACGGCGCCGGGACGGACGAACTCGCGCGCGCCCGAGCGCGGGTACGCGAGCTCGAAGCCGAGGTCGCGCACCTGCGCGAGGAGCGCATCGCGCGCGAGCGCGAGTGGCTCGAGTACACGCAGTCGATCGCGCGGCTCCACACGATCGCGGAGCTCTCCACCGCGCGCTTCCAGCCCGCGCCGGACGTCGTCGGCGCCGAGCGCGCGCCCGCGACGGGCGAGATGCAGGCTCCGCCGCCGCTCGCGCCGCTCGACCCCGAGCACGCGCGCGCCGCGAAGGAGCGCGACGACGAGCTCCGCGCGAGCCTGCGCGCGCTGCTGATCGCCGAGCAGGTCTCGGGGCTCGAATTGCTCGAGAGCGGACACCTCGCCGACGGCGCGATCGGGCCCGTCGTGCTGCGCATGCGCGACGACGCGGGGCGCACGGTCGGCACGCTGTGCGCGGAGCGGATGCACCTCGAGGCGTCGCTCTCCGCGCGCTCGGTGACGCTCGTCCTCGAGGACGGCTACGAGCGCATCGGCGGCGAGCGGATCCCGTTCCCCGCGGCGAACGACGCGCTCCCGAGCGAACCGAGCTCGGTCTCGAGTGCGGCGGGTTCGTCGCCGAGCGCAACTCCGAGTCCTGTCTCGTCGACCCCCGCGCCGACGTCCACCGCGTTCGGCGTCGCTCCGTCCGCGGACGTTCCCGCGCCGACCGCGCCGCTCCTGCGCAGCGGTCGTCGGCGCATCGAGCTCCCGCACGTGGATCCGCGGCCGTGGATCGAGGCCGTGCCCGAGCTCTTCCGGCCCGCGGACAAGGAGCCGCCGCCCGACGACGGACGCTGGGACCTGCTCTCCGTGCGCACGGGGTTGAACCTCTTGCTCCGCGCCGACGTCGAGCACGGCACGTGGCGGCTCGAAGGGCTCGCGGGCGTCCAGGAGGGCGTCCTGCGCGACGTGCAGCTCGACGAGCTCGACCGTGAAGGCCGGCTCGTGAAGAAGCTCTTCGCCGACCGCCTGCGCCTCGTCGCCGAGGAGCGCGGCCTCCGCCTCGAGCTCGAGAGCGGCGCGATCGTCCGCGGCGATGCGAAGACGCCGTTCCTCGACGGGCGTTACCGGATCTTCCTGCCCGCGGCGAACCTCGCCGATTGGCGCGCCGCCGGGCTCCCGGGCCTCTCCGAGCCGCCGCCGCGCAAGGCGCGTTGAGCCGCGGACGGTGGACTCGTCGCGCTCGGCGTTGACGCGGGCGCCGCCCGCGTGGATAACCGCGCGTTCCATGCCGAGCGCGCGCGACGTCCAGAGCCGACGAGGTCCCGATGGGTTTGCGCGGCGCTGACGGCCTCTTCGGCGACGATCCGTTCGAGCGGCCGGGGGCCTCCCGTCCGAGCGAGCCCGCGGGGCCGCGCACGTACACGGTCGCCGAGCTCTCGCGGCAGATCCAAGGCGCGCTCGACCGCCTCGGCCGCGTCGCCGTCGAGGGCGAGATCTCGCGCATCACGCGCGCGGCGTCGGGGCACGTCTACTTCGACCTGAAGGATCTCGACGCGAAGCTCTCGTGCACGATCTGGAAGAGCGCGCTCGCCGCCGCCGCGCGCTTCCCGCTCGAGGAGGGGATGCAGGTCGTCGCGCACGGCAAGCTCGACGTCTACGCGCCGCGCGGCACGTACGCGCTGATCGTGCAGCGGCTCGAGCAGAAGGGCCTCGGCGCGCTGCTCGCGGAGCTCGAGAAGCTCAAGGAGACGCTGCGCGCGAAGGGTTGGTTCGACCGCAAGCGCCCGCTGCCGTCGATGCCGAAGCTCGTGGGCGTCGTCACGAGCCGCGACGGGGCCGCGCTGCAGGATTTCCTGCGCACGCGCGCGCTCCGTTGGCCCGACTTCCCCTGCGTGCTCGCGCACACGAGCGTGCAGGGCAAGGCCGCGGCGAAGGAGATCGCGGAGGCGATCCGCCGCGTCGACGCGCTCGGCGTCGACGTGATCTGCGTCGTGCGCGGCGGCGGTTCGCTCGAGGACCTGTGGGCCTTCAACGAGCTCCCCGTCGCCGAGGCCGTCTGGAACGCGCGCGCGCCGGTCGTCTCCGGCGTCGGTCACCAGACGGACGTCACGCTGATCGACTTCGTCGCCGATCACCGCGCGCACACGCCGACGGACGCGGCGCAGAGCGTGATCCCCGACAGGAAGGCGCTGCTCGAGGGCCTCGAGGCCTCCGCGGCGAACCTGGAGCAGGTCGTGGAGGCGGAGCTGGCGGAGCGCGAGGCTGCGCTGGAGCGCCTCGGCCGCTCGCGCGCGTTGCGCGAACCCGGGCTCGCGCTCGAGCTGCGGCTCGTGCGGCTCGAACACCACGCGCGCACGCTCGGGCTCGCGGCGGGGAGCGCGCTCGATCGCGCGCGCACGCGCCTCGAGCGCGCGGCGGCCGTGCTCGGTCGCGCGAACCCGGCGGCCGAGCTCGAGCGACGCGCGGCGCGACTCGCGCTCGTGCG
Source organism: Planctomycetota bacterium (assembly GCA_046349615.1). Taxonomy (GTDB): domain Bacteria; phylum Planctomycetota; class UBA1135; order UBA1135; genus JADJNY01. The sequence goes on from JAXMBZ010000005.1 coordinate 100,966, forward strand.
GCCGCGCCTCTCGAACGCCGTCGAGCGCGGCTTCGAGCGCCGCGAACGCGCACTCGCGCTCGCCGAGCGCGGGCTCGAGTCGACGTCGCCGTACCGCGTCCTCGCGCGCGGCTACTCGATCACGCGCGTCGCGGGCTCGACCGCGCCGCTCTCCGACGCGTCCAGGCTGAAGGCGGGGGACGTGCTCGAGACGCTCTTCTCGCGCGGCGGAGCGCGCTCGCGCGTCGAGCAGGTCGATGCGAGGCCTGATCCCGCTCCGGCGGAGGACGCGTGACGCGCGCGCTCCGCATCCACGCCGTCGTCGCGAACTGGAACGGCGGCGCGGAGAACCTCGAGTGCGTCGCCTCGCTGCTCGAGCAAGGGCTCCTCCCCGCGGAGATCGTCTTCGTCGACAACGGCTCGACGGACGGTTCGCTCGCGCTCGTCCGGGCGCGCTATCCGGGGCTCACGTTCGTCGAAAACCGGGCGAACCTCGGCTTCGGCGAGGCGTCGAACCAGGGCGCGCGCCTCGCGCTCGAACGCGGCGCGGACGCCGTCTACTTCGCGAACAACGACACGACCCTGGAGCCGGGCGCGCTCGACCGCCTCGCGCTCGAGCTCGAGCGCGAGCCGCGCCTCGGCATCGTCGGCCCGCGCGTGCTCTACAAGACGCCGAACGGCGTCGTGTGGTGCGCGGGCGGGATGATGACGTGGCGGCAGAACCTCTCGACCTTGCTCGGGCATCGCGAGCCGGATGGTGCGGCGTGGCGCGAACGCCGAACGGTCGACTACGTCGTTGGATGCGCGCTGCTCGCGCGTCGCGCGGCGCTCGAGGAGATCGGCCTGTTCGACGCGCGCTACTTCGCGTACATGGAGGACGTCGACCTCGGGCTGCGCGCGAAACGCGCGGGCTGGGACGTCGTCGTGCTCGGCGAGGTCTGCGCGTGGCACACGTCGGCGGGCGCGACGGGCGGCGGCTACAACCCGCGGCGCAAGTACATGATGGGCGTGAACTCCGTCTGGTTCCTGCGCGAGCACGGGGGCCCGCTGCAGTGGTTCTCGTTCCTCGCGTTCGACGTCGCGAGCCTCCCGTTCGTGTGGCTCGTCGCCGTGCTTCGCGGCGAGGCGGGCGCCGTCCTCGCGAAGGGCAAGGGCATCCTCGACGGGTTCCGCGGACGGCGCGTGACCGCCGCGAGCATCGCGGACGGCGCGAGCTGGCTCTGGCGCAGGGCGTAGCGCCTTCGCGCCCCGTGCGTGCGATGCTGGGGGCGGCCGTCGAGCACGGCCGGAGGCCCACCATGTCGAGCCGTTCGCCGGATCCCGTCCCGCCCAAGCCCGCGCCGCCCTCGGCGCAGCGCCGATGCAGTCTCTGCGGTCGAGCCCAGCCTGCGGCGCGATTGGTCCACGCGCGCGGACTGCGGAGCGCGCTCGCGGAGGAGCTCGCGAAGCGCCATCCTGGCGCGTGGTCGGAGGACGCGCAGGTGTGCCTCGACTGCCGCAGCGCGGCGCGCGTCGATCACCTGCTCGCCGAGCTCGAGCGCGAGCGCGGCGAGCTCTCCGAGGTCGAGGCGGAGGTCGCGCGCCAGGCCGCGAGCCACCTCGCGATCGCGGAGCAGATCGACGAGCAGTTCGAGCGCGGGATCACGCGCGGACAGCGGTTCGCCGATCACGTCGCGCGCGTCGGCGGCTCGTGGCCGTTCGTCATCGGGTTCGGCGTCGTGCTCCTCGTGTGGATCGCGCTCAACGTGCTCCTGCTCCGCGAGCGCGCGTTCGACCCGTACCCGTTCATCCTGCTGAACCTCGTGCTCTCGTGCGTCGCGGCGCTGCAGGCGCCGATCATCATGATGTCGCAGGACCGGATGGCGGCGCGCGACCGGCTGCAGGCCGACCAGGACTTCCGCGTCAACCTGAAGGCCGAGATCGAGGTGCGCAGCCTGCACGACAAGCTCGACCACGTGCTCCACGCGCAGTGGCAGCACATGGTCGAGATGCAGCAGCTCCAGATCGATCTCCTGAACGAGATCCTGGCGGCGCGCGGGAAGGCGGGGAAGGGGTGAGCGCGCGCTCGCGCGTCACAGCACCCGATCGACGTGCGCCTTGAGCTCCCGCCGCACCGGCGCGCCGAGGTGGTCGAGGAACACGCGCAGTCCTTCGCGGCGCGCGAACTTGAACGCCGGCACCATGTCGCTGTCGCCGGTGACGACGACGATCGTGTCGACGAGGCGGCGCAGCGAGAGGCGCGCGATGTCGAGTCCGATGCGCAGATCGACGCCCTTCTGCTCGATGTGGGGCACCAGGTCCTCGGCGACGAGCCCGCGGCGGGTCGCGGCGATCGCGCGGAGCGCGCCCGCTCGAATCCTCCACCCGCGGACGGCGATGTCTCCGCGCCGGAGCGAGGTGTCCCGCATCAGCTCCACTTCGTCGAGTAGCGCAGACTGCGAGGCGAAGACCGCGGTGGCCCCGAGGTTCGTGCGCTTGCCGTCCAGCGGATTGACGAGGCTGCCGCTCGCGGGCAGGGCATCGTAGAAGTAGCGGCGCAGGAGGACGTGATCCGCCAAGTCAGGACGCTGCTCGATGCGCTCGCAGAGCTGCAGAACGTCCGCGGACGTCACGGGGGAGGCTCCGCGAGGTGACAAGTGCTTCGTGACGAAGCCTCCGTCGAGGAGGAGGGCGAAGCGCTGCATCAGCCCCTCCCGAGAAGAAGGCGACCCCGCGCACTCGTGGCTCCCTCGCGGGAACGCTTGGATGTCGACGAACAGGCGGGGTCTGGTTGATGAACGCGCCTCGCGGCTCGTCCGCGTCGAGTATCGGGACCGAACGGGCGGGCCGCAAGTGCGGCCGAGACCCATCCCGGCTGTGTCGAGCGCGGAGACGGAGAGTCGGGTGCGAGGTGCATGGGCCCTTCACCCGCACGACGCCCGAGGCGCCGATCGGGCACCTCGTTTCCCGCCTAGATCCGCGACGACTCGTTGGAAACGTCGTCGCCGGCCGTGGTTGCGTTCGAGCGAGCCGGCGTCTCCTCGCGGTCGCGAGCGAGCCCTTTCCCCGGTCCGGGTTCCGGGGGTCCGGCTCGACGCGGCGCCTCCTCACGCACCGGGTGGGCTCGCGCCCGACCGGCGCGCGCCTCAACCCCGCTCGACCCCCGTCTCCTTCAGCGCCGCCTCGACCTCGTCCTTCGCGATGCGCGAGTTCGCGCGCACGTCGTCGTGGAACGAGTCGATCTCCGTCGCGGCGTTCGCTTCGTTCAGCGCGTTCGCGACGCAGTCGGCGTGCACTTTGATCACGGCGTTGCGCACCTGCCCGTAGAACTCGACCGACTGGAGCAGGCCGAAGCGGAACGCGCCCTCCGCGATGGGCTCCTTGCACTGCGCGCACTTCGAACGACCCGTCGACGCGCGCTCGACGAACGGCGCCTCCTGCTTCTCGGCCTTCTTCTGCTGCGCCTTCGCGGCCTCGGCGCGCAGCTCCTCGATCGGCGGCTTCTCGACGCCCGGTTGCGTGTAGTCGCCGGCGTAGGCCTCCTCGACCTTCGCGAGGTCGCGCTTCGCGAGGCAGGGGATGTGGTACCAGAGGTAGCCGGTGCCGTACGGGCCCTCGAGCAACACGCCGATGCGCGGCAGGTCCTTCTCGATGGCGCGCTTGCAGACCTTGCACTTGCTGCGCGAGGAGCGCGCCTTCTCGATGTTGAAGGGCGCCAGTTGTTCCGGCGCGGGGACTTCTTCGTTTTCGCTCATGGTGGCGTGGGGGAGCTCACTTCTTCGCGCCGGACTTCGGCGCAGCGGACTTCGCGCGCGACTTCGGCGCGGTGGAGTGCGTGGGGGCGGGTGCGGCGCGCTTCGCGGAGTGCGTCGCGCGGGTCGCGGGCTTCGGCGCGTGCGCGGGCCTCGCCGGCGCGCTCGCGGATGCGGAGGCGTTCGACGAGGACTTCGCGAGCGCATAGCGCGTCTCCTTCACGAGCCGCGGCTTCTCGCGCGCGACCTCGGCGAGGAGCTTCTTCACGAGCTCGTCGCGCCGCGCGAAGAGGCGATAGCCCTCGCGCTCGCGCAGGTAGCCGCGTGCCTCGGGGTGCTTCGCGAACAGCGCGTCCTTCCCCATGCGCTCCGCCCAGCGTTCGAAGCGCGCGCGCTTCTCGAGCAGCGCCTTCACGAGGAACGGCATGACCATCGAGTAGTCCGCCTGCATGCTCTCGCACGTCGAGCGGTAGTGCTCCTCGTCGACCTTGCCCCACGTGACGGCCTCGGCGGGCGGGCACGAGCTGAGCGAGCCGTCCGTCACGGGCGCCGTCGTGATCTGCACGTCGTAGAGGTAGCCCGAGATCTCGGGCAGGCCGAAGATCTGCGAGAGCGCGGGCTCGGGCTGCAGGTTGTAGTTCTTCGGGACGCCGCCGCCGAGGATCAGCGTGCCGAGCGCCTTCGTCGGCGATTCGCGCAGGCCCCAGAGGTGGTAGGCGCAGCTCTCGAACACTTCCTCGTGCAGGTCGAGCTCGAAGCGGTGCTCGCCCGAGCCGAGCTTCGCGAGCGCCCACAGCTTCACGGAGTTCAAGAACACGGAGCCGTCGCCGGGCGCGCCGACGAAGATCGGGATCGCCTTGCGCGTGCAGAGCGCGAGCAGTCCTTCCGCGACGCCGTTCGCGCGCTCCTGCGCGGCGTAGCGCGCGCCGAGGAGATGCCGGAACTCGGTGCCGGTCATGCGGCGTTGGAACTCCGGCGCCTGGAGGCACGCGCTGACGAACTGGTCCTGCTCGAGGAGCACGTCCTCGGGGAAGCCGATGTCCGTGACGCGGATCGTCTTCTCGTCGCGCAGCGCGCCGTCGTCGCCGAAGATCGGGACCTCGGTGAACGGGTTCTCCTTCGCGCGATTCAGCGCGCGGTGGCCGTCGTGGTAGCACACCGCGTCCGTCGTCGAGATGTACGCGAACCAACCGGTGTCGAGCAGAGGGTTGAGCCACGCGTAGTGCTGGCCCGACACGGTGACCGGCCCCGCGACGGACATCGTCATCGGGAGGCCTTTGCCGACCGCTTCGTCGAGCAACGTCCAGATGCGCCGCAGGTACGCGCCGCCGAACGAGGGCAGGCTCTGCTCGAAGAGCTGGTCGAGCCCTTCGACCTCGGTCACGGGGCGGTTCTTGAGCTCGGCGCCGCCGTTCGCGGAGCTCGCTCCGGGCCCGAAACAGCGCGCGTTCTGATCCTTGCGGGTGGGGGACATGGGCGGAGAGTGTACGCGCGCGGAGTGGCGGGGACGAGGGGCTGAGCTCGAGGTCCGAGCGCGAGTGGAGCGCCGTCGTCGAGCGCGGATGTTGGGCAGCATCGACCGGCCGGGCGAGCGCGCCAGGACGCGCGGTTCGAGCGCGAGCGTGCCGGTGCCTTCGATGACCGCGGCGACGCGACGAGCGGCGCGCTCCGCGCCGTTGCGCTCCCCCGCGCGATCGAGGATGCTCTGCGCGCTCCACACACCAGGAACCCGCCGACCATGACCCAGTTCAACGACAGCGCGAAGGCTCGCTACGGCAAGCAGGACTACAGCCCGAAGAAGAAGATCGAGGGCGTCGAGATCGTCGAGCTCAAGCGCTTCAACGACGACGGCGGCGCGATGACGGAGCTCGGGCGGCTCGACGGCGGCGTGCACAAGCAGCTCCCGGGCTTCACGGTGAAGCAGGTGAACTACTCGGTGCTCGAGCCGCTCGCGATCAAGGCGTTCCACCTGCACACGCGGCAGACGGACGTGTGGTACGTGCCGCCGTCGGACAAGCTCCTGCTCGTGCTCGCCGACGTGCGCAAGGGCTCGCCCACGGAAGGCGTCGTGATGCGCTTCGTGCTCGGCGATGGGAATTCGCGCCTCGTGCGCATCCCGCCGGGCGTCGCGCACGGGTGTCGCAACCTGCGGCCGGCGGCGCCGAGTGCGATCATCTACTTCGTCGACGTCCAGTTCTCGACGGACGAGCACTGCGACGAGGGCCGCCTGCCGTGGGACCACTTCGGCACGGCGTTGTGGGAAGTCGAGCGCGGGTGAGCGCGCCGTTTGCAAGTTTGCAGTCCGACTGCAAATCTGCAAGCCCCGCGGTTTCTCGAAGAAACCAGGGGAGCTTTCGTCCCCTCTACCAGATCACCCGCCACCCGCTCGTGACGTTGAACGTCTCCGGCGGGCAGAACGCGGCGGCCGCGTTGCGGTAGAAGACCTGGTAGTACCGCACGTCCCCGCTCCCCGGCGCGACGCCGCCGCGCTGCGACAGCGTCACCGTGTCGCCGACGTCGGGAAACTGGCTCGCTCCGCCGACGTTCGGCTTCGCGTTCAGGCGCACGAGCGTCCCGCCCGCGCAGCGCACGCCGTCCCCGAAGACGAGGTCGTCGAGCGCGTCGCCCTGCAGGTACACGCACGCGCTCGTCGCCGGCATGCCCGAGGCCGCGAGCACGACCGTGTCGAGCGCCGGGCTCCCGCTCGCCGTCAGCGCGCCGCCCGCCGGGTTCGCGCTGTTCGCGCACCCGTTCCCGCTCGCGCCGAAGTTCGCGCACGGACAATCCGTCGAGACGTTCGGGTCGAGGTGGTCGCCCGTGCAGAACGCGCTCCCGCTCGAATCGAGCCGCACGATCTGCACGCCGTTCAGCGAACCGAAGTTGAAGCCCTGCGGCGGCGGCGCGGTGCGCTGCACCGTGATCACGAGGTCCTGCGGGACGAGCAACGTCGCGTGGTGGAGCGCGTGCGTGACGCCCTGCACGTAGCTCCCCGGGAACGCGCCGCCGACGATCTGCACGCCCTCGACCGAACCCACGACGTCGATCGCCGTGCGGTAGTTGGGATCGTCGGGCGCGATCGCGTAGCTCGTGACCTCGTACTCGCCCGGCAGGAGGCCGGAGATCGTCACGGTGCGCAGGACGCTCCCCGGATCGAGCACGTCGCCGAGGAGCGCGAGGTCGTCGACGCTCGCGCCGGTCAGGTTCGAACTGGCCGCGGTCGCGACGCCGCCGGAGATCGTCCACGTCACGCTCGTCGCGACGCCCGTCAAGTCGACGAGCGGTTGGGCGACACCCGCGTTCACCGGGAGCGCGTTCCACGTGCCCGACTTCGCCGCGGCGGCGCCGAAGCTCGCGCTCGGCACCGGGAAGCTCGGGCTCACGCCGAAGTCGACGTTGAAGCTCTGCGCGCTCGCGAACGTCGTGAGCGCGGCTCCGAGCAGGAAGCAGGGGACGCTGCGGAGGATCATGAAGCCTCGCAGGAGCGGAGGGGGGACGAACCAGGTCGCGCTGGGAAGCCTAGCACGAATCCGAGGACCGGGCGGAAGCGGCCTCACCAGACCACCCGGACGCCGTTCGAGACGTTGACCACCGCGGGCGGACAGAACGCAGCGGCCGCGTTGCGGTACTGCGTCTGGTAGAGCCGAACCACGCCGCTCCCCGGCACGACGGCGGCGCGCGTGGAGAGCGCGGTGTCGCCGGCTCCGGGGTAGACACCCGCTCCGTTCACGTTCGTCGTCGAGGCGAGGCGGAGGAGCGCGCCTCCGACGCAGCGGACTCCGTCGCCGAACACGACGTCGACGACGGCGTCGCCTTGGAGCCAGATGCAGCTCGCGCTCGCGGGCGTGCCCTGGAGCGCGAGCTCGAGCGTGTCGGGCTCGGGCGTTCCGCTCCACGTGAGCCGCGCGCCGAGAGGCTCCACGGAGTTCGCGCACCCGCGTCCGATCGCGCCGAGGTTTGCGCACGGACACGGCGTGTTCACCGCGGGATCGAGCCCGTCGCCGGCGCAGAACGCGGACACGCGTTCGAGGAGCACGAGCTGGAAGCCGCTCACGCACGCATAGTTCGGCACGGGCGCCGCGGAGCGCTCGATCGACACGACGATCGGGCTGCCGTTCACGACGCGCGCGCGATGGCGCGCGTGCGTGACGCCCTCGACGTAGGCGCCGCTCCACGCGCCGCCGACGCTCGCGACGCCGTCGGGCGAGCCGAACACGGCCACGTCGGTGCGGTACGCGGCGTTGTCCGGCGCGAGCGCGTACGTGAACACGAGGTAGTCGCCGTCCTGGAGCCCGTCGAAGCTCCAGAGATCGGGCGAACTCCCGGGATCGCTCGCGTCGGCGAGCAGCGCGCGCGCATCGGGTGGAGCTCCGCCCAGGTTCGCGGTCGATTGGAACGCGACCCCGCCGGTGGTCGTCAGGGTCGCCGCGAGCGGAGCGCCGTCGAGCGCGACGAGCACCGTCGAGCCGAGGCTCGGAGGCGCGGCGTTCCAGCGGCCGGCTTGATCCGCCGCGCCCGCGTGGGCGTCGGTCGGCGTCGGGTAGGTGAGGTTGAGGCCGACGTCGACGTTCACGCTTTGCGCGAGGGACGCGGCCGGGAATGCGAGCACCAGGGCGAGACGGGGGAGCGCGCTCGCGCACGCCCGGAGCTTCATGGAGTGCGAGCCTAGCACGGAACCGGCGGTCACGGTCGCGGGCGTCGGCGTCCTTCGCAGCGACGGGACTCCGGAGCCGCGGCCTCGGGAGCCGCGCTCGCGGGCCCCGCTCCCGAGACGAGCGCGGCGCCCGCCCCACTCGGGAGCGAGCGCCGCTCGAAGGCTCGCGCGCCGTCGTCACGGCGCGTTCAGGCTCCGCGGATCACCAGGTGATGCGGATGCCGTTCGTGACGTTGAACGTCTCGGGCGGGCAGAACGCCGCGGCCGCGTTGCGGTAGTACGTCTGGTAGTAGCGCACCGCGCCGGAGCCCGGCGTCACGCCGCCGCGCTGCGAGAGCGTGACGGTCTCGACCGAGTCGGGGAACGACGACGCACCGCCGACGTTCGTCTTCGTCCGCAGGCGGAGGAGCGAACCACCCGCGCAGCGCACGCCGTCGCCGAAGAGCACGTCGTCGAGCGCATCGCCCTGGAGATAGATGCAGGAGACCGTCGCCGGCATGCCGGAGCCCTGGAGGATCGCGGTGTCGGGGTTCGACGTGCCCGTGGCGACGAGCTGCGCGCCCGCGGCGTTCGTCGAGTTCGCGCAACCGCGGCCCACCGAGCCGAAGTTGCCGCAGGGGCACGCGGTCGTCACGTTCGGGTCGACGCCGTCGCCCGCGCAGAACGGCCCGCCGTTGATGCCGGGCACCAGGCGGTCGATCGAACGCGGCGAGAGGATGTTCGTCAGCGAGACGAGGTCGCTGTAGACCTCCGTCATCTCACCGGCGCCCACCACGCCGTCCGCGTTCGCGTCGGCGAGGCGGAAGATGCGGTCGGGAGTCTGGTCCTCGACCGCGATGACCTCGCCGTTCGAGCCGAACGAGACCTGCCACAGGTTGCTCGCCGCGCCGACCGCGTACCAGATCACGCTTTCGTCCGTCAGCGGATTCGGGACGACCGACGGCGGCGAGACCGTGCCGCTGCCGTCGAGGTCCTTGAAGCGCCAGATGCGCTCGTTCCCCGTGTCGTTCATGTAGTACCAGCCCTGCGCGTCGCGGCGCAGACACCAGTGGAACGCCGTCGCGGGGCCCGCGGGCGGGAGGAAGTAGGGCGTGACCTCACCGGGCTGATCGATGACGCCGCTCGCGTCCAGGTCATCGAGTCGGTAGACGCCGCGCGTGAGCACGCCGGATGCGCCGTTCTCGAGGTAGTAGACCTTGCCGTCGAGCCCGACGATCACGCTCGTCGGGATCGAGTCGCCCGTCGCGCCGCCCGGCGCGGGCGTGAAGTACTGGAGGGACTCGCCCGCGTCGTCGGCGTCGCCGTCGGCGTTCAAGTCCTCGAGGCGGAGGATCGCGTCGACGCCGCCGCCGGTCGTGCCCGCGTTCGCGACCCACACGACGTTGCTCGCGGGGTCCGCGTACACGTTCTGCGCGGACGCCATCACGATGCCCTGCGCGTTCGTGGTCGAGTGGTAGAACACGTGGACCTCGCCGGCGTCGTTCGCGTCGCCGTCGCCGTTGACGTCCTTGAGCCAAAGGACGACGTCTTCGTTCGAGTCGACCGTGTAGATCGTGCCGTCGGAGTCGACGGAGATCCCGTTCGTCACCGACATCGTCTGACCGCCGACGTTCTCGTCGTAGTACACGACGACGTCGCCGGGGTCGTTGAAGTCGCCGTCGTTGTTGACGTCCTCGACCGCCCAGAGACGGTCGTCGGTGCCGGTCGAACTGGCGCCGTTGTCGACGACGACGTAGCGGTCGCCCAGAGCGAGGGCCGGGCACGAGAGGAGAGCGGTGAGGGCTGAGATCGAGAGGATGCGATGCATGGAGTTCCTTGGGGGCGAGCCGGAGCATCGTACCTCCGACTCGAGGATTCGCCACCTAGTAAATGAGATTCAGTCTCAATACGAACTCGGGCTCATCTCCCGGAGCGCCCGAGAGCACCCGAGCGATTCCAGCGGCCCGCGTGGCGCCTCGACGGGCGGACACGTCCACCCAGGTCACGGGACCCAGGTCACGCTGACCGCGTTCGTCAGGTTGAAGCCGTCGGGCGTGCAGTACGACGCCGCGTTCCGGTACCAACCCTGGTAGTGCATCGTGCCGCCCGCGGCGGGGATGCCGCCGCGCACGGAGAGGACCGGATCGCCCGGGATCCCGAAGCCGAGCGCGACCTGTCCGCCCGCCGCCGCGCGGACGCCGAGGCGCCACGTCGCGGGTCCCTCGATGCAGCGCAGGCCGTCGCCGAAGACCGCGCCGCTCCCGCCGTTCACCTGCGCGTCGCCCTGGAAGAAGATGATCGTCGCGGTGGTGGGGAGTCCGGACGCGGCGAGGAGCACGGTGTCGTTCGAAACCTGCGCGTTGCCGGTGCCGACGAGTCGTCCGCCCTGGCCGAACGAGTTCATGCACCCCGTGCCCGGGACGGGCGGCGCGTTGCCGCAGGGACACGCGCTCGCCGTTCCCGGACAGAACGGCGTGAAGGTCGACTGCGCGAACAGCGGGAGCGCTGCGAGAGCGAGCGCGGGAGCCGCGGCGAGAGCGGCAGGGTGGGGCAGCTTGAACGTCATGGCGCGGTGCGGTGCGCGCAGGGGATGGGGAGCCGCGGGGAGAACGCGGTCTTCGCACGTGGAACTCGGCGTCTTGCGGAGCGCCGAGGTCGCGCGCGCGAGGCCGAGATTCTAGCCCGGTCCCGTGGGACGGCTAGACGGCTGGCGAGGTTCCGCGCGTGAATCGAGGCGCGTGCGCGAGAACGGAGCGTGCGCTCGTTGCGCGCCCGTGACGGCAGCGCGAAGCGAGCCGTCGCAGGCCGGTCTCCCGCCGGCTCCGACTCCCGAGCGTGTGTCCGGTGGGTGCTCGCCCCTTGTCGCGGAACTCCGTGTCTGTTGGATTCGGGGCGTGGGACTCTTCGACTTCCTCAGGAGCGGCGAGCACGTGGATCCCGAGCTCGGGCCGTTCCGGCGCGCGCGCGGAGCGTGGCGAGGATCGATCGCGCTCGAGGGCGTCGCGGTGCCGCTCGTGTTGGTCGGCTCCTCGAAGGCGCCGAGTCCGGAGGCGCTCTCCGCCGCGCGCGAGCTCGCGGCGCGCCACCGCGCACGCCGCCCGGCGATCGAACGCGCGCTGTTCGAGCACTACGCGCCGTACGCGGAGAGCGAGGGCGCGGAGCCGGCCGTCCCGACGCTCGCGACCTCCGCCGACGTGTGGACGCACGCGACGCTGGTCTTCGTCGCGCTCCTCCCGATCGACGGCGCGCTCACGACGGAGTACGGGTGCGCGGTCGCGTGGGACGACGATCACACGCTCGGCGCGCGCTTCGTCGGCGAGCGGTTCGTCGAACTGAACGGGAGCGTGCTCCCGCCCTGAGCGCGCCTCACCGCGCCGCTTCCGTGATCGCGATCATGCGCTCGAGCGCCTTCCGCGCGTCCTTCACGAGCGTCGCGCGCTCGCTCGCGCCGAGGCGTTCGCGCGCGGCCGTGCCTTCGTCGACGACGTCGCCCGCGAGCACGCGGTTGATGTCGGGCGCTTTCCCTTGGCGCAGGAGGTCGAGCATGCCCGCCAAGTGCGGCGGGTCGTTGCGGCTCATCGTCGCGCAGCCGCAGCCGCCGCCCTGGAACTTCGGGTCGGGGATGTCGGCGAGGTGCATGATCTCGACGCCGCGCGCCTTCGCCTGCTCGCGCGCGTTGCGCACGAAGTGGCCCTCGGTGCCGATGACGAGCTTCTCGCCCGGCTTCGCGTTCATCACGGCCTTCCACAGGTAGTCCGTGGAGCCCGCGCCGTCCGCGGCCTGCACGGCTTCGAGCGGCGACTCGGGGTGGATGAGGACCCTCCAACCCTTCGCGTGCCACCAGTCGACCATCGCCTTCGAGAAGATCGTGTGCACGCCGCAGTAGCTGCCCCACAGGATCATCTCGGCGCGATCGAGCGCCGCGAGTCCGCCCGGCAGCGTCGCGAGGCGTTGGTTCTGCATCCACAGCTTCGGCTCGGGGAACGCGACGACGCGCGACAGATCCATGCCGAGCTTCCACGCCGTGTTGCGCCCGAGGTGATGGTCGGGCACGAAGAAGATCGTCTTGCCTTCCTTGCGCAGCGCGTCGCACACGAGGTGCGCGTTCGAGCTCGTGCACACGGCACCGTTCGTGCGGCCCGCGAGCGCCTTCACGCGCCCGCCGGTGTTCATGTACGCGACGACGGCGAGCTTCGACCCGTAGCGCTCGATCAACTGCTCCGCCGCGGGGAGGACCATCCAGTCCTTCGCGAGCATCTCCATCGTGCAACCCGCCTTCGGGTTCGTGATCCACACCGCCTGGTCGTCGTGCGCGAGCGTCGCGATCGTCTCCGCCATGAAGTGCACCGCCGATTCGACGAGCACCTTCTTCTCGGGGTTGCGCGCGGCCTGCAGCGCGAGCTGGTAGCTGTCCGCGACCTTGCCGCCGTAGCGCTCGACGATCTTCACGATCTCGCCGCCCATGTAGAAGTGCGCCAGGAGCAGGAGCGAGTCGCCGAAGTGCTTTTGCGCCGGGATCACGTAGCGATCGAGCCACGGGAAGATCGTCCCCGGCTTGCGATCAGGGAGCGCCAGGTACTCCTCCGCGTACGGCTTGAACTCCTCCTGGTACCAATCGAGCGGCAGGTCCGTCTGACAGACCGGGAGTTCGGGGCGCAGCACGATGCCGGAGGAGGCGATCGCGGGGGACTTGGACGCGGGGGAGGAGGCGCTCTTCATGCGAGGTGGAGAGCGTACCCGCTCGCGCGTGGGCCGCCCACCGCGCGCGGCGTAGACTGCGCGCACCATGCTGCTCTCCCTCGCGCTGTGGGCCGTCCTCGACGGCGTCGCGCTCCCGAAGGACCGTCCGCTCGACGTCGCGGGGCACGTGAAGGTGGCCCCCGGCGCGTACGAGCGCGCGCCGCTCGGCGCCGACGGACGCGGCGGCGTGATCGTGATCGAGAAGCAGAAGCACGTCGTGCTCGACCTCACGGGCGTCGAACTGCGCGGCGTGCCGAAGGGGACGGACCTCGATCGCTCTGCGGGTTGGGGCGTCGTCGTGAAGGACTGCGAGGACGTGACGATCACGGGCGGCGTGCTCGGCGGCTACAAGGGCTGCGTCGTCGCGACGAACACGAAGGGCCTCGTGCTCGACGGCGTGCGCTTCGACGGGTTCTACGGGAAGCGCTTGCTCTCGACCGTGCAGGCGGAGGACGGGAGCGACTGGCTCTACCCGCACGAGAACGACGCCGACCAGTGGATCACGAACTACGGCGGCGCGATCAGCCTGACGGACTGCGCGGGCGCCACGATCCGGAACTGCAGGGCGCGGCACGGGCAGAACGGGATCCTGCTCACGCGCTCGGACGGCGCGCGCGTCGAGCGAAACGACTGCTCGTTCCTGTCGGGGTGGGGGCTCGCGCTGTACCGGAGCTCGAAGGCCCTCGTCACCGAGAACACGTTCGACTACTGCGTGCGCGGCTACAGCCACGGCGTGTATTGGCGCGGGCAGGACTCGGCCGGGATCCTGATGTTCGAGCGCTGCTCGGACAACGTGTTCACGTGGAACTCGGCGACGCACGGCGGCGACGGCGTGTTCTTGTTCGCGGGCCAGGACACGGTCGAGGGCCGCGCGTTCGCGAAGGGCGAGACGGACGCGGGCGGGAGCGACCGGAACGTGTGGTACGAGAACGATTTCTCCTTCGCGGTCGCGAACGCGATCGAGGCGACGTTCTCAAGCGACAACTGGGCGATCCGCAATCGGCTCGACGGTTCGCACCAGCACGGGGTGTGGGGCGGGTACTCGAACCGCATGGTGATCCTCGCGAATTCGATCCAATGCACGCTCGGCGGCGGCGTGTCGATCGAGCACGGGCAGGAGAACGTGATCGCGGAGAACCAGTTCGCGCGGAACGAGATGGCGATCGAGCTCTGGTGGGACGCCGACGAAGGCCTCGTGAAGGGCGTCTACGGACAGCACCGCGACACGCGTTCGCGCGACACGCTCGTCGTCGGCAACGCGTTCGCGAGCGAGGCGCGCGAGCTCGTCTTGCGCGGGACGAGCGGCGTCGAGCTCGCGCGCAATCGTTGGAGCGGCGCGGGAGCCGTCGCGCTCGCGGTCGGAGCGCCGAACGGCGGGACGCCCGAGGTCGCGGGCGCGCGGCCTTCGGCTGCGCCGAACGCGGAGACGATCGCCGGGTGGCTCGACTCCGAGTCGCACTCGCCGTGCGGCCGCGTCGAGCAGTCGACGTTCCGCGCGGCGGACCTCGCGGCGTATCCGTGGCTCGAGCGCGCGCGCGCGTGGCGACCCGCGTTCGAGGCGTCGACGGGCGGCGCGGCGTCCGGTGCCGCGTCGACGGGAAGCGGAGCTCCGCCGCCGAGTCGTCTGCGTCCGCGCCCGGAGAAGGAAGGCCTCGACACGATCGTGATGGGCGAATGGGGGCCGTGGGACTTCCGCTCGGGCGAGCCGAAGCCCGTGCAGCGCAAGAGCGGCGGTCAGCTCGTCGGCGCGACGTGGAAGGCGACGTGGTTCTCCTGGAAGGACGGTCCCGATCCGCGCGAGCACTACGCGGAGTGGAAGAAGCTCGCGGAGAAGCCCGCCGCCGCGCAGGACGCGCCGAACTTCACCGACCCGTGGGCCGGGAGCGCGAGCCTGCGCACGCAGCTCGGCACCGCGAAGTTCGGCCTCGTCGCGACGACGAAGGTCGAACTCGCGGAGGGCGGGAAGTACGCGCTCTCCGTGCTCTCGGACGACGGCGTGCGCGTGAAGGTCGACGGGAAGCCCGCGATCGAGAACTGGACGTGGCACGCGCCGACGCGCGACGAGAAGGAGCTCGAGCTCGCGAAGGGCGCGCACGTCTTGGAGCTCGAGTACTTCCAGATCGACGGGGCGCTCGCCTTGCTCGTGGAGCTCGAGAAGGTGCCGTGACGAGCCCAGTGGAACCATGGCCGCTCCGAGCGGGCTCAGTTGCCTGGCCATGCCTGATCCAATGTCCACCCGCGATCGATTCCGCGCATCACCACCGCAGCATGGTCCCAGGGATCGTCCACGCGCGTTCCGAGAGCCTCGAGACGCACTCGAACCAAGGAGCTGCCCGAGAATCGGAGCAGCAGCACAACTCCTTGATTGCGATCGAGACCGCACTTGAGGAGTTCGTCGAGAATGTCCACCGCAGCGCGTTCACGATCCATCGAGAGCATGGCATACGCCGCCGCGAAGGATGCCTGGGTACGAAGGGGATGGACGCGCCCTACGAGATCGTTCATGCGCGACAGGCTTGCGGATAGCAGGGTGCGGCAGTCGTCGTAGAGCGCAGTCTCGTGCCTCATGCCGGCCGCGATCGCTGCCATGCCATTGCGATCGCGGATCTCATCGCGAAGTAGGTCGGTGGGGGCTGCGATCGCGAGTCCCCGAAGCGGCTCGTACAGGTACTCGAATTCGGCGGGGAGCTCCTCTCCACCATTCACCTGGATGTACCGAAGGCACGTCGACCGCGAGCGAAGATCCTCGAGTGTTCGAAGGGCTGCTCCGCGATCCTCGCGCTCCGCGCGGATGCCGTACCGAGTCCGGATGATGGAGTCGATCGCTGCGCCGTGCCGACCGGCCCACGGTTCCCAACGGAGATGGTTCGGGTAGGGCGGCGGCGGAGGGCTGTGGTGCATTGCTCGTGCTCTCGAGCCGCGCACGAGCAAGCTCACAAGCGGATCGCCGAGCAACGCTGCATCCTGGATCTCGGTCGAATCCAACGCACGCGCCTCGGTCAAGTCGAGGATGGCCTCGACTCGCTCCTCGAGTCGCGGAAGTCCTGCTCGGAGAATCGTCTGCGAGGACAGAGTGAAATCACTGGAGGAGTACGCGATCGAGACCCCCGTGATCGAATCACCTCGACGACGATCGCCGAGCACGATGCTGTTCCCCTCCGGAATCGGGAGCAGCTCCGCATCCGCGTCATTCCGAATCGCTACTCCCGTCGTCGTCATTTCCCGGAGCGCGGCGCGGAGGCTGCTGACGGCGACGGGGTTGGGAATGGAGGTGCTCTCTGGTGCAACTCCGCAACCGCTTCCGTATGCAGCGAGCTCTACGGGGGAGAGCGATCGTTCGCGATGGATGTGGACGCAGGTCGTCGGTGGGCTGTTCTCTTTCATCGCCAACAGAACGCCAGGCAGGTCCGCTCGCACGATCCAATCCTCGCGTCGCGTGGCGGGGAGTTGCTTGGCAACCTCGGCAACGACGATGGACACGAGCGCCAGCGCAATCGCTACGGACCAGGGGGCCGTCGGAATCCATCGATCAACGGTCCTCGGGTGTGGAGGTGCTGTCGCCCTCGCCCCGCAGGCTGGACAGGCCGTGACTCGCGCAGTTCGAACCCGCCGACAGCGAGCGCATCTCAAAATCTCGGTTCCGCCCAAAGCCGACCAAAGAGGCGCCCCGAGCACGATCGTCCGAAGAAGAACCGCAACCCATGCGATAGGCCGATTCCATCCGAGCGCGCTCGCCTCACGGATCGTCCAGGGCAGGCACAGCAGCCCGGCCGACAGGCTGACGGCCAGGCCGGCCAAGGCGGGGCTCGCCGCGCGCTCCATTGCGGAGTTCACCAGAATGCAGATCGCCAAAGGCGCTGTGGCAAACGTGGCTTGCGCTGCGAAATGAAGGGCACGCTCCGATCGGGTTCGAGGACCAAGCAGTCGTTCTTCCGCACTCACGGCTGCCGTCCCTCGGCGACGGTCGAGCACGGCCGCAACGCCCAGCGCCAGACCAGAAAGCAGGCCGACGGACATCCATGCCTGCGTGGGGTGTAGCAGGATCTCGGCTCCGATCCCAGACGTGTAGAGCACCAGTGAAGCGAGGTAGCCCAGCAGTCCGGCCTGTGCTGCCGCGACAGGCCGCTGTAGGGAAAGCGCGAAGTATGTCGTGGTCGAGAACGTCAGGATGGAAAGCGCCAGGGTCTGCTCGATCTGCAGGTCCGATCGCAGTGGGCCGTAGGACTGGGAACGGTTCGCCTCCACCAACCAGGCGTTGACTGGAGAACTCCAGAAGGCCCACTGAATCGTCGTGGAAATCAAGAGGACTGCGAGTCCCACGGACAGGGCCGATGCGAACCAACGAGAGCGGGAGATTGGGAGGGATCTGAGGTAGCTCGAGTCATCACGAATGGCACTCCTGCCGAACAACCGTCCCGCGAGCGAGGCCGCGAGCCACGCGACGAACACCGAGGCCTGAGGTGCGGCGATCGTCACACCCACGCGCGCCCCGACGAGCAGGGGCTCGACGAGGACGCCGAGCAGCGTGAAGACGATCGCGCTCGTTCGAACGAATCTCCACTGCACCCGAAGCAGCATCCTCATGTGCTCTCCTCCATCGGCCACGCTTCGGGTCCGAGCTTCCGCGCGAGCGCGAGGGAGTTCCACGCGAGGAAGAGAGTCAGGGGGAGGAGCACGACCGTCGGTCCGGTGTAGACCAACCACGCGACGGCGAACGGCTCGCCGAATCCGCGCGAAAGGACCGCGAGGTGGAGCATAGGGACGGCGACGCAGGCGGCGGTCTGCGCGAACTCCCAGCCCCATCCAGCGATGCGAATCCACGCTGCGAACCGCAGGCGCACGGTGACGGCGGTCCAGTAGGCGAATGCCGGGTGGGCTGCGAGGTTGAAGAGGAACGGTCCCGCGTGATGACCGTGGTCGACACGTTGATCGAGCAGTCCAAGACCCCGGCCCAGGATCCAGCGATCCGCGTCCGTGTACGCGACGAGCAGGGTAATGACGACGATCAATGTGAGCGACGCGAACCCGTAGAGCTGTGCTGTGCGATGGGCTCGGCCCGCTGCGAGCGGGAGCTGACAGAGGTACTCGGCCGTGCCTCGCGTGATGTCGGAGCCCACGCGATTGCCGAGCGCGAATCCCGCGCCCATGCCGATGCCGAGTAGCGCGGCGTCGAGCGAGTCCTCCGCAGCCGTGCTGCAGAGCAGCGTGGCGAGGATGATCGCGCCCCAGAACACCGCCCGAGGGACGAAGAGCGGGGCGAGTCCGCGAACGAGCGACCTCACTGCCGCTCCTTCCGCGCAGCGCGCGTCAGCGCCAAGTACACGTCCTCGAGCGGTAGTGCCGAGCATTCGAGCGAGTTCGGCGGTAGCGTCCGCGCGAGCTCGGCCGGACCGGACGTGAAGCGCCGCACGAGGAGCGTCGCCGAGCCGTTCGCGTCGCTGCGCTCGAGGATGCCCGCGTCTTCCCACACCTCGCGCGTGCGCTCGAAGAGCTCCTTCGACAGCGTGACCGAGCGCACGTCCTCTTGGAGCGCGTCGAGTGCGCACTGCTCGATCGCGCGTCCGTGCTCGAGCAGGAGCACGTGCGTCGCGATGCGTTCGACGTCCGTCAGGAGGTGCGTCGAGAACACGAGGCTACGCTCACCCTGCCCGAGGTACTCGCCGAGGAGGCCGAGGAAGTCACGCCGGGAATCGACGTCGAGGCCCGAGGCCGGCTCGTCGAGTAGGAGCAGGTCGGAGTTCTGGCAGAGCGCCAGTAGCAGCATCAGCTTACGGTGCTGGCCCTTCGACAGGACGGACACGCGCGGCGCTGTCGACAGTGCGAACAGATCGATCAGCTCCCGCTCGCGCTTCGCGTCCCAGCGTGGGTAGAAGCTCGCGTGGAAGTGGATTAATTCGCCGACGCGCATCCACCCCGGCAGCGCAGGCTGGTCCGGCACGTACGCAACCCGTGCGCGCATGGCGGGCGGCGGGTTCCACGCGTCGACACCGAGCAATTCGCAGCTTCCACGCGATGGCGGCGTGAAGCCCATCAGCATCCGCAGCGTCGTGGTCTTGCCTGATCCGTTCGGTCCGAGGAGCGCGCAGGCCGTGCCGCTTTCGACTGTCCAGTCGAGGCCGTCGACGACGAGGTGGCCTTCGTAGACCTTCGTCAAGTCGTGCGTCGCGAGCGCGGGTGTCGTCACTTGACCTTCCTCGGTCGGAGTTTCTTGAGCTCGCTCTCGAGCAGCGCGAGCAGCTGTTGTTCGCTCATCCCGAGTCGCCGACCCTCGCGAGCAAGCTCGGAAGCATGCTGCGAGAGCAACTCCTCCCGTTCGTCCTGGTGCAGGGGCTCGACACCGCCCGTCACGAACGCGCCTTGTCCCTGCCGGCAGGTGATCACCCGCTCGCGCTCGAGCTGTTCATACGCCTTGACGACGGTCGTCGGGTTGATCGCGAGCTCCTTCGCAAGTTCGCGCACGGACGGAAGGCGATCGCCAGGTGCTAGGTGGCCCCGCAGGAAGGCCGCTTTCACCTGATTGGCAACCTGGCGAAATAGGGGAACGCCGGAGTTCGGGGCGAGTTGGATTCGCATGTGGGCTGTACGGTGACAGACCATACAGTCGGGGTCGCGATCCGACAAGCCCTTCCTATCCATCGTCGACGTGGCGACACCAATCATGAACGGTCGGGACCTCGGGCGCTTGTCCACGCGTGTTGTGGAGGTGCCCAAGCGCGAGTACGCTCGCCCCGACCATGCCCCCCGACGTCGAGCCGCGCGAGTCGAAGCGCACGACCGCGCTCGCGCTCGGGCTCCTCTTCCTCGTCGCGCTCGCTCTGCGGCTTCCCGGCCTCGGGTACATGCTGCCGTACCTCCCCGAGCCCGACGGCGTCAAGTTCCTCGCGCAGCTCGAGGCCGCGCGCACCGGGAACCTCGACGTCGAGCCCACGATCAACCTGACGTCGTACCCGGCGCTCGTCCCGCGCCTCGCCTCGCTCGTGCCGGAGCCCGCGGGCGAACTCGCGCCCGGCGCGTCGCTCGATGCGCACATGGAGCGCGCGGCGCGCGACTACTACGCCTTGCGGCTCGCGTCCGCGCTGCTCGCGTCGCTGCTCGCGCCGCTCGCGTTCCTCCTCGCGCGGCGCTTCGTCTCGTTCCCGGCCGCGTGCTTCGCGGGCGTGCTCGTCGCGGCGAGCTCGCTGCACCTCTGGTTCTCGACGCAGGCGCGTCCGCACGCCTCCGCCGCCGCGTTCACCGTGCTCGCGCTGCTCGCCGCGCTCGACCTGCGGCGCAAGAACCGCGGGCGCGACTACGCGCTCGCCGGCGTCGCGCTGGCGTTCGCCGTCGGCTCGCTGCAGAGCGGGGTCGCGCTCGCGTTCCCGCTCCTCGCGGCGCTGCTCCTCCGGGACGAGCGCGGCGGGCGTCACTCGTTCCTGCGCGCGCTCGGCGGGCTCGCGCTCGCGCTGCTCCTCGTGAGCTTCTTCTATCCATTCGCATTCACCGCGACGCCGGTCGACGAGCCGGGCGAGCTCACCGTCGGCGACCAGGGCTTCCTGAACCTGTCGGGACACACGATCGGCCTCTGGCTCTTCAACGGGATGGGCTTCGAGCGCGTCGGCCGCGCGCTCGTCGAATACGACCCGTGGCTCACGGCGCTCGGCGCGCTCGGAACGCTCGCGTGCGGCGTGTTCGTCTTCGCGCGGCGCGCCGTGCGCGCGTCCGACGCTGCACCCGGGGCGGAGCTCGAAGCGCGGAGCGAGCGCGATGCAGGGCGGGAGCTTCGACGCGACCTCGTCGTCGTGCTCGCGTACGTGCTCGCGTACGGCCTCGCGATCGGCCTCTACCGCCGCAGCTACCAGCGCTTCGCGATCCCGCTCGTACCGTTCCTCGCGCTCGCGGCGGCGGGCGCGCTCGAGCTCGCGTGGAGCCGCCGATCGTCGGGACGCGCGCGCTCGAACGTCGCGTTCGCGGTCGTCGCCGCGGTGCTCGCGCTCCCCGCGGTCGTGCTCGCCGTCGGGATCGCGCGCGCGCGCGCCGCGCCGGACACCGCGACGCTCGCCGCGCGCTGGATCACGGAGAACGTCGACCCCGCGGCGCGCATCGCGGTCGTGCCCGCGCTCGAACTGCCGCTCGCGACGACGGACGACGCGTTGCGCGCGAACCGCGCGCTCCTCGACGATCCGAGCCGGCCGTGGTTCCGCTACGAGGCGTCGCGCGCGCCGGACGCGCTCCCCGCGCCGCGCTTCGACCTCCGCGCACTGCCGATCCGCAGCGACGAGGAGCGCATGCGCGTCGTGAAGGAACCCGCGGCGTTCCTGCGCGAGTTCGGCGCGCAGTACGTCGTCGTCGAGGTGTGGGAGGGACGGCGCTTCCCGATGCTGCGCGCGCTGCGCGCCGGTGCGCGCGAGCTCGGCGACCTCGTGTATCGCGTCGCCGCGGACGCGGACGCGGACGGGGAGGGGCTCGAGCTCCCGCTCGGCTATCAGGACGACGAGTTCACGCAGCACGCCCCGTGGGCCTGGCGCGCGCTGCACGCGAAGGGCTTCGGCCCGACGCTCGAGGTGTATCGCGTGCGGTGAGGCGCGGGGGCCGCGCGCGTCACGCCTTGATCCACGTCCACACGCCGAGCGCCACGAACGCGACGGCGGCGATGCGCGTCAGCGTGCGCGGCTCGACGAACTTGCCGAGCGCGGCGCCCGCGAGCACGCCGATCCCCGCCGCGAGCGCAAGCGCGAGGCTCGCCGCGAGGAACACGGTCCACTTCCCGTGCGCGTCGTTCGAGGCGAAGAGCATCGTCGCGAGCTGCGTCTTGTCCCCGATCTCGGCGACGAAGACGGAGGTGAACACGGCGAGGAAGAGCTTCGGATCCATGCGGGGCGCAGCGTAGCAGTCCGCGCGCGGAACTCCATGAGCTCCGCGCGCGTCGCACGAGGGTCGGGCTCCTCACCGTCGCCGTCGGAAGTGCGCGCTCACCGCGCCTCGAGATCGAGATCGAGGCACACGCGCTGCGCCGGCCGGAAACCTTGCTCGCGGAAGAACGAGAGGAGCGCGAACGCGTCCCACGACGCCTCCGTGCGCAGCGTCCGCACGCGCAGTCCGCGCAGGTTCGTCGCGAGTTGCTCCATCAGCGCGGCGCCGATGCCGCGGCCTTGGAAGAGCGGGTGCACCGCGAACGTGTCGAGCACGGCGACGGGCTCGGTTTCGCCGAACTCGCCGTACCACACGCGCGCGAGCAGGAAACCGACGAGACTGCCGTCGACTTCGGCGCCGAGCGACACCTCGACGGAGGAGTCGAGCAGGTTCAGCGCGAGCTTGTGCTCGAAGTAGCCGCGCCGCGGGCGACCGACGACCTTCGCGTCGATCTCGATCACGCGGGCGAGGTCCGCCGGTCGCAGGCGCCGCACCGTGCACGCCGGCGCGCCCGTGATCGCTTCGGAGTCGTCCAAGGTCTTCATGTCCAGTCCTTCGGCCGTTCAGGCCATGAGTTGTCCGCCGTCGACGCGCAGCACCTGTCCGGTGACGTGCCGCGCGAGATCGCTAAGGAGGAAGAGCACCGCGTTCGCGACGTCCGCGGGCTCGGCGATGCGACCGAGCGCGGACTCGTCCTGCGCGCGCTGCAGGTGCTCGGGCTCGAGCGTCGCCGTCATCGCCGTGCGCACCATGCCGGGCGCCACGACGTTGACGCGCACGTTGAAGCGGCCGAGCTCGCGCGCGGCGCTCTTCGCGAGCCCGATCAGGCCCGCCTTGCTCGCCGCGTAGTTCGCCTGGCCGAACTTGCCGCGCTCGCCGTTGATCGACGAGACGAGCACGATCGAGCCCTTGTTCCGCGCGCGCAGGATCGGCGCGGCGGCGCGCAAGAGGCGGAACGCGGAGTCGAGGTTGACGTCGAGCACCGCGCGCCAGTCGTCGTCGGTGAGCTTCCAGAGCACGCGGTCGCGCGTGATGCCGGCGCAGTGGACGAGCGCGTCGACGCCGCCCGCCGCGCGCGCGTCCTCGACGACGCGCTCCACCGCTTTCGGGTCGCGCAGGTCGCACGGCTTCGAGAGCGCGCGCTCGGGCGCCGTCGAACCGGGGAGGTCGAGGCTCCACACCTCGGCGCCCGCGCGCGCGAGCAGCGCGACGACCTCGGCGCCGATGCCGCCGTTGCCGCCGGTGACGAGCACGCGCTGACCCGCGAGCGAGACGAGGCTCGCGAGCGCCGCGTCGGGCGCGGCCGCGGTCTTCGCGCTCGCGCCGCCCGCCGCGCTCACGCGTCGCCTCCGCTCGCGAGCGAAACGCCGAGCTTCGAGAGCTTGCGCGCGCGGAACGCGCCCCAGAGCGCCGCGCCGAGCGCGCCGGCGTGGACCGAATCGGGATGCGCGCGGAACTCGATCTTCGCTTCCGCGGCCTTCGCGGCCTCCTGCAGCGCGGCGACGAGGCCCGCGTCGTTCGCGAGCCCGCCCGTGACGAGCGTCGGACCTTCCGCGCCCATCGACGTCAGGAGCTTGAGATAGCGCCCCGCCATCGACATGTGGATGCCCTTGACGATGTCGGGCGTCTGGATGCCGCGCGAAACCATGTTGATCACGTCGGTCTCGGCGAGCACCGCGCAGATCGACGAGCACGGTTCGGGCTTCGTCGACGCGAGGGAGAGCGCGCCGATCTCCTCGAGCGTGATCCCGAGGTAGCGGCTGATGTTCTCGAGGAACTGGCCGGAGCCCGACGCGCACTGGCTCGTCATGCGGGAGCCGAGCACCTTCGCGCGGCCGTCGATCTGCATCGCGCGCGTGTGGAGCGCGCCGACGTCGAGCACGGCCTTCACGTTCCCGTCGAGGAAGATCGCGCCGCGCGCGTGCGTCGTCATGCCGTAGAAGTGGCCCGTGCGGAACGCGACGACCTCGCCGTCGCCCGTCGTCGCGACGTAGTCGACGTCGGCGGGGGAGAGCTGAGCCTCGGCGAGCGCCTCGTCGTAGAGGCTCTGCGCGAGCGCGCGCGGGTCGCGGCGGCGCAGGCGCTCGCTCTTCAGGAGCAGCGCGCGCGGTCGGCCGGGGACGTCGTCGACGATCGCGAGCTTGATCGCGGACGTGCCGACGTCGATGCCGATGGAGAGGAGGCGGCCTTCGGACTTCGTCTCTCGCTTCATGCGCCGCTCCCGGCCTTCGCCTTCTTGGTCTTCGTGAGCACGGCCTCGTCGAGACCGCTCGGGTCCTCGCCGCGCGCGAGGCGGTGCGCGAAGAGCGCCGCGCCGAGCGCGCCGGTGTAGATCGAGTCGGGCGAGATGTTGAGCGCGACCTCGCCGTAGTTCTCGCGGACGAGCGCCTTGAGCGCGTCGACCGCCGCCGGGTTCTTCGCGACGCCGCCGGTGAACGTGAACTCGGACTTCACGCCGCCGGAGCGCGCGAGCAGCGACATCGCGCGCAGCACGATCGCGCGGTGGAGGCCCGCGAGGATGTCCTCGCGCTTCTCGCCGAGCGAGAGCCGCTCGCGCAGCTCCGCGCCCGCGAAGACCGTGCACGTCGAATTGATGCGCACCGCGCGCTTGCTCTCGCACGCCATGGGGCCGAGCTCGTGCAACCCGAGGTTCATCTCGTCGGCGATGTAGCCGAGGTAGCGCCCGCAGCCCGCGGCGCAGCGGTCGTTCATCTGGAACGACGTCACGATGCCCTGGTCGTCGACCTGGATCGCCTTCGTGTCCTGGCCGCCGATGTCGAGCACGGTGCGCGTGCCCGGGAACATCGCGTGCGCGCCGAGGCCGTGGCAGAGGATCTCCGAGCGGATGCGCTCGCGCGGGAAGGGGAGGCGCGCGCGGCCGTAGCCGGTGCCGACGCTCGACGCTTCCTCGAGCGGGGCTTCGACGGCGCGCTCGATCGCGGCGCGGAAGGACTCGGCGTGCGCGCCTTGGCTCGCGACGAGCGTCTTCGCCGCGGCGAGCGCGTGCCGGCCGAACGCGGTCGGGTCGGCGGGCGCCGCCTCGACCTCGAGGATCGCCTTGTCGTAGAGCCCGGCGAGCGCGTCGAACGGGAGCTTCTTCTTCTTGGCGAGGCCCTCGGCGATCGCGAGGTAGCGCGAGCCCGCGAGGTCGCGGAAGAAGTCGCTCTTGCGCTTCGAGCCGGGCGCGAAGAGTTCGCCCGCCTCGCGCGTCATGCGCTCGAGGATGGACTCGACCGCGGCGCGGAGCGCGTCGCTCAGGGCGAGCTTCTCCTCGTCGCGTCCGGCGGCCTGACCCGCATCGCTGCGCTCCGCGACGGCGCGCTTCAGCGCCGTGTCGAGCAGCGTGAGCTGAGCCCGGTACTGCTGCTCGCGGAAGCCCTGCTCGAGCGCGGCGAGGAGCTGCGTGCGCTCGGCGTTGCCGGCGCCCTCGCGCTCGAGCTCGGTCGCGATGCGGCCGAAGCGCGTGCTGTGCAGCGCTTCCGCGAGCGCCACCTGGCACGCGACGTCGTAGTTGCTGCGGCTGTTCGTGATCCCGCGGCCCATCACGCGGCCGTCGAGGTCGACGACGACGGCCTTCGTCGTGGTCGAACCGAGGTCGATGCCCACGCAGTACTTCACGCGCCACCTCCGCGCTTCTGCTCGATCATCTGCAGGAACGACTCGACGCGGTTCTTGATGTTCGCCGCCGAGAAGAAGCGCGGATCGACGAGGTCGCTCTCGATGAAGCCGCCCGGCTTGCCGGTCTTCTCCTCGACCGCGCGCAGGATCGCGAGCTGGCCCGCGCTGAACGAGTCGCAGCTCTTCACCGAGTTGATCAAGAGGCCGTCCGCTTCGTAGTCGCGCACGTAGCCCGCGAGCTTCTCGACGCGCGTCGGCAAGTCGAGGTTCGTGTAGCAGCCGAGGCAGTAGTTCGCGAGCGTCTCGAGCGGGTGCGCCGGGTCGTGACGGAAGCCGTCGTCGTAGACGCCGCCGACCTTCGTGTAGGTCGAGTTGACGACGACCGCGCCTTCGCTCGCGAACATCTGCCAGAACTCGCGGAAGCTCGTCCAATTCGGCGGACCTTCGACGACGAGACGGTAGCGCTCCTTCGTCAGCGTGCCGTCCGGCGTCACGGGGCCGAGACCCTTCGCGAGGCGCTCGGCGACCTCTTCACGGAGCATGCGGTAGTAGTCGACCGCGTCCTGCGTCCCGCGGAACGAGCTGAAGATCGGGCCGACGTAGTACACGGCGCCGAAGTACGCGTCGATCGGCGACGGCTTGTTCTTCGCGGTCGAGAGCACCCAGGTCAGGTCCTCCTCCGCCTTCGCGGACCGCGCGAGGAGCTCCTTGAGCCGGTCCTCGTCGTACTTCTTGCCCGTCGCCTTTTCGAGCGCGGGGATCACCTTCTTCTTCAACTGCGCGACCACGTAGTCGCGCATCTCGATCGTCGGCTTGCCGCCGCCCTGGTAGGGGACGTGCAGCATCACGGTCGGCGTGCCGTACTCCTGCCGCAGGATCTCGAACCACTTCATGAACGTGAAGCAGCCCGTGTAGCTGAGCAGGAGGAGGTCGGGACGCGGCAGACGCTCGCCCGTCGGTCCGACGTTGCCGGAGCGCAGCATGCCGACGTCGCACTTGACGTAGCTGCACACGTCCTCGGAGTGGCCGAGCTTCTCGGCGAGCGCGATGTACTCGCGCGACTTGCCGCGCATCGCGGACTGGAGCGCGTTGATCTCCGGCAGCACCGGCAGCGCGTCGAACGCGAGCAGGAGCTCGGTCAAGTTGCCGGGCACGAACGTGTAGACGTTCTTCTGGCCCGTTTCCGGCGCCTTCGCGAGGCGTTGGAAGTGCGCGGCGATCATCTCCTTCTGCCGCTCCTGGCTCTTGTCCTTGCACGCGGCCGGGGGAGCTTCCTTCAACGTCGTGGTCATGCGTCGCTCCAGAGCTTGATCGAGTCGGCGAAGGTCCCCGCCTGTTCGCGGATGACCTGGAACTGGCCGGTGTTCTCGGCGTACTTGAAGTTCGTCCACGGGATGCCCGCGCGATCGAGCTCGTCCTGGAGGAGCGGCTGGTCGAGCAGCGCGGGATCGCAGAAGGACGGCGCGCAGAGCAGGACGCCCTCGGCGCGGCTCGCGCGCACGCGGCGCACGAGGTCGTCGCCCTTGCGCCCCTTCGCGCAGTAGCGCACGGGGCTCTCCGTCGAATCGGCGAGGAACGCGTTGACGAGGAAGTCGAGCGCGTCGCGCCCCGCGTTGTGCGGCTGGTCCACGTCGCTCGTGATCCAGCGCGTCACCTGCACGAAGTCGTCGTCGACGATCGAGCAACCGCCGCGCTCGAGCGTCTTGAGCAGCGCGAGCGGCGGCTGTTCGCAGAACGAACCGCTGACGACGACGCGCGCCTGATCGAGCGGTCGGCGCTCCGTCGCGCAACGGACGGCGTCCTGGTAGGCCGCGAGGAGCTCGTTGTGCTCCTCGACGGGCAGCACGAGGCCCGCGCGCAGGACGGGATAGAGCTCGCTCGTCAGCACGCGCCACGGCTCGTCGCGGCGCAGCGCGTAGAGCTGGCGCACGAGCGCGCGGTTCTCGTCGTAGAGCCGGATCGAGTGCGCGAGCGCGTCCATCGAGAGCTTCTTCGCGCCGCGCGTTTCGAGCTCGTGCGCGAGCTCGAGCAGCGTGTCGCGGAGGAACTTCCCGCCGAGCTCGCGCTCGAAGTCCTGCGGGACGTCGAGGTAGAAGCTGAGCTTCGTCTTGAACGACAGCTTCCACACGCCCGACAGGTTGCGGATCACGTCGCACGTCGCGGGGAAGATCACGCCGTCGAGGCAGTCGTACGCGCCGTTCAACCCGAGCTCGATCGTGCTGCGCGGCAGGTGGCAGATGTACGACTGGTAGTACGCGTCGCCGCGGATGATCTCGAGGTCGTCGCCCGCGCCCATCAGGCCGACGGGGAGCACGCCTTGCGCGTGCAGGAGCTCGCGCGGCGCCCAGACGGGGAGGAAGCCGACCGCGAGGCCCTTCGTGCGCGCCTTCCACGCGCGCACCGCGTCGAGGCGCCAATCGCGAGCGAGCTCCTCGGCGCGCGCGACGATCGAGTCGAGCGAGCCCGCGCTCGCGGCGCCGGTCTTCGCGGCGGCTCCGCCGCAGCCGCAGGCGTGGCCGCTCCCGCAGCCGGACGAATTGGATTCGGGGGCGATCATCGGTCCTCCCAGCGAGGCGCGCGCTTCTCGAGGAACGCGGCGAGACCTTCGCGCGCGTCGTGCGTGGCCATGAGTTCGTCGAAGTAGAGGTGCTCGAGGCGCGCGAGGTCCTTCTCGAAGCGCTCGGCGAGGCCCGCGCGCGCCGCGCGACACGCGAGGCGCAGGGACGACGCGGACTTCGGCAGGAGGTGCTCTCGCGCCCACGCGATCGCGGCGGCGTGCGGGTCGTCCGCGACCTGGTCGACGAGGCCCATCGCGAGCGCCTCGTTCGCGTTCACGCTGCGGCCGGTGAGGACGAGGTCCTCCATGTGCGCGCGGCCGATGCGCTCGGCGAGGAACGCGCTCGCGACCGGCGCGATCACGCCGAGGCGGATCTCGGGCTGGCCGAGCTGAGCGTCGGGCGAAGCCCAGACGCGCGTGCAGAAGCTCGCGAGCTCGAGCCCGCCGCCCAAGCACTGTCCGCGAACGACGGCGAGCGTCGGCACGCCCGCGCGCAACATCGCGCGGAAGAGCGCGTGGAAGCCCTTCAACATCGAGACGTGCTGCGGCGGCACGTGCTCCTCGACGCTCGCGCCGAAGGAGAAGTGCTTGCCCTCGCCTTCGAGCAGGATCGCCTTGACGTGCTCCTCCTGCGCGGCGCGTTCGAACGCGGCCGTGAGGAGCGCGACCTTCGCCGCGTCGAGGACGTTCGCTTTCGGCGCGTCGATCACGAGGCGCCAGACGGTGCCGTTCTCGAGCACGTCGACGCGGACGGTGTCCGCGCTCTTCGGGGCTTGCGTGGGGCTCTGCATCGCTCGTCCTTCGCGCCGGCGGTTCGCGTTCGAGGGCGCGCTCCGCCGGCGGGGGAGCGCGGCCCGCCGTTCTCGGGATCAGCTCGTCGCGCACGCTCCGCGCGACGCGGGGAGCACCGACTCGGTGAGTTCGTCGCCCCAGACCGTGCCCTCGGCGAGCCGGCGGCGCAGGAGCAGGAAGTCGGCTTCGCGGCACTCCTTCGTGCCCTCGTGGAACGCGCGGAAGCCCGTGCGACCCTCGGTCATCATGTTGAGCGCGAGCCAGGCGCGGTTCGTCTCCTTGTTCTTGTCCCAGTGCGCGAGCTTGTGCTTGCGCACGCTCTCGATCGTCTTCGCGACGCAGCCGGGCATCGTGTTCGCGAGCTTCCAGACGAGCTCGTTCACCGCGCCGTCGAGGAGCGACAGGTCGACCTCGCCCTTCGCGAGGAGCTTCTTCGCCGCGTCCTTCTCCGCGCCTTCCTTGAACTCGCCGTGCACGATGCGGCCGAACTCGTCGGTCCAGCGCTCGGTGATCGCCATCGGGTTCGCGACGAAGCGTCCGTCGACCTTCAGCGCGGGCACGAGGCGCGTCAGGAGGCCGAGGCGCAGTGCCTTGTGCGCGCTCCACGGCTCGCACAGGGTGCAGCTCTGCATCGCGGCCTCGATGCCGACGAAGAGCGGCAGGAAGTCCGTCGAGCCGCCGTCGGGCGCCGAGCCGTGGCGCGGGCCCGCTTGCCCGAAGTTCGCGAGGTCCTGCGCGACCGAGAAGTCGCACGCCATGCCGATCTCCTGCCCGCCCGCGATGCGCATGCCGTTGACGCGGCAGATCACGGGCTTGTCGCACATCAGGATCGCGCTGACCATGTCGTTGAAGAGCCGCATGTACTGGCGGTACTCCTCGGGCCGGCCCGCGTAGTACTCGGCGTACTGCGCCGTGTTGCCGCCGGTGCAGAAGGCCTTGCTCCCGCGGCCCGTGAACACGACGGCGACGCACGCGCGGTCGTTCGAGGCGCGGCGCATGCCGAGGATCACGCCCTTGACCATCTCGGTCGTGTAGCTGTTGAACTGCTTCTCGTTGTCGAGCGTGATGCGCACCTGGTGCAGGCCGGGAGCGCTCTCGCCCTTCGGTCCGACGAGCGGGAGCTCTTCGTAGGCGACGCCCGGCGTCGGCTTCGCGGGCACGAGGTCGTGGTCGATCCAAGTCGGTGTGGTCGTCATCGCGGGGCTCCGGTGCGGTGCATCAGGGAACGAGCACGACGCGGCGCGCGAGCGGCTTCTCGTGCAGCTCGGCGAACGTCGCGTTGATCGAGGCGAGGGGACGGCGCTCGACGAAGGGCTCGACCTTCACGGCGCCGGACAAGCAGAGGTCGACGACGGCGGGGTAGTGCTCGGGGAGGCAACCCCAGTTGCCCTGCACCGTCGCGTCGAGCGCCATCACGTTCGAGAGGCGCAGCTCGACCTTCGCGGGCGTGTAGCCGACGACGGAGAGGTAGCCGCCGTGCCCGAGCAGCGCGAAGGCGGACTCCTGCCCGGCCTTCGAACCCGAGGTCTCGAACACGAACGTGCGCCACGTCGGGACGCTGCGCTCCTTCGCGAAGGCTTGGATCGACTTCTTGAGCTCGCGCACGTCGCCGGCCGGGAGCGCGAGCTCCGCGCCGAAGCCCTTCATCGTCTCGAGCTTCTTCGCGTCGACGTCGATCGCGACGACGTGCGCGCCGCGCGCGGCGGCGATCTGCACGCCGAAGCCGCCGACGCCGCCCGCGCCGACGAAGACCGCGACGTCGCCCTTCGCGAGGCCGCTGCGGTGGATCGCCTGGTACGGCGTCGACACCGCGTCCGCGACGACCGAGAGCGCGGCGAGGTCGAGTCCGTGCGGGTTGAGCTTGCGGTTCGCGAGGTCGGGCACGGGGCAGAGCCCGCGCGCGGGGACCTTCACGTGCGACGCGAAGCCGCCGTGGACGTCGTTGCCCGGGAAGATCTGCTTGGGACAGATCGAGC
This sequence comes from Planctomycetota bacterium, assembly GCA_046349615.1. Classification (GTDB taxonomy): domain Bacteria; phylum Planctomycetota; class UBA1135; order UBA1135; genus JADJNY01. The sequence continues at coordinate 131,878 of JAXMBZ010000005.1, forward strand.
CCTTGCCGGCCTTACACGCGGCGCACGCGCCGCACGGGATCACGGCGGGCACGACGACGTCCTTGCCGATCCAATCCTTCGCGCCTTCACCGGCCTCGAGCACGCGCCCGCTGATCTCGTGCCCGAGCACGAGCGGCAGCGCGTGCCGCGTCGGCACGCCGTCGTAGTAGAAGCCGAGGTCGGTGTGGCACACACCGCAGCCCGCGACGCGCACGAGCACTTCGCCCGGTCCGGGCGACTCGTCGCGACTCTGCGTGCTCATCGGGCGCTCGGCCCCGGTCACGTACCAGCCCTCGACTTGCATGTGCGACCTTCCGCGCGGTGCGGACGCCGTGCTGCGGAGTCCGCGACCCGAACGGCGGGAGCCGCGAACGCGCGCGGGAACGCGACGTCGTCGACGACGCAGCGGGCCGCAGTGCGCAGGGGCATGCTCCCAAGGGCGCGTACCCCTCACGATGCGCCGAGCTGCGCAGCGGCCTGCGGCGGAGTGTGCACGTGATCGCAGAGGTGAGTGCCGAGCGGCGTACGCACTCGCGAGTGCGCGAAACCGTCCGCTTCCGAGCGGCGAACCCGGTCTCGCCGCGCGATCCACCGTCACGACACGGTCCTCGTCCGCCGACGTGGGCGAGTTTCGATCGAACGGCAGGAGCTGCTTCGAGCCTCCCCGAGTTCCCCGTGACGACGGCCCTCCGCCAGGACTCGAGCTTAGGGCGGCCGGCGCTCGTCTCTCCGCTCCGGCCGTGCGCGTGGAGCGTGGGCAGGCTTCCCCCCGATGCCTCGGTCTTGCGGTCGCGCCGTTCTTTCGATTGGCCGAAGCTCAACCTTGCAATCAGCCGATACCCGAGTTTACGAATAGCCGGAGTGGAACCCTCGACGATCTACCCTCGATTCGCGGAGCCGAGGCTGCTCGAAGCCCTGTCGGACAGTCCCGTCGTGCTCGTTCACGGTCCGCGTCAGTGCGGCAAGACCACGCTCTCGCGGCGGCTGGAGGAGAGCCGAGGCTACCAGTACATCAGCTTCGACGACCCGGTCGCGGCGGCGTCGGCGACCGAGGATCCGATGGGATTCGTCGACCGCCTCGGGGAGCGGACGATCCTCGACGAAGTGCAGCGCGCGCCCGCGCTCTTCCCGGCGTTGAAGACGGTGGTCGATCGTCGGCGGAATCCTGGACGCTTCCTGCTCACCGGCTCCACGAGCGTGCTCTTCGTGCCGAATCTCTCGGAGTCGCTCGCGGGCCGCATGGAGATCCTGCGACTTCACCCCCTGGCACAGAGCGAGATCGCGCAGCGGAAACCGCGCTTCCTCGACGCACTCTTCGATGCGGAGTTCCCGACACGCAAGCTCGAGCGGCTCGGGGACGACCTCGCTCGGCGTGTGTGCGCGGGCGGCTTCCCCGCCGCACTTGCGCGCGCGACGCCTCGACGTCGTGCTGCTTGGTACCGCGATTACGTCGGGACCCTCGTGCAGCGCGACCTGCGCGACCTCGCCCGCATCCGCTCGCTCGACGTCGTGCCGCGGCTCCTCGCCGCGACGGCGGGTGCGACCGCTCGCCTCCTCAACGTCGCCGACCTGTCGGCGCCGTTCCAGGTGAGCCGCCCGACGATTCGCGACTACGTGACGCTGCTCGCACAGGTGTTCCTGCTGGAGGAACTGCCTCCCTGGCACGCGAATCGACTCTCGCGCCTCGTCAAGACGCCCAAGCTCCACCTCGGCGATTCAGGCGTCGCGTGTTCGCTGCTCGGGATGGACGTGGAGACCCTCACGCGGGAGCGCGAGGTCTTCGGGCCGTTGCTCGAGACGTTCGTGTTCCAGGAACTCCGTCGCCTGGCGAGCTTCGAGGAGGAGGAGATTCAGTTCCATCACTTCCGCGATCGGGACGACTACGAAGTCGACATCGTGCTGGAGCGCGGTGGGCGCGCGCTCGCGGGCGTCGAAGTCAAGGCGTCGGCCACCGTGCGCCCAGCGGATTTCCGCGGACTGCGCAAGCTCGCCGAGGTCGCCGGACGACGCTTCGTCGCGGGAGTCGTGCTCTACGACGGCGAGGTGTGCGCGAGCTTCGGCGACCGGATGTTCGCGGTGCCGATTCGGCTGCTTTGGGAGCGTTGATTCCGCTCGAGTGCGCTCGGACGCGGCGGACCGCGCCCACGCACGCCCGTGGCGCGCGCTCCCCTCACTCCGCCAAGAACGGATACCGCCAATCGCGCGGCGGCACGAGCGTCTCCTTGATCGCGCGAGGGCTGATCCAGCGCATCAGGTTGAGGATCGAGCCCGCCTTGTCGTTCGTGCCCGACGCGCGTGAGCCGCCGAACGGCTGTTGGCCGACGATCGCGCCGGTCGGCTTGTCGTTCACGTAAAAGTTGCCCGCGGCGAAGCGCAGGCGGTCGGTCGCTTCGCGCACGGCGGCGCGCTCGTTCGCGAACACGGCGCCGGTCAGCGCATACGGGCTCGTCGTGTTCACGAGATCGAGCGTCTCGCTCCACCGCGCGTCGTCGTACACGTGGATCGTGAGCACGGGCCCGAAGAGCTCGGTGCACATCGTGTCGTACTTCGGATCGAGCGCCTCGATCACCGTCGGCTGCACGAAGTACCCGATCTTGTCGTCGCACGCGCCGCCGAGCACGACCTTGGCACTCTTCGAGGCTCTCGCCGCGTCGGTCGCACCCTTCAACTTCGCGTACGAGCGCGCGTCGATCACCGCGCCGACGAAGTTCTTGAAGTCGCGCACGTCGCCCATCTGGATCTCGGCGAGCATCGCGGCCATCCGCTCGCGCACGTCGTTTCATATCGAGTGGGGACGCCGAACGGATGCCTCGTTCGACGCATGCAGATGAACGGTCAATTCTCGGCTATTGACATCAGGTCTGCCCGCCCCCTAGGCTTCATGTCATGAAGCTCTTCCTCGCAAGCACTGTTTCGCTTTCCCTCGGTCTCTCCATGCCGTTTGCGTCAGCGCGACTCGATGGCCCCGGTCCCCAACCGCGCTACGAATACTGCGACCACGCCGCTAGCCTCCCAACCCCGCCCAGCGGTGGGTGCTACACGGGGAACTGCGCTGGATGGTGCCCCCTGCGATACGCATATAATGTCAAACCCGGTGAATGCAAGATTAGCAGCGAGCCCGCAACATGCACACCCGATTCTGCTTCTGCAGTGTTTCCCTGCTTCAAGTACAAGTGCAGCATGTTTACGGGCGATGCGTGCCCTGTCGGCGAAGGGTTGTGCGGATGGGCCTACACCGGTGATCCGCTTACCTATTGCGTAGTGTCCGACTGCACGCCCTGAATGTGGTCGCATGTCTGTTTCAGCCAAAGTCCGCTGCCGTATGATCACGCCGCTCCTGTCAATTGTTGCATGCATCTGGGGCCTCGCCTGTTCGCAAGACGGCACTGCTCCTCGCCGTGACGTGCCACCTGATCCTCATGCGTCTAGCGACTTGTATCGCGATAGGTTTCTTGATGACTGTCTCGGTCTCTGCGCGCCATGCTCTTATGATCTAGAGTATCGTACCATTGCGATCGGGGTAGAGACAGAGCCTGGCCGCCAACTCGCTCTCTGTCTTGAAGACCCAACTCATGAATTCGCTCGGTACTCTCGTGTTAGGCAACTGATCGAGGTTGCCGAGAAGCAACTGGGGCCGATCGCAGTCACCCGTCCCGATGCTGATCCTCGCGTGTTTCACGCGTCTCCTCGGCAGGTGTTTTCCTGCGCGAGTAATGGCGCGTGCGCAATGCAGCGATGTGAGTCTGAGCCAAACTTTCCGGCAATCGTTCGCGCCGAATCTACCGACATTGTCTACTTTGCGTATGAGGGGCGCCTCGATGTCATGGAGCGTTCTGCTTCACTAATCTTGTTCACTCCCGCCACGATGTTCACGGAATTTCCATGCACACTTGGCAAGGCCGCAGAGGCCAGGAAGACCGATTGGAGAGAATCGGCGCTTGCGGGACACCGGAAATTGTTGGAGTGGGCTCCACGTGGCGGCTCGAAATTCGCCTTTGTTCTTGGCCAGCAAGCAGGAGATACATCGGCAGCCGCATGGTGGTGGAGCAGTCGTTCTGCCAAGCGGGCCCGTAGTGCTGCCTTTGTTGATGTGTTCACTGGCTCGGGATCGGATACATCTGAAGCCCGAACCTGCATTCGAATTGAGGGCGGGGAAACTGTCCTGACAGTGACTGAGTATCGCGTTACGAACTACCTCCGACTGAAGGCAGGGGATCCCGTTGTGCTAGAAATAGACACTCCCAAGAAGGTTAGGGATCTTCGGCAAGGAGATCCACCTGGAATCGTGGACATTGCTGAGCTCGGCGATGATATCACCCGTATGTTGAGAGTTCGAGGAGGTGCTGCCGTCGGGAAATGAGCGGCATGGGGAGGCACTGATGGTCTGGGCTGTTGCGGGTACATTGAATGTGAGGTGGCACTACATTGAGTGTGCTTTCGCGGAGTCGCCTAATTCAGAGTGCAGTTCTGTGTGCTGTGCTGCTGTTTCTGCTCTTTCTGCTTTGGCCACAAGCCAATATGGGGAATGGCCTGTCAGTTGGCCACAGCGTCCCCCTGGGACCCTACAGCCGGGGCGACTCGGGTACACCAATAATACAGACGTCCCCCGAAAATGCTCGGAGCCCCGGCTCGGGAGATGTAGCTGCAGAGGCAACTGGGCGAATCAAAGTCGTAGTGCGCTGGGAACAACTCGATTGTCCTGCCTCCGGCATTCCTGTCTGCCTTTCCCGACTGTGGTCCGACGATGAGCTGATCCAACGAACGGACGAGGGGGGGGGCGCAGAATTTCGCGATCTCGCTCCAGGATGGGTCTCGCTCGCCACTGATCGTGCACGAGGCGAGGGCGTGCTTGTGCTTGCCGGGGCTACTAGTCAGGTCGAACTTGTTGTTCCAATCGGATTGTCTTTCTTGCTCCGCGTGACAGATGTCGAAGGAAACCCCTTAGGCGGATGTGCCGTGTCTTTGTCCTCGAGGCCGCTCTACCGTGATTCCCGGCAAATCGGAGTTACTGACGGCAATGGAGTGCTGCCGATCCAGAGTGTTGAGGTTGGGCGATATCTGAGTGTGCGAAATGCTGGGTTCCTTCCGTCGCCTTCTATCCCATTGTCTACCCGTGTATTGCTCAATCGGGAGCTCGCGGTGAAGATGGAACGTGGCGGAGGACGATTACTTGGCAGAGTTCTGGATCGGGCGACATCAGCGCCAATCGTGAATGCAACGATTATGGTCGGGGGCAGAGGGTTTGACTCATTGACCTCTCACGACCGGATCAATGGGGTTGTGCTTCCCGGCCCTCCGGCTCTCGTCCGGACTTCAGATGGCAATGGCCAGTTTATGTTTGATGATGTCCCGGACGGACGAATTGAGTGTGAAGTGTGCGCACGTGGATACTGCGCTTCAGTTGTTTTCATCGACATGATGCCTTCCGGCCTGGTGGAAAAGGCTGTGTCCTTGCTTCCGGGCGGGCGAGTCGAAGGTCTTGTTGTTGATGAAGCCGGTGCGGCACTCGAAGAAGCGCTCGTCACGGCAAGCGCACTTGGGAATACTCAGACCCGCAATTGCATGACGGATGGTCGGGGGCGGTTTAGGCTAGTCGGCTTGGCAGAAGGTGAGCACAGACTTGAAGTTAGGCATCGATCTGGACGGCATACAGTACTTGATATTCAAGTGCCGGTCACGAATGAGGATTTGACACTCGTCGCCGAACTCGAGGACATGGCTAGCGTGTATGTGATTGACTCTCAACGCAATCCGCTCGCGAACTGGCGGGTTGGCATCTCCAGTGAACCCCCAACGCAGGGTTCGTGTCCGCGTCCTGCGCCGATGGCTCGCACTGACCATGACGGTCTTGTCCGTCTTGCCAGGAAGGCCTGTTTCGGGAAGTACCTCGTCATTCACAGTCCGAATGCAAGTGTGTTTCCTGCCTTCATGGCCCCCTGTGACACGGTCCTGGCCGCAGGTGAGGTCAAGCTGGATTCCGATTCCCTGGGAGTGTCTTCAGTTGAGTGTTCAATCGGGGCGCTGGATCCGCTGGAACTGGGCACCGTGTCTGTTCGCCTGACCCAAATCTGTACAGGGTTCGAACTCGCCAGGGCTGTGGACGAACAGGGAAGGGTTCGATTTGCCGAGCTTGCTCCGGGAGACTACAAGTTGGACATGCTCCTCAATGGTATGGATTGTCGAGCTTGGCAGACTATTCACTTGTCATCTGGAGAGCAGAGGGACCTCTCCCAGATTCTCCTCGACGAAGTGGATAGGCTGCCGCCCTGTCCGGCGCGGCGATAGTATGCGGCGCCTTACTGTGCCAAGAACGGATACCGCCAATCGCGCGGCGGCACGAGCGTCTCCTTGATCGCGCGCGGGCTGATCCAACGCATCAGATTAAGAATGGACCCCGCCTTGTCGTTCGTGCCCGACGCGCGCGAGCCGCCGAACGGTTGCTGGCCGACGATGGCGCCCGTCGGCTTGTCGTTCACGTAGAAGTTGCCCGCGGCGAAGCGCAGGCGGTCGGTCGCTTCGCGCACGGCGGCGCGCTCGTTCGCGAAGACGGCGCCCGTCAGCGCATACGGGCTCGTCGAGTCCACGAGCGCGAGCGTCTCGCTCCACTTCGCGTCGTCGTACACGTGGATCGTGAGCACGGGCCCGAAGAGCTCCGTGCACATCGTGTCGTACTTCGGATCGAGCGCCTCGATCACCGTCGGCTGCACGAAGTAGCCGACGCGGTCGTCGCACGCGCCGCCGAGCACGACCTTCGCGTCCTTCGAGCTCTTCGCCGCGTCGATCGCGCCCTTCAACTTCGCGTACGAGCGCGCGTCGATCACCGCGCCGACGAAGTTCGAGAAGTCGCGCACGTCGCCCATCTTCACGTCGGCGAGCATCGCCGCCATCCGATCGCGCACGTCGTTCCACATCGACTTCGGCACGTACGCACGGCTCGCGGCGGAGCACTTCTGGCCCTGGTACTCGAAGGCACCGCGCACGAGCGCCACGGCGAGCGCCTGCGCGTCGCACGAACGATGCGCGACGATGAAGTCCTTCCCGCCCGTCTCGCCGACGAGCCGCGGGTACTGCCGGTAGCTCGCGATGTTCTTGCCGACGGTGCTCCAGATCCCGTTGAAGACGCCGGTCGAGCCCGTGAAGTGCACGCCGCCGAGGCGCGGGTCCGCGATCACGGGGTCGGCGACGGTGCCGCCCGAGCCGGGGAGGAAGTTGATGACGCCCGGCGGCAGCCCCGCTTCCGTCAAGAGCTGCATCAAGTAGTGGTTCGAGAACACCGACGTCGACGCCGGCTTCCACACGACCGTGTTGCCGAGCAGCGCCGGCGCCGTCGGCAGGTTGCCCGCGATCGACGTGAAGTTGAACGGCGTGATCGCGAACACGAAGCCGTCGAGCGGGCGGTGCTCCAACCGGTTCCACGTGCCCGGCGCGCTGATCGGCTGCTCCTGGTAGAGCTTCTCCGCGAAGTGCGCGTTGAAGCGGAAGAAGTCGATCAGCTCGCACGCGCTGTCGATCTCCGCCTGGTGGACCGTCTTCGACTGCCCGAGCATCGTCGCGCCGTTCACCGTGTCGCGCCACGTCGTCGCGAGCAGCTCGCCCGCGCGCAGGAACACCGCCGCGCGCTCCTCCCACGGCATCGCGGCCCACGCCGGACGCGCGCGCTCCGCCGCGTCGATCGCGGCCTTCACCTCGGCGGATCCCGCCTGGTGGTAGCGGCCGAGAACGTGCGCGTGCGCGTGCGGCATCACGCAGCTCTCGAGCTTGCCGGTGCGCACTTCCTTGCCGTCGATCCAGAGCGGGATCTCGATCGTCTCCTTCGCGAGCTCCGCGAGCCGCTTCTCGATCGACGCGCGCTCGGGGCTCTTCGGCGCGTAGCCCTTGACGGGCTCGTTGACGGGGGCGGGGACGTGGAAGACGCCGTGGGTCATGGGTCGCTCTCGGTGGGGGGAAGCGTGGGAGTATTCCGTCGGCGCGCGGCCTCGTCCACCGCGGCGTGCACGGCGCGCGTGCGCGACGCGTCCTTCACGCGCAGGGCGCGAGCCCGTCCTGGCGGGCGATGCGCCGGCGCGGCAGGATGGCGCGACCTGGGAGGTGCGCGACATGGGCTCCACGACTCGATCGATCGTCTTCGCCGTCCTCGCGCTCGCGGGCGCGCGCTCGATTGCCTTCGCACAGGGCGCGCAGGACGCGCAGGCTCCCGACGCGCGCCGCGTGCCGCCCGCGCCCGAAGCGACGGCCGCCGACCGCGCGCCGAAGAGCCCCGACGACGCGCGCACCGTGATGACGAAGGCCGTGCGCTTCCTGTTGAAGGAGCAGAAGAAGGACGGCTCGTGGTGCTCCGACGCGATCGAGACGCTCTCCGAGGCGTCGTTCGGCTTCGCGCTCGAGACCTGGTACTGCTTCAAGCTCGGCGCGAACGGGCTCGCGATCCAGGCGCTGCTCGTGCAGGAGGACTCGCCCGAAGTCCGCGCGTCGCTCGAGCGCGCGCTCCAGTACTTCTGCACGACGCGCGTCCCGAAACGCGGCAGCGAGTGGGACGTCGACTACGCGTGGTCGAGCGTCGAGGGCTTCGTCGCGCTCGTCGCGGCGGCGCAGGACCCGCGTTTCCAGACGAAGGAGTGGCAGACGGCGATCCGCGCGCGCGCGCTGGAGTTCTACGCGCTGCTCGAAGCGACGCAGGAGCCGAAGGGCGGGTGGGGCTACTACGAGGGCCCCGTCGTGTCGCGCCGTCCGACGTGGTCGACGTCGTTCACGACGGCGTCGGTGATCCCCGCGCTCGTCGACGCGGAGACGAAGCTCAAGTGGCCCGTCAACCCGAAGGTGCGCGAGGCCGCCGTGAAGTACGTGCAGCAGTGCGCGCTGCCGAACGGCGCGTACGAGTACGACCTGAACCCGATCCCGCGCATCTCGGGCGGCGAGCACATCAACCGCGTGAAGGGCTCGCTCGGGCGCATCCAGGTGTGCAACTGGGCGCGGCGGAAGGCGGGCGACGCGAGCGTCACCGACGACAAGCTGCGCGAGGGACTGAAGTCGTTCTTCGAGGACCACGAGTTCCTCGACGAGGCGCGGCTGCGCCCGATCCCGCACGAGGGGTATTACGCGGTCGCGGCGTACTTCTACTTCTTCGGGCACGCGTACGCGGGGCAGGTGATCGAGCTCCTGCCCGCCGCGGAGCGCGAGGCCTGGCACAAGAAGCTGCGCGGCGAGATCGCGAAGTGCCAGTGGACGGACGGCTCGTTCATGGACTTCCTCGGCTCGCAGCACATGCAGGTCGCGTCGACGTCGTTCGCGATCCTGGCGCTGCGCGCGGGGCTCGGTCCGAACGTGCCGACGGGGCGGTGAGCGCGCGGGAGCGACCCAGGCGTTCGCCCGCGGATCCGGACGCGCGCGCGACCCCGCGGGCCTGCCGTTCCGCTTCCGGACGCGCACTCGCAGCGGCGCGTCCTTGCCGAAGTGCGACGCGCCGGGCGCCGTTCGGCCATTGACCCGAGCGACGCTCGCGAGCGACACTCGCGCGTCGTCTCGTCCCTCGCGGCCTCACGGCGCCCCCCCGGCGCGGAGAGAACCTCATGTCGATCACGCGTTCGTCGTTCGTGCTCCCCCTCGTCTTCCTGGCCCTCGCTGCGTGCTCGACGACCGGCTCGAAGTCCGGCGGCGGACCGGCCGACGCGCCGGCCGCGAAGCCCGCGGCCGCGAAGGGCGAGGACGCCGCCGAGGCGCTCGCGAAGAAGAAGTTCGAGCTCGAGTGCGCGCGCCTCGAGCAGCGCATCAAGAAGCTGGGCAACGAGGCCGAGGAACGCTCCGCCGCGAGCGAGATCGACGAGGCCGAGCGCGGGCTGCGCGACGCGCGCGAGGCGCTCGAGAAGTTCCGGAGCCACGAGAAGCCCGTCAAGCTCGACGAGAGCAAGCTCGACCTCGACCAGGCGATCCAGCGCCGCACCGAGCAGCAGCAGGAGCTCGACGAGCTCGAAGCGATGTACAAGCAGGAAGAGCTCGCGACGCTGACGAAGGAGCTCGTGCTCTCGCGCGGGCGCAAGGCGCTCGACTTCGCGAAGCGCGCGCTCGAGCTGCGCACGAAGAACATCGAGCAGGCGAACACGGTCGAGCTGCCGCGCCGCGAGCGCGAGCTCAACGAAGCGCTCGCGAAGGCCGAGCGGCGGCTCGCCGAGGCGCGCGCGAAGGCCGAGAAGCTGAAGCTCGAGAACCAGCTCGAGACGATGAAGTCGGAGCACGCGCTCGCCGAGCTCGAGAAGGAGGTCGCGAAGCTCGAGAAGAAGGACGGCGCGTCGTGAGCTTCGGCTCCGTCCGGGCCGCGCTCGCGGGGTGCGTGCTCGCCGCGGCGCTCCCCGCGTCGGCGCAGGCACCGGTCGCGAGCCCCGCCTCGCCGCCGACGCCGGCGACGAGTTCCGCGCCGAGCGCGCAGGACGCGCCCGTCACGGACGCCGACCGCGCGCGCGCCGAGCAGGAGGCGATGACGCGCACCTACTCGACGGACGACGCGCTGACGAGCGTCAAGCGCTCCGTGCAATTCCTGCTCGACAAGCAGAACCCCGACGGTTCGTGGGGGACGAGCACGGTCGAGTCGCTCTTCGAGCTCAACTACTCGAAGGCGAGCTTCTACGCGTGGAAGGTCGCCGGCGGCGCGATCTCGACGATGGCGTTGATGAAGGTCGACGAGACGCCCGAGCGCCGCGTCGCGCTCGAACGCGCGCTCCAGTACCTCGTCTCGACCGATCGGCCGAAGCGCGGCAACGACTGGGACATCGACAACAACTGGGCGGCGCTCTACGTCTTCATCTGCCTCGTCGAGGCGGCGAACGATCCGCGCTTCCAGTCGGCGGACTGGCAGAAGCGCTTCCAGGAGCGCGGCACCGAGTACTTCCAGCACCTCGCTGCGAACCAGGAGCCGAAGGGCGGCTGGGGCTACTACGAAGGTCCCGTCGTCGGGCGTCATCCGAGCTGGTCGACCTCGTTCGCGACGGCGTGCGTGATCCCGGCGCTCGTCGAGGCGAAGGAGATGGGCTGGCCGATCGATCAGAAAGTGATCGACGGCGCCGTGCACTACGTCCAAGCGTGCGCGCTGCCGAACGGCGCGTACCAATACGACCTGCGCACGGTCATCCCGACGAACCTCGCGACCGAGAACATCGACAACGTGAAGGGCTCGCTCGGGCGCATCCAGGTGTGCAACTGGGCGCTGCGCAAGGCGGGCGTCGCGAGCGTGACCGACGACGTCGCGCGCCGCGGGCTCGGCTTCTTCTTCGAGGACCACAAGTTCCTCGACGTCGCGCGGTGGAAGCCCGTCCCGCACGAGTCGTACTACGCGAACGCGGGCTACTTCTACTTCTTCGGGCACTACCACGCCGCGCAGTTGATCAACACGCTGCCCGCCGCGGAGCGCGAAGCGTGGCACGCGAAGCTGCGGCCGCACCTCGTGAAGACGCAGATGAAGGACGGATCCCAGGCCGACTTCCCCGGCTCGTTCTACTCGTGGACCTACGGCACCGGCTTCGCGATCCTCGCGCTCGAACTGGGGTTGCACCCCGAGCGCTTCGAGCGCGCGCGCCGCGCCGCGAAGGGAAAGGAAGCGAAGTGACGACCGCGGACGTGCGTGCTTTCCTCGGCGACCTCCTGCGCGAGCGCGAGCCCGCGCCCGCGTGGACCTGGCTCCAGAACGCCGCCGCGGAGGTCGAGCGCGGCGTCGACGACGTGCGCTTCTCGAGCCTGATCTCGCTCGTGAGCCGCTACTCGCGCCGCGGGCCGCTCGCGCCGAGCGCGGCGGAGCGCGCGCGCGCGGACGAGCTCCTGCGCGGCTTCGACCCGGAGCGCTGGACGATGTTCGAGACCGCGCGCGCATGGCTCGTGCTCGCGCGTCGCGACCTCGAGCGCGCGAGCGCGGTGCAGGCGCTCGAGGAGTGCTTCCAGTACGCCGACGTCGGCGAGCTCTGCGCGCTCCACAAGTCGATCGCGCTGCTCCCCGGGCCCGAGCGCTTCGTCTGGCGCATGGGCGAGGGCTGCCGCAGCTCGATGCGCGCCGTGTACGAGGCCGCCGCGTGCGACTCGCCGTTCGCGGCGCGGCACTTCGACGACGTCGCGTGGCGGCAGCTCGTGATCAAGGCGCTCTTCGTCGAGGCGCCGCTGTGGCGCGTCCACGGGCTCGACGGACGGCTCTCCGAGGAGCTCGCGCGCATGGCGCTCGACCTCTGCGACGAGCGGCGCTCCGCGCACCGGCCCGTGCAGCACGAGCTGTGGCTCGTGCTCGGGAAGCACGGCGGCGAGCGCGCGCTCACGGCGCTCGAGAAGGAACTCGCGGGCACGAACGCGCGCGGACGCCGTGCCGCGGCGATCGCGCTCGCGCGCGCGGGCAAGCTCCAACGCCTCGCCGAGCTCGCGGCGAAGGAGGCCGATCCCGTCGTGCGCGCGACGATGGAGTCCGCGCTCCGCGGCGAGATTTCCCAGCGTGCCTATCGCGTGCTCGATCCGAACGAGCGCGAACCGTCGGCCGCCGCCGCGCGCTGAACCTGCTGAGCCCAACGCCCGAGCCCGAACCGAGGACCGCATGCGCTTCTTCGACCCGCACATCCACATGACGAGCCGCACGACAAACGACCTCGAGGCGATGGCCCAGGCCGGCGTGCGCGCGATCATCGAGCCCGCGTTCTGGCTCGGGCAGGCGCGCACGCAGAAGGGGACGTTCATCGACTACTTCAACAGCCTGCTCGGCTGGGAGCGCTTCCGTTCGTCGCAGTTCGGCATCGCGCACTACTGCGCGATCGGCCTGAACTCGAAGGAAGCCAACAACGAGCGGCTCGCGGCGGAGGTGCTCGAGCTCGTCCCGCGCTTCGCGTTGAAGGAAGGCGTCGTCGCGATCGGCGAGATCGGCTACGACGAGATCACGCCGGCGGAGGAGCGCGCCTACATCGCGCAGCTCCGCTTCGCGGTCGAGCACGACATGGTCGTGATGGTCCACTCGCCGCACCGCGACAAGAAGCGCGGCATCCGCCGGTCGCTCGACGTCGCGCGCGATTGCGGCCTCGCGATGAACAAGCTCGTGATCGACCACAACAACGAGGAGACGGTCGAGGACGTCCTCGAGCGCGGCGCCTGGGCCGCGTTCACGATCTACCCGCACACGAAGATGGGCTCCGAGCGCATGGTCGAGCTCGTCAAGAAGTACGGGCCGGAGCGCATCATCGTCGACAGCTCGGCCGACTGGGGCGTGAGCGACCCGCTCTCCGTGCCGAAGACCGCGAAGTTGATGCTCGACCGCGGCGTTCCCATGGAGCACGTCGAGCTCACGACGTGGAAGAACGCGCTCGACGCGTACGCGCAGTCGGGACAGATCGACGTCGACGCGCTGATGCGGTCGCCCGTGATCGATCAATCGAAGCTCTTCTTCGAGAGCTCCGTCCTCCGCGGACAAGCGCCGCGCGTGGACGAGCCGGTGCGCAACTGACCACCGGGGCCGCGCCGCGGCCTCGGAGAATCGTCGCGGGCGTCGGCGACGCCCTGGGAGGATCGAACTCGTCATGAAGGCCCTCGTGCTGCTCGCGCTCGTCGCGTTCCAAGTTCCCGCTCCCGCGCCGGCTCCCACGCCTGCCCCTCAGGAGAAACCCAAGGAAAAGCCCGCCGAGAAGCCCGTCTACGACGAGCAGGCCGACGGCGCCGCGCAGATCGCGGCCGCGCTCGCGCGCGCGAAGCGCGATTCGAAGCGCGTGCTCGTGCAGTGGGGCGCGAACTGGTGCGGCTGGTGCAAGAAGCTCGACGCGACGTGCAAGAGCGACAAGGACCTCTCGCACGAACTCCTCTACGAATACGAGCTCGTGAAGATCGACGTCGGCCACTTCGACAAGCACATGGCGCTCGTGAAGCAGTACGGCGCCGAGCTCGAGAAGAGCGGCATCCCGTACCTGACCGTGCTCGACGGCGACGGCAAGGTCGTCGCGAACCAGGAGACGGGCGCGCTCGAGGTCCCGAACGAGCCGCGGCACGACGTCGCGAAGGTGCTCGGCTTCCTGAAGCAGCACGAGGCCGCGAAACCCGACGCGCAGAAGGAGTGGGACGCGGCGTTCGCGCGCGCGAAAGCGGAAGGGAAGCGCGTCTGGCTGCACTTCGGCGCGCCGTGGTGCGGCTGGTGTCACCGCCTCGAGGATTGGATGGCGCGGCCCGAGATCGCCGCGCTGCTCGCGAAGGACTTCGTCGACCTGAAGATCGACGTCGACCGCGCGGTCGGCGCGAAGGCGATCCAGGAGCGGTTCCCGAAGAGCTCCGACCAGGGCATCCCGTGGTTCGCGTTCCTCGACGCGGACGGGAAGACGCTCGCCGACAGCAACGGCGCGAAGGGCCGCAACGTCGGCTTCCCCGCGTCGGAGGACGAACTCGCGCACTTCGCGACGATGCTCGGCGCGGCGCGCGTCCACCTGACACAGGACGACGTCGCGGCGCTGCTCGCGTCGCTCGCTCCGAAGAAGAAGGAGTGAGGCGTCGCGCGGCGCGCAGTCCGCGCTCGACGGGCCGCGGCACGCCGCCGCGCACCGCCCGAACACCGAGGGCCGCATGGAGCGCACTCCACGCGGCCCTCGTTCGTCCTTCACCGCGGCGCCGCGGCGTCCGCTCCGTTCACGGCACCCACTGCAACACGACGCCGTTCGAGCGGTTCGAGGTCGCCGCCGTGCAGAAGTTCGCCGAGTTCCGGTAGAACACCTGGTAGAAGTACGTGCCGCCCGTCGCCGGGACCGCGCCGCGCACGCTGAGGAGCGGGTCGCCCGCGATCGGGAAGCTCGCCGTGCCGCCGCCGATCGACTTCGTGCCGAGGCGGACGAGGTTGCCCGTCAGGCAGGAGAGACCGTCGTCGATCGGCGACGCCGGCATCTGCGCGTCCGACTGGATGAAGATGCAGAACGCGCCGGTCATGTTCGCGCACGTGAGCACGGTGTCGTCCGACGACACGTCGACGTTGCCCGCGCCGGTGAGCAGCGCGCCGTCGGCGTAGGTCGAGTTCGAGCAGCCGTGGCCGACCAAGCCGGAGTTGACGCACGGGCAGGGAACGCCCGAGTCGTCGCCGGGGCAGAAGGAGGTGATCGTGCCGGTGCACGGGCTCGTGTCGCAGACGGTCTCCTGTGCGAAGACGCCGATGTCCATCGGGCCCCAGCCGACGACGGTGTCCCAGCCGACGTGCGCGGTGGAGGGGCCGTTGCTGCTCGGGAGGTTGCCGTTCCCGCCCGACGTGATGTCGAACCAGATGTCCGAACGCCCATTCTGAGCGTAGATCAAGTTCTGGATGCGGCCGTAGCGCTGCTTGCCCGCCGCGTTCGGCGCGAGACCGCCGAGCGAGATGCACTTCTGCTCGGCGAGCGCGAGACTTCCCGCGAACATCGGCGAGGCGAAGCTCGTCCCGACCGAGTTGTTGACCAGCGTGTTGCTCCAGTAGAACGGGTACGCGCCTCCGCTGCCGCTCCCCGCCGCGTGGAAGGCGAGGTCGGGGACGAGACGCTTGTTGTTCGTGCCCGTGATCGCCGGCACGCCGGTGCCGACCTGCCACGCGGGACGGACGTTGAACGTCGCCGTGTTCGTGCTCCACCCGCCGCCGCTGCCGCTCCACACGACCTCGGAGGTGCGCTGGTTGGTCGTCGTGTTCACGTTCGCGATCGTGCCGCCGACCATGAGCACCTCGGGGTCGTAGTCCGGGTAGGAGTACGGCTCGAGCGTCGTGCCGGAGTCGCCGCTCGCGCACATGTACGTGATGCCCTGCGTCGTCATCGCGACGTGTTGGTTGTGCGCGGCCGTCACCGTGCTCGCGTTGATGTTCCAGCCGTAGCTCTCGGAGATGACGTCGCACTGGTTGTCGCTCGACTCCGTCGACAGCACCGCGATCAGGTCGTAGCTCAGGTTGCTGTCGTAGATGCGGATCGTCGCGAGCGGCGCGATGCCGAGCTCCATCTGGATGTCGAGGTCGCCCTCGCCGCCCGCCGAGCCGGCGCCCGCTCCGCCGCCGCCGCACGGAATCGTCGAGAGGTTCGTGCCCGCCCCGCCCGCCGGCGTCGGGAGCGCGAAGTGCGAGATGTACAGCAGCCAGTTGTTGGCGCGGAACCCGTCGAAGTTCGACACGCCGATCTTCCGCCCTTCGCCGCGCATTCCGCTCGTGAAGATCGGCGCCGTGTCGTACACGCCGCGCGCCATCGTCGGCGTGAGCAGCGTCGAGCGCGGCTCGGGCCGCGTGTAGTCCTGCAGGCCGCCGACGTCGATCACCCACGGCGCGATGTCGGCCGGGAGTTCGATCGCGGACGAGCGGGCGAAGAAGCGCGCGGGCTCGACCGCGTCGCGGGGCGTGATCTCGTACGAGCGCAGCTCCGTGTGGAACGCGCGCTCCGCCTGCGCCGCGGTCCCGTGCGCGAGCACGGCGAGGCGGTTGCGCGCGACGAGCGTGATCGAGAAGCCCTGCTCCGTGAGGTAGCTCACGATGCGCTCGACGCGGTCCATCGGCGCGCCGAACTTCGCGCCGACCTCTTCGGGCTCGAGGAACGCGCGGTACTGCGGCGAACGGGGATCGCTGACGGCGTCGGCGTAGGCCTGCGCGCCCGCCGCATCGCGGAACGGAAGGCTGACCGAGATGTCGATCGGCCGGTCCGGCGCGACGGGACCGAGGTCGCGCGCGCGCGCCAGGACCTCGATCGAGTCGATCGGGAGCGTCGTGAGCGGCTCCTGCGCACCGGCGCTCAGCGCGGAGACGACGACGAGAGCGGAGACGAGGAAGGCGGTTCGCGGAGACGTGCGCATGGGGATCGGAAGTTCCGATGAAGTGGGGACGCCGCGACGAGGCGAACTCGCTCGAGCGAGCCCTGCGTCCATCGCGTGTCCGGCTAGGACGCGAATCCCGTTCGAGGGGTTCCGCTCGACGACGAACGATTTTGCTCGAGGTACGTTCGTCTCGGAGATTCGACGAGTCCCTGAATGCGTGCTGAAGTCGCGCGCTCCGCGCCCTGCGCACGAGGCCGCAGTAGCCGCCAGCCGAGTGCGCAAGACCGATCGGAGCGCGCGTCGCGTCGATCTCGCCGCGGCGGTATCCTCCGCGCCCCCGCCATGCGCTCGAACTCCCTCCTCCTCGGTGCCCTCCTGCTCGCCTCCGCCTCGTCCTCCTGCATCTTCGTGTGGAGCGGAGGCGAACACGATCTCCGTCGGCGCGGCTCCGCCTTTGTCGTCGCGGACGACCCCGCGCCGCCGCCGCGGATCAGCGCGAGCGAGCTCCTCGCGCACGTGCAGGTGCTCGCCTCGAACGAGTTCGAGGGACGCCTGCCCGGCACGCGCGGCGAACAGCTCACGGTCGACTACCTCGTGCGGCAGGCGAAGCAGATCGGGCTCGAGCCCGGACACCCCGACGGCACGTACGTGCAGCCGGTCCCGCTCGTCGGCTTCCGCTCGCAGTGCACGGGCACGTTCCGCGTCGGCGAGAAGGAGCTCCCGCTCGAGATCGGCAAGGACGCCGTCGCGTTGACGCGTTGGCAGGACGTCGAGGTCGCGGTCGACGCGGCGCCGATCGTGTTCGTCGGCTACGGCGTCGTCGCGCCGGAGTACGGCTGGGACGACTTCAAGGGCGTCGACGTGAAGGGGAAGACGGTCGTGATGCTCGTCAACGATCCGCCCGTCCCCGATCCGAACGACGCGTCGAAGCTCGACGCGAAGACGTTCGGCGGCAAGGCGATGACCTACTACGGACGCTGGACGTACAAGTACGAGGTCGCCGCGGAGAAGGGCGCGGCCGCGTGCCTCATCGTGCACCAGACCGAGCCCGCGGCGTATCCGTGGAGCGTCGTGCTCTCGTCGTGGAACAAGGAGAACTTCGACCTCCAGTCGGAGTCGAAGGGCCGCGACCGCGCGCGCATCGAGGCGTGGATCACGCTCGAGAAGGCGCAGGAGCTCTTCACCGCGTGCGGGCAGGACTTCCGCGCGCTCGAGCGCGCCGCCGCGACGCGGGAATTCCGCCCCGTCGAGCTCGGCGCGACCGCGACCTTCCACGCGCGCAACACCACGCGCGAGATCCAGTCGCGCAACGTCGTCGCGAAGCTCACGGGCTCCGATCCCGCGCGCGCGGGCGAGTTCGTCGTCTACACGGCGCATTGGGACCACCTCGGCAAGGACGAATCGCTCCAGGGCGACCAGGTGAAGAACGGCGCCGTCGACAACGCGACGGGGTGCGCGGGCGTCCTCGGCATCGCGGAGGCGTTCGCGAACGGTCCGCGCCCGCCGCGTTCGGTGCTCTTCCTCTGGGTGACCGCGGAGGAGCAAGGACTGCTCGGCTCGCGGTGGTACGCGACGCACCCGCTCCACCCGCTCGAGACGACGCTCGCCGACGTGAACATGGACAGCTTGAACACGTGGGGCAAGACGCGCGACATCGTGTGCGTCGGGATGGGGCAGTCGACGCTCGACGACGTGCTCGTCGACTGCGCGCGCGCGCAGGGGCGCGTCGTGAAACCCGATCCGTCGCCGGAGAAGGGCGCGTACTACCGCTCCGACCACTTCGAGTTCGCGAAGGTCGGCGTGCCGAGCCTCTACGCGGACGGCGGCGAGGACGTGGTCGGCCGGCCCGAAGGTTGGGGCCATCAGAAGGCGGAGGAGTTCGTCGCGAAGGACTACCACCAGGTGAGCGACGAGGTGAAGCTCGACTGGGACCTCGCGGGCGCGGCGCAGGACATGGAGCTCCTCCACGCCGTCGGCTTGCGCGTCGCGCGCGACGCGACGTGGCCCGCGTGGAAGCCGGGCTCGGAGTTCAAGGCGCGGCGCGAAGCCATGCTCGCAAAGCCGCGTTGAGCGGCCGCCCCGGGGCTCGAGCCGTGAACGCGCACTGGACCCCGGTCGGGGTGGCACCGTGACTCGGGGCTCGACGCATGCTCCCGCCTGCGCCGACGCAGATCCCAGGAGTCGACTTGCGCGCCGTGCGGACGGATGGAGGATGAGGGCATGCTTCGCACCATCCTCTCGCTCGTCCTGGCTTCGACCTGGCTCTCCGCGACGGCGCACGCGAACGGCGTCGCTTCGTTCGACACGCTGACCGAAGGCAACCTGGGCACGCTGTTCACGAACGGAGGCATCACGTTCTCGAACCCGTCGAACGGGTTGATCGGGACGGTCAACTTCATGTGCGAGGAAGCGACGAGCATGCCGTCGATCCTGGGGCCGTACACTCCGCCCAATATCCTCGGGATGGGCGGCTACGTGCCCGGTCCGGGGCACGGCTACCCACGGTTCAAGAGCCTCGAGGCGACGACGGGGCAGGTCGAGGCGGTGGCTCACGTCACCGCGCATCTGTTGAACGTCAATCCGGGCAACCAGATCGTCCTCGAGCTCTGGCTCGGCGGCGCCGTCGTCGCGAGCACCTCCTACACCGTCCTGAACTCGCCGCAGTACCAGTGGGTCCAGCTGGCGAGCTACGACATCCCGTTCGACCACGTCGTCGTGCGCGCGCAGGGGCCGACGGACGGCGGCGTCGTGTACGCATGCTTCGACGACGTCGCGCTCTTCTACACGCCCCCGATCCCCGGCGGCACGCCGTTCTGCGGCGGCGACGGAACGGATCCGACGGTGACGACGCCGTGTCCGTGCGGGAACTCCGGTGCACCGCGCCACGGCTGCGCGAACAGCGTGAACGCGAACGGCGCGGAGCTCCTCACGACGGGTTCCCTCGCGACGGACTCCGTCGTGCTCTCCGCGTCGGGGATGCCCGCGACGGCGAGCTGCATCTTCCTCCAAGGCGACGCGCCGACCGACGTCGTGTTCGGCGACGGAGTGCGGTGCGCGGGCGGAGCCTTGCTGCGCCTGCGGACGAAGACGAGCGTCGGCGGCGCCGCGCAGTTCCCCGACGCGACGGACGGCGCGCGTCTCTCCGAGCGCGGAGGCGTCGCGGTCGGAAGCGGCGTCGTGCGCTTCTACCAGACGTACTACCGCAACTCGGCGGTCGCGTTCTGTCCGCCCGCGACCTTCAACGTCACGAACGGCGCCTTCGTGATCTGGTGAGCGTCGCGCGAGCCTGCGCGCTCGGATTCCGTGCAACCGGTCGCAGCGCCCCCTTGCGAGCATCGGGGGATCCGTGAGGATGGGAGCACCATGAAGCTCGCCCGCGCCACCGGACTCCTGCTCCTCGCCGCTGCTCTCTCCGCCGCGCTACGCGCGAACGGAGCCGCGCACTTCGACACGTTCACGGAGGGCGTGCTCGGCACGACCGTCGTCGACGGCGGGATCACGTTCTCGAACCTGACGAACGGGTTCGGCGGAGGGACCTTCTGCTGCGAGAACGGGACGACGGACTTCGCGGGCTTCGGCGGGTTCACGCCTCCGAACGCGCTCGGTTTCAACGGCTACTCGCCCGGTCCCGGCGCGGGCTTCTCGCGCGTCGTCAGCTTCGAGCTCACGACGGGACAGCTCGAGAACGCCGCGACGATGGACCTCTACGTCGCGGGCGGAAACGGCGGGAACATCGTCACGCTCGAGGCATGGCAGGGCGCGACGCTGAATGGAACGGCCGCGTACACCCTTCCCGGCCCGTTCGGCTTCTCCATGATGCAGCTCTCGATCTCCGGCTTCGCTTTCGACCACCTCGTCGTGCGCGGCAGCGGTCCGACGAACCAGGGCGCCTTCTTCGCGTGCGTCGACAACGTGATCGTCACGGGCACGCCGCCCGCGCCGGGTTCGGAGTTCTGCGCCGGGGACGGCCAGGACCCGAACGTCACGACGCCGTGCCCGTGCGGCAACTTCGGCGCGTCGGGGCACGGTTGCGCGAACAGCGTCGTCGCCGCCGGCGCCGAGCTCGAGACGACGGGTGCCATCGCGAACGACACGGTCGTGCTCCACGGCTCGGGCATGCCCGCGACGGTGAACTGCATCTATCTCCAGGGCGACGCGCTCGCGGACGCGGTGTTCGGCGACGGCGTGCGCTGCACGGGCGGGACGCTCCTGCGCTTGCGGACGAAGGCGAACGTCGGCGGCGCGTCGCAGTTCCCCGATTCGACGGACACGGTCACGCTCTCCGTGCGCGGCGGCGTGACGATCGGGAGCGGCGCGATCCGCTACTACCAGACGTACTACCGCAACTCGGCGCCGCTCTTCTGCCCGCCGGACACGTTCAACGTGACGAGCGGACAGCGGATCGTCTGGTAGGCGCTCGCCGCGGTCTCCGCGCGTGACCGGGTGGGCGGGGTAGGCTAGGGGGAGCATGCGCACGGCACGGCTCCTCGCGCTCCTCGGCCCGCTCGTCCTCCTCTCGTCGCCGGCTGAAGCCGGCGGCCACGCGACCTTCGACGGGCTCGTGGAGGGCCCGCTCGGCCCGGTGGTGATCGACGGCGGGATCACGTTCTCGAACTACATCAGCGGGGTCGGCTGGTTCGACTTCTCCTGCGAAGACGCTTCGACGGACTTCGGCGGCTTCGCAGGCTTCACGCCGCCCAACGTGCTGGGCTTCCAGGGCTGGAGTCCCGGTGGCGGCGCCTCTTTCTCGCGCGTGATGAGCTTCGAGTTCACCACGGGGCAGGTCGAGAGCACGGCCTCGCTCGAGCTGTACGTGATCGGCGACCACGGCGGCAACGTGGTGACGCTCGAAGCCTGGCAGGGGACGGTCCTGACCGGGACGCGCAGCTTCCCGCTCCCGACCGCGCTCGGGGTCTTCCACCTGCGGCCCTCGATCGCGGGCGTCGCGTTCGATCACATCGTCGTGCGCGGGAACGGACCGTGGCAGCAGGGCGCCTTCTTCGCGTGCATCGACGAGGTCATCGTCGGCGGGACGCCGCGGAGCGGGGCCTTCTGCTTCGGTGACGGGATCGACCCCGCCGTCACCGTCGCGTGCCCCTGCGGCAACTTCGGCGCGGCGGGGAACGGCTGCGCGAACAGCGTGAACGCGAACGGCGCCCTGCTCGCGGTGAGCGGGCAGGCGGACACCGACGACGTCGTGCTCCACGCCTCGGGCATGCCCGCGACCGTGAGCTGCATCTACCTGCAGGGCACGCAGGTCGAGCTCGCGGTCTTCGGCGACGGAGTGCGCTGTGTCGGCGGGACGCTCCTTCGGTTGCGGACGAAGAACAACGTGGGCGGCGCGTCGCAGTTCCCCGACACCACGGACTCGGTCACGCTCTCGCAGCGCGGCGGGGTCGCGATCGGGAGCGGCGTCGTGCGTTTCTATCAGACGTACTACCGGAACTCGGCGCCGCTTCACTGCCCGCCCGACACCTTCAACGTCACGAACGGAGAGGCCGTCACCTGGTAGCGGCGCGGCGCGGGCTCATGCGAGCCCCAGGAGTCGCCGCGCATTGCCGCGGAACACGAGCTCCTGGTCCGCGGCGCTCGCGCCGATCTCGGTGAGCACCTTGTGCTGCTCTTCCCACCGATCGCGGCGCCAGCCCGCCGGGAACGTCGTCGAGTCCGTGCCGAAGAGCACGCGCGACGGGCCGAAGACCTCGAGCGCGCGCTCGAACACCTGCATCAACGTCGGCTTGGGCGACTGCGTCGCGAGCCATCCGTTCGACGACGACGTGTCGACGAAGACGTTCGGGCACTGCGCGCCCGCGAAGAGCGTCTCGCGGAAGAAGCCCGCGCCGAAGTGGGGGATCACGAAGCGGACGTCCGGGTGCGCGTTCGCCGCCGGGATCACGTGCAGCGGATCGGCGCAGCGCAGGTCCTGCGTGCGCGGCAGTCCGAGCAGGTCGCGCACCTTGACCACGAAGAGCCCGCAATGGACGTACGCGATCGCGCGCTGCTCGTTCAGCACGGCGAACAGCGGCTCGGCCTCCGGCGCGTCGACCTGGAAGCGGTGCAGCGCCGGGAAGAGCAGCACGCCGCGGATCTTCTTCTCGACGAGCAGCGCGCGCACCTTCGCCGCGACGCCTTCGACGCGCGGGTTGACGAGCGCGAACGCGCTGACGCGCCCCTTCGAGCTCGCCGCCGCCTCGACGACGACCGGGACCTCCTCGGGCACGCTCGCGAACGTGCAGAGGTGCTCGACCTTGTAGCGATCGAGCTCCGCGATCCACCGCGCGAGGTGCGTCGCGACGTTCGCGGGCGGGAGCTCCATTCCCGTCTTCTTCGCGAGCGCTTGGAGCTTCTCCTCGACGCTCCCCGCCTGCGGCGACTGCGCGGCGAGCGTCTCGAAGTACGTGCGGCTGAAGAAGTGACTGTGGAAGTCGACGACCTGCATCGTGCGCCTCGCTCTCGTTCGTTCGTTCGGCTCCGCTTCGATGCGGAGCGTGGTCTTCGCGGTTCGTCGCGCGTTCAGTCCTCACGCGCGCTGCGCACGAGCCCGCGCAGTCGCGACGAGAGGCCGAGCACGTGGAACGGCACGCCGCGCGCGCCGTAGAGGTCGAGCCCGCCCTTCACCGGATCGCGCGCGAGCGCCTGCTTCAGGATGCGCTCCGGCGCCATCGGGTACGGCGCCGCGGTCGCCTTGCCGAGCACGAAGCCGCGCTCGGCGAGGAAACGCAGCAGCTCCTCGGGCTTCGCGCCGCGCAGCGCGTACGGCCAGAACTCGATCAGGAGCGCGCACCGCGGGCTCGCGTCGAGGAGCGCCTTCGCGCCTTGGAGCGCGAGCCACTCCGAGCCCTGCGTGTCGACCTTGATGACGCGCACGGGGCCCTTCACGCGGTCGTCGACGCGCGCGAGCTCGATGTCGATCGTCTCGGCGCCCTGCATGTCCGCCGGCGCGCTCGTGCCGCCGTCGAGCACGCGGTTGTCGCCGAAGTTCGAGCGCGCGAGCGCAATGCGGGCCGTCCCCGCGCGGTCGGACGCGGCGCAGCGGTGGAGCACGGCCTTGCCCTTGCCCTTCGCCATCGCGCGCGCGAGGTTGCGCTCGCACACGTCGGCGATGCGCGGTACGGGCTCGAAGCAGTCGACGTCGCAGCCGGCGAGCACCGCGAGCGCGCCGAACCAGCCGACGTTCGCGCCGAGGTCGAGCACGCGCGCGCCCGGCTCGAGGTGCGCGCGGAAGAGCGCGGTCTCGTGCTCCTCCCACGCGCCGCGCTCGATCGCGGGGCCGATGTAGGCGTCGCCCTCGAAGACCTCGAAGTCGATGCCGAGCAGGGGAGAGCGCACGGTGCGCGTCGCGGGAGCCATCGCGGAGACGGTAGCGTCCGCGCGCGCGCGTCGCGAGCCGTCACCACGCGCGTTCGGGAACGCGCGGTTCGGCCCGAAACGCGCGCGGGCGCCCCGGAGGACGCCCGCGTCGGGATCGGAGCCGCGCGTCGCGCTACTTCCAGCTCGCGCCGCCGCCGGTGACGTAGGCGAACTCGTCGCCCCAGTTGCGCTCGGCGCACTTGAAGAAGCCCGCGTTCTTCTCGGCCGCTTCGGCGGTCTCGAAGTTCTTGATGCCGAACACGAAGAACGGCGTCTCGCCCTTGCAGCCGTACGCGCCCTTCTCGAACACGTAGTAGCGGTAGTGGTACGTGTCGTCGTTGATCGGGTCCTTCGGCATCTCCGTCAGGTAGCCCTTCTCGACGAGCTCCGCGAGGAAGTTGCCGTCCTGGCTGACGTCCCAGCCGCCGTACGCCGGGTTCTGCTCGTGGTTCGGCCAGCGGCCGTGGTCGAGGTAGAACTGGTCGATCGCGTCGCGCACGGCGTGCGCGTCGGCGATGCGGCGCGCGTCGCGGGCGGAGGCCATGCGGTTCGCGACGCGGGGGATCAACGTCCCGGCGAGGATCGCGAGGATCGAGATCACGATCACGAGCTCCATCAGCGTGAAGCCCGAGCGCTTCGTGTTCGTCTTCATGGGGAGAGGCGTGCGCCGCGGGGGCGGCGCGTTTCGAGGACAGGGGACAGGCGGGTATCGGGCGGCGCGCCGCCCGGTCTGAAGGCCAAGGAATGCCGGGATCCCAAGGCAGGGCCGGTCCTCGGGGGGGCCTCAAGGCCCCGCGGTTTCGGTTCGATGACGCGAGCCGGATCCCCCCGCCCCGGCCATGCTCCCCATCCCGTTCCGATCCTCTCTACGCGCGACCGTCTCGGTCCACCGCGAGCGCGTCCAGTGGATCGAGCCCGACGCGCACGGCGGCCGGCTCGTCGGCTCGGCCCCGCTGGAGTCCGAGGCGCTCGCGTCGATCGCGGCCGCGGCGCTCGCGGCCCGAGCGGCGGCGGGCGGACGGGCGCGCGAGGTCGTGCTCGCGCTCGGTCCTGCCTGGATCGAGGTGCGCTGCCTCACGCTCCCCGCGCTCTCCGCGAAGGAGCGGCGCGCCGTGCTCGAGCGCAAGGCCCGCTCGGCCCTCGGCGCGAAGAAGACCGAGGTGCTCTTCGCCGCGCGCGCCGAGCCGACCCCGGAGCGTGCGACCGCGAGCGCGGAGCCCGCGCTCGAGCGCTGGCTGCTCGCGGCTGCGGAACGCGAACGCATCGAGAGCCTGCGGGACGAACTCCGCGCCGCCGGGCTGCGCGTGCGCGCCGTCGTCGCGGCCCGGCTCGCGTCGCTGCCGGTCGAGACGGAGGCGGGCGTCGTGCTCGTCGTCCAGCGCGACCCCGACGGCGTCGCGATCACGCTGCGCGCGGGCGCGGCGTGTCTGCAACAAGGAGCGCTCGCGCCCGCGACGGGCGCCGCGCTCGCGACGGCGCTGCTCCAGGAAGCGCGCAGTCACGCCGCGTTCGCGCGCCGGACGCTGCGGCGCGACGCCGTCGGTGCGCTCCACCTCCTCGGGTTCGAGGGCGAGGAAGGCGCGGCCGTCGAGGCGCAGCTCACCGCGGGCCTCGGACTCCCGATCGGCCGGCGCGAGGACGGTGAGCTCGCGCTCGCTCGCGCCCTCGAAGCTGGAGCGGGACGCGACGGTCCCGGAGCGCTCGACCTCGCGTCGGAGCCGCGGCTGCGGCCGCGCCGCGCCGCCCTGCTCAGCGGAGCGGCGCTCCTGCTCGCGCTCTCGCTCGCTGCGATCACGGGCAACGAACTCGCTCGGCAGCGCGACGCGCTCGGAACCGAGCTGCGCGAACTCCAACGCCAGATCGGCGCGGAAGAGCGCGCGACGAACGCAGCGCACGGGCTCCCCGAGCGCATCGAAGCGCTCGAACGCGCCGTCGAACTCGCGGAGGACCAACGGGACCGCGGCCGCGCGTTCGGGGATCGGATCGCCTTCGCCGCTTCGGCCGTGCGCGGCGAGGCGCAGGTCGAATCGCTCGAGCTGACGCCGAGCCTCTTGCGCATCGAGGGCCGCGCGGACGAACGGCCGCTCGTCGGTCTCGCGGCGCTGGAGCGCATCCGGCGGCGCCTCGCGGCGCAGTACGCCGAGATCGAGGTCGCGTCGCCGTCGGACGCCCGCGGCGCACGGTTCGTGCTCCACGCGCGGAGGGCGCCGTGAGCCGCGTCGTCTCGAACGTTCGGACCGGACGCGGCGCGCGGATCGCGTTGCGCGCGCTGCTCCACGCGGCCGTGCTCGCGCCGCTCGCGCTCGTCGCGCTGCCCGCCGGCGACCTCGTCGACGCGCGCGCGCGGCTCGAGCGGGCGGCGAGCGAGCGCACCGCCGCTCGGCGCAGCGGCGCGCCTGCCGCGGAGGTCGAGGCCCTCGAGCGCGAGCTCGCGCGGCTCACGGTGCAGGCGGAAGCGCTCGGCCTCGGCGCGCCGAGTTCGAACGGGGGACTCGCGACGCTCGAGGCGCGCGCACTCGTCGGGCTTTGCGCGCGGGAACACGGCCTCGCCGTCGAGGAAGTCGGCGTGAGCGAGGGCACGCTCGTCGTCGCCGCGAACGGCCGCCTGTCGGACTGGGTCGCGACGATCGATCGCCTCGTCGAACTCCATCTCTCGCCGACGGTCTCGGCGGCGCGGTTCGAGCGCGCGGCGGACGGCGGGTTCCACGGACGGGTCGAACTCACCCTCGGCGCGACGCGGGAGCGCGGCTCCGGTCCGGAGGACGCACGATGAAGCGCGATCCGCGTCTCCAGCGCCGCCTCGCGGGCACGTTCGCCGTCGGAGCGCTCGGACTCTGGGGTTGGATCTTCGCGACCGGCGGCGTCGTGAGGCACCCGCCGCTCAAGCTCGACCGGCCCGCGGTCGGCGCGGTCGCCGCTCCCATCGCGGAACGCGCCGAGCCGGAGCGCGGGCGCCCGTCGGCCGCGGACTCCAGTGCGTTCGGCGGGCGCGCGTCGAGCGAGAGCCGCGCGAGCGAGGCTCAAGAGCGCGTGCGCGGCGACGCCGACCCGCGTGCCCGGCTCGCGGACCTCTCCGCGCGCCTCGAGGCGCTCGCGGCGGCCGCCGCGCCGCGCGGCGAGATCGTCGACGCGGCGTTCGACGCCGCGCCGATGGAGGCGGTCGCGCGAGCGACGGACGACAGCGCGGCGGGCTTCCTCGCGCAGGCCCCGTTCGAGGGCGTGCGCGTGCGCAGCGGGCTGCGCGTCGCGAGCTTCGGCGGCGCGGTCTTCGCGGAGGGCGAGGAGCTCGTCCCCGGCCGCGTCCGGCTCGCGCGCGTCGAGCCGGGCGGCGTCGTGCTCGCGACCCCGTCGGGCGAAGTGCGGCTCGCGGCGCCCGCGCCGCGTTCGGAGGGTGCGCGATGACGAGCACACAGGTCGCACACAAGGGCCGGATCGGCGAGCGCCTCCTCGCGCAGAACGCGCTCGCTCCGGAGGAACTCGAGCTCGCGCTCGCGGAGCAGCGGCGCGCGCATCGTCCACTCGGTGAGATCCTCGTCGCGCTCGGCTTCGTCGACGAAGAAGCGGTCGCGCGCCTCCGCGCGGAGGACCTCGGCCTCGCCTTCGTCGGCGCGCGCGATCTCGCACCCGACCCGGCGCTGTGCGTCGGGCTCGACCCCGAGTTCGTCGCCGAAGCGGGCTGTCTGCCGCTCGCGCGCACGGAGCACGGCACGCGCGTCGCGCTCACCGCGCCCGACGACCCCGAACGACTGGCGCTCGTCCGTGCGCGCATCCCGGGCGAGCTCGAGTTCGTCTTGACGACGCGCGCGGCCCTCGAAGCCGCGGCGCGCGACGTGCTCGCGCGCGAGTCGCGCTCCGTCGCGCTCGTGCTCGACGAGGAAGGCGCCGACGCGCCGGTCGAGCGGCTGGTGCAGGCCCTGATCGAGGACGCGGTGCGCACCGGCGCGACGGACCTGCACCTCGAGCCGGAGGGTCACCTCGGGCGCGTCCGATTGCGCGTCGACGGCCTGCTCCAGGCCGGTGAGAGCCTCCCGCGCGAGCTCGTCCTGCCCGTGCTGACGCGCTTCAAGATCCTCGCCGGTCTCGACATCGCCGAGCGCCGGCGGCCGCAGGACGGTCGCATCCGCACCGTGGTCGACGGCCGCGAGATCGATCTGCGCTTGTCGCTGCTCCCGAGCGCGGACGGCGAGAACGCCGTCGTGCGCGTGCTCGATCGGCACAGCGCCGCGCTTTCGCTGCGCGATCTCGGGCTCTCGCCGCGCCAGGAGGAGCTGCTCCACCGCGTCGCGCGCCGGCCGCACGGGCTCTTCCTCGTGACGGGACCGACGGGCGCGGGCAAGACGACCACGCTCTACGCGCTGCTCTCGGAGCTCGACGCGCTGACGCGCAACGTCGTGACGATCGAGGATCCGATCGAGTACCGCCTGCCGCTCGTGCGTCAGACGCAGGTCGATCCCGCGGTCGGTCTCGACTTCACGAGCGGGCTGCGCAGCGTGCTGCGCCAGGACCCGGACGTCATCCTCGTCGGCGAGATCCGCGACCGCGAGACGGCGGAGATGGCCGTGCGCGCCGCGCTGACGGGGCACCTCGTGTTCTCGACCTTGCACGCGAACTCCGCGCTCGGTGCGGTGCCGCGGCTCGCGGACCTCGGCGTCGACGCGGCGCTGCTCGACGATGCGCTCGTCGGCGTGCTCGGACAGCGCCTCGTGCGGCGGCTCTGCCGCGCTTGTGCGCGCGACCTCGCGCCGGACGAACTCGATGCGCGCGATCGCGCGTGGCTCGGCGAGGGCGCGACGCGCGTCCGCGCGGCGCAGGGTTGCGTCCGTTGTCGGCGGACGGGGTACTCGGGGCGCACGGCGATCGCCGAGCTCTTCCTGCCCGACGAGACCTGCGCCGCGGCGATGCGTTCGCGCGCGCCGGCCGCCGAGCTCGCGCGCGCCGCCGCGAACGCGGGTTTCGTGCCGATCGCCGACGAGGCGCGCCGTCTCGTGCGCGAGGGGCTCACGACGCGCGCGGAGATCGAGCGCGTGTGCCGCTCGCACCGGCTCGAGGAGGGCGAGCGTGCCTAGCTTCGACTGGACGGGCGTCGACGCGCGCGGACGCCGCGAACACGGCTCGACCGAGGCGATCGACGAGTTCGCGCTCGACCGCGAGCTCGAACGGCGCGGGCTCGTCCTCGTCGAAGCGCGCCGTGTGGACTCCGCCGGGGAGGAGCTCGGCGCGCGGCTCGACGCGCACGAGCTCTCCTCGCTGACGGCGCGCATCGCGACGCTCGCGCGCGCGGGCGTTCCGCTCGTCGAGGGGCTCGAAGGGCTCGCGGAGCGCGAAGAGCGCGTCGCGACGCGCGCGCTGCTTCAAGGGCTCGCACGCGACCTGCGCGCGGGCCGCTCGTTCTCGCAGGCGCTCGACCGGCGCCCGCGGACGTTCCCGACCGAGTACCGCGCCGCCGTGCGTGCCGGCGAATCGAGCGGCGCGCTCGCGCGCGTGCTCGACGGACTCGCTGCGCACCTCGAGGCGAAGAGCGCGCTCTGGGGCCGCGCGCGACAAGCGCTCCTGCAGCCTGCGTTGCTCGCGGGAGCGCTGACCGGGCTCGTGCTCCTGCTCGTCGGCTTCCTGCTCCCGCGCGTGAGCGCGCTCTACGGCCCGAACCAGGCCGCGCTGCCCGCCGAGACGCGCGCGCTGCTCGCCGTCTCCGCCTTCGTGCGCGAGCAGGGGCCGTTCGTCCTCGCCGCCGGCGTCGCGCTCGCGTTCATCGCGTGGCGCGTCGCGGGCGAGGCGCGCGCCCGCCGGTTCGTCGACGCACGGCTCTTCGCGCTGCCGAAGCTCGGGCGCGTGCTCCGCGCGATCTCGACCGCGCGCTTCGCGAGCACGGCGGCGGTGCTGCACGGCGCGGGCTGCGACGCGCTCACCCTCTTGACGGTGTCCGGCGAAGCGAGCGGCAACGCCGCCTTCCACGCCGCGACCGAACGCGCCGCCGAGCGCGTGGCCCGCGGTGCGCTCTTCTCCGAGGCGCTCGCTCCCGAACCCTGCGTCGATCGTCTGCTCGTGCAGGTCGTCGCCGTGGGGGAGAAGAGCGGCGCGCTCGCGCCCTCGCTCGAGGAAGCGGCGCGCCGCTACGAGGCGGAGGTGCCGCGCGAGCTCGCGCGCTTCTTCGGCGTGCTCGAGCCGACGCTGCTCCTCGCGAGCGGTATCGTCGTCGCGTGGATCCTGCTCGCGACGCTCCTGCCGATCTTCGACCTCTACGAGCACCTCGCATGAAGCCCGCGCGCCGATCTTCCGGCTTCACGCTGCTCGAGCTCGTCGTCGTCGTCGCCATCTTGACGGTGCTCGCGGGGATCGCGCTGCCCGTCGCGAGCAAGGCCTGGAACTCCGCCGCGCGCCGCGCGACGCGCGAGCGGCTCACGGAGCTCGCGCGCGCGTCGCTCGACTACGCGCGCGACGTCGGCGCCGCTCCGAAGCGCGTCGCGGACCTCCTCGAACGCCCCGACGGCGTGCGCGGATGGTTGGGGCCGTACGTCGCGATCGAAGCGGTCGATCCCGCGGGCGGGCGTCCCGCGGCGCTCGACGCGTGGTCGCGCGCGATCGTCGTCGTCCCGGACGCCGCGGCGTCCGAACGCTTCGTGCTCGCGAGCCGCGGGCTCGACGGCGTCGAGAGCGAGGACGACCTCGCCGTCGCGGTCGACCTGACGCCGATCTTCCGCGAGCGCACGCTGCGCGCGCTCGACCTCGCGAACGACGCGCTCGCGCGTTGGCGCGCGGCGCACCCGGGCGAAGGGATCGCGCGGGATTGGCCGCGCGCGCGCGCGCGACTGGTCGTCGACGGCTGGCTCGCCGCGGACTCCGAGACCGAGCGCGACGCCTGGGGCCGCGCGCTCGAAGCCGATCGCTCGGCTGCGACCGCGGAGCACGCGGCGTGGACCGTCGTCTCCCCGGCGCTCCTCGCGCGCGGCAACTCCGCGCGTTAGGCTCTGCGCCCCGCTTCGCGCGGAGACGCACGCATGGAACGCTGGTCGATCGAGCTCGAGAAGGAGAACTTCAAGTTCTCCGCGGCGCACTTCCTGATCTTCCCCGACGGCAGCGCGGAGCGCCTGCACGGCCACAACTACCGCGTGTTCGTCGAGCTCGAAGCCGGGCTGTCGCACCACGGGCTCGTGCTCGACTTCAAGATGGCGAAGCCGATCGTGCGCGAGCTCTGCGACGAACTCGACGAGCGCTGGATCGTGCCGGGCGAGCACGAGGAACTCCGCTGGAGCGAGCGCGCGGACGGCGTCGTGGAGGTCCGCTACCGGGGACGCTACTACGCCGCGCCGCGCGAGGACGTCCTCGTCCTCCCGATCAACAATTCGAGCTCCGAGAACCTCGCCACCTGGTTCGGCCGTGAGCTCCACGCGCGCATCGCGGCGCGCTTCCCCGACGTCCGCGTCGCGCGGCTGCGCGTCGCCGTCGAGGAGACGAGCGGCCAGCGCGGCGTCTACGTGCGCGAGTAGTCGCGCACCTCGGCCTCCCACGCGTCGAGCTCCGCTTCGGGCAGCGTCTCGGCGCGCTTCTGGTGCTTCTTCTCGTTGACGGGCCGCGCCGCGAGCGCCGCGAGCTTCAGCTTGCCGAGCGTCGACAGCGGCCCGAGCGCGAGCTTCTCCCCGAGCGCCGCGATCCCCGCGGGCGTCTGGAGCTCGGCGAGCTCGACCCGGTGCACGCGCGTGCCGTGCGGCGCGAGCACGCGCTCGAGGTGTCGCGCGCGCGCGTCGATCTCGAGGCAGTACCAATAGCAGAGCTGATAGTCGCTCCACCGCTCCGCGCGCGAAGGCTCGACGGGCAGGTGGTTCGGATCCCACGGCGAGAGGTAGTAGCGCACGCCGCGCAGCGAGCGCCCGGGGATCGACTCGAGCGACCAGAGCGAGCGCGCGACGGCGCGCGGATCGCGGCGCAGGTGCACGAGCTCGGGAACGACGCCGAGCGCGGGGAGGCACTCGAGGAAGCCCTTGCACGCGAGGTGGCTCGTCTCCGCGTAGATCGGCTTCGCGACGCGCGCGAGGCGGGGGAGCTTCTCCGTCTCCCAGAATTCGCGCGCGACCTGCGGGGCCGCGACGACGGCGCGGAAGCAGCTCGAGAAGCGCGGCTTGGGCTCGTGCTCCGCGCGGACGTCCGAGAACAGGCCGAGGACGCGCGCGAGCCACTCCGTGCCGCTGCGTCCGGTCGTGATCGTGAAGAGGTGGCGGCGCGCGCCCATCGCGCGGCGTTCTACCGCGCCGCGCGGCCCCGGCGGTAGGCCCGCGCGGCGGTCACGGGAGGTCGCCGACGCGGCGGCCGTCCCGGAAGAGGCCGCTCTTCTCGGCGTCGAGGGCGCCGTCGGCCTCGTACCAGCGCCATTCCCCGTCCATCTTGCCCGCGACGTACCGGCCCTCGGCCTCGAGGCGGCCGTCGGGCTGGAAGCGGCGGAAGAGGCCCTCGCGCTCCCCCGCGTCGTCCGTCTCGGCCTCGGTCCAGAGACGGCCGCTCGGGTAGTAGGTCGTCTGGCGTTCCTTCCCCTCGCCCGTCTCCGCACGCAGCTCGCCGAGGGTCAGGAACAGGCCGACGCCGCCGGCCGCGAGGAGGAGGGTGAGGAGCTTCATGGCGCGCCGTGGACGACCGTCCCGGAGGGCTCTTCCCGGTCCGGGACGACTTTTTCGCCCCCGGCGAAGGGGGCCCGTCAGCGCCCCGCGAGCACGTCGGCGCTCGGGGCGTGGAGCGCCGCGACGAGCCCGTCGCGGACGGCGTCGATCGAGAGGAGCTCGACGCGCGTATCGGTGCCCGCGAGCGTCAGCTCGGCCTCGACCCCGTCGAGCGAGCCCTTGCCGGCGAGGTGGGGCCCGAGGAACTCCGCGATCGTGCGGACGAGGAACTCGGGGTGGGCACGGACGAGCTCGCGCAGATCGCCGGGCTCGAACTCGGTCTCGAGCGCGGCGCGCCAGGAGCTCGGATCCTCCGAGAGGCCGGCCGCGGCGAGCAGCACGTCGCGGTCGACGCGCGGCTCCTCGTGGTCGCGGGCCTCGGCGCAGAGCTGGTGCAGGCCTTCGATGCCGACGCGCTCGACGAGCCGTTCGGCGACGAGGTACGCGAGGCCGTAGTACGCCTTCTTCTGCGCGGTGCCGAGGCGCGCGGTGGAGAGCCCGGCCGAGCGCTCGAAGACGCCCGTCGGATCGACGGTCATCGGCGCGTCCCCTTCGAGCGTCAGCCGAGCGAGGAAGGCGAGGCGCGGCGCCGCGTCGTCCGCGGACGGCGGCAGGCGCAGCGAGAGGTCGAGCGTCAATCCGCCGAGCGCGAACGCCGCGCACGAGAGTCGGCCGGCGCGCAGCCCCGAGCGCGCGGCGGGCACGAGCTCGCCGGAAACGTGGTCGCAGAGTCCTTCCTCGAGCGTGCCCGGGAGCCGGCGCCAAGCGCCGCGCAGGTGCGCGTGGACGAGCTCGTGCGCGAGCGTGCGCTCGAGGCTGTCGGCGCCCTCGCGCAGGTGGATGCGGTCCTCGGACTCGGAGAAGAAGCCGTCGGCGTCCTGGTAGGCGCGCGGCGCGAAGCGGTAGAGCGCGGGGAGCTCCTGCACCCACACGTCGACGCGGCGTTCGCGGGCCTCGGGCAGGAGCGCGATCACCTGCGGCTCGAGGCGCTCGAACGCGAGCGCGACCTCGGACGCTTTTTCCACCGTGCGCGCGCGCACGGCTCCAGCCGCGGTGCCGACGCCTTGTTCGGGCGGCAGGACCTGGCACGCGGTGAGCGCGCCGAGGAGTCCCGCGACGAGCAGGGCACGGCTCCGGGCCAGGCGGGTCGATGCCTGCATCTCCGGGAAACCTCGATGAACCGTACCCCGCGGTTCGGGCCGAGGTCGGGCGCGCGGAAACGCCGGCGGGGCGGCGCGCGCCTCCCCGCCGGCCGAGAATTCAGGCCGAAATCAGCGTTCGGTGGCCGGGGCGAGCGTGCGCTCGAGCACGGCCGCGCGCCGCTCGACCACGCCGCGTTCGAGGTCGTAGACGACGAGCTCCCCGGGCTGCGCGATGCGCACGGTCCGCGCGGGCAGGTAGCCGCGCCGGCGCGCTTCCTTCGCGGCTCGCGCGGTCTCGTCCACGTTCGCCGCCCCGGCGTCGACGTGCTCGTCCGGCGCGGTCGCGAGCGCGCCGTACGTCGGGAGCGCGCGCACCGAAAGCGTGTACTCCGCGTCGCCCCACGCCGAGGTCACGACGAGCTGCAGGCGCTTCCCCGCTTCGAGCACGATCACCGAGCCGTGCTCGGGGTCGGAGGGACCGTCGGCGCACACGACGAACTCGCCGAGGTCGGGGTCGTACAGGCAGACGTCGAGGTCGGTGTCGTACCCGCGGCTCGTGAGGTCGAAGACGAGCTCGCACGGCGCGTCGATGCGCACCTCCGCGCCGTCGTAGAGGTCGAAGCCCGACTCCTGCACGTGGCCGACGATCGAGAACGCGTCGCCCGGCACGAGGCCGCCGTAGAACGGCGCGGTGAGCGCGGAGTCGTTGGGCTCGACCTCGGTGTACACGGGGTGGTCGTCGTGGAGCACGACGTGCGCGACGCACGCATCGAGCACGAGGAGCGGGAACGCGGCGAGCGCGACGGCGCGGCGGGGGCGGGCGGGCTGCATGTCCCGCGCGGGCGCAACGGCCGTGCCCGGGACCCCGCCGCGCGCTCGGCCGGGGCGTGGGTGCTCGAGGTGTGCTCGGCCGGGGACGCGCGTCCTACGCTCGTTCGCCGGGGGAGGACGTCCTCCGCGCCGCTCGGCGCGCAAGGGCGGCCCGCACGGCCTCCAGCACGACCGCGACGTCGAGCTCGCGCATGCACGGATGGCCCTCGACGTTGCACTCGCGCCGTCGGCACGGCGCGCACGGCGTGGGGCGACGGACGACCGCGTGCCCGGTTCCGAACGGTCCCGTGCGCGCCGGATCCGCGGCGCCGAAGAGCGCGACGACCGGCGTGCCGACGGCGGCGGCGACGTGCATCGGGCCCGTGTCGCAGCCGACGAAGAGGTCGGCGGACGCGATCAAGCCCGCGCTCTCCTTCAGCGAGAGCTTCCCCGCCTGATCGTCGACCGGAACGCCCGAAGCGCGCGCGACCTGGGCCGTCTCCGCACGATCTCCCGGCCCGCCGGTGAGGTGCACGTCCGCGTCGTGCTCGCGGACGAGCGCCGCGCACACGGCGGCCCACTTCTCGACGTACCAGCGGTTCGCGGGCTTGGTCGCGCCGACGTTGACGACGACGCGCGGACGCGCGCGGTCGTCGCGCGGGAACGGTTCGTAGGGGAGTTCCCACGTCGGCTCCACCGCGGGACAGCCGAGGTGGTCGGCGAACTCGAGGTACTGCGCGACCGTGACGCCCGGCCGCGCGTTCGGCGGGATGCGCTCGTTCGTGAAGAGCCAGTTGAGCTCCTTGCAGCGCGCGCGGTCGAACCCGAGGCGGTGCGGCGCACCGCTCGCGCGCGTGATCAGGCCGCTCTTCAAGATGCGCTGCAGGTCGATCACGAGGTCGAAGCGTTGCGCGCGCAGCTCCGCAGCGAACGGACGCCAGCGCGCACGGTCGCGCGCGTCGAAGACGAGGAAGCGATCGACGGAGCGCTGCCCCGCGACGAGGGCGTGCGCGAGCGGTCCGATCACCCAGGCGAGCTCGGCACGCGGATACCCGGCGCGCAGCCGGTTCACGAACGGCAGCGAGTTCACCACGTCGCCGATCGCGCCGAGCTTGACGACGGCGATGCGCTCTGCCGGGATCCGGATCACGACGTAGGGACCATCCCTCGTTCAGGATGCGCTCCCTGCCGCGCGCACTCCAGGGCTCTTCCAGGCTCTTGAAGTGGGGGAGACCGATCAGGACAATCCCGCGCCATTGGTCCGCATCGGACCCCCACCCCAAGGCTTGGAGAATCACTCATGAAGAAGACCCTCGGTCTGGCCCTCGTCGTCGGCGCGCTGCTGATGTCGTCGGGCTGCTACTCGGGCCCCCGTCGTCTCTCGCACGCGTGGGACGACTGGACCCAGCAGAAGTACGCTGAGAACGCCTGGATGCACGCCGTCCTGAGCGACATCATCCCCGTCTACCCGTTCGTCGGCTTCGTCGCCGCGATCGGCGACGCGTTCTACAACATGTACTACTTCTGGGGTAAGGACGCCTGGGACAACAAGGGCACCGTCTACGTGCACAAGAACCCTGAAGGTGCCGCCAAGACGGTCACCGGCAGCGGCCTCGGCATGTGATCGAACGTTCTCGGGCCATCTGCCCGAGGACGATTCCGATCGGATGCGGCCCGGCGAACCCGGGCCGCTTCCAGGATGCGACCCGGGACTCCCCGGGTCGCTTCGTTTTCGGGTGCCGCCTGGGCGGCGGCGCCCTTCGGGGTTCCCGGCGCGCTTCCCGCGCGGCACAATCTCCCGTTCCGATTCCCTCCCGGAGCGCGCGCCGTGACCCTGACCCGAACGACCTCGAAGAGCACGACCGACGTCGCGGACGCCGCGCCGAAGGTGCACGTCGTCACGTTCGGGTGCCAGATGAACAAGTACGACTCGCTGCTCGCCGAGGGCCGCTTCAAGCGCCGCGGCTACGCGACGACGGAAGAGATGGACGACGCCGACGTCGTGCTCTTCAACACCTGCTCGGTGCGCGAGCACGCGGAGGAGCGCACGTTCTCCTGGCTCGGCGAGTTGAAGCGCGCGAAGGAGAAGAACCCCGGCCTCGTGATCGGCGTCATGGGCTGCATGGCGCAGCGCATCGGCGACGAGATCTTCGCGCGCGCGGGCCACGTCGACATCGTCGCGGGCACGCGCCAGTTCGCGAACCTGCCCGAGCTCGTCGAGCGCGTGAAGGAAGCGCGCGCGAAGCGCGGCAAGCACGACAAGGCGACGCGCGTGCTCGCGCTCGAGATGAACGACGCCGTCGCGGTCGATCGCGACGACGAACCGTGGGACGGCGGGCTGCACGCGTACCTGACGGTGATGCGCGGGTGCGACCTCAACTGCACGTACTGCATCGTGCCGACGGTGCGCGGGCGCGTGCTCAGCTACCCCATCGAGAAGCTCGTGCGCGAGGCCGAGTGGTTCGTCGAGCGCGGCGCGAAGGTGATCACGCTGCTCGGTCAGACCGTGAACAGCTACGGCGAGGACTGCGCGCCGCCGCTCCCCGGCGAGCCGCGCGGACGCGGCCGACAAGGGCGTCCGTCGCTCGCGGACCTGCTGTACCGGCTGCAGGACCTGCGCGGGCTCGAGCGCATCCGATTGATCACACTGCACCCGTCGTACGTGACCGAGGCGCTGGCCGAGGCGCTGCGCGACTGCCCGAAGGCCGAGCGCTACCTGCCGATCCCGGCGCAGTCGGGCTCGGACGAGGTGCTGCGCGCGATGAAGCGCGGGTACACGACGGAGCTCTATCGAAAGCGCATGGAGATCCTGCGCGCGCGCGTGCCGGACCTCGAGCTCGCGAGCGACTGGATCGTCGGCTTTTGCGGCGAGACGGACGCCGACCACGCGGCGAGCGAAGCGCTCCTCGCCGAGCAGGGCTTCGTCACGAACTACATCTTCAAGTACGACCCGCGCCCGACGACGCACGCGGCGGAGAAGCTCGAGGACGACGTGCCCGAGGACGTGAAGAAGGAGCGCAACCAGCGCCTGCTCGCGCTCGCCGAGGAGGTCGGCTTGAAGCGCCACGGCGCGCAGGTCGGCGCGGTGCGCGACGTCTTCGTCGAGTCGACGTCCGATCGCTTCGAAGGCGGGCTCGTCGGTCGCACGCAGCACGGGTTGATGACGAGCTTCGCGGGGCCCGCCGAGCT
Organism: Planctomycetota bacterium; assembly: GCA_046349615.1. Taxonomy (GTDB): domain Bacteria; phylum Planctomycetota; class UBA1135; order UBA1135; genus JADJNY01. The sequence goes on from JAXMBZ010000005.1 coordinate 169,748, forward strand.
CGTCGGCACCGTCGCGCGCGTCACGATCGAGAGCGCGACCGCGTTCGGGCTCTCGGGCTCGCTCGCGAAGGACGCATCCACGTGCGGCTGATGCCCGTCGGCGCGCGCTCGCTCTCCACGCTCATCCGCGTTCCACTTCCCACGGAGCCCCCGCTCCCGCTTCGACTCCCAGGATCGCCATGCACCCCGCCCTCCGAGCGAACCTCTACTTCGTCAAGGAACACGTCGGCATCCTCAAGGCCGCGAACCAGTTCGACGTCTTCGACCCCGCGAGCGGCGCGAAGGTGCTCGAGTGCCGCGAGCCGCACCTCTCGGGCCTGACGAAGCTCTTCCGCTTCACGGACTGGAAGCGCGCGACGCCGTTCGAGGTGATCGTGACGACGCCGTCGGGCGAGCGCGTGCTCAAGGTGAAGCGCGGCGTGTCGCTCTTCCTCTCGAAGGTGCAGGTGTTCGACGAGCAGGATCGCTACGTCGGCGGCTTCCACCAGAAGCTCTTCTCGATCGGCGGGAAGTTCGACGTGCTCGACGCGGCGGGGAAGTCGATCTGCACGCTGCAGGGGAAGTGGACGAGCTGGGAGTTCCGCTTCTTCGCGCCGTCGAAGGACTACGCCGTCGTGACGAAGAAGTGGGCCGGCATGGGGAAGGAGCTCTTCACGAGCGCCGACAACTACATGCTGCAGATCAAGGACGGCGTCGCGGAGGACGATCCGGCGCGCGTGTTGATCCTCGCGGCGGTGATGGTGATCGACATGGTGCTGAAGGAGTGAGGGGACGTGGGGGCGGCGCTCGCCCACCGGCCGCGAACTCGATCTTCACGCCGAGCGCTTGCCGCGCGTTCCGTACCGCTTCCGCGCGTCGCGCAGGACGTCCTTCCACGCATGCGTGCGGCCGGCTCGGATGCCGAGCTCGCCGCGGGCGAGCGTCTTCAAGATCGCCGTCTCGCGCTCGATGCGTTCGAACGCTTCGAGGCTCATGAGCACCGCGGTCGGTCGTCCTCGACGCGTGACGACCACCTTGCCTTCTTTTCCGACCCCGCGGAGGGCCGCCTCACGCCTCGAGCCGAGCTCCGTCCAGGACACTTCGCGGAGTACGCGCCTCATGGGACCGAACGTACCTCACTGGTGTTCGGGATCGCCAGAGCGGACGGTGGGGCGAGCTCACCGCTCGTCGCCTAGGAAGCGGAACGGTTCGCGGCGCGCGCTCCACGCGATGCCGTCGGGCGTGCGGCCCGTCGTGAACGTGCGCAGGCACGTGCGCTTCTCGAGATCGACGACGGCGACTCGATCCGCCGCGACGAGGCTGACGTACGCGATGCGTCCGCGCGGTTCGATCACGAAGCCCACGGGCACCGGATTGCGCGCGTCGACGCCGGGCGGCGCGTTCGGGTCGTCCTCCGCGCGCGGCGGAAGCGCGATGCGTGCGAGCTCCTTCTTCTCCGCGCGGTCGAACAGCGCGAGCTCGCCCGACATCGCGCACGCGACGACGACGAGCTTTCCGTCGGGCGTGCACGCGACGCGGATCGGGAGCCGCGCGCACGCGAGCTTCGTCTTCACCTCGAGCGTCCGCGCGTCGAGCACGACGAGCGCGTCCTCGCCGTTCAATCCGACCCACAACTCCTTCCCATCGGGCGTGATCGCGATCGCCTCGGGCTGGTTGCCGACGGGCACGACCTTCGGGGGTGCGTCGCCGGCGAGGTCGATCGCGCTGATCGAGTTGCCGCGGATGTTCGCGGTGAACACGCGCTCGTGATCGGGCGCGAGAGCGAGCATGTGCGACGTCTCCGCGCCCGTGTCGAGCGCGCGCACGACCTTCTCCGAGACGAGGTCGACCTCGAGCACCGCGCGGCTCGTCTCGCTCGTCACGAGCACGGTGCGATTCGACAGGAACGCGACGCCGTGCGGCCGCCGATGCGGCGCGAGGTCGATCGTCGCGCGTTTCCGGCGCTCGACGCGGTCCCACACGGTCAACGTCCCGCCCGGCGTCGCGTCGCCGTAGTCGCTCGCGACGAAGAGCACGCCGTCGGGCGACGCGGCGCACTCGTGCGGACCGACGCCGGTCGGCGCGACGTCCTTCACGGTCCCGGAGTTCGGCTCGATCACGCGCAGCGTCGCGTCCGTCTTGTCGAGCACGGCGAGCCAGCTCCCCGGCGGGGCGGAATCGACGCGCGAGCTCGCGCAGGACGTGAGGAGGGCGACGACGAGGACGGCGAGGGGGGAGCGCGGCATGCGCGCAGATTCGGGCTTCGAGCGCGCCGCGTCGAGCGCGGGTTCGTAAGGAGACGCAGCTCTTGCCGAACGCGACGTCACTCCCCGCTGCGAGGAGCGCGTGCGCGGGCTTCATGCGCTGCTCACTCCCCGCGGTGCGCGCGCCACGCGAGGTAGAGCCGCTCGACTTCGTCGACGAAGCCCGCGTGCCGCGGCGTCCAACCGAGCAGGCGCGCCGCCTTGCTCGAGTCGGCGTGCTGCGTGAACGCGAGCGCTTCCGCCATCGGGCCGAACGTCTTCACCGCGTCCGCGACCGCGAGCGACTCGACGCGCCCGTTCCCGCCCGCGACGCGGCTCGCCGCCTCGGCGCACGCGCGCACGGTGCCGCGCGAGCGATCGGTCGCGTTGAGCACCTCGCACGCGAGGTTCGACTCGACCGCGAGCGCGTAGAGCTCGCCGAGATCGTCGACGTGCACCATCGCCCAGCGGTTCGCGCCGTCGCCGACGATGCGCGCGGCGCCCTTCGTCGCACCGTCGAACCAACCCGCGGTCAAGCTGCCGTGTCCGCCGTACACGCAGCCGGGGCGCACGACGATCGTCGCGAGCTCCGGCCGCGCGCACGAGAGCAGGAAGTTCTCGTTCTCGACGCGCGCCGCGACGAACTTCGGCGGGTTCGGCGCCGTCGTCTCGTCGACGCAGCGCGTGCCCGTGTCGCCGTACACCCACACGCCGCTCGTGTAGACGACCTTGCGCGCGGCGCCCTTGCGTCCGCCGAGCTCCGACGCGACGCGCAGCACGTTGCGGTCGAGCTCGAAGCCCTTCGGCGAGTACTCGAACGCGCAGTGCACGAACGCGGCGCACTCCGCGGCGCGTTCACGCCACGCGCCGGGCTCCTGGAGACCGCCGAGGACGGGCTCGATCTCGCGCCGCGCGAGCACGCGCGCCTTCTCGCTCGTGCGCGCGAGCCCGAGCACGCGATGTCCGCGCCGCGCGAGCGCGCTCGCGACCGAGAGACCGATGAAGCCCGTGGCACCCGTGACGAAGACCTGCATGGTTCGACCTCCGCGCGCGTCGCGGATCCTCCGGCGGACCGCTGCGCGTGCCGAGCACCCGCGGGTGAGTCGCCGCGGCTGCTGCGCGTGCGCGGACAAGCTAGGGCGCCCCACCCGCGGCTGTCGAGGCCGATCCGTCGGAGCCGCCCCCGACCGTCTGCCCGCCGCACTCGGAGGCCGCGGGGAGTGCGGACCGGCCTCGATCGGAGTTCCGGTTCCAGCCCGAGGTGAGTAGGCTCGCTTCGTGGTCGACGCCGCCGCTCCTCTCCGCGAGTCCGACGCGCGCACGAGCGTGCGGCGCCCCCTTTTCGTGCTCGGCGCGCTGACCCTCGTGCTCGAGCTCTTGATCGTGCTCTGTCCGGGGCCGCACCTCTCGGAGCGCTGGGTGCTCGCGGAGGAGCTCCACAAGGGGAACATCGCACACGAGGTGCTCGCCGGCCCCGTGCTGCCGCTCCTCGACTACCACCACGTGCCGAACGCCGGCGGCACGCTCGTCGTCGGGCTCGGTGCGGTGCCGTTCTTCGCCGTGCTCGGCGAGACGCTGCTCGCGGTGCGGCTCGTGCCGATCCTCTTCGACCTCGCGACGGTGCTCTTCTTCGTGCTCGTGCTCGAGCGACTGGCGGGGCGGCGCGCCGCGTGGATCGGCGGGACGCTGCTCGCGATCGCGACGCCCGGGTACGCGCTGATCGCCGTGACGTCGGAGGGCTCGCACACCGAGAACAATGCGCCGACGTTCGCGTGCGTGCTGCTCTGGCTGCTTCTGCGCACCGATGCGGCGGGGCCCGCGAGTCGTGCGCCGCGCCGGCTCGGAATCGCGTTCGCGCTCGGGGTCGTCGCGGGGTTCGCGCTCTACTTCGGCTACATGGTCGCGATCGCGCTCGCCGCGCTCGCCGTCGTCGAATTCGCGTGCGATCGGCGCTGCTTCCTGCGTCCGAGCTTCGCCGCGTTCGTCCCGGGACTGCTGCTCGGGCTCGCGCCCTGGTTCGCGTACAACGCGCGGAACGGCTTCGAGGGCACGAAGCTGTACGGCGCTTCGCCCGAGCGCCTGTTCGAGGTCTCGCGCGTCCTCTCGGGGGCCTGGGCGCGCGTCGCGAGCCTCGTCGCGGCGTATTTGCCCGACTCCTTCTTCTTCGTCGACGTGCCGCACCTCCCGCGCACGCTGCTCGACTGGACGTACTACGTCGGGCTCCTCGCGCTCGTCGTTCTCGGCGTCCGCCGCGTCGTCGCACGAGCGCGCGCGGCTCGCCGCGAGGCCGGCACGTGGAGCGCAGCGTGCGCGCGCGTGCCGGAACTCGTCCTCGTCGCGTACCTGCCGCTCTTCGTCGTCGCGTACGCGCTCGTCGACGTCTACCAGGCGTGGATGTCGATCGACATCGCGCACGACGGCCGGTACGTCACGCCGCTGTACCCGTTCCTCGTCGCGCTCGCGGCGCTCGGTGCGGACGCGGCGTGGTCGAGCTCCTTCGCGCGCGGCTCCGTGCGCGTGCTCGCCGCGGTCGGCGTCGTCGGCGTCCTCGCGGTGTGCGACTTCCGCCGCGCGGGCGAAGGCGCGGCGCTCCCGGGGACGTCGCGCGAGGAGTTCGCGCGCTGGATCGCGTGGCGCTACAAGACCGACGAGCGCCGCATGGACCTCGTGGTCGACGGGCTCGTCCGCCGCGGCGATCGCGACGAACTCGAGGGCGTGGTCTTCACCGTCGCCGAGCTCCTGCGCTGGCGCCTGCGGCGCGTCGACCGCGGCGATTCGTTCCGTTCCGGCGCGCGTGCGGAGCTCGCCGACGCGCTCGACCACCTCCGCGCGCGCGTTCCGGAGCACGCGCGCGACCTCTGCGATCCACCCGCCGAGGGCGACCGCGCCTATCGCTACGACGAACGCGCGATCTATCGGGAGGACCGGGAAGCACGCCGGCTCGGCCGGCCCGTCGAGGGCGCGGCCGAGCCGGGGGCGAAGTGAGTCGCGCGGATCAGAAGTTCAGGTTGAACACGTGGTCGCTGCGGAACGGACGGTTGCGCGTCGCGGTCCCGCCGGGGAGGAGCGCCGAGTTCGACTGGTCGATGAACGTCAGCCCGAGCGGCGCGGACGGGAACGACACGTTGAAGGAGTAGGCCGGTTCGCCCCCGATCGTCGTGACGCCGTAGTAGTACTCCTGACGTCCGACGCCGCTGCAGTCGATCCACTGCTCCTCGCTGCAGTTCCAGCGCACTTCCTCGACGCCGGGATACGCGGTCGGGTTCGTCCACTGGCCGATCGCGAACGAGCGGAACGGATCGCTGCCGGGGAACGGGGCGAGCACGGAGCCGTAGCCGCCGGCGAGGACGAGCTGTCCCTGGAACCAGTTCGCGGGACCCGCGGCGCACATGCACACGGGGGCACCCGCGGTGATCGACCCGGAGAGGAGCGGCTCCTCGTTGCCGCAGCGCGCGGGCAGCACGGTCGCGTCCCACTTGCGCATCGCTTCGACGCCGCCGACGCCCGCTTCCGTGCCGGTGCTCACGGCCGGCACGAAGCCCGCGGCGGGCCCGACGAACGTGTAGTCGCGGCCGGGGTGGAAGCTGCCGGCGCGCGGGAACCCCGGCGCGTGATCGATCGCGTCGCAGGCGTGCGTGAGCATCCACGCGTGCTCCGTCAGACCGGACAGGCAGTCGAACGCGTAGTCGACGTAGCCCGTGAAGCGCACGCGGTTGCCGTTCGGCATCGCGCACGGCGGGATCCCGCACGGCGTCGGCGTGTTCGTCGCGGAGCGGAGGTCGCCGTTGACGAGGTAGCGCCACACCTGGTTGACGGTTCCGGCGGTGGAGCCCTCGACCCAGGTGCGCGCGTAGGTCAGCGTCATCGTGCCGCCGAGGACGAGCGTGCCGCTCGAATCGAAGATGCGCAGTTGGGCCTCGTACCAGCCGCAGTTGAGCGCGCCGGTGGCACCCGCCATCGACGGGACCGCGGCGCCCCACTTCGCGATGTAGTTCGCCTGCGCCGCGAGCCCGCAGTTCTGCCAGCAGAGGCCGAGCGCCTGCTGCCCGAAGGCGTGTTGGGGGACGAACGTCTGCGCTCCGCCGCAGGCGGAGCCGACGTCGAGGTAGTCCGGCGTGAGGCACTGGGCGTCGGCCGGGGAGAGGAGCACGGCGCAGGCGGCGAGGGCGGGGAGGAGGAGGGATCGGAGGAGGCGCATGGCGGGTTCCTGGGGGCGGTCGGGTGCGGAAGGGAGGTCGACTTGGTGACGCTCCCACGTGCCTCCGGGGGCCCGGGCGTGGACGGGAATCGGTCGCATTTCGAGGCTGGCCCCCCTCGCTGGGGACGCGGCCCTCCACCCCCGGCCGCGCGCGGCACGCCGCGGGAGGGGCCCTGCCGGTAGGGGGCCGCGACCCCCGCACCAGCGAAAGGGGCCGGGAGCTCGATGCGGCCCAAGAAGCACGCGACCCCGCGGGCCCACCTCGGGCACGCGGGGTCGCGTCGAAGTCCTCAGGCGCTCAGCGCAGCAAGTCCGCCACGACCGCGCGCTCCTGCTCGAGCTCCTTCACCGTCGCGGCGATCTTCTCCTGGATGAACGGGTGGAGCGAGAGACCCTGGACGATCTCCCAGTTGCCCTTGCCGTCGGAGCGGATCGGGAAGGAGCTGATCAGCCCCTCCGTCGTCTTGTAGCTGCCGTCGCTGACGACGCAGACCGAGCGCCACTCGCCCTTCGGCGTCGGGTTCACGAGGTCGCGCACGTGGTCGACGAGCGCGTTCGCGGCCGAGAACGCGCTCGACGCGCCGCGCGCGGCGATGATCGCGGCGCCGCGCTGCTGGACGGTCTTGAAGAAGTCGCCCTTGAGCCAGGCCTCGTCCGTGATGACCTCGGCGGCGCTCTTGCCGTCGATCGTCGTGTTGAAGTAGTCGGGCACCTGCGTCGCGGAGTGGTTGCCCCAGATCAGCGTGTTCTTGACCGCGGTGATCGGGCGGCCGGCCTTCTGCGCGAGCTGCGTCTGCGCGCGGTTCTGGTCGAGGCGCGTGAGCGCGGTGAAGCGCTGCTTCGGCAGGTCCTTCGCCGAGTGCATCGCGATCAGCGCGTTCGTGTTGCACGGGTTGCCGACGACGGCGACGCGCACGTCCTTCGCCGCGTGGTCGTTGATGGCGCGGCCCTGGCCCGTGAAGATCGGGCCGTTGATCTTGATCAGGTCGTTGCGCTCCATGCCCGGACCGCGCGGTCGCGAGCCGATGAGCAGCGCCCAGTTCACGTCCTTGAAGCCCGTGTTCAGGTCGCTCGTGAGCACCATCCCCTGCAGGAGCGGGAACGCGCAGTCGTCGAGCTCCATCGCGACGCCCTTGAGCGCGCTCATCGCCTTCTCGTCGGGGATCTCGATCAGGTTGAGGTAGACGGGTTGGTCGGGACCGAACATCGCACCGGAGGCGATGCGGGGGAGGAGCGCGTAGCCGATTTGGCCGGCGGCGCCCGTGACGGCGACGCGAATCGGGGTCTTGGTCATGGCGGTGTCGCGGGGGTTGGGTTCGGAAGCGGGGCGACGATTGTCCTGCTTCGAGGACGAAAGGAAAGAGAGGGCAGAGGTTTCCAAGTCGTCCTCGACGGCGCCCTACGAAAAAGGGGGTGCTCGAGCCCCACGCGCGGGGAGTTTTCTCTCGTTGCATCCAGTATCCTCCAGGGATCGAACCCCGATCGCCGACGAGGCCGAGACCGCGCCCGTCGATCGGGCCGGAGCGACCCGCGAGGCCGACGTGCCGACCATGTCCCGAACTCCCGCGACGACCCTCGACGAGACCGAAGTCAGTCGGTTGATCGAGGAACTCGCGCGCGAAGCCTGCCGCTTCCGCTTCGACGTCGCCCCGAACCCGTGCGTCGGCGCCGCGGTGCTCGCGCACGGGAAGGTGCTCGCGCGCGGCTACCACGAATGGTGGGGCGGTCCGCACGCCGAGGTCAACGCGCTCGCGGCCGCCGAAGCGAGCGGGGTCCCCGCCAGCGAGTGGGACGCGCTCGTCGTCACGCTCGAGCCGTGCTCGTCGCACGGGAAGACGCCGCCCTGCGTCGAGCGGATCCTGAAGAGCGGCGTCCAGCGCATCATCGTCGCCGAGCTCGATCCCGATCGACGTCACCAGGGCATCGGGCTGCGCATCCTGCAGGAGCACGGCGTGCGCGTCGAGCTGCTCGATCACACCGCGCCGCTCGCGAAGGTCGCGCCGCACTTCCTCGCTTGGACCTCGCGAGAGCGCCTGCGCCGTCCGCATCCGTGGACGATCGCGAAGTGGGCCCAGACGCGCTCGGGCCAGCTCGTCCCGCCGCAAGGCGTGGGCGGCGGCCGCTGGATCTCCGGCCCCGAGGCGCTGCAGGAGGTGCAGGTGCTGCGCGGCCGCGTCGACGCGATCGTCACGGGCGTGGGGACGGTCCTCGCCGACGATCCGCGCTTCACCGTGCGTCCGCCCGGCGATCCGTCGCGTCCGCCGCTGCGCGTCGTGCTCGACAGCCGTCTGCGCACGCCGGCCGACGCGCTGCTGTTCCGTGCGCCGGGGCCCGGGGAAGGCGGCGGTCCCGTCCACGTGCTGTGCGTGGCGGGAACGGATCCGATTCGCCATCGCGCGCTGCTCGCGAGCGGCGCCGAGGTGCACGAGCTCCACGCGGCCACCGACGACGGCGTCAGCCTGCGCGACGTCCAGGCCTGGCTCTGGGATCGGGGCGTCCGTCGAGTGCTCCTCGAAGCGGGGCCGCGCTTGCTCACGCACTACCTGACGGCGGGGTTCGTCGATCAGCTCCGCATCTACACCGGAGCCGTGAACGGCGGGCAGGGTCCGACGATGGCGGACCGCCTGATGAAGTTGAAGCTCCACGATCGCCTCGATCGGGAATGGGGCGCGGACGCCGTGCTCGAGGCGTTCGTCGATCCGGACCGTCGTCCTTGAGCTCGCGCGCTGCGTGAGCGCCGCCGGGCGGCGAGCTCAGGTCGACCGCGAAGGAGGCCGGTCCCTCCGTGAGCGCTACTTCGCGCCCTTCGCGTCCTCTTCCGCCGCGACCTCCGGCCATAGTTTCCGCGCCGTCGCCGCGGCGGACGTCGTCGCGTACTTCTTCGTGAAGAGCTTGCGCACCGTGCGCGCCGCTTTCTTCTCGTCGCCGCCGTCGGCGGCCTTCTGCGCCTCGGTCAGGATCGCGGTCGCCTCGACGTCGAGGCGCCACGCGGCGATCTCGTCCTTCGTCGCCTTGTCGGACTCGGCCTTGCGCAGGCGCGCGACGACGTCCTTCTCGATCGCGAGGCCCGCGCAGGCCTTCTGGAACTCGGCGAGGAGGCGGTAGCCCTCCGCCGCCTTGCCGGGGACGAGCAGCGCGGAGAGCCGCTCGAACTCGGCGCCGAGGCCTTTCTGCGCGGCGGGCAGCGCCTGGTTCGCGAGGTCCGCGTAGCGCCCCTTCGGCGTGAGCACGAGGACGCGCTGCCACGTGCGCACGGCGTCGGGCCACGACTTCGCGTCGACGAGCGCCTGACCTTCGTCGAGGAGCTTCTTCACCTCGACGAGCTGCGCCTCCGTGAGTCCCGGGCCGTGCTTCGCGACGACTTCCTGCAGCGCGCCGATCAGTTGCTCGGCTTCCGGCGGATTGCCCGTGTTCACGCGCAGCGTGAGCTCGCCGTCCGGCGCGATCACCAGCGTCTGCGGACAGCGCAGCGAGCCGTCCGGCTCGTGGAGCTCGCGGTAGAGATCGTCCCAGCAGCGTTGGTGCGCGCCGCAGTTCGGCGTGCCGTAGAGCGAGCACACCTCCTTGCGCACCTTCGTTCCATCGGGCTCTGTCTCCTCGATCGCCTTCTTCGGGTGCGTGCCGTTGTTCGCGACGACGACGACGGCGTTCGCGGAGGCGGCGACGAGCTCCTTGTTCGGCAGGAGCTTGTCGCGGTACTGGTCGTTCGCCTGCTCGCCCTCGAGCACGACGTGCACGAGCAGCGGGACGTTGCGCTCCTTCGCGAGCGCCTTCGCCTGGTCGTAGGTCCCGAGGAACGGCTCGAGGCGGGTCGCCTGCACCGCCTCTTTCTTCGGCGGTTCCTTCTTCTCCTTGTCCTTCGGCGGCTTCTGGAGCGCGATCGCGGGGGCGAGCAGGAGGAGGACGGCGAGCACCGTCCCGACGCGGGTTCGGTTGCGGCAACGCATGATCCGAGTCTCGCTCCCAGCACGCTCCCCCGCAACCTCCCCGCCGCGGGACGCCGCGTTCTCTCGACGCGCGGGCGCGGGAGCGCGCGACCGTCGGGGCGCGACGATCGGACTCGAAGGGAGCGCGCGCGCCGCGATCGTCCGCGACGCTGGCTCCGCGCCGCTCGCTCGAATACAAGGGGCGCATGCACACGACGCGGTCCAGCACGCGCTGGCTCGGCTGGATCGGGCTCCTCCTCGCGGCGTTCACGGGCCTCGCGTGCCCGTCCTGCCGCACGGCGAGCGCGCGCGCGCCGCGACCGGTGCCCGAAGCGGCGCGGGCGGCGTACGAGCGCGCCGCGACGTGGCTCGACGCGCGGCGACCCGAGGAGCGCGCGCTCGCGCGCCGCGAACTCGACGCCGCGGTCGCGCTCGCGCCGGAGTGGATCGTGCCGCGCCGCGCGCTCGACGAGCTCGCGCGCGCGGAGCTGCGCGCGGTCGCGGTGCTCGCGGAGCATCGCGCGGCGCTCGCGAAGCACCCGGCCGACCCGGGCGAGCTCTACCTCTGCGGGCGCCTCGAGGGGCGCGCGGGCGCGTTGCGCTTCGAGGAAGCGGTGCGTGCGGACCCGGGGTTCGCGTGGGGGTGGCACGGGCTCTCGTTCGCCGCGCAGCAGAGCGGACACCGCGACGAAGCGATCGAGCACGCGCGGAAGTCCGTGCGCCTCGCGGGCGAGCCCGTGGAGCGCGCGTTCTTCGTCCAGAACCTCGCGCGCCTCCTCGCCGGCGCGCGGCGGCAGGACGAAGCGGCGGAGCTGCTCGCGGAGGAACTCGGGCGCGGCGACCTCGGCGCGCGGGAGCGGCGCGCGCTCGACGTGCTCGCGGTGAGCCTCGGTCTCGAGACCGCCGATTTCGGCCTGCGCGGCGACGCCTACGATCGCGGGCTCGAGCTGCTCGGGTCGAGCGAGCTCACCGACGCGGACGTCGCGGAACTCGGCGCGCGGCTGCGGACCGCGCTTTCGTTCGACGACGATCGAGGCGAGCGGCTCCTGCTCGCGCTCTCGTCGGGCTCGAGCCCGGCGCGCGATCGCCTGCGCGGCGAGATCCTGCTCTCGGCGGCGCCGACGCCGCTCGCGCTCGCGCTGCTCGAGCGCGGAGCGGCGGCGTCCGGCCTCGAGCCGAGCGGGCCCGTGATCCGCGCCGCGCGCTTCTTCGCGCGGCAGTACTCGCTCGCGGTCGAACGCTGGCTCGCGGACCTGCCGCGCGTCGTGCTCGACGAACACGGGCTCCCGCGCGAGCCGCGGCTCGCCCTCGTCGTCGAGCGTGCGCGCACGCTCGAGTCGACGCGCGCGCACGCGCTCGACACGGCGAGCGAGCGCGCGGCGGCGCTCTCCGACTTCGGCGCCGCGCTCGTCGACGCGGGGTGGTTCCGCGAGGCGCGCGCGGTCGCGGCGGAGCTCGCCGAGCACGACCTCGAGCGCGCGCTCGCGCTCGACGCCCGCGCGCTCGCGGGCCAGGAGGCGATCGAAGGGATCGTGCAGGTCGTCGTGCGCGCCGACACGACCGAGCTGTTCCAGTCGCGCGCTCCGCGCCGTCCGCGCTCGCCGGCGTGGGAGCATCTGTTCGGCGTGTCGCCGCGCACGCGGGAGCTCGGCGACCTCGACGCGCTGCTCGCGGCGTTCGTCGCGCCGCTCGAACGCGCGCGGCCGTTGCTCGGCGCCGACACCGACCTCGCGGCCGCTCTGCGCGCGTCGCCGCGGCTCTCGTTCGCGCCCGTCGGCGAGCTCGTCCATCCGGGCCCGCGCTTCTCCGCCGCCGACGAAGCGAACGGGCTCGGCAAACGCGGCGAGCCGGTATCGGGTTTCGCGGCCGACGTCGCGCGTCTCGGACGCTTCGCGCTCTTCGGCGAGCTCGCGGGCGCGGGCGGTCCCGACGGGACGATGCTGCCGTGTCTCTACACCGAAGAACGGCGCGGCGAGCACCTCGGCGTCGCGTGGTCGGGCACGATCGCGTGGTGCGAGGCGGCGGAGCTCAAGAGCCGCGCCGGTCGCGCCGGCGCGCACATCAGCGCCGCGGCGCTGCACGAGGGCTACTGGCTCGACGTCGACGCCGTGCGCTCGGAGCGCGCGTTCTGGAGCGACCTGCGCCGCGCGTTCGCGCCCGCCGCAGCGGCGCCGATCGCGGAGGCGGCCGAACCGCGGCCCGCGGTCGCGGGAGACGGCGCGCGCGGCGCGCACGAACCCGACGCCGCGGGCGAGTCCCCGAGCCCGAGCACGGCCCTCGCCGCGGCCGCGCAGCGCATCGACGACGTGCTCGCGGTGCGCGGGCTCGAGCTCCGCGAGCGCGACGAAGCGGCGCGCACGGCGGAGCGTCGCTCGAGCGCCGCGTTGCTCGGCGAAGCGCAGCGCGTCCGGCTCGCGCTGCTGCGCGACCGCGCGCGTCCGGGCGAGGTCCTCGGCGCCGTCGGGATCGACGAGCTCGTCGCCGTGACGTCCGCGCACGAGGAGGGGCACCTCTGCGACCGCACGCGCTTCCTCCCGATCTGGAAGCACCTCGGCGCCGTGCTCGCGTTCGCGCTCGAGTGCGGGTTCTCGCCGCAGCGCATCCAGGAACAGCTCGAGTACCGCGCGCAGCTCACGTGTCTCGCCGAGGCCGCGGACCCGCGGATCCCGCTCGCGCAGATCCTCGACGCGGCGGAGGGCGGCGGGAACGGGATCACGCCGCACGCGGCGGGCTACGCGCGCCTCCTCGACGACCTGCTCGGGGTCGTCGACGAGCTCGCGGCGAAGGGCGACGGTGCGTTCGCGCGGCTCGACCGGGAGCGCACGCTCGTGCACCAGCTCCACGCGCTCGCTCCCGAGGACGTGCGGCGCGCGGCGCGCGAGCTCGCGCGTCGACGGCTCGACTGAGCGTCGTCCGCGCGGCCGCGGCACGCGGGATCCCGAGAGTTCGGAGCGCGCCACCTGCTCGAGCGCGGAGCGCAGGCGCTCGTCGGAGGCGAACGACTCGCGGCTCCGGAGCTGTACGTAGAGCGTGTGACCCGCGCCGCCGCTTCGCCTAGGGAGGCATGGCCTGCCCCCCGACGCCGAACCCCTCCGCGTCCCCGCGCCTCACCCCGCCCTTCCTCGTCGCCTGCGCCGCGCTCGCGACCGCCTCGACCGCCTCGACCGCCGACGCCTCGCGCGAGGCGTTCCGCGCCCTCGGAACGGAGTCGCTCGCGAGCGTCGAGACGGCCGCCGCCGCGCCGAGCGCGCTCGCTCCCGCGACGCCGAGCGCGCCGCAGGATCCGTCCGCGCGCCCGAGCGCTCCGCCGCAGGATCCCGCGCGCCCGGACGCGCCGTCTCCGGGCAGCGCGGCGCCCGCGCAGGAACCGCAGACCGCGACGCTCGAGACGCTCGTGATCACGGCGGAGCGCGGCGTCCCGCTCACCTACGCCGGCGGCCGCGACGTGCTCGAACCCGACGTGCTCGAGACCTACCCCGAGGCCTCGCCGTCGACCGTGCTGCGCCGGCTCCCCGGCGTCTTCGTCATGCCGGAGAACGGCAACGACTCGCGCATCCACGTCGGACTGCGGGGCAACGATCCGCGCCGTTCCGCGCTGACCGCGGTGCTCGTCGACGGCATCCCGGTGTGCGAAGCGCCCTACGGGAACACCGACATCGACGGGCTGCCGATCGCGTTCGAGCGCATCTGGCGCACCGACGTCATCCGCGGCGGCGCGTCGATCCGCTACGGGCCGAATTCCGCGGGCGGCATCGTCAACTTCCTCACGGAGCCCGTGCCCGAGCGCTCGCTCCTGCGCTTCGGCGCGCGCGCGGGGACCGACGGCGATTGGGGCGGCTCGATCGCGGCCGGCGGTACGTACGGCAGCGTCGGCGTGCTCGCGACGCAGGTCGCGAAGGGCGGCGAGGGGTTCCGCGAGAACGGCACGTACCGCGACTACGACGGCGCGGTGAAGTTCCGCTTCGCGCTCGACGACGGCGGCGAGCTCTCCGCCTACGTCAGCCGCTTCGTCGAGCCGCACGCGGAGCAGCCGGGCGGCTTGACGCAGGCCGCGTACGACGCGGACCCGAAGCAGACGCTCCGGCCCGGGAGCGACTTCAACTTCGACATGAACCGGTACGTGCTCGGCTACGCGTCCGCACCGGACGCGGACCGCTCGTTCCAGCTCAAGTTCTGGTACCAGGACGGCACGCGCGTCCTGAACGACTTCCGTCCGGTCGTCGGGCCGTTCACGGTGACGCGCCAGCAGTTCTCGGAGTTCGACGCCGGCGCCCTGGAAGGGACCTATGCGTGGAAGGCGCGGGCGTTCGGGGTCGAGCACTCCTTCACGCACAGCGCGCGCTTCCTCCGCGAGACGAACGACGAGCTCTATACGCGCGCGCCGATCGGCGGCGGTCCCGTGATCACGCCGCACGAGCTCGACGCGCTGTTCGAGGGGCGCGCGTTCTCCGTGTTCAACGAAGACGTCATGGCGTTGACGCCCGAGCTCGACTGGGGCGTCGGGCTGCGCCTCGAGTCGATCGCGATGTACGGGCGCTCGAACGAGACGGGGGACGAGCTCGTGCAGGACTACAACGAGGTCCTCCCCGCGACGAACCTGACGTGGCGCGTGCGCGACGAGACCGCGCTCTATGCGAGCTTCCAGCAGAGCTTCTACCCGCCGCAGTACGAGACGGGCTTCGATCCGGCGAGCGTGCTCTACGCGCCGACGAAGGCCGAGCACTCCGACGCCTTCGAGGTCGGAGTGCGCTCGCGCGAGGTCGAGGGCCTCGAGGCTTCGCTCGCGCTCTTCGACACGGAGTTCCACGACAAGATCGACTTCATCAACACGCCCGACGGCAAGGTGCCGATCAACACGGGGCACGCGCGGGCGCGCGGCGTCGAGCTCGGGCTCGCGTGGGACGTCGGCACCGCGGTCGACGCGCTCGAGGGCTTCTCGCTCTACGGAAGCCTGACCGCGCAGCGCTCGCGCATCGAGGTCGGCGCGAACGACGGCAACGACACGCCGAACGCGCCGCACCTGCTCGCGAGCTTCGGCGCCGAGTACGACCACGTCCGTTCGGGACTCTGGGCGCGCGTCGGCGGCTCGTACACGGGCTCCGCGTACAAGGACCCCGCGAACACGCCGGTCGGGACGGCGGACGGGATCAACGGCCCCGAGCCCGCGTTCACGCTGTGGGACGGCGCGATCGGCTGGCGGCAGAACGAGGACCGCACCGGCCTCTCGATCTCCGCCGGCGTCACGAACCTGTTCGACGAGGAGTACTTCCGCCGCTTCGCGACGGGCATCTATCCGGGTGCTCCGCGTCAGGCGTTCCTCGCGCTCACCTACACGCTCGCGTTCTGATCGGAGCGCGCGGTCGAACCGCGCGGAAGCACGAAGGCCATGTCCAATTCCCTTTCCTCCGCGTCCATCGCGCTCGCCCTCGCGCTCGCGATCTCCGCGTGTCGAGCGCCCGCGATCGACTGGACCCCGACCGTCGTCTACCGCGCCGAGGGCGCGATCGAGCGCATCCGCGCCGGGCGCGTCGACCCCGCGGATCCCGGGCCGCAGGCGGTCAGCGTCGACCAGGCGGGCGACGTCGCGCTCGTGCATTTCGCGGGCGCCGCGCCGCGCGCCGAGGTGCTGCAGCGCGCCGGCGCCGAGCGCACGGGCCTCGTGATCGCCGACGTCGATCCGTCCGAGCCGGGCGTCGAGCTCTACGCGGGCGGCGCGATCGTCGACGCGGAGAAGAAGGAGATCGGCGGCGCGGTCGACGAGCTCGTCGTCACGCGCGATCCCGCGGCGCGCGTGCGCGTGCGGCGCATCCACTCGGGGCCCGCGTACGTGCACTCGATCGAGCGCATCCCGCCGCAGCGTCCGGGCGAACCCGCCGGGCTGCTCGTGTCGAACTACGCGGGCGAGGTGCGCCGGCTCGCGCCGAGCGCGAGCGGCGCGTGGAGCGAGCGCGTGCTCTACCGCGCGCCGGCGGCGAGCGATCCCGAGGTGCTGAAGATCAAGGACGCGGGCTTCCTCCTCGATCCGTCCGGCCGCGCGCCGCACGTCGCGCTCGTCGCGTTCAAGCTCGGGCGCCTCGTCGCGCTCGACCTCGACGCGCCGGAGTCCGCGCGCGTCGTGCACGAGGAGGCGGGCGGGCTCTCGCGCGTGACGCCGGATCCCGACGGCGGCGCGTGGGTGACGGGGTACGCGGGAAGAGTGCTCCACGTCGTGCCGGAAGGCGCGAGCTTCCGCATCGACGTCGTCGACCAGGAAGGGACGGACAGCGGGCTCCGCGGCGCGGTGCTCGGGACGTTCCCGATCGGCGGGGGCGAGACGGCGAACCTCGCGGTCTTCGGCTTCCATCGCCGCTGCCGCGCGCTCCTGCCGCGGAAGGGCGTGCTCGATCCCGTGACGCTCTTCGTCGACGTCGAGCGCGGCCACGCGATCGAAGCGGCGGAGCTCGTGCCCGGCAACGCGGCGGACGAGCTCCTGCTCGGCGGCTACTCGAAGCAGGTGACGCTGCTCGTCGCGCGTCCGCGCTGACGCGCTACGGAGCGCGCTCTGCGGTCGGCACGATCTGGAGCGCGCCCGTCGCCGGGCTCCGCTCGACGACGACGTCGACGCCGAAGACGCGCGCGACGTTCTCCGCGGTGAGCACGGCCTCCGGCGCGCCGCGCGCGACGACGCGGCCGGCGTCGAGCAGCACGAGCTCGTCGCAAACGCGCGCGGCGAGCGCGAGCTCGTGCAGGACGATCACGCCTGCCGTGCCGCCGCGCCGCGTGAAGGCGCGCGCGAACGCGAGGACCTCGAGCTGGTGACGCAGGTCGAGCTGCTGGATCGGCTCGTCGAAGAGGAGCACGCGCGGCTCCTGCGCGAGCGCCTGCGCGAGCAGGACGCGGCGGAACTCGCCGCCCGAGAGCTCGTCGACGCCGCGGTCGGCGAGCGGAACGAGGTCGAGCTCCGCGAGCACGCGTTCGACGACCGCGCGGTCGTGGGCGCTCGCGCCGCCGAGCAGGCTCTCGTGCGCGAAGCGGCCGAGCTCGACGAACTGCCGCACGGGCACGGGGAAGGGGACCTCGCAGCGCTGCGGGACGACGGCGACCGTGCGCGCGACGACGCGGCGCGAGAGCGCGAACACGTCGCGGTCCTCGAGCTCGACCGTGCCCGCGCGCGGACGCAGCGCGCCGTGCAGACAGCGCAGGAGCGTCGACTTGCCCGCGCCGTTCGGCCCGACGAGGCCGACGAGCCGGCCCTCTTCGACGTCGAGGTCGACGCCCGCGAGCACGGGCGTTCGCCCGAACGCGTGCTCGATTCCGCGCGCGCGCAGCATCACGAGCCCCCTCCGCGGCGCGCGCTCGCGCGCAGGATCGCGAGGAAGCACGGCACGCCGACGAGCGACGTCAAGACGCCGAGCGGCAGCTCGTTCGGCGCGACCGCGGTGCGCGCGACGGCGTCGGTGCCGAGCACGAGCAGCGCGCCGAGCGCCGCGCTCGCGGGGAGGAGCACGCGGTGGTCCGTCCCGACGATCCGCCGCGCGGCGTGGGGGACGACGAGCCCGACGAACGCGATCACGCCTGCGACGGAGACCGCGAGGCTCGTCAGCGCGCACGCGACGACGAGCACGACGTTGCCCGACGTCCGCGTCGCGAGCCCGAGCCGGTCCGCGCTCTCCTCGCCGAGCGCGAACAGGTCGAGCCGCCGCGCGAGGAGCCGTGCGAGCACGAGCCCGCCGAGGACGAACGGCGCGGTCCACGCGAGCGTGGTCCACGCGACCTGGCCGAGCCCGCCGAGCAGGAAGATCACCATGCGCGAGAGCTGTCCTTCGTCGCGCGACGCGTACTGCACGAGGCCGATCAGCGCGCCGAAGAGGAGCCCGACGTTGACGCCCGTCAGGAGCACGATCTGCGACGGGAATCCGCGGCGCGTGCGCGCGATCGCGAGCACGAGCGCCGTGCCCGCGACCGCCGTCGCGATCGAGAGCGCGACCGACGCGGCGAAGCCGAGGCCGATCCACACGCCGAGCACGCGTCCGAACCCGGCGGCCTGCGCCGTGCCGATCAAGGACGGGCTCGCGAGCGGATCGCGCAGGAGCGCCTGGAGCAGGCACCCGGCCGAGCCGAGCGACGCGCCGACGCACGCCGCGGCGAGCGCGCGCGGCAGGCGCATCTCGACGACGAGCGTGCGCGCCGTCGAACCGTCGTCGCGCCCCGCGAGCGCGTCGCCGAGCACGCGCGCGACGTCCGCGAGCGGCACGTCGATCACGCCGATCGCGAGCGACGCGAGGACCGCCGCGGCCACGAGCGCGAGGCCGAGCGCGAGGACGGCGCCGGGCCGTGCGCGCAGGGCGCTCATCGTCGCGCGGCTCCGGCGCGCGCGAGCTCGGGGTGGATCCAGGAGAGGAGTTCGCTGCGGCAGCCGTCGACGCAGCTCGGCCCCGGGTACTGGACGCGGCGCTCGCGCTCGCTCAACCGATGCACCCGGCCGGCGCGGACGGCGCTGGTGCGCTCCCACCCGGGCCGGAGCGCGACCTCCTCGGGCGCGTCGCTCCACGGCGAGAGCACGATCACCTCGGGATCGGCCGCGAGGATCGCCTCCGACGTGAGCACGGGGTTCGCGAGCGGCAGGTCGCCCGCGACGTTGACGCCGCCCGCGAGCCGCAGCATCGCGTCGACGACCGTGCCGCGTCCGACGGTGCGCCCGGCGCGGCCCGCTTCGTAGTAGACGCGCACGCGCGGCAGCGCCGCGACCTCGGCCGCGATCGCGTCGGCCTCCGCGCGCATCACGCGCACGACTTCCTCGGCGCGATCGTCGAGGCCGATCCGCGCGCCGAGCGCGCGCACGTCCCCGGCGATCCCGTCGAGATCCGTCGCGTTCGACGCCCAGAAGACGTCCACGCCGCGGCCGCCGAGCACGGGCTCGAGGTCGCGCTTCGCGACGACGAGGTCGGGCGCGAGCGCGAGGATCGCCTCGACGTTGAGCGCCTTCGACGGACCCGCGTGGTCGTCGTTCCGGAGCTTGACGAGGCCCTCCGTTCCGGGGACGAAGCAGTCCTCCTCGACGCCGACGACGCGGTCGAGCGCGCCGAGCCGGGCGAGCGTGTCGACGGAGCCCACCGTCAGCGCGACGATGCGTCGCGGCGTCGCGGCGGACTCGGTGGGAGCCGCGGGGCGGCACGCGGCCGCGAGGAACCCGGCGGTGAGGAGGACGAGCGCGCGCATCGGCAGGGGGCACGCTAGCTCCGCGCGACCTCCGGGTCACGCGGAAGAGACGGTCCACCGCGCCGGAGGCGGACGAACCGGCTGCGGGGATCTCGGGTAGAGTGGAAGGAGCTCGCCGTCCCCGCCCGTCGCACGCTTCGGAGGTCTCGATGCGCCTGCTCTTCCGTCCGTCCACGCTCCGCGCTCCGCTCACGCTCGGCGCCGGCGTGCTCGCCCTCGCCTCGCTCGCGTCCGCGTCGTTCACGACGGCGTTCGACGCGTCGTTCCACGGCCAGCCGTGGACGCGCTACGCGCAGTGGGAGTCGTTCACGCAGGCGAATCTGCTCCCGAACTCGCCCGACGTCCCGGGCGGGACGTCGCCGAACGCGGCCGTGTACCAGCTCGCGAGCGGCGGCGTGATCACGGGCGCCGGCAACCTCGACAACCTGACCCTCCCGCCGGTCTACGCGATCACCGAGACGGTGCCCGGCGACGCGCGCGAGGTCGTGCTCCAGGTGTGCATCCTGCTGAACCCGATCAACTGGAACTCGTTCACGCTGACGTACACGGACGGTCTCGGCGGGACGCACGTCCTGCTGCCGACGACGTCGACGTACCTCGTCCACCTGATGGGCCGCGACGAGCGCGTGATCACCTGGGACCTGACCGGCGTCGCGGACGTCGTCGGTTCGTACCGCATCGACTTCTCGGCGACGAACTCGTTCACGACGCTCGACGCGGTCAAGCTCGACACGCGCTTCGACGGTCCGAGCGGGATCGGATTCTGCGCTGGAGACGGCCTCGACCCGCTCGTGACCGTCGCGTGCCCGTGCGGGAACTTCGGCGCGCCGGGGAACGGCTGCGCGAACTCGGTCAACGCGAGCGGAGCGCACCTCGACACGTTCGGCACGGTGGCGAACGACGACGTGATGCTCGCGGGCACGCTGATGCCGGCGACGGTGTCGTGCATCTACCTCCAAGGCGACGCGAACACGCAGTCCGTGTTCGGCGACGGCGTGCGGTGCGCGGGCGGGACGCTCCTGCGCCTGCGGACGCGTTCGAACGTCGGCGGCGCGAGCTTCTTCCCCGACTCGACGGACACGATCACGCTGTCGCAGCGCGGCGGCGTGACGGTCGGGAGCGGCGCGACGCGCTACTACCAGACCTACTACCGCAACTCGGCGCCGCTCTTCTGCCCGCCGGAGACGTTCAACGTCACGAACGGCGTGACCGTGACCTGGTGATCACGCCGCGCGGCGCGCGCAGAGCGCGAGCGCGATCCCGCCGAGGATCGTCGCGCCGCACGCGGCGAGGCGCGGCGTGAGCGTCTCACCGAGCGCGAGCACGCCGCCGAACGCGGCGAGCACGGGCACGGCGAGCTGCACGAGCGCCGCGCGCGCGGACGAGAGGTCCCGCAGCGCCGCGAACCACACGACGTAGCCGAGCCCCGACGTGAGCGCGCCGGAGAGCACGGCGAGCACGAGCCCGTGCGCACTCGCGTGCACGCGGCCCGCGTCGAGTTCTCCCGCGCGCTCGAACACGGCGGCGAGCGCGAGCGCAGCGAGCACGATCGGCGTCCCGCGCGCGAAGTTGCCCGCCGTGTCCCCGAGCGCGTCCTTCGACCCGCGTCCGGCGAGCGAGTACCGGCCCCACGCGACCCCCGCGAGCGCCATCGAGCCCGCGGCGAGGAGCGGCGGCGCGGCGAGCCCGGGCAGGACGAGCGCGACGAGCCCGCCCGCCGCGAGCGCGAGCCCGAGCCACTCGAGCGGCGGCGGACGCTCGCCGCCGCGCACCGCCGCGAGGAGCATCGTGAGCTGCACCGCGCCGAACAAGAGCAGCGCGCCCGTCCCCGCGGTGAGGTCGCGGTACGCGAACGAGAACGCGAGCGCGTACAGCACGAGCCACGCCGCGGCGCGCGCGCTCCCGCCGAAGCGCGGCGCGCGCGCAGGGACGACGCCCCGACGCGCGAGCGCGAGCACCGCGAGGACGGCGCCGCCCGACGCGACGCGGGCCGCGGTGAAGCTCGCGGCATCGATCGCGCCCGCACCGAGCGCCTTGCGGCAGAGGAGCGAATTCGCGGCGAACGCGACGAGCGCGAGGCTCGTCAGCGCGAACGTGCGCGCGGTTCGAAGCGGCACGCTCATGCGGGGGACCGCGCGAATCGCGAGCCGTGCATCACTTGTACGCGATCGCCGCGCTCGACGGACCGGCGAGGTGGAGCACCTCGAAGCGCGTGAAGCCCGCCTCGCGGCACCAGCCCTGGAAGTCGGCGCCCGAGAAGTCGAAGGCGTCGCCGAACTCGATGAGCATGTTGAGGGACATCAGCAGGCCGAATGCGTTCTGACGCCGCTCGTCGTCGATCAAGGCCTCGATCGCGACGAGCGCACCGCCCTTCGGCAGCGCGGCGTAGGCGGAGCGGACGAGGTGCTTCTTCCTCTCGAGGTTCCAGTCGTGGAGGATCATGCCCATCGTGATCACGTCCGCCTCGGGCAGCGGATCGACGAAGAAGTCGCCCGCGGCGGTGCTCACGCGCTCCGAGAGCCCTTGGCGCGCGATCGCCTTCTTCGCGATCGATTCGACGGGCGGCAGGTCGAAGCTCGTGCAGCGCATGTGGGGGTGCCGTTTCGCGACCTCGGTCGAGAGGAGCCCCGTCGCGCCGCCGACGTCGCACAAGGTCGCGTACCTCGAGAAGTCGAAGCGCTCCGCGAACGCCTCGAAGTTGATGCGCGAGAGGCCCGTCATGGCGCCCATGAACTGCTCCAGCTTCGGGAGCTCGGCGTAGAGCTCCTCGAAGATGCCCTTGCGCCCGTGCTTGACCTCGTTCTGCGGCTTCCCCGTCTTCAGCGCGGCGGGCAGGTCGTGCCAGAACTGGAAGAGGCGCGCGTTCAGCATCACGAGGATGCCGCCGACGTAGCGCGGGCTCGCGGCGTCGAGGTAGAGGCGCCCCGCCTCCGTGTTGTGGTACCGGGCGGAGGGACCGTTGCCCTCGCGCGCGAGGAAGCCCATCGCCACGAGTGCGTCGAAGAAGTCGTACCAACCGCGCGGGTGGAGCCCGAGCTCGCCGCCGAGTTCCGCCGCGGTCAGCTTGCGGTCGGCGAGGCGCGTGAACACGCCGAACTCGACCGCGGTGAGCAAGACCTTCGAGGACCAGAACGCGAACGCGGTCTGCAGGACGGGCGCGACGTCGGGCAGCGACTTCATGCGCGCGGATGCTCCGCGCGGGAGGAGCGCGCGTCAACCTGACGTGGCCCGAGAGTCGTGTTTTCCGCGCGGGTCAGCGCTGCGCCTTCACCGCGTCGTCCGCGAACGCGAGCAGCTCCGCGAGCGACTCCTCCGTGTGGTCGCCCATGTGCCCGATGCGGAACGTCTTGCCCTTCAAGTCGCCGTAGCCGTCGCCGATCTGGTGGCCCTTCGCCTTGAGCGCGTCGATCAGCTTCGTCACGTCGAGCCCGCCCGACTGCACGCACGAGATCGTGGGGGACTGGAACTCGGGCGCGGGGAGCATGGAGAGGTCGTTCGAGCTCGCCCATGCCTCGGTCTGCTGCTGCATGCGCACGTGCTTGTCGAAGCGCGCCTGCCACGCCGCGGCGCCGGTCTTTCCCTGGTCGCGCTTCGGGAGCGTCACGCCGTTCGTGATGTCCTCGAGCTGCTTCGCGAGCGCGTAGTAGAGCGAGATGCACGGCGTCGCGGGCGTCGCGCGTTGCTCGTGGCCTTCGACGATCTTGATCGGATCGAGGTAGAAGCCGCGGAGCTTCTGCTGCTTCGCGCCCTCGAGGTAGCGCTGCGACGCGCACACGACGCTGATGCCCGGCGGCAGCGCGAACGCCTTCTGCACGCCCGCGAAGCCGAAGTCGAGGCGGTTCGCGTCGAAGTCGACGGGCGCGCCCGCGATGTAGCTCACGAGGTCGACGAGGAAGAGCACGTTCGGGTGCTTCGCGAGCACCTTCGCGATCCCTGCGAGCGGCGTTCGCACGCCCGTCGACGTCTCGTTCGAGACGAGCGTCAGCGCGTCGAACGGGCCTTTCTCGGCGAGCGCCTTCTCGACGACGGCGAGGTCGAACGACTGGCCCATCGGGACCTCGACCTTGTGCGCGTCCTTGCCGACGAGCCCCGCGATCTCGTACCAGCGCTTGCTGAACGAGCCGTTGACGAGGCAGAGCACGCGCGGACCGACGCCCTTGAGCGCGCTCTCCATCATCCCCGTGGCGCTCGTCGTGTGCACCGCGACGTGCGCGGTCGAGTTCGGCGCGAGCCCGAACGCGAGCTTCAGGCCGGGATCGAGGCGCTCCGTGAGCGTCGTCATCGCCTTCGAGCGGTGCCCGATCATCGGGCGCGCGCACTCGGCGAGGATCTCGGGACGGACGTGGGTGGGACCGGGGATCCAGAGGAGGTTCTGTGCCATGGTGGTCAGCTCGTGAGGCGCGCGGCGCGGAGCAGCGCTGCGTGTTCGGGTGCGCGGGACAGTGTGGCGATCTCCGCGGGGGAAAGCAGCAACGGGACGAGCCCCGCGAGGCTCTTCGTCGCGCACGCGACCCGCGCGCGCTCGAACACGGCCGCGCGGCGCACGACGCCGCCGTACGCGACGAAACGATCCGCGCCGTCGTCGGCCTCGCCGGCTTCGAGGTCCGTCTTGCCGTCGCCGACGAGCGCCAGCGGCCGCGCGTCCGCCGCGGCGCCGAGCGCGCGGAGGACCTCGACCTTGCCGCCGCTCCGTGCGAGCGGCGAGCGTTCGTCGAAGCCGGCGTACGCGCCCTGCGCGTCGAAGCGGAGCTCGACGGCGTGCACGTCGGCGGCGGGGACGCCGAGCTCGCGCGCGAGCGCGCGCACGGCGGGCGCGACGCCGCCGGAGACGATCACGACGCGCTTTCCGAGCGCCTGCAGCGCGCGCACGAGCTCCTTCGCCTCGGGCACGGCGCGCGCGACGTATTCGTCTCCCAGGCGCTCGACGCGCTCCTTCGTCGGCCGCACGAGCTCGAGGCGCAGGCCGTAGACCGCCTCGAGCGCGAGCTCGCCCGCCATCGCGCGGTTCGTGAGCTCCTCGATCCGCGCGCGGTCCGCGCCGGCGAGCTCGTCGATGCCCTCGATCGCCGACAGCGTCGAGTCGCAGTCGAACACGATCGTGCGGTAGGGCGGGGGCGTGTCGCGGAGCACGGGGAGCATCGTGGACGTGGGCGCGGACGAGTGAGCGCGGCCGCGCGCGGGGCTCAGAGGCGGACGAGCCGCGCGTCGCGCACGGGCTCCAACGTCTTCAACGCGGCGAGCACGGCGGCGGAGGGCTCGTCGTACAGCGCGAGGATGCCCGTCGCGAGCCCGGCGCCCGACGGCGCGAGCTCGACGCGGCGGATGTTGACCTTGTGCCGGCCGAGCTCGGTGCCGAGGAGTCCGACGACGCCCGGCACGTCCGCGTGGCGCGTGATCAGCACCGGTCCCTTCGGGTCGAGGTCGAGCTCGAGCTCGTCGAAGCGCGTGATGCGCGGGCTCTGGCCGAAGAGCGTGCCCTCGACGAGGTGCGCCGTGCCGTCGGAGCTCGTCGCACGGACGGAGAGGCACGACTGATAGAGCGCATGCGCGGCCTCCTTGCGCTCGAAGAGCTGGAGTCCGCGCTCCTTCGCGAGCAGGGGCGCGTTCACGAAGTTCACGCCGTGGTCGTGGTTCTGGCGCAGGACGCTCGAGAGCAGCGCGAGCGGGACGTGGCGGTAGTCCTTCTTCGCGAGCTCGCCCGACACCGTGAGCTCGAGCTTCGTGATCGGCGCCGTCGCGACCTGCGCCAGGAACGCGCCGAGCTTCTCGGACAGCACGACGTACGGTCCGACCTCGCGCAGGTCCTGCGCGCCGACCGCGGGCACGTTCACGGCGTTGTTCGCGACGCCGTCGAGCAGGAAGTCGGCGATCTGGTGCGCGACGTCCACGGCGACCGCGAGCTGCGCTTCGTTCGACGAGGCGCCGAGGTGCGGCGTGACGAGGACGTCGTCCTTGCCGAGCAGCGGGTTGTCCTTGGCCGGCGGCTCCTCGGCGAGCACGTCGAACGCAGCGCCCGCGAGGCGTTTTTCCTCGACGGCCTGGAGGACCGCGGCCTCGTCGACGAGGCCGCCGCGCGCGCAGTTGATCAAGCGCGCGCCCTTCTTCATCGCCGCGATGCGCTCCTTCGAGAGCAGGTTCTTGGTGCCGTCGAGCATCGGCACGTGCAGCGTGACGAAGTCGCTCCTCGCGAGCAGCGTGTCGAGGTCGACGAGCTCGACGCCGGCCATCGGGCTCGCGCCCGCGGGCAGGAACGGATCGTGCGCGAGCACCTTCATCTTGAGCCCGAGCGCGCGGTCCGCGACGACGCGTCCGATGCGGCCGAGACCGACCACGCCGAGCGTCTTGCCCGTGATCTCGGTGCCCATCATGCCCTTCTTGCCCCAGCCGCCCTTCTTCGTCTCGCGGTCCGCCTTCGTGACGTGGCGCGCGAGCGCGAACATCAGGGCGAGCGCGAGCTCCGCCGTCGTCGTCGTGTTGCCCGTCGGCGTGTTCATGACGACGACGCCGCGCGCGCTCGCCGCGTCGCAGTCGACGTTGTCGACGCCGACGCCCGCGCGACCGACGACGCGCAGTGCGGGTGCCGCCTCGATCACGCGCCGCGTCACCTTCGTCGCGGAGCGCACGACGAGCGCGTGCACGTCCTTCACGCGCGCGACGAGCTCGTCCTCCTTGAGACCGATCGCGACCTCGGGCTCGAAGCCCTTCGACTGGAAGACCTGCATCGCCTGCGGGGCGAGCTCGTCGCAGATCAGGATGCGGAACGACGCGGGCGAGGGGCGGGCGGAGGTCATGGCGCGGGACTCGGGTTGCTTTCCGGGAGCGGGGAACCGGCGAAAAGGCCGAGCGTTCTACCGGTCGGCGGGGGCCGGTGGAAGAGGAGGCCCGCGAAGGCCCTCATCCGCCCGCGAGCGCGAGCCGGAGGATGGTCTCGAGGTCCTTCGCCGTCGACTTCGCGAGCACCTTCTCGACGGACTTGCGCGCTTCCTTCTCGCTGTACCCGATCGAGACGAGCGCCGCGACGCCGTCCTCGACGAGGCGGTCCTTGCCCTGCGGCACGAGCACGCCGTCGGCGCCCGGTTGCGCGGCCGCCGCGAGCTTCTGCGCCTTGCCGCCGAGGTCGAGCAGGATCTGGTTCGCGGTCTTCTGGCCGACGCCCTTCACGCGCACGAGCGCCGCCGAGTCGCCCTGCGCGATCGCGCGCACGAGCTCGTCCTTCGCGATGCCGGAGAGGATCGAGAGCGCCATCACGGGCCCGACGCCGGTGACGGAGAGCAGGAGGCGGAAGACCTCGCGCGTCTCGCGGTCGGGGAAGCCGCAGAGGACGTGCGCGTCGTCGCGCACGACGAGGTGCGTGAAGACGCGCGCGCGCGTGCCGACGGAGGCGAAGGGCATCCCGATCGGGACGCTGAGGTCGTAGCCGACGCCGTTCACGTCGACGACGACGCGGCCGGCGGTCTTCGATGCGATCGTGCCCTCGAGGTACTCGTACATGGTGCGTGCTCCGCGGGGAGCATCCCACGCGCGCGGCGGGGGTCAAGGGTCGAGCCGTCGCCCGCGCGCGCGTCCTCGCCGGCGGCGGGACGGCGCCGCGCGGGAAGGTCCGACGTCCGCGCCGCAGCGGAGCGCCGGCCGAAAGCACCGCGCGCGCGGCGTCCGGTGCTCCGGACGCGCCGCGCGCGCGAAGGTCGACGATGCGAGCCGGCTCAGACGCCCTTGGGCTTGAGCTTGAGGCCGAGCTCCGCGAGCTTCGCCTTGAGTTCCTGGAGCGAGGTCTGGCCGAAGTTCGGCATGCCGAGCATCTCCTCCTCGCTGTGCTGCACGATGTCGCCGACGGTCAGGCAGCCCATCGACTCGACGGTGCGGCGCGCGCGGATCGAGAGCTCGAGGTCGCTCACCGCCTTGTTCATCACTTCGTTGTTGCTGTCGGTGTTGTAGCGACGGCGGGCGGCCTCGATCGACGCGACCGCCTCCTCGCGCGCCATCCCGAGGCGCAGGCCCTTCGAGCCCAGGATCTCCTTGATCTCCGCGAGCGACGTCTCGCCGAAGTTCTTGTAGGAGAGGAGCTCCTGCTCGGTCTGCCGGACGAGGTCGCCCAGCGTGAGGATGTTCATCTTGTTGAGGCAGTTGCGCGCGCGGACCGAGAGCTCGAAGTCCGTGATCGGGATGCGGAGGATCTGGTCGAGGCGGTCCTGCTTCCGCTCGAGGTCCTCGTCGTAGTACATGTTCATCCCCGACCGCGCGTCGTCCATGAAGCGGCGCAGCTTCGGATCGGTGGGGTAGGAGCGCACGGCGATGTCGAAGCACGCCGCGGCGTCGTCGTCCCGGCCGAGGTCCTCGAGCAGCATGCCGATGTTGACGACCACGTTCTTGTCGATCGGCAGCATCGACGCGAGCGTCTGGTACGCCTCGAGCGCCTGTTCGTCGAGGCCGGCGCGCTCGGAGACGTAGGCGAGGCGGAACAGGTTCGCGCGGTGGGTCGGGTCGAGCTCGCGCGCCGCGGTGTAGTGATCGAGCGCGAGCTCGTAGTCGCGAGCGAGCTCCGCCGCGCGTCCGTGGAGATAGCGCCCTTCCGCGCTCGCGTTGAACGCGGCCGTCGATTGCTCGAGGGCGCGCGCGAGGTTCTGGTGCGCCTTGTCCTCGTCGCCGCTCGCGAGGTCCATCTCGAGGCGCGCTTCGAGCATCCCACCGCGCGGGCGCGGCTCGTCGGGGTAGGCCTTCGAGAGGCGCTCGTAGATCGGCAGCGCGTCCTGCGGGCGGCCCATCGACATGCACGCCTTCGCGCGCG
Source organism: Planctomycetota bacterium (assembly GCA_046349615.1). Lineage (GTDB taxonomy): Bacteria > Planctomycetota > UBA1135 > UBA1135 > JADJNY01. Next base: position 198,077 of record JAXMBZ010000005.1, read on the forward strand.
TGAACGAGGCGACGTTGTCTTCGCCGTGCTTCGCGAGCAGCTCGGAGCAGCGCGCGTAGTCGCCCGTCATCCAGCAGCCGAGGCCCTTCCTGCGGCCTTCCTCGCCCGCGTCGGAGAGTTGCGCGAGGCGGTTCTTGAAGCTCTCGAGGCCGTGGCGGCGGCGGAAGAGCTCGGGGCGGGCCGCCACGAGCGCGGCGAAGCTCGGGATCGGGCTCGTCAGGATGTCGAAGCCGCTCGATTCGGCGGTGGCGAGGCCTCCGGTCGTCATGAACTCTTCCTTTGAGATGCGGTGCGCTGGGGAGACGGTGGGGGAGCCCGTGGGCGGGCTCGGACCCCTTCGGTGCCGGCGTGAGGCCGGGGGAGAAGTGCGTGAGGATAGGAGGCGCCGCGCCGGGCGTCAAACGGCCCCGAGGCCGGGGCGCGCCGGCGGAGGAGGTCCTCCGGACCGTTCCGGGCCCTCGAAGCCGAGCGCTCGACCTCGCCGGGCCGGTCGGTCCGTCGTCCGCCGTGACCGGGACGTCTCGGCGTGCTTCGGGCGCGAGCGGGGCCGCGGACGCTCGTTCGCGCTCTCGCAGGCGGTCGCGAGAGCGCGCCTCCGCACCCTGCGCTCCGCGCGCAAGCCGCGCCGATCCAGCGACTTGAATCGCGCCGCGTGCGGCGCGCTTCCATCGCTCCTCGCGAAGGGATAGATCCGCGCGCGAGCCAGGCGAACGAACGCTCGCCTCACCATGAACTGCATCTTCTGCTCGATCGCAAGCGGCACGATTCCCTCGCAGCGCGTCTACGAGGACGAGCTCGTGTTCGCCTTTCGCGACATCCGGCCGCAGGCTCCCACCCACGTGCTCGTCGTGCCGCGTGCACACGTCGCGTCCCTGTGGGAGCTCGAGGACGAGCGCCTCGCCGGACGGTTGCTCTCGGTCGCCGCGCGCGTCGCGCGCTCCGAGAAGCTCGAGCTCGGTTGGCGCCTGATCGCGAACACGCGCGAGCACGGCGGCCAGGAGGTCGAGCACCTCCACCTGCACGTGGTGGGCGGGAAGGCGCTGGGGCGCATGCTCCCCGGCTGACGTTCGCCGAGTACTCCCGAATCCACACACACCACCAAGTCCTGAGGGGAACTGGGTTGGACAAACTCGTCATCGAGGGCGGTCATCCGCTCGAAGGCACCGTCACCACCTGCGGCTCGAAGAACGCCGTGCTGCCGATCCTCGCAGCCGGTCTGCTCACGAGCGGCAAGCTCCGCATCACGAACGCGCCGAAGCTCTCGGACGTCGACACGATGATGCAGGTCCTGCGCGACCTCGAGTGCTCCGCGGAGCGCAACGCCGACGGCGTGCTCGAGCTCCAGCCCGGCCCGAAGCTCGTCAACGTCGCGGGCTGGGACAACGTCCGCAAGATGCGCGGCTCCGTCGCCGTGCTCGGACCGCTGCTCGCGCGCACCGGTCACGCGGAGGTTTCGCTGCCCGGCGGCTGCGTCTTCGGCGTGCGGCCGATCGACCTCCACCTGAAGGGGATGGAGGCGCTCGGCGCGCGCGTGAAGATCGAACACGGCAACGTGATCGCGGAGGCGCCGCGCGGCGGTCTGCGCGGAGCCGAGATGTTCCTCGGCGGCGCGTTCGGCAGCTCCGTGCTCGGCACGGCGAACGTGATGATGGCGGCCGTGCTCGCGAAGGGCCGCACCGTCATCCACGGCGCCGCGTGCGAACCGGAGGTCGAGGACCTCGGGAACTGCCTCCTGAAGATGGGCGCGAAGATCAAGGGCCTCGGCTCGCCGCGCGTCGAGGTCGAGGGCGTGAGCCAGCTCGGCGACGCCGAGGTGGCCGTGATCCCCGACCGCATCGAGGCGGGCACGTACGTGATCGCCGGCGCGATGGTCGGCGGACGCGTGCGCGTCGAGAACTGCCGGCCCGAGCACCTGCGCTGTCTGCTCGACAAGCTGTGGGAAGCGCGCGTGCCGTTCGACGCGGGCGACGACTGGATCGAGACGCAGCCGTACCACCCGCGCGACCCCGCGCGCCGGCCGCGTCCGACCGACGTGACGACGCTGCCGTACCCGAACTTCCCGACCGACCTGCAGGCGCAGTGGATGGCGCTGATGACGCTCGCCGACGGGATCAGCGTGATCACCGAGGGCATCTACCCCGACCGCTACATGCACATCGCGGAGCTCGCGCGCCTCGGCGCGCAGGTGCGGCGCCAGGGAGCGAGCGCCATCGTGCAGGGCACGCCGCGCCTGTCGGGCGCGCAGGTGATGGCGAGCGACCTCCGCGCGAGCGCGGCGCTCGTGCTCGCGGGGCTCGTCGCCGACGGGAAGACCGAGGTGCACCGCGTCTACCACATCGATCGCGGCTACGAGAAGATCGAGGAGCGGCTCCAGGGCCTCGGCGCGAAGATCGAGCGCGTCAAGGACGACCAGGGCCCCTGAGCCCGGCCGGGCTCGGCGCCGACCATCGCATGGAGAGCTCGCGCGGGCGGGCTCTCCGTTGCGTTCGTCGTCGTGCAGGGCGGGAGCCACTCACTGGGGATTTGCAGGATTCCGACGGACGCGGGCTCCCGCCGATCGTCGCTCCCAGGTGTACTCTGGTTCCATTCTCGTCGGCCGGCGGGGCCGCACGAGAAGTTCGCTCGCCCGCCGTGCTCTTCGTTTGGGAAGGAACACCCATGAACTCGATGCAGGAACTCTCCGCTCGTCTCGCTCAGGTGGAACGCTCGAACCGCCGGATGAAGCTCCTCGGCGGTCTCGGTCTCGCGCTCGCGCTCGTCGGCTTCGCCGCGCCGAAGGTGTGCGACGTGGTGACGGGGGAGCGGCTCGTGTTGCACGACGAGAGCGGCCGCACGCGCGTCGCGATCGACGCGTACCGCACGTCGCAGCCGGCGGTGCAGTTCACGTCGTCCTCGGGCAAGGTCGTCGGCACGCTCGCCGTGAACGACGACGGCATCGCGAGCTTGACGCTGTACGACGCGAAGGGCGTCAAGCGCGGCTCCTACCAGTGGGGCAACGAGCCCGCGACGCCGCAGCCCGAATCGAAGGGCAAACCGGACACGGTGTCGATGGCGCGGTGAGCGCGCCGCGACGAACGCGGTGAGGCGCTCTCGCTTCTCCGCACCGAAAGACACGAGCCCGCGCGGGAGATTCCCGGCGGGCTCGTGCGCTTCGAGGGGAGGAGGTTGCCGCGACGGTGCGCCTCGAACGCTCCGCGCGGGTTCGTTCAACCGGCCGCGCCCTCGCGCGTCGTCCTCGGGCCGCGGGGCAGCGTGCCCGCGAGCTCTTCGTCGCGCGGACGCGTCTCGGTCGCCGCACGCTCGCTCCGTCGTTCGCGCCGCGCGACCCACAGCGACGCGCCGATCGAACCCGCGAGCAGGAGCCCGATCACGCCGAGCGAGAGCCCCACCGGCACTTTGTACACGTCGACGAGGGTCATCTTCGCCCCGACGAACAGCAGCACTCCGGCGAGCCCGACCTTCAGGTAGCGGAACTGGTCGACGACGCCCGCGAGCAGGAAGTAGAGCGAGCGCAGCCCGAGGATCGCGAAGATGTTCGACGTGAACACGAGGAACGGATCGCTCGTCACCGCATAGATCGCCGGGATCGAGTCGATCGCGAACACGACGTCGGTGAACTCGACCGCGAGCAGCGCGAGGAAGAGCGGCGTCGCGAACAGACGTCCGCCCTCGCGCACGAAGAAGCTCTCGCACGTCGCGTCCTGCTTGACGGGGAAGAAGCGCTTCACGAGGCGAACGACGGGGTTGCGTCCCGGGTCCGTCTGGCCCGTTCGCTGCACGAGGAGCTTGATCCCCGTCGCGATCAAGATCGCGCCGAAGACGTAGATCGCCCAATGGAACTGCTGGAGGAACGCTCCGCCCAAGAGAACGAACGCCGCACGCAGCACGAGCGCGCCGAGGATGCCCCAGAACAGCACCCGGTGCTGGAGGTGCGAGGGGATCGCGAAGTACGAGAAGATGACGACGAAGACGAAGATGTTGTCGACGGAGAGCGCCTTCTCGATCAGGTAGCCCGTCGCGAACTCGAGCGCCTTCTGCTCGCCGGCGAACGCGTAGAGGCCCGCGTTGAAGACGAGCGCGAGCAGCACCCACACGCCGCTCCAAGTCGCCGCCTCCTTCACGGAGACCGCGTGGGCCTTGCGATGGAACACGCCGAGGTCGAGCGCGAGCATCGCGAGCACGAAGACGAGGAAGCCGGTCCAGAGGAGCGGGTTTCCGATGGTGTCGAAGGTCATGGTTTTCGGGTCGTTCTGGGGCTCGAGGGTCGAGCCCGTCGGCACGCGGAAGAGACGGACTGGGGGACGGGGCCGCGGAGCCCTCGCGCGCCGCGTGAGCACGCGAGGGCCGGCCCGCGATCAGGAGGGGAACCGCGCGTCGCGCGCGGGGTCGCCGCGGCGCCGCTCGATGCGGCGCTTCACGATGCGTTCGACCGCACGCGCGCCGCGCCGCGCGGCGTGGTCGACGGCGGCGAGGACGTCGCCGGACAGGTGTTCGACGAACACGCGCCCGCGCCGCACGAGCGCGATGTCGACGCGGCAGCGCTTGTCGGTGCCGCCGCGCGGCCCGTTCTCGTCGCAGAGGAGCACGCGGACCGCCCGGACGCGCGGGGCGAATCGGGCGAGTTCGAAGGCGAGCCTCCGGTGGACGTGGACCAGGAGTTCGTGGGTCGGGGACAGGCCGCGGGCATGGACGTGGATCTGCATGAGGTTCTCCTGCGGACGGAATCGTCGTCCGCGGAGGAGACTACGCTGGACGGCCCCGGAGACGAGTCGAAAGATATGCACGAACACTTCTAGGAAAGTGAACGGTGCCGACATGGCCTGGTTGAACTACCACCACCTCCTCTACTTCCGCGCCGTCGTCCGCGAGGGCGGCGTGCTCCGCGCGAGCGAACGCCTCCACCTGTCGCCGTCCGCGATCAGCACGCAGGTGAAGCAGCTCGAGCGCGTCCTCGGCGAGCCGCTCTTGAAGAAGGTCGGCCGGCGCGTCGAGCCGACCGAGACCGGCCGCCTCGTGCTCGGGTACGCGGACGAGATCCACGGGCTCGGGACCGAACTCCTCGACGTCGTCCGCGGCGGCACGGGGCGGCGCGCCGCCGTGCTGCGCGTCGGGGTCGCGGACGTCGTGCCGAAGCTCGTCGCGCGCGAACTCCTCGCGCCCGCGCTCGAGCTCGCCGAGCCCGTGCGGCTGATGGTGCGCGAAGACCGTCCGGAGGCCCTCCTCGGCGAACTCGCCGCGCACGAGCTCGACGTCGTGCTCTCCGACGCCCCGCTGATCGACGGCGCGCGGCTCAAGGCGTTCAGCCACCTGCTCGGCGAAAGCAGCGTGACGCTGCTCGCGGAGCGCCGGCTCGCGGAGAAGCTCCGGCCGCGCTTCCCGCTGTCGCTCGACGGCGCGCCCGTGCTCGTCCCCGCGGCGCACACCGCGCTGCGACGCGCGCTCGACGCGTGGTGGGACGAGCGCGACGTCGTCCCGCGCATCGTGGGAGAGTTCGACGACAGCGCGCTGCTCAAGACCTTCGGGCAGGCGGGCTTCGGCGCGTTCGCGGTCCCGAGCGCGATCGCGGAGCAGGTCCGCGAACAACACGGCGTCCAGGTCGTCGGGCGCCTCTCCGACGTGGTCGAGCGCTTCTACGCGATCTCACCGGAACGCAAGATCCGTCACCCTGCCGTTCTCGCCATCACGCGTCGCGCGAAGAGCCGTCTCTTCGCGTAGCCGGGTGCCGCGGGGCTGCTTTCGCCGACCGCTCCGCCCGCGGCATTGCACGATCGCCTCGCGAGGCGCATCCTCGACGCTGATGAAGCTCCTCGTCATCGAGGATTCGAGCACGCTCCGAGCGAACCTCGAGACCGGGTTCCGCCGGGCAGGTTTCGCCGTGGACGTCGCGACGGACGGCGGCGAGGGGCTGCGCATGGCCCTCGCGACCCACTACGACGTCGTGCTCCTCGACCTCGGGCTCCCGGTGCTCGACGGCATGGACGTCCTCCGGCGGCTGCGCGAGGAGGGCAACCCGACCCACGTCCTCGCCCTGACGGCTCGCGACGCGTTGGAGGACCGCGTGCGCGGCCTCGACGGAGGCGCGGACGACTACGTCGTGAAGCCGTTCTCCTTCGACGAGCTCCTCGCGCGCGTCCGCACGCTCTGTCGGCGCGCGTACGGGAGCGGCGCGAGCACGATCGAGGTGGGCAACCTCCTGCTCGACCTCGGCATGCGCGAGGTGCGCATCGGCGAGAAGGGCCTCGAGCTCACCCGCCGCGAGTTCGCGCTCCTCGAGTACCTCGTGCTCCGCCGCGGTCAGGTCGTGCGCCGCGAGGAGATCGAACAGAGCCTCTACGAGACCTGCGTCGGACCGACGAGCAACGTCGTCGACGCCTGCGTGCTCCGGCTCCGTCGCAAGCTCGACGCCGCGCAGAGCACGGCCCAGGTCCAGACCCTGCGCGGAATCGGCTACCGCTTCGACGCCGCGGCGCGATGAAGTCGATCCGCGGGCGCCTCTTGCTCGTGCTCGTCGGCGGTGCGACGTTGCTCGTCGGGTCGGGCGCTTGGGTGCTCGACAACCGCGTGCGTGCCGAGCTCCAGCGCACGCTCGACGTCGCGCTCGTGTCGCGCGCGACGGCCCTCGCCCGCGTGCTCGCCGTCGATCCCACCGCCGTGTCGGGGGAGGACGAGCTAAGCCTCGCGTCGGCGCTCGAGGTCACCTCGCGTCCCTTCTTCTTCCAGGTCTGGCGGGACGACGGGACGCTGCTCGGAGGCTCGCCCTCGCTCGAGGGCGCGGCGCTGCCGCGCGTCGGCGCGGGCGGCGAGGGGCCCAACTTCGTCGACGTCGGCCGTCTTCCGAACGGACGCGCGGGCCGAGCGGTCGTCGTGCTCTCCACCGTGCGCGGCGCGCGCGCCGGGGCTGCGACGGAGACGCCCGCGGTGCTCCCCGCCGGGACGCGCCTCACCGTCGTCGTCGCGACGGACCGGACCGAGCTCGAGGCGACGCTCGGCGGACTTCGCCGCGCGGGCCTGCTGATCCTCGTCGGCGTGTTCGTGCTCGGCGTCCTCGTCGTCGCGCAGGTCCTGCGCGTCGGGCTCGCGCCGCTCTCCGCGTTCGCGGAGCAGGCGCGCGCGCTCGACGAGCGTTCGCTGCACGTCCGGTTCGACGTCCCGCGGCTTCCGGCGGAGCTGCGGCCGATCCAGGACCGCCTCAACGAGCTGCTCGCGCGTCTCGAGGCCGCGTTCGACCACGAGCAGCGCTTCACGTCCTCGCTCGCGCACGAGCTGCGCACGCCGATCGCCGAGCTCCGGACGCTCGCGGAGGTCGCGCTCCGCGCGGATCCTCGCGCGGCTTCGAGCGGGGACTACCAGGCCTTCTTGACCGGCGTGGAGCGGATCCAGTCGCTCGTCCAGGCGCTGCTCCTGCTGCGGCGTTCGGAGACCGGACAGCTCGATCTCGGCGCGGACGACGTGGACCTCGGCACGCTCGTGGAGGACGTGCTCGACGACCACGAAGCCGCCGCGCGGCACCGGCAGCTCGTGGTCGAGACCGAGCTCGAGGAGGCGATTCGGCTCCGCACGAATCGCGCGATGCTCCGCTCGATCGTCGACAACCTCCTGCGCAACGCACTGGAGTACGCGCCCGCGGGCACGAAGGTCCGGATCGCGTGCACGCGCACCGGGACCGGCTTCACGTTCTCCATCGAGAACAGCGCGCCGGGCCTCGATGCCCAAGCCGTCGAGCGCCTGTTCGAACCTCGACGCGGAGGCCAGGTGCGTCGGGACGGGGAGCACCTGGGGCTCGGGCTCGCGCTCTGCAATTCGCTCGCGCGGCTCCTGGAGCTCCACCTGCGCGCGTCGCTCACGGACGGCGACCGACTCGTCTTCTCGGTCGTCGGTCCGGTCGCCCGCGGCGAGCCACCGCGCGGTTGAGGCGGCGGCATCCAGCGGTCACGCGCGTCGGCGCGCGGAGCGGGCCGGCCGCGTGATCGAGGCCCGGACGAGGGGCGAGCGCGCGAGGTCCTCGGGAGCGACGTGCTTCACGTCGACGCCGGGCACGAGGTCGACGCCGCTCGCGCGGAAGACGTGGCTCACGAACGCGGAGCAGAACGCGGCGTGCTCGCGCGCGAGCGGGTTCTCCTTCGCGCGCCGCGACGGACGGTGGATCGCGAGCAGCGTGCCCGCGAGCTCGCGCAGCGAGTAGCGCACGCGCGACGCGACCATGTCGAGCGCGAGCGCGAGCACGCGCGCCTCCGCCTCCGCGTCGAGGCCGACGTCGAGGATCGCGAGCGTCGGCCACGCTTCCTCGTCCGCGTACTTGTCGGCGCGGTTCTCCTGCACGCCGAGGCGCACGTGCTTCCGGTGGACGTCGAGATCGGACTCGATCACCCAATGCCGTCCGTCCGCGCGCACGCCCTGGAAGAGGAACGCGTGCGACCACGCGCTCGCGCGCCGCTCCGGCACGATCGGCCGCTGCGCGTGCGCGATGGCGCGGTCGATCGGCGAGGATCCGCCGACGAGCCCGATGCGCCCGGCGCGCGCGTGCCGCGTCAGGAACTCCGCGTTCGAGAGCTCCGGCTCGACGACGGTCTCGGTCATGCGCTTCCGTGCTCCGTTTCGAGGCTCGCCGCGGTCACCCGCTCACTCCCACGCCGGCGTCGCCGCGCCGTCCGCGGCGCGCCAGACGGGCGTCCACGCGAGCGCGAGGAGCTGCACGCTGACGTTCGTCTTCTTCGCCTTGAGCGCCAGCGGCTCGAAGGCGCCCGCGCCGACCGCGAGCGACGCGTCGAGCGCGCGCAGCTCCTCCTGGAACTGCGCGTCGAGCGCCGCGAGCTGCGCCTGCAGCGCCTCGACGGTCTCCTCCGCGCGCTCGACGTCCTTCGACTCCTTCATCGAGCGTCCGACGGTCCGCGCGGTCGTCGCCGCGCGCCCCGCGTTCGCCGCGCTGAACGTCTTGCGGCCGGCGAACGCGCCGAGCAGCGTCACGCCGAACGAGAGGAAGCTCGAGACCTTCGACTCGCGGGCCTGCTCCGCTTCGCGCTGGACCGCCTGCTGTGCGCGGCGGACGCGTTCGTCGAGCGCCGCGAGCTTCGGCGCGTACTTCGCGCGCAGCTTCTGCGCTTCGGCGTCGCGCTCCTCGCGCGCGGCGTCGCGCACGCGGATCTGGAAGTCCCGCTCGCTCTCGCCGGGGCGCGACGTCAGGCCGAGCTCCTTCGCGCGGAGCAGCGCGAGCTCCTGCGTGCGGTAGAGCCAGTCCGTGACGGAGCGCTTCCAGCCGTCGTAGCTCTTCGGCTTGCCCGCTTCGGGCGGGAGGTCGTCGAAGCGCGCGCCGGGGCGCGGTTCGGCGTCGAGGTCGCGCTCGTCGAGCTCGATCGCGCGCGCGCCGTCCCAGTCGACCGCGACGGGTCCGCTCCCGAGCGCGACGAGCACGCGCGGCGTCGTCGCGACGTCGACGCCGAGCTTCGCGTCCGTGAAGTACACGCGGCCCGACGCGAAGAGCGCCGGCGCGTAGGCGAGCGTCGCGCCGGCGGGCGCGGGCTTGCGCACGGGCAGGAACAGCTGGCGGACCTCGGGCGCGACGAGCGGGCGCGTCGACGCGGCGTCGGGCGCGCTCTTTCGCGCCGCGTTCGTCGCTTCGACGGCGGGGGAGCGCGTGGAGCTCCCGCTCGGGCCGCCCGCCGCGCTCTCCGCGGTGCGCGACGGCGTGGGGGAGTTCGCGCTCGGCGCACTCGCGGTCGGAACCGCGCTCGCCGCGCCGCTCCGAGCGCCGCTGCTCACGGCAACGCTCGCGGCAGCGCCGCTCGTCGCGCTCCCGCTCGCCGCGCCGCTGACCGGTGCACCGCCGTTCGCGACGCCCGCGCCGTTCGCCTTCGCGCGCAGCGGGTCCATCCACCGCTTGACCTCGGTGCGCGTCATCGGTCCGCGCAGGTACGAGAGCGTCCAGCGCGTCTCGAACACGACCGGCCGGCTCTCGTGCACGTTGTTCATCAGGAACACGCGCTTGCCGAGGCGCGAGAGCGTCTGGTCCATCGTGGCGCGGTCGAACGCCGCATCGCCGGCGCCCTGCGCCGCGCCCTCGAGGCCGTCGAGCACGCGCAGCTTGTCGCGCTCCGTCTGCAGGCGCCCCAGGAACCACGTGCCGCAGTTCGCGAGCCCCTTGTAGTCGAGGTCGACCGGGTTCTGCGTCGCGAGCACGACGCCGAGCCCGAACGCGCGCGCCTGCTTGAGCAGCGTGAGCAGCGGCGCCTTCGACGGCGGGTTCGCGACGGGCGGGAAGTAGCCCGCGATCTCGTCCATGTAGAGGAGCGCGCGCAGGGAGCTCGTGCCCGTCTGCCGCCGCACCCAGCCGAGCGTCTGGTTCAAGAGCAGCGACACGAAGAACATGCGCTCCGCGTCGGAGAGGTGCGCGATCGAGTAGATCGCGACGCGCGGCTTGCCGTCTTCCGTGTAGAGCGCGCGTCCGACGTCGAGCGGCTCGCCCTCGAGCCAGCTCGCGAACGACGGCGACGCGAGCAGGTTGTTCAGGCGCATCGCGAGCTGGAAGCGCTCCTTCGCGGGGAAGAACGCCTCGACGTCGAGCACGCCGATCTTCGCGACGGGCGGCTCCTGGATCGCGTGGATCAGCGCGGCGAGGTCGAGGTCGCGCTCTTCGCTCCAGGCGCGCGCGACGATCGTCGAGAGCAGGATGTGCTCGCGGCTCTGGATCGGATCGGCGTCGACGCCGAGCAGGCCGAGCAAGCCCGTCACGGTCGACGCGATGCGCTCCTGGAAGAGCTCGCCGTCGTCGCGCACCTCGGGCGCGGGGGCTTGGAGCGACGAGAGGATGGAGACCGGGAGACCCGCGGTGCTCCCCGGCGTGTAGACGACGACGTCGGCCGCGTCCTTGAGGCGCTGGATGCGCGCGCCGTCCTGGCCGGAGCGCGCGAGGCCCTCCTTCCACTTCGCGGCCTCCGCCGCCGCGAACGCCTCGGGCGTCAGGCTGGCACGGCGCGCGGCGTCCGCGTCGATCCACGGGAGGAAGTCCGCCGGGGAGAGCGCGGGGAACGCGAGCAGCAGGTTCGCGAGGTCGCCCTTCGGGTCGATGACGAGCGCCGGGATCCCGTCGATCGCCGCCTCCTCGAGGAGGCCGAGGCACAGGCCCGTCTTGCCCGAGCCCGTCATGCCGACGCAGAGCGCGTGGGTCGTCAGGTCCTTCGCGTCGTAGAGGACGAGCTCCTCCTTCGCGACGCCGCGGTCCAGGTCGTGCTCGCGCCCGAGGTAGAAGACGCCCAGCTTCTCGAAGTCCTGCATGGAGCGAGAAGGTAGCGGCCGCGCGGGCGGCGGGGGAGCGCGCGGGCGGACGGCCGAGGTGAGCGGGGCCGCCCGCCCGGCGGGCGGCCCCGCGGCGAACACCTTGCGCGCGCCTCGCGGCGCGCCGGCGGAGACGCTCGCAAGCGCCCCGCCGCCCCCGGCCGGGCCGCGGAAACGGCGCTCCACGGCTCCGGCGCCGAGGCCCGCGAGCGCGTGCGCGCGTGGACCCGCGCTTGCACGGAGGCGGGCCCGATCCGTTGCGACGGCGCTCCTCCGCCGCCATGCTCGGACCGTCCACCTCCTCGCCATGCGGCTCCGTCCCCTCCATCTCGTCTGGCTCTTGGCGGCGGCGCCGGCTGCGGCGCAGCTCTCCGCGGGCGGCGCCTCCTCCGCGGTGCCGATCCCGAAGGACTCGAGCACGGGCGCGCAGGGCGGCTCCACCGGCGGCACGACGAACCGCGGCGGGAGCGGGGAGACGGCGCCGGCCGCGCCGCGGCCCGAGGACAAGCTCGCGCCGCTCGACCCGAAGGCCGCGAACGCGAACCTCGCCGGCGCGAAGACCGTCACGCCGCACGCCGAGCCGCGGCCGAAGGACGCGCCGCGGACGCCCACCGCGGACGAGGGCGACCGCTCGGGGTTCGAGACGTGGTGGCTCCTGAACCGCGAAGCCCTGCTCGACCTCCACGCGAAGTCGGCGGAGAGCGCCCGCTCCGGCGACGGCGCGTCGAAGGAGCCCCTGCGCGCGGGCGGCGTCGCCGCGCGCGACGTCGAGCTCCGCCTCCTGCCCGCGCTGGAGCGGCTCGCCGACCGCGAGACGAACGCGGCGCTCCTCTGCGAAGTCCTGATCGCGATGGCGCGCGTCGTCGACGCGCCGTCCGCGCGTCCCACGCCGAACGAGCTCGAGCTTCGCGCGCGCCTCGCGGCGCGCTTCCGCGCGGCGCTCGCGCACCCGCAGGCGCAGGTCGCGGAGAGCGCGGCCCTGGCACTCGGCCTCCTCGGCGACGGCGCGGACCTCGGGACGTTGATCGACCTCGCGCGCGACGGCCGCGACGGGCGCGCGGCCTCCGCGCGCGACTCCGTGCCGTACCGGCTGCGCGCGTTCGCGGCCTACGCCGTCGGTCTCGCGGCGCACGCGACGACGAGCGAGGACGTGCGGCGCTACGGCGTGAGCGGCCTCGCGCTCGTGCTCGCCGCGCGCGAGACGCCCCGCGAGGTCCAGGTCGCGTGCGTGAACGCGCTCGGCATCAGCGAGCTCGCGTCCGACCCGAAGAGCTGGCGCGCGTCCGTGCAGCGCACCGCGCGCGAGCTCGAGCCGACCGCGTCGCGCGAGGCGCTCGCGGCGCACCTCCTGCTCGTCGTCGCGAACGACCGCGCGAACGCCGTGCTGCGCGCGCAGGCGCTCGTCGCCGTGGCGCGGCTCGCGCGCGGCGCGGCCGAGCCCGTCCGGGACGAGGTCGAGCGCGCGTGCGTCGAGCTGCTCGCTTCGACCGCGCATCCGCCGAACGAGCTCGCGCAGAGCGCGGCGCTCGCGCTCGGGATGCTCTCCGACGCCGGCGGCGCCCCGCTCGACCGCGAAGCGCGCGCCCGGCTCTCGAGCGCGGCGCGCGAGGCCGACCTCGACACGCGGCACTTCGCGCTGCTCGCGCTCGGCGCGCTCGCCGCGCGGCCCGACGAGGACCCGGGCGCGCCGTTCGCGGGCGCGCCCGAGGCGCACCGCTTCCTCTTGAAGGAGCTCACCGAGGGCCGCGGCGCCGCGCGCGCCTTCGCCGCCCTCGCGCTCGGCCTCTACGGGCGCGGGCTGCGCGACCTGGGCCGCGCGCCGTCGAACGAGGCGGGCGACGCGCTCGTCGAGCGCATGCAGAAGGCGTCGACGCCCGACGAGGTCGCGGCGTGCGCGTTGGCACTCGGGCTGCGCAAGGACCCGACGGTCGTGCCCGCGCTGCGCGCGCGTTGGGACCAGGCGTCCGACGACCTCGTCCGCGCCGCGACGAGCGTCGCGCTCGGGCTCGTCGGCGACGGCGGGATGCGCGTCGAGCTGCGGCGCGCGCTCCTCGCGGCGAAGGCGCGGCCCACGCTCGCGCGCGAGCTCGCGGTGGCGCTCGCGCTGCTCGGCGACAACGAGCTCGTGCCGACCGTGTGCAAGGAGCTCGCGTCCGCGGCGGGCAGCGCGGAGCGGCTCAACTGGCTCCAGGTGCTCGCGATCGTGGGGGACGCGCGGGCGCTCGACCCGCTCTTCGCGCTCGCCGCGGACGACGCGCAGAGCGTCGACGTGCGCGCGCGCGCCGCGGCGACGCTCGGCGCGATCGGCGACGGGCGACGGCTCCCGTGGAACGACGCGTACGTCGGCGGCGCGAACTACCTCGCGGGCGTCGAGACGTTCTCCGACGCGCGCGGGACGGGGCTCCTCGACCGGCGCTGAGGCGAGGCGCGCGAAACGCGCGCAGCCCTGCTGGACGACGGGCGCGCCGCGCCTTGCGGGGTCGTCGGAGGCCTCGTAGGCTCGACCTCACCCTTCGCTCGCCCGCCTTCCGAGGTCTCCATGCTCCCGCGTCCCCTGTTCGGCGCGTTCGTCGCGCTCGCTCTCGCTTCGTCCGCGTCCGCCCAGGCGCTGCGCGTCGTCGTCACGAGCTCGACCGCAGCCGGCGCCTGCATCGCGCGCGTCACCGGCGAGCCGGGCCGCCCGTGGGCGCTCTACCTCTCCGAGGCGGAGACGCCGACCGCGATCACGCCGACGATCACGCTCGACATCGACCCGGCGCGCCAGCTCGCGTCGGGGCTCTTCCCGCACGGACTCCTCGGGCCGTCGGGCGAGGCCGTCGTCACGATCCCGACCAGCGCGGGCCTCGTCGGGCGCGGGTGGACGCTGCAGGCGTGCTCGGGGCGTCCGAGCGTCGAGCTCTCCCCGCCGTGGCGCGCGACGTTCCTCGCTCCAGAGACCTTCGGGCCCACCGCGCGCGGCGCGGTGAACGTCTCGGCGTTCGGCGACCTGTTCCCGCTCGCGGACGGGCGCATGCTGGCGCTCGGCGGCGCGGGCCCCGTCGCGACGACGTGGGAGCCCGACCGGCAGGAGTTCGCGCCCAACGGCCTGCTCCCGCTCAACCTGACCTTCGCCGCGCGCGCGCAGCTCGCGGACGGGCGCGTGCTCTGCGCGGGCGGCCTCGACGTGACGACGCAGCAGCCCTCTGCCGAGGCGTACCTCTACGACCCCGCGACCGGGACGGCGACGAGCGTCGGTCCGATGACGAGCGCGCGCGCCGGCGCCGCGGCGTGCCGCCTGCCGAACGGCAAGGTGTTCCTGTTCGGCGGGCTCTCGACGATCGACGTCACGGACCCGACGACCTTGTTCAACGGGATCCTGAACTCGAGCGAGCTCTACGACCCGGTCGCGAACACGTTCACCGCGGGCCCGACGATCGCCGAGCGCAAGGCGTTCGCGACGGCGACCTTGATGAACAACAACCAGGTGCTCGTCGCCGGCGGACTCGGCGTCGCGCCGGTCGTCAACCTGCCGTTCGTGTCGAACCTCGCGTGGACGTACAGCGCGACGACGAACACGTTCGGGTTCCTCCCGAAGACCTTCACCGAGGGGCGCATGTTCCACTCCGCGACGAAGCTCTCCGACGGGCGCGTGCTGCTCTCGGGCGGGATCACGGCGGACCTCACGAACGTGCTCACGACGGGCGACCTCACGCAGATCGCGTTCACGACGATCGGCTCGACCGCGGTCTACTCGACGTCCGGACTCGGCAGCTTCTCGGTCGGCCCCGCGCTGCTCGAGTCGCGCGCGTTCCACACGGCGACGGCGCTCGACGCGGGAGCGACGCTCGTCGCGGGCGGCGCGAGCGGCACGCTCGACATCGGCGCGATCCTGGCGGGGACGCTCTCGCTCCCCGCGGCGCTCGCGACGTCGGAGCTCGTGACCCCGGGCCAGGCGAGCCTTCCCGGCGCGCCGATGCTCGCGCCGCGCGCGGGCGCGTCGGCCTTGCGCTCGCCGATCGACGGGCGCGTGGTGATCGTCGGCGGGGGGCCGGGGCTGGTCGAGCTGTATCAGCCCTGAGGCCGGCCCGCGCATGCAGCCCAAAGACCCGCACGGTTCGCCCGCTTCACTCGCCAGTGAACGCGGGTGGATGCGTCAGCGGGCCCGCCGGATGATCGGGCCAAACCTGCGGCGATACGTCGACAGCGAGGACCTCGTTCAGCAAGTGCAACTCGAAGCCGTCCGGCAACTCGACGGACGGACCTTCGATTCCCCGTCTGCGTTCCGAAAGTGGTTGGGATTGCTCCTGCGCCATCGTGCCATCGAGGTTGCGCGCCGGCGCCGGTTGACGGATTCCGATGCGAGCGGCTCCTCCGTCTCCGATCCCGTGCGTGGGCCGGCGACACAGTGCGCCGATCGGGACGACGCGCGGGCGCTGCTCGTGCGGCTCGGCGAGCTCCCGGATCGCGACCGACGCGTCGTGACGCTGCGCGTTCTGGAGGGGCTTCCCTTCGCGGAGGTCGCGCGGCGTCTCGGTCTGAGCGAGGTGCACGCGCGGGTCGTCTTCAACCGCACGCTCGCGCGCCTGCGTGCTCGGCCGGGATCGGCCTGAGACCAGGATTCCCGTAACGTTTGGCCGTTGGCGAGCGCTCGAAGATGGAGATGGACTCGAGCGGGATCTGGGACCGGTGGTGCGCGGCGCGGGAGGAGCGTCCGGACCTCGCGCCGGAGGAGTTCGCCGCGTGGTTCGGCGCGCAGGCGGGCGAGGTGATCGCGCTGCTCGCCACGCTCCGCGGGCTGGGCGCGCGGAGCGAACTCCCGCCGCTCGTCGACGTGCTGCCTGCGCTCGACGGCAGCCCCGGCCGTCCGTTCGCGGGCTTCGTGATCGAGCACGGGCTCGGCGCGGGGAGCACCGGTCTCGTCTTCGCTGCGCGTCGGGCGAACGACGGCGCGCGCGTCGCGTTGAAGATCCTGAACCCGGTGCTCGCGGTGTCGCCCGACCGGCGCGACGCGGTGCTGCGCGAGGCCGAGGTCGCCGGACGCATGGAGCACCCCGGCATCGCGCGCCTCGTCGCGTCCGGCGTGGAGCAAGGGTACGCGTGGATCGCGACGGAGTGGGTCGACGGGGACACGTTGCTCGCGCTGTCCGCGATGGACGAAGGCGAGCTGGCGGCAAGCGTGGAGTCGATGCGCGCTGCGCGCGTGGAATTGAACCCCGACTGGCCTCGTGAACCGGCCTCCTCCGTGCGCGCGTGGCCGCTCGCCGCTAAGGCGGCGCTCGAGGTCGGGCTGCAGCTCGCGGCCGCGATCACGCACGCGCACGAGCGCGGGATCGTGCACCGTGACTTGAAGCCGCAGAACGTGCTGCTCGCGCGCGATGGGAGAGTGAAGGTGATCGACTTCGGGCTGGCGAGCGTGGAGGGAACCCGCCTCGCGGTGAGCAGCTCGGGCGAGTGGGCCGGGACGCCGCTCTACATGGCGCCGGAGCAGTTCTTCGGGACGGGGCCCGCGGGGCCGCTGACCGACGTGCACGCGCTCGGTTTGATCCTCGCCGACGTCGCGACCGGCGCGATCTCGTCGCCCGAGCGGCAGGCGATCGAGAGCCTCGACACGCTGGGCCGCTCGGCCCGCGCGGCGTTGAAGGACGCGCTCCGGCGGATGCCGCGCGGGCTGCGCGACGTTGTCGTGCGGTGCACGGAGCACGAGCCGCGGCATCGACATGGGAGCGTGCGAGAGGTGCTCGAGGACCTCACGCAGCTGCTGCGCGGTGCGCCGCTCGTGCACGGAGCGGCGACGCCGTGGGTACGGGTGGCGAGAGCTCTCGCGCGGCATCCATTGCGTTCGCTCGCGATGACGGCGGGCGCGCTCGCGCTCGGCGTGCTCGCCGCTTGGGGGTGGAGGAGCGCCAGGACCGGCAGCGTGCACATCGCGACGGGCTTCCAAGGCGAGCCGATCTGGATCGACGGCGTGTCGTACGGGCTCGCGCCGCAAGAGGCCGCGCTCCGGAGCGGACGCCACGTCCTGGAGTTTCGTGAGTGGGACAACACGCTCATGTGTCCGCCGTTCGGGATCGACGTCCCGCTCGGCGGACGGATCTCCGAGCTGTTCGTGTTCAGGCCGACTGCGAACGTCCACCGCGTTCTCCCCCCACCCAGCTCCGACTACAGCACGAGTGCTTGGTTGCAGATCGGCACCCCCGCGCCGCGGATCCAAGTCTGGATCGACGGAACGGAGCGCGGCGAGCTACCGGGGATCACGGCCTTGCTGCTCCCGCTCGGGGACCATCACCTCCGGATCGAGGCGCCCGGCTGCAAGCCGTTCGAGCGCGAAGTGAAGATGCGTGATGGGCGCCTGTGCTTCGTTTCAGCCGAACTCGATCCTCTCGACTCTCCTTGGACGACCATCGTCCTCTACTGCCCCTTCGACGATCTGGTGCGACGCGGTCTGCGCGAGAAGCACGGCTTGCGCGAGTACTGCGAGACCTTGCCGATGGCGTGGTACGTGCCGGGGAACTCCGTGAACAAGGCGTACTGGGGGCCTTCCGAAAACGGCGAGGGAGGAGAGGCCACCTTGGCCCTCGATCTGCCCTTCGCCCTCGGTGCCGTCGAAGTCGAGATCGGTGAGCCGGACATCACGCTCAGCGTCGTCGGTGGTCGAGCGTGGAGCGTTCTGGAGATGGGCCCTTCCGTCGAGGAACTGCGGCCGGTGTACCGGATCTCGCAGTCCCTCCCAGAAGCGCCCCAGTTGACCTGGGACCAGGCGTCTCTGTCCAGCATGCCTGCCCGGTGTGGCGATCGGCGGGAACTGCTGCTCCGGTTCCGGGTCTCCCCGGCCACCGTAGGCATCGACAATGCGTCCACAGCAGCCCTACGAACGAATGCGATGCCTCAGTGGCCACCGGGTGGGGAACTGGTGTGGCAGCCGGCACTTAGGGTCCGTATCAAGCCCTGATGAGGCTCCTCGGGATTTTCGTAACGCGCCGGGGTGGCTAGACGCTTCAATGTCTGTTGTCGAACCGAACTTCCCCCCGGACAATGAACACGAATGCCCCCCGCGAGGATTCATGGCATGGTACAGGCTCTTCCTGGTCGATGTGTTGCGCTTTTCCGAGGACGAGGTGCGCGCATCGCCGCGGGCACGGCCCTTGATCGCAGTCCATCGCGAAGTCCTCGCCGTCAAGGTGCCCTCGTGGCGACTGTCATTGCAATTACAGGGAGCCGAGCGAGGAATGGCGCGGTTCTTAGTGCTCGGGCTGAATCAGAATTGGGAGATTCAATGATGGATAAGGCAAGGCTAACACAGAGATTGACCACAAATGCACTGCTTCTTGCTTGCCTCGCGCAGTGTCGAAGGCTGGTGCTGATTTCTTTTGCCTGTGTTCTATTTATCGCAAGTGCGGGTGCCCAGGCTGTAAGTACATGTGTTGGGTACCCAATTAGCTTCTCATCTGCCAGCGGGACCCGGCAGGTTGCAGGGCCACTTTTTGACCCACAGCTTGGTGCACTCGTGCGCGTGAGACTCTACGCGAATCTCTCGGATCACCTGGAGTACTTCGTTTCTGGTTGCCCAAGCCAAGCGGGCACAGTTTCGTATTCACTCACAGCATCTGTCGGGCTTCAGTTTCCTGGATCGCACGTGGTGGTGTGTCAGAATGCCAATAGCTTCAGTGGCCAATTGAGTGTTCCGGCCGACTTGGGTTGCGTGCCAGACTGTTGCTCAGACCTCGGGATGTTCGGTGTGTCCTCATCAGTTGTGATCCCGGCTTCAAGTCCTGATGCGTCCGCATTCATCCAGACGCCTGGCGGCCCTGTGTCATTTGCGCTTGATTATGTCTATGCAAACAGCGTTAGTGTGGGATGCTGTCCTCAGGTTGTTATTGTCTTTAATTTATTGCCATTTCACACGGGCGGGAATTTTATGGTGTGCTATGATTATATTCCTACAGGGAACACGTTCTGTCACGGGGACGGAGTAGACGTTAGTCACTCCTCCGCTTGTCCGTGTGGCAACAATGGCGCTCCCGGTCACGGCTGCGCCAATTCGGCGGTGTCAGGTGGTAGTCAGTTGTCTCGCGTGGGGACCCCGAGTCCAGACACGATTGTATTGATGGGCTCGCAGATGCCGGCCGCTTCAATGTGTGTGTATGTGCAGGGAGATGGCCTGGCCGATGCAGTATTTGGCGACGGAGTTCTGTGTACCGGTGGTGTTCTCGTGCGCTTGCGATTGAAAGCGAATGTTGCTGGGGCAAGCCAGTTTCCAGAGGCCGGTGATCTCTCTGTGTCTAGTCGGGGACAGGTTATTCCTGGAAGTGGTGTGCGGCGATTTTATCAAACATACTACAGAAATTCGGCCGCATTCTGTACTGCCGAAACGTTCAACATTACAAATGGTGTAGTTGTTGATTGGTGAGGCCTGTTGAAGACTCAGTTTCTTTGGTGCTCGGGGGAGAAGATCCCTCCAGCATCTTGACGGCGCTGGCGCGGAGGCAAATGGCGGTGAGTGGCTGAAGTTCATTGCGTTCAATCAACTCGTCCAAGATAGATAGCGCCATCCACTCCAAAGCCGCGCGACGCACGTGTTCGGCACCGGAGAGTGACCGCACTCAAGAGAGTTGTTTCTTTCCCGTGCGAAGGAAGCACTCCATGCAGCCTTCACCCTGGGCGCCCCCACGCCTGCCGGGATCTACTCGATGCCGAGATGGGCATTCCTGGTGGAGCCAGTCGCTGACGAACCAAGTGCCGTGGTCGTGACGCCGTAGCGGTGCGCAATCAGCCGGTTACAATCAGCCCGAACTTTCTCCCGTCGCGCTGCCGCACGCGCCCGGGCCCGCTCACCCTTGAGTGAACCGCGCCTAGCGCGCGTCCTTCACCCGCGCCCAGTCGAGCCCGAAGCGCGCGAGGTACTTCCGCAGCCGGTCCGCGTCGTTCGACGACGTCTTCTTCGCGCGCGACGTCGCGAAGAGCTCGCGCCCGGCCTCCGAGAGCGATCGCGCGCTCGCGCACGCGCTGACGACGTCGGCGAGTTGCACGCGGTCGAAGCGGTCGAGAGCCTCGATGCGTTCGCGCCCGAGGAGCTCGACGAGCCGGTCCTCGCCGTCCGCGCGCGCGGCGCCGGCCTCGGGATCGCGCCACGCGCGGCGCAGGCGCTCGAGCTCCTCCTCGACCGTCGCGACGTCGACGCGGCCCTTCGGCGCGAGCGTCGCCATGCGCACGAGCGCCGCGTTGAAGTCGCGGAAGTTCGCGCGCCAGACGCCTTCGCGCGACGTCGCGAACGCGAGGAAGCGCTCGCGCGCCTCCTTGTTGAACGTGACGCGCCGCCCGTGCCGCTCCTCCCAGCGCTCGAGCTCCCAGTCGAGGTTCGGCTCGATGTCCTCGGGCCGCGCGCGCAGCGCGGGCAGCTCGAACGTCCAGAGGTCGATGCGCGCGAGCAGGTCCTCGCGGAAGCTCCCGCGGCGCACCGCGGACGCGAGGTCCCGGTTCGTGCCCGCGATGAGCTGGAAGTCGCTCTCGACCTCCTTGTCCGCGCCGACGGGCAGGAAGCGCTTCTCCTCGAGCGCGCGCAGCAGCATCGCCTGCTCGTCCTGGCCGAGCTCCCCGATCTCGTCGAGGAAGAGGAGCCCGCGGTCGGCCGCGCGGAGGAGCCCGGGCCGGTCGGCGAGCGCGCCGGTGAACGCGCCCTTCCTGTGCCCGAAGAGCGCGCTCATGGCGCCTTCGCCGCGCAGCGTCGCGCAGTTCACCTCGACGAAGCTCCCGCGGAGCTCCTGGTGCGCCTGCTTCAGCTCGAAGACGCGCCGCGCGAGCTGCGACTTGCCCGCGCCCGTGGGCCCGGTGAGCAGGATCGGCGCGCGCGAGCCGGCCGCGACGCGCTCGACGCGCTCGATCAGCGCGTTGAACGCGCGGTTCTTCGTGCGGATGCCGCTCTTCAAGAGCTCGAGCCGGCCCTCCTGCTCGCGCATCGCGCGCGTCGCGAGGCGGTCGTACTTGCCGAGGTCGAGGTCGATGATCGAGTACGTGCCGGCGGCGTCGCCGCGCTGTCCCGGCGCGGGCGCCGTCTGCACGAGCCGCGCGGGGATGCGGCGCGTCTCGACGAGGAGGAAGAGGCAGATCTGCACGACGTGCGTGCCCGTCGTGACGTGGACGAGGTAGTCCTCGCGCTCCGGGTCGAACGGGTACGAGCGCGCGAAGTCGTCCGTCTTGTCGAACACCTCGCCGAAGTCCCACGCGTTCTCGAACTCGAGCTCGTGGAGGCGCACCTCGGTCTCGGGCGAGACGGAGCGGATGTCCTTCGCGACGGCCTCCGCGAGCGAACGGAACCGGCGCTGGATGAAGAGCTCGAAGCGGTCGACGACGAGGTCGTCGTGCCGGCAGAGCGAGACGGAGGGACGCCAGCGGTCCCAGCGCTCCGCGCCGTGGCCCGCGTCGAGCGAGGAACCCAGGAAGCCGAGGACGACGGTGCGCTTCGGATCCGTAGCCATAGAGATAGAACCCTATCGGAAAAGCTCGTGATCGGCAGGCGTGGAGCGCTCGCCCCGCCGCCCCGGCCCGGGGCGGTTCCGCCGCAACCCTCGGCCACGCAAGGGGTCGCGCGTACGCGCGGCCGGGACGGGCGGCCCAGGCACGCGCGCTGCCCTGGAGGCGCCCGGAGGTCGACCCTCCACCCCGACCGGGCGGTCGCTCGCTTCTTGCGACCGCGGACGCCGGGGGATCCGCGCGCGCGGCGCCCGTCCGGGAGCCCGATGGCGCGGATCCCCCCGCCGCCGGCGCGCGCGACGGAACGCGCGCGACGACGCGCTCGTTCGGGCTAGGCTGCCGGAGACGCGACGGACATGACCACGAATTACGAACTGCTGGAGGTCGAAGACGGCGTGCCCATCAAGGCGTGGGTGCGCGGCGTGCCGTTCGAGGACGAGGCGAAGAAGCAGCTCCACAACGTCGCGCGCCTCCCGTTCGTCCACCCGTGGGTCGCGGCGATGCCCGACGTGCACTGGGGGATCGGCGCGACGGTCGGCAGCGTCGTCCCGACGATCGGCGCGATCATCCCCGCCGCGGTCGGCGTCGACATCGGCTGCGGGATGATGGCGGTCGAGACGACGCTCGCCGCAGACGACCTGCCCTCGAACCTGCGCCAGGTGCGCGAGGCGATCGAGAAGGCGGTGCCGCACGGCATGACGAAGCGGGGGCGCGACAAGGGCTCGTGGCACGACGTGCCCGAGCGCAGCGCGAACGCGTGGTCGGAGCTCGAGCCCGTCTTCCGCCGCATCGCGGACAAGCACCGCGCGGTCAAGAACGCGAACCACGTGACGCAGCTCGGCACGCTCGGCACGGGCAACCACTTCATCGAGGTCTGCGTCGACGAGGCGGACCACGTCTGGTTCCTCCTGCACTCGGGCTCGCGCGGCGTCGGCAATCGGATCGGCACGTACTTCATCGAGCTCGCGAGGAAGGACCTGGGGGCCGCGGTCGGGAACCTGCCCGACCGGGACCTCGCGTACCTCTCCGAGGGCACGCAGCACTTCGACGACTACGTCGAGGCCGTCGAGTGGGCGCAGACGTTCGCGATGACGAACCGCGCGCTGATGATGAAGGCCGTCGTCGAGGCCGTGAAGTCGGTCAAGGGCGTGCGCAACTTCCAGACGACCTCGATGGCGGTGAACTGCCACCACAACTACGTCGCGCGCGAGCGGCACTACGGCGCGGACGTCTTCCTGACGCGCAAGGGCGCCGTGCGCGCCGGCGCGGGCGAGCTCGGCATCATCCCGGGCTCGATGGGGGCGGCGAGCTACATCGTGCGCGGCAAGGGCAACCCCGAGAGCTTCGACTCGTGCTCGCACGGCGCGGGGCGGAGGATGAGCCGCACGAAGGCGAAGGAGACGTACTCCGTCGCCGACCACGCGGAGGCGACGAAGCACGTCGAGTGCCGCAAGGACGCGGCCGTGATCGACGAGACGCCGATGGCGTACAAGCCGATCGACCGAGTGATGGCCGCGCAGGCGGACCTGGTCGAGGTCGTGCACACGCTGCGGCAGGTCGTGTGCGTGAAGGGGTGACGCGCTCCATGCTCACGATCGACGGCAGCCAGGGCGAAGGCGGCGGCCAGGTGCTGCGCACGAGCCTCGCGCTCGCGCTCGTCACCGGGACGCCGTTCCGGATCGAGAAGATCCGCGCGGGGCGCGAGCGTCCCGGGCTCCTGCGCCAGCACTTGACCGCGGTGCAGGCCGCGGCGCGCGTCGGCTCCGCCGAAGTGCTCGGCGCGGAGCTCGGCTCGAAGGCGCTCGAGTTCCGTCCCGGCGCGGTGAACGCGGGCCGCTACCGCTTCGCGGTCGGCACCGCGGGCTCTGCCGGGCTCGTGCTGCAGACGGTGCTGCCCGCGCTGCTTTGCGCGGACGGGCCCAGCACGCTCGAGCTCGAGGGCGGCACGCACAACCCGCTCGCGCCGCCGTTCGACTTCCTCCAGCGCGTGTTCGCGCCGCTCCTCGCGCGCATGGGCGCGTCGCTCGAGCTCGCGCTCGAGCGCCCCGGCTTCTTCCCCGCGGGCGGCGGGCGCTTCGTCGCGCGGGTCGAGCCCGCGCGCGCGCTCCGTCCGCTCGTGCTCGAGGAGCGCGGCGCGCTGCGTTCGCGCCGCGCGCGCGCGCTCGTCGCGAACCTGCCCGCGAAGATCGGCGCGCTCGAGCTCGAGGTCGTGCGGAAGCGCCTTCGCTGGCGCGAGGACGAGTGCGCGGTCGAGGTCGTCGAGCGTTCGGCGGGCCCGGGGAACGCGCTCCTGCTCGAGGTCGAGCACGAGCACGTGACGGAGCTCGTCAGCGCGTTCGGCGAGAAGGACGTGCGCGCGGCGACGGTCGCAGAACGCGCGGTGAGGGAGCTCGAGCGCCACCTCGCGAGCGACGTTCCGGTGGGGGAGCACCTCGCCGACCAGCTCGTGCTCCCGCTCGCGCTCGCGCGGGGCGGGAGCTTCGTCACGAGCGAGCCCTCCTCGCACCTCGCGACGAACCTGCAGGTCGTCGAGCGCTTCGTCGACGCGCGGTTCCGGGTCGAGGACCTCGCGCGCGGGCGGTTCCGGGTGAGCGTGCGCTGAGGCGCGCGGCGCGCGGCGCGCCGTGCGAGGTCACGCGCGGAAACACCGCGCGAGCGTGAGGTCCTGGTCCTTGTAGCTCGTCTCGCGGCCCTCGCCGTAGATCTTCTCCGGTCGCCCGCTCGTGCGGAAGAAGCGCAGGCGGCAGAACAGCTGCCCATCCTCGACGAGGAACGGCACGTCGTGCGCGCGCACCTCGAGCACCGCGGGCGTGCCGTCGTTGACGACGCCGCCCGGCGCCTTCTCCGAGCTCTTCCAGCCGAACCCGTTGTCGAAGAAGCCCGCGTAGTTGTTGCGCAGCTCGCCGATGCCCGTGTCGACGGGCAGCATCTCCGCCGCGAACTTCGGCGGCACGCGCAGCCGCTCCTGGCTCGCGAAGATGTAGAAGCTGCCCGGCCCGAGGATGCAGCGGCCGTTCGGCGCGTGCACGGGCTCCCAGAAGTCGCTCCGCGCGTGCGCGCCCTCCTTCGAGAACTCGAGGACGTCGGTGTCGCGCGCGGCGCGCCAGCCGGCGGGCTCCCGGTTCGCGAGCCCGACGCGCAGGAGGAGGCAGCCGTCCTCGTCGAGCACGAGCTCCTCCTGCTTCAGCGCGCGCCCCTCCGCGAACACGACCGGCGTGCGCGCGTGGAGCGCGCGGAGCTCGACCGCGTCGAGCGCGGGCTTCCCCTGCGCGAGGCGCAGCTGCGCGAGCCGGTCGCCGCGCTTCAAGCGCACGGGGAACGAGAGCGGCGACACCTCGATCCACACGCGGCCCTTGAAGCCCGCGGGCGCCTCGTCGAAGCGCGGGTGGCCGTCGCAGAGCACGCGCGTGAAGATGTCGCAGCGGCCCGTCGAGCTGCGCGGGTTGAAGCGCGCCCAGAGCTCGGGCGGGAGCGCGAGCTCCTCCTCGAGCGGCACGAGGTAGACTTGGCCCTTCTCGAGCACCGCGCCGTCGCCCTCGAGCGAGAGCTTCGTGATCGCGAGCTCCGGGAGCCGCGACTCGACCGGCGCTCCGAACGGCAGGAAGCCCGCGCGCACGCGCCACGCGGCGGGCCCGAGGCGCAGGTCGAGGCTCGCGGGCTGCACTTGTTCGGGGGCGATGCGCGGGGAGCCCTTCGCGGAGCGCAGGGCCTTCCCGAAGAGGCTCGCGAGCTCGGTGTCGACGAGGAGGAAGCCGGGCGTGCGCGCGGGGTTCGACATGGGGGCGGAGACTCTACCGCGCGGCCCGCGAAAAGCAGGGCGCGAGCGCGTGGGGACGCGCTCGCGCTTCGTGACGTCCGCGGCGTGGGCTTCACTCGAAGCCGGGGGCCGCAGGGCGCGCGTCGGCCGCGCGCTCGACGCCGGTCACGATCGGCGCGGGGACGAGCTCGGGCGCCGCCGGTCCGTACGCGCCGTACGCGCGGCGCGCGTCCTCGCCGCCGAGGTAGAGCCGCGGGCCGTCGGCGGTGGCGACGACGTGCACCGGGAGCGCGTCGGCCGCGGCGAAGGCGGTGCCCTCGCCGGGGCGGAAGACGAGGAGCTCGATCGCGCCGCCGCGGTCGACGAGCACGTACGGGAGGTGCTCGCGGCCGTCGTACGCGATGCCGCCGTCGAAGATCGGCAGCGCGGCCATGCGCGCGTTCGCGGTGCGCGCGAGCAGCACGACCAGCGGATCGCGCCGGAAGACGAGCTTCGCGGCGGACGCGCGCGCGGCGGGGAGCGCCTCCGTGCGCTCGACGTCGAGGTGCCAGACGCCCTCGAGCAGGGCGGCGGTGCGCTCGCGCAGCGCGAGGCGTTCGAGCACGGGCTCGGCGGGCACGATCGGCGCGGCGTGGACGAGCGCGGGGACGAGGGCGAGGGCGAGGAGGGGGAGGAGCTTCATGGTCGGGTTCCTGTTCGCGGGGTTTCGCGGCCGGCCGGACGGGCCGTCCACGTCGAGCAGGGGCCGCGCGCGCGCGATCGCACGCCGAAAACTCCGCCCCGCGGCGCGCGCCTCCCGGCGCATGGCCTCGGCCCTCCGGCGCCGCTACACTCCCGCGCTCGTTTCCCCACCCCCGGACCGCACGCACCCGCGATGAAGATCCACGAGTTCCAGGCGAAGCAGCTCCTCAAGCGCTACGGCGTCACCGTCAGCGACGGCTACGAAGCGACCACGGTCGACGAGGCCGTCGCGGGCTTCCAGAAGCTCGGCGCGCCGATGGCCGTCGTGAAGGCCCAGATCCACGCGGGCGGCCGCGGCAAGGCCGGCGGCGTCAAGCTCGTCAGGACCGTCGACGAAGCGCGCGCGGCGGCGCAGTGGATGCTCGGGCGCAAGCTCGTGACGCACCAGACGAGCGCCGAGGGCCAGGAAGTGCGGCGCCTCTGGATCGAGCGCGGCAGCGACATCGCGAAGGAGTACTACCTCGGCATCGCGATCGACCGCGAGTCGAAGCGCCCCGTGATGATGATGTCGTCGGAGGGCGGCGTGGAGATCGAGGAGGTCGCCGCCAAGCACCCCGAGAAGATCGTCAAGGTCGCGTTCTCGCCGTCGAAGGGCCTCCAGCCCGCGGACGTCGTCAAGCTGTGCCGCGGCGTGAAGATGGCGCCCGGTCTCGAGCCGCAGGCCGCGCGCTTCCTGCCCGCGCTCGCGAAGCTCTTCGTCGAGCTCGACTGCTCGATCGCCGAGATCAACCCGCTGATCGTCACGAAGGACAACCGGCTCCTCGCGCTCGACGCCAAGATCAACTTCGACGGCAACGCGCTCTTCCGCCACGCGGACCTGATGCCGCTGCGCGACCTCCACGAGGAGGACCCCAAGGAGGTCGAGGCCTCCAAGTTCGACCTCAACTACATCGCGCTCGACGGCAACATCGGCTGCATGGTCAACGGCGCCGGCCTCGCGATGGCGACGATGGACGTGATCAAGCTCTACGGCGCCGAGCCCGCCAACTTCCTCGACGTCGGCGGCGGCGCGACGGCGGAGAAGGTCACCGCGGCGTTCCGCATCCTGCTCTCCGACGCGAAGACGAAGGGCATCCTGATCAACATCTTCGGCGGCATCATGAAGTGCGACGTGATCGCGACCGGCGTGATCGAGGCGGTGAAGCAGGTGAAGCTCGGCGTGCCGCTCGTGGTGCGCCTCGAGGGCACGAACGTCGAGCTCGGCAAGAAGCTGCTCGTCGACAGCAAGCTCCCGATCATCCCCGCGGACAACCTGGACGACGCGGCGCAGAAGATCTGCAAGGCCGTGGGCGCCGGACGCTGAAAGGAACACGAACACCATGAGCATCTGGGTCAACAAGGACACGCGCGTCATCTGCCAGGGCCTCACCGGGAAGACGGGCACGTTCCACACCGAGCAGGCGATCGCGTACGGCACGCAGATGGTCGGCGGCGTCAACCCCGCGAAGAAGGGGACGACGCACTTGGGCCTCCCGGTCTTCGGTTCGTGCCAGGAAGCGCGCGAGAAGTCGGGCTGCAACGCGACCGTGATCTACGTGCCGCCGCCGGCGGCGGGCGAGGCGATCCTCGAGGCGATCGACGCCGGGATCGAGCTCATCGTGACGATCACCGAGGGCATCCCGGTGCTCGACATGGTCAAGGTCGCCGAGCGCCTCGCGATGCCGGGCACGAAGTCGCGCCTGATCGGCCCGAACTGCCCGGGCATCATCACGCCGAAGCAGTGCAAGATCGGCATCATGCCGGGCTACATCCACAAGCCGGGCCGCGTCGGCGTCGTGTCGCGCTCGGGCACGCTCACCTACGAAGCGGTGTGGCAGCTGACGTCGCGCAACATCGGCCAGTCGACGTGCATCGGCATCGGCGGCGATCCGGTGAACGGGACGAACTTCGTGGACGTCCTCGAGGCGTTCAACGCGGACAAGGACACCGACGCGATCATCCTGATCGGCGAGATCGGCGGGAACGCGGAGGAGAAGGCCGCGGAGTACATCGCGAAGCACGTGAAGAAGCCGTGCGTCGGCTTCATCGCGGGTCAGACCGCTCCGCCGGGCCGGCGCATGGGCCACGCGGGCGCGATCATCAGCGGCGGCAAGGGCACGGCGCAGGACAAGATCGCGGCGCTGACGGCGGCGGGCGTGCGCATGTGCGCGAGCCCCGCGCGGCTCGGGGAGACGATGGAGAAGGCGCTCCAGGAGACGGGGTTGCTCGCGACGGCGCGGGGCTGAGGCCTGGAGGCGCCGACCCTGGCGGCTCCAGTCCGTCCAGCGTAGGCTCCTCCTGGACGACGAGCGCGGTCGGATGACCGCGTCGGCCTCCTTTCCCAATGCGGACTTCCCTCCCCGGCGTTCGATTCCTCGCCCTCGCAGCGGCCGCGTCCGCGCTCGTCCTCGGCGCCCGCGCGCAGACCGTGATCTACGTCGACGACACGGCCCAGGGCGCGGGAGACGGGAGTTCGTGGGCCGACGCCTACACCGATCTCCAGTCCGCGCTGACGGCGGCGACGCTGGGCGAGGAGGTCTGGGTCGCGGAGGGCGTGTACCGGCCGACGGCGCTCCAGATCCCTGGCGATCCGCGCTCGGCGAGCTTCGTGCTCGGGCAGTGGTCGAAGCTCTACGGCGGCTTCCTCGGCAACGAGACCTCGCGCGCGCAGCGCGCGGGGAGCTTCGATGCCACGGTCCTCACCGGGGAGCTGCAGCAGAATCGGCGGCTCGACGACAACGCCTACCACGTGCTCACGCTCTGGGGCGTCGTCGTGGTCGACGGATTCACGATCGAGCGCGGCAACGCGAACGGTCCCCTCGACAGCGCGGGCGGCGGGATCTTCTGCACGCGCGGTGGACACGGGCATCTCGCCGAACTCGACCTCTCGAACTGCACCTTGCGCAACAACGCCGCCCTCCGCGGCGGAGGCTACTACCAGTCTGGCGGGAACGTCGTGATGAAGCGCATGCGCTTCCTCCGCAACGTCGCGACGGACGGGGCGGGCCTCGCGCTGAATGCGACGGTCGCTCGCGTGTTCGACGCGGAGTTCGGCTGGAACGTGGCGAGCGGCAAAGGCGGTGGACTGCTCGTCGGCTCGACGGCGAGCCTCGAGACGGTCCAGGTCACGAACTCCGTGTTCCATCACAACCGGGCCGAGTTCGGCGGCGGTGTGTTCATGGCGGACGGGATCTTCATCAGCGGTTGGGGCACGTTCACGAACTGCACGTGGACCCGGAACGCCGCCGAGCACGGCGGCGGGTTGTTCACGTCGAGCGGCTCGTCCCTGCCCGCCGCCGCGCGCATCCGCAACTCGATCCTCTGGGACAATTCGGCGTCGCTCTCGGGCCCCGAACTCGAGGGCCCGAACATCGTGCAGCTCTGCGACGCGCCGAATGCGACCGGCGTGAGCTTCTACACGGACCCGCTCTTCGTTCCGGGCACGTGGCGCCTCTCGGCGGCCTCGCCCTGTCGCGACCATGGGAACGCGAACTTCCTCCCGGCGGACATCGCGGACCTCGACGAGGACGGCGACGTGAGCGAGCCGCTGCCGCTCGACCTGGGCGGCGACGCGCGGATCCTCGACGTCGCGCTCGACCTCGGCTGCGAGGAGTTCGGTCCGAACGGCTGAGCGCCGCGCGCGACCTCGTTGCCCCGCTCCGCGCACGCACTCGTGGCGACCGAGCACGAAGACTGGCGGCTCCTCCTCACGGACGACGGCTCCCCGACGCTCGTGCATCCCGCGCACGGCGAGGCGTGTCACTCGCGCGCGGGCGCGTGGCTCGAATCGCGCGAGCGCTATGCGCGCGCGTGTCGAGTGCGTGAGCGCGCGCTCGAGCTCGCGCAGCGCGGCGAGCGCGCGTTCCGCCTGCTCGACGTCGGCACGGGGCTCGGCCTCAACGTCGCGGCGGCGCTCGCGGCGCTCGAAGCGACGGGCGTCGCGCTCGACGTCGTGACGCTCGAGCTCGATGCGTCCGTGATCGAGCGCACGCTCGCGCTCGCGCGCACGGGCGAGCTCCACGCGCGCTCGTCGCCCGAGCTCGTGCGCGCGCACGCGCCCGTGCTGGCGGCGCTCGAGCGCGCGCTTGCGGCTCCCGAGCGCGCGCCCACGACCTCCGAGCGCTCGCGCTCGACCTCCGAACGTGCGTCGACGGCCTCCGCACGCGAGCCGGCGTCCGTCGAAGGCGCGCTCGGAACTCCCGAGCGCGCGCCCGCACCGCGGGAGCGCGCTCCCGAGCCCCTCCCGCTGGGGGACGGGCGTCTCCGGCTCCTCCTCGGCGACGGCCGCGCGACGCTCCCCGCGCTCGACCCCGCGCTCCGGTTCGACGCCGTCTTCCTCGACGCGTTCTCGCCCGGCGTCGACGGCGCCTTGTGGCAGCCCGCGTTCCTCGCGGAGCTCGCCCGGCGGTTGGCGCCGGGCGCGGTGCTCTCCACCTACTCCGTCTCCCTCGCCGTCCGCGTCGGCCTCGCCGCGGCGGGGCTCCACGTCGCCCCCGGCGGTCGGGTCGGGACCAAGGCCGCGGGCACGCTCGCCTCGAACCGCCCGTTCCCGCCCGACCATCCCGCCCTCGACGCCCGCACCGCCCGCCGAGTCGCCCGCCGCGCCGCGCGCCTCGTCGCCGACGGCCCGGAGCGCCCCGGCGTTCCTCCGCCCGAGGGCGGAGCTTCCCCGCGCGCGATTTCCCACCCCGAGGGGTGACCCGGCCCGCGCCGCCTCTACAATGCTCGGTCATGGCGGCGGCCCCGGACGGACCGAGGGCCGCCCGCTCCGCCGCCTCCGCGGCGTGAGCGGGAGCCGCGCGCCCGGGGCGTTCCCCGCGCGGGCCTCCACCTCGCCGGTCCGACCCCACGCATGCACGTTTTCGCGCTCATGGGCCTCCAGGAGTGGTGGCCCATCCTCCTGATCGCGCTCCTGCTCTTCGGCGGCAGCAAGCTCCCGCAGCTCGCTCGCGCGATGGGCAGCAGCGTCAACGAGTTCAAGAAGGGCATGTCCGACGGCATGCCCGAGAAGTCCGCCAAGGACAAACCGGCGGAGACCCCCGAGAAGGGCGGCTGAGCCGTGT
This sequence comes from Planctomycetota bacterium, assembly GCA_046349615.1. Taxonomy (GTDB): domain Bacteria; phylum Planctomycetota; class UBA1135; order UBA1135; genus JADJNY01. Next base: position 229,331 of record JAXMBZ010000005.1, read on the forward strand.
CCTCGTCCGGGCCCGCACCTCGGGAGGCTCTCGGGGGAACGACCCGGGCGCCGCTCGGTGGGAGACGCGTCGCCGCCGCGAGCGGCGTCGTGCTCTGCGGCGGCCGGAGCTCGCGCATGGGCGCCGACAAGGCGCGCGTCGAGCTGGAGGGAATGACCCTGCTCGAGCGCGCGATCCGCACGCTCGAGCCGCTCGCGCCGACGATCGTCCTCGCCTGCGGCCGCGCGCCGCGGTACGCGGAGTTCGGGCGCGCGCTCGCGCTCGATCGCGTCGAGGACGGCGGGCCGCTCGCCGGCATCGAGGCCGGGCTCGCCGCGAGCCCCGCGGGCTACGCGTGCGTGCTCGCGGTCGATCTCCCGTTCCTCGCGAGCGTCGACTTCGACGCGCTCCTCGCGCGCGTCGCGGCGGACGAGCTCGATCTCTGCCTCGCCCGAAGCGACCGCGGACCAGAACCCCTCTGCGGCGTCTATCACACGCGGCTCCTGCCGCGTATCCGCCGCCTGCTCGACCTCGGCGAGCGCAAGGTGACGAGCGTCCTCGAGCATCCGCTCGACGGGCTCGCCCTCCCGCGCTTCGCGTGGCTCGAGCACGGCCTCGCCGCGCGCGCGGCCGCGAACGTGAACACGCCCGAGGACCTCGAGCGCGCGCGCCGCGCCGGGTCCGAAACCCCTCGAAAGGCCGCCTCGTGAGCTCCTCCGAATCCCAGCTCGCGCGCCTGCTCGAACCCGTGCAGCCCGGGCTCGAGCGCATGCGCGAGGTCATGCTGCGCCAGCTCCTCGAGAGCTCGCACGCGGTCGGCGACATGACCGACCACGTCGGACGCTTCCGCGGGAAGCAGCTGCGCGGCGCGCTCGTGCTCCTCTCGGGCGAGGCGACCGGCAACACGACGGACGAACACCCGGCCGTCGCCGCGATCGTCGAGTTGATCCACCTCGCGACGCTCGTGCACGACGACGTGTTGGACGGCGCGTCCGTGCGCCGCCGCGTCGCGTGCGTCAACCAGCGCTGGGACAACCAGACCGCGGTGCTGCTCGGCGACTTCCTCTACGCGCGCGCGTTCGCGCTGTCGACCGACCTCTCGTCGCGTCTCGCGAGCCGCGCGCTCGCCGAAGCGACGCGGCGCTTGTGCGTCGGCGAGATCGACCAGGCCGCGCTGCGCTACGACTTCGACTTGACGCAGGAGCGCTACGAGGAGATCGCGGGCGCGAAGACCGCGACCTTGTACGCCGCGGCGTGCGAACTCGGCGCGCGCTATCCCGGCGGCCGCGAGGACGTCGGGCTCGAGATGCGCCAGTACGGGTGGGAGCTCGGGCTCGCGTTCCAGATCGTCGACGACTGCCTCGACGTCGTGGGGGACGAGAACGTCGTCGGCAAGTCCGTCGGAAACGACGTCGAGGACGGCAAGATCACGCTGCCCGTGCTGCACGCCTACCGCGTCGGCGACGAAGCGACGCGCGCGGCGATTCGCGACGTCTTCACGCGGCCGGACCTCGCGGGTCGCTGCGCGCGGCTCCGCTCCGTGTGCGACCTCGAGGGCGGCGTCGAATACGCGATGGCACGCGCGAAGGCGCTCGTCGACCGCGCGCGCGAACGCGCCGCGGCGCTCGCGCCCTCCGCGCACCGCGCGGCGCTGATCGAACTCCCGTCCTTCGTGCTCGAGCGGCGCTGGTAGGTCGCGAGCGATGGAACGCGACGAACGGCCGCGCTTCCGCTGGGGGTTCGCGACGTCGGCAGGCGTGATCCTGCTCCTCGTCGTCGCGGGCCACGTGCTCGGGACCGTCGTGCAGTCCTCCGGCCTCGTCACCGGCGCGTTCGGCGCGCGCGACGCGATCCTCGCGGCCTTCGTGCTCTGCTTCGGCTCCTTCGTGTTCCTCCAGCGCGGCGCGGTCGCGCACTTCTTCCGCTCGATGCACACGGGCGTCGCGCTCGTCGCGCTGTCCGCGTTCGCGGTCGCGCTCGGTGTGCTCGTCCCGCAGATCGACGGCTTCGAGGACCCCGAGGAGCGCGTGCCGACCGTGAGCGACGTCCCGACCGCGACGCTCGACGCGTTCCTCGCGACGCCCGGCGGCGCGGCGATGCTGGCGCGCGGACGCTCGCCCGCGGATCCGCCGGTGCTCGCGGGGCTCACGGACGAGCAGATCACGCGCGTGAAGGGCTACCGACGGCAGTACGACACGTTCGCGTTCGCCGAGGCGTACTTCCTCTACCACGTGCTCCATCCGTACGGCATCGGCATGCCCGAGGCCGGGGTCCCCGAGTCCGTGCTGCAGCGCCTCGACCAGTTCGGGCAGCGCTACGGCAAGGAGGAGCGCGACAACCAGGAGAAGCAGATCCGCCAGGCGTTTTCCGGTCAGCCGAAGTCGCAGGCGATCACGCAGTTCACCGCCGACCACGCGCTCTTCCTGCGCCGCTTCTTCGACGTCGCGACGGCGCTGCACTGGAACCGCGTCTACAAGTCGAACGGGTTCGCGGTGCTGCTCTTCCTGCTCGCGCTCGGCGTCGCGTTGAACACGTTCCGCGGCCCGCCGCGCGCGTGGCTCACGCTGCGCAAGGCCGGATGGATCACGGTCCACGTCGGGATCCTCGTCATGCTCGCCGGCGGGTTCGTCAGCAAGCTGCGCACGAACCGCGGCGTGCTCCAACTCGACCTGCGCGCGCCGCCGCAGGACACGTACTGGGGCTACTTCAGCCCCGAGAAGCCGACGCGGATGCCCTTCCACGTGAAGCTCGATCGCTTCGCGCGCAAGGACTGGCCGACGCTCCAGGTCGGGTTCCGCGCGGACGAGTTCAAGACGCGCCTGCCCGAGTACACGCTCTGGCCCGGCCGCGAGATCGGCATCGACTGGGCGCGCGACGGGGCGAGCGGCAAGGAGCGGCCGAACCTGCTCTTCCGCGTGAAGGCGCTCGCGGAGCGCGCGCACGTCGGCACGCCGCGGTTCTGGGAGGCGGAGAAGCTCGACGATCCCGCGGGCATCGGGCCGGTACTCGAACTCTCCGTCGCGTCGAAGGAGGGCGGCGCGGCCCGGCCCGTGCTCCTCAAGCCCGACAGTCCGAACGACCTCTACGCGGACGCGGGGTGGACGTGGCGACTGCGCGTCGTGCACGGCGCGGGCGACGAGCCGCTCGAACAGCAGGCCGCGGCCGAGCGTCCGGGCTACGTCGGCTGGCTCGACCTCGGCTTCATGAAGCAAGGGCAGGTCGAACCGCGTCGCGAGAAGATCGCGCTCGGCGACGTGCTGCGCGCGGGCGAGTACACGATCACGATCGCGGAGGCGACCGCCGATTTCCGCCTCGACGATGCGGGCAAGAGCGAGGTGCGCGACGCGCGTCCGCTCGCGGAGCAGCCGCCGCGCAATCCGGGGGTGTGGGTGACGATCGAGCGCGCGGGGAACCCGGAGAAGGAGCGCCGCCTGGTGCTCCAAGGGCTCGACGCCGAGACGCACGACGCGCTGCAGGGCCGCTACACGTTCAAGGAACTCGGGCTGAAGCTCACGTGGGACCCGTGGGGCGTCGAAGGTCCGCCGCGCTACGTGCTCCAACTCACCCCGGACGGTGCGCTCCGTCTCGCCGGGCCCGGCGGTTCGCGCACGGACGTCGCGCTCGGCGCAACGCTGCCGTTCCCCGGCGCGGAGCGCGTGTCCGTCGCGCACGCCTACCAGAACGCGCGCTACGAGAAGACGATCGAGTTCCTCGCGCCGCACGTCGAGGGCCCACACTTCGACCCCGACTTCTACTCGACCGATCCCGTCGGGCTCGAACTCGAGATCGTGCGCGGAGTCGGCACGCCGAGCGAGACGACGGAGGTCGTGCACATGGCGTCGACCGACCAGGGGCTCTCGAGCCTGTGGGAGAGCTCCGACGGCTCGTTCTGGGTGCGCTTCTTCGAGAACCAGGCCGGCTTCCCCTTCGAGTGGCGCAGCGTGCTCTCGATCTGGGAGCCCGACGGCGCCGGCGGTTTCCGCGCCGTCGACGTCGGCCCCGAGTACGAGCGCGAGATCCGCGTCAACGACTACTTCCACTACCAGGGCTATCGATTCTTCCAGACCAACGCCGACCCGGAACGGCCGACGTATTCGGGGATCGGCGTCGTCTACGACCCCGGGATCCCGATCGTCCTCTACGGCATGTACACGATCATCGTCGGGACGATGATCGCCTTCCTCCTCCGTCCGATCCTGGAAGGGTACGGCGGACGTCGAAAAGAGCCTGCAGCATGAACCTCGCCACGCTCCTCGACTGGTCGCAGGCGCCCGCGTCGACACGGTGGTCCGACGCCGCGGACCTGCTCGCGCTCACGGGCGTGCTCGCGTGCCTCGTGTCGGTCGTCGTGCACGCGCGCGCGGCGCTCGCGAAAGCGCGGCCGTCCGGCGTCGGAGCGCTCGCGACGCGCGTCCCGGTCCTCGCGCTCGCACTCGCCGTCGCGGCGATGGCGACGTCCGTCGTGCACCGCGGCTACGAGGTGAACCACTTCCCGAGCCAGACGATGAGCGAGGTGCTCCAGATGTTCAGCCTCGCCGTCCTCGCGTCGATGTTCGTGCTCCACTTCGCGCTCGGCCTCCAGCGCCGCGGCAGCGGCTGGGCGATCGTCGACGACGTGATGGTGGGCGTCGTCTTCGTCGGCACGTTCTTCACGCACCGCTACATCGACACGCTCTCGACGGCGCAGCGCGACCTGCCGCCCGCGCTCCAGTCGTACTGGTTCCCGCCGCACCTCTCCGCGCTGATCTTCAGCTACGCGACGATGGCCGTCGCGGCGGTCGTCGCGCTCGTGTGGTTCGTGACGCGCTTCTGGAGCGCGGTCTACTCGGGCACGCCCGGGCTCGCGAAGAAGCTCGGCGCGTTCGTCGCGCTGAGCACCGTCCTCGCGCTCCTCGGCACGCTCGCGCTGCACTCGGGCCTCGGCTTCGAGTGGGGGCCCGCGCTGCTCCTGCCGAGCCTGCCCGCGGGCCTCGTCGCGTGGGCGTTCGTGCGCGGCGTGCTCGACGCGCGCCTCGGCGGTCCGAGCGCGCGCAGCGAGCTCGCGATCGTCGTCGGCTTGACGCTCGTCCCGTTCGTGCAGCTCGTCACGCTGCCGCTCTTGGCGCTCGGCGGCGTCGTGTTCCTCGTCCTGCGCGCGCGCGGCGGGTTGCCGTCGGCGGCGCGGCTCCTCCGGCTCGAGAAGGAGCTCGACGAGGTGAGCTTCCGCGCGTTCGCCGTCGGGATCCCGTTCCTCACGGCCGGGCTCTGGATGGGCGCGTTCTGGGCCCAGGAAGCGTGGGCGAACTACTGGGGCTGGGACAGCAAGGAGAACGCGGCGTTGATCACGTGGCTCGTCTACGTCGTCTACATCCACCTGCGGATGCTCGGCGGTTGGCGCGGCTCGAAAGCGATGGGCGTGCTCGTGGGTGGGGCGCTCTCCGTATTCATCACCTTCCAGGTCTTCGGGTACTTCCCGGACTCCCAGAAGAGCCTGCACCGCTACACGGACGACAACGTGCGTCCGATGGAGGGCCAGCAGCAGGCCGGGAGTTCGAACGAACAAGCGCGCCTCGATCCGAGCGCGCGCGGCATGGAGGAGCGGTGATGAGCGCGAAGATCCTCGACGGCAAGGCGGTCGCACGGAGCGTGCGTGAAGAAGTCGCGGCGGGCACGGAGGTGCTCGTCGCGCGCGGCGTGCGGCCCGGGCTCGTGGTCGTGCTCGTCGGCGACGACCCGGCGAGCCAGGTCTACGTGAAGAACAAGGACAAGGCCGCGCGCGACGCGGGCTTCGACGTGCGCACCGTGCGGCTCCCCGCGACGACGACGCAGGCGGAGCTCGAGGCCGAGGTGTTCGCGCTCAACGCGGACCTCGCCGTGCACGGGATCCTCGTGCAGCTCCCGCTCCCGCGCGGGCTCGATGCGGACCGCGTCGTGCGCTTGCTCGACCCCGCGAAGGACGTCGACGGGCTCACGCCCGCGAATGTCGCCGCGCTCGTGCTCGGGAAGCCGGGGCTCCGGCCGTGCACGCCCGCGGGCTGCGTCGAGCTCTGCGATCGCCACGGCATCGCGCTCGAAGGGCGCGACGTCGTCGTCGTCGGACGCTCGATGCTCGTCGGGAAGCCGTTCGCGTTGCTCGCGCTGGAGCGCCACGCGACGGTGACGATCGCGCACTCGCGCACGAGGGACCTCGCCGAGCACGTCCGGCGAGCCGACGTCGTCGTCGCCGCGGTGGGGAAGCCCGGCCTCGTGAAGGGGAGCTGGATCCGGCCGGGCGCCGCGGTCCTCGACGTCGGGATCAACCGCCTGCCGGACGGGAAGCTCACCGGGGACGTCGAATTCGAGACCGCGGCCGAGCGCGCGGGCTGGATCACTCCGGTTCCGGGCGGCGTCGGTCCGATGACGATCGCGATGCTGCTCGCGAACACGCTCCAGGCGGCCGCGAATCAGACCGGGAACGTTCTTCCGGTCCGGCCCAGGAGAGTGGGCAGCGCGAGCTGAGCTCATGGAACGACGCGACTGGCAGGACGACGACGGCGGGCGAGCTCGGGGGCAGTTCGGGCTCCCGCGCCTGACGCCCGCGGTGAAGGGCCTGATGATCGCGAACGTCGGGCTCTTCCTCGCGAGCTTCCTCCTCTACTTCTTCGGGAGCGTCGCGGAGCAGGGGAACCTCTTCCGGCTCGTCTTCGGTCACCTCGTGCTCGAGCCGGCGGACTGGCGCGCGCACCTGGCCGGCGCGCCCGTCTGGCAGCTCTTCACCTACGGGTTCCTGCACGCGGTCACGGACGTCGGCCACGTGCTGATGAACATGCTCACGCTCTACTTCTTCGGCACGATGCTGGAGAGCGAGGTGGGCACGCGCCGCTTCCTGATCACCTACTTCGCGTCGATGGTCGTCGGCGCGCTCGCGTTCCTCGTGCCCGCGCTCCTCTTCGGCGGCGTGTTCGACGCGGCTGCGCTCGGCGCGAGCGGCGCGTGCATGGGCGTCATGGTCGCGATGGCGATGCTGCGGCCGATGACGCGCCTCGTGTTCTTCGTCTTCCCGATCACGCTGCGCACGCTCGCTCTCATCCTCGTCGCGTTCGACGTGTTCGGGATGCTCGTCTCGATCGCGGAGCGCGCGAGCGACGGCACCGCGCACCTCGTGCACTTGGGCGGCGTCCTCTACGGCTTCGTCGCGGTGAAGACCGGCCTGATCGCGCTCGACCCGGTCGAGTACGTCGAGCGCCGCCGCGCCGTCAAGGCGGTCGAGCAGGCCGCCTCGGACGAAGTGCGCATGGACCAGCTCCTCGAGAAGATCCACCGCGAGGGGATGAGCTCGCTCTCGAACTCCGAGAAGGAGTTCTTGAAGCGGATGTCCGCCCGCCGCTGAGACGCGCCGGGGCGTCGCGCGGCCTTCGACGGACCCGCGCGGGGGCAACGCCCGCTCGACGGTCGGTGCCCCGCGCAGGCGCACGCCGCGCCCTCGAGGTCCGTCCTTCCTCCGGTGTACCCCCGTGCTCCGCGCATGGATCCCCGCGGGGGGGGCCGCTAGACTCGCCCGCCCGATGTTCCCCCGCCGGATGTCCAGGACCTCCCTGGCCCTCGTCGCGCCGCTCGGCCTCACAGGCCTCCTCCTCGGAGCGGCCGTCCTCGCCCCCGCGTCACGCGCCGCGCGCGTCGAACTCGCGCTCGTGGAGTCCGACTTCGAGAAGGACTTCAAGAAAGCGCTCGATGCGAAGGACGCTGCCGCGATGCAGAAGCTCGTCAAGGACAAGACGGGCGACGCGGTCATCGCGATCGTCGACGTCGCGGAGCGGATCGCGAAGGAGCCGAGCGAGGACCTGGAGACGCTCCACGCCGCGCTGCGCGAGGCGTGGAAGGTCGTGCACAAGACCGAGTTCGCGGAGAAGGTGTACCGCTTCTTCTCCAGCATCAACTCGAGCACGAAGAAGAACCTCGGCGAGCTCAGGAAGCGCTACGAATCCGGCCTCGCCGAGTGGGAGAACAATCAGGAGAAGAAGGACCCGCAGAACTTCGACCTCGTCGAAGCGAAGCTGCGCGACCTCGTCGACTACTTCGACCAGGAGGGCGACCTCTACCACGCCGGGCAATGCGCGTGGATGTGCGCGCGCTCCCTGGACGAGCTCCTGCGCTCGACCGGCGCCGACCTCCCCGGCGCGTACAAGTACTACGCGCGCGTCGTCGAACTGCGCGAGAAGCTCGACCTCAAGGACTCCGTCTGGGACGAGAGCACGAAGCGCAAGTCCGCGCTCGCAGCGCGCGGCTTCGACAAGAAGAAGGCGCCCGAGGCTCCGCCGCAGGAGCCGGGCGGCGGACAACCCGGTGGTGCCGCGCCGACGCCCACGGCTCCGGCGACGCCGATCAAGGTGCCGCTCACCTTCGAGCTCGTGACGAGCCCCGAGACCTTCCAACGTCCGACGTACTGCGCGGACGACCTCTACGAAGCGTGGCAGTCGCTCGCGCTGAACAAGAAGGACGGCAACAAGGCGGCGTTCCTGCAGATGTCGGGCTCGCCCACGCTGATCCGGACGGGGGCGAGCGAGATCAAGATCGACGTCGACGGGGACGGTCAGGGCGAGGAGAAGCTCGCGATCACCGGCAACATGACGCCGGTCAAGCTGATGCTCGGCAAGGGCGAGGACGCGCGCCCGTGGGGCTTCCTCGCGATGACCGGCATCCAGCAGGACACGTACCAGGGAATCCAGGTCAACACGGCCCCCGTCGACGACCAGATCACGCTCTACACGCTCGGTGCCGCCAGCGTCGTCGGCAACGTCGCGGGCACGCAGCTCCGCCTCATCGACGAGACCTTCGACGGGATTTACGGCTCGCAGCCGCTGACGTACGGGTTCGTCGGGATCTCCGACGAGGGCGACGCGTCGAAGCGGCTCTGCTATCAACCGGATTTCGACACGCTCGTCGTCGGGACCTCGAAGCACGCGCGGCCGTACAGCGAACTCGTCGACCTCGACGGCAAGTGGTACCGCATCGCCGTCGGCGGCGGCGGGCGGGAGCTCGTCGCGACGCCGGCCTCGGTCGAGACCGGGACCGTCAAGCTCGTCTTCCACGGCTCCGTCCCGCCTTCGACGCTGATCGTCCAGGGCAAGAGCGAGCTCGAGAAGTGCTTCTTCGACATCACCGACGCCGGCGCGAAGGGCGTGCAGCTCCCGATCGGGACCTACCAGCTCTTCTACGGCGAGCTCCGCAAGGGCAAGAAGAAGCAGATGCAGAAGTGCATCATCCTCCCGCCGAAGAGCCCGCCCACCTGGGGCGTGCGCCGCGGCGAGACGACGACGATCGAGCTCGGCGGTCCGTTCGACTTCGACTTCAAGCTCGCGAAGGACGCCGACAAGGTGACCATCGTCGGACGAAGCGTGCGCGTCGTCGGCAAGGCGGGCGAGCGCTACGAACGCGTTTGGAACGCGGTCCCGATCCCCGAAGCGGGCTTCCGCAAGAAGGGATCGAAGGGCAAGGCCGCGAAGTACGAGAAGATGCCGAAGGTCCTCGACAACGAGGGCATCACGAAACTCGGCTGGGATGCTCCGTGGTCGCCGCTCGATCTCTCGTTCGACGTCAAGGGCCAGGGCCCCGTCGAGGTGCAGCTCGTGATGAAGACCCACGACTTTTTCGGCAAGATCGAATCCACCTGGAAGGAATGACCTCGCGTGCTCGACATCAAGTTCATCCGTCAGAACCCCGACGTCGTGAAGGCCGGCGCCGTGAAGAAGCGCATCGCGATCGACCTCGAGAAGATCCTCGAGCTCGACCGCGTCGTGCGTGAGGAGGGGGTCGCGCTCGACCAACTGCGCGCCGAACAGAACGCGAAGGCGAAGTCGATCGGCAAGGCCTCGCCCGACGAGCGCGCGAAACTCGCGGAGGAAGCGAAGCGCGCGAAGGTCGACCTGAAGACGCGCGAGGACGCGCAAGCGGCGCGCGAGGCCGAGCTCCGAGAGCTCCTCCTGCGCGTCCCGAACGTCCCCGCGCCCGAGGTCCCCGAAGGCAAGGACGACAGCGAAAACGTCGAGGTCAAGCGCTGGGGCGAGCCGCGGAAGTTCGACTTCGAGCCGCTCGACCACATCGCGCTCGGCGAGTTGCAGGACTGGATCGACGTCACGCGCGGCGCGCGGATCGCGGGCTCGCGCAACTACTTCCTCAAGGGCGATCTCTCGCTGCTCGAGGGCGCGGTGATGCGCTACGCGCTCGACCTGATGGTCTCGCGCGGGTTCGTGCCGCTCTCCGTCCCGACGCTCGTGCGCAGCGAGGTCATGGTCGGCACGGGGTACTTCCCCGGCGGCGAGGAGCAGGCGTACCGCTGCGACGAGCGCGACGATCTCTGCCTCGTCGGCACGGCGGAGGTGCCCGTGACCGCGCTCCACCAGGACGAGATCCTCGCGCACGCGGAGCTGCCGAAGAAGTACGTCGCGCTCTCGTCGTGCTACCGCCGCGAGGCGGGGACGTACGGCAAGGACACGCGCGGGCTCTATCGCGTGCACCAGTTCCTGAAGGTCGAGCAGGTGATCGTCGACGCCGCCGATCCCGCGAAGAGCCTCGCGCACCACCACGACATCGTGAAGAACGCGGAGGACGTGCTGCAGTCGCTCCAGCTCCCGTACCGCATCGTCAACGTGTGCGGCGGCGATCTCGGCGCGCCGCAGATCCAGAAGTTCGACATCGAGACCTGGATGCCCTCGCGCAAGAACTACGGAGAGACGCACTCCGCGTCGCGCTTCCACGAGTACCAGGCGCGGCGACTCAACATGCGCTATCGCGACGAGCAGGGGACGGTCCGCGTGTGCCACACGCTGAACAACACCGTCGCCGCGTCGGTGCGCATGCTGATCGCGCTGATCGAGAACCACCAGCAGAAGGACGGCACGGTCGCCGTGCCCGCGGTCCTTCGGCCGTATCTCGGCGGGCGTGAGACGCTCGGGCGCCCCAGGCGGTGAGCGCGCAGGGCGCTTGCGCGCTCGGCGCTTCGGAACGGGCGGACTTCAGTGCGGCTGCTGTTGGCCGCCGCCACCACCACCGCCGCCGCCGCCGGGGCGATTGCCGCCCGAGCGCGAGGCTCCGCCGACTTCGGTGCGGAAGGGATCGCCTCCTCGACCACCGCCGCCTCCGACGGGGAAGGGGTTTCCTCCGCCGCCCGCGCCCGCGTTCGGCTGTCCGCTGCCGGTGCTCGCCGAGGGGAGCTTCGGCACGCGCGGCACGGGGAGGTCCTCTTCCGCGAAGCGCACGCCCTCGGGGAAGCGGATCACGCGCTTGTAGACGATCGTTCGGCGGTCGGTCGGAGCGATGCGCAGGGCTTCGTTGACGAGGCGCGGAGCGAGCTCGAGCGTCAGCGAGATCTCGAGGCGTGCCGGCAGGCCGATGCGCTCGCCCGCCTGGTCCCCGCCCCATTCCGGCGCGGGTTCCTCGTCGGGGCCGTCCTTCTCGAAGCAGCGCAGGTCGAAGCCGCGCACGCGTTCGTGGAGGAGGAGGAAGTTCCCGCCCTCGAACGGCTCCTCGTCGACGCCGTACGATTCGCGGCGGTAGATCTCGAGGAACTGCCCGTCCGCGGAGACCTTGAGCCGGTAGCCGACCTCGTTCAGCGGTGCGCGGAGGTAGCGGTCCTCCTCGAGGTGGTACGAGAGGCTGCGCGTCGCCGTCACGAAGTCGAGGCTGTCCGCGTCGAAGCCGAGGAGCACGCGGTCCTTCACGCGGAACTGGTTCATGCGCGTGCGGTCGTACACGGAGAGACCGCGCAGATCGCGCTCGATCATGTCGAGGATCGCCGGGCCGGCGAGCTGCGTCTCCTGGATGTTGTGGATCGTGTCGCGCGACGTGCGGGCCGCGGTCAGGATCGACGTCATCGCGAGCATGATCCCGCTCATGATGAGCAGGACGAGGAGCACTTCGATCAGCGTGAAGCCCGCGCGTGCCGTGCGGAGGACCTGGAGGGGACGCTTCACTTCCCGCCTCCCGCCTTCGAGCTCGTCCCGCCCGACGTTCCGCCCGTGGAGCCGCCCTTCGACGTGCTCGCGCCGTTCGCCGTGGTGCCGCCGTTCGCCGTCGTGCCGTCCTTCGCGGCGGCCGCGTCCTCGTCGGGTCCGTAGACCTGATCCCACGGGACCCAGCGCTCGAGCACGAGCTCGTTCGTGTACTCGCGGATCTTGGGGAAGCTCACCTTGATCTTGAGCTTCTCGTAGGGCTGGCGATCCTCTTCGCGCTCCTCCGCGGTCTTCTCCGCGTCCTTCTCCTTGTCCTCGAGCTGCTTCTCCGTGCGCGGCTTCCAGCTGTCGAAGGTCGAGCTCTCCTTCGGGTCGCCGAACGCCTCGTCGCCGAGGATCAACTCGTAGTTGAAGTCGGGGTAGCCCTCTTCCGCGTAGTTTCCGGCGAGTCCGCGCGCGATGTCCTCGCGGAATTCGCCGGAGGCGACCTGCCCGAGCGTCTGGAGCGCGAGGTCCCGCGCCACCTTGTAATTGTGCGTGTGCGCGGCGGTCAGCTTCGCGCCGTTCAGCCCCTCGAGGATCCAGATGAGGCCCATCCCCACGATCACGATCGCGACGGCGACCTCGGCGAGCGTGAAGCCGCTGCCCGCGCGTCGCGACGGATGGGGGATGTGGAACGGGATCATTGGAAGTCGCCTTCGCGCGCGGGCTCGCGGACGAAGATGCCCTCGTGGTATTCGATGAGACCCGTCAAACTCTGCACGTCGACGGTGAAGTACGCGTCGTCGGGCTTCTGGACCAGCGTGATCGTGTGTCCCGACGCGGAGCCGAGCGGGTCGAAGCGGACGTAGACGAGGCCCTTCGTGTACTCGACGCCGTCGACCGTCACCTGGTGGAACGAGATGCCCTTCGGGAACACCGTCCAGGGGAACGCGAGCTTGTCTTCCTCGCGCGCGGCGAGCCCGCCGCCGCTCTTGAAGGGCGTGACGAGGCGATAGCGGCCGTTCTCCAGGTCGTACTGGATGCGGTACTCCCCGTTCCGCGCGATCGCCTCGGAGCGCGCGCTCTGCAGCGAGCCGGCGAGCGCGCGCACGGCGGAGTGGAGCTGCTCGGAGGGGAGGATCGCGCGCCAGCTCACCATCACGATGCCCGCCATCAGGCCGAGGATGACGAGCACCGCCAGCATCTCGATGAGGCTGAAGCCGGCGCGCGCGCCGCTTCGACGGGCGCGACGCGCGCGCTCCGCAAGGCTCGATCGAGAGGCCTCCACGTCACACCTCAGTCATTCATCGTCTTGCTGTCGATGTCGTCGTCGCCGCCCGGTTGACCGTCCTTGCCGTACGACCAGACGTGCGGATCCGCGCTGCCCGAACCCTGCGGGGGTTCGTAGTTGTACTCCTGCTTCCAGGGGTCCTTCGGGACCTTCGACTGCGCGAGGTAGCGGTAGCCGTTCTGGTCCGGCGTGACGAGCACCTCGAGCGACTCGGGGTACTTGCCCGCGTTGCGGATCGCGTATTCGTTCAGCGCGTTGATGATCTGGGTGATGTCGGCCTTGGCCTTCTCGACGCCGGCCGTGCGGAACTTCTCCATGACGTTCGGCACGACCAGGGTGGCGAGGAGGCCGATGATCACGATCACGACCATCATTTCGGCCAGGGAGAAGCCGCGGCGGGCCGCGCGCTTCGTGGAGTGGAGGAGGATCTTCATGTCGATTTGGGCTCCGGCCCGAGCGGCCGCGCGCGCGGCGCGGCCTACTTGCCGATGTTGCCGATCTGGAGGATCGGAAGGACGATCGAGACCACGATATACCCCACGACGACCGCCAAAAAGATGATCATGATCGGCTCGAGCACGGCCGTCATGCGCTCCGTGGCGATGTCGATCTCCTCGTCGTAGGCGATCGCGATGCGGTCGAGCATCTGCTCGAGCTCGCCGGACTGCTCGCCGACCGAGACCATGTAGCCGACGATCGCGGGGAACGCGCCCGTCTGCTTCAGCGGGGTCGAGATGTCCGTGCCCTCGAGGATGCGCTTGCGGATGTGCTCGGTGGCGTCGGCGAGCACGCGGTTGCCGACGACGGTCCGCGTGATCTCGAGGCTCTGCACGGCGGGCACGCCGGACTGCAGCAGCGTCGAAAGCGTGCGCGTGAAGCGCGAGACCGCCTGCTTGCGCAGGAGGTCGCCGACGACCGGCATGCGGAGCATGTTGCGGTCGATGAACAGGCGCCCCTTGTCCGAGCCCTTGTACACGCGTTCGAAGGTGAACGAGATCGCCGCGATGATCAGGCAGCCGACCCACCAGTAGTTCTTGAACAGGTCGGAGACGAAGATCAGGACCCGCGTCGGCGGCGGCAGCGTCTGCCCCATGTCCGTGAGCATCGTCGAGATCTTGGGCACGACGACGGTCATGAGGATGGAGACGACGATCAGGCCGATGCCGATCATCATCACCGGGTAGGTGAGCGCGGACACGACCTTGCGCCGCAGCGCGCGCTGCGCCTGCAGGTAGTCGGCGAGACGGCGGAGCACGACGTCGACGTTGCCCGTCGCTTCGCCCGCGCGCACCATGTTCACGTAGAGCTCGCCGAACATGTAGGGGTGCTCGGCGAGTGCGTCGGCGAGCGACGCACCCTGGTTGATGCGCTCGCGGATCTCGCGGAACATCGTCTCGATCCGCTTGTCCTCCGACTGCTCGATCATCGCCTTGAGCGTCTCGGCGAGCGGGATGCCGGAGGAGAGGAGCGTGCCCATCTGGCGCGTCGCCGCGGTCAGCACCTCGAGGTTGCGCATCGACGGCGTCGCGCTGCGCTGGCGGGCTTGACGCAGGCGGGCGAGCGTCGCTCCGAGGCCCTTCTCCTTCTTTCCAGGAGCCGCGCGCATCCCGGCGCGCTTCTCCCAGAGGTCGCTGACGAGCAAGTTGTCGCGCCGAAGCTTGGAGCGCGCCTCGCGCGGCGTGTCCGCGTCGATCACGCCCGTCTGGACGGAGCCGCCCGGGGCGAAGGCCTTGTACTCGTAGATCGGCATGGATCAGTCGAGGTCGAGCTGCGTCACGCGCAGCACTTCGTCCGGCGTCGTCTGGCCGGCGAGGATCTTCTGTCGTCCGTCCTCGCGCAGCGTGATCATCCCGCGCTCGACCGCCGTGCGCTTCATCACGGACGCGGTCGCGTTGGTCATGATCTGCGTGCGAAGCACTTCGTCGACCGGGAGGAACTCGTAGATCGCCGTGCGGCCCGAGTAGCCGGACTGGAAGCACTCGTCGCAGCCCTTGCCGACCGCGATCTTGCCGCCCATCAGGTCGGTGGCGAGACCGACCTTCTTCAGTTTCGCGGCCGATTCCGGCGTGATCGGGACGTAGGAGTGACAGTGCTTGCAGATCGTGCGCACGAGACGCTGCGCGATCACGAGCACGAGCGAACTCGACACGAGGTACGGCTCGACGCCCTGGTCGACCATGCGCTGGATCGTCGACGGAGCGTCGTTCGTGTGCACCGTGCTGAACACGAGGTGGCCCGTGAGCGCGGCGCGGATCGCGACCTCGGCCGTCTCGAGGTCGCGGATTTCGCCGACCATCATCACGTCCGGGTCTTGGCGCAGGAACGAGCGCAGGCCCGCGGCGAAGGTGAGGCCCTTCTTGACGTTGACCTGCACCTGGCTGATGCCGGGGAGCGAGTACTCGACCGGGTCCTCGATCGTCAGGACGTTCTTCTGCGTCGTGTCGACCTCGGCCATGCCCGCGTAGAGCGTCGTCGTCTTGCCCGAACCGGTCGGCCCCGTGACCAGGATGATCCCGTGGCTGTAGTTCAGGTACTCCCGCAGCATGTCGCGGTTCTTCTCGGAGAGGCCGATCTCGTCGAGGGAGTAGACCTTCGCGGTCTTGTCGAGGAGACGCATGACGATGCGCTCGCCGTTCGTCGTCGGAACGGAGCTGATGCGCACGTCGACCTCGCCGTCGCCGATCTTGATCGTCGCGCGGCCGTCCTGCGGGAGGCGGCGCTCGGCGATGTCCATCTTGCCCATCACCTTGATGCGGCTGATGATCGCTTCCTGCGCCTTCCGCGGGATCGGATCCATGTCGTAGAGGATGCCGTCGATGCGGAAGCGCGACTGCATGCGGTCGGCGTACGGATGGAAGTGCACGTCCGACGCGCGCAGCTTGAGCGCCTGGAACAGGATCGTGTTGACGAGCTTGATGATCGGCGCCTTGTTGGCGACGTCGAGCACGTCCTCCGACTCGTCGATCTGCTCCGCGAGGCCGGCGATGTTCCCGTCCTCGTTGACGTCGGCGAGCGCCTCGTCGACGCCGTCCGCCTTGTGGCGGTAGGCGCGGCCGAGCAGCGTCGTGATCTCGACGCGCGGCGCGAGCACCGGGTCGATCTCGGCGCCGAGCATCGCCGCGAGATCGTCCATCGGGTGCGGCGCGAGCGGCATGCACGTCGCGACCTTGTAGACGTTGCCCGTCTCCTCGAGCGCGACGAGGTTGTAGTTGCGCGCGAAGTGCACCGGCACCCGATTGACGAACCCGGACGGCACGCGCGTGCCGTCCAGGGACTTGCGAAACTCGTAGCCGAGGTGCTTCGCGTAGATCTGGAGCAGCGTCGGCTCGTCCAGGTACTCCTTCTGGAGGATCACGCGGTCGAGCGACTCGCCGGTCGCTCCAGCGACTCGGCGGCACTCCTCGAGCCGGTCGCGGGTGAGGCCCGCGTCGACGAGCATCTCCCCGATCGAGCCGAGCGAGGGCGCGGTCGTCGTGGAGCCGCCGGGGGAGGTCGGGGAGGGAGTCACGCGCTCAGTCCTTGCCGTTCTGGGTGTCGGCGGCCTTCTGCTTCTCGGCGGCTTCGCGGGTCATCTCGCGCAGGCGCGCCGGGTCGATGCCGACCGAATTCGCGTCGACCTCGCCGCGCGCGGGGCTCCGGTAGAGCGGGACCTCGAAGCCGCGCAGGTCGATGCCCTTCTCGTCCTTGCCGAAGCGCGGATCGATGACGCGGATGCGGTCGACGCCGATCGTGTCCGCGGCCTCGAGCTTCTTCTTGTAGGAGACCTCGGCGAGGTCGGCGAAGTCCTTGTCGCGCAGGATGTGCGGCGTCACGAAGAAGTAGAGCGTCGTGCGCTGCGCGGTGTCGCTGTCGCTGCGGAAGAGGAAGCCGAGGATCGGGATGTCGTCGACCCACGGGACGCCGCTGCGGCTCTTCGTCTTGTTGTCCGTGACGATGCCGCCGATCACCATCGTGTCGCCGTCGGGGACGTTGACCGTCGTGTCGATCGTGCGCGTCGTCTTCGGCGGGGGGATCGCGCCGCTGACCTGGCCGGTGAAGTTCGAGACCTCGAGCGAGACCTTGAGGCGCAGGTAGCGGCTCGCGCTGATCGTCGGCGAGATCTGCATCGTGATGCCGGCGTTCACGTAGTCGCGGAAGTTCTCCTGCGTCTGGCCGCCGACGCCGCCCGTCGCGGTGACCTGCGTGGTCGGCTGCTCGTCCTTGCTGACGACCTTCGCGCTGCCGTTGTTGTTGACGAGCACCGAAGGGATGTTGAGCACGTTCGAGTCGCGGCGGCCCTTCAACGCGCCGAGCAGGATCGGCAGGTTGAACTCGCTGCCGCGCAGGATGCCGGCCGTGATCCCCTGCGGCGGCGCGCCGTCGCCCGAGATGTTCGGCACGCGCACGTCGGGCACGCCGTCGTTGTTCGTGTCCTGGAACGTCGACAGTCCGAAGCTCGTCACGCCGAACGAGCCCGGCAGGTTCGCGCCGCCGAGTTCGACCGCGAGGTTGAGCGAGTCCTGGCCGGAGAGCTCGATCAGCGCCGTCTCGATCAGCACCTGGTCCTGGCGGTGGTCGAGGCGCTTGATCAACTCGCGCACTTCGTCGAAGCGCGTGCGGTTCGCGGCGATCAAGAGCGAGTTCGTCACCTTGTCGGCGACGACGACGATCTCGTTGCGGCCGCTGCTCGTGGACGAGGCCGCGGCGCCGCCGGGGCGGTTGCCGGTCACGTTGCCGGGGCCGGTGGGGGCGACGCGCTGCGCGTCCTTGATGAAGTCGTCGAGCGTCTTCGCGAGGTCTTCCGCGGCGACGTTCTCGAGGCTGTAGATGTGGTACGTGCGCTCGGTCTGCGGTTCGTCGACGTCGAGGCGCGCGACGAGCTCCTTGATGCGCGGCATGTCCTCGCGCATCGCCATGACGATCAGCGAGTTCGTGCGCGGATCGGTCATGATCTTCGTCTCGCCCTGGCCCTGCTGCAGCGGAGCGGTGACGCCCTGGCCGGCGTTCGGATTCGCGCCCGCGCGGCCCTGGAGCGCGCGCTTCGACGCGTCGAGCAGCTCCTCGACGAGGCTCGCGATGTCGTCCGCCGCGGCGAACTCGAGCTTGATGATGTCGAACTCGGGCGGCTCGACCGTCGTCTTCGACGCGGCGTCGACGAAGTGGAGCATGCGCACGATCGACGCGACGTTGCTGCCGAAGCCCGTGATGATCAGCGAGTTCGCGCCGACCGGGATGATCTGCTGCGTGTTCGCGTCGGTGAACATCGTGCGCATCGAGTTCGACAGCGTGCGCACGTCCGTGTTCGGGAGGTCGATCACCGTCGTGATCAGCGTCGCGGGCTGATCGGCGAAGCGCTCGATGTCCTCGGGCTGGACGTAGGTCGCGTCGTTGCGCACCTGCGGTCCGCCGGTACGACCGCCCGCCTGCAAGCTCTGGATCAGCACGACGGACAGGTGGTCCGGGCCGATCTTGATGCAGACGAAGTCGTTGATGATCATCATGATCTGGAAGAACGAGTAGAAGTCGCTCTTCGGGATCCGCTTCGGTCCGAACATGCGCAGCGGCGAGTTCTTCAGCACGCCCGCGGTGTCCTTCGTGTACGTGAAGTTGATGCCGGTGACCTCCTGGCAGATCTTCACGAACTGATCGAGCTTCATGCCCTCCTGGTCGTCCGTCTCGTCGAACGTGAGGACGTAGAAGTCGCCGACCTCCTGGATCGGCGGCACCTTGCCGCCCTGGGTCCCGGCGGTGCCCTGGGCCGAGGTCCCCTGGCCGGCGGGCGGGTTCTGCGTGAGCGGGACGCTCGAGGCGAGCAGGGGGAGCGCGGCGAGGAGGGCGATCATGGTCTCTGGGGTGGGCCTGGTTTGGTCTTATCCCGTTGGAACCGTGCGAGTTAGGCGCCGATTCCGAAGGCGGGTTCGCACTCTAGGGAGAGCGCTCCCGGGAGTCAAACCGAGAGGCGGCAAACTCTTCCCACGGAGAGCGGCGCGCGTGGGACGTCCTCCGCGCGCGAAACTTCCCGGGGAGAGCCCGCTTCGACCGTTCTCGGCGAGGACTCGAGCCCGGAGCGGCGGCGCGCGCGCTCCGACTTCCCAAGCCGGAGAGCGCCTCGCTATGCTGCGCGGCTCCATGCGCCTCTCGGAACTCTTCCCGGTCGAGGACGTCCTCGTTCGCTTCCAACCGGGCGACAAGTGGGACGCGATCCGTCGGCTGGTCGACCACCTCGTCCAGCGCGGTCGGCTTTCGCCGAGCTCCGCGACCGGGATCGTCGAAGCCGTGCTCAACCGCGAGCGGTCGATGTCGACGGGCATGGAGAACGGGATCGCGATCCCGCACGCCGCGGTCGACGGCGTCGAGCGCGTCGTCGCCTGTCTCGGCGTCGTCGACGGCGAGCGCGGGCTCGAGTTCAGCAGCATCGACGGCAAGCCGACGCGGATCGTGATCCTGCTCGTGATCCCGCGCGCGCAGAAGCTGCTCCACATCCGCACCCTGGCGGACATCTGCCGCGTCGTGTCGCGCGAGAACGTGCGCGAGCATCTGCTCGCCGCGAAGACCGCCGAGGAAGCCTGGGCTGCACTGGCCGAGGGCGACGCCGCGCGGCGCTGAGGCCGCGCCGTCGCGGGCGGAGTCGAACCGCGTGCGCTTCCTTTCCTGGCTCGCCGCGGCGCTCGCCGGTGCGGCCGGGCTCGGCTTCGAGGCGCTCTTGATCGGCGCGTCGGGCGCATGCCTCGGGTACGCGTCGTCGGCGGCGATCGGGCTCGCGACGTTCCTCGCGGCCTGGGCCGCGGGTGCGTGGACCGCGGGACGCGTCGCGCCGCGTCCGGCGCGCCTCGTCGGCGTCGGGCTCGCGCTCGCGGGGGCGGGAGTGGTCGGCACGGCAGCGATCCTGCGCGTCGGCGGCTCCGCGGCGCCGTTCTTCGCGGCCGCCGCCGTCGCGCTTGCGTCGATCGCGCTCGTCGCGTTCCTCCAAGGTCTGCTCCTGCCGTGGATCGCCGCCGCCGAGCGAGCGCGCGGTCGAGCGCGCGACGTCGCGGCGCTCTTCGCGGCGAACCTCGCGGGCTCGGCGCTCGGCGCAGAACTCGTCGCGGGCGACCTCGTCGGCCACCACGGACGCCTCGTCGCCGCGGCGGTCGCGGGCGGGCTCGCGCTGTCCGCGGCCGCGCTCGCGGCGCGCCTCGTCGCGGCGTCGAACGGCGCGAGCGAGTGGAGCGCGCCGAGCGCACCGAGTGCGCCGAGTGCACCGAGTGCACCGAGTGCGCCGAGTGCGCCGAGTGCGGCGAGTGCGCCGAGTGCGGCAAGCGGGACGAGCACATCGAGTGCGTCGAGCACGTCGAACGCGCCGAGCGGATCGAAGGCGTCGAAGCGCGCCTCCGCGAGCGAGGCTGCGGCCGACGCCGGCGCGTCGACGTCGGCCTCGAGCGCGGTGACGAGCGCCGCACCGCTCGCGTTCTCCCGCGCGGCGCTCGTCGTCGGGCTCGCGACGGGAGCCGTCGCGATCTTCGAGTGGACCGGCCTGCGCCTGTGCGCGCTCTGGCTCGGCGGGATGGAACCCGCGTTGCGCGCGGCGCTCGTCGCGGCGCTCGTCGCGCTCGCGCTCGGCGCCGCCGTCCTGCCGCGCGCGCTCCCGCGCGGCGCGCGCGGCGTCCTCCTCGCGCTCCTCCTCGCCGCGCTCGGCGCCGCATGGTTCGCGGACTTCGGCCGCGCGCTGGGCGAGGTCGACCCGCCGGGCGATGCGCTCGCGGGCGTGCTCGTCGCGCTCGTGATCGTCGGGCCTCCGCTGTTCGCGCTCGGCGCGCTCGTGCCGCTCGTGCACCGCGCGCTCGCCGAACCGACGCCGGCGGCGCTCGGGCGCTTGCTCCTGCACGAAGCGTGGGGTGCGGGGCTCGCGATCCCGCTCGCGCACTTCGTGCTCGTGCCGCGCGGAGGGCTCGCGCTCGCCGCGGCGGGCGCGGTGCTCCTGCTCGCCTTCGCCGGGCTCGCCGCCGGGCGCGCGACCCCGCGGCTCGCCGCGCTCTTGCTCGTCGTGTGCGGCGCGAGCGCCGCGCGCCTGCTCCTCGCTCCGCCGCTCTCGAGCACGGCGCCCGCGTACGAGAATCCGGCGCTGCAGGTGCTCTCGCTCCGCGAGGACCGCGAGTTCGCCGTCGCCGTCGTCGACGACGGCGTCCGCGGCGAGCGCACGCTCTTCACGGACGGCTTTCGCGCGGCGGGCACGGGGCGCGAATACCGCTACATGCAGGTGCTCGGACACCTCCCGGTGCTCCTGCACCCGAATCCGAGGCGCGTCGCGGTCCTCGCGCTCGGTACCGGCACGACGCTCGGCGCCGTCGCCGCGCATCCCGAGGTCGCGTCGATCGACGTGCTCGAGATCGCGCCCGCGGTCGTCGACGCCGCGCCGTACTTCGAGGCGAAGAACGGCGGCGTGCTCGCGCGCGAACCCGAGCGCGTCCACGTGCGCCTCGGCGACGGACGGCGCACGCTCGCCGATTCGCCGAGCGCGTACGACGTCGTGACGATGGAGCCGTTGCTCCCCGACTCGCCGTTCGGCGCCTACCTCTACACGCGCGAGTTCTACGCCGTCGCGCGGCGCGCGCTGCGTCCGGGCGGGCTCCTCTGTCAGTGGATCCCGCCGCACGCGCTCGAGCCCGTCACCTTCGACGCCGTCGTCGAGTCGTTCGCCGCGTCGTTCCCGTGGTCGGGTGTGTGGCTCGCGGGGACGCAGGTCGTGCTCGTCGGCGGCGATGCGGAGCCCGCGCTCGCGGACGCGCGCTTCCCGCCGGCGGGGGACCTCCGCTCGAAGCTCGCGGCGCTCGGTCTGGATTCTCCCGCCGGGGTCGCGGCGCGGTGGATCGGTCCGCCGCCGAGGACGGGACTCGCCCGCGCGCTCACCGACGAGGATCCGTGGATCGTCCATCGCCCGCGTCGGCGCGGCGTCGTGCTGCTCGGCGACCTGCCCGCGAACCTCGCGCGGCTCGCGATGGAACGCGCGGAGCTCTCCTCCGCGTGGGCGTCGGCGGTCGGCGCGGGCGGCCTCGCGTTGCGCGACGCGCTCGACCACCTGCACCGCGCGCGCCGGCTCCACGCCGCGGAAGAAGCGGCCCAGCGCGGCGGCGCGCGGGTCGCGTCGACGACGACGGCCGAAGCGGAGCTCGTTCGCGCGCGCCAGGACGCGCGCCGCGACCCCGAAGTCGTCGAGCTCGACGAGGAACGCTCGTTCCTCGACGCCGTGCGCCGCGGCGTCGCCGCGCTCGGCGGCGGGAGCGCGATGGACGCGCAGCTCGCGCTCGAGCGCGCGGCCGAGCTCCGCCCCGAACGCGCCGACGTCGCGCTCTACCTCGCCGTCGCACGCGAACGCGCGGGCGACCCCGACGCGCGCGCGGCGCTCGAGCGCGCCGCGGCGCTCTGTCCCGGTCTCGCGCGGACGCCCGAGGGGCTTCGCGGGCGCTCGCTCGGGCTCTCGGATGCCGCCTGGGCCCACCTCGTGGAGCGCGCGCAGCGACGCTGACCGGGGCGCCTGGTCCGCGACGCCGCGCCCGATCGGCGCGGCACGCGAGGGTGCCGCGTGTTGGAGTTCCGTTCAGCGTGGATTCCGGGGGGTGCACGCGAGGTCTTCGATCGGGATGATCGCGCAGGGCGCGCGGGGGGCGCGCCGGCGGGACGCGCGCACCAGCGCGCGCTCGTCGCCGACGCGCGGAGCGGCTCGACTCCGCGCACGACGCACGCTCACGAAGCCATGCACACCACCGCACGACTCCTGCTCGCGGCCGGCCTCGCCGCGCCGTTCCTTCCCTCGACCGCGGCGGCGACTCCGTCCGTCCCGACGCCGATCGTGCGCGGCGAGACCGCGATCGACTTCGAGCGCGCCGCGCGCGCGTTCCTCGAGTCCCGCGGCGTGCGCGACGCGGCACCGACGGCGCTCAAGCTCGAGGACGTCGTCGCGAAGCACTTCGTGCGCGCACGCCTCGGCGCGTTCGAAGTCCTCTTCCCGAAGAACGGGCTCGCGCAGCGCGGGAACGACTTCAAGGAAGCGTGTCAGGCGCTCTTCGACGCGCATGCGCGCTGGCTCGACTGGCTCAAGCCCGCGGGCCGCGACCAGAAGGCGCTGCGCGACGACCTCGCGGCGGCGAGCGCGTGGGTGAAGGGCTGGAAGGCGCCGGCGCTCGGGAAGCTCGCGACGCAGGACGGCGCGGACCTGGAGGCGCTCCTCGGCGCGAACGAGGCGCAAAAGGCGGCGCTCGAGCGCCTCGCGAAGGCGATGCAGCACGGAGAAGCGCTCGGCCCCGCGCGCGAGACGGCGCAGAAGCTCGTGCTCTACCTGCTGCCGACGCGCCGCGACTTCCTCGAGTTCCTCGCGCTGATCGGCTGGCTCCAGCCCGACCAACGCGCGAACTACTGGCTCGACGCCGCCGCGGACTGGTCGCAGGCGCACTACAACGACGACCAGATCATCGCGCTCGAGTACTCCGTGCCGAACCGTCCGCCCGGCGTCTACGACCAGGGCATGGGCATGGCGAAGGACGACCCGACCGTGATGCAGCAGCAGGTCGTGCAGCTCGCGTTGAACGAGTTCTTCGACACGCAGTACCAGGGCCGCGTGCCGGGCGCGTTCGTGCAGGGACTCTCGATGAACCTCGTCATCGAGCAGTTCGGCGAGATCAGCACGCGCATCGACGGCGACCTGCGCGCGCGCGTCACCGGCAAGCGCGAGGTGTTCGTGCGCGGCGGCGCCAAGGACGGCGGACTGCTCTCGAAGAACTCCGCGGAGACGCGCTGGCGCGCCGAGCGCGGCAAGGACCACTGGTTCAAGCTCCTCCGTCAGACGCAGAAGGAGGGCGAAGACCTCGACAAGACCGCGCGCAACAAGGCCGTGCTCTTCTCCGTGCGCAGCGACGACGGCGGGAAGCGCGAGCTCGTGAAGGCGCCGTTCCTCGGCGCGGCCGCGGCTGCGGGCAAGGCTCCCCCGGAAGCGTTCCAGGGCGACTTCGCCGAGTTCCTCCGCGCGTACAAGTCCGCGTTCATCGCGTGGCTCCAGACGAAGTCCGCGGCCGGTGAGAAGGTCTCGCGCGAGACGTTCGCGAAGCTGCTCTCGAAGCTCGCCGACCCGAATCTCTCCGGCGACTTCGAGGCCGTTTTCGCCGAGTTCTACGACAAGCAGCCGCTCTCGAACGCCGAATGCGACAAGGACTGCCTGGAGGGCGAGTTCCTGCTCTGGCTCCAGCGCCAGAAGTGAGCGAACGCTCGCGTCCTCTCGCGCGCGGTCGAGCGGGTCACGCCCACTCGACCGCGCGGCGTTCGAGGGCCGCGCGGATCTGCTCCGCGGTGCGGCGGTAGGCCTCGCGCGGTCCGCCGATCGGATCGCTGACGTTGCGGCCTTCGGGGTCGAGCAGCATCGCCGTGCCCGCGCGGTTCGCCGGCAGCCACGCGAGCAGCGCGTCGAGGTGCGACTGCGTCATGCAGTAGAGGCGGTCGAAGCGCTCGAGGTCCTCCCCCTGCACCGCGCGCGAACGGTGACCGCCGAGATCGTAGCCCCGGTCCGCGAGCACGCTCACGGCGTGCTTCGACGCGGGTTCGCCGACCGCGGCCTGCACTCCCATCGAGCGGACGACGAAGCCGAAGTCCTCGAGGGCGGACGGCGCGCAGCCGAGGCGCTCCGCGAGCACGAGCCGCGCGAGACCTTCCGCCATCGGGCTGCGGCACGTGTTGCCCGTGCACACGAACGCGAGGCGCAGGCCGCCCGCCTGACGGAGTTGGCGCAGATCGATCAAGCCTTCGCGCAGGAGCGTGAGCTCGCCGCGTCCGACGCGCGCGACCGACGAGGGTTCGCCGAGGCGCGCGGGGCCGCCGTCGAGCACCAGCGCGGGCGCGTTCGCGAGCGCGCGGACCGCGGAAGCGGCGTCGCGCGCGAACTCGCCGTCCTGGACGTCGCAGCTCGTCACCGCGACGGGGAACGGGAGCGCGCCCAAGAGCCCCGCGGTCGCGCGGTGCGCGACGCAGCGCACTCCGATCCAGCCGCCCGCCTCGAGGAGCGGATGGCGCCCGTTCCCGGGCACGATCAGGGTCAGCGGCCCGGGCCAGTACTTCGCGACGATGCGGCGCACGAAGGGCGACACGGGCGCGAGCTCGTCGAGCGCGGCGGGGTCGCCGACGTGCCACGTGAAGGGCTGCGCGCTCGTGCGCCGGCTCGCCGCACGCAGCGCCGCGAGCGGAGCCTCGCGGTCCGCGCGCGCCGCGACGCCGTACACCGTCTCCGTCGGGAGGACCACGAGCCCGCCCGCCTCGAGCGTCCGGCGCGCGGCGTCGACGACTTCGACGGTCGGCGGTTCGTCGCGAACCTCGAAAACGCGGGGCGTGGGGGGCGTGCGGCTCATCCGGGGCGTGGTCGCGCGTGGAGCGCGTTGCTAGCCTATCGGCCCCGCGCCGCGAACTGAAGCGAACGCGCCGCGCGGAAAGCGGTCATGGAGCGCACGAACCCCGGCGATTTCGACCCCGCGCCGCCCGCTGCCTCGGGCGCCGAGAGCGTCCTCGCGCCGAAGACGCAGGACCAGCGCGAGCTCCTCGTCCGGCTCGCGGCGGGCCTCGCGCACGAGATCAAGAACCCGCTCTCCACGATGGCGATCAACCTCGCGCTGATGGAGGAGGACCTCGGCAAGAACCGCGCGGGCGACGCCGTCGAGCTCTCGCCCCGTGAGAAGCGCATCGAAAAACGCGTGCGGACGCTCCAGCGCGAGATCCAGCGCCTCGAAACGATCGTCGAGGACTTCCTGCGCTACGCCCGCGGCGGACAGATCAACCGCGCGCCCTCCGACCTGATCGCGCTCGTGCGCGAAGTGCTCGACTTCGTCGAGCCCGAGGACTCGCGTCAGGGGATCCGGCACCACGTCGACCTCCCGATGGGGCTCCCGCTCGTGCTGCTCGACGAGGGCGCGTTCCGCCAGGCGCTGCTCAACCTCGTCGTGAACTCGCGCCAGGCGATGTCGTCGGGCGGCGAGCTCATCGTGCGCGTCCGCCGCGAGGGCAACTTCGCCGAGCTCTCCGTCACGGACACCGGCGTCGGCATGAAACCGGAAGAGGTCGAGCACTGTTTCGACCCGTATTTCTCGACCAAGAAGGGCGGCACGGGCCTCGGGCTCTCGACGACGCGCCGCATCGTCGAGGAGCACGGCGGGACGATCGCCGTCGTGTCCGAGGTCGGACGCGGGACGAGCTTCTCCATCGTCCTGCCGCTCGTGGTCGAGATCCACGGCGCCGGGAGCAGCGCCCGCGACGCTGCCAAGGAACCCGCATGAAGACGCCGAAGGACGAACCGCGCGAGAAGCCGTTCCGCGTGCTCATCGTCGACGACGACGAAGCGCACGCCGAGGCGCTCTCGGACAGCCTCGAGACCGAGGGCCACGCGTGCACGCTGGCGCACTCGGGCTCCGCGGCGGTGCAGCTCCTCTCCGAGCACACGTTCGACGCGGTGCTCACGGACCTCGTCATGCCCGACAGGTCGGGGATCGAGGTGCTCAAGGAAGCGCGCGCGCTCCAGCCCGAATGCGTCGTGCTCCTGATCACGGGGCACGAGTCGCTCGAGACCGCGGTCGACGCGATGCGGCACGGCGCGCAGGACTACCTCGTGAAGCCCGTGCAGATCGCGGAGCTCCGCGCCCGCCTCGCGCGGGCCGTCGAGACCGCGCGCCTGCGCAAGCGCAACGTCGAGCTCCAACGCCAGCTCGACAAGCGCTTCGGCTTCGAGGGCATCATCGGCAATTCGCCGCCGATGCAGCGGCTCTTCGAGGTGCTCGGGCAGATCAGCGCGACGAACGTGACCGTGCTCGTGCTCGGCGAGAGCGGGACGGGGAAGGAGCTCGTCGCGCGCGCGATCCACGTCAACAGCCCGCGCGCGAAGGAGAACTTCGTCGCGGTGAACTGCGCGGCGCTCTCCGAGGGCTTGATCGAGTCCGAGCTCTTCGGGCACGTGAAGGGCGCCTTCACCGGCGCCGTCGCGGCGAAGGAAGGGCGCATCGTCTATGCGGACGGCGGCACGCTGTTCCTCGACGAAGTGGGGGACATGCCGCTCGCGACGCAGGCGAAGCTCCTGCGCGTGCTCGAAGCGCGCGAGGTGACGCCCGTCGGCGGCAACGCGGCGCGCAAGGTCGACATCCGGCTCGTCGCCGCGACGAACCGCGACCTGAAGGCGATGGTCAAGGCGGGGACGTTCCGCGAGGACCTGCTCTACCGACTGCAGGTCGTGACGATCGACCTGCCCGCGCTGCGCGAGCGCAAGAGCGACCTCCCGCTCCTGATCGATCACTTCATCCACGACCTCGCGCTCGCGCACAAGCGCCCGGTCCGCGGCATCGCGCCCGAGGCGCGCGCGCTGCTCATGCGCTACGACTGGCCCGGGAACGTGCGCGAACTGCGCAACGTGATCG
This sequence comes from Planctomycetota bacterium, assembly GCA_046349615.1. GTDB lineage: Bacteria > Planctomycetota > UBA1135 > UBA1135 > JADJNY01. The sequence goes on from JAXMBZ010000005.1 coordinate 256,879, forward strand.
AGAACATGGTGCTGCTCGGCCGCGGCGAGATCCTCGGCCTCGAGGACGTGCCGGAGCCCGTCAAGAGCGGACCGCCGAGCGCGCCGCGCGGCGAGGGCGGCGGCTACGTGCTCGCGGGGCGCTCGCTCGAGGAGGTCGAGCGCGACCTGATCCGTGAGTCGCTCGCGCTCTTCGAGGGCAACCGCGAGAAGACGGCGCGCTCGCTCGGCATCGGGGAGCGCACGCTGTACCGCAAGATCAAGGAGTACGGCCTCACCTGAGGGGCCTGCCAAGCGGGCAGCGGGCGGGGGAGGCGCTCCCCGCGCCTGCCATCCTGGCACGTGCGTGGAGGCGGGTCGGTCGCTCCAAGTCCTTCTGGAACAGATGGTTGCGCCGCCAGCCAGGATGGCACGCCGTGTGCTCGGGCGCCAGCGCCGCGCGCCGACAACCCGCGCAGCGCGGCCCACCGACCATGAGCAGCAAGAGCAAGATCATCGGCATCGACCTCGGCACCACGAACTCCGTCGTCTGCGTGATGGAGGGCGGCCAGCCGGTCGTGATCCCCAACGCGGAAGGCGGGCGCACGACGCCCTCCGTCGTCGCGTTCCAACCCGACGGAGCCAAGCTCGTCGGCGCGCCCGCGAAGCGCCAGGCCGTGACGAACCCGACGCGCACGATCGCCTCGATCAAGCGCTTCATGGGTCGCCGGCACCACGAGGTCGCCGCGGAAGAGAAGAACGTCGCGTACAAGCTCACCGGCGCCGCCGACGAGCTCGTCAAGGTCGACATCGACGGCAAGAAGTTCACGCCGCCCGAGATCAGCGCGTCCGTGCTCGCCTACCTGAAGGAGGCGGCGGAGGCGTACCTCGGCGAGAAGGTGACGCGCGCCGTGATCACCGTCCCGGCGTACTTCAACGACGCGCAGCGTCAGGCGACGAAGGACGCGGGCACGATCGCGGGCCTCACCGTCGAGCGCATCATCAACGAGCCGACGGCGTCCGCGCTCGCGTTCGGCCTCGACAAGAAGAAGTCCGGCCGCGTCGCGGTGTTCGACTTCGGCGGCGGCACGTTCGACATCTCGATCCTCGAGATCGGCGACGGCGTCTTCGAGGTGCTCGCCACGAACGGCGACACGCACCTCGGCGGCGACGACTTCGACAAGGCGCTGATCGACCACGTCGCGGAGGAGTTCAGGAAGTCGAGCGGCATCGACGTCCGCAGGGACCCGATGGCGCTGCAGCGCCTCAAGGAAGCGTGCGAGAAGGCGAAGATCGACCTCTCGTCGACGATGCAGACCGACGTCAACCTGCCGTTCATCACGGCGGACGCGTCGGGCCCGAAGCACCTCCAGGTCACGCTCTCGCGCTCGAAGTTCGAGTCGCTCGTCGAGCCGCTCGTCGACCGCGCGAAGGGCCCGTGCCTCCAGGCGCTCAAGGACTCCGGCCTCGACGCGGCCCAGGTCGACGAGGTCATCCTCGTCGGCGGCTCGACGCGCGTCCCCGCGGTCCAGGCGCTCGCGAAGCGCATCTTCGGCAAGGAGCCCAACAAGAGCGTCAACCCCGACGAGTGCGTCGCGCTCGGCGCGGCGATCCAGGGCGCGGTGCTCGGCGGCGAGGTCAAGGACGTGCTCCTGCTCGACGTCACGCCGCTGTCGCTCGGCATCGAGACGCTCGGCGGCGTCTGCACGAAGCTGATCGAGCGCAACACGACCATCCCGACGTCGAAGAGCCAGGTGTTCTCGACGGCCTCGGACAACCAGCCGCAGGTCGAGATCCACGTCCTGCAGGGCGAGCGCGAGTTCGCGCGCGACAACCGCACGCTCGGCAAGTTCAGCCTCGAGGGCATCGCGCCCGCGCCGCGCGGCATGCCGCAGATCGAGGTGACGTTCGACATCGACGCGAACGGCATCTTGAACGTCAAGGCGAAGGACAAGGGCACCGGCAAGGAGCAGACGATCAAGATCGAGTCGTCCTCCGGTCTGTCGAAGGACGAGGTCGAGCGCATGCGCCGCGACGCCGAGGCCCACGCGGCCGAGGACAAGGCGCGTCGCGAGCTCGTCGACCTGAAGAACCAGGCCGAGCACCTCGTCTTCGAGACCGAGAAGCACCTCGCCGAGCACCGTTCGAAGCTCTCCGACGCGGACGCGAAGGCGATCGAGTCGGCGCGCGACGAACTCAAGACGACGATGGGCGACGCGGGCGTCACGCACGCCGCGCTCCAGGCCGCGCTGACGAAGTTCCAGCAGGCCGCGCAGAAGCTCGGCCAGGTGGTCTACCAGCAGGGTCAGGCCGCGCAGGGCGCCGCCGGCACCCCGCCTCCGGGCGCGGGCGCGGCGGGCGGCGCGAAGCCCGGGTCGTCGAGCGACGAGCCCGTCGACGCGGACTTCGAGGTCAAGGCCTGAGAGCCTGTGAAGAAATCAGAGACACCCGTCACGCTCGCCCAGAGGCGCCCCGGCGGCGTTGCGATTCCTCCGAGTATTGCCAGCGAATACGCGTCGTCATCGCGCCTTGCCGGAACGCCTCTGGACAACCCTGCCGGGCATCCCTGATTCCTTCACAGGCTCTGAGGCCACGCCTCGCGGATCCACGCGCGCCCCGCGGCTCGACGACGAGCGCGGGGCGCGCGGCGTTTTCGGCGTGAACGCCGAGCGGAAGTGCACGAGCGCACGCGCGCGCCCCGCGCAGCGCGGCCGTCTCGAACCGCGCCGGCGCGACGCGCGCGCCGTCCGCGGCGTGGCACGGCGGTTGACCAGGGCACGCCGACGACAGGGACCCGCCGGAAGGTCAAGTCTGCCAGGTCCGGCCTTCCGGCGGAGCCCACTCCCGCGTCCGCGCGCGATACGCAGCGCCGCCGGAGCCCGTCGTCGCCGCGCGCGCGGAACGCGAGCGAATTCGCCGTCCGCGCGCGTTCGTCTCGCGACCGCGCGACCGCGTTCGTCTGGAGGGCCTGGAGCACGCACGCTACCCTTCCCCGCCCCGTGATCCAGGTCTCCCATCTCACGCGCCGGTTCGGCGACCTCGTGGCGCTCGACGACGTGAGCTTCGAGGTCGGCCGCGGCGAGGTCGTCGGCATCCTCGGCGTCAACGGCGCCGGCAAGTCGACCGCGATGCGCATCTTGACCGGCTACCTCGCGGCCACGTCGGGGAGCGCCCGCGTGTGCGGCTTCGACGTGCTCCGCGACTCGCTCGAGGTGCGCCGGCGCATCGGCTACCTGCCGGAAAACGTGCCGCTCTACCGCGAGCACCGCGTCGAGGAGATGCTCGCCTTCCAAGCGCGCCTCCACCGCGTGCCGCGCGCAGAGGCGAAGAAGCGCATCCCCGCCGTGCTCGAGCGCGTCGGACTGCTCGACCGTCGGCGGCAGTTGATCGGCAACCTCTCGCGCGGCCTGCGCCAGCGCGTCGGGCTCGCGGTGGCGCTCCTGCCCGAGCCCGAGGTGCTCGTGCTCGACGAGCCGACGAGCGGGCTCGATCCGTTGCAGCGCCTCGAGGTGCGCAAGCTCGTCCAGGAGCTCGGCGAGAAGCACACGGTGCTCCTCTCGTCGCACATCCTGCCCGAGATCGAGGCCGTGTGTCCGCGCCTCTTGATCCTGCACAAGGGCCGCGTCGCCGCGGACGGCGCGCGCGACGAGCTCGTGCGCGCGCGCGGACGCTCGAGCCACGTGCGCGTCGAAGCCGTCGTCGGCGCGGACGTCGAAGGCGCCGCGCGGCTCCTGCGCGCGCTCCCCGGCGTGCGCGAGGTCGTCGTCGGCGCGCGCACGGGCATCCACCAGGCGTTCGAGGTGCGCGGCGAGGGCGACCTGCGCGAGGACGTCGGCGCGCTCGCAGCGGCGCGCAAGTGGGCGCTGCGCGAGCTCTCGTGGCACGCGGAGACGCTCGAGCAGCTCTTCGCGCGCATCGCGCTCGGCGTGGAGGAGGAGCGCGCGAGTGGCGCACCCGCGGCGCCGTCCCCGTCGTCGACGCCTTCGTCCTCGTCGGCCGCGGCACCGGTCGCCACGCAGCGCGCGCTGCCGACGCTCTCCGTCGTCGATGCGAGCGGCGCGAGCGCGGCGATCAACTCGGCGAACAGCGCGGCGAACGCGACGAGCGCCCCGCACGCGTCGAGCGCGTCGACGGCGTCGAACACGGCGAACGCCGCAGCGCCGAATTCCGCCGCGTCCTCGAGCCCCTCCGCGTCCACGGCCCCGGGCGCGGCGTCGACGCCGGGAAGCCCCGCGCCGAAGCGTCCGATGTACAACCTGAACCCGTTCGAACGCGGCGCCGCGCGCGAGCTCTCGAAGCCGACCGGCGGCGCGCCGAGCGCGAGCTCGACGCCCCCGACCTCCTCGAGCGACGCCGCGTGCACGCCGCCGCGCCCGGACGATCCGCCGCGGAAGGAGGACCGCGCGTGAGCGGCCTCGTCGCGATCTACCGCCGCGAGCTCGCGGGCCTCTTCGTCGGTCCGCTCGCTTGGATCCTGCTCTGCATCGCGCTCGTGCTGAACGGGTACCTCTACTCCGTCTACTTGAAGCTCGGCACCGACGTCGACGCCGCGCTGCGGATGACGCTCGGCAACTCGATCGCGTTCTGGGTGCTCGTGATCCTGTTCCCGCCGCTGCTCACGATGCGCATGATCAGCGAGGAGTCGCGCACGGGCCTCCTCGAGTTCGTGCTGACGGCGCCCGTCACGGACGCCGCGGTCGTCACCGGCAAGTTCCTCGCGGCGCTGACGTTCATGGGCCTGCTCTGGGCGAGCGTGTTCGTGTACGCGTACGCGACGCAGTCGGTCGGACCCGCGGCGGACTGGGGCATCGTCGTCGGCGGCTGGTGCGGCGCGACCTTGTGCTCCGGGCTCTTCTGCGCGATCGGGCTCTTCACGAGCAGCCTGACGAGCGTCCCCGTCGCCGCCGCGCTCTCCGCGACGGTGCTCAACATCGGGCTCGTCGTGCTCCCGCTGCTCGCCGGATTGTCGGACGCGCCGTGGGTGCTGCGCGTCGTGCGGCGCGTGCACGTGCTCGACCACCTCCAGAATTCGTTCCTCTTCGGCGTGTTCGACACGGCGTACGTCGTGTTCTTCGCCGCGTGGACGGCCTTCTTCCTCTTCCTCGCGGTGCGCGTCGTGGAGTCGCGGCGATGGCGGTGAGCAGCGGCAGCGGCAGCGGGCGCGGGCTCCGCGTCCGGATCGGCGCGCAGGTCGCCCTGACGGCGGTGCTCGCGCTCTTCGTGGTGCTGCTCGTCGACTGGCTCTCGGAGCGCCCGGGCCTGCGCGTGCGCGCCGACTGGACGCGCGATTCGTCGAACACGCTCTCGCCCGCGTCGGTCGAGGTGCTCGAGCGGCTCCCGGTCGACGTGAAGGTCGACGTCTTCTTCCAAGGCCGCGCGCTCGAGCGCGGGCTCGAGGCGATCGGGCTCGAGGTGCAGGAACACACGCGCAAGGTGCTGCGCATGCTCCAGGAGGCCGCGCACGGCCGCATCGAGAGCGAAGAGCACGACCTCTCCGACCGCCGCGGGAGCGAGAGCCGCGCGCTCGCGCGTCTCTCCGAGCTCCAGCTCCGCGAGGTCGAGCCCGGCGGCGTCGTCGTCGTCAGCGCGGGCAAGCGCTCACAGGTGCTCCACCTGCGCGGCGACCTCTGCGACCTCGACCCGGGCTACCCCGGCGACCCCGCGACGCCGCCGATCCCGCCGCGCGTCGCCGCGCTGCGGGCCGAGGAGGCGTTGATCGGCGCGCTGCACAAGGTCGCGAGCGCGGAGGAGCCCAAGGTGCTCTTCACGATCGGGCACGGCGAGCTCGATCCGAAGTCGGCCGAGGTCGGCGGCGTCGCGGACCTCGTGCTCGCGCTCGAAGCGGACGGGTTCCGCGTCGCGAGCTACGACATCGAGAAGCAGGGGCCGATCCCGGAGGAGTGCCAGCTCCTCGTGGTGCTCGGACCCGAGCAGCCGTTCACGGAGAAGGAGGCGCACGAGGTGCGTTCCTTCCTCGACTCCGGCGGCCGGATGATCGCGGCGCCCGACTTCAAGACGGACCACGACGGACCGCTCTCGCTCGCGGGCGTCCTCGCCGAGTACGGCATCCAGCCGCGCATGCACGGGTTGCTCGCGCGGCCGGTCGCGCAGGCGAGCGGAACTCCGCTGACCGGCATCCCGCAGTGCGCGCAGAACATGATCGTCTGGGGCTACGGCATGGCCGCGCAGAACCCCGTGACGGAGCCGCTGCGCCGCGCGGGGCGGCGGGTGTACGTCCCGTTCTCGCGCGCCCTCGACCGCTCGACGCCGGTGCCGGGCGGCACGGTCATCCAGATCCTCACGAGCGAGCCCGACGACTGGAACGACCTCGGCGATCCGAGCGACGCGTCGAAGCACGACTGGGTGCCGGCCGCGACGGAGCCGCGCGGGCCGTTCGCGCTCGCGCTGCAGGCCGTCTATCCCGCGAAGAAGTCGCCGCCGGCCGGGCGCATGCCGGTCGGTGGACGCGCCGAAGGCCGCATCCTGTGCGTCGGTTCCTCCGCCGCGTTCACGAATCAACTGCTGCCGACGAACCGCGACTTCGTGCTCAACGCGTTCAACTGGGCGAGCTCGCGCGAGTACCGCGTCAGCGTCGGCGCGAAGAGCCCGCAGGCGCGCCGCCTCGAGGTGGGGCAGGGGAGCGCGCTCGCGCGGATCCACCTCGTCGCCGTGTACCTCCTGCCCGGCGTGTTCCTGCTGCTCGGGCTCGCGACCGCGTGGCGCCGCCGGCGTTGACCGTCCGCCGATGAACCTGCGCACGACCCTCGTCCTCTTCCTCCTCGTCCTCGCCCTCGGCGCGGTCGCGTACTGGCAGCTCGGCCGTGAAGCCCGGCAGCAGGCGGAGCAAGAGGTCCCGTTGCTCCCCGGCGTCGACCCGAGCCGAATCGTCGCCGTGCGCGTCGAGCACGTCGCCCACGACGACTTCCTGCGACTCGAGCGCGGTCCCGACCAGCGCTGGTCGATCACCGACCCCGAAGCGCTCCCAGCCGAGCAGGCCGTCGTCGAGCACCTGCTCGCCGCGGTCGTCGGCCGCCGCGTCGCACCCGTGCCCGCGAGCGAGGCCGACGCCGCGAAGCTCGGCTTCGAGCCGCCGCGGGCGGTGCTCGAGGTCGAAGAGGACGTCGGCGGCACGCGCAAGCGCACACGCATCGAGCTCGGCGGCGTGGACCCGGACCAGCAGCGCGTCAACGTGCGCGTGGGCGGCCGGTTCCTCCGCACGTGGCGCGACTTCGAGACGGCGGTCTCTCGCCCGCGCGAGGAGTATCGCTCGCACCGGGTCACGGCCGTCGCGGGCGAGGACGTGATCGAGGTTCACCGCTCCGGCGTGCTCAGGAAGTTCGACGGGACGGAGCTCGACACGCGCCTCGACGCGCTCCAGGACGGCGGAGCGTGGCGCCTGACCGCGCCCGTCGACGGCGTCCTCGATCCGCTCGGCATGACCTTGTGGGCGACGGGGTTCTCGCGGCTCACGGCGCGCGCGATCGTCGACGTCGGCGGGAAACGACCGCTCGCGGAGTATGGGCTCGACCCGCCGGAGTCCGTGCTGAAGGTCGGGACACCGAGCGGCGAGATCGTGCTCCTCATCGGACGTCCAGGCCATGTGCCCGGGGAGAACTGGAACGGCGCCGTCGCGGGGAAGCCCCAGGTCTACGCGCTCGAGAACGCCGACATCGAGGTGCTGCTCGCCCCCGCGCTCGATCTGCTCGACCACCGGCTCTGGCGCGTCACACGCGAGTCGATCGAGACGGTCGAGCTCGAGAGCGCGGAGCGAGTCCTCGAACTCGGCCGCGAGCGCAAGCGCTGGACCGTGCGCGAGAAGCGCCGCGGCGATGCCGAGTTCGGACCGCTCTTCACCGCGGAGAAGGCGCGCGTCGAGGATCTGCTCGCGAACCTCGACGCCCTCGAGTTCGATGGTTTCGACCCCGCCTATCGGCTCGAGCCGATGGACGTCGCGGGTGCGGTGCGCGTCCACGCGCAGGGGAGCGCGCAGGGCGGCGTGATCTCCGTCCCCGAGACGGACGCGAACGGCAAGCGGACCGTGCGCTTCCGCCGCGACGGCGACCAGGCGATCGCGCGCGCGAGCGCCTTGCTCCACGACGCGGCGACGAAGCCGATCGAGGAACTCCTGAGCCTGCTCGTCCAGGAGCGCACCGAGGTCGAGCAGAAGGCGCTCGTCGTCGGCGATGGGGTGCGCTCGCGACGCTGGGTGCGCGGCGCGAAGGGGCTCTGGGTGCGCGAAGGGCTCGACACGGAGGCGCGCGAGCTGACGCCGCTCCTCGACGTGCTCCTCTTCCTGCGCGCCGAGCGCCACCTCCGCCCGGACGAGCGCGTCGAGCTGCTCGACTCGATCACGTTCGACTTCGTCGACGTGAACGACAACACGCGGCCGATCGTCGTCGGTCGCGCCGCGAAGGGGCCGTTCGAAGGGCGCTCGATCCTGCAGGTCGACGGGCGGCTCTCGCTCGCGCGCGAGAAGGACCTGAACGCCCGGCTGCGCGCGCTGCTCGACGGTTGAGGCGCGCCTGCGCCCGCGAATTCACGTGCGTGCTCGTGCTTGATCGGTCCACGCGCGGACCCTAACCTGCGCCTAACTGCGCGCGCGGCGCGCGGAGGGGAGCGCGGATGAGCGAATCGGCAGGACGCGGCGGCGACGATCCGTCCGCGGAGAACGGGAACGGAGCACCGGGGCCGACGCGCGGCGGCCGGCGGCGCGCGCGCGCGGGCGCCGGCGTCGACGCGATCGTCGCGCGCCTGCAGGGCGACCCGCGCTGGCGCGCGCGCTTCGATCATTGGCACGTCGTGCCCGAACGCGCGGCGCGCACGCTGCCGTTTCCCGCGCGACTCGACGCGCGTCTCGCCGAGGTGCTGCGCCGGCGCGGCGTCGGCGAGCTCTACGCGCACCAGGCGCAGGCGGTCGAGTACGCGCTCCAGGGCCGCGACGTCCTCGTGGCGACGCCGACCGCGTCGGGGAAGACGCTGTGCTACACGCTGCCCGTGCTGCAGTCGCTGCTCGAGTCGAACGGTCGCGCGCGCGCGTTGTTCCTCTTCCCGACGAAGGCGCTCTCGCAGGACCAGACGCTCGGGCTGACGCAGATGGTCGAGGCGCTGCGCGCCGATTGGCACTGCTTCACGTACGACGGCGACACGCCGCCGTCCGTGCGGCGCACGCTGCGCGACAGCGGACACCTCGTGCTGACGAACCCGTGGATGCTGCACGCGGGGATCCTCCCGAACCACGCGAAGTGGAGCGAGCTCTTCCGCGACCTGCGCTGGATCGTCATCGACGAAGTGCACACGCTCTCGGGCGTCTTCGGTTCGTCCGTCGCGAACGTGCTGCGGCGGCTCGTGCGCATCGCGCGGCACTACGGCAGCGATCCGAAGTTCCTGTGCTGCTCCGCGACGATCGCGGACGCGGCGAGCCACGTGAAGGCGCTGCTCGGCCGCGACTGCGTCGTCGTCGCCGAGGACGGCTCGCCCGCGGGTCCGCGCACGTTCGGCGTCTACAACCCGCCGATGCTGAACCCGGTCGCGGGCCTGCGCGCGAACGCACTCGAGGAGGCGCGCGAGCTCGCCGAAGCCGTCTGCGGGCCCGAGCATCAGACGATCTTCTTCTGCAAGCGCCGCACGAGCGTCGAGGTCCTGACGCGCTACTTGAAGGAGAAGGCGGAGCGCCTCGGCCTCGCGCCGGACGAGATCCGCGGCTACCGCGGCGGCTACCTCCCGCTCCTGCGGCGCGAGATCGAGCAGGGCCTGAAGAAGGGCGAGGTCAAGGTCGTCGTGTCGACCAATGCGTTGGAACTCGGCATCGACATCGGCGCGCTCGACGTCGCGGTGCTCGTCGGCTACCCGGGCTCGCAAGCGTCCTTCTGGCAGCGCGCGGGCCGCGTCGGGCGGCGCAAGAAGCCGTCGCTCGTCGTGCAGATCGCGCAGAGCGATCCCGTCGATCAATTCCTCGTGCGCCACCCCGAGTGGCTCTTCGGCGCGCCGCAGGAGAAGCTCGGGCTCGACCCCGACAACCTCGTGATCCTGTCCGAGCAGGTGAAGTGCGCGGCGTTCGAGCTCCCGTTCCGCGCGAGTGCGGACGAGGACGGCGTCGACGATCCCGCGTTCGGTCGCGTGCCCGCGACGGCGACGATCCTCGACTACCTCGCGGAGGAGTCGAAGCTCCTGCACAAGAAGGGGAGCACCTGGTACTGGATGGCCGACGCGTACCCCGCGCAGGACGTGACGCTCGGCGGCGACGACCCCGACAACGTGCTCGTGCTCGACGCGGAGACGAAGAAGGCGATCGGCGAGATCGACCGCGCGGCGTCGATCACGACGGTGCACCAAGGCGCCATCTATCAAGTCGAGGGCGAGACGTGGAAGGTCGAGCAGTTCGACCACAAGAACCGCCGCGCGTACGTGCGCCGCGTCGACACGGACTACTTCACCGAGGCCGAGCTCGACGTCACCGTGCGCGTGATCCGGCTCGAAGCGCGCGCGCGACGGGAGCGCAGCGCGGCGCCGGTGCGAGTCCCCGTGCCGCAGCCCGACCGGACGGAACGCTTTTCGGTCGACGCCTGCGGCGGCGAGGACGCCGCGATCTGGCGCGGCGAGGTGCACGTGACGTCGCTCGCGACGATGTACAAGAAGGTGCGCTTCTACACGCGCGAATCGGTCGGCGCGGAGGACATCCACCTGCCGCCGGAGGAGCTCGACAGCGAAGCGTTCGTGCTGACGCTGACCGACGCGACGGCGAGCGAGTTGGGCTTGAACGGCGGCGATCGCGGCTCCGCGTGGCGCGCGCTCGGGAGCCTGCTCCAACGCGTCGCGCCGCTCGTCGTGCGCTGCCAGCCGCGCGACCTCGGCCTCTCGTCGCAGGTGCGCTCGCCGCACTTCAAGCGGCCGACGCTCTACTTCTACGACACGGTGCAGGGCGGGGTCGGGCTCTCGGAGCTCCTCTTCCAGGCGCACCGGCGCTGGTTCGCGCACGCGCTCGACGTCGTCGAGCGCTGCGAGTGCACGCACGGTTGTCCCGCGTGCGTCGGACCGCCGTCGCAGGCGTCGCACCTCGGGAAGGAGAGCGCGCGCCGGATCCTCAGGCACTTGCTCGACGGGCCCGAGCTCGAGGGGGCCTCGATCGACGACGTCGAGGAGGAGCTCGCGCGCGCCAGGTGACGCGCGCGAGGACGTCATGAGCGAGTCGCTGCGCGACAAGCTGCGCCGCCTGCGCCGCGAGGACGGAGCGCGCGCGCCGGCGAGCGAGGCTCCGTCGAAGCCCCACGACGCGCCGAGCGACGGCGCCGCGGAGACTCCGGACGCCGCGCCGCTCGTCCCGCGCCTCGACACGCTCGCCGCGAGCCTCGCGCGCCGCGGCGAACGCCTCGGGAAGCACCTCGAGCGGCGCGCGGAGGTGCGCGCGCTGCGCGGTGCGGACGCGACGCGTGACGAACGCTCTCGGCACGCGAACGCGACGCCGAACGCGATGCCGAACGGCGCCGCCTCGCCCGCGAGCTCCGCCCTCGACGTCCCGACCACCTCCGGCGTTCCCAACGCGCTCGAGCGTTGCGCGCGCTCGGGCGTCCTCGCGCGCACGACGGCGCTCGCGCGCGAGCACGCGCACGGCGCGTGGCGGCTCGATGCGGCGCTCGCGGCGGACGCGAACACGCTCGCGCTGCTCGCGAAGGACGACGCGCTCGGGTCACTCGACCTGCGCGACGCGCTCTTCCTCGACACGGAGACGACGGGCCTTTCGGGCGGCGCGGGCACCTACGTGTTCCTCGTCGGGCTCGGCGCGTTCACCGAGCGCGGCTTCGAGGTGTGGCAGGGCTTCCTCGAGGATCCGGCGGCGGAGCGCGCGCTGCTCGCCGAGACCGCGGAGCGCATCGCTCGCGCACCGCTGCTCGTGACGTTCTTCGGCAAGTCGTTCGACCGCCACCGGCTCGAGGACAAGATGCGCCTGCACGGGGTGACGCCGCCGTTCGCGAAGAAGCCGCACCTCGATCTCTACCATCCGCTGCGGCGTCTCTACGGGAAGGCGCTCCCCGACGGACGCTTGAAGACGATGGAGCGCGCGCTGTGCGGCGTGCGGCGCCCGAACGACCTGCCGGGTTCCTTCGCGCCCGCGGCGTGGTTCGACTTCCTCGCGCAGCGCCCGCATCGACTCGAAGGCGTCTTCGCGCACAACCACGACGACGTGTTGAGCCTCGTGACGCTCGCGGCGCACGCGGGGCGGCCGCACGGAGAGCGCGCGGACGGAGGCCCGCTCGAGGACGAGCCCGCGCTGCGCGCACTCGGCCTCGCGCGCCTCCACGAGGAGCGGCACGAACACGAGGTCGCGCTCCGACTGCTCGCGCCGTTCCGAGCGACGCACGCACCCGAGCGGAGCGCCCGGGGAGGCCTGGCGCGCGCGCTCGAACTCGTCGGCGTCGCGCTCGAGGTCGAGACCGGACGGATCGCCGAAGCGCGGCTTGGGCTCGACGGTCTCCGCGCCGGCGGGCTGGACGCCGACACGGCCTCCGTGCATCTCCGTGTGCTCCGAGCGGAGCGTCGCGCGGGCCGCGCGCCTCCGGCCCACGAGCTCGACGAACTCGAACGCTTCACGGAGACGTGCACCGTGGGTGCCGTCCGTGCGCGCCTGTCCCTCGCGCTTCGTGCACTGGGGACGGGCGGGCGACGCGGCTCGGACCGCGGGCCCGCGTCGCGCGGATCGTCCGCTCGGTGAGCGCGGAGCGGACGGGAATCCCGGCCCCCGATCGACTTCGACGAGATACGCTCGGACCCTCGACGGAACGGCCGCGCGCGCGACCGGCCGCGAAAGGAGCTCCGCCGTGCAGCAGATCCCCACGACGTGGACGTGGCTCGTCTTGACCGTCGCCGCCCCGGCCGCGCTCGCCCGACCGCAGACCGAGTTCGATGCGCCGCCGCCGAGTCCGGGGCCGCACGTCCTCGCGCCCGTCCCCATGACCCCGACGAGCGCGCCAGCGGTCCTTCCCGGCAGCGGTCGACCGGCGATCCTGCTCACCGGGTACTGGCCGCCCTCGAACGAAGGCGTGCGCCGGTTCAGCGCGAATCCGGCGCAGAACCCGCTCGGCTGGATCGGCTCGAATTGGGAGGGCCGCGGGTACGACGTGTACTCGTACTTCCCGGAGTTCAGCCCACCCACGTGCACGAGTTGCGGCACGGGCGCGGGCGACCTCGAGGTCGACTACCAAGACACGTCCGCGGACTTCTGGACGATCGCGAACGCGCTGCAGCCGATCGCGATCCTCACATTCAGCCGCACGAACGCCGACTTCTCGTGGGAGGTCGAGCAGAACACCTACAACTTCCAGACGTGGTCGAACGACTACGTTTCGCCCGTGCAGCCGACGCCCGCGCCGCCGGACGCGAGCGTCCCCGCGGGGACGTTGCGCACCTCCACGCTGCCGATGCAGGCGATCGTCGACGGCGTGAACGGCGCGGGGCTCGGCCTCAACGGGTTCATCTGCACCGCGGTGCACTCCGGCTCGTTCGTGTCGGGGTTCATCGCGTACCACGGCACGTGGTATCAGTCGCTCCACTCGAATCCTCTCGACCCCGCCTGGTGCGTCGCGGCCGGGCACGTCCACGTCGGCGACACGATCTCGTGGCCCGTGGCGCAGGCCGCCACCGAGATCACGCTGCGAACGGTGATCCGCCGGGTCGATCAGGTGCGCGGTTTCCCCGGCGAGGTGTTCTGCCAGGGCGACGGAGTCGATCCCACGCACACCACCGCGTGTCCCTGCGGAAACGTGGGGGCAGCGGGGAACGGCTGTGCGAACTCGGGCAATCCGGCCGGTGCGAACCTCCTCGCGACGGGCGCCACGAATCCGGACGCGCTCACGCTCGCCGCCTCGGGGATGCCGGCGACGTCGGCGTGCATCTACCTCCAGGGGGACGCGCTCGAGGACGTGGTGTTCGGCGACGGCGTGCGGTGCTCGGGCGGGAACCTGATCCGCTTGCGGACGAAGCCGAATGCCGGCGGAGCGAGCCAGTTTCCGGAGCCCGGCGATCCGTCCGTCTCGACGCGCGGCCTCGTGACGCCGGGCAGCGGCGCGCGCCGCTACTACCAGACCTACTACCGGAACGCCGCCGCGGCGTTCTGCCCACCCGAGACGTTCAA